>CBDDEB010000003.1:0-778013 GCA_965226715.1 Methylacidiphilales bacterium | reverse complement strand
GGGCGCGGGAGAGCTTGGTTTCGAGTTCGCGCTGGATGACGCGTTTCAGTGGGCGGGCGCCGTAGACGGGGTCGTAGCCGCGGCGGGCGAGGAGTTCCTTGGCGGTTTCGTTGAGGGTGAGGTCGATGTGGCGCTCGGCAAGGCGCTTGCGGAGGAGGCCGAGCTGGAGGTCCACGATGCGCTCAATTTCGCGCATGGTGAGCGGCTTGAAGAGGACGATTTCGTCGACGCGGTTGAGGAACTCGGGGCGGAAGTGGGCGCGCATCTCGGCCATGACCGATTCGCGCGTTTTCTCGTCGATGTCGCCGCCTTTTTCGGAGACGTTCTCGATGAGGTGCCGCGAACCGATGTTCGAGGTCATGATGATGATGGTGTTCTTGAAGTCCACGACGCGGCCCTGCGAGTCGGTGAGGCGTCCGTCATCGAGGATTTGCAGGAGCGTGTTGAAGACGTCGACGTGGGCTTTTTCGATTTCGTCGAAAAGGATGACGCAATAGGGCTTGCGGCGCACGGCCTCGGTGAGCTGGCCGCCCTCGTCGTAGCCGATGTAGCCGGGAGGCGCGCCGATGAGGCGGGAGACGGCGTGCTTTTCCATGTATTCGCTCATGTCGAGGCGGACCATGTTTTCCTCGCTGTCGAACATGGATTCGGCGAGCGCGCGGGCGAGCTCGGTTTTGCCGACGCCGGTGGGGCCGAGGAAGATGAAGGAGCCGATGGGACGCTTGGGATCCTTGAGGCCGGCGCGGGCGCGGATGACGGCGTCGGCGACAGCCGCTGTACGGCTTCGTCCTGGCCGATGACGCGCTCGTGGAGGATGGCGTCGAGGCGCAGCAACTTTTCTTGTTCTCCTTCCAGGAGACGCGCAACGGGGACGCCGGTCCAGCGCGCGACGACCTCGGCGATTTCGTCGGCGGTGACTTCTTCCTGCACGAGCGAACCTTTGCCTTCCCTGGCGGACTTGGCGATCTTTTTCCTCGGCGTCCTTGAGCGCTTTTTCCTTTTGCGGGAGGACGCCGTAGCGGAGCCTCGGAGGCGCGGCTGAGATCGTTGGCGCGCTGGGCCTGGTCGATCGATCTGGGCGCGGACCTGCTCGAGTTCCTCGCGGAGCTTGCCGGTGGCCTCGATGGCGGACTTTTCGTTTTGCCACTGGGCCTTGAGCTTGTCGCGGTCGGCCTGGATGTTGGCGAGTTCCTTCTCGAGCTCGGCGAGGCGTTCCTTGGAAGCGGCGTCTTTTTCCCGCTTGAGCGCCTCGCGCTCAATGGCGAGCTGGGTGACGCGGCGCTCGAGGTTCTCGAGTTCCTCGGGCATGCTCTCGTTTTCGGTGCGCAGTTTCGCGGCGGCTTCGTCCATGAGGTCGATGGCCTTGTCGGGGAGGAAGCGGTCGCTGATATAGCGATGCGAGAGGACGGCGGCGGCGACGAGCGCGGCGTCCTGGATGCGGACGCCGTGGTGGACCTGGTACTTTTCGCTGAGGCCGCGGAGGATGGAGATGGTGTCCTCGACGCTGGGCTCGTCGACCTGGACGGGCTGGAAGCGGCGCTCGAGCGCGGCGTCTTTCTCGATGTACTTGCGGTACTCGTCAAGCGTGGTCGCGCCGATGCAATGGAGTTCGCCGCGGGCGAGCATCGGCTTGAGCATGTTGCCGGCGTCCATGGCGCCCTCGGCCTTGCCCGCGCCGACCATGGTGTGGATTTCGTCGATGAAGAGGATGATCTGGCCGGCGGATTTGGTGACTTCCTGAAGCACGGCCTTGAGGCGTTCCTCGAATTCGCCGCGGAACTTGGCGCCGGCGATGAGCGCGGCGAGATCGAGCGCGATGATTTTCTTGTCCTTGAGGGAATCGGGCACGTCGCCGGCGACGATGCGTTGCGCGAGGCCCTCGACGATGGCGGTCTTGCCGACGCCGGGTTCGCCGATGAGGACGGGGTTGTTCTTGGTGCGGCGCGAGAGGACCTGGATGGCGCGGCGGATTTCGGCGTCGCGGCCGATGACGGGGTCGAGCTTGTTTTGGCGCGCGAGGGCGGTGAGATCGCGGCCGTATTTCTGCAGCGACTCGTAGGTGGCCTCGGGGTTTTGGCTGGTGACGCGCTGGTTGCCGCGGACTTCCTGCATGGCGGTGAGGAAGGCGCCGCGCGTGAGGGTGAGGCTGCGGAAGATGCGCGCGATTTCGGTTTCCTTGTCTTCGCCGAACATGGCGAGGACGAGGTGCTCGACGGAGACGTAGTCGTCCTTCAGCTTTTTCGCTTCGTCCTGCGCGCGGACGAGGAGCTGGTTGAGGCGGTGCGTGATGCCGACCTGCCCGGTGGCCCCGCTGCCGCTGATTTTGGGCAGGCGCTCGAGCGCGGCCTGGCTCTTGGTCTGCGCGAGGTCGAGCGAGACTTTGAGGCGCTCAAACAGGCGCGGGATGAGGCCGCCTTCCTGCGTGATGAGCGCGTAGAAAAGGTGCTCGACGTCGACGGCTTGGTTGCCGAGGCGGACGGCTTCCTCCTGCGAGGCGGCGAGGGCGCCGCTGGCCTGTTCGGTAAATTTATTTAAATCCATGCTATTAAAATAGCAGGGGTCGCGCGGGGTTCAAATGGGGCGATGACTTACGATGACTTACTTGGGCGCGAGATTTTTGCGGAAGAAATCGAGGACGGTCTGGTTGATTGTTTTCCAGTTGGGATCGAGCTTCGTGCCGGGGATGGGCGTGAGGCTGTGCTTGCCGTTCTTGACGACGAGGAGCTGGTTGGGCACACCGGCCTTGGTCAGCGCGTCGGCGAAGACTTGCGATTGCGCGAGCGGGACGAGCGGATCGGAATCGCCGTGGACCATGAGGACGGGCGGATCGCCGGCGGCGACGTAGAAAACGGGGCTGGCGCTTTTCCAGAGGTCGGGATTTTGCGCGTAGGGCACGCCGAAAAGGCCCTCGGAGATCTTGATGGCCATAGGCGTGAATTTATCGGCGTCGACGAAATCGGTGGGGCCGTAGAAATCGACGACGGCCTGAACGGCGCTGCTGACGCCGGGGTAGCCGCCATCGCCCTCGAGCTTCGGGTCGGTCATGGTGTCGAGGCAGGCGACGAGGTGGCCACCCGCGCTTTCGCCGATGACGCCGATGCGGTTGGGGTCGACGTTGTACTTGGCGGCGTTGGCGCGCAGCCAGCGCACGGCGCACTTGCAGTCCTGGATTTGCGCGGGCCACTTGGCGACGTTGTCGAGCCGGTACTCGACGGAGGCGACGAAGTAGCCGGCGCGGACGTACGGATCGGGGCCCCAGTGGTAGGTGCCGGCGATCCAGCCGCCGCCGTGGATGTGGATGATCGCGGGCAGCGGGCCGGTGGCGTTTTTTGGCCACGCGATGTCGGCATGCAGGTCCTGATCGCCGCCCTTGCCGAAGACGACGTTGTTCTGGAGAAGAATGTTGCCTTTCTCGATCACACCCGAAGTCGCCACGTTGGCCGGCGGTGTGTTGGTTTGCGCAGAAAGAGAGGAGGAGGAAAGGCTGAGAACAAGGAGCGGGAGGAGGAGGCGCATGCGCATCTAACCAGAGCGCGGCGCGCAAGTTTCGGGAAGCGGTAAGATGACGCGGAGTTACCTGAATATTTTTTAGCGGGTTGGCGGGGAAGCTGCTTTGTAGGATTCACCCACTTGTCACGGGCAGAGAACCTTCCTGTGACATGAAGGCCCCACAACAGACGTACCTTTATGAGACGGACAGCTCGCCGCGATCATTCGAACGAACCCGGTAATGCCTCGACCAAGGCCAGCCGCAAAGGTGGCAGCAAAGGGCCGTGGGAGTTTACGTCGAGCGGACGGCTTTTTTCGATGGGCTCGACTGATGCCGTGCGCCGCGCCGCTTATCGCGCGGCCGATGGGGAGATGAAGTTTTTGCCTCTTTAGGGATCGCACTGCCTACGCTTGCTGCTGCCGACGGGCGGCCGCCGCCGGCCAGCCGGTAGGCTAGCTGCTTACAGTCAATAGGTTGAGCGTCTAGTCACACTATTTGTATTTGTAAACAAAACACGTACTTACGTTATGAATATAACTAATGTTATAAGTACCACTGTCGATAGTTAGCTTATACATGTCAGCGACGAATGATTCCCCCGCCTTGCCTAAAGGGAGGACTGCTTTGCTGTTGGTAGCGGCCGCGCTTCTGGTGGATGAGTTGGCCTTGCTTGCGGGGCAGAAGTGGGAAGAGCTGCCGGAGCTGAAGAAGAAAAAGGTGGTCGCGGCCAGCCAACTGCACCACCTGCGCGCGGAGATTGGGGCGGCCAACGGTGCGCCGTCCCCTGCGCTGGAATCGTTGATCGAGGATCTGGAGGCGAAATCGCACGGGCAGATTCGCGCGCGGCTGAACATGATCGGCAACCAGATTTTGGCGCTGCAGGAGCTGAGCCTTTACCTGACTGAGTCGCTGCATGTGACGATGCGTCCGTCGGCAAATCGTCCCCTTGGCAACGGCGATGTAGTCCGCTAGACCAGCGGGAGGTTTTCCCCTCCATGCGAGTTATACATAAGCCGATTGCTCCTGGCATCCCTTCAGGATGCCGCTCTTTTTCCGGATCTTTTCCGGTGGTGTCGGCCACTGCTGTGGCCTCGACCACCGGCTACAGCTCCGGCAAGCCTTCGGCTTGCTCATAACGCCAAGGCCGTCCATTTTCGCTGACCTCGTTTTATGCTGCTGATCCGCGTTGTCATTTTGGCGGTCCTTGTCTCCCTGCACGTGGTCGGCGGGGCGGTCGTTTTCCGCAAGTTGTTTCCGCGCGAGTCGGCGTGGTGCGGTTTATTCGCGCCGACGATGGCGCTGCTGGTGCTGCTGGATTTCGTCGAGCATGGGCTGGCGCTGCCACACCTGGCGTGGATCCTTCCGCTGAGCACGCTGGCCTTGATCTGGGCGGTGGCACGCGCAGGACGGTCGGTGAAGGCGTTGTGGATACCGGGACTGTTTTTCCTTGTGGCGTTCGCGTTCACGCTGCTGATCAAGTGCTTCCAGCCGGACATCAATTTCTATTGCACGGAGGACCTGACCGACACGAACCGCATTCTCAATTTCTGCCTGGGCGACAAGCTGCCGCCGACGGATAGTTGGCTGCCGCCCTACCCGCACACCGGCTACTACACGTTCATGCAGTACGGTGCGTCCGTGATGAAGCGGCTGCTGGCCATCGACGTAGGCACGGCGTGCAATCTCGGAACGGCGGTGGTGGGCGCGCTGACGCTGCTGGGCGCGGGCGCTGCGGCCTACAGCTTGAGCCGCGGGCGCGTGCTGGTGACGATCCTCGTCGTGATCATGTATGCATCGGGGCTGACGGGAAGCTCACCCTCCGTGACTTTGTTCCAACCCAACGACCCGGCGCCGACGGCGAGCATCGACATCGGCGGGGGCGATCCCGGCGACACGATCCACGCGATTTTCGGCAAGCTGCTGCGGAGCGATCAGCCGGACACCGCTTACCGCATCTACACGCCGGGCTGCTACATCTATTACCCTGAGTTTCACGCCACCATGGGCGGGCATTTGCTGGCGGCGTGGGCGGTGTTCGCGGCGGCGGAGGTGATGCGGCGCAAGCGGAGCCGGGTGCCGTGGATTTACCTGATCGTGGCGCCGTTCCTGGCGATCCTCACGTGTACGTGGTTTGTCTTCATGGTGACGCTGCTGGCCGGCACGATGGCGATGGCGTGGTTCATCGGCCGGCGGCCCAGCAATTGGAACCATGTGGCCATGGGCGGCCTGGTAGGCGTGACGCTGCTCTGGCCGGCGCTCAACGACCTGATGCACGGCGCGGCGCCGGCGAATTTCTTCTGGGTGACCAATTACTGGCATGATCGCTGGACGTTCATCATCCAGTGGTGGCCGCTCTATCTACCATGGCTGCTGCTGTGTTTCTTCTGGAAGCGCATGAACGCGGCGGAGCGATGGCTGCATTTTCTTTTCATCCCGGTGCTACTGGCCACGGAAGTTTTCTTCTTCGATGATCGCGGAACGATGCTGGAAAAGACGTGGAGCGGCACGTTTGGCATCGGCATGGCGATGCTTTTCCCCCCACTCTTCGCGCTCCGGGCCTGGACCTCCCGCATCCTGAGCGCGGTGATTCTGCTGACCGGTTTCGCGTCGTTTGGCGCCTACACGATGGGCGCGTACGATTACACGAAGGGGACGAACTCCTTCCTGCACATCGAGGGCGACAACTTCATCAAGTGGAACGCGCAGCAGGCGCGGCTGGAGGAAGTGCTGGGCCGCATTCACGGGCAGAATGTGATCACGGGCGTGGCGCATCGCGCGTTCTTCGAATCGACCGCCCTGCCCGCGTTCACCGAGAACCGCTGTTACCTGGGCTGGACGAACGCGGAGGAGACAGCCGGGCACCCGGAAGAGGCGCATTACCGCGAGCAGCAGATCAACGATTTCTACGCTGGGAAGATCGCCGATCCGATGCCATTCCTGGAGCTGAATGACATTGCGGCGATCATTGTGTATCCGGACGATCACATTACTTCGGATTGGATCGCGGGGATGAAGAAGACGCTCGCGCCGAGTTACGTGTATATCGACTGCAAGGGCGACATGCCGGATAACGCGGGAATTTTCCTACGGAATCCGACGCCGGACCAAGCCCAGCCGCCGCAGCCGGTGCAGTAGCCGCCCTCGTAAGGCGATGGAGCGGTTGGAGAAAGTCCACGTCCTTACAGATACCTTGCAAGAGTCGTGATTTCCGATGATCCCGGGAGGGATCACGGAAATTAGCCGGTGGCGTAAGCCACCGGTATTTGCATCCAAAAAGGAACGAGCCCCGGATGGGGCGATTGAAAACTCTCGAGGTAAACAGCCCTTTCAGTCGCCCCTCCGGGGCTCTGCCGCTTTTCTTGCCGTTACCGGTGGCTGACGCCACCGGCTAATATCCAGCGGCCCGCCGGGCCTTAGTCAGCGACTTTTGCGGAGGGTCTCTTACAGGGCGCGGCTACAGAGAACTCTGGGGAAAAGATTCATCGCTAGGCGGTTACCCACGTTTTCGCTGCAACTTTTGGGCGTTAGGCCGCTTTAAGTTAAAGGCTGCAAAACCTTCCGGGCCCTGTCTGGAAAGGGACTCGTGGGCTTCGGAAAAAAGAGATGATCTGGCGCATGACGGCGATGGCATTGATGCTTGGTTGCGGGGGACTGATGTCCCTTGCGGACGATTCTGCCCCCGACCCGGAAACCGAGACGCCGGCGACGACGCTGACGTGGGCGGACTGCGTGCGGCTGGCCACGATCAATAATCCCGACCTGCAGTCGGCCCGCGAGCAGGTGCTCAACAGTGACGCGGTGCACATGGGCGCGTACTCGGCGCTCTACCCGCAGATTTCCGTGAGCTACGGCGACACGCGCACCTACGCCGGGGCGGACCTTTATACGCCGTATTCCTACGCCACAGCGTACAGTGAGCAGCTCTCGCTTTCGCAACTGATCTTCGACGGCTTCGCGACCAAGGGAAACATCGACCGCGCGAAGGCGCAACTGGACTTGGCGTTTGCCGATCTCGACGGCGAGAAGGCGACGCTGAGCTACAATCTCAAGTCGTCGTTCGCGCAACTGATCTACGCGCAGAAGCTGATCAAGATCAGCCAGGATATTGTCGATCTCCGCGAAAGCGCGGCGCGGCTGGTGCGGCTGCTCTACGAGGGAGGCAGTGAAGACAAGGGCGACATGGAGTTGAGCGAGGCGAATCTCGCCCAGGCGCGCTACAGCCTGGACCAGGCGGTGCGCACGCGCGATCTCTCCGCGGTGCAACTGAGCGTCTATATCGGCAAGGACCTGCCCGCGCCGGTGCTGGCCGAGGGCGAACTGGAGACCGATCACCTGCCGGTGATGCCGGACTTTGAGAAGCTGGCGCGCGTGACGCCCTCGTACAACGAGCACCAAGCCGAGGTGGGCGCGGCGGCGGCGGGGCTGACGGTGGCGAACAGCGGGTGGTACCCGACGGTCACGGCGGGTGCGGATGCGTATCGTTCGGACGACGCTTACCCGCTAAAGAATCATGGCTGGTCGGTGGACTTCAGCGTTTCCTACCCGCTGTTCCAAGGCGGCGCCACTTACTTCAACGTGAAGGCGGCGAATGCGGCGCTGCGGCAGGCGCTGGATAATTTGCGCTCCGGCACGAACGACGCGGCGCTGACGCTGGCGCAGATGTTCAAGGGCATGGTTGATGCGGAGGACAACGTGCGCATCCAGGAACAACTGCTCGATGCGACGGCAGTCCGCTATAGGATTTCCTCGGCCGACTATCGCAATGGGTTGACCACGTTCGAGGACTTCAACCTCATCACGAATGATTTTGTGAGCCAAAAGCAGAGCCTTCTTTCGGCGCAACTGAACGCGGTCGTGGCCGAGGCGGCGTGGGAAGAGGCCAAGGGCGTGGGGGCAATACGATGAAGAAACGGACGGGATTCGACATGCGGTGGATCGCGGTGATCGTGCTGGGGATCATCGGCTTTGGCGCGGCGGGGTGGTACAGCTACGCGCGGTACGTGGCGCAGCCGCAATTCGACTACGTGAAGGTGGAGCGCGGACCATTGCGCGTGTCGCTGCGCGAAAGCGCGCTGATCGCGCCGGAGCACCGGCTCACCATCACACCGCCGATTCCCGGCCGCATGGACACGATTCTCGTGGCTAATGGCGACGCGGTGAAACAGGGACAGGTGCTGGCGTGGATCAGCTCGACAAGCCGCGCCGCGCTGATGGACGCCGCGCGCGCGAACGACGTCAAGGAGCTCAAGTACTGGGAGGATGTTTTCAAGCCCGCGCCGCTCGTGGCGCCGCTGGATGGGCACATCATCTCGACGGCGGTGGTGCCGGGGCAGGTGGTGGTGACGGCGCAGACGGTTTTCACCATGTCGGACCACCTGATCGTGCAGGCGTTTCTCGACGAGACCGACCTGAGCCAGTGCTGGCTGGGGCAGCACGTGGACATCACGTTCGACAGCTATCCCGACGCGCATCTCACGGGCAAGGTGCATGAGATCGCGTTCGACGCGACGACGGTCAACAACGTGACGACCTACCAGGTGAACATCTACCTCGACAGCACGCCGAGCTACGTGCGCAGCGGCATCTCGGCGAATGTTTTTCTGCTCATTTCCGACCGGCCGGACGTGCTTAAGATCCCGACCGACGCGATCAGTCCCGAGGGCACGGTGCTGGTTGTGCCCGGCCCAGATCAAGCCCCCGTGGAGCGCAAGATCGATGTGGGCCAGACGGACGGCGAGTGGACCGAGGTGACATCGGGATTGACGGAGGGCGACTGGCTGGCGCGGCGCGTGTTTGATATCAAGAAGGCGGATAACCTTGGATTTTCGTTCACGGCCGGCATGAACAACATGAAGCATCACTAGAAATGTATGTGCGCGCAAACGACCATTTCTCCTGAGAAGCCCGCGGCCCTTGCGCCGAAGCTGGACGCGAAGGCCCGCGCCGGGGCTGCGTCGAGGACAATGATTGCGCTGGAGAACGTGACGAAGACCTACCAGATGGGCGAGACGACGGTGCAGGCGCTGCGCGGAGTGACGCTCGAGATCAAGGAGGGGGAGTTTGTCTCGCTGGTCGGCGCGTCGGGCTCGGGCAAGTCGACGCTGCTGCACATGATCGGCCTGCTGGACCGGCCCGACACCGGCGTGCTGCGCATCGCCGGGCAGGACACGGCGCAAATGGACGATGAAGAAGTTGCGGGCCTGCGCTCGGAGACGATCGGGTTCGTCTTCCAGCAATTCCATCTGCTCAAGCGCATGAGTGCGTTCGACAACGTGGAGCTGCCGCTGATTTATGCGAAGTATGACGCCTCGTCGGCCGACCCGACGGGTTTGCTCGAGCGCGTGGGCCTGGGCAATCGCAGCCATCACAAGCCGAATGAGCTCTCCGGCGGCCAACAGCAGCGGGTGGCCATCGCGCGCGCGTTGGTGCGCCGGCCACGCATGGTGCTGGCCGACGAGCCCACGGGCAACCTCGACTCGAAAAGCGGCGCTGAGATCATGGCGCTGCTGCGGGAGCTGCACGCGGAGGGGTTGACGATCATCCTCGTCACGCACGAGCCGGCAATCGCCGCGATGGCCGACCGCACCATTCGCGTTCACGACGGGCAGATTGTCGAGGATGTGCGGAAACCCCACTCCCCGGAAACGCCGGTGGCGCTGCCGATCACCGGAGCGCCGACGCTGGAGATGACGCGGCGGGTGCATTGGGACCTGCTCATGCTCAACTTTCAGCAGGCGGCGCGCGGGCTTTGGGCCAACAAGTTGCGCACCTGCCTCTCGGCGCTGGGCATCATCATCGGCGTGGGCGCGGTCATCGTCATGCTGGCGCTTGGTGCGGCGGCGCAGCAGTCGGTCGATCACCAGATCGCGAATCTCGGCTCGAACCGGCTGATCATCACGCCGAACCCGCAGAACATCGGCGGCGTGAAACAGGCGCACGGCACGGTGAGCCGCCTGACGGTGCTGGAATCAAACAGCATCGACGGCCGCGTGCCGACGGTCGCTGCCGTGTCGGGCGAAGTGCGCGGCGCGGTGCAGGCGGTCTATGGCCACAACAACTGGTCGACGAGCCTGCAGGGCGCGATGCCGGGGTACCAGGATATCTACTTTGCGCAGCCGGCCTACGGCCGCTTCTTCACCATGGAGGAATGCACCAAGCGGGCGCGGGTGGCGGTGCTGGGGACGACGGTGTGGTCGAACCTGTTCGGCACGGCGAATCCCGTCGGCGAGTGGATCGAGATCAACGGCATTCCATTCAAGGTGATCGGCATCCTGCCGGCGAAGGGCTCGGACCCGAACGGCTACGACGACGATGACCAGATCGTGGTGCCGCTGGAGACGGCGATGTACCGTGTGCTGGGCAAGCGCTACGTGGACTGGATCGATACCAGTGCGACCAGCCAGCAGGTGGTGGACACGAGCGTGAACCAGTTGCAGGACCTGACGACCGCGTGGCCGCACATTCCCGGCATCATCCATACCAGCGCCAGCTACCGCGTTTTCAACATGACCGCCGTTGCGCAGGCGCTGAGCTCGGTGACGGCAACGCTCTCGATCATGCTGGCCAGCGTGGCGGCGATTTCGCTGGTGGTGGGCGGCATCGGCATCATGAACATCATGCTCGTGTCGGTAACCGAGCGCACGCGCGAGATCGGCCTGCGCAAGGCGCTAGGTGCGCGCAAGCGCGACATCCAGACGCAGTTCCTCATCGAGTCGGTGACGCTCTGCCTGAGCGGCGGCATCCTGGGCATCGCCGTGGGCTGGGTGGTGACGCTGATCATTGGTTACTTCCAAGGCGCGTGGATGAGCCCGACGTTCATTTCCATCGCGCTGTCGTGCGGCTTCTCTGTCGCGGTCGGCATCGGCTTCGGCTACTGGCCGGCTGTGCTGGCTTCGCGGTTGGATCCAATTGAGGCGTTGCGGTACGAGTAGTCAAAACGCAAGCTTCACGCTGGCGTAGAAGCCGCGGCGGGAGCCCGTCCCTCCAAATGAGCATGGAGAACGAGTTAGCGGGCGGCGCCGCTGGAGGTGGGATTTGCGAGCGCGGCCTGGGCGGCGGCGTTATCGGGATCGAGCTGGAGGGCCTGATGGAATTGGGCGTCGGCCTCGGCGTTGCGGCCGAGCTGGCGCAGGGCGCGGCCGAGGTTGACGTGGGTGGCGGGGTCGTTGGGATTGGCGTCGAGCGAGGCGTGGAAGCGGTCGACGGCCTCGTCGAGGTGGCCGCAGAGCGCGAGAGCGATGCCGAGATTTTCCAGGCCAATGGCGTAATGCGGGCGGAGCTGGATGGCGTGCTCGAGCGGGGCGACCGCGTCGGCGGGACGGTTGGCCTGGATGTAGGCGACGCCTTCCTGGTTGTAGACCTCGGGGTCGTCGGGATGGAGAGCGAGCGCGGCGTCGAACTGGGCGAGGCTTTCGTCCAAGCGGCCCGTGGCGGCGAGCGCGCGTCCGTAGTTGAGGTGCGTGGCGGCACGGCCGGGCCGCAACTGCAACGCGATGCCGAGATGCGTGAGGGCGTCTTCCGGCTGGTTGAGCAGAAGCAGCGCCTTGCCGAGATTGTCCTGCGCGAGCCAGTCGCCGGGATTGTGCTCGACGGTGTAGCCCCAGAGCGTGGCCTCGTCGGAGAATGCGGCGGCGTAGGCGTGGGCTTGGAAGGCGAGCAGCGTGCCGATGAGCGTGGCCGCACCGAGCACGGCGACGCGCCATGTGGCGGGCAAGCGGTCCTCGATGGAGGCGAGCGCGGCCACGACGAGGCCGATCGGGCCGATCATGGCGAGATAGAGATAATGGTCCATGACCCAGGTGAAGTCCATGTAGGAGACCTCGACTAAGCCGGTGAACGGCGCGAGAAAGAGGACGAACGAGCCGAGGGCGAGAAGGGCCGCCGCGCCCCAGCTCGCGCGCCGCAGCCAGAGGACGACGAAGACGCCGGCGACGGCCAGGCAGGGCAAGTAGGCCAGCGGCGAAGGCGCACCGATGGTCCATTGGGGGTAATTGGGCAAAAGATCGACCGGCCAGACGAAGTGCGCGAAGAAAACGCCCAACGATTGCCCGGTGAGCGCGATGCGCGAGGCAACATCGAGGTGCGGCAGGACATCGGGGGCTCTTCCCGGATGCTGCACGTAGATCTCACCCGCCGTCTGGCTGATGACGGTGAGGACCACAGCGACGAAGAGGAACGGCGCGACAGCGGTGACGTCTCTCCAGCCAATGCGGCGGCGTTTCCACCACGCGTAGAGCAGGAACACAAAAGGCAGCGGCGCGACGGCGATCTTGCAGAGCATCGCGAGGGTGAAATAGGCGAGCGCCATCGCATAATCGCGCGGCTTGCGGCCGTTTTCGTAGTCGACCCAGGCGATCATGGCGAGCAGGCATGGGAGTGTAGAGAGCGTGTTCTTGGTCTCGGCGATCCAGGCGACGGAATCGACCGCGGCGGGATGGACGGCGAAGATAAACCCGCCGAACCACGCCCAGCGCAGGCCGAACCGGGCCAGCAGCCGCCAAACCAGCAGGGCATTGAGCGCGTGCAGGAAGATGGTGACGAGGTGATAGCCGAGGGTGTCCAGGCCGAAGAGGTGCCACTCGATCCAAAGCAGCGTTTCCTCGATCGGGTAATATTCGGTCCAGCTTCCCGGCGCAAACCAGAATTTCCAGAGACCATGGAGGTCGCGCACGAGCGGCTGGGTGGTGATGTACCAGTCGTCGTCCCAGAGCCAGTCGCCGTGGATGGCGGGTGAGTAAACCCAGAATACCGCGAGGATGATGGCGGCGATGCCGAGCCACGCAGGCATGCGCAGGTGTTCGCGGAACGGGTCAGCGGGCGGCGCCGACGCGGCGACACCCGGCGCTGGGGCTGACTTCCGTTTCGAATGCTTGGCCATGGAGTCACCCGTCTAACAGGCTCGCGCAGAAATGGCGATGCGATTAGCAGCGGGAAGAAAACGCGGCATCAAGGCGGAGTGGCCGGGGGATTGAGCAGGGCGTTGGCATGCTCGAGATTATGCTGGGCGCTGACGAAACCGGGCATGAGACGAAGCGCCGCCTCGAACTGGGCCTTGGCCTCGGCCAAACGACCGGTTTGGGCGTAGGCGAGGCCGAGATTATTGAGGGCCATGACGTAGTCAGGGCGGTATCTCAGCGCCGCCTCGTACTCCCAGATGGCCTTGGAAAAATCGCCGGAGATGAAGTACGCGTTGGCCAGGTCGTAGTGCGCGAGCCAGGAATTGGGATAAGACTTGAGGGTGAAGCTCCAGAGGCTGGTCTCATCGGTATAAACGGAGGCGTAGGCGTGGGCCTCGAAAGCCAACAGGGTGACCACGACGGTGACGATGCCGGTGACGGCGGGCTTTGCCGCAGTTGCCACGGATTCCATCAGTTGCAGGGCTGCAACAGAGAGTCCAATAGGCCCAATCATGGCAAGATAGAGAAAGTGATCCATGATCCAGGTGAAGTTCATGTACGAGGCGCTGTGGAAACCGAGGAAAGGCGCGACGAAAAGGACGAAAAATCCACCGCCCAGCAGAGCATGCCGACCCCAGCCGGAGCGATATCGCCAGCAGCAGAACGCGGTGGAGAGGACACCGAGCCAAGGCAGAAAAGCCAGCGGTGACGAAGCGCCGACTTTCCAGAGCGGGTAAATCGGCAGCAAGCTGACTGGCCAGAAGTAGTGCGCGAGGAAATGGGTCAGCGCCTCGCCGGCCAAGGCGATGCGAAACAAGAGGCCGCCAATCGCGGGGTCCTCAAAGAACTGGTCGTGGCTGCGGTTATACCAGCCGTCGCAGGCGAGGCTGAGAAGTCCGAGTGCGAGCGAAATCGCGAAGAAAGGCGCGACGGCCTTGATGTCACTCCTCTCAATGCGGCGTCGTTTCCACCACGCGTAGAGCAGGAGCACGGTGGGCAGCGGCGCGACGGCGATTTTACAAAGCATCCCGCAGGTGAAATAGAGAAGCGCGTGCGCGTAGTCGCGCGGCTTGCGCTCATTTTCGTAGTCGATCCACGCGATCATGGCCAGAAGGCCGGGCAGCGTGGAGAGGGTGTTCTTGGTCTCGGCAATCCAGGCGACGGAATCGACCGCGGCAGGATGGACGGCGAAGATCAGGCCACCTATCCATGCCTTGGGCAAGCCAAGCCGGTGGAGCAGCCGCCAGACGAGCAGGGCGTTGAGCGAGTGGAGCGTGATCGTGACAAGATGATAGCCGAGCGTGTCAGCGCCAAAGAGGTGCCACTCGATCCAGAGCAGCGTTTCTTCCAGCGGATAATATTCATTCCAGCTTCCCGGCGCGAACCAGGACTGCCAGAGGCCATGCAAGTCGCGCACCAGCGGCTGGTTGGTGACGTAGGCGTCGTCATCCCAGAGCCAGTCGCCGTGAAAAACGGGCGAATAGATCCAAAACACTGCGGCAACAATGAGGGCCGAGGCGAGCCAGAACGGCATGGGCTGCGAGATGCTGCCTCCGGCGCCGGGGTTGGGCACGGACTCCTCAGTTGAACGCCTGTCCATGGAGTACCCGATCTAACAAGGCCGCGTGGATATGGCGACTTAATTAGCGGTTACCCGGTGGGCATTAGAACGGCTACCGCGCAGTCCGCTGTTCCTAAAAAAGAAGCGATCCCATCCTTTTCAGTAGCAAAGTGGCACGCGGCTTGTTAATTGGGGTGTATGCCCGTTACTTCGCCTGGCTTGAAGGGGATCATCGCCGCCACCACGCGTCTCAGTGATGTGATGGGCGAGGAAGGCGTGCTGGTTTACGCCGGCTACAACATCAACGAGCTGGCGGGCCGGGTGAGTTATGAGGAAGTGGTCTATCTCCTTTGGCATGAAGAGCTGCCGAACAAGGTGCAGCTTGAGAAGCTGAAGGCGGATTTGCGGGAGGCGCGCGAGCTGCCCGCACCCGTTGTCGAATTTCTTAAGAACGCGCCGAAGGACTCGAGCCCGATGGATATCCTGCGCACGGGCGTATCCATGCTGGGCCTTTATGACCACGCGCCAGTGGGGCCGCAGACGCCGGAACAGCTTTTACCGCGGGCCATTTCGCTGACGGCGAAGGTGGGTGTGATCATCGCCTACTTCCATCGCGCGCGGCAGGGTAAATCGCTGCCGCCGATCCGCACGGACCTTGATGAGGCGGCGCATTTCCTTTACCTGATTAACGGCGAGGCGCCGGGGCCCGAGGCGGTGAAGACGCTGGATCTCGCGTATGTGCTGCATGCAGACCATGGATTCAACGCATCGACGTTCTCGGCGCTGGTGACGGCCTCGACCCTCTCGGACATCTATTCGTCGGTGACGACGGCGATTGGCTCGCTGAAGGGTCCGCTGCACGGCGGCGCGAACGAGGCGGTGATCCACATGCTGCAGGAGATCGGCAGCCCGGATAAGGTCGATGCCTGGGTGCACGACAAGCTGGCGAAGAAGGAAAAGATCATGGGCATGGGCCACGCCGTCTACAAGGTGCTGGATCCGCGGGCTCCGCACCTGAAGGCGATGGCGACGAAGCTAACCCAGGAGCTGGGCGAGACGAAGTGGGTGGAGATGAGCGACCACATCGCGGCAATCGTCAAGAAGGAGAAGAACCTCAATGCGAACGTCGATTTCTACTCGGCCACGGTTTATTACTCGCTGGGCATCCCGACCGATTTGTTCACGCCGATCTTTGCCATCGCGCGCACCTCGGGCTGGACGGGGCATATCATCGAGCAGCTGAAGGACAACAAGATTTTCCGTCCGGGCAGTGAGTATGTTGGCGCGCCAGTGGGGAAGAAGGTTGTGCCGCTGGCGGAGCGGTGAGATTGAAACAACGCCACCAAATTCTTTAGGCGTCTGCATGAGATGGAGCTTGTTCCGCGGCGCGACCGCGTTACATTTTCCCAACCTTTGTTCCGGTTCTCGTCAGGACTACTACTTTTTTCATGAGCTCCACCACTGCGCGGTTTTTGGAAGGCGCTGTTCACCATAATCACCCGTTCAGCGCCAAGGGGATTTCTGAGCGGCTGTTCACGTTTTGGTTCAATAGCTTCGTTTACAACCAGATTTGGGAGGACCCGCGCGTGGACCTGAAGGCGCTGGCGCTGACGCCGGAGAGCCGCATGCTGACGATTTCCTCCGGCGGCTGCAACGTGCTGAATTATCTGATCCACAAGCCGGAGCACATCGCGGCGGTGGACCTGAACCGGAGCCATCTTTGCCTGCTGAAGTTGAAGTTGGCGGCGCTGAAGTACCTGCCGAGCCATGAGGATTTCTTTCTCTTCTTTGGCTGCGGCGATGACGAGCTGAACCGGTACAATTACTTCACGTTCCTGGCCGATCACCTCGAGCCGGACACGCGGACGTTCTGGGAAAAGGGGAGCTGGCTGCGCATGCTGCTTTTCGGGCCGCGCATCAAGTATTTCACGAAGAATTTCTACGACTACGCGAAGATGGGTTACTTCATCCGCTTCCTGCACAGCATCGCCCGCGTGTGCAAGTGGGACCCGTCGCGCCTGTTGTCCGCCCGCAGCCGCGCGGAGCAGGAGGAGGTCTTCGAGCGCGACATGGCGCCGTTTTTCGACAACTGGTTTGTGCGCGCCACGGGCAACATGCCGGTGATGCTTTACTCGCTGGGCATCCCGCCGCAGCAGTTCAGCGCGATGGAAACGGAAACGCCGGGCGGGCTGGTGGGCATGTATCGCGAGCGCGTGAAGCGGCTGGCGTGCGACTTTCCGATCTCGGAAAACTATTTTGGCTGGCAGGCTTTTGGCCGCAGCTACGACCGCGCAGCGCGACAGGCGGTGCCCGAGTATTTGAAGGAGGAGAATTTCCAGACGCTGCGCGACAACCTCGACCGCGTTTCGGTGCACAACACCACCCTCATCGAATACATGCGCTCGCAGCCGGATGACTCGCTGGATCGCTTCGTCTTCCTCGATTCGCAGGACTGGATGCGGCCGGACCAGATCGCGGAGATGTGGACGGAGATCGCGCGCGTGGGCCGGCCCGGCACGCGCATCGTTTTCCGCACCGCAGCTGCGACTTCGCCGGTGGAGGGTGTGCTGCCGCCGACGCTGAAGGCGAAGTTTGACTACAAGGAGACGCTGTCCAAGGCGCTCCTGCAGGAGGACCGCTCGGCGATTTACGGCGGGTTCCATCTGTACGTGATGGAGTCGTAAGTCAGTCGACGGCGGTGCAGACCGCCGCCACAACTGCCGACCGCAGGTCTGCTTTCCCCTTTCGCATCCCTGCGGTTTTTGTAAGCTCGGCGCTTCGCATGGCCACGACCGAGGAGATGGACAAGATGTATCGCTGGACGCGGCACGTCTACGATTTCTCCCGCAAGTACTACCTGCTCGGCCGCGATCGCTTGCTGCGGGAGATGGAGCTGCAACCCGGTGATGGCGTGCTGGAGATCGGCTGCGGCACGGCGCGCAACTTGATCAAGCTGGCGCGGCTGCGGCGGGATGTGCGCTGCTACGGGCTCGATGTCTCGACGGAGATGCTCGCGACGGCTGCGGCGCATGTGAAGGCGCGGGGTCTGCAGGACCGCATCACGCTGACGCATTGCTTCGCCGAGCAGCTCGACTACGCGAAGACGTTCGGGCTCGACGTGCCGTTCGACGCGGCGTTCTTTTCCTACTCGCTCTCGATGATCCCCCCGTTCCGCGAGGCGGTCGATGCGGCGCTGCGCAGCATCAAGCGCGGTGGCGTGATGTACGTGGTCGATTTTTGGGACCAGGGCAAGTGGCCGGGCTTTTTCCGTGCCGGACTCAAAGGCTGGCTCAACCTCTTCCACGTCCACTTTCGCCCTGAGCTGCTCGAGTACCTGCAGGAGCTCGACGGCAAAGGCGTCGGCACTCTTTCGCTCAAGCCGGTGGCAGGGCGCTATGCGTATCTGGCGACGTTTCGGAAGCTCTGAGTGGTTGACTTTCTTGCGATTATGGCCATAAGTATGGTATGGCCGTAACGACAAGTAAAGTTACCTACTCTTTGAAGCCCCAGACGGTGGATAGAGTGCAGGAGCTTGCCACTGCTTGGGGCATTCCCAAGTCCGAGGTGATTCGACGCGCCGTGGAAAGCCTGGACGCCAAGTCTGTTCCGCGAAAAAGAGACACCTTTGGAAATTCTTGAGCGGATCCAACGGGAGGGCACGGGAATTTCGGCCACCGCCGCGGAGAAGTTCATGCGCGAAGTCCGCCGCGAACGTCGAGCTTGGCGCAGTCCCCGGAAATGATCCATTTAGACACGAACTGCCTGGTTGCGCTGCCCGTGGCGAGTTCTCCGTTGCAACCGCGCCTACTGGCATGGTTGCGAGCGGGGCGAACAATTCGCGGCCAGCGCGGTGGCATGGAGCGAATTTTCTCAACGGCCCGGTCCCCAACAACGATGTCCAAAAAGTGACAGGAATGCTTGAGGGACGAATCATTCCTTTTGATATTGGTGAGGCTGCGGTTGCCGCGGAGCTTTTCAACCGGACGGGACGCCGGCGAGGCAGCCACCCCCGATTGCTTCATCGCGGCGACAGCCATTTGCGCCCGCGCACCTCTCGCAACGGACAACCGGAAAGATTTCGCCAGGTTTGCACCTTACGGACTGCAACTCGCCTGACGGGCTTAGGTCTTTTTCTTGTCGGGCACTCGCCCGCAGCCTTTCCCACTCCGCCAACCTCGCCTTGATCTTGGCCTCATAGCCGAAGTCGGTGGGATGGAAGAAGCGGCCGGCCTCGACGCCGTAACGTTTGCGGGGCGATGCCGCCCGCGTGATCGTGGCTGTACTGGTAGCCTTTGCCGTGGCCGAGGCGTTCCGCGCCGGCGTAGTGGGCATCGCGCAGGTAGGTGGGCACCTGCACGAGCTCGCCCTTCTGCACGGCGGCGCGGGCTTCGCCGATGCCCATGACGGCTGAATTGCTCTTGGCGGCGCAGGCGAGGTAGAGCGTGGCGTTGGCCAGCGTGATCTGGCCCTCGGGCATGCCGATGAACTCGACCGCATGCATGGCCGAGACCGCGACGACGATCCCCATCGGATCGGCCAGGCCAAGGTCCTCGCTGGCGAGAATGATCAGCCGCCGTGCGATGAAGCGCGGGTCCTCGCCCGCCTCGATCATCTTCGCGAGCCAGTAGAGCGCGGAGTCGGGATCGCTCCCGCGCACACTCTTGATGAACGCGGAGATCGTATCGTAGTGCTGGTCCTCGTCCTTGTCGTAGAGGACGCGCTTTTTCTGCACGCACTCCTCGATGGTCGCGGCGTCGAGGCGCACGATGCCCTTGGCGTCGGGCGGCGTGGTGAGCGCGGCGATCTCGAGGCCGTTGAGCACGCGCCGCGCATCGCCTTCCGCGACCGCGATGAGATGCTTGCGCGCATCAGCCGCGAGCTCGATCTTCAGCTTGCCGAGGCCGCGCTCGGGGTCGCCCAGCGCGGAATCGATGAGCGTGGAGAGGTCGTCGGAATGTGAGCGGCTCAAGCTGGAAAATCTGCGAGCGCGAGACGAGCGGTCCGTTCACGTAGAACGACGGATTGTGCGTCGTCGCGCCGATCAGCTTCACGGAACCGGCCTCGACATCGGGCAGCAGTACATCCTGCTGCGCCTTGTTGAACCGATGGATTTCGTCGATAAAGAGCACCGTGCGCTTGCCGCTGACTTTCTGCCGAGTCACCGCCGCGCCGAGCACGCGCCGCAAGTCGGCCACCGTGCCCTCGACGCCGTTGAGCCGCTCGAAATGCGCCTCCGTGCGCCGCGCGATCACCTCCGCCAGCGACGTCTTCCCCACGCCGGGCGGCCCGAAAAGGATCAGCGACTGGAGCCGGTCCGCCTCGATCAACCGCCGCAGCGGCTTGCCCGGCGCGAGTAGGTGCGACTGGCCGATATACTCCTCCAGCACCCGCGGACGAAACCGCGCGGCCAGCGGCGCATTCGCGGACACGGTCCGCCCCGTGCTCTCCGCTTCGCCGCCGCCAAAAAGGTCGTCCATCGCTTTAGTGTAGTGGCGGTCGACTGCCCTCGCTAATTATTTTCCCGGCCTCGTTCGCGGATCGCACTGGAAATAGGCGTCGAGGACTTTGGCCACGAGCTGGGCGTAAGATGGAGCAAGCTCCTTCACGATTTTGATCTTCTCCTTGAGAAGAATAGCCTCGTGATCGAGTTGAACGACGGGACAATCGCCCGACTTCATGCGATTCATATCAAGACAGATCCGGTCGTAATTGCCCTCCTCGGGTTGTCCAACTGGCAGGAATTTGTTTGCTGAGCAAATTTGGAAAATTGCTTCATCGCGGAAGACCGCATTCGCCCAGCACCAACGCTCAAAGCTCGCGTAATTGTCGTAGTGATGGAGGCCGGCGATCTCGAATCCCGAGAATTTATACTTGCGCAAAACATCCCCGAGGCATCGCGGCAAAGAAAAGGGCAACCGGGCTTCCGCCTGATCTATCCAAGGCGCGGAATCGATGCGTTCGAAGTTCATTCCTGCAGAATGGACGCGAAGTTTCGGCATGGAAGTCAAAAGGGCTCCGATTTGATCGTGCGACGGTCACAGACCGCCGCTACAACTTACAAAGTGAATCTCTACCGGCGCGTCCTTGCTTACTACCGGCCTTATCTGGGCCGGATCGTCGGCAGCATGATCCTGCTGGTGATCGGCGTTAACTTTTCGCTGCTCAAATACTGGCCGGTACAATGGGTCATTGATCACGTCGTCACAGTCGCACCGGGCGGCCAGGTCAAGTGGACGCTCTACACCCTCGACCTAACTTTCTCGCCGCGCAACGCCGCGCTGTTTGCGGCCGTGGCGATGGTGATCATCTACCTGCTGGCGGGGTTGCTGAACTTCGCGCGGAATTATGTGTCGATCGCGGTCGGGCTGAAGGCACTGCTCCAGGTGCGGACGCAGCTTTATTCGTACCTGCAATACCTGCCGCTCCATTTCCATGACCGGCGGCGCAGCGGCGACTCGACGTTCCGCGTGGCGTACGACTCGCAGGCGGTGCAGACGTTTTACAATCGCGGCTTTGACACGATCATCGGCTCGGCCGTCACACTGATCACGACGTTTCTCTACATGGCGACAATGGATGCGACGCTGGCGGGCATCTCGCTGCTGATTCTCCCGTTGCTCTGGCTCACGATTCATCTCTTCTCCGCGAGGGTGCGGCAGCAATCGAGCGCGTTGCAACAGGAGGAAAGCGACGTGCTCGCGCGGGCGAGCGAAGGGCTGACCAGCATCCGCATCGTACACGCCTTTGGACAAGAGGATTACGAGGTGCGCGAGTTCGTGCGCGAGGCGCAGAGCAGCTACGCGGCGAACCTGAAGCTGACCGTGACCAACGCGATTTCCTCGCTCGCGATTTCCGGCGTGATGGCGCTGGGGCTTTCCGTCGTGCTTTACGTGGCAGCGCTGCACATCCTCGATCACCGGCTGACCGTCGGCCAACTCACGCTCTTCCTCGCCTATGTGACGATGCTCTACCAGCCGCTGGAGCAACTCAGCTACACCGCTTGGGCGCTCGAGGGCGCGGCGGCGGGAATGCAGCGCGTCTTCGAAATCCTCGACGCGGAGGACTCCGTGCCGGAGCGCAAGGACGCGAAACCGATGCCCCGCGCGAAGGGCGAGATCGCGTTCGAGGACGTCGCGTTCGCCTATGACGCGGACCATCCGATCCTGCGCGGGATCACGCTCGCGGTGAAGCCGGGGCAGACTGTGGCGCTCGTCGGCGGGACGGGCGCGGGCAAGACGACGCTACTTTCACTTGTGCCGCGGTTTTACGATCCGGTCTCCGGCACCGTGCGTGTCGACGGCACGGACGTACGCGAAGCGACGAAGAAATCGCTGCGTGCGAACATCTCCATCGTGCTGCAGGACACGTTGCTGCTTTCCGGCACGGTGCTGGAGAACATCGCCTACGGCCGGCCCGCGGCGACGCGCGCGGAGATCGAGGCGGCGGCCGAGGCGGCACAGGCGCACGAGTTCATCAAGCAACTGCCGCACGGCTACGACACGCAGGTGGGCGAGCGCGGCGTGCGGCTGAGCGGCGGGCAGAAGCAGCGCATCGGCCTGGCGCGGGCATTCCTGAAGAACGCGCCGATCCTGCTGCTGGACGAGCCGACCAGCGCGCTCGACCTCGAGACAGAGGCGGAGATCATGGGCACGCTGAAGGCGCTGATGCAGAAGTACACGACGCTGATCGTGACGCACCGGCTGGCGACGATTCATCATGTGGATTGTATTCACGTGCTGGAGAACGGGCGAGTGGTGGAATCGGGCACGGGGCCGGAATTGCTGGCGCGCAGCGGCGCGTACGCGCGGTTGTGGAATGCGGCCATGAAGGAGACGGTGGTGACAGCGTAGCCGCGCGCGTGAGCGCGTGGCCGTTTCCCGAGGTTGATCCACCGCCTTACGGCGGCGGGCTACGAGGAATTCTCGCTTTTTTAAGATGCCCGCGCTTTACTCGGCACTTTCCTATGAAATTGCTTTTTCCTCTTTCTTTGGCGGCGGTAGTAACCCTCACGATTCCTTTGCTGGCGCAGGCTGCGCCTCCGGCGACGAACGCCCCGGCTGCGGCCGCTTCGGCTCCGGCAGCCGCCGCGAATGCGGAGATCGACAAGGAGACGGGCAAGCCGGTGATCACGACGCCGTCGGGGTTGAAGTATGTGGACCTCGTTGTCGGCACGGGACCGGCGGTGAACCAAGGTGACCATGTCGCCGTGAAGTACGTGGGCAAGCTGATGGATGGAACGACGTTTGACGCCTCGGCGAATCATCCCGAGATGGGACCGACGTTCAATTACCAGCAGGGCGTGACGGAGCTGATCCCGGGCTGGACCGAGGGCACCTCGACGATGCACGTGGGCGGCAAGCGCAAGCTGATCATTCCTCCGCAACTGGGCTATGGCCTGCAGGGCGCGGGTGACGTGATTCCGCCGAACGCAACGCTGATCTTCGAGATCGAGCTGGTCTCGATCAACAACCCGAAATAGGTCATGGGCGGGCAATCGCGGCTTTTTGGGACGGACGGCATTCGCGGCTGCGCGAACTCCGAGCCGCTGACGCCGGAGCTGGCCGTGGCTTTCGGCCGCGCGGTGGCCGTAAAATTTGGGCAGAAGGGCAAACGCATCCTGATCGGGCGCGACACGCGGATTTCCGGGCCGATGCTGGAGAGCGCGGTGGCGGCGGGGATCGCGGCGATGGGCGTGGATGTCGGGCTGCTCGGCGTGCTGCCGACGCCGGCCATCGCCTATCTGACGCGGCATCACGGCGAGAGCGCGGGCATCGTCATCAGCGCCTCGCACAATCCGTACGAGGACAACGGACTCAAGATTTTTAACGGCCAGGGGTTGAAGTGCGACGACGGGCTGGAGCTTGAGCTGGAGAAGCTGATTCTCGGCGAGGAACTGCGCGGCAAGGGCGTGACCGGGGACAAGCTCGGCCGCGTCGAGGCGCTGGCGCACACGGTGGCGCGGTATACGGGCCTGATTTTGGGGAAGTATACGATCGGCGCGCACGCGAAGCTCGATTTGCGCGGGATGAAAATCGTGATCGATTGCGGCAACGGCGCGGCGTACGAGACGACTCCGCGCGTGCTGCGCGGACTGGGCGCGGAGCCGTTCGTGCTGAATGCGCAGCCGAACGGGGTGAACATCAACGCGAATTGCGGGAGCACGCATCCCGAGGCGATGCAGCAGGCAGTGCGCGAGAGCGGCGCGCAGATCGGCCTGGCGCACGATGGCGATGCGGACGGCTGATTTGCTGCGACGAGACGGGCGAACTGCTGGACGGCGATGAGATGCTGGCGGTGCTGGGGCTGTCGATGCTGAAGCGCGGCAAGCTGAAGAAGAACACACTGGTCGCAACGGTTATGAGCAACCTGGGCCTGGACGAATGCTTCGCCGCGGCGGGCGGGAAGGTTTTGCGCGCGGGCGTGGGTGACCGATATGTGCTGGAGATGATGCAGGCGGAGGGACTCAATGTGGGCGGCGAGCAGTCGGGGCATGTGATCTTGAAGGATTTCAACTCGACGGGCGACGGGCTGGTGACGGCGCTGGAGCTGTTGCGCATCATGAAGGAAACGGGTGAGCCGCTGAGCAAGCTGCGGTTGGGAATGCGGAAATATCCGCAGCTCTTGGTGAACCTGAAGGTGCGCGAGAAGATTCCGCTGGAGAAGTTGCCGGAGGTTACGGACGTGGTGAAGGCCGTCGAGGCGGAGCTGGGCGAGAAGGGTCGCGTGCTGCTGCGCTACTCGGGCACGGAGCCGAAGATTCGGCTGCTGGTAGAGACGCGCGAGGCGTCGCAGTTGCAGCCGGTTGCGGACCGGATTTTGACGCCGATCAAGAAGTTGTTGGTGGATTAACGCATGGAATCTTCTCGCAATGGCGATTCGCATCGCCCGTCGCACCCGCCACCCGACGCGGCGGAGCAATTTTTGCGTGAGGCGAAGGAGACGCTTCGCCCGATCCTGGCGCGCGAGCTTCCGGATGAGTTGTTGCAGCCTCCTCGAGAGGCCGAAATGAAGCAGAGGGTGACGATTATTATTGATGCCTGGCTGACGCAGAACAATGTCCCGATTGGACGCCAATTGCGACTCAAACTACTGGAATACATTTTTGCCGACATCGCGCGGGCCACGCGCGAGCGGTTTGGGGACTGAGCTCACGTAGTTTTGTCTCGCCCTTTCAGGGCTTGCGTCGCTTTTTTGAATAAAACCCAGGGCGTTGCCTTGGGCTAATTTGTTTCGCCCCTTTGGGGCTTCAGCAGGCGAATGTCGGCTTGGGAGAAGTGAGTGGCAGGGCAGGCGTGCCCGAACGGACGGCGGGAGCCCCTTCCCTCCATAAACACGCGCTTGTCGATCATGACTATAAGCGAGCGCGTTCGCTTCCTGTCTCTCCAAGGGCCCGCGACTCTATCTGGACTCAAGTTCGACTTCGCCGGGGCGGAGGGCGTGCATGGCGAAGAGGAGAGCGGCGACGAGGGCGTAGACCAGCGCGAAGTCCATGCCGGAGGGGATGGCTTTGCCGATGCCGGTCCATTGGAGAAGAGCGAGGGTGCGGTGTCGCCGCCGGGAGTGAAGACGAAGCCGTGGATGATGCCGCAGGCGGAGAGGATGGAGGCGATGACGCACCAGATGGCGGCGGCGCGCCAGTTGCGGTCGATGACGTGGGCCATGATGGCGCTGAAGAGAATCGAGAGGAGGATGAAGCCTTGTTGCTGGCCGATGCTGAGCAGGCCGGTGAAGTAAATCTGAGGTGAGAGGTGCGTGGCGGCCTGCTGGAGGGTATAGCCGGGGGCGGCGATTTCGAGTGTGGTCTGGATGAGCAGGAGAGCCCATTGCCGCAAGGGCGGGAATGAAGCCGAAGGCCACGGCGGGCGCGTGGGACACGCTCACTTCCTGGAACGCCTGGGCCATGATGATGAGGGCCGATCCAGAGCAGGATGCCGAGCGCGGCTTCCATGGGCAGGTACCAGAGCAGGAAGGGCACGGCGCCGGTGAGGCAGATGACGGTGATGGCGACGGCGTTGAGGACGGAATAGCCGGAGCGCGCGCCGAGGGCTTTCCAGCCGGGATGGCCGATGTAGATGGTGGGCGCGAAGGGATTGCCGAGGAAGACGCCGACAACGGCGCTGACCCCGTTGACGAGGAGGGAGGAGCGGGTGTCGAACTTGTCGCCGGCGGCCTCGGCGCTTTCGAGGTTGAGCATGGATCCTATGACGTTGAGCACGGCCATGGGGACAAAAACGGCGGCGTAGGCCCAGACGCGGTGGTCGCTGAGGAGGCCGGTGAATTCGTGCGTGATGGGCACGGGCGGGTAGAAGCCGAGATGGGCGTCGCTGGGCCATGGCGGGGTGGGGGCCATTTGCAGGCCGCGGAGCATCCACGCAGCGGCAGTGCCGGCGAGGATGGCGATGAGGCCGGTGGGCAGGCCAAGCGGCCAACGGACGCGCCCGCCGTAGCCGATGAGGACGAGCATCGCGGGGAAGACAGCGATGAGCGGCGAGGCGAAAATCTGGAAGATGAAACCCATCGCGATGAAAGTGATGCCTATGCCGGCGAGCGCGGAGAGCAGCGCGGCGCGCGGCGTGTGCTTGCGAATCCAGCCGCCGCAAAAGGAGGCGGCAATCTCGACGATGCCGCCGAGCAGGCCGGCGACGAGGGAGACGCGCCAGGTGAGGTCGGCGTCGTGGGTCTCGTGGTAGACCGGGCCCATGATGAGGAAAATGAAGGCGAAGAGGCTGACGGTGTTGACGCCGAAGGGCAACGCGGTGACGGGCCGCCCGGTCTGGCGCGAGAGGCGCATGGCCTGCCACGCGTAGAAGAGATTTCCGGCGACGAGGGAGACGGCGATGCCGGGCAGGATGCGGCCGACGACGAGGGAATCGGGCAGGCCGGCGATACGCGGGCAGAGGCCGACGACGACCATGAGCTGGCACAGGTTGTCGACGAAGAGGCCGAAGAAGCCATCGATGTCGCTGGCGACAAACCAGGCCGGGCGCGGTGCGGCGTCGGGCTCGGTTTCGGCGGTCACTTGGTTTTGATTAGCCACGCGGCCACGCGAGGTCGAGCAGGGAATGAGGCACGGGCCGCGCTTGTCCTGCCGTGCGGAATCGCCTAAAGTGGGGGCTATGGCGCTTTCAAAAAAGGACCAGGAGTTTTATGAGGAAAAGCTGAGCGTGAAATCGGCCGGCTTTCTGTTTTTGTACACAATGCTGGCGGGGGCGATCGCGATGCCCGCGCTGATCTACGTGCTGGACTCGGAGACCGGTGGCACGAGGACGTGGTCGTTCCGCGTGGTGTTTACGCTGGCGGAGGAGGGCCTGATGCTGGGCTGCGTTGTGGCGGTGATCATGTATCTGGCGTTTAAGGCATTGCTGCAATTGGGCTGGTTGCCGTCGCGGCGGTAAGCGATCCCCCTCCTGGCCAGCAACGGCAGCAGAACTTCACATTTGGGATGGGGTTTGAAAATGAGGGAGAAGGGGTCGGCGAAACCTTCCTTATACCCATGCGTCTCATTATAAGTGGATTACGATCACTTTCGTTGATCAATATTCGCGCTTTTTCTTTGGGTAAGAATCCGTTATAGTTATCGACTAAGGCTTGATATTAAAGTGGCTCAATCATCCGCCTTGCCTATGAATCGTTTGTCCCCGTTGCAACTCTGGTCTGCCAGAGTTCTCGCGATGGCGATGATTGCCGCGGTGGCGTTACCGGTTAGCGGGCAGCAGTTGAGCGATTCGACAGCGGCGAACGTCCCGGTTCCCAGCACGAGCCCCCCGGTGGCGGATGACTCGAACCCGGCTCCTCAATCGTCCGGAAACAATATCCTGCATTGTGACGACCTGATCCGGATCACCGTTTTCCAGGAAGACGACCTGACGACCGAGACGCGCATTACGAAGGCCGGGTCGATCACCTTCCCGTTGATCGGCGCCGTTCAGGTGGCGGGAAAGACGATTGCGCAGACGCAGGAGGAAATCCGGTCCTTGCTCGACAAAGATTACATCGTCAACCCGCAGGTCACAGTGGCCGTCATCGAGTACTCCAAGCTTTGGGTGACGGTGCTGGGCCAGGTGCAGAAGCCGGGCAATGTGGAAGTGCCTAACGGGGGCGGGCTTGATCTACTCGGCGCGATCGCGCTGGCGGGCGGCTATACTCCCGATGCCGACATGGAGCACGTGGCCATACGGCGGATTGTGAACGGCGCAGAGCAGGTGATGAATATCAACGCGACCGAGATGGCACGGAACTCGACCTCGAAGCCGTTCATGGTGCAACCGGGCGATGCGGTGACGGTGCCCTATGTGAAAAAATGGGTGACGGTGCTTGGCGAGGTGCAGAAGCCGGGCCGCGTGGACCTGCCGCCGGAAGGGACGCTGGACGTGCTGGGCGCGCTGGCGCTGGCCAGCGGATTGACGCCCGATGCGGATCCTGCGCATGTGGATATTCGCCGGACTGTCGATGGGAAGGACACGGTTATCACGGTCAACGCGACGGAGCTGGCGCAGGATTCGTCGGTGAAGCAGTTCCTGATCGAGCCGGGTGACAGCATCACCGTTCACTATAACCGCCAATGGGTGACGATCCTCGGCGAGGTGCAGAGACCGGGGAAGGTCAAGATTCCGCCGGAGGGTGGGCTCGATCTCCTGGGCGCGATCGCGCTGGCGAGCGGATTCAGCGCGGATGCGGATGTCTCCCATATTTCCGTCCGCCGGACGGTGGATGGGAAGGACATGATCCTGAACGTGGATGCGAAGGAACTTTCGCGCAACACGAACGTGGAGTCGTTCATCGTCGAGCCCGGCGACAGCATCACCGTGCCGCAGCGGATGTTCTGACCGGCGCGGGTTCGCGGATCAGTGGCCGTTCTTGCCGTGCTTGACCCGGTAGCGGCTGATCTCCTCGTAGCTGCGGCTCGGATCGGCATAGCGATTGCCCGCGTGGTCGCGGCCGCGCGCGAGGTAAATCTGGTGATGATTTTCCCTGCCCTCGTGGTTAAAGCGGGTGCGGGTGCTCATGTAGCGCATGGTGTAACCGCAGCGCCGGATCGCACTGGTGTTGGCCTCGCTGCCATGCATGATGCGGCCGTCGTGCAGGCTGGCCTGGCCGGGTAGGAGCTCGCAGGGGACGGCCTTGGAGGTGTCGCGCTGGGAGGCCTTGATCTCGGTGGGAAAGACGTTCTTTTCCGAGTCAACCTTGTCGTAGTCGGAGAAGCCGTTGTCGTGCGTGCGCGGGATGACCCACATGCAGCCGTTTTCCTTGGTTGATGGATCGATGGCGAGCCAGACGGTGACGACTTCCATCGGGCTGAGCATGCCGCGCCAATAGCTGGAGTCCTCGTGCCACGGGACGCGTTTGCCGTTGCCCTTGGGCTTGCAGATGAAGTGGCTGGAAAAGAGCGCGATGTCGGGCCCGAGGATGGGCTCGACCAAATCGAGCACGGCGTCGTCGAAGAGCCATCGGAAGAGTTCCGGATAGGTGAAATGCGGGACGTCCATCGACTCGGGGCGCATGCCCGAAGGCAAGTCGGCCAGCAATTTTTCGAAGTAGGCCTTGAGAGCCTCGAACTTTTTGGCAGGCAGGACCTGCTCCTGCGGAATGAGGAAGCCTTCCCTGCGGAAAGTGGCCACCTGTTCTTCGGTCAGACGGGGAGAATGGATTAAATTCATGGAGTCAGTTTAACCCCTCCCCGCAGAAGCGTCTTGTCGCCGGCCGCATATTTTTTACGCTGTATTGATGTCGGCGCAGAAGCTCCTCATCAAGGATTACGTCCACAAAGGACAAAGCCATCACTTTGCGCGCCTGCAAGTCAACGCGGTGGAGGCGGTGCGCCGGCATTGCCACGATTTCCCGGAACTCTTCTGGGTTGAGGAGGGGCAAGGTGTGCATTTGATCGGCAAGGAACGGCGCGTTATTTCCGCCGGGACGCTGATTTTCGTGCGTGCGGACGACGTGCATGCGATTGGCGCGCAGGCCGGGGACAGCGGGTTTCTTATGTGCAACCTCGCATTCCGGGCGGATTTCTGGAAAGTGCTGCAGAGCCGGCACCGCTCCACGCTCAGCGAGTGGTTCCGGCCCGGCACTCCTGCCCTGCGCGAGCGGAAGGTGGAGGCGGGCGTACTGGGGTTCCTGCGCCACGCCGGACTGGAGTTGATCGCGGCGCCACGCACGGCTTTCTTCCTCGAGCGCTTTCTCCTCAACCTGGCATTCGCGTTGCATGGGCTTGAGGGGAAACTTGAGAGCCTGCCGCAATGGCTGCGCGAAGCCGGGGAGCAGGTTGAGCGGGAAAAGCTCTTTCGCGTAGAGACGGGCGGAACGTCGCTGGCGCGCGTGGCACGGCGGACTGCGGCCCACGTCGCGCGCGAGGTGCGGCGGCATTTGGGCAAGACGCCCACCGACTGGGTGAATGAGATGCGGATGCGCCACGCCGCGCAGCTTCTGGCGGGGACGCGGCGCGAGATCCTGGATATATGCGGAGACTGCGGTTTCGAAAACGTGGGGCATTTCTATGCGCTATTTCGCGCGCAGTATGCGATGACGCCACTGGCCTATCGCCGCCGAAGCGGGCATATCGTTCGCCCTGAGTAACTGCTTCGCGTTGAAGGCACAGCACTGAGGATTTTGCATAGGCGAGGACTTTCACGCTGCATGTTTCAGAAGGCGGCGCTTTGAAATATTTTGAAATTAGTTGAGATATTTCTTGCCCGTACGCGTCTTATTCTATATAAGAAAACTACATTCGAAAGCCATGAGAACCCTATCCTTAACCACACAGCATTGCGCGGACTCGCGAGCCATTTGGCTGCAAGCCGCCAGCGTGCTCTCGTCCCGGTTTATGGTCAAATATGGCCCCAATACCGGTACCGAAGATCGTACGCAGGAGGTGCGCGGATAGGTTATAGCCTGAACTTTCAGGACCATTTCCAACCCCGCCACCCCTGAGGTGAGCGGGGTTTTTTATTGGTGATTTTTCAGAGTTAAAGCAAAGGAGTCAACGACAGACAGAACACAAACAAATTTTGGTGACGAAAGAGAAGACCCCGCCGTCGGCGCGAACCGACGGCGGGGCGGATTTGGTCACTCACAGAATCGTGGATTGCGGCACTGAAGTAACCGTTAAGGTTATATTTCAATACCGGTGCGGTGTCAACTGACCCCGTATAGACAGCAGCGTTTCTGCGAATGACCGGTCCCTCCAAGTCTCTATTCACATCACAGAAGGCTTAGGCCTTTGTTCTATATAAAAAATAGAGCAAATGGTCGCAGGGGAGGTGTGCCTGAAACACCGAAACATCCGCCGTGAAATACCTGCGGGTACGAGAAACAGAGCTCGTAACGGTGTTCGTTCTTTATTGTGGTCCTGCGGATGGCAGTTGCCTCGGCACGGCGATGACCTGAGGGTTTTCGCTCTTGCCTTCCGCAGGACATGAATTTCAAGCGGCCATGGTCCACTAGCTACGACACGGCAGTGCCAATGCTGAGAAGCCGGAGCGTAACCGGCTGGCCGCACCATTTAGCGTACGCAGATATGTCGCGCACCAGCCTGTGCAGGGAGGTCTCCAAAACCACCCAGGTCCGGGGCAGCACCGGGGCGACATGGTGCTGCGCACGCCAGTAAAGGGGATGTGGCAGACAAGGAATGCACCTGCTTTGCAAGCAGCGTCATGCGGGAGCGTTACCCGCCATCTCCAGTGCTTTACAGGGAGTTGGCCCGGCCAGCCGGCTGTAACCCGGCCGTCGTTAAACGGGCCGGAAGGCGACACGTGGAGCATTACCACCAACTCCCACCAGTTTACTGCACTAGGGTTCCGAAGCCGAAGCAGTCGAGGCGCACGGTTGTCGACCGTGTCATTAGCGGGTGCAAGTCCCGCCGGAACCGGTGCTGCGCACGCCAATAATTTAGCTTTCTGCTAGGGCCAACTGCCCTCCGCAGGAGCGGGCACGAGGAAGACAGAAATCCGCGCCGCTTGGGACGGCGAGATACCCGGGGCAGCACCGGGGTGCCCGACCCTTTTCCCTCCCTGTAGCTCAGGAGCAGAGCTTGTGACTTCTAATCACATGGTCGCAGGTGCAAATCCTGCCAGGGAGACTTTCGTCGCAGCGCAGCCAATCCCAGGTGTCGAAATAGTAGCCGAGCCTGACTGTTAATCAGGTGCCGCAAGGCGTGTTGGTGCGAGTCCAACTCTGGGAGCTCCTGCGGAGGGCGGTTACTGCGCACGGCAGTAGTTTTTTGGAGCACGTCCGGCATAGACGAGGAAACTGTCTTGAAAACAGCTGCGCCATCACGGCGTCCAGAGTGCGATTCTCTGGTGCTCCGCCATTTTCCGGCCCGTTGGCGTAATAGTAACGTGCCCGGCCTACACCCGGGAGTCGAGGGTGCGAAACCTTCACGGGCCATTTTTTGCTGCCGTCTGCAGGACCTGCGGTGCGCAGCACCCCTCCATAGCTTAAAAGTAGAGCCATCGACTGATAATCGATAGACCGAGGAGCGTTACCTCGTGGAGGGACCAGTTTAAGGCTGAATAGCTGAGAGAGATTAGCGCCTCGCTGAAGCCGAGGAGAGTTCGGCGCAATTCCGAATTCAGCCAGTCCTGCGGTCGGCAGTATTTTCATTCCTCCGTGGCAGAGTCAGAAATGCACTTCTTTCGTAAAGAAGCCGATGCCGGTGCGACTCCGGCCGGAGGATCCAGGTGATGATGTAGCCAGCAGCATTCAGGCCTGTGAAGCCTGCCGGGTGGGTGCAAGTCCCACGCACCTGACCAATTTCTCACGCACATGGCCAAGTCGACGAGCCGTCGGTCTGCAAAACCGATCTTACCCGGTGCGAGTCCGGGGTGCGTGTCCATTTCCATTCCATCCAAGGTCCTGCAGACAGCAGTAGCGCTGCGCACAGCGTAGCTGCCGTGCGCAGCACCGAATCCGGCGGGTGGATCCCTTTTATCGCAGCGAACGCAAACGGTGAGCGAGATGGCTCATAACCATTCGACAGTGGGTTCAATTCCCACCGCTGCAAGTCCTGCGGACGGCAGCTGCTGCGCAGGGCACTATGTTTTGAGGGCCCAGAGTATTGGTGAGACCGTACGCCCGATTCTTAATCGGCGAGGCCCGGGTGCGACTCCCGGTGGGCCGTGCTTTAAAAATGCGTTTGGTATTGATGACGCGTGGCCATCGGCCACGCGCAATTACTGCCCTCACGCCAGTGAGCCAGCTTGGCCGAAAAGTGAGGCGCCTGTTTTGTAAACAGTCTTAAGCCGGGGCGGTACCGGCAGCTGGATATCCCTTTCGCGCATGCAACATTGCCCTGTAGTGCAACAGTAGCACGACGGTCCCTGAAACCGTAGATCTTGGTGCGATTCCAAGTGGGGCAGCTTGCGGCGCGCGCATCCCCTTTCGCCCTTCGCGTTGCAGCCTTGATTGCAAGAGCAACGCCGGGTCATCTCCCGCGTATACGGCAGGCCGTCTGCAACAGGACGGTAGGAGTGCGGCTCCGTGACCCGAGGGCGAATCACTTTCATGCTCCCGTGGCGCAGCAGATCAGCGCGGCTCGCTTCGAACGAGACGGTCGCAGGTGCAAGTCCTGCCGGGAGCTCCATTTACCGCCGTAAGCAGTACCCCTCACGTAGCCCAACGCAGAGGCACTCCGCTCAGAACGGAGACAGTGCGGGTGCAAATCCTGCCGTGGGGACCCCTTTTGCTCCCATAGCCCAACCAGCAGAGGCAGCCGACTTAAGATCGGCTTAGTGCCGGTGCAAATCCGACCGGGAGCTCTGCGGAGGGCCGTATTTTTCCAGGGAGCATGAACCGGACGAGCGCGCCGGGATTCCGTGCTAAGGAGATCGTCCCGCCTCGGCGGGATGTGGTGCAAGTCCTCCGTGCTCCGCCAATTACTGCCGTCCCCTTTCCCGCCCGTAGTTTAAAAGTAAAACCCCCGGCTTATACCCGGTCAGCACTAGATAAGTGCGCAATGCAGGTGCGAGTCCTGCCGGGCGGACGAAATCGGGAAAAGGCGAGCCTTGGCCGCGAATGCAAAGCAGATCGAGCGACCGGTCTTTCAAGCCGGACCTAGCGGGTGCGAGTCCCGTCGCGGCTGCCAATTTTTAGCTCGCGTAGCCCAACTAGCAGAGGCACCTGGTCGAGAGCCAGGAGGTTGGAGGTGCAAATCCTCTCGCGAGCACCCTTTTGGGGCCGGAGTATTAGTGAGACAGTACAGCCGACTTTTAATCGGCCTAGTCAGGGTGCGACTCCCTGCGGCCCCACGTCTTTACATTCCCGAGTCGCCTAACGAGTAGGGCACCTGACTTTGAATCAGGCCGTCATGGAGCGAAGCCATGCTCGGGAACCATTTTGTCGCGATTCGAACGAGTCGCATTTAACCTAACAAGGAGGTCAGTATGAGCGTTCGTATTTTTGGTCAGCATGATGAGGCGACGGTGGCGCAGATCCATCGCTGTCTCGCGGTCGGTGGCGCACGTGGTGTGCTCTGCGCCGATGGCCACAAGGGTTATGCCCAGCCCATTGGCGGTGTCATCGCGTATCGCGATCTCGTCTCGATCTCGGGCGTCGGTTTCGATATTGCGTGCGGCAACCTGGCGATTCGCACGAACAAGACTGGCGCGGAGATTCGTCCCAAGATCGTTGAGATCATGGATGAAGTCGTCCGCACGATCTCGTTTGGCATGGGCCGCCACAACAAGAACCGCGTCGAGCACGAGCTGTTCGACGATCCGCTCTGGACTGAGCAGCCTTTTGCGCATCTCAAGCCAATGGCGGAAGCGCAGCTTGGCACGGTCGGAAGCGGCAATCACTACGTCGATATCTTTGTCGATGAAACGGACCGCGTCTGGGTCGGGGTCCACTTCGGTTCGCGTGGTCTCGGCCACAAGACGGCCACCTACTTCCTGAAGAAAGCGGGCGGGAAGGATGGCATGGACGTCGCGCCGGCCGTCGTGCGCCGTGATAGCGAGCTGGGCCAGGCGTACCTGGCCGGGATGAACCTGGCTGGCCGCTATGCCTACGCAGGTCGTGAGTTTGTCGCGCGCCACGTCGTGAAGAAGATCCTCTGTGCGAAGATTGAGGAAGAGGTGCACAACCACCACAACTTCGCGTGGGAGGAAGAGCACTTCGGCGAAAATCTGCTCGTCGTCCGCAAGGGCGCGACGCCGGCGTTTCCGGGCCAGAAGGGCTTCGTCGGCGGAAGCATGGTCGATGATGCCGTCATCATTGAGGGCGTCGAGTCCGAGGCTTCCAAGGAGGCGCTCTATTCCACCGTGCACGGTGCGGGCCGCATTATGTCGCGCACGGCGGCGAAGGGTAAGTTCGTCAACGAGACTGACGAGGAGGGCAAGACCAAGCGCGTCCGCAAGGCTGGCCTGGTCCGCCACGACGAGATGATGAAGTGGTTGCACGACCGCAAGGTCGAGCTGCGCGGAGGCGACCTCGACGAAGCGCCGCAAGCCTACCGTCGTCTGCCCGAAGTCCTCGCCGCCCACGACGGCACGATTCGTGTCCTGAACACGCTGACACCTATCGGCGTCGCCATGGCCGGACATGACATCTACGACCCGTATAAAGACTAAACACAATCCCGGCTCTCAATTCGGAGGGCCGAGGTAGAGTCAGAGACAGCGAGCCAAGTAGATTCGAGCACAGCCAAAGAAGAGCTCAAAGACGCTGACGTCCAGACCTTCTTCTTTCAGGTAAGCATCGAAAGAATCCCGACTCGCGAAGTCCTCCGTATATCGAGCCAAATACCGGTAACAACTCGGATTGCCCAGGCAAATCCAGCCGATAAATGGAATCACATAGCGAATGTAAAAAAGATACGGCAGCCGCAGAAACAGGTTGGCCGGAATGTGTATTTCCACAAACGCCGCTCGCCCGGATGGTTTCAGCAACTTCTTGATCAGATGTGCAAAGGCCTTGAGTTGGGAGTCGTTGAGAGTCTTGAGTCCAAACGAACAGGCGATGCGATCAAAGGTCGTGGTTTCGGAAAGTGAAAAGACGTCCTGCGTGCAAACGGTGACATTGGTAACGCGGAGCCGCATCACCGTCTCGCGGCATCGCTCGGTCATCCTCGGGCAGAAATCGACCGCGTGCAGAGAAAGAGATGAGCCAGCGGTTTTGACCAGCAGCCGGGTTGCTTCTCCCATGCCGCACATTAAGTCTGCGCAGGCATGGCTCCGTTTAGTCTCGAGCAGATCAATGCAGGCTTTTCTCCAGAGATGGCTCAGACCGAACGACGAAACCAGATTTACGGCTCCGTAGGTTTTCGCCATGTCATCAAACAGGCGGACGAGATGCTCGGAGTTGTAATCTACGTCGACATTCACTTATTTCAGTCAAGGCACAACAATCAACTAATCAACAAGAAAGGAGGCCCCATGGTCTCGCTCAAAGTATTCAATTCAGTCGGCAAGGAGCTTCGCCGCATCGAGCAGGCTTACGACGTTCGCGTCCTCTATGCCTGCGAATCGGGCAGTCGCGCCTGGGGCTTTGCCTCGCAGGATAGCGACTATGATGTCCGGTTTCTCTATGTGCATTCGCGCGACTGGTATCTCTCGATCGAGGACCGACGCGATGTGATCGAGGAGCCGATCAGCGAAGGGCTCGACATCAGCGGCTGGGAACTGCGCAAGACGCTTAGGCTCCTGCGCAAGTCCAACCCACCGCTGCTGGAATGGCTCAAGTCGCCGGTGGTCTATGCGTGGGACGAGGAATTCGTCTCCCAGTTCAAGCAACTGGCGGACGATTACTACTCGCCCGCCCGCTGCTTCCAGCATTACCTGCAGATGGCGTTCGGCAATGCGCGCGAGTTTCTGAAGCAGGACGAGGTCCGGAAGAAGAAGTATCTCTACGTGCTTCGTCCGCTCCTAGCCTGCCGATGGATCGAGCGCAACATGGGCCAGGTGCCGATGCTCTTCGACGAGCTGGTGGAAGGCGTGGTGGACGAGGCGGATGTCCGGGCTGCGATTGCCAATCTCGTCGCGCGCAAGAAGGCAGGCGACGAACTGGATCGCGGGCCGAAGGATGCGGTGCTCAGCCGCTACATCGATGCGGAGCTCGCCAGCCTCGAACACATCCCGCGCGAAGAGGAGGCCGCACCGGATGCGGCTGAACTCAACCGCTTCTTCCAGAGCCATTGCCTGCGGTCACCGGCGCTGGCGCTGGCTTGCAGCGGCTAGAGATCACAACACCGAGACGGCTCTTCAGCAGTCCGGCTGGAGAGCCGTCTTCTTGCCGTCCACGGAACCACAATAAAGAACGAACACCATGCGAGTTCATAGGAAAGAAAATCTATATGAACGACATTTTGAACCAATCGATTGTGCTGGTGCTGAACCGCAACTGGCAGGCGATCAACGTGCGCACGCCGCAACAGGCGTTCGTGCAGATGGCCACCGACGTGGCGACTGCGCTCGATATCGATGGCGAGAATATGGTGCCGGTGCGCTGGGCGCAATGGATCGGGCTGCCTGTGCGCGAGAACGATCACTTCGTTCGCACGCCGGGCGGTCCGGTGCGCATTCCGCACGTCATCGTGCTGAGCCGCTTTGCCAAGGTGCCGAAGCGCCGGCCGAAGTTTTCGGCGCGGGGCATTTGTGCGCGCGACGGCGGCCGCTGCCAGTACACCGGCCAGCCGCTGGGCGCGGGCGAGGGCAACATCGACCACGTGCTGCCCCGCTCGCGCGGGGGCAAGACGTCGTGGGAGAATTGCGTCCTGGCCAGCAAGGACGTGAACAGCCGCAAGGGCGATCGCCTGCCGGAGGAAATCGGCCTGCGCCTGCTCAAGCTGCCGGTCGCGCCGCGGGAACTGCCCAGCACGCTCTTCATCCGGAACGTCAACGGCATCCCGGCATGGCGGCGCTTCCTAATTGAGTAGCTGCACTTAAATCCCTTCTCGGAAGAGAAGGGGTTGCGGGGGCAGGATTGAACCTGCGGTCCCGCCACGGCGGGATTCTGAGCCTTGGCCAGCCCGACTATCTCGAAAGAACCGCGGCCCCTTTTTTGCTGTTTGAGGCGCAGCTCCAATGCGTGGACAAAACAATGGCCCAGGCCAGAATCGAGGGTCTTGCGCTGCGAAAGGGAATTCGTGATTTACATCAGGCCCGATGCGACGATGACGCCCCCGTCTTTCGTCGTGGCAAAGGCGGTGCCACGCTGTTGACTAATCTCCTTATTCGTCGCGCCAGTCGTGATAAGCGCAAGAACTTGCGCTCCAGCGGGGTCAGGAGGGATATCGGACGTGGCAAAGCAAAGGCGGCCCTGTCGATCTTGGACCGGTGGCCACAACATCAAGATATCCCCGCCGCCTGCAACCAATACGTGGGCTGCAAGATTTTCCATAGGCGGTTAGGCTTTCATACTTTTGTCTTACTCTGGGAGCCGGCGACCGCAATACTCACGAAAACTAGACTGCCACCAAGTCTGCCTTGGCTTCGGGTGAAAGCTCGTGATGTTCCACTGCTTCCGGGTTCGTGCCATCAATGATGTCGCGCGCACGGGTCGCGTCGAGCGTTGTACCGTGGGCGATAAGCACAAACTTGCCGCTCTTGATTGCGGTCTCGTACTTCAGGACGCTGTTCTTCGGGATGCCTTGGCTGTAGAGGCCAGCACCAAGCGCGCTCAAACCACCCACGAGCACGGCCTCGCCGAGGGCACCGAGCAGCCATCCAACGACAGGTCCTGCCATGAGGAGTGGCCCAACGCCGGGAATTATAAAGAGTGCCGAGCCAAATAAGCATCCCCATATCCAGCCCCAAAAAGCTCCCACGCCTCCCCAATATTTCATGCGATCACCTGTGGTATAGTAGCCGACCACGTTTTCGTCCGTGTGATAATCTCGCCCGACAATCGATAGCTTTTTCATGTCGAAACCGGACTGTTGTAGTTCCTTGATGGCGGCTTCGGCTTCGGGATGGGATTTGTAAATCGCCACAACTGCATTGTTTTCGGTCATAATCTTCTTCCTTTGTTTGGTTTTCTGGAGTCCCAAAGGATGCGCCATGAGCCGAACCTTTCTAAGGGGGTGTGTACCCCATAACATCTGCGCTCTTCTCCAGCTTAAACTTAGAGGAATGACGACTGAACACTCCAATGCATTCGGCGAGCCCGGAATTCAACCCCGCTGGACTTCCAGTGCCAAGACCGGCGTTGGCACAGCTCTAAGTCCGCACGCACCCCTCGGAGACATCAAGACCATGAAGGAGCGGGCGATTCACCGATGGGAAACCGATGGGGGAGAAATCCCAAACGAGATATCCCAAACGAAGGGCGTCGATGGGACCCAAGTGGGTCGGCCGATAAACGGGTAAACCCTTTTGATATTCGAGCATCACGGTCTTCGTCGCAACGAAGTCCCACGTAATTGACTACGGGTTGGTTACCAACGTAATCTTCGAACGGTTTTAGTTTTAAGTAGCTTGTGCACCAGCGAACTTGAACTGATGGCAAGTACCCTTGGAACAAAGTCAGCCAATGATCAAATCCACGGGCCGCTTCAATTCGAATAATCTTCTTAGATAGATAAGCTTCGATTTGATTCAAATAATCGTAAGTTTCCGGTAGTTCCTTATTCGTATCGCAAAACACGTATTCCATCTGGGGAACTCTATCCCTCATGTGGATGGCTAACGCCGCACTATCCTTTCCGCCGGATAGACTCAGAATATGCCTTACTTCAGTGCTCACTGTGAGTCCTCCTCGGCCTTTAATTGGGACCAGATAGCTTTGGAAGCTGCAGCGATACCGAGGCGATTGTTTTTATGAATGATTGACGAAATTTGTTGCTGCAATTGACTCAACAGCTTTTCTTCATCGGCTTCAAAATGAATAACCTGTTGACGCTCTACTCCGTTTGCCTGGGTGATGGCAACGCGAAGTCCATTCACTGCTTCACCTTTAGTTCCTTTGGAAAAGGCCAGGCCCTCCGCTCTTCGGAAACGGGCATCATCGCCGGGGCCGCCGCCATCATGGGCGCTCTCTTCGCCATCTTCAATTTGAGCGGGGCGACTCTTAGCTCAGGAGACTGAGACCCGCGAAGTCAAAGGAGATGGCAGCAAGCCAGAGTCCGCGCCCGGTTCCGCTCCATTACTCTCGGAAAAGGTCACCTTAACCCCAACCGAGTTCGCCTCACTCTTTGGGAAGAGTTTCAATTGGACCTATCGCCAGATCTATGCCGGTAAAATCAAGGTGATCTCGGACTTTGGACGCATGATGGTCCCACGTAGTGAGGTCGATCGTCTCCTTCAGCTAAGGGAGATTTATTCAGGCAAGAAGTAATCGTATTACAGTAGGCGAAATGCCCTTTTGCCTGCTCATTTTTCGATGGGTTTTGGGCTTCAAAAATGGTCTCAATTTAGAACCCTCAAAAGCTGCCGTTTACACCGCCAAGAAGGTGTTTGTCTCCGTTCGAGCAGCAAATTAGTAAGAATTGGTAAGTGAGAAAAATTCCCATCAGGTCACGAACCTGACGAAATTTCGCCGAACTTTTGGCCGTTTTCTTACTAATTCTCTTACTACTTACTTACTAAATTCCCTCGTTTCCTTAGCAAAATATAGGCAAACTTAGGGTTTTAGACTCTCCAGAGCTATCAGAGGTAAATCGTTGAAAATAAGCCCCTTATATTGAATTAAGGGGTTGCGGGGGCAGGATTTGAACCTGCTGCCTTCAGGTTATGAGCCTGACTTTTTACCTCTGAACTTGACGCGGCGGACAAATTGCGGATAATTATCGCATGGCCTCAAGTAAATCCAAAAAATCTTCCGCGGATAGTGTCGATGAAAAGTCCCCGATTGCCAACCTACCTTCCGGCGTCGGAGTTCTTAAAACCGTGAACGGCCATGGCGGCGAATACTGGCGCGTGCGATTAGGCAAACGGTTCACGGGGGGCGCCGTCCAGAAGAGAGATTTTCGTTCTTTGGCCGAGGCCCGCAAATGGATCTTCGGGGACAAGAACAAACCCGGAGAAGCACAGACCGCTATCAAACAGCATCTGGGCTCCCATGGGTTCAGTCTAACGCCAAAGGAACTTGGAGAGTGTCAGGACGCACTCCGCAGGTTGAAAGGGCATGGTTCCTTGACGGAAGCGGTCGATTACTTCCTGAAACACGCCAACCCGGCTGGCGGCACGAAGACTTGGTCTGAAATCGAACAGGAATTTCTGACCAGCCGCCGCGCCATTGGATGCAAGCCAAAGACACTCGTGCAGTACGAAAGTTACTTCCGCGTGATCGCAGCAGAATGGGGAGAAGAGAACTTGTCCGAAATCAAACGCCAGGACATCGAGGACTGGTTAGCTGAGAGCGATTGGAGCCCCAGGACGCGAAGGAACTATCTGGTGACTCTAACAACTGTTTTCGGCTGGGCCATGGAGCGGGAATATTGTCCGACGAATCCACCCGCGCGGATTCAACGTCCAATCTTGGACGATAACGCCCCTGGAATACTCACGCCCGTGCAGGCAGAGGCCCTCCTGAAAACGGCGCAGGAATGCCTACCCGAAATGGTGGCACCCATCGCCATCGGCCTTTTCGCTGGCTTGCGTCGTTCAGAACTTTGCGCGCTGGATTGGTCCGAGATCGACCTCGCCGCCGGCCATATCGAAGTGAAAGGCATTAAAGCCAAAACGCGCCAACGCCGCCTTGTTTCGATCAGCGACAACCTTGCCGAATGGCTCCGACCATACTCGCAAAATTCCGGCCCTGTCGCCTTTAATGTCGATCTATTCGGCGAAAAGCTCCGCCACTTGGTCCAAGGTCGTCCCAAGACCGATGACGATCCGGGACGGCCCGCCATCGTCGCAGAATGGCCCCATAACGCGTTGCGGCATTCCTTCGGCTCGTACTTCTTCGCCAAATCCAAAAACGAGAACCTGACTTCTGCCGAGATGGGCAACAGTCCCGCCATGGTGTTCAAACACTACCGCGCCTTGGTCAAACCCCCGGAAGTCGAGCGTTATTGGGCAATCAAACCCGCCGAACCTGCAAATCTGATTGCTTTTAGTTCCAAATGAAAGCCACGCAAATCCATGCATGTCAAAAATCGGACCTTTTATACGAAAGGTCCGATTTCGTGGACGACTGGCTAGCTAAAGGAAGGCGATGGCCCTGCCATTACTTTTTGGCGTGAATCTGACGTTTGCGGAACTGGGCGACTTTATGCCGATTTCCACATGTGGCTACGCTGCACCATTGACGCCGATGATTTTTGGTCGTGTCGTAGAAATAGAGTACGCACGAAGTCGTATTGGCGCACCGGTGGACATAGTTGAGATTGGCCTCGGCCAGAAAACTCGCGATCTGGTGGGCGATCAGGTTAAGCGCAAGCTTTTCGCCATGGAGATGGGATGACGACCGAATGACGCGAAACCCCTTCTTTCCGTCGCGGTGCAGGATTTCGTGAAATGTGTCCAAGGCGAGAAATCCATTGAGGCGTTCGAGAAAGGCCTCGCTGATCTTCCCGCCGGAGACGAGTTCCGCCAGCACTTTCTCCCATGCCTGTCGAAGCTCGAGCACACTTTCTAAAGCTCGCGTTCCGGCGGTCGCAGGCAACTCCATGCTCTCGCTCGCAACCAACTTTGCTCGGGACAGCCACCTCACAACATCCGGCCAGGAACAGAATAGTTCCTTGGGATCTCCGTGATCCACCACAAGAGTGTTGGCAAAATCGATGGCAGGGTGCTCGCCGAGGAAAATGAATTCTGGGCGGTCTGCTGGCTTTGTTTCGGAGGAGGAAGACATACCGTGAAGATAACCGATAAAATATACTTTGACAAGTTACGCGGTCCGGAGCATTAGTAACCTATCAAGTATTTAATAACACGTTACTCCTTCAAACCTCCTACCACACCATGAATACAGCCAACGTCTCCTTCAAAACCGTGTCCGTGAATGGATTCAAGATTTTCTACCGGGAGGCGGGCGATCCGGGGAAGCCCGCTGTCCTGCTTCTGCATGGTTTTCCTACTTCGAGCCACATGTTCCGCAATCTGATTCCGCAATTGGCCAATGACTTTCATGTCATCGCCCCTGACCTTCCCGGTTTTGGTTTTTCCGACGCGCCCGCACATGACATCTTCCAATATACCTTTGCGAATGTGGCCAAAGTGATGGGCGATTTTGTCGACCAACTCGGATTGAAGAAGTTCGCGATTTACATCTTTGATTACGGCGCACCCACCGGCCTTCGCATGGCGCTTCGCTTTCCCGAGCGCATAACGGCGATCATTTCTCAAAACGGTAACGCCTACGTCGACGGCCTCAGCAAGGACTGGGCTCCCGTCCAGACCTATTGGGAAAAGCCCACCCAGGAGAATCGCGATGCCCTCCGTAAACTCCAGACCTTGGATACTACCCGGTGGCAGTACTACCATGGCGTGACCAATCCCGAGGAGCGCATCGCGCCGGAGGCCATTCTCCTTGATCAAACCTTGTTGGATCGTCCGCAAAGCGGCGAGATCCAGCTCGATCTCATCGGTGACTACAAAACCAACGTGGAGCTTTATCCCAAGTTCCAAGAGTTCTTCCGTAAGTATCAGCCGCCGACCCTCGCAGTCTGGGGCAAGAACGATCCCTTCTTTATCCCGCCCGGTGCCGAGGCTTACAAGCGCGACAATCCCAAGGCCCAAGTAGTGTTTTACGACACGGGGCACTTCGCTCTGGAAACGCACGCTGATGAGATTGGCCAGGAAATACTCAATTTCCTTAAGGCTAATCTCTAGGCTTTGCATCTGAAGCGGTGACGCCGAGCCTAGGAGTTTATGAATCCAAAAGACTGTCTGGGGCGGCGAGACTTTCTTCGCCTTACATCGGTGGGCGTGGCGGCGGGCCTCTTGGCCTCTGCTCCGCTGGCTAATGCCGCCACGCGCCCCAAAATCAAGGCTATCGCCTTCGACGCCTTTCCCATATTCGATCCACGGCCAGTGTTCGCTTTGGCAGAAGAGTTTTTTCCTGGGAGAGGCACGGAACTGAGCAATGAATGGCGAACGCGCCAGTTTGAGTACACCTGGCTACGAACAGTTTCGGGAAGCTATGTGGATTTTTGGCAGGTGACGCGAGATGCGCTCCATTACGCCGCTAAGAAGGTAAAGATTCGAATGAGCCAGCAACAAGTCTCGCAACTCATGGATGGGTACCTCAATCTCAAGTCTTGGCCTGATGTCGCTCCGGAACTCCGACTGCTGAAGAGTGAAGGCGTCCGCATGATCATATTATCCAACTTTACATCGCAGATGCAGAACTCCTGTATCGTGCATTCAGGTTTGGACGACATTTTTGAGGGTCTTCACAGTACGGACGAAGTTAAGGCCTTTAAACCCGATCCGCGAGCCTATGAGATGGGCATTAAAGCCTTAAACCTTGATCGCGAAGAAATTCTTTTTGTCGCCTATGGAGGTTGGGATGCCGCAGGTGCGAAGATATTTGGATATCCCACCTACTGGGTAAACAGGCTCAACCTTCCGCCCGAAGAGTTGGGGGTGATGCCTGATGGTAACGCCGCTGACCTAAAGGGATTGGCGCATTTTGTTCAATCGTGGAATTCTCAATAATAGAGGAAACAACAATGGAAAAAATCTCCGAAAACATTCCAGGCTATGCCTACGGCGCAGAAGCCATTTCAAAGTCATCGATTTCACTTCAGGAACTGGAGCAGATGAAAACCAGCGTCGGGTTCACAACCGAAGATGAGCGCTTTCTGAATCTGGCGGGCGAGGTATTGAAAGATCAGGTGAAACAAGTTGTCGAGCACTGGCGCAGTAAAATCATTGCCAGCATTCCGCATCTGGCCCGGCATTCGCGATCTCCCGACGGAAATCCGCTGCCCAATTACCTCGCTGCCAGCAACCTGCGCTTTCAACAGTGGGTTCTGGACACGTGTCTGCGGCCCTACGACCAGACTTGGCTCGATTATCAGCAGGAAATTGCCCTGCGTCACACCAGCCTGAAAAAGAACCAAGTGGATGGCGTGCAATCAACGCCGCACGTTCCGTTGCGCGACATCATTGCCTTCATCCCCGTGATGAACGAGACGATCAAGCCTTACATGGCGGCGAAGGGACATTCGCCCGAGGACGTCGCGAAGATGCATCTGGCCTGGTGCAAGTCCCTGCAATTGCAGATTTCGCTTTGGACAGGTCTCTACACCAAACTGACGCCGAATGAATGGTGATCCAACGATCTTTAATCCGAGTCAAATCCAACGCTCATCAGCACCCACATGACAACACCCACCACAAATCTCGAAGAATATGATCTGCTAGTACTCGGCAGCGGCGAAGGAGGCAAGTACCTCGCTTGGACCCTAGCCCGGAAAGGTCAGCGCGCCGTTGTCATCGAGCGCAAATGGGTCGGCGGTTCCTGTCCCAACATCGCATGTCTGCCAAGCAAGAACGTCATCCACAGTGCCAAGATTGCTTCCTATTTCTACCGCAGTGAAGAATTCGGGATCAGCAAGGAGAACGTCCGCATCAATATGTCGGCCGTCCGTGATCGTAAGCGCAAGATGGTTACCGGCTTGGTCGACATGCATTATGATATCTACAAGAAAACCGGAACGGAACTGGTCATGGGTTCGGGAAAGTTCGTCGGGACTAAAACCATTGAAGTGATCCTGGCCGATGGCGGCACGCGCACATTTCATGGAAAGAACGTCGTCATCAACACCGGCAGCCGTGCCACGGTCGACCATACTCCCGGATTAAGCGAGGCCAATCCGCTCACCCATATTGAGGCGCTGGAACTGGATCACATTCCAAAGCATCTCCTCGTCCTTGGCGGCGGCTACATCGGCTTGGAATTATCCCAAGCCATGCGCCGCTTTGGCAGCGAGGTCACCATCGTCGAGCGTAATGGCCATCTCGCCCATCGCGAGGATGAGGACGTCACCCAAGCCTTGGAAGAAGTATTCCGGGATGAGGGGATTACGGTCGCCACGAACACGAAGATCAATCGAGTCGAAGGCAAGTCGGGCGAATGGATCAAACTCCACTGCACGCGCGACGGTACCGAGCTGATCCTCGAAGGAACCCACCTCCTCGTCGCTGGAGGACGCACTCCCAATACCAGCGGCATCGGCTTGGAATTGGCCGGAGTAGAAACGACCGAGCGCGGATTTGTGAGGGTCAACGAGCGCCTGCAAACCACGGCGGATGGCACATGGGCCATCGGGGATTGCGCTGGCAACCCTCACTTCACCCATATCTCCTTCGATGATTTCCGTGTCGTGCGCGACAACATCACCGGCGGCAACCACGTGATTACGGGGCGACAGGTACCCTATACCCTGTTCACCGATCCTGAGCTCGCCCGGATCGGCTTGAGCGAGAGAGAAGCGAAGGAACGCGGCATCACGTATCGGTTGGCCAAGGTTCCGATGACCGCCGATCTCCGAACCCGGACGCTCTCAGAAACGCGCGGCTTCATGAAAGTCCTCGTCGATTCTCATAGCGACCAGATTCTTGGGTTCACGATGTTTGGCGTCATGGCCGGTGAAGTGATGTCCACCGTCCAGATCGCCATGCTCGGCAACATGCCCTACACCGCTCTTCGCGATGCCGTCTTCACGCATCCCACCATGCTGGAAGGGCTCATCCCGCTTTTTTCCGCCGTGCCACCGAAAAGCTGACACGAGCGAACGCCCGCCTCTTCCACCGTTTGATTGCGATGCCGCGATCAAAAAGGTAAGACTCGCAGAAGATGGCTGGAATAGTCGCGATCCTCAAAAGGTGTCGCTCGCCTACTCAGCCGCCAGCGTCTGGCGCAATCGTTCGGAGTTTGTCACAGGGCGCGAAGCCATCGTGCAATTTCTCACCCGTAAATGGGCAAAGGAATTGGACTATCGCCTGATCAAAGAATTGTGGGCATTCAATGAAAACCGAATCGCCGTCCGTTTCGCTTACGAATGGCACGACGACAGCGGAAACTGGTTCCGGTCGTACGGCAATGAAAACTGGGAATTTGATCCTGACGGCCTGATGCAAAAGCGTTACGCCAGCATCAACGATCTGCCGATCCGTGAATCGGACCGAAAGTATCACTGGCCTTTGGGGCGGCGTCCTGACGATCACCCGGGTCTATCTCAATTAGATTTATAAACTGAAACGCAGGAAAGGAATGCTACTCATGAAAATCAAATGGATCTTGTTAGGAAGTCTGGTTTGCACCGCAACGGCGTTCGCTCAAATGGATATGTCGAAAATGGACATGGCATCAAAAGCCTCTGAGTCGAAATTCGCTAACGACATGGATGTCAGCATGAAAGTCATGGACAAGGGTATGGCCGATGCCCCCATGACCGGTGATGCGGACCACGATTTCGCCTCGATGATGATTCCTCATCATCAAGGTGCCATTGATATGGCCAAGGCCGAGTTGTTGTATGGCAAGGATCCGACCATGCGTCGTCTCGCCCAGGAAATCATCGCCGACCAGAAATCCGAAATCGATTTAATGAATTTGTGGCTCAAAAAGCACGCGACGGCGCAGAAGGATAAATAATCATATGAAGAGATTCGCTACCCTGGTGGGCCTCACGGTCGCCTTATCTTCTGCCCATGCAGGCGACCGGGTTTATACCGGCGATCAAACCTCCAACACCGTTTCGGTCATCGACCCAGCCACAAATAAATATCTGGGCGCAATTCACCTGGGTGAAGATGTTCCCGTTGCCCTAAGTCCGCTCTATCGCGGCGAGCTATTGGTGCATGGCCTTGGTTTCTCTCCCGATCACAAAACGCTCGATGTCATTTCCATTGGATCCAACTCCGTAACGCTGATCGATACCGAGACGAATACGGTGAAAGGGAAGCTCTATGTGGGCCGTTCTCCACACGAGGGATTTTTCAAACCGGACGGGAGCGAACTGTGGATTGCTGTTCGTGGTGAGAACTATGTCAGCGTAGTCGACCCTGTGAAAATAAAGGAGCTTCGACGAATCGAGACTGCCAATGGCCCGGGTATGGTCATGTTTCGTCCCGATGGGAAATACGCGTTTGTTCCCTCCAGCTTCACGCCGGAAATGGATGTTATCGATACCGCCACCTACGAGGTCGTTGCTCGTGTTCCTCAAGCCAGCCCGTTCTCGCCGAATCTTGCGGTCGATCAGGACGAAGTATGGTTTACCCTCAAGGATTCAGGAAAGACTCAAGTGGTGAGCGCAAAGCCTCCTTTTCCAGTCCTAGCCACCCTCGAAACGGGGCCTATTACAAATCACGTCACTTTCGTCGATAACGCGAAGGGTCATTTCGCTTACATCACGGTTGGAGGAAAAGACGTCGTGCTGGTTTACACTCGCGATGCCGGGACGTCGCCCCAATTAGTGACCACGATCAAGACGGGAGACCTCCCGCACGGCATTTGGGGTTCGGGTGATGGAAGCCGTGTGTATGTTGGTTTGGAGAACGGCGATGCTGTTCAGGTCATCGATACGACCAGCAATCAGATCATCTCCTCGATTCCCGTGGGCCAATTGCCGCAGGCGCTAGTGTATGTGCCCAATGCCACTACCGACGATACGGGCACGGCAAATCTCAAGCCCCTGAGCCCGACAACGACAGCGCTCCATGTTGAACTGGTTCCGTCAGCCACGGCCCATTCCGCTGCGCATGCCAGCGTCTCCATCAATTCACTGGGACTCATCGACAATCTACAAATTGCCGCAACTGGACTTCAACCGGGAAAGAAATATCGATTGATGCTGCTCGGTGATGGCGATCCCCAGGGACTCGTTGTCCTGAATGCAGGCATTGGCGGAGTCGCCATCGCACAAACGCTGGGGCCTCTCAAGCGCATTGCATCGACATCGACCACGGCACCGGTCCTGAAACTGGAGGTGCGGTCGGGAGAAAAGGGAGATGGCGATTTGATCCTTCAACAATCGGAAACCGCTCCAATCAAAACCCCATAACTAATCCATCCAGATGAAACCTCAAGAAATCACCACAGATGCCACCAGCGGAATCATTCGTTTCACGAGCCCCTGGGTATTCAGCCAAACGGTGGAACGAATCGAGGCCCTCTTCGAAGCCAAGAAGATCAAGCTTTTCGCCCGGATCGATCAGACAGCGGAAGCTGCAACCGTTAGCTTAACCTTACGGCCCACAACTCTCCTCATCTTCGGCGACCCAGCCAAAGGCACACCACTGATGGACGCTTATCCGGGCCTTGCCATTGATTTGCCGCTCAAGGCGCTGGTCTGGGAAACCACGCCAAGTGAAGTTTATATCGGACTGACGTCTCCAGAATTTCTTCAACAACGGCACAATCTCCCCAATGCCCCGTTTTCTGAAGTTGTGCGCCTCTTCACTGCCTTCATCAATTCCGAAGCCCAGCCATGAAAGCCATCAGCTACCGTCAGCAACTGCCCATCGAGAATCCTGAAAGCCTCATTGATGTGGTCATTGATAAACCCAAGCCGGGACCTCGCGATCTCCTCGTTCGGGTCCGTGCGATTTCCGTCAATCCTGTGGACACCAAGATCCGAAAGGGAAGTGGCCCCGGTCAACCTTCCGGAGAACTCAAGATTTTAGGATGGGATGCCTCCGGTATCGTCGAAGAGGTTGGCTCCGAAGTGACCCTCTTCAAGCCCGGCGATGAAGTTTACTACGCGGGTTCGGTGGATCGACCGGGTTCGTATGCCGAATTTCAAGCCGTGGATGAGCGCATTGTTGGCAAAAAGCCCAAGTCGATTGATTTTGCCGATGCGGCCGCGTTGCCTCTCACCACAATTACCGCCTGGGAATTGCTCTTCGACCGCTTGTCCCTTCCAATCTCGTCTTCCCAGCAAGGAACGCTGTTGATTATTGGCGCGGCTGGTGGAGTCGGTTCCATTGCCATCCAGTTTGCAAAGAAGCTGACGGGATTGAAAGTCATCGTCACTGCCTCTCGCCCCGAAACTGTTGAGTGGTGTCGGAAAATGGGTGCTGACGACGTCATCGATCATCGCCAACCCCTGGCAGCCCAAGTAAAGAAGATTGTCCCTGAGGGTGCGAACTACGTCCTAGCCCTGACTAAGACCGAAGATCACTTCGATGAAATCATCGAAGCGATGGCTCCTGAAGGTGCCATTGGCCTGATCGAAAATGTCGGCCGGCCATTGGACATCAACAAACTAAAACCCAAGAGCCTTTCGCTCCATTGGGAATTCATGTTCGGACGAGCCAAACTTCAATCGCCGAAAATGAACGAACAGGGACGCCTGCTCAATAAGGTGGCTGAATTCGTCGATGCAGGAGAAATTCAATCTACGGCGGCTACCCACCTCGACCTGATTAACGCCAAGAATTTAAGACAAGCCCATGCCCTCGTTGAGAGCGGTAAAGCTATCGGCAAGGTCGTACTGTCCGGTTTCTAACGCCAAAAAGCTCGCTATGGTCCAACCCTAGCGACCCAGAGGAAAACAGTGCTTTTGCTGATACGACGACTCTTTGAAGGTCTTGGGGATTTGATGCGTAGTGATCTTTGATCTCAGATATCACTCTCTGAGCCGGTGGCAAATCTGACCTTTTCCACAAAAGGTCGGATTTAGAGATTGGAGGAAGGCCCGAATCGTTTCTTCTGCGTAAAACTTGGTTCGGATACCCAGTCATCAGCCGCCTCGTCGATTCTCTTCGAATATTTCAGCGGGCATGGAATGGTCGAGCTGCCAAACCATTTGGATCGGGCGTTCGGATTCGTAACGGAGCAGTTTAGCGGGGCCAATAAAAGTAAACGGAGCTGTGATTCCACTCACCTTTTTACGGGACCGGGCGAAGAACAACATAGTGTATCCACGCTCCTGATGATGAATCAGATTCTGACCGGTGACACTAGTTTGACTCTGTTGCGATTGAGACTCCCAATGAAGCAATTCGCGACTAATTGGATAATCTTGATACATCGTGCTGGGAGAGAATTCTTTTTCGGTTTTCTGGAACGTGACTAACGCGACATAGGTTTTGATTTGAGGAAAATGAAGGAAACCGACGCCAGCAATACCTGCAGATTCAAAAGTCGCTCCTCCGAGAGCTGCTTTTATTTCGTCGGCACCATAACTCGCGTGAAGTTCCAGCCAGCACGGAAAGGGAAGTCTTGCCGTCGTGCTTCCGACTCGGGACTGATCGTCAGACCAGGCCAATACTTCTTGAAGGTCCTGTAGGACGGTCGGATTATGAACGAGACGCTGGAAGGATTCTTCGATGCTTATCATGTCGAGCCGAGGACCCGGCTTTCCCCAGAAACGATAGTGGGTGACGAGGGCCGACTCTTTGGCTTCTGCCAGCGCAGCGCGGGAGTCTCCAGAGATCAAATGGTCGACGACCCTCATGGTCCGTGCGATTTCTTTTGGTCCATTCGTTTGTGCTGCACTGATCAGAGCATCTTGCAGTTGTGCCATGTTCGGGTCGCTTGGAGGATCAGCAAGCCGGGCGTTTGCTTTCCACTGCGTCCACGTTTTGCGTGAAAGCAATGCTTCCGGATCGTAGTCGTGGAAGCGGACAAAATTCCCAAACGTTAGGGGCAATCCCGCTTCATTCTCGAAGGATTCAAGGCGTTCAGAAACCTGGTCGGCAAGGTTACGTAAATTCTCACGGATGTTCGCAAGAACGTACTCTCGAGCTACCTTATCAAGTTGAACGCTACAGCCTGGAGGTAAGTGTGGGAAATCCATCTCCGCCTCGCGCTGGATATTAAAACGCCGCTTGGAAAGTAAGGCCTTCAGCTTACGATCAATGCGATATCGACGGTGTGTCTGTCCGACAAAGTCCAGGACAGTCAGGCAATCCTTTTCGGGTGAATGGCGTAAACCACGTCCAAGCTGCTGAAGGAATACGGTCAGACTTTCCGTTGGGCGCAAGAACAGGACGGTATTGACCTCGGGTACATCGAACCCTTCATTCAGGACATCCCTGGTGAATAGAAACCGTATTTTTCCCGCTCGGAAATCATTGAGTAAAGCAGTTCGTTCATTACTTGCGGTTTCGCCGACCAGTACCGCTGAAGCTATTCCGTGCTGGTTAAACTTCTCCGACATGAACTCAGCGTGATGGACGGAAACGCAAAACCCTAGGCCACGGACGCGCGCTAGGTCGGGTTCAAACCGGAGCAATGAGGTCAGGATTACTTCGAGCCTCTGTTGAGCTAAAGCGTGAGCACCCGTGTACACATTCTCCAACTCAGAGATATCATATTTTCCTCCACTCCAAAAAACATCAGCTGCTAGGGAAACAGGGTCGGCCACACCAAAATATTGGAAAGGGCAGAGGAGCTTTTCTTCCAAGGCTTCCGGGAGACGAATTTCAGCAGCAAAACGGTTGCCGAAATCCGTAGCAACGCTCGCGCCATCCATACGTTCCGGGGTCGCCGTGAGTCCCAGGAGGATTCGAGGCCGAAATTGATCGAAAATAGCTCGATAACTGGCAGCAGGACCGTGATGCACTTCGTCGACTACGACGAAGTCGTAGAACTCCTCGCCAACCTGGTCCCATAAACGTCGTGAACTGAGCATGTCCACGGAACAGAAAAGATGGTCGTAGCGAGTTGCAGTGTGGTTGCCAACCAAGAGTTCTCCAAAGTCCGGAACGCGAAGTACGGCTCTAAAGGTTCCGATAGATTGTTCGAGAATTTCCTTTCGATGGGCGACGAACAAAAGACGAGCTTGTCGTTGTTTACTCTCGAAGAACCGCTTAAAATCAAATGCTGCTACAACTGTTTTTCCGGTTCCGGTCGCCGCCACAACGAGATTGCGCCACTGTCCATGGACGAAACGCTCGGATTCCAGCGCATCGAGAATTCTTTCCTGAAAAGAGTGGGGCCTAATGTCAAAGAAGACCGGCGTAATTCCCTGACGGGTTCGTGCGTGTTTGAGTGCCTCCCGGAGTACGGTTGGCTCTTCAAGATCATACGCAATGAACTCACGGCTGTTCCAATAGGTTTCAAATTCCGCAAGGAACTTTTCCAAGATATGCGGCATGTCCTGGGCCGTTATCTTGAGATTCCACTCCAACCCACTCGTCATCGCTGCCTGGGACATGTTGGCGGAACCAATATAGGCTGTCGAAAAGCCACTGTTCCGACGAAAGTGATAAGCCTTGGCATGAAGACGTGTTCGCTCGGTGTCGTAGGAGACCCGAATCTCGACGTTGGGCAAGTGCGCCAGCCATTCCACCGCATCCGCGTCGGATGCGCCCATGTAGGACGTAGTGATGATGCGCACCTTGCCCCCGCGTCCGGCGATTTCTTCAAATGCCGGCATCAAAAGACGCAGCCCGGACCATTTGATAAAGGAAACGAGCAAGTCCACCGAATCCGCCGAGCGCATTTCTCTTCCCAATTCGTGCACGAGTTGCGGATCTGCAGGCGAACCAGTGAACAGGCTGCTTTCCACCAAAGCCGTCTCGGGTCGCAGGATGCCTCCTTGCGCATAGTTCGGCGGTGTTATTTCCAGAAGGAGAGGCTTGTCGTCTGCGACCAGACGAGAGCCTTGCAGGAAGTTAGTCCTAGAGTTGTTGGCGATCCGCTCAACGATCTCATTGCAAAGACGCAGGCGAGTCGCTGGGTCATCCTCCAGTCGCAGAGCTTTTTCTAAAATCTTTCCAAGAAATGCAGAGTAGCGAGCGGGTTCCTCTTCAGGATCAAGTTTTCCAAATATTGATCGCAACTCGGGATGCAACTGCAAGATCGATTTAAGATCATCATCGAGCAGCGCTTCGTAAATGCCTTCCGGCAGAATTCCCATAATCGTTCGTGTTATCCTGCACTCTTCCAAAGATCAAAATGGCTGATTAGCGGAGGTGGAGTGATTGAAGTCATTAATATTCAGAAGTCCTCAAGAAGTGCAAGAAGTCGATCAAGGGTTTGTATCCGATGGGGTTTGGAGGAACAAACGCGATTTAGGCGAACTCGGAGACTAACGGGTATTTTATACGTTTGCGTTATTACGTATTTTTGAGGGTCGATTTTAAGCAACTCGCACAACTCTAGCACCCTCTTAGGCAAACCCTTGAACTTACCTCGGAGAATATTATTTACCGCCCCTTGAGTGGTTCCGAGGCTTTCTGCTAGCGCGGCCTGGGTTAGGCCCTTTGATAGGCGGATTTCTTCCATGGCTTGAGAAAGCTTCCAATTTTTAACGTAGATTTTCATTTACGTATTTACGTCTTACCCCAAAAGTTGGTAGCTTTCAATCCCATATGAGGGGGAAAAATCAGCCTTTGTCTCTAGTTTTTGGTGGACGCATTAAAAACAGGCCGTCCCTCACAAGCTCGCGGTGGATAAAATCAATGGGTACGGGCGAACCATCATCGACGAACCAAGGCGCTAAACTGATGCCATTTCAGAGATGGTACCCTTTTAAGGAGGCCTTTTCGCCGTCTTTGGTTTTGGATATTTTGAAGTCAACGCCATATGGCGTACGTTCCTGTCTTGATCCCTTTGGGGGCTCGGGCACCACTTCCTTGACTTGCCAATTCCAAGGAATAACTCCTTACACGGTCGAAATTAATCCGTTTCTTGCGGACATAATCGAGTCAAAGCTGAAGACCTATTGTCCCGAAACTCTTATCGAAGATTACATTCAACTCCTCCAATCAGTGGACAATGCCAAGATCAAGGGTTCGACTTCAGCAATGCCCCAAACCTTTCGAGAACCGGGTGACAATGGACGATGGATATTTAGTCGAGGTATCTTTGATCAAATCCAAAAATACGTTGAAGTCATTGAAAGCCGCTGTCGGCCTGAACATATTCCCCTTTTCAAGACAATTTTGGGATCTTGCCTGATCCCGGTCAGTAACGTGCGAATCAGCGGAAAGGGCCGGCGTTACCGCGCTCAGCTATCGCGAGCCACAACCAATGATTTAGACAATTTGTTCAAAAAATCCTTTCAGACCACAATTCGAGACATAAGCGCATTTTCCAAACCAAATAAAAGTTACGTGCTGATAAGAGGGGATGCGCGGACGGCAATTCCGCGAGTGGAAGATTTGGACCTGGTGATCACGTCTCCACCATATCCCAATTCTTTCGATTACTCTGACGTTTACAACGTAGAATTATGGATGCTTAGGTATCTCCAATGCAAAGAGGATAATTATTCTCTTAGGACCGCTACACTAAGATCCCATGTGCAGATAAAACGGTCATTCGAGACTAGGGATTGGAGATCTCCCACATTGCAAAAGACGGTGGCAGCGCTTGTACGATCAAAGAAGAAGCTCTGGAATGTGAACATCCCCGCAATGGTGGGGGCCTATTTCGATGATCTGGCAACGGTGCTCATGGACTGTCGCGCAAGTCTTCGTACAAAGGGCCGGGTTGTCCTTGCGGTTGGCAATAGCCAGTACAATAACGTGGAAGTAGACGTAGCAACTATCCTTGTAGAATTAGCGAAAGGATTGGGTTTCCGATGCGTACACAACCATGCCATCCGGTCTATGCGGGTGAGTGCCCAGCAGGGGGGGGGACGGATGCTAACAGAAAGCCTGCTGACGTTGGCCAAGGTCTAACCGACGGCAGCATCATCCAGCCCATGATCCATATAAAATCGAAGAAAGCCACAATCATTATCAGTCGCAAATTTCGGAAAGTCGGCAGGGCAAGTGTTTTTGGTGCGAGCATCGAAGCAGCATAAGCTTGCTTCCTTCGCATTTTCTCGCCGTTTATAGCGAACAGCCTGTCTGACCCCGCTTTTGAGCCATCGGACGTTGGCGTTTTCAGAAACAGGCTTCTCCTTGCCTTTTACGAGTCTCTTATTCTTCGTCACCTTAAGTTCGAGAATGGTATTTTCTGAACCATCGTTAATTGCTGGCCTGAGAGGGGCAATCAGCAGGTCAATACGACCAGCCGTGGTCGCGACCTCAAACAAAGGGTATACGACGCGCTGACCTGAGAATTTCAAGTGGGCCATTAAAGCCTTTGCAATCAATCTTTCGGGGTACTGTCTGAGGATTCGTTTGGATGCTTTGAGCCAGACGTCGCACCAACCATTTGACGTTTTTGTGAAATGCTCGTGGAAGTGCTCAAGGAGCGCTACCATATTTTGCGGATCGATTTGGGAATCCACCTCAAGGGGCATTTCTATCAATCCTTCTTTCGCAATTCCGCTGTCGGCAAAAATTACGGCGCGTTGGTCGATTTTGAATATTACTGTCGGGCTATCCTTCCACTTCGAGCCTTCAAGCCATTTCCCTGCTTCGGTTGCGTCTTTGAACGCGACATTTATTGCATAGGTCACGACAAAAGTGTCATTGGTCAAAAAAACATTGTCGCAGAGATCCGGCTGATAGGCTTCCCTGAATAGGGGAACCTTTGTGAAACCGCTTAGTACGGTAGTATCTATTCGAGCGAGGTTTTCTACGTAAATGAAAACCGCTACTCCCGTCGCCTCTGAATTTTTATTGCGTCGCAACCAATCCTTCAGCCAATGAATAGCGCCAGTACAGTAATCATATCCTGGAGTCGAATTATCCGGTCTAACAATGGCTGCTCTATTTTCGACGACAGCACGGAGCTTTGCTGGGTCAACATTAGGAATGTTGGGGGTTACTTTCGCCATATCAGCTAGCTTTGGCGGAAATCGTTTCCAGGTAGTGGATGTAAAGTCGCACTTGCTCTCGTCTATTGGTCAGTCCCTGTTGGGGTACAAAACCGGCAAAATAGTCTGTGAGATCTGTCGTAAGATTGGATTCGCGACGGGATAAATCTACGAAACTGCCGTTGGCGGCCCCGGGCTTTGCATAATTAATTTCGTGCAACGCGGCGGCATCTCGCGTCTCGTCTTTTATTGTGGCAAAGGAAAAGCATAACTCTTTGAAAAACTGTTGAAGCTTCTGTATACTCGGCAAAATAAGACATTGGTCAATTATGTGAAATCCCTTTTCCGTCACAGTATAAGTGATTGTTTGCTTTTTATTGCCGCGGGTCGGCCACAAAGATAAATCCTCGATGCTGACCAAACTCATGCCAATCAGTCGATCAAGTTGCCATTGTAACCTGGGATAAAAAGGACCATCAGTATTTCGCGATACGCCAGGAGCTGGTAGCTGCGAGCCATATACTGGCGCGAGCGAATTCGATAAAAACAGCAGTTTATGTAAACGTAATCGTTCGATGGGAACGAGGCCCGCAGATGCAAGTTCGGTAAGCAAAAGTAACAGCCAAATGCGTGTGGCTAGCGCAGAGTGTTCTGTTAAATCTTCCATTAATAATTAGCGTAAAAGATTTGCTAACTCTGATTGGTATCGAGCTCTGTGCTTGCGAAGTGAGGCGTTGGGAGCTGCAATATCTAGCAGATTAAGTAGACAGCCCTTTATCTTCGATGCGCGCGCGGCCTTCCTAACTCCCTTAAGCCCTAGTAACGCGGGTATCATTTTTTCGCTGTTCAGATTGCAGGTGGCAATGAGGACGTTTCCATGAGAACTAGGACGACTGGCATAGCTGCGGAGTAATTCACCGGCGTTCGCAACGAAAATGGAGTCAAGGCTCGCTTCGGGCGTTTCGATTAAGAGCATAGAACTGGTCTTTGGATCGATTACGACTTGTAGCAGCGCCATGCGAAAGGCCAAATCTATGAACTCCTTTTGCGATTCGGAGACATCGTCAGAATCAATCCGTGCCGTTGGTTTGGAAGTAGACGTCGCCGAAGTCATCATCAGTCGGAAGTTGGGGATTTTGAATTTACTTCCCTCTTGGCCAATCTTGATAAAGTAATCCTCGTACGAGAGCTCGCACTTTTCTTCCAGAAAATTGCGGGCGTACTTTTCGAATGCCAGCTTCACCTGGTCAGAGAACTGGGAAAGCTCGGAACGCGCCGTATCAAGGGTAGCTTGATACTGTTGCCTGGCGTTGGTGAGATCCTGCTTTAGCTTGTCCAGGAATGCCTCCTCATCTGCCATTTCCTTTTTCGCGGCGGTTTGTCCCTCTACCGCGTTCAATAGGGCTTCAATTGTTTGGATGCCATTGGCGACTTCGGCCTCGGACTGCGCCAATTGACGTCTTTCGTCAAGTTTACTGCTGATCGCCATGGAAAGATCGGCAAGAGCAGAACTGCTACTTTCTATATTGGATCGTAGGCGTTGAATACCTTTCTCGGTCTTTAATAATTGTTCCTTGGTAAACGTAGCCAGTGGGACGACGCGATCATGCGTTTCGGGAGGGCTTTCACAAAGCGGACACCGCCCGTCCTTTAAGTGTTTCCGTAGATGTGGGCTTAATTCGGCAGATTCATTGCCGCACACTAAGCAACCGCCCTTCGACATCAGTTGCGTGACTATGTATTGAAAGGACTCAGGAACGTCAGGGAATAGGCGCGTGAAAAATTGATCCTGTAGCTTCTGATTCTCTCTGATTTCTTGATCTAATTCTAATCTTAGAGTTTCCAGTGCGCCAAAATCGCGTGTTCTCCTTTTAAAGAAATCATCAATTTCAACCTGGGATTGAACCGACTGCTCTCTTAAACCCTCTAATCTTGCACGTAAGGCCTCAAGTTGTGCAGCGTCCGGCTGGCTTTTCTGTAATTTACTTTGAAGGTTTTGCGCTTCCTTTATTCGTCGATTAAGCGCCCAACGTCGATTTCTAAAATCACTGTCGATTTCTTGGATGCTGATCATTTGCTCACTTAGTCTTTTGGAAAGGGTCGCATTTAGGAATAACACCCGAAACACGTCGAATTGTCCCATTTCATTCCAAAAAATTGGTGTGCGCTGCTCGAAGAAAAATAAAAAGTTACGTATTAGAAAATCAAAATCATATCTCGTAGCTAAGCCGGATAGTTTAAGTATCGTCTGCTCGTAAACTTTTTCGGTTGGACTAAGTGCCTTCCCGTTGAGGCTAAGCTTGGTGATTTGTAAATTCTTGAGATTCCGTGTTATCCCCAGTTTCGATTTTCCATACTCAAAAATACCTGATGCCTCCGCTTGCTTTGCTTTATCTGGAACACGGTTGGAGAAATAATCGGGCGTCTTCCATGAGACGAGTTCACGTGACGCCGCCAAGGTATCTGTCTTATCCGACTTCTCCGGATCAAATGGGCCAACGATGAGTCGGAAAATCACATTCAAAAGGGTTGTTTTTCCAAGCCCGTTTACTCCCACAATTACTGACACGTCCTTCCGAAATGTGTGTTGTAAACCCTGGTTCTTGTCACCAGGAAACAGCGCATACTCATTTACTTTCAACTGCGAAAGGACGGGCAGGGCAACGGCAATTCTGCCAGCTTTGACTTTGGCTCGTTTTTTCATTTTAGGAACGATGCGAGCTGTCGGCGGATGCCCTTGAAGCCAGTAGGTTAAGGCTGTCTTAAAATTTTTGTCCAATGGTTTCGCAGACGACTGAAGATTTAAGGTTTAGTCGGTTAAGTTTCGTATTTGGCGGTTACGAATTAAGGATTATGCGGTCCCGCCACAAGGGGGCAATTGGTACGGTACCAGCGCGTGCTGTAGACCAAAGATCATCCCCCATGAACATCGCCATCTATATGGAGAGGATCGCCCGATCAATATGCTCTTGCTTGAATGACAAATACCTGAGCGTCGTCAGAGGTGAGGAATGACGCATTGCCTTACTGGTGCGGAAGAGATCGCCACCTAAAGCCTTGTGGACATTATTGGCGAACGTCTTTCGAAGGCAGTGGGTGCCAGCCATGCCCCATGACGCCAGCCCGCTGGAACGCAGGGTGAAGAATCTCCCACGCGGATTTGCGGCCCAAGAGTCGAGCTGATTTCTGACTTGGAAACAAATACGAACCCGGGCTTGCCGCCAATTTGCCGGCCTTAATCCAGCGGGCGACTGCTCTTGCCGCATCAGGATGGAGGACGATGGAGGCTCCGGCGTGCTTACCTTTTGTGGCCTGGCGGGCAACGTAGAATCGAGCCACGGTACGCCTCCCGTCCCAGACCTGGCCGACTTTCAGGGCGAGAAGCTCGCTAATTCGCAGGCCGGTGCGGACACCAAGGGTAACGAGGGCGCGGTCGCGCAGGGCGAACCGTCCCTTCAAATTTGCCAACGCCAGTTTGAGTTCTTGGGGGCTTAAAGCGGGACATCCGATCATGCTTTTTTGTTAAAAGCGGAAAAACGGACCTTTGCGGCAAAACGTCCTCATTGCTCACACCTATACCTAAACGCGCCTCCCCGCTCCAACCGGCGTTTGGCGCGCGGTTCGAGCGAATGGTGGCGGACAGCAGCGCCTTCTTTCCCGGCAGACTCCGCCTCTGCGGAGACTGCCGGGCGGCGCTTTGCCGCGTTCATGTTTATATTCCAAAGGAATACTGCCACAGCTTGTGGCAGTATTGTGCCGCTTGGCGCGAGGTATTACGGCTTTCTCTCATCGACAAGGCGGTAACTCGTGCTACGGCCACCACCCTCATCCTGGGTAAGGATACCGCGTTCGATCAAAATCTTGATGTCCCGGAGTGCCGTATCCTCGGAACACTTGGCTAGTTTGGCATATTTTGACGTGGAGAGTTTGCCTTCAAAACCATCCAGCAACAGATTGATGATCTTGCGCTGCCGGTCGTTTACCGGCTCCGCGTTGATCCGCTCCCAGATTTTCGCCTTTCGCAAAACGCCGGCGAGTTCCGTCTCCGCTCCGGCAACGGCCCGACCCAGACAACCTAGGAACCATTCCAGCCACGAGGTAATAGCTGCCCCTCCCCGTTGGCTTTGCTCTAGGTGCAAATAATATTGCTTTCTCTCAGCCTCGATCTGCGCCGACATGCTGTAAAATCGATCGGCTGTTCCTTCGGCCCGCGCCAAGGCCATGTCGGCCACGGCCCGGCCAATGCGCCCGTTGCCGTCCTCAAACGGATGGATGGTGACAAACCAAAAATGGGCTATTCCCGCCTTCAGCACTGGATCAATTCCGTTTGAGGCGCCAAACCAATCGAGAAATACCGTCATCTCATGCTCCAGCCGATCTGCAGATGGCGCTTCAAAGTGGACACGTTCCCGTCCCATCGGCCCGGATACAACCTGCATTGGACCGACCTCCATAGGCCGCCATGCACCCACGGTAATTCGCCGCATTCCGCTCCGCGCGGTTGGAAACAATGCGGAGTGCCAGCCGAACAGCCGTTCTGCCGTCAGCGGTTGTGCAAATTTTTGCGTGGCATCGAGCATCATCTCAACAATGCCTTCGATGTCACGGCTAGCGGCGGAAGCACCTCCGACATCAAGTCCTAGCCGCCGTGCGATTGATGACCGGACGGCCTCGGCATCGAGTTCCTCACCCTCGATAGCGCTAGATTTAACCACGTCGGCCGTCAGTGTCGTCAAACTTGCCTCAGAGCGAAGCTGAAACCCGAGACCTTCCATCCGGCCTAAGAGACGGCCCTGGCGGTGACGGACATCTGCCAGCATGGGAGATAATTTTGCGTCATCCCATTTGAAATGTGGCCACTCTGAAATTTCATGGATAAAGGGCATATTCTCCGCTTCTTTCGCGGTGATTATCCCCCTTATTCACCGCAAGAGCAAACTTATTCACCGCTTATTCTGCGGAGAAAGTCTTGCTGTTCACCGCCCGTTAAGGAATCTTCTACTCTGACTTGCGACTATGTCGCATTCTTATTTGACGGTTATTTGATAGAAGCGTCAATTTTGCCCCGTAGGTGCCTCTGAAAGCAATCCTCCATGGCTCATAGTCAACAACTTAAGGGAACATTCGCCAAAAATTCTTAATTGACGGCTAATTGACTCAAGCCCTTTTGCCTCGTTAAGCCGCCGCCAGCGAAGTAGAAATGGGAATGATCGGGGTGTGGAAAGTCATATTTCCACAGCCTTGTTCATTTTGATCAGAATGACTGATTCTCAAATGGACATTCCCTGCCTTAGGCGCTCAGGCTCAAAAGAGTTGAAGGGTTTCATTTGCGGGCCTTCGTGAGCCGATTCTGTGGGGTCAGCTTTTACGGCGACGTGTCCATTTTTGGGCTTCATAGCCGGACGCAAAGGTTCAGGCGCAGGAACTGGGATCTTTTCCCTCAACATCGCATCGAAGGGATCAATGGCGTTGGTCGGAGCTGGTAATTTGAGTAATTCATGGGCGGTCATGCGCGCGCCGCTGGATTGGATGGTTTCCGCCAATCGCGCCTTGTCGTCCGTGTAAACCGTAACAGCTTCACGGGCGCGGCTGACGGAGACGTAAAATTGTTCGACAGATGACGCACCTAAAGACGCCGCCGATTGCGCGACAAAGACCCGATCCACCGTTTTGCTCTGGGCGACGTGGGAGGTCTGGCAATAACCGTGAGCCAAGTTCCCGTAATGCTTGCCGATGATCCAGCCATTGGTGAGTTTAAGATCGCCGGTCTTGGTGAATGCTTTCACCTGATATACGGCCCCGTTATTTAGACGGTGCTTTCCATCTGACGTAAATCCATTTTGCGTGATGCGTATCTTGTCACCGGGAGCCAGTGGCAATTTCTGCGCTTCGTAAACTTGGAACCGGGAACTTTGTTCCAATGGCAGCGCTTGTTGCCGCCCTTGCACGTCCTGAATACGCACGGAACCATCGTGCCCCGCGCTCGATACCGTGAACCTTCCTCCCCGCGTAAGGCCGGGAGCATTTTGATGGAACTGAACAACTAGGCCGGCACGATAGCTTTGAGGGTTGCCCCGCTGGGCTTCCGTCCATTGCTGGTTGATTAGGCGCGTAAATTTCCGCTCCTCGGTTCCGAGCTTGCCGCGGCTTTTCAGTTCCTCCCGAATCTTGGTCGTGACTTTTTCACCCTCCGCGTGAGTGGGCGAAACAACCAAGGCTGTCTTGCGCCGGGCGATCGCATCGGCATAATCCTGGGCGAGTTGTCCGTACCTTTTGTCTTCCGGCAATTCCTTGATGGCGCCCGACTGATCCAGCTTTTCGAAACCACTTCGGGCATCACCTCTGGCCAGGTCCCGAACCGCCTCCCGATATTGCTCACTTTTTTGCCGTCGAATTTCGGTTAATTCGGCCGGTTTAAGGCCCGCGTATTTCTCCAGTAGGCGCAAAGCATCCCCGCGCTCGACGGACGTATGCTGGGCCGTGTCGCCGGAAAGAATCACTCGGCAATCCTGCTTTTCTGCCAACTGGAAGATTCCGCGCATCTGGCGGGCGCTGAGCAGACCAGCTTCGTCGATCCAAAGTACCTGCCCGCGCAACTGCGGATGCAGTGCTTCATTTGTCAGGAGATGTGCCACGGTTTGCGCGTTGGAGAATCCCTCCTGCCGAAGAGTGGCGCGCGAGGCCTCGGCACTCGGCGCGAAGGTGAAAACCTTGTGTCCCCCGGCTTCAATCGCCGACACCGCCTCTTTCATGGTGGTCGTTTTTCCCGTTCCAGCAGGACCGCGCATAGCCGTTACCCGATCCGGTGATGCCAGCACATGGCGGACAGCATCTTTTTGGTCCTGCCCGAGCTCGTTATTCTGGAAGGTGTAAGAGCGGGCATGAAGTGGACGGCATTTGCCAAATCCCTGTTTCACGAAATCGATATTTTCAAATTCCTCCCGGAGGACTTCCTTCGTCGTACACCAGCGCTGCCCAGCCATTTCTTGGACGAGGATGTCGTCACGGAGGATTTGCCGAACCGCCTGCTCCACGCCGACGTGTCCGATGCCATGCCAAAGGGCTTCCGTCACTAACTCCTTGTCGGTCACGACCGAGGCGCGTTCATGGCAATGGGCCAGGGCGTAATTCATCGACTCGCGGGACGTGATGATTTGTTCCTGTCGTTGGCCCAGCAAACCGGAGAGCGACTGCTTTTCATCCGAGGTGAGCCGATCAGCCCATTCGCGCTTCAAATCGGCCATGGACGTCTGCACCTTCTTTTCGCGAGTTACCGCGCCAAGCCGGTCCTTGGAATGAGCTTCCGTGATGCCATTTTTCTTGGCCGTCTCCTCAATCAATTCCGTGCGCTGGGAAAACTTGTCGAGAATCTCACGGGAGACGCCTTTGATCTCCCACCAATCGCCGGAACGTCCGACCGCATAGCCCAGGTTCGCGACCTTCTGTGACAACCGGGCATGAAAAGCCGCCTCGTAATAAGGAGCATCCCGCTTTATGTCTCCGAACTGCCCGGCCTTCCATTTGTCCTCCACTGCATCATGGGTGGCGTTGAAGGTGTAGCAATGGGAATGGAGATGAGGATCAGGACGACCTTCGACCGGCCTTGCAGTGAAATGCGTAAACTCGCCCCAGACCATGTTCCCAGTTTTCCGATCCTCCTGGGCATTGTGGATCCGAACCCGCGTTTTCATGTCGGATTCGATTTGTTGCATGGTTTCCGATACCGATTCCCGGAAAGCACCCAGAATACGTTCATCGCCGGTTAAGGAATGGACGACAGAAACGCTCTTGGGACAGTTGAAATTGAAATCGTAGCCCACCCTTCGATTGTCATTGGTCCGGGGAGTTAATCTCTCGCCCGACCCAGGACGCTTATTATCGCACAAGGTCTCGAACGACTTTTGATCCACTTTTCCTTTCAATCCCAAAAGCTCGGCACCCTTACCCTGCCATTCCCCAATGACTTCCTGTTCCTGACCATAATACTGTCCCAGCTTGGAAGGATCAGCTTCATACTTCAGGCTGGAAGTATAATAGTTCTTGGCCTGTCGAATATCCTCACTACAGATAATCCTCAGCATACTTACATCCCTCTCTTCAAGGTCATCGCTCCAAAAATCATGGTTAAAAGAGTCTGAAGACATCTCCCCTTGGCAGTGCCCAAGGCTTGAAAAAACAGCGGCAAAAACTTCGGACAAAGTCCGAACGGCGTTCGAAGATTGTTCGAACTTGTTCGAGCCTGTGGGAACCCTGTTTTCAACGCTGATTACCCGGCTCAAATTGAATGACGCCGGCGTGGGAAGTTGAAATCCAAGTGTCGCTGGCATCCGGAAGAACAAGAATGTATTTGCCGTCCTTTGGATAGACACTAATCGACTTGCCCAAATCATTTAGCGCCTTGACCACGACTTCGTTGTCGGCTGTGCGCGCATCGATTTGGCGTACCTCCTCCGCCAGGGAATCGTGATACCACAGCTCCAGCTTTAACCAGACAGAGCTAACGAAAATTAGCGACACGGCCGCACAGACGATAGAGGCCGTATGCCATGCGGCAGCGGAATTATAATTCTCGACCCGTTCGAGCATCTTTTCGAATCGTGGAGTGCCTTCGTCCAATCGCCTGACGACTTCCGCCGACTTTTTGACTGTGTCTTCAGCAGGCTTCAGAATCGTCGCCTCCATTTTAGCCCGAACATCCAGCGCCAGTTTTTCCGTTGCAAACCCATCTGCTCCGTGCCGCAAGGCCTTCTCAACCTTCTCCGCGCTCCTCACGACCAATTGGCCCGTCGCGTTAACTTCCTGGGCCAACCCGGCCACCTGATTGGTAATGACGGTGGATTGTTCCTGTGCTTTTTGAAGCGCCGCGCGAAGTTCGTTTTTGAAAGCCGTGCATGTTTCCTGCCAAGCTTCACGCTGAGCGGTCAGTTCGACGGGAATCCTCTGAGTGACGAGCGTCAGCACGCCCATCGCCTGGCAGACGCGCAAAATCTCGTCATCGGGAGAAAGCTTTTCCAGATGCGCCGCCATCTCCCAAAACTCTGTTTGTTGCGCGGGAGGCAATCCCTTAGCAATCTCTCTAAAGATGCTCTTTTTGTCGGGTGTCATGGCAACAGCACCTCCTTAATGCGGTCAAATTCGGCAAAAAGCTGCTTCCGGTAGGCCTGCGCGCGCATCACCAGACTACTCTTGGCAAGTTCCGGGATGACCACCTCACGATTGATGACGGAGGTGAGCGTGACGCCATGATTGCGCAGGGCGTGCTGGAGATCGGGCAGCCGGGAATCCATCTGGATAATCTCCGGCTTGAAGAGCTTGCGGAATTTGACCGCCTCCGCCGTTTGCTCCCAATAGGTGAAAGCCGAGGCGTCATCCTCCTGCTTGTTTAAGACGATGACATACGAGACTCGGTTCTGGAGCCGGGCGGCCCAGGCGAGGACACTTTCCACGCTGGCGGGATCACTTGTCACCAGTCCGAGCGCGGTAAAGCTCATGGTATCCGAAATCGATTCGTACATGGAATCGAACCAGCCATGGGCAACCTTGCCGCTGCCGGAACCCATGTCTGCGAGGATGATCGAAGCCTCGTCGGCCAGGTCGATAAAGGCGTCGAGACCGGCGCGTGTGTTGATGTCGATCTTCTGCGTCCCTTCCGGGAAGAAATGGCAGAAACTGCCTTTGACCTTGTTTTCGGTATCAAGGTCCAGACGGACGCAGTGGATACCGTTTTCGCTGAACCATTCCGACAGGGCGGTCAGCACCGTGGTTTTGCCGGTGCCACCTTTGCCGCCCATGGGGAAAAGGACTTTGCGACGTTTACGTGTTTCGTTATTCATTTTTGTATCAGAGTGAGGGGTTTGTTTTCATCGAACTCGAAAATTTTCTTCTCCGGTTTCGGGATCGGCTTGCGACGCAACGCTTCGATGGCATCGGAGGAGCGCAGCGCAGGGGTTGGACTGACAGGAGCCATGCCTTCTGCCATGGCGTAAAACTTCCGACGCTTTGACCTGACTTTGACAAAGCTGAAGATCGTCGAGCGAGAAGCCGAAATCCCGTGTTCTTCGCGGAGTGTGTCCCGGATTTCCTGATAACTATTCCGTTTGCGACGAAGCTCGCGGATGATTTCCGCGAACGGTTCAAGTTTGCTCCGAAACGGTTTACCCCGTGAGGATGGAAGGAGAGGTTTCATTAAGGTAAAAAATGGGAAAGGTTGCAGCCGATTGAGGGACATCCTCGCCGCTTTCCCGCGCCCAACCCCGGCGTTTTGGCCTCTATGGGTTGCGCGCGGGAAATCGGCTCGTCTTTGCCGAGCCAGGCAGTGGCCAAGGATTGGATATCGCAGCGAGAAGTCATGTCTGTCTTCCTTTCTTGCTTTTGAGGAAGGATCGACGGCCCCGGTTTTGCCCCTTGGCTGCCGTTTCGCACGGAAGGGATGGCGGCATTTCCCCGGCACGGATTTTCTCGTAACAGGCATGAGCACTTTCGTAATCGAGGAGTCTTTCTGAACCGCGACCGCCCTCCCGAATGGTCTTGAGCAGATCGCACCAGGGAGCCAAACCGTGATCGGCGGCATACAGCACTCGTCGGCCAATGAGCGGACTGCCCATGAGCCGCAGAAAATCGGCGCGTTTGACGACAAAGGGTTTGACTTGAACTGTCATTTAGCTACTAGTAGCTAATACAGCCACTATTGTCAAACTGGAATTTTATCCACACTCTTTCCTTATGCAGATCAGCGTTAAAACTCCGCCCGAACTGTCTCTGCCGCTCCTGGAAAAATGCGCGGCCTACGGAACGGACTCACCGAGCCACTTCCTTCAGGACTGCGTCTGGCAATGTGTGCAATGGATGGATACTCCCCATCGACCTTTTCACCCATTAGGGATGGTGGAAAAGTACTACCGAGCCTTGGGAAAGGAGGATGAGCTTTTGGGCCGTCCGAAAAAGAAACAGGACGAGATCGTGCAACGAATCACGGACGAGCACAGGGCCAAGCGAGCCAAAGAAGCCGCTACGAGATTGGCTGAGTTCCACAAGCGAATTAAGAAGGAACCGCCCCCCAAGCATCTTCATCTTAAGATCAGCCAAGGAATGGGAGAACTTCCACAACGCCTCAAAGCGAAGGCCGAGTGGCTTCGCATGGCCCCCAACGCATTCGTCATGGCGTGCTTGCGTGATTGCCTAGAGGCGATGGATGATCCTAGGAAGGCGCTGATTCCTCCGCCTATCGTAGTCAATTTTTGGGCGGTTTCGCACGCCAAACAACGGCCCAAAGCGGCTGGCGCCATCGAAGCGATGCTATTAAAATCTAACGAAGAGATGCTCCGCGAGCGCGGAGGCCCCATCCTCGATACAATCGTTAGACTGGCCGTCTCGGAGCAGTGGGAGACAACACTGGAACAAGTCCTACGCGAAGCTGGCGTTTTTACCCGCGAAAAAAAATAAGATGAGGACTCGATCCCCTTCGATGCTCTCCACGTGACGTCTTCATTTGAACGCTAAAATGTTCCCAGGTCGACAACGGTAATGCGTTCATCATTTCCGACGGCAAATCGTCTGTTCTCCGAATCCAAGGCAAGCTTTGGAAGGGACTTTAGATGGTGGAATATGCTCCCGTGCCTATTCCCGCAAAAAATGTCATCCCAACAATGAACGATTTTCCCCGTCGCAATTTCGATGATCCTTGGGTGATCAAAAAAGCTCACGACATGATCGCCGAACGGCATTAGAACTCCGCCGGGCTGCTCCAGACGAACCTCGCTCACCGTCTGGTCCGCCGTGAGGTTGTACACCCCCAAGAAGTTCTTGGCTTCATCCTCTTTCTGGCCGGCATAAAGTACGCGATCCGAAGTCAAAAAGACGGCGGATGAAATCTCATCGGCCTCGATTCCCGAAATGCTTCGATCGCACTTGTCCAACAAGCTCGGGGTCTCTTTGGCGGCCATCAAATCGTAAAATACAGCCACGTCCCAAGGGTGCCAAACCCAACCCGCGCTTAAGAGGTATCTGGCGTCGGGACTCACCTGCAGTTGGGAGTGAAAAAAGTCCGCGGATTGCGTGTCCCTAGCGAAAGCCCGTTGACCGGTCTCAATGTCCTCGATTTCGAGTCGATTATATTTCTCAGGACAGTGAGCAATTTGCACTCGGCCACTCTCTCCTTCGAAGATGGCAATCGGGTATTCGTAGACGTCCGCACAGTAGTAGCTTCGGTTGATCTCCCGAACAATCTGATCATCCTTTAGGATGAGAGCCTTAGTGCCGAGACGTTGGTAGGTGATCGCATAACTTCCATGCTTGGAGTAGACGGCCCCGTCGAAGGAACATCCGTAGCCGCTCCAGCGTTGCTTGCCCTCACCGTTCAGACTGTAACGGATAATTCCGCCTCCGAAGTCGACGAGCTGGTCGCCCTCCCAACAGAGAGAGGCTAGGCGACCGTTCAAAGGTGAAAAATCGACGCGTTTAATTTCTTTCATCCAGTACCATTGCCGCGATCCAACGGATTCAGGATCGCCCAGACACAGTGTCAGAACTTCTAACGAAACAGAATCGAAAAGCCCGATGCGTCTCCTCTCGTAATCACGGAATCGAAAGGATGCGCAATTGGGCGGACACTTTTGCGGACAAATTCGCCCGCAAAACAACTCGTCAGTTTTTCAACCTTACGAGTTTGGGCGGACAAATTGCGGACAATTTGAGGCATGATTAGAACCGTCCGAATGAGTTTTAAAGAAATTCGTCTCGAGAAGATTTTGCCTCTCAAGTCGTTGCAAATAAACTACTTTCAAAGCAGGAAAGGGGTTGCGGGGGCAGGATTTGAACCTGCGGCCTTCAGGTTATGAGCCTGACGAGCTACCGGGCTGCTCCACCCCGCGATTAAGGTGGCGCGACTTCCTAACGTGGGCTTTCATCTCGCCCGAGGTCGCGCGGGATGTTCATTATCCATCATCCGGGGGCGATGGCAAGGGCTTTCGTCGGTGCGTGCGGCGAAAAGCTGTTCTCGCGCGGGGCGATGCGGTAGAAGGCTGCATGCCTTCCACTCGCGCCGCGGTCCGCGTCCCGGCCAGCACTTCGAATCTGGGCCCGGGTTTCGATTGCCTGGGGCTGGCGTTGCAACTTTACAACACAGTTACGCTGACGCGCTCCGAGGAAGCCAAGCCGGCGTACGGCATGATCGCCGAAACGGCCGCGGCGTTCTTCCAGCGGGCGACGGGCGGCAAGGTGTCGCCGTTCGGGTTCGAGGCGCGAATCGAGGGCGACATTCCGATATCGCGCGGGCTGGGCAGCAGCGTGACGGTGCGCCTGGGCGTGCTGATGGCGCTGGCGGAGCTGGTCGCGGATTCGTTCCCTGTGACGCGCGAGCAATTGCTGACGCTGCTGATCGAGCTGGAGGGTCATCCCGATAACGCGGTACCATCGTTCCTGGGCGGATTCGCCGTGTGCGCGCATGCCTCGGCTGATCCGGCCGATGGTTTTGTCTACACGCGCGTGCCGGTGAAGCCAGAGCTGTCGTTCGTCACGCTGGTGCCGGACCTGAAGCTTTCGACCGAGACTGCGCGTGGACTGCTGCCGAAGGAGGTGCCGTTTCGTCATGCGGTCGATAACGCGCAGCGAACGGCGCGGATTGCGGCGGCGTTTGCGCTTGGCGATTACGCGGCGTTGCGTGGGATGTTTGTTGATCACTTGCACCAGCCGTATCGGCGGGTGCTGATTCCCGGGTTCGATGCGATCCTCGCCGCGGCGCAGGACGCGGGCGCGCTGGGCAGTTTCCTCAGCGGCGCGGGCTCGTGCCTGATGGCGCTGACGCTTGATCGCGACGAGGCGATTTCCGCGGCGATGCTGGAGGCGGCGAAGAAGGCGAATCTCCCCTCGCCGCGCGTCATCGTGTTGAAGGCGGACAATGAGGGTGCGCAAGTCGTGCGTTCCTAGAGGGTGCCGATTCGGCTGATCAGCCACCCATGCAAAAAAATAAGCGTGTGAGGCGTGTCAGGCGTGTGGGGCGTGGGATGTGTGTGTTGGCCCACCGGGGGGGATGGCGGGATGTACCGTGATCATGTGGTATACGGTGGTATCCGCTGATATGTGTTGATAAGAGGGTATTTTTTCGTTCCTCGTTCCGAGTTCCTGCGGAGGGCAGTAACCTGGAAACGAGGAACAAGGTGAGTTAAGTGCTCCCGCATTCTCTCACGAAAGCGTCTGGGAGCGGTAGCTCTAGAGAGACTGGAGAGCTTGGAGAGCCTAAAAAGATAGGCTCTGCAGGAGATATAAGCGCAAACTTCCGCAAAAGTTCATGCGCCCTACGGGAGGCGACGCTTTTCTTGTAAAACCCCGGCACTGAAGGGTCCTGTTCGCTCAGGAATTTCCATCGCCCCGTCCGGGGCTCATTTGCTTTTGCTTGCGGGTACCGGTGGCTTGCGCCACCGGCTAATTTCCGTTGGCCCTCCAGGCCAGAAAAAAAACCGCAGCGGCCACACTATTTAAAAAAACTCTGCTTCAATTCGTTCTTGGGAACGAACCAAAATGAGATCTGGGCGGAGTTTAGTGCCGAAGCCGCCCAATCGACGATCTACACGCGGATTTTTAGGCCGCGGCGGCGGAAGGTGGGCTGGTCGAGGTTTTCGCCGCGGTAGATGGTCTCGTGGGTTTTCTCGAAGCGGCCGCGGGGGGCGGATTCGAACTGCATTTCTTCCTGCTTGGCCTCGAAACGGCGCGAGCGCATGGAGACGGTGATGGGCGGCGGCTCCGGTTCCTCGGCGCCGTCCACGAGGACGGGTTCCGGCTCGGGTTCCAGATCCATTGCGCGGGGCGGGGCGAGTTCTTCCTCGGCTGCGGCCTCGATTTCCTCGAGGGCGGGCACGATGGACTGGACGGGCTCGACGATGGCGGGGGCGGGCGGCGTGACCGGCATGGGCTTGCGCGAGGTTTTCTTCGGCGCGAGCACGGGCGGCTCGGACGGCGGTTCGCTGGCGGCGCTGGCCGCCTTCATGGCGGGAATCGGCGCGGTATCGGACTTGACGCGCTTCTTGCGCGGGGGCTTCTCGAAGTTGGCGGCGAGTTCGGGCACGCTCAGGCGCGCGGGCGCGGTGGCGGCGAGCAGGACGGTCATGCGCACATTTTCCGCGCTGTCTTCATCGAGGCTGGCGCTGGTGGCGATGGGGATGGTGATGGGCAGGCGGTCCTTGAAGAGGCTGACCAGTTCCTGCACCTCGGAGAGGCCGAGGTCGCGCGAGCCGCTGACGGCGACGATGGCGTGGTCGACGCGCTTCCAGATGGTTTCGTCGGCCAACATGGGCGAGGTGAAGAGTTCGGCCACGAGGTCCTCCGTGCGGTCGTGCATGTCGCCGCTGACGTGCGCAACCCAGGAATTTTCCAGCACCTCGGAGCCGGTGTAGCGGGCGTAGAGCGCGCGCACGTCGGCGAAGGAAAGCTGGATGAGGCCGCGCTTGCAGACGACCTGGGAGAGCGCCTGCACGGTGTGCGCCATTTGCTGATGCATGAGGTGGAAGCCGTGGCGGATGTTGCGCTGCGTGGCGGGATTGTCCGCGATGCGGTCGCTGGCCATGACGAGGACGCTGTCGGCCTCGGCGCGCAGATCGGCGATGGCCTCGATGGCGCGCTCGCGCCGGGCGATGCCTTCAAACGCGAACGGCTGCACACCGACGACGATGACTTTCGCGCCGGCTTCGTGGCCGAGCTCGATGAAGTGCTCGGCCAGCGCCACGCCGGTGCCGCCGGAGAGCCCGAGGACGAGGATGAGGAAGTCGCAGGCGTTGGCGACGTTAGCGATATTGGTTTCCTCCGTGGCCACGATCTCGCGGCCGAGATCGACATCGCCGCCACAGCCGAGGCCATGCACGAGATGGCGGCCGAGGAGGCGGCGATTGGGCACGACGCTGCCCTCGATGCTGCTTTGATCGGAATCGAATACCCAGAGGTCCTGCTGCGGGCGGCCGTGGAGCACGAGTTGGTCGCAGACGGCGGCGCCGGTCTGGCCGAGGCCGAGCACGCGCACGCGGCCGGGAAAAAGTTGGTTGGCCTTTTCCGAGAACGGTCCGTCGGGTGTGAATTCGATCATGGTAATGGCGGTCTCCTTTAGTTCTGCGATTATTCCCTAGATAAGCCTCATGCTGGCGAGCGCGCGGCGCAGGGATTGTCCCACGCGGGCGATGCCCTTGGGCGCGGGCACCTCGAGCTCGACCTTGCGCGCATAGCGCAGCAGGCCGAGGAGCGTGCTCAGGTCGGGCCGGCGGCCGTAGGTCTGGTCGCCGTCGAAGGGCGACTGGTGGGCGAGCTCGACCGGGCACGGGAAGATTTGCGAGGCGAGCTCGACGAGGCCCTTGACCTGCGAGGCGCCGCCGGTGATGTAGACCGTGCCGGCGAAGTCCGGCCAGAACGGCGCGCTCTCGAGGTCCTCGAGAATGATCTCAAAAATTTCCGCCTGGCGTGCCTGCATGATGGTATTGAGCGAGGAGCGCCAGATCGTTTTTTCCTCGAAGTTGTAGGAGCCGGGCAGTTTCACCGTGGCCTCGGACTCGGCCGGGTCGAGAATGACCGAGCCTTCGGTTTTCTTGAGCGCCTCGGCCTTGGCGTAGGGAATCTTCAGGCCGGAGACGATGTCGTTGGTGAGGTGATCGCCGCCGACGCCGAGCACGCCGGTGTGCACGACCGCGCTGCCCTGGTAGACAATGTAATCGGACACGCCGCCGCCAAGATTGATGACCACGGCGCCGAGTTGCTTCTGGTTATGGCTGAGCACGGCCTGCGCGGTGGCGTAGGAACTGAGCGCGTGGGTTTTCACGTCGATGCCGAGCTCCTTCACGCAACGGATGGTGGTCTGCAGGCGCGTGGCCAGGCCGTAGACCTGGTGGAAGTGCGCGGTGAGCTGCTTGGAGGCGAGGCCAATGGGATTGTCGGTGGTCGAGCCGTCGTCGAGCACGTAGTTTTGCAGGAGCGAATGCACGATGGCGTGATCTGCGGGCAGCGGCTGGGCGGCGGCCATGTCCTCGAGCTCCTGCATGTGATCGAGCGTGATTTCATCGCCGTCGTTGGAGATGAGCGTGGTCACGCGCGTGTTGGAGCAGCGAACGTGCGCACCGGAAATGGCGAGGTAGACTTCCGCGACCACGACATCGGTCTTGGCCTCGGCCTCGGCCAGCGCGTCGCGGATGCACCCCTGCGCGACCTCGAAGTCGACGATCTCGCATTTGCGCACCTGTCCCGAGTTGGCCTCGCCGATGCCGAGCAGCGCGAGGGTGCCGTCGGGCCGGATTTCCCCGACCGCGGCGGCGACCTTGGTGCTGCCGACTTCAAGCGCGACGACGATATTGCGTGATTTTCCCCAGAACATAGTGATTGGTTGGATGGTCTACAGGTTTTGAGCGAAGGTGATGGGTACGTTGACGTCCGGCGTCAGGTCGACGGTTTGCAGCGGGCGGCCCTGCTTGTCGGCGTAGTCGACGATTTGCTGGAGGCGCTGGAGCTGCTGGTCGATGTAACCGGTGCGGAAGGTGATGGTGACGCCCTGGTGCGTCTCCATGGTGATGGAGAGCGGGTCGCTCAGGTCGATGCGGGTGACGTCGATCTCCGCGTTCAACTTGGTGTTTTTGATACCATCGAGAATCTGGAGGGCGGACGAGAGAATCGGGCGGTCCAGCTTCGTGCCCGGCTCGACCTCCGCATCGGTGAGGCCGACAATTTGGGGCAGAGGAACGGGGGGCTCGTCGGCGCGCGGCTTGATGACGTAGCAGTCGCGGTCGAGGTAGAACGTCTCCTTGGTGTTGAGGTCGATGTTGAGGCCCTCGATCTTCACCACGGGCACGCGCTCGGTGATGGTGATGGTGATGCGATCGGGGAAGTGGCGCTCGACGCGCGCGCTGGCGACGTTGGGGATGGCCTCGAGATCGTGCGCGATCTGGGGCAGGTTGAGCGCCCAGAGATTCATGCCGGGCTCGAGGCCGGCGGCCTGGCGGATGAGGCGCGGGCTGAAGCGGTCGCGCGGCTCGACGTCGATCTGGTGCAGGGCGTAGCGCGGGTTGGTGTAGAGGACGCGGTCGAGGGCGAAGGAGATGCCGAAGTGCAGCGCGGCGCCGACGATGACGATCATGGCCAGCACGAGCGAGCACCAGCCGATGATCTGCGCGATTTCCTTGCGCGAGTGAGCCGTGGTCGTGGTGGTATGCAGAATATTGAGCTGCTTGGGGCGGGGGCGAGGACGGGGGCGAGCGCGGCGGTTCATGCGCTCCTTTCTTTTTGGCGGGCGGCCCAGGAGAGCTCAACGATGCGCCGGCAGAGCTCGGGGAAAGTGATGCCGACGGCGGCGGCGGCCTTGGGCAGGAGGCTGGTGGCGGTCATGCCGGGAATAGTGTTGATCTCGAGGCAATAGGACTTGTCGCCCTCGAGCAGGAAATCGATGCGGGAGTAGACGGTGTTGCCGACCGCGCGATGCGCCGCCAGGGCGTAACGCTGGATTTGCGCGGTGATCTCCTCGGAGAGCTGCGCGGGGCAGAAGTACTCGGTTTTGCCCTTGGTGTACTTGTTGGTGTAGTCGTAAAAGCCCTCGAGCGGGCGGATCTCGATCACGGGCAGCACTTGTGTGCCGAGAACGCCGACGGTGAGCTCGCGGCCGTCGATGAGCTGCTCGACCAGCACGGACGAATCGAACTTGAGCGCGTCCGCGATGGCGGCGGTGACTTCCGGACGGGTGCGGGCCGCGCGCGAGCCGACGCTGGAGCCCTGGCTGTTCGGCTTGATAAAGACGGGCAGCGGCACGGTGATTTCCTCGACGCGATGGACGAGCTGGCCCTGCGGTGTCGGCACGCCGGCGGCGCGGAATTTTTCCTTCGTCTTTTCCTTGTCGATGGTGATGCGGCTGGTGTTGGCGTCGGCTCCGGTGAAGGGGATGCCGCGCGCATTGAGGATGTCCTGGACCTGGCCGTCTTCGCCGAAGGTGCCGTGCAGCGAGATGAAGGCGAGATCGGTGTTGGCCGGCAGGACGAAATACTCGTCCTCGACGATGACTTCGGTCACGTCGTAGCCACATTCGCGCAAGGCCCCGGCGCAGGCGGCGCCGGTGCGCAGCGAGACCTCGCGCTCGGGCGACGGACCGCCCATGAGGACGGCGATGCGATGGGGCTTGTCGCTCATTTGTGTTTTATTTTGCAATCGAGTTTGTGCACGCGCTTTTTGCGGGCGGCGCGCAGGGAGGCGGCGATCGGCCCGAACCAGCCGAACGAAATCTCCCGCGCCTTTTTGATCTTCATTTAGTTTTCTTCCCCGAGCACGATCACTTCGGTGTTCAAGTCGATCTGACGCGCTTCACGCGCGCGGCTTTGGATGAGGGCGATGAGCTGCAGCACATCCTCGGCGGTCGCGCCGCCGTCGTTGACGATGAAATTGCCGTGCACTTCCGACACGCGGGCGGAGCCGACGGAGAGATTCTTGAGGCCGAGCTCGTCGATCAATTTGCCGGCGGGAATCGGTCCCGGGTTCTTGAAGATGCAGCCGGCGCTGGGCGCGGCGGGTTGCGAGGTCCAGCGCTTACCGGAGAATTGCTTGAGCCTCTCGCCGATTTCCTCCTTCGAGCTCGGCTTGCCCTTGAGCCTGGCGGAGACGGCGATGTGGGTCTGGAAGTGCGGGACGCTGCGGTAGTGAATTTCGAGGTCGGCCTTGGCCACCTCGTGCACGTGGCCGAGCAGGTCGATGCTGCGCACGCTCTCGACCACTTCCATGGTCCAGCCCTGCATGGCACCGGCGTTCATGCGCAGCGCGCCGCCCATGTTGCCGGGAATGCCTTCCATGAACTCGAAGCCGCCGAGGTTGTGTTTGCGGGCCTCGGCGACGATGGTCTTGAGACGCGCACCGGCGCCGACGGTGACGAATTCGCCGTCGACTTCGACACGGTTGAAATAGGGCCGGCCAAGGTGAATGCAGAGGCCGAGGATGCCGCCGTCGCGCACGAGCAGGTTGCTGCCGCGGCCGATGAAGGTGACCGGGATGCCGCGGTCGTGGGCGAAGCGCAGGCCGGTGATGAGGTCTTCCTCGTCAATCGGCTCGAACCAGAGCTGCGCCGGGCCGCCGATGCGCATGGTGGTGTGCTTGTTGAGCGGCTCGTCGCGCTTGAGCACGCTCTCGGGCTTGATTTTTTCGCTGAGCTCGCCGAACCAGAAGAGGCCTTGCGCGAGATGCTGCGCGACGCGATGGATGTCGCCCGCGCCGAGGGTGATGACGAGGTCGCCGGGCTCGAGGATGGCGTTGACCGCGGCGCGCAGGCGACCGAGGGTGGGCTCGTACGTGACTTTACCGTGGCCGTCAGCGCGCACGCCCTGGGCGACGGCCTCGCCGGTGACGCCGGCCATGGCGGCCTCGCTCGCGGCGTAAATCTCGGTGATGAAGACCTGGTCGGCGTCGTGGAAGGCGCCGGCGAATTCGCCCAGCAGCGCCTTGGTGCGGGAGTAGCGATGCGGCTGGAAGAGCGCGAGCACGCGTTTCCAGCCGCTGTTCTTCGCCGCGGCGAGCGTGGCCTTGATCTCGGTGGGATGATGCGCGTAGTCGTCGACGACCATGTAGTTGCCGGAACGATATTTTACCTCGAACCGGCGCGCGGCGCCGCGGAATTCGGCCAGTGCGCTGACGATCTGGTTCCACGGGATGCCGAGTTCGGTCGCCAGCGCGATGACGCCGAGGGCGTTGCAGACGTTTTGCGCGCCGGGGACTTCGAGCGCGACCTCGCCGAGGAGCTTGCCGTCGCGCAGGACGGTGAAGCGCGAGGAGAAATTCTGCAGGCGCACGTCGAGAGCGCGAAAGGTGGCGAGCTCGGAGAGGCCGTAGCTCACCGCGCGCTCGGCGTGCGAGCAAAGGAGCATGGCGTTCTTGTCGTCCGCGCAATAGACGATCGGGCCGGTGGTGCGTTCGCAGAGCAGCGCGAAGACGCCGACGATTTCCTCGATGGAGTGGTAGAAGTCGAGGTGCTCTTCCTCGATGTTGAGGATGAGGCTGGCCTGCGGCGCGAAGAGCGCCAGGGTGCCGTCGCTTTCGTCCGCCTCGACGACGAACGGTTTGCCGTCGGTCCAGGCGGCGTTGGCGCCCAGCAGCGGCACCTGCGCGCCGATGTAGTGCGACGGATTTTGGTCGGCCTGGCGCAGCACGTGGGTGAGCATCGACGAGGTGGTGGTCTTGCCGTGGCTGCCGGCGACAACGTAGGCGCTCTTTTGGTCAGCGATGACGACGAGGCATTCGGCGCGGCGCACGCAGAGGATGTTCTTCTCGGCGGCGGCGACGCGCTCGGGATTTTCCGCCGCGATGGCCGAGGAGAAAACGACCAATGCGGCGCCGTCGAGGTTTGCCGCGGCGTGGCCTTCGAAATAGCGGACGCCGTCCGGGATGTATTCCGCCGCGGCTGAGGCTGCGACGAGGTCGGAGCCGGAGAGCTCGTGCCCCTGCGCGAGCAGCAGGCGGGCGAGCCCGCTCATGCCGCTGCCGCAGACGCCGATGAGATGGACCTTTTGCGGTCCGCACTTCAGCAGTTGCTCGAGGCGCTGTTTTACTTCGGGTTGCATGACAATTCGATTTCCTCGGCGACGCGCTTGGCGGCGTCCACACCGGCGAGACTGCGCGCGGCCGCGGCCATTTTTTCGCGCAGCGGCTTGTCCGCCAAGATTTCGTGCACGACCTGATGTAGTTCCTCCGGCGTGGTCTTGCTTTCCACGAGGATTTTCGCGGCGCCCGCGTGCTCGAAAATCCGCGCGTTGAAGGTCTGGTGATCGTCCGCCGCCGCCGGATACGGCACGAGCACCGACGGCAGTCCGTAGTGACTCAACTCCGTGAGTGACGCAGCGCCGGAACGACTGATAACCACGTCGGCGAGACTATAGAAATGTTCCATCTCCGTCGAGAAGGCTTGCACGACGGCGGCGAGGCGATGGCGGCGATAATTGATCTCGGCGATTTTCGCGTCGGCCTGTCCGGTGAGATGGATGAACTGCACTTCCTCGCGGTCGGCGTGCCACATCGCGGTGGTCTTGTGGATGAGCTGGTTGATGCCGTGGGCGCCCTGGCTGCCGCCCATGACGAGGACGATGGGCAGCGCGGGATTGAGCCCAAATTTTTCCGCCGCGACGGTGCGGTCGATGCGCGCCAGGCCACGGCGGACCGGCGTGCCGGTGACGACGCAGTGCGCGCGGCGCAGGTAATTCGCGCATGACTCGAAGCCGAGCAGCGTCTTGTTGACCATCGGCGCGATGTAGCGCGTGACGCGGCCGGGGATGGCGTTCGACTCGTGGATGATCGTCGGCAGATGGAGATGGCGCCCGAGCAGGAGCGGAATCGCGCTGGTGAAGCCACCCATGCCGACGATGGCGGTGGGCTGGAAATCGCGATAGACCTGGCCGCACTCGCGCCAACTCCGGAAGAGCGTCACGCCGAAAGTGAAAACGCGCGGCGAGAGAAAACCGGGCCAGCCGATGCCGGGCAGCGCCTTCGCTTTTTGTTCCTTCGCACCCTCGAGCGCGATGGTGTCGATCTGCTTGGCCGAGACGAGCAGCAGCGTGTCGTGGCCGCGCTGGCGCAGCTCTTCCGCCACGGCCAATCCCGGAAAGAGATGTCCGCCTGTACCTCCGCAAGCAATGGCAATTTTCATCGGTATGATTCGGGGCCCTACATTCGCACACTATACGATTTCGGCGTCAGCGCAGGCGCCGGCTGGGTGTGGTAAATGCCCTGGCGATGCATGTTAAACAGAATTCCAATGGCGGCAAGACACGTCAGCAAATTTGATCCGCCGTAACTGATGAACGGCAGGGGGATTCCCTTGCACGGCATGACGGAAGTAACCACCGCGAGATTCATCAACGCCTGCAGCGCGATCATGAGCGTGAGGCCGATGCCGAGAAACACGCCGGCGGGATCGGGCGCGTGGATCGCGATCCATCCGCTGCACAACATGAGAATGAGAAAGGACGCGACGACCGCAAGCGTCACCCACATGCCGAGTTCCTCGCCAATGATTGGGAAGACGAAGTCGGTGTTCACCTCGGGCAGCCAGTACATTTTCTGGCGGCTGTTGCCGAGACCAAGGCCCCACAGGCCGCCGGAGCCGAGCGCGATGAGGCCCTGCAACTGCTGCCAGAACTTGCTCGTCACCGCGACGTGCTCGGGATACTGCATGAAATGCCACCAGTCCTTGATGCGCTCGCGTCGCTCGGGCGTCGCCCAGATATAAGCGGCGAGCCCGGCGAATCCCAGGATGGGCAGCGGAAGCAGGTAGATCTTCCGCGCGCCCGCGACGAACAGGGTGGCGAAGAGAATGATCATCATGATAGACGTGGTGCCGTAATCCTGCTGCCTGACCATGAGCACCAGCATCGGGAGCGTGATGATGAACGGCAGGACCACACCCCGTTTCCACTCGCGGGCGTGGCGCTGATTTTTCCCCATCCACCACGAAAGGAAAAAGATCAGCGCCAGCTTCGCGAACTCGGAGGGCTGGTAGGTCCATCCCGCCACGCGCAGCCAGCGCGGCGAGCCGTTGATGCGCACGCCCACATGCGGGACCAGGCAGAGCACGAGCAGCACGCAGGAGAGGCCCAACATCCACGGTGCGTACTTGAGCACTTTCTGGTAATCGCACAGGGCGAAGAAGGCACAGGCGATGCCGCCGATCACGAGCCAGACGCCTTGCATCGCCAGCTTGTTGTAGACCTTCTCGTAGGCCCCGGGCGCGTCCGACGGCGCAAGCTCCGCGCTGGTGCTGGAGAGCATCACCAGGCCAAGGGCAATCAGCCCCAGCATGACGATGAGCAGCATATACGCGACGTTGCGTTGCATGAACATGGACGGGGTCTCCTCTTTCGCGTGACTAGAAGTTCAGGCTGGTCAGCTCAGGACTCGAAGCGGGCGTCGGCTGCGGCGCGGGCGCGGGTTCGGGTGTCGCCATCGGCGCCGGAGCGGGCTGCTCTACGGGCGCGGGCTGGGTCACCACCTGGCTGGGCTGGACGTCGACCGGGGCTGCCACGGGCGCGGCAACGCGGTCGGTCAAGGACGCGGAAGGCGTGCTCTCCTCGACTGCGGCGCGCGCGGTGTGCGACGGAATGCGCAGCTTTTCACCCACGGCGAGCTTTGTGCCGCTGAGGTTGTTTGCGTCCTCGATGGCTGAGGGCGTGACGTTGAACTTCTTCGCGACGTACTTCAGCGTGTCGCCCTTCGTCACCGTGTAATAATGGCGGTGCGTTTTCACGCTGGTCGTGGGCGAAGCGGAGAGGCTCGCGGTGGAGATGTCATGCGACTCGCCATTCTTCGCCACTAGCGTCTTCGACATCGGGATGACCAGCTTCTGGCCGGTATGGAGAACCACATCGCCCTTGATGTGATTGGCCGCCTTCAATTCCGCGACGGTGATATGATGCGCATGCGCGATCTTCTGGTAGGAGTCGGTGATCTTCACCGTGTAGGTTTGCTTCTTCGTCTCATGCGTGGAAGCGAGGGTACGCTCCTCGTGTGACGGGGCGGAAACGTGTTCCTCGCTGGAGGCAACGTTGGTCTTCGCCGCAGGGACGGGCGGATTCGCCGGCATGCGCACAGGGCCGCTGGGGATTCCAGCCTCAGGTGCAACCGGGCCCGAAGGCGCGTTAGATGAGAGCACTGCAGCAGCGGGCGCCTCGACAGGAACGATGCTTGGCGCGGGCGCCGTGGCGGCCACGTCGTTGCTCGAGGCAGGAGTTGACGTCACCATCGGGGGAGCCGGCGCGTCCGGCGGAGGAGCGAGGCTGTTATCGGCCGGAATCGTGGACGTCTGGCCCATGTCATCTCCCGACAGGACGATCGGCGACGTTGATGGCTTCGTCTCCGGAGCAGCCGGCGTGTTGGCGGCAACCTGCGTTGCAGCCGGAGCAGGAGCCGGAGTGGTTGCCGGAGCCGTTGGCGCGGGCGTCGCACTTGGCGTGGCCGTGTCCGTCGTGGCCGGGTTCGCCTCGGGCGTGGAGGTGGACGTCGAGGCCGGGGTCGTTGTGCTAGCCGCGGTTGTCGTCGTCGCGGTATCGGTGGTGGCCGTCGCGTCGGCGGTCTTGTCGGCCGCGGTCGCGTCCGGCGTAGCCGTATCGGTGACGACCGTTCCATCGGCCTTCAGCTTGTGCGTTTTGTCCAGCGTCAGGTCGGCATCGCTGCCGCCGCTGCCCATCAGGTGATAGACGGTGAAGCCGCCGATCACGAGCACGTGCAGGGCAAGCACGGCAATGAAGACCGTCATTAATTTCAAGCCGCCGGTCTGTTGCGGCTTACTGTCGTTGTTGTCCATGGGTTCTCTCTCTTTTTTTGGTGGTGGATGTTGGGCGTGAAATCAGGTTTGTTTCGAACGGGCGAGGACCAGCTCGCGGAATTGGTCGCCGCGGTCCTCGAAGCTCTTGAACATGTCGAAGCTGGAGCAGCCGGGCGAAAGCAGGACGACGTCACCGGCCTGCGCCAGCGCGTGCGCCTTGTCGACGGCGTCGGCCAGCGTGGTTGCGCGTGTGCAGGAGACGGCGGAATTCCACGCGGCGAAAAGTTTCTCCGTCATCTGGCCGATGAGCACGACGGCCTTAACCTTCTCGCGCACGAGTGGGCGCAGCCCACTGAAGTCGAGGCCCTTGTCCTTGCCGCCGGCGATGAGCACGACCGGAGCGCGCATGGCCCTGAGTGCCTTCTCGAGCGCGTCGATGTTGGTCGCCTTGGAGTCGTTGAGGAAAGTCACGCCGCCGATCTCGGCGACTTTCTCGAGCCGGTGCGGCAGCGGATGATAAGCGATGAGGGCGCGGATGATTGCCTCGCGCGGAATCTCGTAGAGATCGCCGACGGCGAGCGCGGCGAGCATGTTCTCGGCGTTGTGCGGCCCGATCAGGTTGGTGCGCGACTGCTCGAGCACCTGCTCGCCGCGCGCGACGAGCCAGCCGTCGACGAGCTGGTAATCGGCCGCAGCTCCGGCCGCGCTGATCGTGACGCGCTTGGCGCGGATCGGCGGCAGGCGCAGGTTCGCGTTTCACGACGGCGACGTCGTCAGGCGTCTGGTTGCGGAAGATTTCCCACTTCGCCGCCTCGTACTCTTCCATCGACTTGTAGCGGTCGAGATGGTCGGGCGTGAGGTTGAGATGGACGCTGATGCGCGGGCGGAAATCGCAGATGTGCTCGAGCTGGAACGAGCTGACCTCAACCACCATCACATCGAGGTCCTTGCTGCCGCGCACGGCCTCGGAAAACGCGGTGCCGATGTTGCCCGAGGCCAGCGTGCGCTTGCCGCCCGCGGCGAGCACGGCGTTGACCAGCTCGGTCGTGGTGGTTTTGCCGTTGGTGCCGGTGATGGCCACAATCGGGCAGGCGCAAAAGCGGTAGGCCAGCTCGAGCTCGCCGAAGGTCGGCAGTCCCTCCTGACGCAAGCGGCGCACCAGCGGAATGTTGGGATCGATGCCGGGGCTGAGCACGCAGAAATCGAACGCCGTGCGCGCCTGGATCGCCGCGCCAAGCTCGACGCTGATGCCGCGCTGGCGCAGGGCCGCGGTGCGCTCGAGCACCGGCGCCTTGTTATCGGCGTCGTCGCGCACGGTCACGGTCGCGCCCTGGTCCTGGAGGAGTTTCGCGGCTTCCATGCCGCTGATTCCCAGTCCCAAGACCACGACCTCTTTGCCTTTTACTTCCATACGAAACATTTGCTTACCTCAATTTCAATGTGGCCAGTGCGGCCATGGCGCCGATCAGGCTCATGATCCAGAAGCGCACCACGACCTGCGTTTCGTCCCAGCCCTTGAGCTCAAAATGATGATGCAGCGGCGACATCGCGAAGATGCGCTTGCCGGTCAGCTTGAATGATGCGACCTGCAGCATGACCGATGCGGCCTCGAGCACGAAAACGCCGCCCGCGATGACGAGCAGCAGCTCCTGGTGCACGCAGATGGCGATGACGCCGAGCACGCCGCCGATGGCGAGCGAGCCGGTATCGCCCATGAACACGCGCGCCGGATGGCAGTTGAACCAGAGGAAACCGAGACCCGCGCCGACCATCGCCGCGCAGAAAATGGCGAGTTCGCCCGCGCCGCTGACGAACGGCAGCAAGAGATAGGTGGAAAGCCGCGCGTTGCCCGCGATGTAGCAGAAGATGGCGTAGGTCAGCGCCACACTGACCGTGCAGCCGATGGCGAGGCCGTCGAGGCCGTCGGTGAGGTTGACCGCGTTGGACGCGCCGGTGATGACGAGGCCGAAGAAAACGAAGGTCGTCACGATCCCGATGTCGAAATAGAAGGAAGACTTGAGGAACGGCACATAGAGCCGGCGCCACTCGTCATCGTAGCTCGAGACATAATAGAGGTAGAGAAAGACGAAAATCGCCAGGAGGCCCTGGGCCGCCATCTTTTGCCAGCCGCGAATGCCCTTGGAGTTCTTCTTGGCGACTTTCTCGTAGTCGTCGGCAAACCCGGTGAAACCGAGGAACAGCATCGATCCCAGCACAAGCCAGACGAGCCGGTTGACCGGGTCGCACCACAGGATGGCGCTGATCGCGACCGAGGCGAGAATGAGGATGCCGCCCATGGTTGGCGTGCCCTTCTTGGCGCTGTGCAGGTCGGCCAGTTCGCGCACCTCGGACTTTTGCCGCAGCGGCTGGCCGAGTTTGAGGCGCGTGAGGAGGACGATGGTTTTTGGCCCCATGGCCAGCGACAACATCAATGCCGTGAGCGCCGCGGCCATGGCGCGAAAGGTCTCATAGCGGAAAACATTCAGCGCACCCAGGCCGGGGTGACTGGAAAGGAAGTAGAGGTAGTAGAACATTAGGCCCCGGCCTTTCCAGAGAGCGCCGTGACCAGACGCTCGAGGCCCATGAAGTGCGAGCCCTTGACGAGGACGGCGTCGCCTTCGGCTATCATCGGCTTGAGCGCCGCGGCGGCTTCCTCGGCGTCGAGGGCGGAAACGACCTGCTGGTGCGTCATGCCGCCGGCGATGGCGCCGCGCGCGTAAGCCTCCGCCTGCGGGCCGACGGCGATCAGGTATTCGACGCCCTGCCTCGCCGCGTACTCGCCGATGATGAAATGAAGCGGCGTCGCGTGCATGCCGAGTTCGCCCATGGTGCCGAGCACGGCCAGGCGGCGCGTGGCGTTGGGGAATTCGTGCAGTGCGGTGAGCGCGGCTTTCATCGAGTCGGGATTCGCGTTGTAGGCGTCGTTGATGATCCAGGCGCCCTCGATGTTGAGTACCTGCATGCGCGCGCCGGGCAGCTTGACCGACTCGAGGCCGCGCGCGATTTCGTCCATGGTCAGCCCGCACTCGCGCCCCACCGCCGCGGCGAGAAGCGCGTTGGAAACCATCACGCGATTGACGACGGGCAGCTTCACGCGCGCGCTGCTGCCGTTGTGGCGCAGCAGAAAAGAGAGGTGATCGGTCTCGACGCGCAGATCCTCCGCGCGCCAAGTCGACTCGGGCCCCGAGCCGACCCAGGTGATGCGCGCGCGGGTGCGGTCGGCAACGCGGCGGGTCCACTCGTCGTCACTGTTGAGCACGGCGAGGCCATCCTCCGGGAGCGCCGCGATCAGCTCGGCCTTCTCGGCGGCGATGGCGGCCTGATCCTCGAAGAATTCAATGTGCGCTGGGCCGATGCTGCTGATGACGCCGATCTGCGGCGCGGCCATCTGGGCCAGGGGCGCGATTTCGCCGGGATGGTTCATGCCCATCTCGACGACGCCGTACTGGTCGTCCTCGTCGAGACGAATGAGGGTCAGCGGCACGCCGATGTGGTTGTTTAGATTGCCCTCGGTCGCCTTGGTCTTGAAGCGCACCCGCAGCACGGCGGCGATGAGTTCCTTGGTGCTCGTCTTGCCGCTGCTGCCGGTGACGCCCACGACGCGCACGGGCAGCGAGCGGCGATATTCCGCGGCAAAACGCTGCAAGGCCTCGAGCGTGTCGGGCACTTCAACCAGCGCGAGATCGTCGGGAATGTCCGCGACATTCGGTCGGCGGGAAACCAGCGCCGCGACGGCACCGTGGTTCTTCACCTGCCCCACGAACGCGTGCCCGTCGAAGCGGTCTCCCTGCAGCGCGACGAAACAATCGCCGGCGTGGAGCGTGCGCGTGTCGGTGTGCAGGCGGTCGACCGCCAAGTTGGGATCGCCCTTGAGAAGGCGACCGCCACTGTAGCGAACGACTTCCTCAAGGGTGCAACGGCGCATCACGCGGCCCTCCTTCGCAGAAACTCCTGCACCACGAGCCGGTCATCGAACGGATGAAACTGGCCCGCGATTTCCTGCGTGGTTTCGTGGCCCTTGCCCGCGATGCAGACGACATCGCCGGGCCGCGCCATGGCGAGCGCATGAGCGATGGCCTGGCGGCGGTCCGGCACGCGCTCGTATTTTCCGCCGGCATTTTTTCCGGCGAGCCCCGTTTCCATGTGGTCGAGGATCGATTCGATGCTTTCCTGGCGCGGATTGTCCGCCGTGAAAATGGAGAAGTCGGCGCATTCGACCGCCGCGACGGCCATGAGCGGACGCTTGAGCGCATCGCGATTGCCGCCGCAACCGAGCACGGCGATGAGCCGGCCGGTGGTGATGCCGCGCAGCACGGTGAGCGCCTTGCGCACGGCGTCGTCGGTGTGCGCGTAGTCGACCACGGCAGTGACGCCGTCAGCGGAAGCAAATTTTTCGAGGCGGCCTGGAACCTGCGGCGTCGTCTTGAGCCGTTCGACGATGACGTGCGTAGGCACTCCGAGCGCCAGGGCAGCGCCGACCGCGCCCAGGGCATTGGCGACGTTGTAGGAGCCGATCAGGGGCAGCGAGAACGGCACGATTTCATCATCAAGACGCAGCATGCCGCGGGTACCCTGCGCGGTGGAGACGAGGCCCTGGGCCTCCAGATTCGCGACCGGATCGCCGCTGACCGTGTAAGCGATGACGCGGATGTGGTCGCGCAACATCTCGATGAGGCGCTGGCCGTACGGATCGTCGGCGTTGATCACCGCGACGCCGGGATTGTCCGCCCGGTCGAGATTGGCGAACAGGAGAACCTTGGCCGCAAAATAATTGTCCATCGTCTGGTGATAATCGAGATGGTCACGGGTGAGGTTGGTGAAGACGCCGACCTGGAAACTGATCGGCGCCACGCGGCCCTGCTCGAGCGCGTGCGAGGAAACCTCCATGACGGCCGCGCGGCAGTTGCTCGCCTTCATCTGGGCCAGCAGCCGGTGCAGGTCGAGGGACTCGGGCGTGGTGCGCGAGGCGGGCAGCACGCGCTCGCCGATCTCGTAGCGCACGGTGCCGATGAGACCGACCGGGCTTTTCGGCTCGGTCAGCAGATGTTTCAGGATGAACGTCGTTGTGGTCTTGCCGTTCGTTCCGGTGACGCCGACGATCTTGAGCGCCTTGTCCGGACGCCCGAAGAAATTCGCCGACATACCGGCCATGGAGCGGCGCGCATTCTGCACCGAGATGTAGGTCGGCCCGCGATAAACCGCGAAGTCGGGATTTTCCAGCACGACCGCTGCCGCGCCCTTGTCGCAGACGTCGGCGATGTACTGATGGCCATCGGACTTCACGCCTTTCCACGCGAAGAAAACGTCGTTGGGCTCGACGCGCCGCGAGTCGTATTGCAGCTCGCGAATGGCGCGGTCGACCGCCCCGTCGACCGACTTGGTCTCGACCTCCTTGAGAATATCGGAAAGTTTCACAGTGAGGCGTGGGCGGGGGTGTTGGCGCTCAGCACGGGAGCCGTACCGGTCGGGACGGGCGCGGGAATATCCGGCTGGATGTTCATGATCTGCGCCATCTGCTTGGCGATGTTGGCGAAGACGGGCGCGGAAACCTCGGCGCCGTAATCCTTGTGCACGGCGGTCTTTGGATCGTCGATCATGACCAGCGCGACGAATTGGGGATCGTCCACCGGCATAAAGCCGATGAACGACGAGACGTGCTGCGTATGCGAGTAGCCCTCGCCGTTGATCCACTTTTGCGCGGTGCCGGTCTTGCCCGCGAATGAGTAGCCCCGGCCATCCGGGTCGGTGATCTTGATCGCCTTGGCCGTGCCGTCGACGGTGACCTGGTGCAGGGCCTCCGCGACCTCGCGCGCCGGCGGCCGTGGTGATGACCTGGCGAACCATCTGCGGCTGGAAGGTCTTCACCACGCGGCCGGCAGGATCGGTGATTTGCCTGGCCAGCATGGGCGCCATGAGCTTGCCCGCCGTTGGCGATGACGCTCATGGCCGCAGCTAGCTGGATCGGCGACGCCAGGACTTCCTGGCCCATGGGAACGCGCGTGATGGAAAGCGCGCTCCACTTGTTGACCGGGCGCAGCAGGCCGGCCGTCTCGCCCTGCTCGGTGAAGAGGCCGGTGCGCTCGCCCATGCCGAACGCGGTGGCGTAGTTGTAGAGCTTATTTTCGTGCAGGTAATTGAGCGCGATCTTGGCGAAACCGATGTTGCTCGACTGCGCCATCACTTCCTCCACCGGCAGCCAGGCGTGATGCTCGTCGTCGTCGTGCAGTTCCCGGCCCGCATAATAGAAGCAGCCGTTCTCACAAAAGATTTGCGTGTCGAGATTAACCAGGCCCTCGTTAAGCGCGCCGGCCAGCGTGATGATCTTGAACACGGAGCCGGGCTCGACCGGATCGGTGATGCAGCGGTTGCGGATGTTCTCGGCCTTGAAGTCGGCGCGGTTGTTTGGATCGTAAGTTGGCCGCGAGCCCATGGCCATGATCTCGCCGGTATGCGGATCCATCACGATGATGTAGGCGGCTTCTGGCGAGTAGGACTGCACGATCTGATCCAACTGATCATCCACCACATGTTGAATCGCCGTTTTGATGGTGAGTGTTACATCGTTGCCGTCGACGGCGGGCGTGTCGCGCGTGTCGTAAAGGGCGATTTCATTCTTGTGCGCGTCGCGCTCGACCAGCCGCTCGCCCGGCTCGCCCCGCAGCACGGCATCCATCTGCTTTTCCATGCCGGCGAGGCCGTGGCCGTTATCGTCGGTGTAACCGAGGACGTGCGCGGCGAGATAGTTGTTCGGGTAAATGCGGCGATCGCGCGGCTCGACGATGACGCTGTCGAGCTTGAGCGCCTTCACGTTCTCCATCACCGAGTCCTCGACGTCGTGGGCGATGAGCTGATAGCGGTCTTTCGCGCTCCAGTTGAGGCTATCGGGCGGGACCTGCAGCGCGTCAGCCAGCAGCTTGACCGTGGCCTCGGGATGGTTCCGGCTGAAGGCCAGGCCGTCGAGGCGGATATCGTACACGCGCTGCGTTTGCGCGAGGACGTTGCCGTCGGCGTCGAGCAACGCGCCGCGCTTGGCCGGGATCGTCACCACGTCCATATGGTTCTTAATCGCCATGCGGGTGAATTTGTCGTGCTGCACAAGCTGGACTTGGATGAGGTTGAACGAAATCAAAGTGAACCCGCAGGCCAGTACGACCATGATCCAAATGGCGCGGGTGCGGTGTTGCATGGCATCAGTTGCCCGCCGGCGTGGCCGAGGCCACAGGCGCGGCATTGAGATTGAAGTAAGCGTTGGGCACAGTGCCATCGCGCTCGAGGCGGGCGCGGGTGTCCTCGTCGAGGCGTTCGAGGCAAATGCGCGAATCAGTCAGCGGCACCAGGGCCGAGTGCATGGCCGCCAGCTCGCGCTCGAGCCGGATGGGCGACTTCATGCGGCGCAAGTCGGCCGCGAGGCTGGTGTTGCGGGAATTGATGTTGTCGAGTTTGTCCTGCAGCGTCTGCACTTCCTGGGCGAGGTGCAGGTTCTGGTTTTTGCAGAGGACGTAGCAGAGGCCGAGGCCGGCCAGCAGACTGGCGATCAAGATCCACTTGATGACGCCCATCAAGTGCAGCGACTGGCTGTTCTTCATGCGGTTGCGGCTCATGATGTGATCCTTTCCTCGTTGCGGATGGCGACACGCAGGCGGGCGCTGCGCGAACGCGGGTTCTTTTCGATCTCTTCTTCGCTGGGTAGAAAACGGCGGACGTCGCGCAGATAGCGATGCGGGTTCGGCAGCGTGTTCGGGCGCCCCGGCGTGTCGAGCCACTCGGCCGAGCGCTCGCGCAGGAACTGCTTCACGACACGGTCTTCACCGGAATGAAAGCTGATGACGGCCAGCACGCCGCCGGCCTGCAGGATTTCCAGCGCCTGGGGCAGAGCGGTCACGAGGGCCTCCTCTTCTCCGTTGACGGCGATACGTAGAGCCTGGAAGACCTGCGTTGCCGGATGTATTCCCCGAGCTCGTCGGTGCGGGAGCGCCTGGGCCACAGCCGTTGCCAGATCGAGCGTGGTGCGGAAGGGCGCGCGGCTCCGACGTGCGACGATAGCACGTGCCACTTTCCTGCCTTCTCGTTCTCCGCCTTGCTCATAAAAAATCTTCGCCAAGTCCGCCTCGGGAAGTTCATTCACCAAGTCCGCCGCCGTCGGTCCGGAACGGCGGTCCATGCGCATGTCGAGCGGCCCTTCCGTTTGGAAGCTGAAGCCGCGCTCCGCGGTCTCCAGTTGCGGCGAGGAGATGCCGAGGTCCAGGAGGACTCCATCGACTTTCTCCCAACCGTGCTCGTGCGTGCATGTTTTCAATTCTCTGAAATTTCGTTGTCGCCACCAAAATTGTCCCGGCCATCGGGCCTCCAGGGCCCGCGCCGCCTCCGCCGCATCTCCATCCTGGTCCAGCCCCAGGACCTCCGCTCCCGCCTCCAGCAGCGCGCGGGAATGCCCGCCACGGCCGAAAGTTCCGTCGACCCATCGATGCCCGCGCTGCACATGCGCAGCCGCGAGCACCTCCCGTAACAGCACGGGGACATGTCCCCGATTTTCTGCCTCGCTTCCGTCTATGCTCACCGACACTTGTTCAGCCCATCTTCCAGCGCCAGGCTGGAGCCAGCGCGGGCCGCTTCAATCCAACCAACTCAAAGGCGTTACGCCGGGCCAGCTTCACGACAGAGGAGCCAATGATCTGGCCCTCCGCATCCTTCTCCGCCGCGAATCCGTAAACCAATTGCCTGCGCACAAGACCTTTGATTTTGATTTCCATATCCTCGTTTTGCCTTTGGGGTTTGACGCCGAACAAGCCGGCGTCGATGCCATTGGATTGAAACGAGGTGTATGGCATCAGCTAACTCCTCGTTCTTTCCCGGACCCTCCCGGCTATCGCCAGGATGTCCGGCCAAAATTGATCCGGGACTTTCATCGGCCGATGTCCTCCAGCACACCTTCGACCGTCAGGCTGGCGACGCTCTTCTTCTCGAACGTCTCCTGGTCCCAAATTAAAAAGTGATCGAGCCGCCCGACGAGAACCACGTCCTTCTTCAGGCCCGCGCCCTCGCGCAGCTTTTCCTTCACCATGATGCGGCCCTGCGAATCGAAGGTCGCGGACTGCGCCGTCATGGCCAGATCCTCCACGCCCTTGCGCTGCGGATCGGCCGACTTGAGTTTCGAGACCTCTTCCTGCAGCCGGCCCAGCCACGACGCGGGATAAACGCGCACGCACTTTTCCTTGGAAGGGAAGATGTAGAGGGTCCTTTCGAACGGGGCTTCCCGCCATTCCGAGGGGACGGTAATCCGGCCCTTCGCATCGAAGGAATGCGCGAAAGAATCTGTGTACGATGCGCGCACTTCGTCCATTCTTACTCCAAGTTGATGAATTTCGTCCCACTTCCTGCCACTTTCCTACACTATCGGCAGCAAAGGGCAATACTGAAGTTTAAGCGGAACCGATTTATTTGCGGGACTTTGGATCAGACGTATAACGCCTCAAGCCAAGCGGTTCCGATTTGGCAAAGTGCTCTTCAATTTCGTGGCGCGCCCTTCGCCTTCAATTCGGAAATGGACTTGTCGATCTGGGCAAAAATCGGAGCCATGTTGGGATCCTGCATTAGCATCGCTTGACGCAATTTCTGTCGGTGCGCATCCACTTTATCAGGATCGCCTGCTTTTCTGCCGCGGTGCCATGCGTTATCACGTCGGCAAATTGTTGCTTCAGCGCATCGTTTTCGGCGTTGAGCGCGGGGTCACTGGCCAAGGCTTTCGCGCGCGCGCTGGCGTACTCGATCATTTGGTCGTGAGTGAGAATCGAAAGTGCCTGCCGCTCGGCCGTCGCAGCGGAAGCATTCGCAGGTGCTGCATTCGTTTGCGCGCGGAGCTCCGCGTCTGCGCAAAACGACAAGACGATGGCAAGAACGCAATATCTCATGATGGTATCGTAGCCACTCCCGGCCAAGCGTGCAAATATGTCGCCAAACGCGAAGTCCTTTATCTAATCTGCCGCCATGGGAAATCAACTCGCGACCATCACGCTCATCGGTCATGACAAGGCGGGCGTCATCGCGCACATCACGCAACTGCTCTTTCAACTCGGCGCGAACATCGAGGCGATGGAGGAAGCCGTCACGCGCGGGCACTTCAGCATGACGCTGCAGGCGTCGTGGCCCGCAGATAAATTTCACAAGGACATCATCCAGCAAAGCCTGCGCGACGCTGCGCGCGAGTTGAAGATGGAGGTCCGCGTTCACTTCGCGCCGGTTGGTCCGCAGCGAATGGGCATCCTTGTCACCAGGGAACCGCATGTGCTCGAGGGATTGCTGGCGAAAGCCTCCGGAAAATTCGGCGCGAAGCCGGTTGTCATCATCGGCAACCGGCCTGACCTGGAGCCGCTCGCGAAAAAGTACAAGCTGCCTTTCCATCTCGTGCCGTGGAGCAATCGCGCGCCGGCGGAGGAGGAAGTGCTCAAGCTCGCGGAGAAGTACGAGGTCGATTTCTTCGTGCTGGCGCGCTTCATGAAAATTCTCTCGCCCAACTTCGTGTGGCGCTGGAAGAACAAGATCATCAACGTTCATCCCTCGCTGCTGCCGGCTTTCCCCGGCGCCAACGCTTACCGCCAGGCCTACGAGAAGGGCGTGAAGATCGTCGGCGTCACCTGCCACTTCGTCACCCCGAACCTGGACGAAGGCCCGATCATCGCGCAGGAAGCGCTGACCGTGCGCAGCAACGAATCGCTGGCCAGCATCGTCAAGCGCGGCCAGGCGCTGGAGACGAAGTGCATGCTGCGGGCCGTCGGCGCTTTCCTCACCAAGCGGCTCGATGTGCATTGGGGCCGGGTTTACTCGTAATAATTGCACGAGGGTGCGCGACCTTTGCCTCCCACGCGCGTTTAAGGACGAACCCCCCTCGCACCCTATCTTATGAAGCACGTTTCCCTTGGCCGCTCCGGCCTCAAAGTCTCGCCCCTCTGTCTTGGTACGATGAACTTCGGTCCGCACACGACCGAGAAGGACTCGTTCGCCATCATGGACCACGCGCTTGAGGTTGGGGTCAACTTCTTCGACACGGCTGACGTCTACGGCTGGAAGCGTGGCGAAGGCGTGACTGAAAGCATCCTCGGCCGCTGGTTCGCGCAGGGCGGCTCGCGCCGCGAGCGCGTCGTGCTCGCTACCAAGGTTTTTGGGGACATGGAGACGAAGGACGGCCTGGATCCCAACCTCGCGCGCGGCCTCAGTGCGCGCAAGATCATCCGCTCGTGCGACGCCAGCCTGAAGCGTCTGCAGACCGATTACATTGATCTCTACCAGATGCACCACATCGACCGCGCGTGCCCGTTCGACGAAATCTGGCAGGCGATGGAGACGCTCGTCGCGCAGGGTAAGATTATTTACGTCGGCTCGAGCAATTTTGCGGGCTGGGACATCGCCTCCGCACAACAGACTGCGGCGCATCGCCATTTCGTCGGACTCATCAGCGAGCAGAGCATCTACCACCTCGACAATCGCATGATCGAGCTCGAGGTCCTGCCCGCCTGCCGCCACTACGGCCTCGGCGTCATTCCGTGGAGCCCGCTCGGCGGCGGACTGCTCGGCGGCGCACTCAGGAAACTGAAGGAAGGCCGCCGCAGCGGCGCCGAGTTCGAGAAGCGCGTTGAAGCCAAGCGCGACAAGCTGGAAGCGTACGAGAATTTTTGCGCCAAGCTCGGCGGGCAACCGGCCGACGTCGCGCTCGCGTGGCTGCTTCATCAGCCCGGCGTGACCGCGCCGATCATCGGCCCGCGCACGATGGAGCAACTCACCGGCGCGCTGCACGCGCTCGAGCTGAAACTCACGAAGGATACTCTCGAGGCCCTCGACAAGATCTTTCCGCCGTCAGGCGAAGCGCCCAAAGCGTACGCGTGGTAAACGCTACTCGCTGACCGCGCTCAGCAGGGCCTTCGTATCGGACAGGTCCTTGAAGACGTGCGTGGGATTCAGCGCGGCGAGTTGGTCGACGGTGAAGCTGCCGGTGGCGACGGCGATGGTTTTTGCGCCGATGGCTTTGCCGCAGGCGATGTCGTGGGGCGTGTCGCCGATGATGTAGACGCGCTCGGGCGGGAAATCAATGCCGAGTTTTTCCTTGGCGCGAGAGAGAGCGAACGGGCCGAGTTCGTCGCGGAGGTGGCTGTCGTCGGCGAAGGCGCCGAACTCGAAATAGTCCCAGAGGCCGAGGTACTCGAGCTTGAGCTTGGCGCCTTCGCGCAGGTTGCCGGTGAGCAGGGCCTGATGGATGTTCGGATGGTTGCGAATGGCGTCGAGGGCCTCGCGGATACCGGCGAGGATGCGCGCCTTGCCGGCGGGAAGCGTGAGCGGCATGTTCTCGAGATAGGCGCGGCGGAAGCGCGATTCCTCCTCGAAGCTGTGCGGTACCTCGAGGAAGCTAAGTAGATCGCGGGCGATGGAGGTATCGGTGCGGCCGCGCAGGTCGACCGGCAATTTGCCGCCGAGGTCGCGGCCGTAGAGTTTCTTGATCGCGAGTAGCAACGCGCGCTCACCCGCGTTGTCCATGTAGACGAGCGTGCCGTCGATGTCCCAGAGGATAAGCGAGTCAGCCATTATGAGGGCTGCCCCATCGCCATCGAGGAGAAGCCGGAGTCGACGTACATGACCTGGCCGGTGATGGCGGCGGCTCCGTCGCTGGCGAGGAAAAGGCCGGTGGCGCCCAGTTCCTCGAACTCGACGTTGCGGCGCAGGGGTGAGTGTTGCTCGTAGTAATCGAGCATCTTGCTGAAGCCACCGATGCCGCGCGCGGCCAGCGTGTTCATCGGGCCGGCGCTCAGGGCGTTGACGCGGATTTTTTTCGGGCCGAGATCGTTGGCGAGATAGCGCACCGAGGCCTCAAGCGAGGCCTTGGCCACGCCCATGATGTTATAGCCGGGCACGACGCGGACGGAGCCGAGATAGGTCATGGCCACAATGCTGCCGCCGTGGGTCATGAGCGGTAGCGCGCCGCGGGTGACGCCGATGAGCGAATAGGCGCTGATATCATGCGCCACGCGAAAGGCCTCGCGGCTGGTGTTGACGAAGGAGAAGTCGGACGAAATGGTCTCGCGCGGGGCGAAGGCGACGCTGTGGAGCAGGAGGTCGACGCGGTCGGTGTGCTTCTTGACCTCGCCGTAGAAGGCCTCGATCTGCTCGTCGGAGCCGACGTCGCAGGGATAGAGCGGCGTCTCGGGGCCGAAGGTGCCGACGAGTTCCTCAACGTTCTCCTTCAGGCGCTCGCCCTGGTAATTGAAAATCAGCTTCGCCCCGGCCTTGGCCCAGGCTTGCGCGATCGCCCACGCGATGCTGCGCTTGTTGGCCACGCCAAAGATCACGCCGGTCTTGCCGGCCAAAGGTAGATGGTCGCTCATGGCCGATCATGATGCCTAGCTCGCCCGATGAGAAAAGCGGAAAGATGGGCGCCGCGGCAGCCGGCGTCAGGCGAAGACGCGCCGCAGGGCCTCGAGATAGCGCAAGCCGTGCAAGGTGTCCGGCTCCAGATAGCTGCCTTCGGTCCATTCGTTCCAGGCATTGAGCGTGAGAATATTCCGGCTACGCGGATGCGCCTGCAGGAAAGCGTTTGCGGCCAAGAGCGCTTGCTCGAAGGCCCGGGGCGAGTTGCCGGCCAGCACGGGCGTGTAGGGATAGCCGAGATTCTCGTAAGGTTTGCCCTGCTCCGTGCGCGGCGATGGGTCCCAGCCCATCGAGACGTTCGGAAAGTACGGCTGGGTGAATTCCTTGGCGAAGCCCTCCCAAGCGCGGCGGTTGTCCTCGAGCGCCTTGACGTAAGGCGTCTCGGGAAATTGGTCGAACGCGGAGTGGTGGCACCACGCGTAGCTGGTGATGCTATCGATGCCCAGCTCGGTCACACGGGCCGCGGGGTCCGCCACGACCGACTCCGAAGGCAGGTTCGGGATCTGCCAGATGACCATGTTAAGATGCACATCGGGCAGACCGATACGGCGGGTGACCTCGCGGAAGAAATCGAGCGCGCGACGCGTTTCATCAACGCTGCCGAACCCGCGCAGGAAGGTGCCCATCTCGTAAATGGAGAAGTAAGGGCGGCCATCGATCTTCCAGTACTCGGGGCGCACGAAATAGGTCTCGACGATATAATGGACCATTCGCTCGAACTCGCGGCGGTCGACTGCTCCCTTGTATATCACGGGCGTGTCCTTCCGATAACCACGGGGAAAAATCTCCAGCCAGTCGTGATTCGCCCACATGAGGGCGAACTTGAGCCGGTCGCGATTCGTGGCCTGCAGGTAGCCCTCCTCCAACGCGCGCGCCAGATAGGGCCTTCCCTCATACCAGTACCAATCGAAGATGAACGCGCTCAGGCCGTGGTCGGCAGCGGCATCGATCTTTTTGGCGAAGACCGCAGGATCGGCCTCGTCTTCGTAGCCCCAAACGGGAACCTTGGGCTGCTGGTGGCCGGGAAAGCGCGGCTGCGCTTCCTTCAAAAGATTCCACTCAGTCCAGCCTCGGCCGTAACGCGCTTCATTGCGCGGATCGGCGTGGAAATTCGGGAAGTAGTACGCGGCGAGCTGGAAGTCAGGCATGGGGTCCTGGCCTCCGCAAAATCAAGTCGGCAACTTCCAGCCAGCTCAGAACGCGTAGCCGAAGGAAAGGCGCGGCCCCAACTCGTCGATGGGGTGGTTTGGGATCGGGTCGGAAAGGCCCGCGTTGGAGTAGTGCTGGTACTCGACGCCCAAGCGCACGAACCAGTTGTCGTTGATCAGGTACTTGGCGCCGGCACCGGCGCAGAAGGTGAAGTTGAAGTCCTGACCGAGACCGCCGCCGGCCGGGTTGGAGTCGGCGAAGGCGAATCCCACGCCGCCGTCGACGTAAGGGATGATTTTCCATCCGGGCTGGACGAAGTTGTAGCGCGGACCGACCATGAGGCCCTCGACATGGGTCTCGGGGCCGCGGACGATCTGCTGGTACTGGCCTTCAAAATAAAACTCGGTGTAGCCGCGCAGCCAGCCGCCGAGGAAGTTGTCGAGGCTGACATCGTCGACCTTGAGCGAGGCGGTGAGATCGATCGGGATGAGCGTGTACGCCTGATTGGGTTCACCGCTGCGGACGTTGGAGAAGCCAACGCCGCTGCCGAGCTCGATGGTCCAGTCCTTCTCGGTGGCGAGGTCGGGCGTCACGCCCGTCATGTCGGACTTGGTGGCCATGTCCGTGCCAGCGAAGCTGCGCGAGACCGCGCATGCGCCCAAAATTAAAATGCAGGCCCACTGCTTCAGCCCGCGAGCGCGTCCCAGCGTGGGCACGTAAGTGCCTTTCATCTTCTCCATGGCGGGTAAGATATTCAGTGTGGAGTATTTGGCAAATGATTTTTGATGGGCATGGTCAGGGCCGGCAAACTCGTTCCGGCTGTTTAGGTTGCTTTTATTGACGGACAGGCAACCATGTTGCGATCTCGTGCCCAAGGGGTCACTAACGAAAGAAGGAGGAGAACGGATGGGAACGCCTCGAGAAGCCGGCAAGCCGAAGCAGCGCACCGACGAGTGGGAGCACCTCGACGAGACCGCGCTCAAGTACCACGCCGCGCAATGGGACGTGACCAAGCAAAGCACGCTCGCTTTTGCTGATTTCGCGAGGAAGCGAGTGGCCGGGTCCAGAAGTATCCTGGATTTGGCCTCGGGAGCTGGAGCTGCGACCTCTCATCTGGCCCGGGAGCATCCCGCGGCGCGCTTCACGGGTCTCGATTATTCGGCCGAGCTGGTAACATTGTCCAACCGGCTCGCTCAAGAAAGGGGAATTGCCAACCTCTCGTTCCGAAAGGGCGATTGGTATCATCTGGAAAAATCCAGCGATTTCGATGGCGTCATCAGCCTGCAAACCCTGAGTTGGCTGCCCGATTATGAGGCTCCGCTGGTGGAGATTTTCACGAAGCTGGCCCCGAACTGGATTGGCCTGACGAGCCTCTTCTACGAGGGCGATATCACGTGCCGGATTGAAGTTGAGGAACACAAGCGCAAGCGCAAATCATTCTATAATGTCTACTCATTGCCGGCCATTGGGAGGCTTTGCGAGGCCCATCAGTACTGTTTGGCCAAGGCGATTCCTTTCCGCATTAGTATCGACCTAGAGAAACCGAGGGATGCCGACGTGATGGGGACCTATACCCGGAAAGTGACCGACTCGGAAACGGGCGAGGTCGAGCGATGGCAGATCAGCGGGCCGCTTTTGATGAGTTGGTACATGGTACTCATTGAGAAAAACCTGTCTGCGTTATGAGGAACTGAGCAGGATAAAGTCGTCTTGTCCTCGTTGCCTTTTTGTCGCTCTGGCAAAATTAATTCGTGAAACTGCCACTCTTGGTTCGAACGGTTGCGGCGGGCCTTTTGGTGATCGGCTTTGTGTCGGTTCATGCCGCCTCCACGACAATGCCCAATCCCGCAGTGATCGCTGCGAAGCCAACCTGGCTGAAGCCGCTCAATTTGTATTACTGGGACGTACGACTCAGCGACAACATCGCCCATTCGCGAGAGAAGCCCGTCAATCTCCTCTTCGAGGGCGACTCGATCACCGACTACTGGCGGGAGAAGCAGGGGAACGCGGTCTGGATGCAACATTATGATAAGCTTAATGCCTACGACTTCGGGGTGGCGGGCGACAAAACGCAGAATGTGCTATGGCGACTTCAACACGGAGAGGTCGATGGCCTTCACCCCAAACTCATCGTCCTTTTGATCGGCGCCAATAACCTTGAGGGTGGCGACTCCCCGGAGCAAACGGCGGAGGGCATCCACGCCGTTGTCGCCGAGCTGCGAAAGAGGTGTCCCGACTCGCCGATTCTCTTGCAGGGGATCTTTCCCAGTCGGCCTTTTTCAAGCGATCCGATCCGCGCAAAGATCAAGGCGACAAATAACCTGATTTCAGCGTTCGCCGATGGGAAGTGGGTGATTTACCTCCACTTCGGCGAGAGGTTTCTGGAACCCGACGGCTCCATAACAGTTGAAACGATGACCGATTTCGAGCACCCGGCCGCGAAGGGCTATCAGATCTGGGCGGACGCGATTCAGCCCGTGATCGATCGTTATTTTCCGGGGAAGAGTTAAGACGCCATCGGGCCGGTCTCGCCGCGGTCGACGGCTACCGCGCGAAGCTTGATCGGTGCAGGGCGCTCCTTAAGAATTTTATAGACGACGAAAGCCCCTTACATCTGCGTCATGGCTTGGCGGGAGGGAGCTAAATCCATTGTCTTTTGGACTTCTCGACTTAAGGTAAGCGAACGTCTTTCGCCTCATGAAACAATTTTTTATCACGTTCTTCGCGAACCTCGCCGCGTTGCTGTTCGTCCTGGGCGGCCCCATCCTGCTGTTCATTATCCTGATCATCGCGTCGATTTCCGCCAATTCCAACGGCCAGCGCCTGACAACCGCGATCGAGCGCGGCTCGATCCTGGTCTTCGACATGTCGGTGAACGTGACCGACTCGCCGGAGCATGCCTCGCCCAGCGATGCGCTTTCTTCGGCCCTGAACAATAGCGATTCGCACAGCATCGAGCTGCGCAGCCTCGTCCGGGCGATCCGCAAGGCGGCGAAGGATGATCGCATCAAGGGCATGTTCCTTACCGGCTCGTTCGAGCCGGCCGACTTCGGCACCGGCTACGCCTGCCTGAAGGAAGTGCGCGAGGCGATCCTCGACTTCAAGAAATCGGGCAAGCCGGTTTATGCCTACCTGGAGGCGCCGAGCTCGAAGGACTACTACGTGGCGTCAACGGCCTCGGAGATCATGATGAACCCGTATGGCGAGATGGAGATGCCGGGCCTCGCCATTATCAAGACGTACTACAAGGACGGCATGGACAAGTACGGCATCGACGTGCAGGTGACGCGCGTGGGCAAGTACAAGTCGGCGGTCGAGCCGTTCATCCTGGACAAGATGAGCGATGCGGACCGCGAGGAGACGCAGAAGCTGATCGACGACCTGTGGGGCGACTTCAAGAGTGCGGTGTCGGACAGCCGCGGCGTCGACCCAAACGCGCTGCAGACGCTGGTCGATACTGACGGCTACATTCTGCCGGAGCACGCGGTGACCGCGAAGCTGGTCGACAAGCTCGGCTACTTCGGCGACATGCTCAACGAGCTGGGCAAGCTGGCGCCCTCGAGCGACTACGCACGGATTCCCCTGCCCTTCAAGCAGGTGGCGATTGCCGACTACATCAGCGCCAGCCACACGCCTCGGCTGCTGGGCGAGCGCAACAGCGACCGCGTCGTGGCCGTGCTGTACCTGGAGGGCGAGATCGTCGACGGCTGGGGCGAAGTCAGCAACATCGGCGGCGACCGCTTCGCGGCGGAACTGCGCGAGCTGCGCAAGGACGACGAAGTGAAAGCCGTGGTGCTCCGCGTGAACAGCCCCGGCGGCAGCGCGTATGCGTCGGAGGTGATCCAGCGCGAGATTCGCAACCTGAAGGACTCGCACAAGCCGGTGATTGTCTCGATGGGCAACTACGCGGCCTCGGGCGGCTACTGGGTCTCGACTTACGCGGACCACATCTTCGCCGAGCCGAACACGCTGACGGGATCGATCGGCGTTTTCGGCATGTTCTACGACGCGCAGAAGCTCTTCAACAACACCTTGGGCGTGACTTTCGACACGGCGAAGACGGGCAAGTTTGCCGACTTCGAGACGATCTCGCGCCCGAAGACGCCGGAGGAACTGGCCATGGCGCAAGCACGCGTGGATGACCTCTACAACAAGTTTACGACCAAGGTTTCCGAGAGCCGCAACATTCCCCTGTCCACCGTGCAGGAGATCGCGCAGGGCCGCGTCTGGGCCGGGCAGGAGGCGCTGGGGCTGCATCTCGTTGACGAGATCGGCGGGTTGGAGGATGCGATCACTTACGCGGCGGACCAGGCGAAGCTGGGCACGCAGTATCGCGTGAAGGAATATCCCGAGGAGTTGGGCTTCAGCGATGCGCTGGCGCAGTTGCTGACCAACCAGCAGCAGCCGCTGAGCAAGTCGGTGCTGAACGTCTTTACCAGCCAGCGCCCCGCCGCCGAGAAGACCGATGCGCTGACGGAGCAATTCCTTAAGCTGAAGGACAGCCTGAAGTCGCTGGAGGATTTCAACGATCCGCTGGGCGTCTACGCGCGGATGCCCCTGGGGTGGGAAATCAAGTGACTCGTAGCCGCCGCCGTCAGGCGGTGGCCTTTTCCTCAATCCGGCCAACCCGCCCCGGCGCGGCCGGCCACGGAAAGCAGGCATTCAACCTGCTAATGGGATGGGGCTAAAATTTCATCACCTCGAGGATTGCCCATTCCGATATATGCGCTATCAGGAAAACCCGTGAGCACACCCACTTCCTCCTCTTCGCCCGACGTTGTGCTGGTGGGCGCCGGCATCATGAGCGCGACGCTGGGCACGCTGCTCAAGGAATTGCAGCCGGACCTGACCATCGAGATTTTTGAGAGCCTGCCCGGCGTGGCGGAGGAGAGCTCCGACGCCTGGAACAACGCGGGCACGGGCCATGCCGCGCTGTGCGAGCTGAACTACACGCCGCAAAAAGCGGACGGCTCGGTGGACGTGAGCAAGGCGCTCCACATCAATGAGTCGTTCAAGCTCTCGACCCAATTTTGGTCCTACCTGGTGCAGCGCGGCGGGATCACGTCGCCACAGAAATTCATCCAGCGGATTCCGCACCTGAGCTTCGTGCACGGCGCGAAGGACGTGGAGTTTTTGCGCAAGCGGCACGCGGCGCTGACGGCGAATCACCTTTTCGCAGAGATGAAATTTTCCACCGACAACGCGGAGCTGGCGGAGTGGATGCCGCTGGTTATGCAGGGGCGCGAGCAGACGGAACCGGTCGCGGCGACGCGCGTGGCCGGGGGCACGGACGTGAATTTCGGCGCGTTGACGCGCAGTTTGATCGCGCACTTGCAATCGCTCGGCGGCGTGACGCTCCACTTGAAGCACGACGTGCTGAACCTGCATCGCCACGGCGAGAACGGCTGGATGCTTTACGTGCACGACAAGGTGAGCGGGCAGAAACGGACGCTGGACGCGAAGTTTGTTTTCCTCGGCGCGGGCGGCGGTGCGCTGCCGCTGCTGCAAAAGTCGGGCATCAAGGAGGGACGCGGCTTCGGCGGCTTCCCGGTCAGCGGCCAATGGCTGCGCTGCGAGAACCCGGAGCTGATCGAGCGCCACGAGGCGAAGGTTTACGGCAAGGCACCGGTGGGCGCGCCGCCGATGTCCGTGCCGCACCTCGACACGCGCTTGATCGATGGCAAGAAGGGCCTGCTCTTCGGGCCGTTCGCGGGCTTCACCACGAAGTACCTGAAGAACGGCTCGGTGCTCGATTTCCCTCTGGCGATCCAGCCCAACAATTTTATCCCGATGACGGCGGCGGCGTTCCAGAACATCCCGCTGACGGGTTACCTGATCGGACAGGTGCTGCAATCTCCGAAGGACCGCCTGAAGGCGCTGAGCGAGTTCGTGCCGACGGCGAAGATGGAGGACTGGAAGCTCATGGTCGCGGGCCAGCGTGTGCAGATCGTGAAGAAGCAGGGCAAGCTGAACGGCATGCTTCAGTTCGGCACCGAGGTGGTCGCGGCGGGCGATGGCTCGCTCGCGGCGCTGCTGGGCGCATCGCCGGGTGCATCGACGGCGGTGGCCATCATGCTCGAGCTGATCGAGGAATGTTTTGGCCCGCAGATGAAGTCGCTGCCGTGGCAGGCGAAGCTGAAGGAGATGATTCCCTCCCACGGCTCGTCGCTGATCAAAGACGTGGCGCTGGATGAGCGCGTGAATTCCTGGACGCGCGAAACGCTGGGGCTGGACGCAAGCGCAGAACGTAGAACGAAGAACGAGGAAGTTCTCAGTTCGACGCTCTAAGTTCTTAGCTCTCCATGACGGCGTGCGCCTGCAGGTCCTCAAGCGAGACGAACTCCAGCGCGGAAATATGCGTGCCGGAGAGAACCACAGCCGGGGCCATGCCGGCATCGAGCGCCTGTTTCCAGCGTGTGACGCAGAGGCACCAACGGTCGCCGGGCTCGAGGCCCGGGAATTGGTATTCGGGAATCGGCGTGCTGAGGTCGTTGCCCATCTGGCGGCTGAACTCGAGGAACTCGGTCGTGACCTCAACGCAGACGGTGTGCAGGCCATAATCGCCGGGACCGGTGCGACAGTAGCCGTCGCGGTAAAAGCCGGTCATGGGAGAAAAGCAGCAAGGCAGCAGCTTGCCGCCGAGGACGTTGGTGCGGACGGATTCGGGCATGGGGCAATTTAGCGGCGCGGCGCGGTGGTGTCGAATTTCTTGGAGGGTCAGCTCCGGCCTGACACATTTTTTCAGGGACAAGCCGGAGGTTGTCCCTCCAGAAAGGATTTGCCTTGCGCCAGAGCGGGCTTGGCCGCGATGATTTGCGGTTCTATGGCAGATTCGAACGCAGCCGCGGGGAAGATGGAGAAGATCGTCGCTTTGTGCAAGCGGCGCGGGTTTATTTTCCAGTCGTCGGAGATTTACGGCGGCCTCAACGGCGCGTGGGATTACGGTCCGCTGGGCGTGGAGCTGAAGCGCAACCTGAAGGACTACTGGTGGCGCAGCATGACGCAACTGCGCGACGATATCGTAGGCTTCGATGGTTCGATTTTGATGAATCGCGCGGTGTGGAAGGCGAGCGGGCATGAGGACACGTTTTCGGATCCGATGGTGGAGTGCATGCTGACGAAAAAGCGATTTCGCGCGGACCAAGTTGAGCCGCAGAGCGGGATGGCGTATTTCTACAAGGGCTTTCAAGGCGCAAAAGGCGCGGCAGAGCTGCCGTTCGCGGTGCTCGTGCCTAAGGGCAAGCCAGAGGCGTCCGCGCAGAAAACGGCGAAGCAGTTCTACGTGGGCCGCGGGTATGAGGAGGCAGACATTGTCTCTCTCGATCTCGAAAAATCCGAGCCCATTGAAAATTCTACGAAGTTCAACGCGGAAAACGGCGCGCAGCTCACAGAACCAAAGGTCTTCAACCTGATGTTCAAGACGTACGTCGGTGCGAATCAGGACGAGTCCTCGATCACGTACCTCCGCCCGGAAACCGCGCAGGCGATGTTTGTGCAGTTCAAGAACGTGCTGGATGTGACGCAGAAGAAGCTGCCGTTCGGCATCGCGCAGATCGGCAAGGCGTTTCGCAATGAGATCAACCCGCGCAATTTCACGTTCCGCTCGCGCGAGTTCGAGCAGATGGAAGTGGAGTTTTTTGTCAAGCCGGGCACGGGACCGGAGTGGCTCGACAAATGGCTCGAGGAACGGCTGGCGTGGTACGAATCGATCGGCATTCCGCGCGCGAAGATTCATGTGCTGACCGTGCCGGAGAAGGACCGCGCGTTTTACTCGCAGGGCACGTATGACCTCGAGTACGAGTTCCCCTTCGGCGTGCAGGAGCTCGAGGGCATCGCCCATCGCGGCAACTACGATTTGAAGCAGCACGCGGAGCACAGCAAGAAGCCGCTGGAATATTTCGACGAGGAAGCGAAGCAGAAGTATCTACCCGAAGTGGTCGAGCCAAGCGCGGGCGTGGACCGCACCGTGCTGGCGCTGCTCTGCGAGGCGTTCGACGAGGAAACGATCAAGGACGACGAAAGCGGCAAGGAGGAAGTGCGCACCGTGCTGCGCTTCGCGCCGCGCATGGCGCCAATCAAGGCGGCGATTTTCCCCCTGCTCAAGAACAAGCCGGAGCTGGTGGCGAAGGCGCGCGAGATTTACACCGCGCTGCAGCCGCTGATGAAGGTGGCGTACGCGGACACCGCCGCCATCGGCCGCCGTTACCGGCGCTTCGACGAGATCGGCACGCCGTACGGCATCACGGTCGATTTCGAGACGCTGGAAGGCGCGAAGGAAGCCAGCATCTCCGCGACGGGCGTGGCGATTGCCGCAGGCGAGAAGGATACGGTGACCCTGCGCGAACGCGACAGCATGAAGCAGCAGCGCATCGCCATCGGCGACCTATTTGCTTATCTGCTGGCGAAGCTTGCCTGACCGCGCACGCTTCGCCATCCGGCGTCCACGGCCCTGTTCCGGCGGACTGACCACGGCTTGCTGCCGGAGGCGATAAACCCGCGGCGTGCAGCCGTAGCGCTCGCGGAACAGCCGGTAGAAATGCCCCAGGTTCTCCAGCCCGCAATCGAACGCGATCTTGAGGATCTCATCGTCGCTGGTGGCCAGCCGGTCGGCGGCGTGGGACATGCGCGCATCGTTGATCACCTCGATCGGCGTGCGGTCGAGATACCGCCGGAATTCCCGCGCAATATGCTCCGGACTTTTGCGCGTCAGGCCCACGAGCGCCGGCATGCCTCCGGCGAAATTCCGATTGGCGGTCAGTTCCGAACAGGATTGCCGAATCCATGCCGGCATCTGCTTGGCGCCGCCGAGTTGATCCGCGCTGAGGAGCGCGAGCACGCTGAGTAAAAAGGTCTCCGCCTGCAAACGGTCCCGCAAGCCCGAACGCAATCGCGCCGCCGCCTGCCGAATGGCGGCCAGCCGATAATCATCCATCCGGTAAGTCCGCGCCGCGAGCGACGGATTGGCGAAGAAAACCGCCTTGCTGCCAAAATAGCGCGTTTGAAGAAAGCGCCAGATGTTCGCCTGGAACGCAAAATTCACGATCCGCAGCGGCTTGTCGTCCGCCGTGCCCCGCACGCTATGGCAATCGGGCGCGCGCACCAGGACGAGGTCGCCACGCTGCAGCGGGACAGACGCGCCGTTGATCCAGTGCGTGCCTTCATTTTCCTCCACCCAGAAGAATTCGTGGAAATCGTGGTCGTGCGGCGAGACGTCATTGCCTTTGCCCAGCGCATGGTGCGCGTAGGTGCAAACGTGGCCCGCCGGCAGGTGGGAAAGGGTCAGGCGGTGCATCAGAATAGCGTAATGAAATGTCACAAAAGGACAAGAATGCCAAACCGATATTTCGTATCCTGCCCCGTCGAATCGATCAACCATTCTTTCCTTTCACTCAAAACCACTATGGCAGACAAAATCAGGATAGCACTCATCGGCGCGGGCGGTATTTCTCACGAGCATGCGGCGGGCATGCTGGCACATCAGGATAAAATCGAATGCGTCGCGCTTTGCGACATCTCCACCGACAACCTGGAGAAGCGCGCGCAGCAGCTCGGCAACAATCCCGCTCGCTTCAGCGACTGGAAGAAAATGCTGGCCGCGCTCGGGTCGGAAGTTGACGCCGTCGACATCTGCCTGCCCCATCACCTCCACGCCCCGGCCATCCTCGACGCCGTCGCCGCCGGCAAGCACGTGCTCTGCGAGAAGCCGATGTGCACGAGCCTGGCCGAGGCCGAGAACATCGTGGCCGCGGTGAAAAAAGCCGGGGTCGTCTATATGTCCGCGCACAACCAGCTTTTCCTTCCCGTGGTGCGGGAAATGAAGCAGCAGATCGACGCGGGCCTCATCGGCCGCGTGCGCTGGATTCGTTCGCAGGACAGTTTCCTGGCCCCGACCTCCATTTTTGCAGGCCAGTGGCGCTCGGATCGCAAGCTGCAGGGCGGCGGCGAGCTGATCGATACCGGCTATCATCCGTCATACCGGCTCCTTTACCTCGCCGGTTCCGAGATCGCCGAGGTGCGGGGCACCATGGCGCGCTTTGTGCAACCGATCCAGGGCGAGGACACCGCCAGCGTGCAGGTTCGCTTTAAAAATGGCGTTATCGGCGAGATTTTCACCTCGTGGGCGATGAACCGTCCCTACGGCACGCATCATCTCCACATTGTCGGCGAACTCGGCGAGCTCTTCGGCACGGATAACATCGTCTACCATCTTCCCACCGGCTTCAAGACGCCCTCGGAGAAAACGCTGCCGAACGTCCAGACCTTCCACGAGCAAATGCGCTGCTTTGCCGACTGCATTCGCACCGGAAAGCGCCCGCCTCACGGCGCGGAGGAAGGCCAGCAGGTCCTGCAGGTCATCCTCAAGGCCTCGGAAAATGCCGAGGGCTGGCAGCAATCCGCAAACCCTGTTTGACAAATATTATGAGCAAACTTTCTCCCGCACGCACCCGCACCGGCAACTTCCCCATCGGCTTCCGCCGTCTCTGGTTTGACTGGCACAAGGATTTGCCCGCGCTGCTCGACTGGGCCGAGGGCCAGCAATTCGGCGTGATCGATCTCGGCAACGATGCGCCGCAGTCGGCGCCCCTTGCCCTGAAGCGCGGGTTCCGCATCGGCTCCGTCGATCTGCCGGAGTGGAAAGGCATGCTCTCACCGGATGCCTCCACGCGCCGCAGCGCGGTGGAGAAAAACATCGCCTACATCGAGGCATGCGCCGCTTTCGCTCCGCTGAATTTCTTCACCGTGATGCTTCCGGAAAAACCGGAACTGCCCCGGGCGGAAAATTTCGGCTACATGGTCGAGAGTTATCGCCAGCTTGCGCCTGTCCTCGAGAAGCATCAGGGCCGCATCGTGATCGAAGGCTGGCCGGGCCCCGGCGTGCTCTGCTGCACACCGGAAGGCTGGGGTGCGTTTTTCGAGAAATGTCCGTCGCCCGTCTTCGGCGTCAACTACGACCCGTCCCACCTCCTGCGCATGGGCATCGATCCGTTGCGGTTCCTGGGCGAGTTCGCGACGCGTATCCATCACGTCCACGGCAAGGACTCGCAACTCTTCCCCGAGGCCCTGTATCGGTACGGCTTCGGACAGGAAACGACGTTCGCGACCAATCATGGATTCGGCGGCACGTATTGGCGCTACACCATCCCCGGCCAAGGCGGCTCTCCCTGGACGGAAATCCTGGCGAGTTTGGCCAAGGCCAACTATCAGGGCGCGATCTCCATCGAACTCGAAGACGAAAACTTCAACGGAACTCTCGAGGGCGAGAAAGCCGGCCTTGTTCACAGCCGGAATTTCCTCCAGGGCGTCTGAACCCCTCTCAACAACTTTTTATGAGCAACCAATTTCATTTTTCCATCGGTCCCTGGAACATCAGCGAAGGGCGCGATCCCTACGGCCCGGAAACCCGGCCGGCCCGCGATTTCCTCTGGAAACTCGAACAGTTCAAGCAGCACGGTTTTGATGCCGTGATGTTTCACGACGATGACGTCGTGCCCGACATCGACACGAAGAGCGCGAAACAGGTGCTGGCCGAGGCCCGCGAGGTCCGCACGCGCGTGACCGATGCCGGCCTGAGTGTGGAAATGGTCGCGCCGCGGCTTTGGTTCAGCCCGATGACCATCGACGGCGCCTTCACCAGCAACGATCCGAAGGCGCGGCAGTATGCGATCGACCGCAGTCTGCAGACCATCGACATCGCCGAGGAGATGGGCACGGACCTCGTAGTCATGTGGCTGGCGCGCGAGGGCACTTACGTGCGCGAGTCGAAAAGCCAGGTGCGCGCCCTCGAGCATCTTTCCAAGGCCTTCAACCGGCTGCTCGATCATCATCCCAAAATGCGTTTTGCCATCGAACCGAAGCCGAACGAGCCGGTCGACGTGGCATACCTGCCCACCGTGGGGCATGCGCTGGCCTTCGCACACATGACCAAAGACCCCGCGCGCGTCGGTTGCGTGGTCGAGACCGCGCATTGCGTGCTGGCGGGACTCGACCCGGCCGACGAGCTGGAATTTGCCATGGCGCAAAAGAAACTATGGTCCGTCCATCTCAACGACCAGAACGGGCTTAAGTTCGACCAGGATAAGCCGTTTGGCAGCGTCAGCCTGCGCTCGGCTTTCGATCAGGTCCGCGTGCTGCTGCAGAATCAGTACGGTAACAGTCCCGCCGCCGCGGTGGCCTTCGACGTCCATTCCTTCCGCACGACCGGCCCGGAGCACAGCTTCGACCACGTCATCAACAGCCGCAAAACTTTCCTCCGGCTCGTGGACAAAGTGCGCAGCTTCGACGAGGCGCGCGCCAGCCAGCTCATCGCGGCACGGGATTACCAGGCGCTCGACCAGATGGTGCTGGATCATCTTCTCAGCTGAGCCCCGGCGGCTCCGGGGCGGAACGCATAATGCCCGATTGAATTCTACCTCTCTTGCGAAGTTGGGGCATGGCGTCGGTGTTGCAACCTTTTCACGAGAGGCGGGGAGTGCGTCCGCAACTTGGCACCGCTCCTGCAAAGCTCTAACAGCCCCTCGCCTAACTTTAACCAAAGGTTTCCATGTCCAAGCCCGCCATCTTCGGTCTCGTCAAAAATGAAACACAAGCGCAGTCCGCCATCGTCGCGCTGGAACAGGCGGGCTTCGCGCTTCCTGATATTTCCGTGCTTTCCAGCGACGCGCTTCGTCCCAAGTTGGAAGACGCGACCACGACATTGAGTTATCCGTCCGTACCCGACATCAACGGAAAAACCCGGGAAGTCGGTCTGGCCAACTCAACCAAGGCGCCAGAAGGAGCGACGGCAGGGACGGTCACCGGCGGCGTGCTCGGCGGCGTGGCCGGCTGGCTCGTCGGCATAGGGGCGCTGGCCATCCCCGGCGTGGGTCCGTTCATTGCGGCTGGACCGATTGTCGCAGCCCTAAGCGGCGCCGCGATTGGCGCCTCCGCCGGCGGCGTGGTAGGCGCGCTGGTTGGCTATGGCATCCCCGAATACGAAGCCAAATTGTACGCGGGAAAGCTTGAGGTCGGTCACATCCTCATCGGCGTTCATGCCGTCGACTCCCGCGAAGCTGATCTCGCCAAAAACGCGCTCCTCAGCGTCGGCGCCGAGGACATCAAGGTGACCTCCGAAGTGCGCGCTTAAATCGGCTGGCGTCTGTTCAAGCTGCTGGAGGCGGATTCCACCAAACGGACCCTTTGCCTTGCATGGCAACGGCAGCGCGTGTGCGAATATCGGTCATTTGGGTTGCAGTGAGAGCGCGGAAGGAACGCGCGGCAGCGCATGCAGCGTCCTGTTCGTTGGGGAAGCTCATGCCCAGAAGAGTCACGTCGGGGTCTAACGTGAGTGTATAATGCAGACATTCCTCCACCGTCAAGGTGGGGAGCGTGGGTTTGGCGACATCATATCCGCCAGAACTGAGCTTACCCCGGGGCCGTAAACTGAGCGGGCGCTGATAGCCTTCGGTGTCGCCCAACAACTTGCCCGCACCAAAGGTCTTGAAACACACGGTGCCGACACCGCGTGCTTTGGCTAATGGCAGCAGTTCATCCACATAGCGCAGGTCCACGAATGGTCCGACCGCGAACATGACGATGTCGCACCGATCCCCGAGGATTGCCTCTCTCACCACGTCGGGGTGATGGCTGGAAACACCGACGAACCGCGTCTTTCCCGCGCGTACGCAAGCGTTCAGGTCATCCAGCATGCCACCGGGCGCAGCAATCCGCCGCCATTTCGCGAGGTCTGATACGCCGTGAAAAACAAAAGCGTCGGTGTGGTCAAAACCGAGGTTCTTCAGCGAGCCCTCGACCTGGCCTTGAACGGGGCGGTCCAGGTGATCAATTTTGTCGATGAGAAAGATCCCGTTGTGTCCATGAGCCTTGAGGGCGGCACCGACGACACGCTCGCTCAAGCCCTCCTCGTAACCCGGGGCGGTGTCGATGACGTTGAGTCCTGCATCAAGAGCACGGCGTGCGGTTTGGACAAGTTGATCCAAGGGAATGCTGCTGTCGGCGAGATCACCGATCCCTAGAATTGTAGCGGAAAAGCGTGTGCGTCCGAGTGAACGGCGGGGTGTAAAATGGGATGGGATCATAACAACGAATACGCCTTCAGATGCTCTTGAACACTACCGTGCCAAGGCCTATCTGGCACGTCACTTGAGCCAGCAGCCATTATACAGTTATGGCAACCTCCGGCTCTGCTGGATTAAATCCCATTCGGGGGTTAAGATCATTGTAATGATAGGTTCAGAACAAGACGAATTGGGAGTGGGCGAAAAGATCGGCATCAAGGACATCGTCTACGAGAGCCGGTTTTTCATTGTCAATCTGCTCGGAATCATCGGCTTCGTGTGGATCGGCTACGAGCTACTGGCTGGCCTCGGGGATCGGCACCGTCTCCTTTGTGGCGTGGCCATGCTGGCGGTCTGCCTGTTCAATTGTTACTGGCGAATGTTCTTCGTCACCGGATTCCGGCACCGCTATTTTTCTCACCGCTCCTTCAAAAACAAGGTGCCACGGTGGCTTAAGTGGCTTATTCGGACTCCACGCCAGGAAGAAATCTACCTTCGATGTGTGCAGTGCATGGAAGCTTTCCTGGCAACGGCGGACGCCCAGAAAGGCGTGATTTGGTGGGCGTCCCACCATCGCCACCACCACAAATTCTCGGATACCGCCGATGATCTGCACTCCTTTGATGTTGTCCTTAAGGAGACCGGAAGTTTCTGGAAGGGCTTCTACCACGCCCACGTTAAATGGATTCTACTCAAGAAATACAAGAAAGCGGATTACGACAAGGTGCCCGACCTCAAGAAATTTCCTGAACTTATGTTCTTTGATAAAGCACGAGGCTACCTCATCGCCCCCGTCCTCTTGGGAGTCGCGTGCTTTTTCCTTGGGCTCCTGACGGGCGTCGGCGGATGGGCGATGCTTTTCGGAGGATTTTTTGCCAGCACCTTCCTTACCTACCACTTCACGTTCTTCATCAACTCGCTGGCCCACATGATGGGCGCAGCCCGTTTCGATACCGGTGAACAGAGCAAGAACTGCGGCTGGTTAAACTTGTTCACGCTGGGCGAAGGGTGGCACAACAACCACCACCGAAAGGATATCGCCGCTTCGCAAGCCATCCTCCCGGAAGAAGAGCGCAGCGACATTACCTACCAGATCTTGCTGCTCCTCGAAAAAATGGACTTGATCAAGATTGTCTACAAATACACCGAGAGCGACATTGCCGAGGCCCGAAGGCTCGACGACCTCTCCCGGCAGAAACGCACAGCCCGGAAGCGCGAACTTGCGACGGCAGAAAAGTTGTGACGCTCAGTCAGCCACTCTGCGCTTTGGTGGAATTTTGGTGAACCTGACCCTGAATAGAGAGGCGAGCGGGCGGAGGGAATCGAACCCTCGTGTTTACCCATAAGGTTATCAATGGTTATGGATGGCTATATTTGAGAGGTAACGGATTTTTGTGATTGTTTACTCGTTATACGCATTATACGCTGACTTATGGCCTCTCTTGTTCGCCGCGGCGATTCTCCTTCATGGTGGGTGAGCTTTGTAGATCAGGATGGAGTTCGCCGCTTCAAGACGACCCGCTACCGCCGCGACGACAAGGACCAGACAAAGTTAGCCCGCGCCTTGGAAGCCGAGCTTTCCGCCCGGGAGCATCAGAACCAAGTTGCAACCGATGATGAGCTTTGGGCCAATTGGGTCGGCGACTTTCTTCAGCGTCACGCCCGAGACCGCACCTTAGAACGGTACGAAGCAGCTTGGCGCGAGCTGTACGCCTTCCTTCGAGAGAAAAACATCCGGCGTCCACGCGAACTGACCTACAAAGATGCAATCGCCTTCCTGAAGTGGCGCACGGCGCAAAAGCGGCGCGGGGGAAAGAACATCAAGCTGAACACCGCCCTTAACGACATGAAGGTCATGCGGATTGTCATGCGTCAAGCAGTTCGACTTGGCTACGCAACAGGCAACCCTTGTGACCGCTTGGGGGTGGCGAAGGAAGAGTGCAAAGAAAAACCGGAATTTTCCGACAAGGACATCGCTGAAATTCGCGCGGGGCTGGTGGGTGAGCCAGAATGGATGACCATCTGTTTCGAGATCACCTTGAATACCGGATGCCGTTGCAGCGATACTCGAATCCATTTTCAGAATATTGACTTCAAGGGAGAATCCCTGACGTTTATCAAACCTAAGGGCGGAAAGGATCGCGCCTACACGGTTCCCCTGCCCGCAGCCCTAACCCCAATGTTGAAGCGGATTAAGAAAACCGGGGCATCGCATACTCTTGACCTACCCAAAATGGCAGGAAAACTTTGGTGGCAGTTTTTCGGAAAGATCAAACGTAAGGACCTCTGCTTGCACTGCGCCAGAGTCACGTTCGTTACGCGGTTGCACCGTGCTGGTGTGCCGACGTCAGCCGCGATGAAACTCGTCAACCATTCTTCGACTTTAGTCCACAAGATTTACCAGCGGCTAGGAGTGGATGATTTAAGACAGTGGTCGAAGGCGATTGTACTTCCACCCGCGACCTTACAACCTCCGCAGGCTGAGATTTCCGCCAAGCTACGGCGTCGGAAAGCATAATCTTGCCGTCGATAAGTGGCATGCCCTGCGAACGCCACTGTTTTATAATAGAGTAACAAAAGCCAGTAGCTTCCGAGAGTTCGCGAAGGTTCAAGAACATTCCCGCTTTCGCCTTTTCAAGGGCTGAAAGCGAGGGGAGCTTGGGTGACCGTGTTTCCACAGCGCCGGAATCCTCAACGACACCAGTTTTCGTTTTAGAGTTTGGCTTCACCCTGATTGTGTAGGTTGAGGCCAAAGAAATGGTAAGGTGCCAAGGCAACCTGGAATGGCTGACACGCGAACTAACCTGTTGCCCGCGAAAATGATGTGACTAAAATCAAGTTCGCCAAAATTGTCGTCCGCCTCGACGGAGATGGACATATCCCCCTTCTGACCGACAATTAAAATGTCGGCGGGCTGTCGGCGCGAAAATGCGTTCACGCCGTACCCTTTTGTCGGATCCTAAGAGAAATGCCAAATGGTTTTTCGGACCCTCTTTGCCCCAACGGCGAGGCTACCTCGAAATGGAGTGCGGGTGCATCTGGTAAACGATAAACCGAAGCCGAAGCCTTCCGATTGTAAGCCACCTTGAATTTGGCGATCACCCCTTCGTCGTGCGTACCCCTTGCCATGAACATTCCCATGGGCAAATCCGGGAAAGAATCCGCCAGATCCGCAAAGATCTGCGGCTTTGACTCGATCGGATGCTTGGACTTCTGGGGCATACCCAGTAATGAGGTGATTCCTCTGAATTTCCAAGGGACGCACGCCCGTTTTTGCATGAAGCCGCAGCCGCAATACGTTTGCGGATAGAACTTTCGCGTAGTTCTTATGTTTCTTCCTGTTTGCAGAATCCGTTGCTTTGTCCGAAATCCTTCGAGTTCCGAGCGCGGGTAACCAGCTCACGCAAATCCTCTGAAAGTCTCTTTTTCAAGGGCGGCACCGCGGGCAAACTGATAAAGCTCCACTGCAGTGAGAACGTATAGGCCCTCCACACGTTGGATGGACTCATTCTACAACTGACCGAAACACCCGGGGAAAAGAAAAGGCCGGAATCCCCTCATGGGGACCCCGGCCTTGGACCTACCTTTTTTTCAGTCGAACCAGTTACGTTCAACCTTGGTGACGTTCCCGTACCAATCCCGATGCACCACGATATTCGGACTGAAGGGCTTCAGGTGGGTCTCCCGGGTCCCCCATATTGAATTTTCCACACGATCAGGCCTCCAAGCGCCGAATCCTTCGTAGTTTTTTTTGTTATTTTTGCTATTGTAGCTCATACTTCCCTGCTTTCTTTGGTTTACCGGAGGAGTTATTTCCATCGGCATGAATCCAAGATAGGGAGGCTGTGCGGGCACCTCCTTCCCGTTGAGGTTTACGTCCAGTATGTCGCTCAAATTAATAACGATCACGACAGCGCCATAGGTTGGCGATGCGCTCGGTCAAACAACCGTCCCGAAGAGCCGGCCAATGAATATGACCGCGGACTTGACTCCACTAATCGAGGATATCCGCGAGATCGATCAATCCGAGAACGCATTACCAGCGAGGCTGGATAAGCGTCAGATCGCCAAGCTGATCGCTTTTTTCGCCTTAAGGGATGCGATCCTTTGGAGAAAGATGAGCTGCTCTTCGACGTTGATGTCCTGCCACGCAGGCTTTCTGACGAGTTTCAGTTCCTCGCCGTCACGAACCAGCAGACCCCACCCGGTTGGGACTTCATGTGCCTCCAACAGCCCCTTGTCGACAACCAGGTAGTGCAAGTTAGCCATTCGGTACGACCGCAGCCGGTCGAATTTCGTTCCGTCAATAATCCCGTTCTTGGACATTGTAATCTGTTTGACCAACCTCTGGTAGCCCGCGTGGCGGTGCTCCCGGAGACGGTAGCTGTCGAACTCAGGAAACAAGCTCTCTCCATTCGCCAAATGAGGCAGATGAAGGTGCAGGAGAGCCTCCATACGATTCTTTCGTTCTTCCAGCGCCTTCAGTTTCGCAGAGATCAGCTCACGCCGTTTGCTGTCGCGGATCAAGTCGCTGCGGGCCTGCTTACACTCAAACACGGCCGCCACCTTTAAGACGGAAGTGATAATGGTCTTCGGGTTGCGAGAAGGTGCCTTGCGAGCAGGACAACACGCCGCGACATCAACGCGAAACTTACGGTGGGGGAACGAAACCTCGGGAGACATGATCGCCATCCCTTGCACACGTGCCCAAACCATCACCAAGGATTTCAAGCTCGCGTGGTTCGCGGTCTCACCACGCTTGGCGGGAGCTACCTGGTTAGTGCCGTCACCGTGCTCTCTCATTTTGTCTCCGTTCCACTGGAAACTGCCACCGCCGCCTCAAGGGCTGCAACTATCGTCCACGGGGCGGAGCCTTCCAGCCGGTTATTCACATAGATGTACCGGCGCTTGGTGCGGTTGGGCCCGGCTCGCGTTAGGAGTTTGGCGAGCGCATCTCTCCCCTCCTGATACGGCTCCTTGATCTCGGTATAGGGCTGGAACGATTTCACGGCCTGCTCGTAGCTTCTGCCGGGCTTCAGAAGAAATCGGGCCGCAGTGAAGTCGGCGGTTTCGTTTCCGATCATCTTCATCTGCTCGACCACCGGCGGCATCCGGGACCAACTATTGAATGTGTGGGCTATGCCGTGCTGGCGGAGGACTTCAAAATATCGCGGGTGAAGCAGGTTCTCGTTCCTAACCTCGACAGAGAAATTCCAGCCCTTGGGCAATCTCCCCAGGAACGCATCCAGATACGCCACGAATTCCCTGCCGCGTTCCCAGTCACCGGCATGAAAATGCGAGAACTCGAAGAACAAGGTCCCTATCTGGGCCTGGTACGGTGCCAGCGGAGCCAAAAAGCTTCCGATGAACAGGTCAGCATCGAGGAAGCGTTCGTTCACCTGACCTGCTCGCCTGCCGTAACGGGGCAGGTTGGGAAACTTCTTCACTGTGATGTCCTCGGTCACCTTGACGGACATCCGAAAATCTGGAGGCACCTGAGAAAAGTATCCGTCCAATAGCTTGGCCGTCGGGAACTGATAAAACCCGGCGTCTAGGCAGACGGTCTTAAACGTCTGCGCGTATTCAGCCAGGCATGTGCGTTGGAACCGTTCCTTTTGCAACTTGGGCGGCCCGTTCTTGAAATAACGCAGGTAGTTCTCCGGCGAGTAAATCATGCCAAGCCACCCCTCGTATTTCCACGAGGATGTCCCCACGTAGATGCCGTCGCCTGCCAGGGCGGCAATTCTCTCTGCTAGTTGGGCACGGGGAAATTCACTCATGGCGCGGTCACTTTTAAAACCCTGAGAGTATAACCCTTTTTGTTCTCAAACGGCTCGACGAAACCGTCCACCTCAATGACGGGTGATTTGATCGTCTCCATGCCAAAGGCTTTGTAGACCGCGGCAAAAAGTTCCGTCTCCACAAAGCCGGTGTAGTCGCATAGGGAAACAAACTTCATCGGCTGGCCATCCTCCTGATGCGCGATGCGGTCGGCGAAGGTAAGACCACAGATCTTGACCCGCTCGCCGAAGTGATCGTCCAGTTTCGCTATCGGGCAATATTTCTCCCACGTTATCGCGGGAAACAGATCGAGCGGATGACCGCTCACGGTGAACCCCAACAATTCCTGTTCGTCCTTCATGCGGTCCAGGAGCGTCGGTTCGATCAAGGTCGCCGCCGGCACCTGGAGCGGACGATCAGCCGATGCGAACAGCATCCCTTGTCCACCCTCATGCGGCCAATCAGCCAGTTGTTGCAGATGCCAGAATTGCGTGGTGCGCGGCAGCCCAAAGCCATCAAACGCCCCCGACCGAATCAGATTTTGCGCCTCGGGCTTGGTTGGCCCGACCCGCTGATAAAAATCGGCCAGGGACGTGAACGGATTCTGCCGCACCTCTTTTTCGATCCGCCCTACTGCACCAGCCGTAAGATCCTTCACCTTCCACAGGGGCACCCGAAGGAAGGCTTTGCCGTCGCAATACTCGGGATAAAAGCCAGTCCGGGAAGCATTCACGTCCGGGGAAAGAAAGCCGATTCCCAAGCGTCGAGCTTCCAGCGTGTAAGCCAGGGGCGAGTAGAAGCCCTTCTCGTTGGACAGGACGGCAGCTAGGAATTCCGCAGGATGGTAATGCTTAAGATGGGCGGCCTGGTACGCCTCCACGCCGTAGGCGGTGCTGTGCGCTCGGCAAAAGGCATAGCCCTGAAATCCAAAGAGAAGACCCCAGACCGCCTCGATCTCCGGTTTCGTACGGCTCAGCCGCGTGGCGTAGTCCCAGAATTCGAGCCTCAACTTCTCGACCTCGACGACCTTCTGCTTCACCAGCGCCCTGCGCAACATGTCGGCCCGGCCCGCAGGCATGGCGGCGAAGGCTTCGCAAATTTGGAGGATGTGCTCTTCATAGGCCACGACCCCGAAGGTGGAGCGTAAGACTCGTTCAAGTGAAGGATGGGTGTAGTCGATGTCCTGTAGCTCTTGAGCCCGCAAGGCGAAGTCACTCTTGCGATTCATGTTGGCCGCGCCAGGTCGAATGACCGAAACAATGGCGATGAGCACATCGATGTCGCGGACGTTGCACATCTTTTCGAGGGTAATCATGGCCGGAGATTCGATATGGTGAACGCCGCGCGCGTTGCCGGTGGCGATCATGTCCCACACGGCGGGGTCTTCCCACGGCTCCAATGCTTCCAGGTCCACCGAGACTCCCCGCGCCTCGATCATCGCCTTCGCGTCACGCATGACGGCCAGGCCGCCCTGAGCAAGGATGTCGAGTTTGACCAAACCGACGGCTTCAACACTATCCATGTCGAAGTGCGTCGTCGGGTAACCCTTCGCGCTGGTGAAGGTGGGGATATGATCCCGGATCGGATCGCAGGATAAGACCATCCCGCACGGGTGCATTTTGGGGTAACGTGGAAAACCATCCAACATCGCGGCCAATGTCACCGCCGTCCTGGCGGGTTCCTCGGCAAAGTCATCGCTGCGGCTCTCCACGCAATCAGCGACTGCCTGGGCGATATACCCGGCGTTGACGTTCGGTATCTGCTCGGTCAACCGCCGCACCTGAAAGTCCGAAAGCCCCAATACCTTGCCGATCTCCGCCAATGCCGACCGGGCCTGAAAGGTCGAGAACCCGCCCACCACGGCGGCGTGGGTAGTTCCGTACCGACGAAAGACCAAATCCACCACGTCATCTTTGCGATCATGGGGGAAATCCAGATCAATGTCCGGCAGCTTGTTGAGCGCCATCCGGTCACGATTGAGAAAACGTCGGAAGTAGAGGTCGAACCTGATCGGGCACACGTCGCTGATCCCAAGGCAATAGCAGACTAGCGAATCTGCCGCGCTGCCGCGCGTGATCCATTCGATAGCCTCACGCTGGCATTCCTGGAGCAAGTCCCACACGGTCAGGAAGTACTCCTCATAGCCAACCTCGCCGATGATGGTCAGCTCCTCCCTCAACTGTTCCATGTGATCGCCCTGCCGATCTCCGTACCGTCGATGCAATCCGTCAATGGCCAACCGTCGCAACATCTCTCGCGGCGTGGAGCCGTCTTCAGGCCGGTATCCAGGGAAGTGGAGTTTCCCAAACTCGAAACCGAAGTCGCAGCCGGCGACGAGTTCTTCAGCGACCCGTGTGTCTGTGGGCCAATCCTCTTTGGCTGGGACGTGGAACGAGCCGACTCGCTTTTCCGTGTGCGGTTCCGCGAGCAGCGTCAACGTGCGGATGCTTTGGACGATTTGATAGCCAAGTTTTTCGCTGGGGGTGAGGTAGCGAATCGCGGGAAACGTTGTATCCGGCAGCAGCCACAGACCCGCGCCGTAGTCGGTAAGTGCAGAGGCTGTGAGCTTGGATTGTGATAGTAACGAACAAAGGTTCCGATACCCAGTGGTGTTCTGGACATAGGCAAGGTACCGCTGGCCCTTAACACTCAGTTCCGCGCCGATGATGGGCTTGATTCCTGCCGCGACCGCCGCTTGGTAAAACGGAACGACCCCATGCAAATTAGGATCAGTGAGTGCGACGGCTTTCGCTCCTGCTTGGACGGCGAGCGCGACGATACCTTCGGGGGATAGAAGTGAATCGCCGAACGAATAGTAGCTCTTGCAGTTGAGCGGATAAAAGAGCGGTGCCGCCTTGTGTATCGTAATCGGCTTGAGGCGCCGGCTTCCGGCACGATCCAGGTCTTTACGTGGTTTACCGTCACGCCGCTTCAACCAGAGATCGTGCCCGCGCATTACGGCCTTGGTACCATAGCGGGACCGCAGCAAATCAATTGCTTCCACTAATCCCTTCTTCTGCTGATAGGTATTTGTGGCGGTCGTCAGGGCCAGTTCGTGGCGGAACACGCCGCTATAGACGTGGCTCAATTTCAGAGAGACCAACCGCAGACTGACCCGCCGTTCCCATGCTTTCGTGACCAAGCTGGCGATGGTAGAATAAAGATCGGTCTCAATGTCGGTCGGTTCCTCCAGGCTGCGACCGCGGACCGACTCGCTGAAATCGTTATACCGGAGTTTTATCGTAACTGTGCGGATGGTCTTGTCATCGGCCCGCACTTTGGACATGAGCCGATCCGCCATTGCACGCAAGGTGGCTAGGACAAACGCCTCATCGGTCACGTCCTGATCAAAGGTTTCCTGCTCGCCGTAACTCTGTACGTCGGGTGACTCAGGCACGATGGGACGATCATCAATCCCCTGTGCGAATCTCCAGAGCTGCGGTGCATAGCCCCCCACAAAATAGGCGAGCAACTCAGGCGAGGTGTGTGCGATTTGCTCGACCTGCTTCAAGCCCGCCGCGTCCAGGGTTGCACCAACTTTGGGACCGATACTCGGCAACCATCGGTTCGGCAACGGAGCGAGGAAACCCCTTTCAGTTCCATCCGCGACTTCGATGAAGCAGCCCGGCTTCTTTAGTTTGGAGGCGACCTGGCTGACCAGCTTGTTGCTTCCGATCCCGAACGACGCAGACAGTTTCAGCGACTGAGCGACAGCCACGCGAATCGTCTCCGCGATTTCCCGAGTCGGTTTCTTCGTTTGCGAACGCAGATCAAAATAACCCTCGTCAATGCTGCCCACCTCCACGTCGGGCGTGAAATCGTAGGCGTAGGAAAACATCATCCGCGAAAAATGCTCGTACTTGGAAAAGTCGCCGGGGATGACGATCAGCTTAGGACAAATACGGCGTGCGTGAGCGGTCGGCATCGGCGTGTAGACGCCCATCTTGCGGGCTTCGTAGCTGGCCGAGGCAATGATCCCTCGCTTGACCCCGCCCACCGCCACGGCCTTACCACGGAGCCGGGAGTCCGCCGCCTGCTCGCATGAAGCGAAGAAGGCATCCGCGTCGAGGTGGATAATCACGGTGCGACCTCATGCCTTGCGGAAGACCGCTACCATCACACCTTGAATGACCAGTTCACGCGCCGGGATGACATCGGCGTACTTTGGGTTTTCGGCCTTGAGGTACGGAACGCCCCGCCGCACGAAGTAGCGTTTCAGCGTACTCTCGCCATCGACCAAGGCCGCGACTACCGCCCCGTCGTGCGGCGGTTTGAGTTCGAGCACAATCGTATCTCCGTTCAGGATGTGCGCCCCGGTCATGGAATCACCGCGCACCCGCAAAGCGAAAGTACGCGCGTTGGGACTGATTCCGATGGTGGCGAGATCAACCGCGATGCAGCCCGGCTCCGCTTCTTCCCTCGTTACAGGCCGTCCGGCGGCAACTTCTCCCAGAACATGGATTTCAGTGTAGGGAGATACATTCATGGCATAATTATACGAGCGTATAACCTGCTTGCGCAAGACCTAAGCTTCGGATAGTTTGTGGTTTTATCCGTCTCGGCATGCAGCCTACAACTGCGGCGTGCGCTTGTTCGCTTAGGCGGAAGCTTCGACCTCCAGTTGTGCCTTACCAAGTTTGTTGCTGTTCAAAAGCTTATTAACAAATAACTTACCAACAAAGTTGGCGTCTCGTTATCTTGTTAAATATTCATATGTACAACGCTAGCGTGATATTCTAGAATATCATATCTTGACTTTAAATCTCACAATTGATATCTTGGAATATTCATGGAACCCGATTATCGTCAGCTTCTCGTAGATGCGCGACGCAAGGCCGGCCTGACCCAAGTCCAAATGGCTGCTGCCCTTGGCGTCTCGCAACCGGTAATTTCAGGGGTGGAAAGCGGGAGCAGAGAAGCTAATCCCCGCTTGGTCGCGCGCCTTACCCGGTTCACAGAGAAGTTAGAATCGCCAAGGACTTATGCTGCATCTGCCCCATTTGATCTTCCGGCGCGGGAATGGAAGGCGGAAACCGAATCCTACTACTTTGAGGTCTGGCAAAGTCCGGAGGCGGCGGGCGATTTTGCCAGCCTGTACTCCTTGCCTAATCAAGGATTGCTCTTCGTGTGCCTCGACATGGCCGGACGAGGGACCTCGGTTTTGCCGTCGCGGACCTTCGTCGAAGGCTGGTTGTCAGGTTATTTAAGCAATGCCTTGGGAGCGCCCCGCGTCGAGGAAATCGCGCAGCGTCTATCGGTTTCGTTGAAGACTGCTGGTTTTCAGTTGAGCGGCTATTTTGCCGTGATTACGCCTTCCGATGGAAAAGGAGTCAATTACGAGGCTGCCTGCTTCAGCATGCCGCAGCCCCTCCTATTGCTTGGCCCTCCTTACGAGAGTCGGGTCGCAGCCGAGATCTCCCCGGCCCTACCAGTGGAGCCGGCTGAGATCAAGGTGACCCGGATCACCTCACTGCCAGCCCCTTGGAAGATTATCGCCGGCAGCGATGGTCTCTTGGAAAGGTTGGGTGGTGGTGACGAGCAGGAAGGACGCAGGCAAATAAGAAAATGGTTCACAGGCCATCAAGCCATGACACCGCTAAAGGACCTTCTCGTTACTGGCTCTGCCTCCACGGATGACGAAGTGTGCGCTTTGCTTGAGTTTACGCCCTGGGATATGAGCGTAAAAACGACCACGAACAATTACGCCGAAAGGACCCGAATACTTGCCACCCTCCGTCACCGGCTCGCTGGCCGAGTGAAACCCCGACGTTTGGAGGACTTCATGCAGGCCGTGCTAGAGGCCATGGACAATGCCGCTATCCATGCATATCCCAGCCAGGGCTCGGGACCTTTGATAATCAATTTTCGCGAGGAAGCCACGGGTTGGCGAGTCGAAGTAGCCGACAACGGCATTGGCATAGCGCCCCGGCCTTCTCCACATGGAGGTCTCAAGGTCTTTGAACAATACGTTACGACTCATTTCATCAGCCGAAATCGCGGCGGGGGAACAACCGTTACTCTTCAGCTCGAATCTAAACCCAAAACCGAATAACTATGCCCGTCTACGACATCAAAGACATCCCGGACAAAGGTAGCCTCATCACCTTTGCCTCTGGAGACATTCATCAAACGCCCGACGACTCAGACAAGAACGCTTTGCTTGGGGTGGTTCGGAAGCAGCCGCGGACAGTGATCGATCTCACCGCGACGGGCCGAATCGGAACCCGGTGGCTGGCATGGCTTGGACGGATGACCGCGGAGGCCGAGGCGGGTGGAAACAAAGTGGCAGTCGCCGGCGCCGACGACACCACGAAGAAAACTGCTGACTTGATCGCGGCGCAGCTCCGTCACGTAGGCACGGTTGAGGAGGGCTGGAAGGCATGAAGATTGCCATCTGGGGTGCGGGCGATATTGGGCGCATGACCGCCTACCGTTTTGCTACCCTTGAGTTCGTTTCTGAAATCGTGTGGATCAACCGCTCGATGGACAAGATGGAGTCACGGAGAATAGACCTCGATCAGGGGCTGGCCTTCGCCCCCACTTGTCGGAGCATTATCGCGATCCCCCAAGAAGAGGCTCCGGAGGAGATGGCCGATTGCGCGATTCTCATCATGACCGCTGGCGCGAAAGTCCGAACGGAGGGAGGACGCGAGGCGCTCTATCCGGACAACGCGAAGATCTTTCGGGAAAGCTTCTGTCCAATCATGAAGGGATTCAAGGGAGTGGTCATCGTTGTGACCAACCCGGTGGAGCTTCTCTGCCGGTTGGTCATGCTTGAAACGGGAATACCGGCCTCTCGGGTCATCGGCTTGGGCACTGTCGTGGAAACGGCTCGCATGCAGACATTCTTGCGCGATTTCCTGTTAGGGACAAATTCAGCCCGTGATATTCAGGCCTACGCCATTGGCACGCACAACGCAGACTTCGTCCCCGTCATTCCTGAGCATTGTTTCCAAGGAGAACGGCTGACCGCGAAGGTCTTGGAGGCGGCCCACGACCGAGTTCAGGTAGCCGTGGCGAAAGCTGCGGAGCGGGTCAAAGTTGATAAAATCTCGACTCTCCATCCCATCGTGGAAGGAATAGCCGCTGTTGCCCGCGCCGTCGCTAACGACACGCAGACTATCCTCACTGTTGCGAGCCTCGATCCTGCTGATTCGGACAAACTATTCTATTCACTGCCCAGCGCGGTGGGAGCTAATGGAGTGGTCCGGAGGTACGATCAAATTCTCAACGATGCGCAGATCAAAGCGAAATTGCAAAAAGGCATCGAGGCGATGCGGACCAGTCTTCGTAACAACCCTTGAGCTGGTCCAGCACGATCGACAGTATTCACGCGCGACTCGCCCCTTAAATGGTGTGTGTGACCCAAACGAACGGAAAGAGCGAGTCGAACGGAAGTAAACACACGGCCGATGGTAACGCGCGAGGGCAAATCGCGCCTATTGAGCAGAAGAAGCAAAGCACTTTTTTACTCGCTCCAACAGGGGACGAAGTGGTTCAAAGTTCTGTTTCTCACCCTTATCTGCAAGTGTTTTGATATAGTGGGAAAATTGCTTCTTTTTGTCGTCTTTGACCTTATCAAAAACGTAGCCCAGCTCGTCTTCCGTCAGACCCTTTTTAAGGCAAAAGTCCTTGAGGCTTTCGTCTAATGATTCAAGGTGGATGCTTGGGATCAGTTCTTTCGCGCCGCGTTTCTCGATCCACCCCTGCTCAGCAGCATATTTCCGAATATCGATCGGAAACAGATCTTCAAGGTCAAACGGGAAATCGATTCCCTTTATATTGATTGCTTGGATATGTGGAGCTTTCTCCAAGAGTATGCACTTCACAAGGCCGCCGCGCCGTGCAACTTCAGGATTTTTGCTGATTTCGTATGAGCAAGTGCGCCCCGCCGCATCGTGGTCCACCAGTCCAACGACCCGATCCGGCTTTCGCAATAATGCAGCAGCGAAAAGACTGTTTTTCACCCAATCTACACCCGAAGGCTGCCCTCCGGCATCAGGGCCACTGATCGTAAAATCCTCATTGGTAAATTCTAGTACCGCAAAAGCAGATTCTAAGATTGTTTGGTCGGATGGGCCTTCGACAAATAAAGTTGGGCCCTTTTTTCCTTTTAACTCCTCAAGGCTTTCAAGGAGGCGCTTACGTTCGTCTTCAGCTCTTTCCAAATATGGTGCGATAAATGGTAGTAACCCCAGCTCAATATCAAGGCTATCAGTCGAATTCGTGATTTTTTCGATGACGGACGGCTGACCCTCTACACGTTTGACAGAGAAGACAGATCCGCTGTCTTGAGCGACTTTGTAGAAGGCTGGAGAATGTGTCGTGATAAGAATTTGAGTCGTTTTAGAGTGTTCCAAGAAACGCTTTGCTTGGTCACTCGCTGCCGACAGCTCCAAGTTATTTTCTGGCTCTTCGTAGCCCCAGATTGAGTAGGTCGGGATGGCGCCTTGGGCTTGATTGAGATTTGCTTGTATTGAAAACCATTTTAACAGGATGGGAATGTGCCTGACTTTGATACCGTCGCCCCGTCGTGTCAGAGACATGAATTGTCCGTTGACGGCTTGTTTCTCCTGAAAATCGAGTGTCTTGAAGAGGGCTCGCAGGTCGTCAGGGAGTTGGAGACTGGACTCCAAGTCGAATTCTTCTTTGATGTCCTTCAGAATTCCTTCGGTGTGTTCACGGATCGACTTCGTGAACGACTTCGAGGCATCTCGCATTTTATCTTCTACTGTCGTTGCAAGCATGTCATGTAACATGCCCAGAAGATCCGAAAAATACTCAGGGCTTTTGATGGCGGGTACGTAGTAATACTTGAGATTTTGAAGTAGGGCTCTGATGCGCGAACGCTTTGGGAGTTCGCCGCTTTGCGCCATCACGATACTTTCGCTGTGAAGCCCCCGACTTCGGAAGCATTTTTTCCAGTGAATTTTTTCCTTTGCCGAATAAGAAGCAGGAGGACTGAAAACCAATTCAAGAATAATCTCCCGAGGCTTTTTTTCGGGCACCCTAGTATAACGACAGAATTCCTGCTCGAAAGCAAAACGACCGCCAAAGTCACCTGTGCCGTTGAAAAACAAGTTTAAGGCCCTGAGAGCATTGGATTTTCCCTGGTCATTGCAGCCAACCAGAACATTGAACGCGCCGAGGGAAAGGTCTCCTGAAGCAATCGACCGGTAATTTCGTATAATCAGTCGCTCGATAATCATGGTGAATTTGTATTTGAGACTGGGGCCAAGTCGATTGTTATTGTCAGAATTACATCAAACTCCCGGCAGGAGAAGCTCAGGATTCTCTGGACCGATTAGATTCTTTTTCAATACTCCAGAAAAGGCTGCATAAATTTTCTATAAGGCGCAACCTTCCAGCCGATTGTTGACGTAAAGGAACTAGCGACAGGGACGGCCCGGCCTAGGGGGTATTGAGTAGATTAAATCAGGGCCACGCGCGCCTCGAGACAGAGGCCATCGGAGATGCAGTTATTTGCTATAACTACTTGGGAGTCGGAGATTGCCGTCGATGACAACCGCCCCGACTCTCACCGGATACGGACATTTGCCTTTCTCGTAACCGTGTACCAGGGGCTCGAGCAGCTTGACTCCATTCTGCGGCGGCGCCGGTGGATTCACCTTGGAGCAAAGGTCCAGTACACACAAGAGACTCAGTTGCGCTCCAGTCGCGCTGGCGTATTGGACTGGCTGGCTTTCAAACGAGGCGAATAGTTTTTCCCTGTCGCTCTGCGACTTTTCCACCTTCAGCTCAATGACGACGCTCTTGTATTTGATATCGGTGATGCCTCCTGATTGCCTCGGGGCCTCCAAGACATCTTCGCCCAGTTGACCGCGGAGATGGATGAGCAGGCCGCGCTGAAAGTCATCCTCGTGAATGTCATTTTTGGCACTGTAGATGGCCGTTTGCGCGCAGACGCCGGCGTAGTTCAGGATTGAGGTGAAAGCCTCGATAAAGTCCGCGAGGTGCTGGTTCAGAATGCCGGGCAGTCCTCGAACTTGATCAACGATTTCAATCAAACGGGAATCCAACGTGCGATATTTGGTGAGATAGGGCACTTGCGTTGGATCTACGACACGCACCATCAATTTATGATAGCCGATGATGGTTGCCATTTTTACATAAGATGGATCAGCCGACGATAGAAACGCCGCTCTGGTCTGCAAGAGGGCCGGTTCACTGAAAAGGCTGCTCGTAACGGGAAAGACCACTTGGCCCACACGAATGAACTCACGGTCATTGCCGGACGCAGGCCGCGGCACGACAAACTCCGACATCCGGTAGTGGCTGGAAGGCAAAGTCGAAACGAAATCGAGGACAACCCGATCCGCTTTGGCGGGCCAGTTCGACACCTTAAGGGTCAATCCAATGTCGTAACTCAGATTTACCTGGAGGACATTGGGATTGATCCATGGCTTGCCATCCACGCTAAACATCACGCCAACGACAACTGGTCCGTCATCGGCCTCGACGTTAATACTACCTGCTCCCGACGGAACCTGCATTTTTCCGGTTATTTCCTCAAATGGGTCTTTCGCCTCAACCACAAAAGGCGGTACCGGTATTTCGGCCAGGAGTTGTGCAAACTCGGGAATTTCGGTTATTTCGGTGATTTCAGCAAGTTTGGTCGTTGCTACGGTAGCTTTGGTGCTTGTGCAACCTAACAATTGATGGGGCCGATGGCGGGTTAAAAAGGGGTAACACTCCAATGATGGTAAAGGAGTGTTGTGATGGAAGAGAAGATCGAAGTTGGGAAAAAGTCCCCGCGTAAGAAGAGCACCAAAAACCGGCCCAAGGTGGTTTACCCGTATGAGCTTCGGCTCAAGGCGGTGAAGCTGCATCTGGAGGACGGCATCAGCCGTGAAGTGATCGGCCGGGAACTGGGAGCGAGCGAAAGCTCAGTCTCGAACTGGGTCAAAGTGTATCGGCAGCAGGGCGAAGACGGCCTTCGTGATAAGCCCAGAGGGGCACCGCGCGGGCAAAAAAAGCTGCCGGAGCCGGTGACGGCCCGGATCGTGGAGCTGAAAAAAGCGGAGCCGAGCTGGGGCGTGAAGCGGATCGCCCAGGTGCTACGGCGGATGTTTTGGCTGCCGGGCAGCCCGGAAACGGTTCGCACCCGGCTGCACGAGGCTGGGCTGATGAACAATGAGCGAGCGAAGGGACGGCGCAACCTGACCCGGCCCCGGTTCTTCGAGCGGGCGACCCCGAATCAGCTCTGGCAAACCGACATCTTCACCTTTCGGCTGGGAGGGAAGTATGCGTACCTGATCGCGTTCCTCGACGATTACTCGCGGTACGTGGTGGGAGCAGACTTGTTCCGCAGTCCCACGGCGGCAGCCGTGATCGAGGTCTATCGGATCGCCATGGGCGAGTACCAGCCACCGAAGGAAATGCTGACCGACAACGGACGGCAATATACGACGTGGCGGGGGACGAGCCGGTTCGAGGCCGAGCTGCAAAAGGACCGGGTGGCCCATATTAAAAGCAGGCCGCAACATCCGATGACGCTGGGGAAAGTGGAGCGGTTTTGGTCCACGATCTGGCAGGAGTTTTTGGCTCGTGCGCCGTTCGATAGTTTTGAAGCGGCGCGGGAGCGGATCAGGTTGTGGATCGCGTACTACAACCATAAGCGACCGCACCAGGGGATCGGGGGCGTGTGCCCGGCGGATCGCTACTTCGAGGTGGCCACCGAGCTGCGCAAAACGATGTCGGCTGGCGTGGCCGATAACGTGTTGGAAATGGCCCTGCGCGGAATGCCCCGAGCCCCGTTCTACATGGTAGGACGGATGGAGGGTCAATCGGTCGTGCTGCGAGCCGAAAAAGGAAAACTCAAGTTGAGTGTTGATGGTGAAAACGAACAGGAACTGGTCTATGACCTCAAAAAAGGAGACAACGATGGAGAAGGACAAAAAGGAACCGAAGGAAATCGTGAAGAAGAAGGGACGCCCTCGGGGCGTCAACAGCCCGAGCCAGCAAGTGAGCGCGGCGGACAAAGCCCAGGCGGTGCTGGCGGTGTGGACGGAACGGGCGAGGCCGGCGGAAGTGTGCCGGCAGTTGGGCGTGAACCCGATCACGTTCTCGCAGTGGCAGGACCGGGCGATGGAGGGGATGTTGCAGGCGCTGGAAAGCCGGGTGAACCTGGCGGCGGGACAAGTGTTGAGTCCCCGGTTGCAGGCGCTGCTGACGAAACGGCACCACGCGGCGGGAGTGAGCAAACTCGAAGCGAAACTGGCGAAGCTGTCCGGTGCTCCGGCGAAACCGGAGGAGGCACTGGCCTAAATGAAAACGACGCAGGCGCAGTTACGGGCCAGCGTGATCATGCGGGTGCAGAAGGGGGAGATCACGGCGAAGGAAGGAGCGCGGCTCCTCGGTGTGTCGCGCAAAACCTATTATCAGTGGGAGAAGCGTGGCCTGACGGGGTTGCTGTCGGGCGTGAGCGAGCAAGAACCGGGGCGTCCCGTCCAGCAGATCGACCCGGAGAAGGAGGCGCTGCAACGGAAGGTGGCCGAACTGGAAGCAGCGTTGAACCAGGCCAAGGAAGTGGAGGCGGTGAGGCTGGTCCTGCTCGACATGGCGAAAATCCGGGAGCGGAAGGAGCGCAGTAAAAAAAACTCGAAACGATCCAACGCATCCTGACCATGAGCCACGAGATCCAAATCAAAACCGGCTTGAAGGCGCGGCAACTGGGGCTTCGCCTCGGCGTACCGCGCACCACCTGGCAGCGATGGCAGTCCCGTTCCAAAAACGGCGACTCACTCCTGCACAAACCGGGGCCGAAAAAGCTGGGGCCATTGCCTCTGGCTCAAGTCGCCGTCGAGATCGCCACCATGCGACATCGGTTAAAGCGCACCCATGGGACGGGTGCGCTCTATACGAAATATCGTGATGGGATGTCGCGTCGAGACTTGGCGCTGAAAGTGGAAGAGGAGCGTGGAAAACAGCGTCAGGAAAAGCAGGCGAGCAAACAGCGACTACGCTGGAAGCAACCCAACCTCGTTTGGGCCATCGACGCCACGGAATACGCTCGGGATGGTCAGGGCAAGCGGCTGTGGGTCCATGCGGTAAAAGACCTCGCCTCCCGTTACCAGTTGGAGCCGTTGACGGCATTGGAAAGTGGCGGCGTGGCCGTGGCTGCACATCTGGAAAGGCTGTTCCGCAGCCACGGTGCGCCGTTGTTGCTCAAACGCGATAACGGCAGCGTGTTCAACCACCATGCCGTGAATGAAGTCCTCGCCCGCTGGGGCGTCATCCCGCTCAACAGCCCAGCTTACTATGCGCCCTATAACGGGGCCATCGAGCAGGGCATCAAGGAGCTGAAGAAGGAAGTGGCCCGGGCGTTGCCCGTGCCGGAAAGCTGGAACGTAGCCCAGGTCGGCCCGTTCGTGGCGGTGGCAGCCGCCCAGCGTAACTACCAATCCCGTCGCTGCCTCGGCGGGTTAAATGCCAAGGACATCTATCGTCAGAAACAACGGCGCGGTCGCTGGAACCAGCGGCAACGCCATCAGGCTTTTGAGTGGATTAGCAGCCGCGCAAAGGCCATACTGCAAACAAGGATGAAGACCGATCAACGCAGCGTCCAAGCCGCATGGCGGCACGCCGTGGAAGCCTGGTTGAGTGATCAGGCGCTGATCGAGGTTCATTAAAACCCGCGAGTGTTACCCCTTTTTAACCCACCATCGGCCCCATCAAATGGTAGTTAGCACAAGGTCTGTGATGCGTTCAGTACTTCTCCGGTCTGCATTGTCCGAGGCAATGAGGTTTGGACCCAGATGTCTGTTTTCAAGGTGCTCAAAGTACCACCCTTCGACCCCGAGAAGTCATTGCAGGCATGGCTATGATTATGGAATACGAAACCAAACAAAATCGGCTTCTTTGGCTCCCCTCGTGGCAACGTGAAATCATCGCGCGGTACCCATCCCTTTACCTTGTGCCGTCACGGGAACGCGCCGAGTATTATGCGAAGTTCCCCGAAAAGCGTCCCCCTCCTGAGGATTACTGTAACCTGCGATACGGATTCGAGTGCAGGGAAGGTTGGGCAAAGCTAATCGAAGAGCTTTCCAAAACAGCGACGTCGCTGGTTCGCGTATTGCGCGCATTTGACTTTCAGGACGATGCCGAAATCGCTCCCGTCATTGTGAAAGAGAAAATCGGGACCTTGAGGTGGCAGGGCGACAGCAACCTCCTTCCGCCATTCCTCGATCTGTGGAATTCCTTCACGGCAGATATCCAGCATCGGTCGGCTTTCGTTTGCGAGATTAGCGGCTATTTCGGCGGGCTTCGCGACGTCAACCACGGGATGCTCCAAACTTTATCCGACGCCGAATACGAAAAAGAGCTGTTACGCCGCGCGAAGCGACAGTCAGGGCGTGAATCAGGTCCAGGCGGCAGTGGGGCTGCAAAATAAATTTATGACTTACATTGAAGGCCTGACCAACGCCATTCTCCAGACGCATGGTGTGGAAGCCCGCCATATTGAGACTGTACACGTCGTGGAAATTTTTATGGCAGGCTTCGCGTGGGAGGGCGACGTCGAGGTCTTCCAAGTACAACATCCGTCCTGGGCGACGCGCTGCGGTTGGGGTTGCCCCAGTGATGACGATCCGAGCCGCTACCAATACGTCTGCGTAATAGGCATTGGTTTCGCGGTCACGCCGCGCAATGCAGTTGTCGCGGCGATCCGTGCGCACGCACTTATCTGGATCAGCGATCCGCACCCAGAGGTTTAGAGGCGGCCGCGATCCTGACCTCATAATTCAATCACCCTGTCTCGCGGCGTTCGTGAGAGGACGGCCTTAGATTTTGCTCTTGCGATTCCTCATCTTCTGGAGGCCGCGAATGCTTCCTTTCATTGCAAGACCCTCCAAACCGGCATGCCCAACAACCGAGCAGCAAGAATGCGCTCAGCTCCTGGCCTCTATGACCGCATGGGCTATTACGAGCCCTGAATGTCAAACATCTTGCCCCAACTCCGGCACGGGCGGCGGCAGTTCTTCTGCATAGACGAAGGGCACGAAGCACTTCACGGCGGCTACCGGCTGCCACTTCTTGAACCCCTTCCGCCAGACTTGGCAATTACCCAGAAGGCGACACTCCAAAAAGAGCTTTTTCAGTGTGTCGAAAGTAACCGGCCCGAACGGACGATTGCCCGGCGTGTAATAATGCCACATTGCACGGGTGTTGAGGTACCCAGCTTCAGCCGAAGCACAGGTGTGGATCAGCGCGAGATTATCCTCCGCCATGTCGTTGGCGTCCCACTCCTTCTCGTAAAAGAGGCGTTCGGCCTCCTCCGGTTTATTATCACGGATGAGAGCTGCGATCGCATTCCGCTCCTGACCCCACGCCGTATGACGCGGTTCGAGCATCGAGGCGATAACCTTGGCCCGGTACTCAAGATTCTCGTACCTGCGAAGGGCCCGGTTGTACTCGTCAACGCTCCACAACCGCTTGGGCAAGGGCATTGGTACTTCCGCCGAGGGGCCTTTGTTGACGATCTTCTCGGACGCCAGGATGAAGCCGAGGTACAGCTCCTCCAAATCCCGGGAGAAATCCCCGTCCTTCAACCACATTTCGTAGGCTTTTTGCCAGCGCCCGGTGAGAACCATGCGTGCCGCCGGTGATCGCGAACACGGGTTTGGCGACCCTGCATCGACCAGATCGGCCCCGAATGAATAGAAGGGTTTCAGGCCGATCCTCGAATTGACGTTGGTAACGTTGAACTTCGTGCTTTCGCATGGTGGCCTCCGACCGCTTGAATGATGACATGCACTACAGATAGAACGTCTGAAAAAGCGTAGATTTCTGGGTGAAATCGTATCCCCATAAAATGCTGTTTCACTTCCATCGCTCAAATGACGAAGGCGGCGGTCGGAATGTGCTGAAGTTATGGGCAATCAACCGGCATGGCACCACGCGGTCTTGCGGAATGTTGCTAGAGCCCATCGCATAAGGGGGCCAGAACTGTAGGGACAGTGCGAATGCCTCCTAATCACTACAGTTCACACGACGCTGATTGTCTTCGACTTGTAAAGCGCCTGGCATTCTCGGGCGATCTGCCAATCCTCCCGCGATTTCACAATGAGAATGCGCACGGGTGCTATCAGGAGAGAAATGTCCGAGTCCAAGGGCGAAGTCGCATTCTTTTCAGGATTAACTTCCACCCCCATGAACCTGAACGGTTCGCAGGCGCGAGATCGAACGAGAGGTTCGTCTTCGCCAATGGCATCGGTGAAGACGATGGCGTCAGGGCGGCCGTCTAACGAGGCCATCATCTGTCCTATACCGGCCTGCAAGCGATGAATGAAGACATCCATGGCGAGCTTGGCTCGCTGGTTCCCCGTGTTGGCGTCAGGCACCAGAATTCGAGTGTCGCCGGGAAGGCCGGAAAGGCCCTGTAGGCCGCTTTCCCTGTCGAGTATGTTCTCCAATTTATCGATGTCAGGGTTCTCTCGCATGAGATAAAGCAGAATACCGGGATCGAGTGCCCCGGAGCGTGTGCACATGGCGATTCCGTCTAACGGCGTAAAGCCCATCGTGGTATCGACACTTTTCCCTCCGATGGTAGCGGCCAGCGAACAGCCACCGCCCAAATGGCAGATGATCAAGCGCAAGGCAGGATCGTTCTCTCGTTTCATAAGTCGGGCGGCCTGGCTCGAGGCCCAGCGAAAGCTGGTCCCGTGAAACCCATAGCGGCGAATCCCCTTTTTTAGCCAATCGAAAGGGCCGGGATAAGTCGAAGCAGCGTCGGAGAGCGTACGATGAAAGCTTGTGTCAAAGACGGCGATCTGCGGGATTTTTGAACCAAGGACTTCCCGCACGACTTGAATGCCCTCTAGGTTTATCGGGTTATGCAGGGGGGCAAATGCGGATAGGCGTTGGATGACCGCTTCGACGCTGGCATCCACCAACACCGCCCTGTCATATTCAGTGCCTCCGTGAACCACGCGATGTCCCACCGCGTCGATTTCTGGATTTCCCTTCAAAATCGACGACTTGTCCTCCTCAAGCCGTTTGAACAGGTACTCGAGCCGCTCCTTCGACGAGAGGTTGGCCGGAAGGGTCTTTCGCTCGGCATCTCGACCTTCGCATTCGATGATCAGGGAAAGCTCTTGTGCTGTGCTGCCGGGCGACGTCGCCATGATCACCGCCTTCCAAACCGGTTCCGGCGGTTGCAAGGGCAAATCGCTTCCGATACGGAACAGCGAACATTTATGACTCCCGCTTCCAGAATTGAGCACCAGTAAGTTCATATTTAGTCTACAGCTTGAGGTGTTGTAGGACCGGCTTTGACCGGATCAAGAATCCGATAAGCGAGCAGCTTCACCTGATCACTGACGAGAGCCCAGACTAGCGCATAGGCCCAAACGAACCCTGCCCACTTCCAGCCGAGCGGTGGCATCAGGAACCCGTAGACCGCGATCAGTGTCGCGATAATTTGTGTGCCGACCACAGCCATCCACAAGATCCGCGCGGGCGGTATCGACCAGAAGGGACCGCGTGTGCGCGTGAGGAAAATGGTCAAATGTCCCGCCACCGACAACATCAAATACATCATGGGCTGGAGGTGCGGATGATCGAGATGGAAAACCTTATCTCCGAGGAAGAATAAACCAAACGAAGCTATGGGGCCCAGGACGCCCAGAACGGTCGCGATACCTAGCACCAGACGCATGTTCCAAAATTCGGGTTGGTACTTATACCGAACATTGTCATAAGCGATTGAGAGGATGGCTCCGTCGTTGAGCAGGGCGAGCATCACGATCATCACCGCCGTCAACGGATAGAAGTTGAAGACGAGGATAGCTGCGGTCATGAACAGGAGTACGCGGAGCGTCTCCGCTATCCGGTAGATCGCGTAACTGTTCATCCGCTGAAAAATCCTGCGGCTCTCCTTGATCGCATCGATGATGACGGATAGACCGGGTGTCAGCAGTACGATGGCTGCCGCCGCACGGGCCGCGTCGGTGGCTCCTGAAACGGCGATGCCACAGTCGGCTTTCTTCAAGGCGGGCGCGTCGTTGACGCCGTCCCCCGTCATGCCAACGATATGGCCCCGCTTTTGCAGAATATCGACGATGTGAAACTTGTGTTCAGGGAACACCTGCGCGAAACCGTCGGCTTTTTCGATGGACTCGGACACCTCTGCGGTCTCTTGCTTTTTCGAGTCACCAAGGCTGGCGGCATCGAGGATATTCGTGCCCATGTCCAGCTTCTTGGCGGTTTCCTTGGCGATGGCCAGCGCGTCGCCCGTCACCATCTTGATCTTCACGCCCATCTTGAGCGCCGTGGCTATGGTGGTCTTGGCGTCCTCCCGTGGCGGGTCGAATAAAGGCAAAACGCCGAGGAACTGCCACTTGCCATCCTCGCCTGCTCGAGCAACACCCAAAGAGCGAAAGCCGCGAGCCGCGAAGTCGTTGACTGCTTTATCGACAGCGGGCTTCAACTGTTCGGAATCTGCAGCCAAAGCCAAAATCACTTGAGGAGCACCTTTGGTGACTTTGAACTCTTTCTGGTCTGAGCCTTTGACGGTCGCTTCCGTGCGCTTATGGACCGGGTCGAACGGCTGGAAGTGGGTCACCTGATAGCTTTTCACTGCATCTTGGTCTTTCAGTCCGCCGATCACGGCCAGGTCGATGGTATCGTTGTTGTCGGAGCGAGAAGCCAGGGCTCCGGCCAGGACAACTTGATCGGCAGGGACGCCGTTGACGCAGAAGGGATCACCGAGGGAGAGTTTGTTCTGCGTCAGAGTTCCCGTTTTGTCCGCGCACAAAATATCCACGCCAGCGAGTTCTTCGATGGCCACCAGCTTGCTCACGACCGCCTGCTTTTTTGCCAAAAGCCGCGCACCGACGGCCATCGTCACTGACAGCACCGTTGGCATCGCGACAGGAATCGCAGCTACCGTCAGCACCAAAGCGAATTGGAGCGTGGTGAGAATCGGATCGCCGCGAAAAATGGCCACGCCGATAATGACGGCAACCAAAACCACAGCCAGCATGATCAGGTAATTGCCAATCTTGAGGACAGCCTTCTGAAAGTGACTGACCGTGTGGGCTTCCTGCACCAGTTGTGCGGTCTTGCCGAAATAGGTCTTCGTACCGGTGGCATAAACCAATGCGCCAATTTCCCCTTGGCGGACAATCGATCCCGAGAACACCGCCTCACCCGGCTTGCGGTTGGCGGGCAGCGACTCTCCTGTCAGCGCAGACTGATCGACCTCGATCTCGTCGCCGTCAAGCAGGCGCGCGTCCGCCGGCACAATATCGCCGAGGCGCAGACGAATGACGTCACCTGGCACCAAATCGCGCGCCGCCGGATTAACCCATTTCCCGTCCCTTTTAACGCGCGCTTTGACAGCCAGCTTGGCTTTCAGAGCCTCAATGGCATTGCCGGCCTCTTTCTCTTCCCAGAATCCGACACCCGCATTGGAGATAAGCAAGACGAGGATGATGAAGAAATCAGGCCAATGTCCCACCGCACCTGACAAAATCACCGCAGCCTCAATCATCCACGGGATCGGGCCCCAGAAATAGCTGAGGAATTTGAGAAGCAGATTTGTTTTCTTTTCCTCGATTTCGTTCGGACCGTATTGAGTCAGCCGTTTCTCGGCTTCTGCCTGGGTCAGACCGTCCGGCGAGGAACTCAGTTTCTGCTCCACCTCCGCTATGGGCATGGATTTCAGATCGTCCTTGGATTCGGGCTTAGCTCCCGGCTTCGAGTCAGGGGCTTTAGGATGGGCGATAGTGGATTCCATATATGTATTTCGAGGCGCGCGTTACACCTTCCCCTTGGGTTGAGCTGCGACTCCGCCTGACGGCAAGGAATCCGGTAAATCGAGTCGGGCCACGCCAATTCGATTGTCGGCCATACCGTAGTAGACATCGAAGCGATCTGGCGTACCGAGGTCATGGCGGCGGTCGATGCCGGTGGGAAACACGACGTTACCAATCGTTCCGATGCGTTCCTGCGGAAGAGTTGGGGTCAGGATCGGATCGGCCGAGCGATAGAGAACTTCGCGCGGGTGATCCTTGGCGAGAATCATGACGCCCGCTGAGTAGCAAAAATGGTGGGCAGCGTCGTGTGACTCCGCCATTTCGCTGACGCCGTGGTAAATGATCATCCAGCCGTGCCGGGTCAGGATCGGAGGGGTGCCTGCGCCAATTTTCAGTCGTGCCCAGGAAGTGACCGGCGCGGCCAAGCGATGGTGCGAATTAAAGACGCCGAGGTGCTCGGGTTCCTTTCCGCCGGTCGGCATTGGACAGTACGAAATCCAAATGCTTTCATGGTCGAGATCAACATCGCGAGGTCCTTGATGGCAGGCCGTTTCCTCGGGACGAGTGCCGGGGAATAGAGGCCGATGAAGGAGGGCCATCTGCATTTTTCCGCAGTGATTGGAAATCGCGACGGGAAAGAGACTGGCGTCCTTGTTGTTCACATGAACGAAATCGATGCCTTCGTACGGAGCAAAGGTTGCCAGCCCCAGCCGTTTCCAATGAAACAAGTCTTCCGAAATGGCAAAGGCGATCCGCGGCCCCACGGAAGAGAGTGCGGCGTAGGCCATCACGTACCGTTGAAGCGGCTCAACGAAGGTGACGCGCGGATCCTCGCAGCCGCCGCCGGTAGATGTCAGCTCGTAATCAGCTTCGGGCTCAAGCGCGATTCCCAGGCGCTCGACTCCGCAGGGATCGCCAGCCTGATTGAATTGAACGCGGGCGATGCCGATCCGGGAATAATTTCCCTGGGCGACAAGCCGTGGAAACAAGTAAAGATGCCCGTCCGGCCCGCGCACAGCGGCTGGGTTCAGGACACCTTCGATTTCCTGCGGGTTGCCGGGCTCCGGCTCCATCAGCATCCCGAGGCGCTGCAATTGAAACGGAATGGTCAACTTTTCTCCAGGCAGGCGATGATCGTTTCGATTACGCGCTTCGTCTCATGCGGATCCTTGACCTCGATGGACAACGCGCCCGCTTCCTTGGCCGGATAATCGTTGCCGCCGGGGAACACGGCGTCCCCAATAAAAATCATCTCCGGAATGGGAATGCCCAGAACGTCCCGCAGTTTCCGAATGCCGTAGGCCTTATCGATGCCATGCTTGGTGACGTCGACAGAGGTCGAGCCACCAAGGCGCACGGAAAAATCCGGGATCAGCTTGTCGAGCACCGCCTTCATCCCCTTACGTTTGGTAAAATCAGGATCCCATTGCTTTTTTTCATTCAAGGGTGCCTGCTGCCCCAAGGCTGAGAACGTAATCTGGCTGCCCCGGTCCTCAACGACCTCGCCCCAAACCTTATCGACCTTGCAATCTGAGGACTCCATCGACGTCTTTAGCGCGCCGATAATTTTCTGCTTCTCCGTATCGGTGAAATCCTCCGAGTAGAGCAGCTCCCACTTCGAGTCGTATTTGTAAAACTTGGTCCCACAGGTGGGCAGGAGGGATAGATTCTTCAGACGTTCGTCGTGCGAGAGATGAGCCAGAACCTGTTTCTCGAATTGTTGCCAAGCTCCCCCGGAGATGACGGAAACCTTTACGATGCCGAGGAGCGCATTGAGGAGTTTTGCCATCTCCGCATCGATGGAGGATTTGCTTTCGGCCAGCGTGCCGTCCAAGTCGAAGACGATGAGCTTTTTCACGGTTGAGCAATTTCCGGAAGCGAAATCTCCAACACCGTAACCGAGCCGTTCGGGTGGCAGCGGCACCCCCCGACGACGGCGGGAAGAAGCATGACGTCTCCAGTCTCGAACGGATAGTGGGCACCGGTGTGCTCCAGTTCTCCACGTCCCTCGATGCATACGATCACACGGCATTCTCCGTCAACACCAGCGACGAAGGGAAACTCACCGCTGACTCGCCACACACCGAAATGATCGCAATGGATCAGCTTCTCCCAAGGCAGAGACTTGGTCTCGTGAATCTGTGGCGTAACGGGACAAATGGCACCTTGCTCGAAATTGATGCAGGCCAGCGCTTGTTCGACCTGGAGTGGCCGTTTCTCGCCAGTCTTGGCATCGATATGGTCCCAGTCGTAGAGACGAAACGTGACGTCGCTGTTTTCCTGCACCTCAAAAACCACGACATCGCGCAAGGAATGAACCGTCCCAGCCCGAATGAAGACACCATCACCGATGCGAGGGGCAAAGCTGGCTAGTTCGTCTGCCACCGTGCCCTTGGCGATTGCCTGCCGCAGACTATCTGCCGTGGCGCCTGGTTTCAGGCCGGCATAGATGCGAGCGTCGGGCCCTTTTTCCAAGACAACCCATGCTTCGGTCTTTCCCGTATCACCCGCCGGAATCAGTTCCTTGTGCGCATCGGAAGGATGCACCTGAACGGAAAGCCCCTGGCTCACATCGAGAAACTTCAAGAGCAAAGGGAAACGGGCGTAGTGTCCCGCGAGCTTGCCGAGGAATTGCTCGGGTGCCTGTTCCAGCAAGTGGCCGAGCGTTCTACCCCTAAGCATTCCCTCTGCGACAACGCTGGCATGGTCCTCACGGTCGCTGAGAATCCAAGCTTCACCAATGGGTTCATCGTCGGGCAACGGGGTGGAGAGGAGACTGGCCAAACGCCTGCCACCCCAAAGCCGATATTGATATATCGGTTCAAAGCGCAGCGGATAGAGAGATATTCTGTCCATGGTTATTGCCTCATCCGCGCCGCCGCGGTGTCAGCGAAGTGATCACTTGGAATTGCTCCACTTCCAGTTCCGGACTTCGGGCATGTCCTGACCATTTTTGTCGATGTATTGCTTGTGCTCGACCAGCTTATCCTGAAGCTGCTGCTTCAGGTAGGCTCCCTTGCTGCCGGTTTGGGGCGAACGATGGATCACGTCCATCACGAGGTGAAAGCGATCCAGGTCGTTCAGCACCGTCATGTCGAACGGGGTTGTGATCGTGCCTTCCTCCTTGTAACCACGGACGTGAATATTGACATGATTGGTGCGCCGGTAAGACAGGCGATGAATCAGCCAAGGGTAAGCGTGGAAGGCGAAAATGACGGGCTTGTCCTTGGTGAAAAGCTCATCGAAATCGTCGTCACTCAGCCCGTGCGGATGCTCAAGTTCCGGCTGCAATCTCATGAGATCGACCACATTGATCACGCGGACTTTCAATTCCGGCAGGTGTTCGCGAAGGATGGAGACGGCGGCGAGCGTCTCAAGCGTAGGCACGTCGCCACAGCAGGCCATGACCACGTCAGGTTCACCACTCTGGTCGTTGCTGGCCCACTGCCAGATGCCGATTCCCTCCGTGCAGTGCTTCACAGCGGCGTCCATCGTCAACCACTGGGGTGACGGATGTTTTCCCGCGATCACGACGTTGACGTAATGACGGCTTCTGAGGCAGTGATCCATCACCGAGAGAAGGCAATTGGCATCGGGCGGCAAGTAGACGCGCACAACTTCGGCCTTCTTGTTCACGACATGGTCGATGAAGCCAGGGTCCTGGTGCGTGAAGCCATTGTGGTCCTGACGCCAGACATGCGAGGCCAACAGGTAGTTGAGTGATGCGATCTTTCGACGCCACGGCAGATGCGATGTAATTTTGAGCCATTTGGCGTGCTGGTTGAACATCGAATCGACGATGTGAATGAAAGCCTCGTAGCAATTGAACAGTCCGTGCCGTCCCGTGAGTAAATAGCCTTCGAGCCAGCCCTCGCACTGATGTTCACTGAGCATTTCCATTACGCCTCCCGCTGGTGCCAGAAATTCGTCATTCGCGACGGTTTCGCCTTCCCACTGACGCTTGGTTACTTCAAAGAGGGCTTCCAAGCCGTTGGAGAGAGTTTCATCCGGACCAAAGACCCGGAAATTACGATGACTTCCGTTCTGTTTTGCTACATCGCGAAGGAAAGGTCCAAGCACATGGGTGTCGCCAATGCCGGGCGTTCCCGGTGTAGGAACGGCTTCCGCGTAGTCACGGAAATCGGGCATGACCAAATCACGCAGCAGGATGCCGCCATTCGCGTGGGGATTTGAACCCATGCGACTTTCGCCCTTGGGGGCAAGTTCGGCCAGTTCAGGCATTAGGCGTCCCTCGGTATCAAAAAGTTCCTGCGGGCGATAGCTCTTCAACCAGTCTTCCAGCATCTGGAGATGTTCGGGGTGCGTGGCGGGATCCGAGAGCGGCACCTGATGGGCACGAAAGGTGCCTTCCACTTGCAGACCATCGACAATTTTAGGGCCCGTCCAGCCCTTGGGCGAATTGAGCACAATCATCGGCCAACGGGGACGGGTGACGTTGCCGTTGACGCGCGCATCTTCCTGGATCTTCTTGATTTGCTCGATGGCAAGATCGAGCGTCGAGGCCATGGCCTCATGCATCAGGTCCGGCTCGTGACCTTCCACGAAATAAGGCGTCCATCCGTAGCCGCGAAGCAGTTGTTCCAGTTCCTCGCGGGTGATGCGAGCCAGCACCGTGGGATTAGAAATTTTGAAGCCGTTGAGATGAAGGATCGGAAGCACCGCGCCGTCCGTCGCTGCATCGAGAAATTTATTGGAATGCCAAGCCGTGGCCAAAGGTCCGGTTTCCGCTTCACCGTCTCCCACCACGCAGGCGACGATGAGGTCGGGATTATCGAATACCGCACCAAAGGAATGACTGAGCGAATAGCCCAGTTCGCCGCCCTCGTGGATCGACCCTGGTGTTTCCGGCGAGGCATGGCTCGGAATTCCACCTGGGAATGAAAACTGAATGAAGAGCTTTCGCAGACCGGCCTCATCCTGGCTGATGTTGGGATAAATCTCGCTGTAAGTGCCCTCAAGATACGTGTTGCCGACTACCGCCGGTCCGCCATGTCCCGGACCAGAGACGTAAATCATGTTAAGGTCATACTTCTTGATGACGCGATTCAGATGGGCGTAAATGAAGTTCTGTCCCGGAGTGGTTCCCCAATGTCCCAGGAGCATGTGCTTAACGTCGGCCAACGACAGCGGGCGTTTCAAAAGCGGATTGTCGTAGAGATAGATTTGTCCCACCGATAGATAGTTGGCCGCGCGCCAGTAGGCGTTTATCTTCTGGAGAAGATCCGGGGTAAGGGTCGTTGCGTTTGCGTGCATGGAATAATTTTTCTATTTGTTCAAATCTCACTTTAACCCGCTCCAAAGCCTTCCGATCTGGAAGGCGGCAGGTCCCGACGCGGCTAACCCAGCTTTGCGCGTCTCCAGCTAATGCGTTTAGCTGTTCGCCTCGTACACCTGAACACTACTCCGGTTTAGAACAATAGATAGCGCAGCTCCGGTTCACGCATACGGACTTCCAGCGTTCGCCGTTAGTAGGTACATCACGGGGACATTGCCTTCAGCCCATCGATACCCAGGCGTCTTCGGAAACCGCCAATGCCCTCGAAGGGTAAATACTGACGTATGTCCGGCTGCCTGGTTGGCGGAAATGCGAGTTGAAAACTTAAGGACATTCTCTCGACGCAGTTTCGGGACGCTTTCTAAGTCCAATCATTTCCTTTCGCAAGAGAATAGTGGCGTTGCTGAGATGCAACTTCAACCGCTCAATCTCGGCGTTTGCTTGGGCTAGTTGCTCCTTGAGAGCTTCTATTTCATTCGGCACACCATGATCTTACGTGTATTACACGCGCTAACCATGGGGTGTTCACCCTATCTCTATACGAGATCGACGAACACGTTGTATCGCCTATGTCATCGAGAAGATTGGGCAAATATTTGTATTGCAATGATTTATAGTTATGCGATGTTGCTTGCACAAGGTAGTCAGGCGAAAACGCACTTCGCCAATGTCGGTTCGCATTTTCTCGCGATCGACTCTGCCAAGGTCGGAGAACCATCCGCCCCGCGTCGGCACTGAGTCGATAATAACCGGCTTGGTTTTCGTCTCAAATATTTCCCTCTAAAACCAAACCAAGATTTCAATATAAACGGCGGCACTGATGGCGAGTTGAATACGAGACGGGGTCTCTCCAAACACAAAACCGAAATAAATATGGAACATACGAGGAGTTTCGAAATCACCCCCACCGCGAATAAGAGCGTCCCATTGGTCCGTCTAATTCACATGGGGCGAAAACCCCATAGGACCGGCACGGCAACAACATAATCTACCACTATGGCTGTCAACGATATCCCCCAACCGGAGACGCTTGAAAGTTTGGCCGCATTGAGCCGAGAAAATAACGCGCCTCCCGAGGTGATGGTTCACGGCGAAAGTCTTGAGCAGTTCCGGGAACTGATGGAACACCTCAAGCAGGTCTTCTGGATAAAAAATGCCACGACGACGGGAGTACTGTACGTCAGTCCGGCTTACGAGAAACTTTGGGGCCGTTCTTGCCAGAGCCTATACGAAAATTTTGAAAGTCTTAAGGAAGCGATTCACCCGGAAGATCAGGAGCGCGTCGCCGGGCCCATGGACGGGGACTTTGATGTCGAGGGACGTGAACAGGAGTATCGCATTCTGCGGCCCGACGGGGAAATGCGCTGGATAAGAAGCCGAAGCTATCCGGTCCGAAACAAGGAGGGAGAAATCCAGCGCCATGCGGGCATCGACGAGGACATTACCGAATGGAAGGCATCGGAAAAGGAACGCTCCCGGCTGGCCGCGATCGTCGAGTATTCGGACGACAGCTTCCTGAGCATGTCGACCGAGGGCATTATCATCAACTGGAACCAGGGCGCGGAGCGGCAGTATGGCTACAGCGCCGAGGAGATAATGGGACGTTCCATCTCGATCTTATTTCCGCCCGACCATTACCTGGAATACCAGGAAATCTTAAAAAAGATCAGGAAAGGCGAGGCTATGCCATCTTATGACACGGTACGGCAGCGTAAAGACGGCACCCTCGTCAATATGTCTGTAAGCATCTCTCCTCTTGAAAACCGAAGTGGCGAGGTTGTGGGAGCATCAAAAATCGCGCATGACATTTCCAAGATAAAGAAGCTTGAGGCGCAATTCATCGAGGCGCAAAAAATGGAGGTGGTAGGGCAGCTTGCTGGCGGCGTTGCCCACGATTTCAATAATATCCTGGCGGTTATCATCGGTTACAATGATTTGATCGAGCAGGATTTGGGCGCTGATCATGCGGTCCTAAAATACACGGAGGAGATTCGGATCGCGTCGCAGCGCGCGGCCAGCCTTACCCAACAACTCCTCATTTTTAGTCGTAAACAGACCGTGCAGGCCGTCGTCCTTAATCTCAACGAGGTGGTCGAAAGCATGGACAAGATGCTGCGACGGGTTGTCGATGAACATACCGAAATGAGCCTGGTTTGCGCGAAGGGACTCGGGCAAATCAAGGGCGATTCCGGCTACCTCGGGCAACTGCTGATGAATCTTGTCATCAATGCCCGAGATGCCATGCCCGGCGGTGGCACACTTACCATCGAAACGAGCGCTGCCACACTGGCCGAAAACGACCCGCGCCTGCAGCCGCCGATGAAATCCGGCCCTTACATCGTGCTCAGTGTTGGCGACACAGGAACGGGTATCACGGAGGAGGTCAAGGCGCGGATGTTTGAGGCCTTTTTTACAACCAAGGGATTGGGCAAAGGAACCGGCCTGGGCTTGGCGACCTGCCGAATGATCGTCCAACAATCCGGCGGTTTCATCGAGGTTCTCAGCGAAGTGGGCCGAGGAACCACATTCCAAATCTATTTTCCTCGAATCGATGAGCCGGTGGATCCGGTCGCCGATGCCCGCAAAACCGTACGGCTATTGCCGCGTGGAACAGAGACACTCCTGCTCGTCGAGGACGAACCGTCCTTGCGTCAGCTCGCCCAGAATACGTTGCAACTCCAAGGTTACGAAGTGTTGCTTGCCTCGAACGGTGACGACGGGTTGCGGGTAGCGCGCGAACGCAAGGGTGCACCGATCCGTCTCGTCATCACCGATATCATCATGCCGATAATGGGTGGCAAAGTTATGGCCGAATGGCTGAAAACAATTTATCCCGATATCAAGGTACTCTTCACTTCCGGTTACACTGACGAGGGTATCACGAAACAAGGCGTACTGGATGAAGGCGTCGAATTTTTACCCAAACCTTATACCCGTTCGACCCTCTCCCGGAAAATTCGAGAGATGTTGGACAGTACCCCGTGAAAAATTGGCCGCTTGTGCTTCTTGCCTTGACCTGGCTGGCGGCAATCTGCACCGGCACGGGGGCTTTATGGGTATACGACTCATCCCCTGGCAAAGATACTAGCATCCCCAGTGTTTGGCCTTCGCAAAGTCGAATGTCTCTTTCCTTGGAGCGGCCAACGCTCGTTCTGTTTGCCCATCCAGATTGTCCCTGCACGCGAGCGAGCATCGAGGAATTGTCGGTGCTCATGACCCACTGCCAGAAAAAGGTGGATGCAAGCGTCGTTTTCCTTCAACCAAAGGGAAGTCGCGAGAATTGGCTGCACACTGATTTATGGCGAAGTGCCGAGGCGATTCCGGGGGTCACGGTGCGAGCCGATGAGGACGGTCTTGAAGCGGGGTATTTCCAAGTGACAACGTCGGGACACGTTGTCCTCTATGACGTTCACGGAAAATTGCTTTTCAGCGGAGGAATTACATCTTCCCGTGGCCACTACGGGGACAATGAGGGGCTTTCAGCCGTCACAAATTTGCTCCATCACGAAACGGTTGCCGTGATAGTAACGCCGGTGTTTGGCTGCTCATTGCTCGATCCTAATTCCAAAAGCAGCGTGAAGAGCCCCGCATGCACACGCTGATTCCTAGCTTGAATCTGGATAAACCCGTTACACACCGGGCAGAGACTATTTTTGAGGAACAGCTTAAGGCCACTCACAAGGTAACTGATCGTAGGTTCGCTTGGCTGATGGGGGTTCAATGGCTGGCCGGAATTGTGGCGGCTTTATGGATCTCGCCCAAGGCGTGGGATGGTCAGTATAGCCACACCCATATCAATGTATGGGCCGCGATTTTTTTGGGAGGTATGATCTCCGGGTTTCCCATATTCATGGCGATCATGCGTCCGGGATCGGTTTTGACCCGCCACGTTATCGCGGTGGGGCAGATGTTGTCGTGCGGGTTACTTATTCATCTCACGGGCGGACGCATCGAAACGCATTTTCAATATTTTGGTGCATTGGCTTTTCTCGCCTTTTATCGTGATCGGAGAGTCCTACTTACCGCGTCAGTGGTCGCGGCGGTCGATCATTTCGCTCGTGGCTTGTACTGGCCGCAATCGCTCTTCGGAGTGCTGGTCCCCAGTGCATGGCGCGCGCTGGAACATGTGGGCTGGATTGCGTTCGAAGACATCTTCTTGCTGCTTGCCATCGGACAAAACCTCAAGGAGATGCGGGGAGTAGCCAATCGTCAAGCGCAACTAGAGACCGTCAATGAAGTTATCGAACGTAAGGTTGAGGAGCGTACGAGTGAATTAAGCGAAGAAATTATTGTGCGCAAAAACGCGGAGGGAACCTTGCGTGAAAGTGATGAAAAATTCCGTCAAATGGCGGAAAATATCACCGACATGTTTTGGATGACTTCGCCCGATATGCGACAGGTGCTTTATGTCAGTCCAGCGTATGAAGTCATTTGGGGACGTTCCGCCGAAAGCCTATATTCCCATCCGAGCCAGTGGGCTGAAGCAATACCGGCCGAGGACCGCGAACGTGTGTTCACGCTCTTCTCCAGCCTCGGGAACGGCACTGCAAACGCGAGCACCGAATTTCTAATCTACCGCCCCGACGGTGAAGAGCGATGTATCCATGGTCGCGGCTTTCCCGTTCGGGATGCCGCCGGCAAAGTGATTCGCCTCACGGGAATTGCTACGGACATCACCGAGCACAAAAAGAATCAGCAGAAATTGAATGTCCAATACGCCATGAGTTTTGTGCTGGCCGAACTGTCCACTCTGGAACAGGCGAAACCGAAAATTCTCCAGACGCTTTGCGAAAATCTCGATTGGGATGCGGCAGGACTATGGATCATCGATTCCAGCCGGGACGTGTTGCGTAATGCCACACTTTGGAGCGCGCCGAGCCTTCAGGTCGATGATTTCGAAGAGGCCAGCCGGCAAATAACATTTGCCCGTGGTATCGGCTTACCGGGGCGGGTCTGGGAAGGCGCCAAACCAGCATGGATTCTAGATGTCGTTCAGGATGCCAATTTTCCTCGATCGCCCGCGGCCCGCAAAGCTGGCCTGCACGGCGCGTTTGGATTCCCCATCCTGATCAAGAATGAGGTTTATGCCGTCGTTGAACTTTTTAGCCGTGAGCCCCGGGCGCCCGATGATGGTCTACTGCTTATCGCAACGGCCCTCGGCAACCAAATTGGACAATTTTTCCAACGCAAGAAGCTGGAGGATCATTTGCTTCAATCCCAAAAGATGGAAACGGTGGGCAAACTCGCCGGTGGCGTGGCCCATGAATTTAACAGTATTCTTACCGCCATTATCGGCCAGAGCGAACTGCTGATCAATGACCTTCCCCCAGACGATCCGCTGGTTAAGACTGCGCAGGAAATCCGCAACGCCGCCGATCGAGCTACCGCCTTGACCCGCCAACTCCTCGCCTATGGACGAAAACAAATCCTTCAACCCGAAATCCTCGATCTGAATCAGGTCCTCGCCCGCCTGGCCGGCACTTTGCAGCATTTGGCGGGGAAAGAGGTAGATATGCAGATCGTTCCTGCCATCGGACTAAAAATGGTAAAAATCGATCCAAGCCAGATGGAACAGGTCATCGTGAACATAGTCATGAACGCCGCCGATGCCATGCCCAACGGAGGCAAACTCACCGTAGAAACCGCGAATATCAAACTCGACGAGGATTTCGTCAGGCCCTTTACGGGCCTGAAGCCGGGAGAGTACGTCAGGATCGCGATCACGGACACAGGTGTCGGGATGAGCAATGAAGTGAAAGCACGGGTCTTTGAGCCCTTTTTCTCCACCAAAGGCGTAGGAGAGGGAACGGGGCTTGGGCTAGCCACCTGTTACGGCATCCTCAAGCAGAGCAACGGCCACATCAATGTGTATAGCGAGGTCGGTCGGGGATCGACCTTCAAGATCTATCTTCCCCTGGTCGAACAGCAGCCTCAGTCATCCGCCCCCCGAGCTAAATCTCCCGGCCTGCCCCGTGGCACCGAAACCATTCTGCTGGCCGAGGACGACTCGTCTCTGCTTGAAATGTCGGCTACCTTATTAAGACGCCTAGGCTACACCGTCATAACGGCCGTAAATGGCATTGAGGCCATGAACCTGAAGCAGCAGCGGAACATCGGTCACATCGATCTGTTGTTCACCGATCTCATTATGCCCCACATGAACGGGAAAGAATTGTCTGACCGTATTCGGGCGATTTATCCCCATACCAAGATTCTTTTTACCTCGGCCTACACCGAGAGCGCCATCGTCCACCAAGGCATGCTGAACGAAGGAGTGACACTGCTGCAAAAGCCATTCACTCCGACAGCACTAGCCAACAAGGTGCGTGAGGTTCTGGATCAAGATTCTTCTCCTATCTGACGCCAGGCAGTCGCTAGAAGCACGCTTTGCGAGCAGCCGCTTGCGTTATTTGTTTACCATCAGGATAGGGCAAACCTTTTTTTGAGTGGGTGCTCGAGGTCCTGGATGGACTCGGGCTTTTACGTTCCCTCCGGGACACCTCCTTATCCGCGGAGCAGGAATCGAAATGGGGTCATGGCGAATCATTCGTGAGAGGCGACGTGGCTGATCTTGAAGATTTGGACCAGCTTTATCAGACTGTCCGAACGGAGAAAGGCGCCGTGGATATAGTCGTGGCCAACGCCGCTTTTGTCGAAACGACCCTAATCGAGTCCGTCACGGCGATGATTTTGACAAGACTTTTGGAACAAATGCGCGCGGCGTCTTCTTCACCGTGCAGAAGGCACTCCCTCTTATGACAAATGGCGGCTCGATTATTTTGGTGGCTGCCACCGGCCACGTCAAAGCTTCCCCTGGGCGAAGCACCTATGCCGCATCAACAGCGGCCATTACGTCTTTCTCAAGATCGTGGGCCGTTGAGCTAAAGGATCGGAAAATCCGCGTCAACACCCTGTCTCCAGGTGCGACGGACACCCCCATTCTTGATCGTGTTTTTCTGAAGGAGCAATACGAGAAATAATCGGCGTGGTCAAAGCTATGACTCCTCTAGGAAGGCTGGGACTTCCCGAGGAAACCGCGGTGAGCGGCCGTTTCTTGCACGGTGCCCGTGACGTAGGGGTTAGTCATCAGGAAGAGAGCGGCGTGCATGGGCCGAACGTGAAGTACGTGCCCAACAATGCGTATGCTGACGCGAAGCTTATCATCGCTTGGTGGGTCGCGGCACTGGCCCGGCGGTTGCCCTCCGGCATGGCTGTCGTATCGCCCGGTGGGGCGGCCGACACCAAGGTGATGCGAAACGCTGGCCCGGCGTTGAAGTATCTGATGATTCCACTGGTGAAGCTCATTCCGAGCTTGAATCAGACGCCGGAGACGGCGGCCCGTCGGTACCTCCAGGCGTCGGAGTTTGGAACCGACGTCTCAGGGCAATTCTTCGCCTCGACTCAAGGAAAGTTCTCAGGCCCGATTGAGGTGCAGCTCCACCCGGACTTGCATGATGATCGCGCCACCCAGGAAGCCGCGTGGCAGGCCATTGTCAACGTCTCAGGCGTCGATTTGTCTAGCCAGCCTTGAGCTTTAGGGAGAACACGGAACCATGTCCGAGTTCGGATTCCAGCTCCACGGTTCCACCCATGCGCTCCACCGCTTTCTTCACGATCGAAAGGCCAATCCCCGTGCCCTCGTGGTCGCGGGTCGCTCGCTTAAAAATTTCAAATACGCTGGTGAGGTTTTCCGGTGCAATGCCGATGCCGTTGTCGCGGAATAGTAGGCGGACGAAACCATCCTCGGTTTCAGCGCATATCTTGATGTGGGGCATCACGCCAGGAGCCACGAACTTTGCCGCGTTGCCGAGCAGATTTGCCACGCATTGCGTGAGAGCGGACTCATTAGCCATCACCGCGGGAAGCGACGGAGCCACAATTATGGTCACGTGTGATGGAGCCAGGTGCGGATACGTGCTGACGATGTCGTAAATTAGTCTTTCCGGTTCGATTCGCTCCAGGGTCAACTCGCCCCTGCTGACTTGGCTGAAGCTCAACACATCCTGGATCAGTTCGTCCATGCGACGGCTGGCAGAACTTATCCTCTCCAAATAACGGTTTGCCTCAGCGTCCAACTGCGGACCGTAGTCGGCGCGTAGGATACTCGCGAAGCCCATCATAGCGCGCAAAGGCGCCCGAAGATCATGGGAGATGCTATAGGAAAACGATTCCAACTCGGCGATGGTTTCGACCAGCTTTTGAGTCCGTTCTTGAACCAAGGCGTCCAGGTGCGTGGCCCGGTCGGATAATTCACGGCGAGCCTGAGCGAGCTTTTCTTCCGACCGCTTGCGTTCGGTGATATCCCGGGTCGTGCCGACAATGATCGCCACTTCACCGTTATCCCTCAGGACGGGATTGAAAATATAGTCCTACACGCCGGAAATGCCGCTGTCCCCGGTAAAAGGAACCTCGCCCCGAATGGGCTTGCGGGTCCGGATAACCTCCTTGATCTCCCGCATGTGCATGTCGGCGTGCCAGGTGGGATAGCCGAGGTCGTAGCATGTCTTGCCGATCACTTGATCCAGCGTCTTTGCCCAGACCTTAAGCAAAGCAGCATTAGCGTAGAGGAATCGTCCCTCACGGTCGAAGATGTAGGCAAAATCGTCTGTCGTTGCGATAATCGTCTTGAGGTCTTCGATCTCGTCCAGATGGCGTTTCTTCTCAGTCTGACTACGGACGATTTTGACGAAGCCCATGGGCTCGCCATTGGCGTCTTTCAACAGGCAAAGACCTCCGTTCACGTAAATGCGGGCTCCGTTTTTGCTGAGATGCCACCGATCGTCATACGCAAAGCCAGTGCTGGAGGCTTTGGCCAATTCCTTCTCCGGAACCTGCGCGGCCCGGTCCTCGGGCGTGAAGAAAAGTGAAAAATTCTGGCCGACGACCTCCGATTCGCAGTATCCGAGTAGTTGCTCAGCTCCGTTATTCCATGTCACGATTTGGCCTTCAAGGGTGACCAAGACGAGACCGTAAAGCTCCACGCCTTGAATGGCGGTAGTAAAAGAGACGGATTTTAGTTGTTTCTGACTGTCCATGCTTTCCAGGCCATCGCGGACAGCCGCGAAATCTCATGTTCGACGCAACCCATTGATACAAATCGCATCTCCAAGGTCAGGGATTGAATCGGTCTGGGGATTCAGGCCACAGGAGAAGCGCGTTCCGTGCCTACGTGAGAAATGTCCAAGGCACCTCCGAATTTGCTCGGCCCTATTCAAAACTCCATCCGTACAATGCATGAAGCGAACCCAGATTGGTCGCGTTCCACGGCATTTCGCGTTGAGGCCGTGTTTAAAGAGTACAACGTCGTGTCCGATGAATTGAGAACCCGGATCAAGAGCGTGAGGCTGCGAACGCTTCCCTACTCGGCGTTCAGCCGACGGCCCACGTTCACCCAGCAGCCAAGCGCTGCTGGGGTACAGAGTTTGACTGCGGTTAGATGTTCGGATGGAGATCGCGAACCGGGCTGACGGCCTCAAGCAGCGAGGCAAGATGCAGGATCGTTGATTCGGAGTACCAACTCGACACCAATTGCACGCCGATTGGTAAACCGTCATTGCTAGTGCCGAATCGGATCGAAAGCCCGGGAAGTCCGGTTACGTTTAGGGCAACGGTCGCGCTAAGGCTATGCGTTGCGGGCACCGTCTGTCCGTTGATGAAAAACTCCGAGAGCCCATGAGCGTGGGCGGGAATAGGAAGCACCGGACATAACAGCGCATCGAAGCGTTGGAAGTAGTCGGCATAGCCATCCCTTAATCGCTCGGCTGCTTGTTCGGCCCGAACGAAGTCGACCATCGAGGTGTCGGGTTGGCTCAGCATGAACTTGGACATGTTAAACATTTGGCCTTCGTGACCGGATGTTACCTCCGCGAAGGCGGGCTTTACCTCCATCACGTGCAACTGCCAGAAGATTTCCAGCGCATTCTCCTTCTCTAATGCGGGAATGCGTACCGGCTCCACCACACAGCCTTGTCCGTGAAGCGCCTCCGCCGCTTTCTGTACCGTGGCCGCGACTTCGGGATCGATTGGCCCAAAGCCGGGCTCAACCAACCAGCCGACCCGCAGCGGGCGTTTAGGGGCAGCTCCTACTCCCAGGTCAAATGCAAGCGGAGTCGTGGAAAACCCATCAGCGCCATCCGGCCCGACCAATAACGAATACGCCAACGCGATGTCTCGGACACTTCGAGCCATGGGCCCGACATGCCAGTTACGGCGTGGCACCCGCGGCCAAATTCCTGTCATGGGAATGCGACCATGGGTGGCTTTCAAACCGATGATGCCGGTGTTAGCGGCCGGCCCGCGGATGGAGATCGCGAGGTCGGTGCCAAGTCCCAGCGGCGACATACCGGCTGCAATGGCCGCGGATTCACCACCACTTGAGCCACCCGGAGTGCGATCAAGGTTCCAAGGATTGTTCGCTCTTCCGGTAAGCAGGTTGTCGGTTTCGGTAGAGTAGGAAAACTCAGGAAGGTTAGTCTTCGCAAGTAGGATTGCCCCAGCGCTCTTCAACCGGGCGATGCTGGTCGCATCTGTCCCAGGGCGACGGCCCCTAAAGATGGGGGAGGCCCGCTGGGTGAGCACTCCCGCGCTATCGATCGAGTCTTTCGCGGTAAAAGGCACGCCGTGGAGAGGACCGACTTTGGAACCGCTCGCGACCTCCTTATCAGCCGCGTCTGCAGACTTCAGCGCTTCTTCAGTCGAGAGGGTAACAATGGCGTTGATTTTTGGATCCACTTCACGGATGCGGTCCAGATGTGCTTGGACGACTTCACGCGAAGAGACCTGTTTGGTTTTGATGAGTTCGGCCAGCGCGGTGGCGTCGAGGTAGTGAATAGGATTGGTGGATTCGGTTTTCATAAATTGCTTTCTTTGGACTTTCAGATGCCTACCTGACGGCAGGTAGGTTGGTCGTCACCCTACTACTTGCTTTTTCTCCGTCAAGGCCTATCTAGTGTCAGGTAGGTTTACTGCAATGGATACCAAACAAAAAATCATGGATGCGGCCCGCCGTAGCGTTCAGGCGCACGGATACGCTGGCTTGAGCTTTCGCGATCTCGCGAAAGAGGTGGGAATAAAAAGCGCCAGCATCCACCACCACTTCCCTAGCAAGGCTGACCTCGTCTCTGCCGTGGCAAAACGCTACTGGGAGGACGCAGGAGCTGCGCTTGACGCACTGCTTGCCGGATCAGCCAGTCCGATCGAGGCCCTGCGCAAGTATCCGAAGACTTTTCGCACTGCGCTTGAGAACGACAATCGCTTGTGCCTTTGCAGCTTTATGGCCGCCGAGGTCGATGACCTACCGGATCCGGTAAAGAAAGAGGTCCGAATTTTCGCCGACGTAAATGTGGCGTGGTTGAGCAAGGTGCTTTCCGCCGCGAAGGTTGTCCGCCCCAAGGAAAGCGAAGGCCGAGCGCGTGCGATCTTTTCCGCCGTCGCCGGCGCTCAGCTCATGGCGCGCAGTCGCTCGGATGTTTCGCTGTATGACAAATTAATCGATGGCTACCGATCTGCCGGTCTCTTAGCGGCGTAAGATGGTGCCCTATGCAGCTACAAAGGTGCGATGGAAATGTTCACGTAGGCTTTGGCCCGAGTGGTAGGCATGCGGGGTACAACCCAGACCTGATATGAGTGATTTATCCGGATAGCGAAGCGAGTCGCATATTAAACCCTTTCTTGGAGAAGCGGCCAAAGCAGCATTTATAAGTTCGGTCTGTATCCGATCGTCACGTTTCTTGGCCATCAGCAGACTATGGCAAGACGCCGGTTAGCTCTTGACGGAATCGTCTCCGTCTATGTCTGGTTTATCAAGCTGGGGTGGTGAGTGAGGAGGAATAACTTAAACGGCGAGGTCTTTGCGGAGTCAGATTTCGTGAGATGCGACCACACCTGACCGGAGGGCAGGCCACGGCTCCCATGTCGTGGCAGAGATATCCAATTGAAAGCCTAGGACTCAAGCATTCAGCGCATTAAAGCGTAGCCAGTTTTGCAAGTGCCTGTTTGCTTTTTGCACCCTCAGTGAGTCTTAATGCTCATCGGAGCGGGTCATCACTAATTTAGTTTTAGAGGCGCACTCTTCACTTTTCTTTTCTCCGCGATTGCGGGAATGAAAGCTGCAGGTCGATGCCATGAAAGCACTCGTTTGGCACGGCAAAGAAGACGTACGTTGCGACCAAGTCCCTGACGCAACAATTGAGCAACCCACCGATATTGTGGTCCGCATAACGGCCACGGCTATCTGCGGCAGCGATCTGCATCTCTACGATGGACTAATGCCGACCATGAAAGATGGCGACATTCTTGGGCACGAACCAATGGGAATCGTCGAGGAAGTCGGTAGCTCCGTGACAAAGCTGAAGAAAGGCGACCGCGTGGTGGTTCCGTTTACAATCGCCTGCGGGAAATGTTGGTTCTGCGAGCAAACCCTCTTTTCTCTTTGCGACAACACCAACCCGAATCACGAGCAAGCCGAAACGGCCATGGGACACTCGCCTTCCGGACTCTTTGGATATTCACACATGCTGGGTGGGTATGCCGGTGGCCAGGCTGAGCTGCTCCGGGTTCCTTATGCAGATGTCGGACCGATCAAAATCGAGAGCGATCTTCCTGACGAGAAAGTGCTGTTCCTCTCCGATATCTATCCCACCGGCTACATGGCCGCGGAGAATGCAAATATTCAGTCCGGTGACACGGTCGCGGTCTGGGGCTGCGGCCCGGTTGGCCAGATGGTAATCCGGAGCGCAAAGATGCTCGGCGCCGGAAGGGTTATTGCCATTGATGACGTGCCGGAACGCCTGGCCATGGCGCGGGCGGGCGGTGCGGAAACGATCGACACCACGAGTGATAACGCCTCCGAGCGCCTAAAGGAGATGACTAAAGGGCGGGGACCTGATAGCTGCATTGATGCTGTTGGCGCGGAAGCGCACGGGACCAATGCACTCGAAAAGGTCGTCGATACGGCAAAAATGGCGGTAAAGCTTTCCACGGATCGTCCAGGTGCCCTGCGTCAAGCTATCATGGCCTGCCGCAAGGGCGGCACTCTCTCCGTGCCCGGCGTGTATATCGGACTGCTCGACAAAATCCCCTTCGGCGCGCTCATGAACAAGGGCCTCACTGTGCGGACGGGCCAGACGCACGTCCAACGGTACCTTGCCCCGCTCCTAAAGACGATCGAAGAAGGCAAGCTCGATCCCTCCTTCGTCATCACCCATGAACGTCCTCTCGAAGACGGTCCGGAACTCTACAAAACATTTCGCGATAAAAAGGACGGCTGTATCAAGGTCGTTCTCAAACCTTAATCCGAAAGACTTATGCCAAAAATTGCTGCCTACGGTAACAACCACTCCTTCACCTCTCTCGGACCCTTAACCGTCGAGCGCCGTGACGTCGGTGCAGAGGATGTCCAGATAGATATTCTCTATTGCGGCGTCTGTCACTCCGACATCCACCAAGCTCGAAACGAGTGGCTGAATACCAACTATCCCTGCGTGCCCGGTCACGAGATTGTTGGCCGCGTGACAGCCATCGGCACCACTGTAACCAAATTCGCTGTGGGAGAAGTTGTGGCCGTGGGATGTATGGTTGACTCTTGCCTCCACTGCAATCCGTGTAATGAGGGAGAGGAACAATATTGCGAGGGGCCTCACGGCTGCACGATGACCTACAACGGTCCAATGAAGCCGGATAAAACCAACACCTTCGGTGGCTATTCCCAGATGGTTGTGGTGAAGGAGCATTTTGTTCTAAAGGTACCCACGAACCTCGAAGTGGCCGCCGTTGCCCCGATCCTCTGCGCCGGCATCACCACCTATTCCCCGCTACGCCATTGGAAGGTTAAAGAAGGCGATCATGTCGCGGTCATCGGATTTGGTGGACTCGGCCACATGGCAACCAAACTCGCGACTGCCATGGGTGCCTACGTCACTGTGATTAGCCGCACCCCGGAAAAAGGTGCGGATGCTCTCCGCTTTGGGGCGAAGAGGTTTGTGCTTTCAACCGACAAGGATGCCATGAAGGAACTCGAACTGAAATTCGATTTCATGCTCAGCACCATTCCCAGCGCTCACAACATCAATCCCTACGTTCCGCTGCTGCAGAAAGATGCCACTTTGGCGATCGTCGGATGCCTCACGCCCTTTGCTCTTCCTACTGATAACAGCGAAGTCGCCTTTCATCGGCGGAACATTGCCGGCTCACTTATCGGCGGCATTGCGGAAACCCAGGAAGTGCTCGATTTCTGCGGGAAACATAACCTCGTTCCTGAGGTTGAGCTTATTCCGATCGAGCGGATCAACGATGCATTCAAGCGCGTCAACGAAAGCGATGTTCGATATCGCTTCGTCATCGACATCGGCAAGTCGTTCAAGGAATCGCGAGCCTAGTTGGAACACCCTCATGAATAAAGGCCTACGGAAAGAGCTGTCGATCCTTTCAACGATGGCAGCCGCAGGATTTCTACTTAAAAAGAGGAGCGGAGCTGCCACTCTGCTGGGCGTCGCGGCGCTTGCTTTGAGGCTTTGGCCTACAGCCTATTCAATCAGAGGGCGCTCGGTCGTAATTACAGGCGGATCACGTGGGCTCGGCATGGCCATTGCGGAGCAATTTCTCAAACAAGGCGCTAATGTAACCCTGCTTGCGCGCGACAAAGCGGAGTTGGGCCGGGCGCAGTCGATGCTCCAGGAACGTACAGGGCGAATACCTTCCATCGTCCCCTGCGACATGACCGTGCCAGCCGAGGTTGAATCGGCGTTCACTGAGGCGGAAGCGTCCTATGGCCCTATCGATATTGTCATCAATAATGCAGGAACGATTGTGGTCGGTCCCTTCGCGTCGATGGACTCCGCTGATTTTTCGGCCCTCTTGGAACTGCAGCTTCACGCCGTTGTCAACGTTACTCAGAATCTGCTCAAGCGCTGGAAAACAACCGGTGGCCGCATCGCCAACATTTGTTCCATCGGCGGCAAAATAGCCGTCCCACACATGAGCACCTATTGTGCGGCGAAGTTCGCCTTGGCCGGACTTTCGCAGACCCTCGCCTCCGAGCTTCGGAGAGACCGCATCATCGTCACGACGGTCTTTCCCGGCCTCATGCGGACAGGATCTCCCATCCAAGCCGTCATTAAGGGCGATCATGAGAGTGAATATGCCTGGTTCGCGCTGGGAGATTCTGTCCCGGGGCTCTCGGTTTCTGCGGAATACGCCGCGAAGCGAATTCTTGAGGCCGTACGAAATGGCGACAATGAATTGGTCTTCCCTTCGACCATGAAGCTGGCTGCTCTCGCTCAGAGTCAGTTTCCCGAATTGTTCGCGTTGGCGATGCAGACCGCTGCGGCCTTTTTTCCCAAGGGGCAGTCGGAAATGAGAAAAACCGGAGCCCAGAGCAAGGAATGGCTCGAACGACAAGCTTGGTATTCACCTTTCCGGCCGCTGATGGAAAAATCGAAGGCTACGTTGAACCAAGTCGAAAAGTCTGATGCGGGCTTTAACCTTGGCCTCGAAAGTTCAACTCCAGAAGCATGAAAACGCCGCGGGCGAAGCCCTCAAGCAGACGCCAGGATCACGAGGTTTCACATCTGGACCAAAATGAGCAGGAGGTAGCGGATCAACATTCCTCGCCCCGGGCCGTCGTCATTCATGAAATCATTCGCGAGGATGGTGAACTTGAACTTACCCGCACGTCCGGTGCGCTCGTTCTGTCGGGGCTCGCGGCCGGTCTATCAATGGGATTTTCGTTTCTCACCCAAGCGCTGCTACACGCGAGCCTTCCCGATGCGGTCTGGCGTCACGCGATCGACAGCTTCGGCTACAGTATTGGCTTTGTGTTTGTCGTGCTGGGACGCCAGCAGCTTTTCACCGAAAGCACGCTCACTGCAGTTTTGCCTATATTCATCCACCGTGACTTAAAGACGCTGCTCCTAACAGGGCGGCTATGGCTGATCGTGTTGACCGTTAATCTTCTGGGCACTTGGATCTTCGCCTCGATGTTGCTGATCCATTCTACGTTTCCGCCTGAAATGGTTTCAGCACTTAAATCCTTGGCTCAACAATCGATTAATCATTCGTTCTGGATTGTAGTTTTGCGGGCGATTTTAGCGGGTTGGCTGATCGCGCTCATGGTCTGGATTTTACCCAGCGCCAAGTCCGCCCGGTTACTGGCGATTCTCCTTATCACCTATGTCGTTGGACTGGCTCAACTGTCCCATATCGTCGCTGGATCGACGGAAGGCGCCTATGCGGTTCTTTCGGGCTTCTCGAATCTACGAGACTACTTCGCCTATTTTGTCGCTCCCACCCTTTTGGGAAATACTATTGGAGGCGTCGCTCTGGTCTCGCTGCTAAACCACGGTTCGGTCGCTCCCGAGATCAAGGGGAACTAGAGCCCCGCTACAGGATCGGTTCGCCACCGGTGACGGGAACAATGGCTCCCGTCATGTAGCTCCCCTCGTCGGAAGCCAACAAAACGTAAGCAGGTGCGAGTTCGGCAGGCTGTCCGGCACGGCCGAGGGGCGTCTGCTTCCCAAAATTCTTGGCTTTCTTACGAGGTAGGGTCGAAGGAATGAGCGGTGTCCAGATTGGACCCGGGGCTACGCTATTGACACGTATGCCACGTTTCCCCAGGAGGCCGGCCAAGCCTGCTGTGAAATTAGATATCGCTCCCTTGGTCGTGGCGTAGGCGAGCAACCCTGGCGTGGGCGAATCCGATTGGATCGATGAAGTGTTGATAATCGAACCGCCCTTGTTCAAGTGAGGCACTGCGGCCTGACAGAGATAGAACATCGCATAGATGTTCGTTTTCATTGTTTTGTCGAACTCGTGGCTGGAAATATCTTCTAGCTGCGCGTAATTGCGCTGGTACGCGGCATTGTTCACCAAAATATCGAGGTGGCCGAATTCCTTTACGGCCCGAGCGACGATTTTTTTGCAGTGCTTCTCCGAACCGATGTCGCCCGCCATCAAGACCGCCTTGCCGCCAGCCAATTCCACCCACCGTGCTGTCTCTCTGGCGTCCTCATGTTCGCTTAAGTACGAGATGAGAACGTCGGCGCCCTCGCGCGCAAAGGCAATTGCGACCGCCCGACCAATACCGCTGTCGCCGCCCGTGATAATCGCCGCTTTTCCCGTGAGCTTTCCAGCACCCTTGTACGAATTTTCACCGTGGTCAGCCTTCGGACTCATCTTTTTCTCCAGTCCGGGAGGCTTCTGGGCGGGAGCAGCGTAGGATGGTCGGTGATGTTTAGTACGAGGATCGCTGGTCGGCATGGTATTCCTTGTTTTGGTGAGTAGAAGTTCGGATCAATGAAGTTAGTCAGAACATTATAGATCGAGTTGGACTAGAACCGGTCTTTCCCCTCGGCCATCGAGGCAAGCATTCCCGCACACTCCCGTTGTCGAACCAATCAGGGGCCGCGTCGACCGGAGATGAAGTTAAAAAGTAGAACAACGACGGCAATGACTAGCAAAAGGTGGATCATTCCTCCGGCCACATGCGTAATGAATCCCAGCAGCCACAGAACGAGCAAAACGACGACAACAGTGTAAAGCATAAGTGATTTTATTTGGCGTTGAAGCGAACCGTGCGCCGCACCCTTCCAATGAAGGAAGGATGCGGGCAAAGTGAATTAGGCGGATGCGGCCACTTCGGAGGTTACCTTCAGGTCGTGGGCGCCTGCCGCTTCTAAAGCTTTCTTTGCAGCGGTCGATTCCTCAGAAGTCATGGTATGCACCCCGATCAGGATGTGCCCTTTGTCCAAATAGCCCGCGTACAGTTTGGCTTCGTATTCCGGAATTCCGTAGCCTACTAGACCGCCGACGATACCACCCGCCGCTGCTCCAATGGCTGCCCCGCTCAAAGCAGCGAGAATTGGGCCAGCAGCGATGAAAGGGCCCACGCCGGGAATAGCCAGCGCCCCAATACCTACGAGCCACCCTGCGATCGCCCCAAGGGCGCCGCCTGTTACCCCTCCCGTCGTTGCGCCTTCCGGTGCTTTCGTTGAGTTCTCGTGGGCGACGGTCCGCTGTCCGCCCGTGACGGGCTCTCCGGTTCCAGTGAGGTCGCTGTCATCGACGACAGTGTTCCCAGCGCCCCGGCTTAGAACGGATATATCCGGTGTCAGGAAGCCGGCAGCCTCCAACTGGGCAACCGCGGTTTGAGCTTGTGACTCGTTATCGACAATACCAAATACTGCAGGTTTAGACATAATGGTGCTTCTATTCTGGTTGAGTTATTTGTTTTTGACCGACAGTTGGTTTTGAACCGGATAATCTCCGGCATTCTGTTTTGCGAGGCTTTCGATCTTGCTGCAGTCATCCGAAGACGAGACTGCCCCGCGCAGAAAAACTTGATGGTCCTTCGTTGTGATAATCTTGACGTTGTGGGCGTAAACGGAGAGCGATGAATCGTGAATAATTGCTTTCCGAATAGCGCGAGTTACGGCCACATCGGCATCAGCATTGGATTGCGATTCAGGGGTCTTCGCATCGGCGCTACGATCAACCACGTTATTGCTAGAGTTATCGGCATCTGCCGCTCGACTCGTCAGGGGAGCGCTGAGGACGCAACACGCCGCTGCGGCGGTCAAGAAAAGGAAGGGTGTTTTCATTGTCCTCCGTTTCGCACCGAGCGTGCCAATCTACATCGGGGCCCGCTTCCACTCTCATCCGTAGATTCTAAATGTGATTTACAAGCAAGCGTAATGCACGGATGCCCGCAATAGGCATGGCAATGCGCCTCGAAGCGCTTGTACGCTGTCAACCGTTTAGCTAATCAGGTCGCTTACTCGACGGAGGACTGCTCACTGGTTTCTGAGCTAGTCGATTTTGCTTCAACCAAAACTCCGCAATTCCGCTGACCATAACTTTCAACTCGTCAGGATCGGAAGGTTTGACTAAGTATCCGTTCGCGCCACGAGAGTAGGCCAGGTGAATATCCTCGTCTTGCGTTGACGACGACAATATGACGATAGGAAGAGTGGATATTGACGGCTGATGCCGTATCCATTGGAGAACTTCCATCCCTGTTTTTTTGGGCATGTTGAGATCAAGAAGAACGAGTTGAGGCAATGGATGCTGGGAACGATCCGCGAACGGCCCGACACCCGCGCAATAGTCGATGGCGGCTTGACCGTCCGGGACGACGATCAACGTATTGGGGATCTGAGCCTGCTTGAATCCTCTTTTTAAAAAGAAGGCGTCATTTTCTTCATCTTCCGCGTAAAGAACCGGTTTCAAGATCATATGTTTTGAGTTACGCGGGCTTTAATTCAATCCAAAAAGTGCTGCCATGCCCAAGGGAGGACTCAACGCCAACCTTTCCCTCCATTCTTTCGACAGATTTTTTGACAATGGCCAATCCGATTCCTGTCCCTTCGTCGTTTTTTTCCACCTGTTGAAAAATATTAAAGATTTTCTCGTGCTGGTCGGAGGCGATCCCAATACCATTATCTCTGACAAGAACTCTGACCATCGAGGTACGAGCCTCTGCCCAAATCTGGATTTGGGGCTTCATTCCGGTACGGGTGAATTTCACCGCGTTGCCCATTAAGTTGGAGAGAACTTGCATCAGCATGGCTTCGTTCCCTAGAACCGTCGGAAGAATCCCCTCTACTTGTATGTCCGCACTCTCCACGGCAAACATGGGGTAGGTGTCCAGTATGCCCTTTACGAGGGCTTCCAAGTCCACCGGTTCCGAGGAGAGATCTCCCCGCACCAACTTGCTGTAATTGAGCACATCCTGAATGAGCTTATCCATTCGACTGGCAGATTTGGCTATTCGATATAGATAATCTTGAGCTTCGGGTTCCAGTGACGGTCCAAACTCCTTCAGAAGGATTTTAGAAAAACCTTGAAGGGAGCGAAGGGGAGCACGCATATCGTGGGCTATGCTGTAAGAAAACGCCTCAAGATCGCCGATGGTTTCGACCAGCTTTTGAGTCCTTTGGTTGACCAGGGCATCCAAATGAGTGGCTCGGTCGGCCAACTGTGCGTTCGCTTCGACCAGAGCTATTTCGGCGCGCTTCCGAGACGTGATTTCATGAAAATAGACCGATAATCCCGCGTCGGAGGGATAGCAGTGACATTCAAGCCATGCATCCAACGGCTCAAAATATTCCTCAAAGTGGACAGCTTTGCCGGTTTCAACCGCTCGGTGATAATTCTCGTAAAATGGGGTGCCCCTCGCGTCTGGGAAAACCTCCCAAATACATTTACCGAGTAGATCCTCTGCTCGCTTTCCAACGATCTTTACCGCCTGATCGCTGAAGTAGGTGTATTTCCAATTCTTGTCGAGGACAGCAAAACCATCCGTGATGCTCTTCAGCACGATTTCCAATTGTTCGTGGGCCCGCGCACTACCCAAGATGCTAGTGACGTGTGCAATTACCAAATCAAGGAAGCGCTGATATTCCGCGTCGAATGCCTTGCGGGGATTGATCCCAAGGATGAGAGACAATTCGGCTCCGTTGTGCCCCGGCACCGTGGCCGGCAGAATGACCGCTTGGGACACGGGCTCTGGCCAGCAACCCGTGACGAGTTTTCCGAAGCGGTCCGCGAGGTCTTTTACCAACAAGGGCTTTTGGAGCCGATGGGCTTCGTCCAATGGCCACGTGGATCGGGCGGGTTCGCTATTCCACGCCGCCAACAGGGGATTATCTGGGGCCAGTCCGGTTGAAAACACCAGCGTCGTGGTGCTTCCGTCACCGGGCCTCGAATAGAGCAGCGCGAAAGGTATGTCCTTGGAATCACCACTTAGGGCCACGGCAATCAAATCGCAGGCACCTTTCTCCGTGGTTGCCGATGTCGCACATGCGGCCAGCTCGCGGAGTAAATTCGTTCGTCGTTCATTCAGGACGCGACTCGTGGTTTCCTGGACGACGTTAAGGATACCTTCTACTTGCCCCGAGGCGCCCACAATTGGGTTGAAGGTGTAATCGAAGTAGCATTCTTCCGTGTAGCCATAACGATGCATGGGCAGAAGTTCGTCGGATCGCCATGTGGCTTCGCCCGTGGAGCGCACGCTTTCAAACAAGGGGTTGATCGCTGCCCAGATTTCAGGCCAGACCTCATACGCGGATTTTCCGAGAGCATCCGGATGCTTGTTGCCCAAAATGGGGCGCCAAGCGTCATTGTAGAGGAGGAAGCCCTCTGCGCCCCAGTAAATCGCCATGGGGAATCGCGCTTGTTTTTGCAGGCGCATGGCCTCCCAATACGCGGGACATTTACACAGCAACGAAGCTATCGCGCTGCAGCATTAGATGCTGGGCACTTTTCCTGGATCGCGGCGTCAATTCGATCGCAATCCAACTTCAGCTTCTTTAAGGCAGCCACGTCGCTTTTGAAGATTGGTTCGGTTTGAACACAGTCTTGGAGGCAGCGAAGGTGGGCCTGGAGGGCCTGCGGCGCCTTCTTGGGTAGTGAGTAGATCATCCAGTTCTGGTATCGGCTGGCCTCCACCAAACCATCCTTCTTCATCCTGGCCAGATGCTGAGATACCTGGGCCTGAGGCCGATCGAGTATCTCCTGAAGGTGGCAGACGCAAAGAGAGCGCTGCGCCAGAAGATTCAGAATGCGAAGGCGCGTCTCGTCGCACAGACACTGGTAAATCTGAACAAGTTTCATCTTCACGAATATAGGTCGTTGACAATATAGGTCAACACGAATACAGATAGGGTATGGAAAACGTGGTTATCATCGGGTCTGGCTGTGCAGGCTGGACCGCGGCCATTTACGCGGCACGAGCCAATCTTCGCCCTCTGCTGGTCACCGGTCAACAACCGGGTGGACTCCTTACTACGACCTCCGTGGTCGAGAACTTTCCCGGCTTCTCGAATGGCGTCAATGCCGTCGAGTTGATGACGGAAATGCAGGATCAGGCCAAGCGCTTCGGCGCTCAAGTGCAGTACATGAGCACGGTTGAATCGGTCGATCTCTCGCAGACGCCCTTCACCGTGGTTGTGGATGGCGATGCGATCAAAACCAAGACGATCATCGTCGCTGTCGGTGCCGGCCACAAGCGCTTAACCGTTCCCGGTGAAACGGAATTGGAATGCCGTGGCGTAACGTACTGCGCCACCTGCGACGGAGCCTTGCCCATGTACCGGGATAAGCCGGTTGTAGTCGTCGGAGGCGGCGACTCGGCCTGCGAGGAAGCCAGCTACCTGACGCGCTTTGCCGCAAAGGTCTACTTGATCCATCGCCGCGATCACTTGAGGGCGTCAAAAATCATGGTCAAGAGAGTGCTTTCCAATCCGAAGATTGAATTAGTCTGGGACACCGTCATCGAAGAAGTCCTGGATCGCTCGGCTGGCAAGGTCACCGGTGTCAGAACCCGCAACCTCGTGACCGGAGCAGCCAACACCCTCGATGCTTCGGGCGTTTTCGTCGCCATCGGACACAAGCCCAATACCTCCCTATTCCAGGATGCCCTGGCCATGGATGAGAACGGGTACATCAAGCTCTACGGGGGTAGCCAGACCAGCATACCGGGCGTCTTTGCCGCTGGAGACTGTGCCGATCACGTCTACCGCCAGGCCATAACTGCTGCGGGCATGGGCTGTTCCGCCGCCATCGACGCCGAACGCTTTCTCGCCGCCAGAGAATCTGAACTCCTACTCGTCGCCGCTTAAAACTATGAACCTAACTGAATTCACCAAACTCGTGTCTGCCAATCCAGACAAAACCATGCGCTTCGTCCTCCCCAACGGGAAGAGCATTCCTCCCCAGTACCACATCACCGAAGTGGGGCATGTGAAGAAAGACTTCATCGACTGCGGCGGAACGACGCGCACGGCGTCTGCCTGCGTCTTGCAGGCATGGATTGCGGCCAACGATGAAGATCACCGTCTTAACGCCGGCAAGCTGGCTTCGATTCTCAAGCTGGCGGGGAAAATCCTCTCTGATGGCGAGGTGCCGATGGAATTGGAATACGAAGCGCCGATCATCTCTCAGTTCACGATCGCCACCTTCGCGGTCGAAGGCAGTTCGATCGTCTTTCATCTGGAGAACAAGCACACCGACTGCCTGGCCAAGGAGAGCTGCGGGCTTGAAGGTGGTTCCTGCGCCACAGGTGAAAGCGACTGCTGTGGGTCCGATGAGGTCACAACCGAAGCCAAGTCTGGCTGTTGCTAACCCACTGCGCTTATGACCAAGCCGAATGTCCTTATTCTCTGCACGGGCAACTCGTGCCGTAGTCACCTTGCCGAAGGCATCCTTCGTCATGCCGCTGGCGACCTCTTCGAGGTGCACAGCGCCGGTTCCAAGCCCGCCGGCTACGTCCACCCCAAGGCCATCCAGGTCATGCAGGAAATCGGCATTGATATTTCCGGGCATGCGTCCAAGCACATGAGCGAGTTCCTGGATAAGAAGATCAACACCGTCATCACCGTGTGCGGCAACGCGGACCAAGCCTGTCCGATGTTCCCGGGGCAAGTGAATCGCTACCACTGGGGCTTTGAAGATCCCGCACATGCAAGAGGTACCGAGGAAGAGGTTCTGGCGGTTTTCCGGAAGGTGCGCGATCAGATCAAGTTGGTCTTTGAGGCATACGCCGCTGGATACCGCGAAAATCATTCAGAGCGTCTCTAATGGGCGCTACTCGCCAGATTCCGGCTTGGATCGTCGGAGAATTCGTCGGCACCTTCATCCTGGTGTTCTTCGGATGCGGGAGCGTCTGTGCCGCTGTTACTACTGGCGCCGAGGTTGGCGTCTTCCAGGTCGCTATCGTCTGGGGACTCGGCATCGCAACGGCAATTTACCTCACCGCCGCCTTGAGTGGCGCGCATCTTAATCCCGCAGTGACCATCAGTCTGGCGGTGTGGGGAGGATTCCCCCAAAGCCGTGTCCTGGGCTACGTTGCATCTCAGATGGTCGGAGCATTTGCCTCGGCTGCGGTTCTTTATATGATTTTCGGTGGCGCGATTTCCGGTTTCGAGGCCAAAAACCATATCGAGCGAGGGAAGACGGGGAGCGAAGCCAGCGCAATGATATTCGGAGAATTTTATCCCAATCCCTCAGGGAGGCCACTCAGCGAAGCCGATCCAGGCCGGATGTCTGCCGGACGCGCTTTCGTCACCGAGGTCATCGGTACCGCCATGCTTTTGTTAGTCATCTTCTGCACCACCGATCCGAACAATAAGGATCGGCCCCAAGCTCTGACAGCAGCTACAATCGGACTTACCGTGACCATGCTCATCTGTATTTTAGGGCCGCTGACCATGGCCTGCTTCAATCCTGCCCGTGATTTAGGACCACGTCTCTTCTCTAGTTTGGCCGGATGGAATTCGGTTCCATTTACCGCGAACGGAACAGGATGGCTCACCGTTTACATCCTTGCCCCAATCATTGGCGGCTTGCTGGGTGGCGGGGTTTACCGAATCCTTTTCAAAGGCAACTACACTGCCTATAAACACGTTATTCTCGGGCAGAACGACAGATAACGAAATTGAGGTCCCATCTGGGTACTCCCGGAATCGTCTCGCGGTAGAACGCCGCGAACGCGAGCAAGAGAAGCATCCAAACGAGCACTAAATGCGATTCTCAAAACGGGTGTTGAGGACTCGCGAATCAGGCGACCGGTTATCCTGATGTTATGGGCAATCAACCGGCATGATCCTCAACACGGTCTTGCGGAATGTTGCTAGAGCCCATCGCATAACGGGAGACAGAGCGGTAACGAGACAGTGCGAAACCTCCTAATCACTACAGTTCACACCACGCTCATTGTCTTCGACTTGTAAAGCGCCTGGCATTCTCGGGCGATCTGCCAATCCTCCCGTGATTTTACGATGAGGACGCGCACGAGCGCCTTGGGGAGCGAGATATCCGAGTCTAAGGGAGAAGTCGCATTTTTTTCGAGATCAACTTCCACGCCCATAAACTTGAACGGTTCGCAGGCGCGGGAGCGAACCACAGGTTCGTCCTCGCCAATGGCATCGGTGAAGACGATGGCATGAGGGGGGCCGTCTAACGAGGCCATCATCTGGCCGATGCCGGCCTGCAAACGATGAATGAAGACATCCATGGCTAGCTTGGCTCGCTGGTTCCCCTTGCTTGCCTCAGGCACCAAAATTCGAGTGTCACCTGGTAGACCCGAAAGGCCCTGAAGCCCACTTTCCCTGTCTAATATGTTTTCCAAATTGTCGATGTCGGGATTCTCTCTCATGAGATAAAGCAGAATACCGGGATCCAGTGCCCCGGAGCGCGTGCACATGGCGACGCCATCCAGAGGAGTGAAGCCCATCGTGGTATCGACGCTCTTTCCGCCGATGGTTGCAGCCAACGAACAGCCACCGCCCAAGTGGCAGATGATCAATCGCAAACCAGGATCGTTCTCCCGTTTTAGCAATCGTGCGGCCTGGCCAGAGGCCCAGCGAAAACTAGTACCGTGAAAGCCATAGCGCCGAATCCCCTTTTGCAGCCAATCAAAAGGGCCGGGGTAGGTCGAAGCAGCATCGGAGAGCGTACGATGAAAACTCGTGTCAAAGACGGCGATCTGCGGGATTTTTGCACCAAGGACTTCCCGAGCGACTCGGATGCCCTCCAGATTTATCGGGTTATGCAGAGGGGCAAAGGCGGCCAGGCGTTGGATGACAGCTTCGACGCCGGCATCGACCAGGACAGCCTTGTCATATTCGGTGCCGCCGTGAACCACGCGATGTCCCACGGCGTCGATTTCCGGATTTCCCTTCAAGATCGACGACTTGTCTTCCTCAAGCCGTTTGAATAGGAACTCAAGCCGCCCCTTCGACGAGAGGTTGGCCGGAAGGGTCTTCCGCTCCGCCTCTCGACCTTCGCACTCCACGGTCAGGGAAAGCTCTTGCGCCGTGCTGCCGGGCGAAGTCGCCATGATCACCGCCTTCCAAACGTGTTCCGCCGGTTCCAAGGGCAAATCGTTTCCGATACAGAACAGCGAACATTTATGGCTTCCGCTTCCAGAATTGAGCACCAATAAGTTCATATTTAGTTTACAGCTTGAGGCGTTGTAGGGCCGGCTTTAACCGGATCAAAGATCCGATAAGCGAGCAACTTGAGCCGGTCATTGATGAGAAACCAGATGAGCGCGTAGCCCCAGACGAATCCCGCCCAACTCCAGCCAAGAGGTGTCATGAAAAAACCGTAAACTGCGATCAGCGTCGCCACAATCTGTGTTCCCACCACCGCCACCCATAAAATTCGTCCGGGACGGATCGACCAAAACGGTCCCCGCGTACGTGTCAGGAAAATGGTCAAATGGCCTGCTACGGACAGTTTCAAATACATCAGGGTCTGTATGTGGGGACGATCGAGATGGAAGACACGTTCGCCCAAGTAAAACAACCCAAAGGCGGAGATGACTCCAACAACGCCCAGAACTGTTGAAACTCCCAGCACCATGCGCATGTTCCAGGATTCAGGTTGGTCCTTGTACCGGACGTTATCGTAAGCGATTGAGAGGATGGCTCCGTCGTTGAGCAGCGCGAGCATCACGATCATCACTGCTGTCAATGGATAGAAATTGAAGACAAGGATGGCCGCCGTCATGAACAACAGCACGCGCAGCGTCTCCGCAATCCGGTAGATCGCGTAGCTGTTCATCCGTTGGAAAATCCTCCGGCTCTCCTTGATCGCATCGATGATCACTGAGAGCCCAGGAGTCAGCAGAACGATAGCCGCCGCCGCGCGGGCCGCATCGGTGGCTCCCGATACGGCAATGCCGCAATCGGCCTTCTTCAAGGCGGGGGCGTCGTTGACGCCGTCCCCAGTCATGCCGACGATATGACCCCGTTTTTGCAGAATATCCACGATATGGAATTTGTGTTCGGGGAAGACCTGCGCGAAACCGTCGGCTTTTTCGATGGACTCCGATACCTGTGCGGTTTCATCCTTTTTAGAATCACCCAGGCTAGCGGCATCGAGGATATTCGCGCCCATGTCCAGCTTCTTGGCGGTTTCCTTCGCGATGGCAAGCGCGTCGCCGGTCACCATCTTGATTTTCACGCCCATCTTGAGCGCCGTGGCGATGGTTTCCTTGGCATCGTCTCTCGGCGGATCGAACAGAGGCAGAACGCCGAGAAATTGCCACTTGCCATCTTCGCCGTTACGCGCGACGCCCAAGGAACGAAAACCGCGAGCGGCGAATTCATTGACCGCTTTGTCAACAGCAGGTTTGACCTGCTCCGAATCTGCGACCAATGCGAGAATTACCTGCGGAGCACCTTTGGTGACTTTGAACTCTTTCTGATCTTGGCCTTTGACGGTGGCCTCCGTTCGCTTGTGGACCGGATCGAAGGGCTGGAAATGGGTCACTTGGTAGCCCTTCACCGCATTTTGGTCTTTCAGTCCGCCGATCACCGCCAAATCAATGGTGTCGTTGTTATCCGAGCGCGACGCCAGTGCCCCGGCCAGGACGACTTGATCAGCAGTGACGCCGTTGACGCAAAAGGGATCACCAAGGGACAGCTTGTTCTGAGTCAGAGTTCCGGTTTTGTCCGCACACAAAATGTCCACGCCGGCGAGTTCCTCGATGGCCACCAGTTTGCTCACAACTGCCTGCTTTTTCGCCAAAAGCCGCGCACCGACGGCCATTGTCACTGACAGCACGGTCGGCATCGCAACTGGTATCGCAGCTACCGTCAGCACTAAAGCGAATTGGAGGGTGGTGAGGATCGGATCGCCGCGAAAAATGGCCACGCCGATAATGACGGCAACCAAAACCACCGCCAGTATGATCAGGTAATTGCCAATCTTGAGGACAGCCTTCTGAAAGTGACTAACCGTATGGGCTTCCTCCACCAGTTGTGCGGTTTTACCGAAATAGGTCTTCGTACCGGTGGCATAGACCAATGCGCCAATTTCCCCTTGGCGGACAATCGATCCTGAGAACACCGCTTCGCCCGCCTTGCGCGTGGCGGGCAGTGATTCTCCCGTGAGTGCGGATTGATCGACCTCGATCTCGTCGCCGTCCAGTAACCGAGCGTCCGCTGGTACGATGTCGCCGAGGCGCAGACGAATAACGTCACCCGGCACCAGATCACGTGCGGCCGGATTAACCCACTTCCCATCCCGCTTAACTCGTGCTTTGACGGCCAGCTTGGCTTTCAGTGCCTCAATGGCATTGCCTGCCTCTTTCTCCTCCCAGAATCCGACACCCGCATTGGAGATAAGCAAGACGAGGATGATGAAGAAATCAGGCCAATGTCCTACCGCACCTGACAAAATCACCGCAGCCTCAATCATCCACGGGATCGGGCCCCAGAAATAGCTGAGGAATTTGAGAAGCAGATTTGTTTTCTTTTCCTCGATTTCGTTCGGACCGTATTGAGTCAGGCGTTTCTCGGCTTCTGCCTGGGTCAGACCGTCCGGCGACGAACTCAGTTTCTGCTCCACCTCCGCTATGGGCATGGATTTCAGATCGTCCTTGGACTCGGACTTTGCTCCCGGCTTCAAGTCAGGGGCTTTAGGATGGGCGATAGTGGATTCCATATATGTATTTCGAGGCGCGCGTTACACCTTCCCCTTGGGTTGAGCTGCGACTCCGCCTGACGGCAAGGAATCCGGTAAATCGAGCCGGGCCACGCCAACCCGGTTGTCTGCCATGCCGTAGTAAACATCGAAGCGATCTGGCGTACCGAGGTCGTCTCGTCGGTCGATACCGGTGGGAAACACGACGTTACCAATCGTCCCGATGCGTTCCTGAGGAAGAGTTGGGGTCAGGATCGGATCGGCCGAGCGATAGAGAACTTCGCGCGGATGCTCTTTGGAGAGCACCATAACGCCGGCTGAGTAGCAAAAATGGTGGGTATCTATGCTTGCCCCCGCCATTTCGCTGACGCCGTGGTAAATGATCATCCAGCCGTGCCGGGTCAGGATCGGAGGGGTGCCTGCGCCAATTTTCAGCCGTGCCCAGGAAGCGACCGGCGCGGCCAGACGATGGTGCGAATTAAGGACGCCGAGGTGCTCGGGTTCCTTTCCGCCCGTCGGCATTGGACAGTACGAAATCCAAATACTTTCATGGTCGAGATCAACATCGCGAGGTCCTTGATGGCAGGCCGTTTCCTCAGGACGAGTGCCGGGGAAAAGAGGCCGATGCAGCAGGCCCATCTGCATCTTTCCGCAATGGTTGGAAATCGAGATGGGAAAGAGACTGGCGTCCTTGTTATTCACATGGACGAAATCGATCCCCTCATACGGAGCAAAGGTTGCCAACCCCAGCCGTTTCCAATGAAACAAGTCTTCCGAAAGGGCAAAGGCGATCCGTGGCCCCACGGAAGAGAGTGCGGCGTATGCCATCACGTATCGTTGAAGGGGCTCAACGAAGGTGACGCGCGGATCCTCGCAGCCGCCGCCGGTAGATGTCAGCTCGTAATCAGCTTCGGGCTCAAGCGCGATTCCCAGGCGCTCGACTCCACAGGGATCGCCAGCCTGGTCGAATTGAACGCGGGCGATGCCGATCCGGGAATAATTTCCCTGGGCCACGAGCCGCGGAAATAGGTAGAGGTGTCCGTCAGGCCCACGAACGGCAGCCGGGTTCAGGACGCCTTCGATTTCCTGCGGGTTGCCGGGCTCCGGCTCCATCAGCATCCCGAGGCGCTGCAATTGAAACGGAATGGTCAACTTTTCTCCAGGCAGGCGATGATCGTTTCGATTACGCGCTTCGTCTCATGCGGATCCTTGACCTCGATGGACAACGCGCCCGCTTCCTTGGCCGGATAATCGTTGCCGCCGGGGAACACGGCGTCCCCAATAAAAATCATCTCCGGAATGGGAATGCCCAGAACGTCCCGCAGTTTCCGAATGCCGTAGGCCTTATCGATGCCATGCTTGGTGACATCGACCGAGGTCGAGCCACCCAGGCGCACGGAAAATTCCGGGATCAGCTTGTCGAGCACCGCCTTCATCCCCTTACGTTTGGTAAAATCAGGATCCCATTGCTTTTTTTCATCCAACGGAGCCTGCTGCCCCAAGGCCGAGAACGTGATCTGGCTGCCCCGGTCCTCAATGACCTCGCCCCAAACCCTATCGACCTTGCAATCTGAGGTCTCCATCGACGTCTTTAACGCGCCGATAATTTTCTGCTTCTCCGTATCGGTGAAATCCTCCGAGTAGAGCAGCTCCCACTTCGAGTTGTATTTGTAAAACTTGGTCCCACAGGTGGGCAGGAGGGACAGATTCTTCAGACGTTCGTCGTGCGAGAGATGAGCAAGCACCTGCTTCTCGAATTGTTGCCAAGCTCCCCCGGAGATGACGGAAACCTTTACGATGCCGAGGAGCGCATTGAGGAGCTTTGCCATCTCCGCATCGATGGAGGATTTGCTTTCGGCCAGCGTGCCGTCCAAGTCGAAGACGATGAGCTTTTTCACGGTTGAGAAATTTCCGGAAGCGAAATCTCCAACACCGTAACCGAGCCGTTAGGATGGCAGCGGCAAGCACCGACGACGGCGGGAAGAAGCATCACGTCTCCAGTCTGGAACGGATAGTGGGCACCGGCGTGCTCAAGTTCTCCACGTCCCTCGATGCATACGATCGCACGGCATGCTCCGTCAACACCGGCGACGAAGGGAAATTCACCACTCAGTCGCCAGACCCCGAAGTGATCGCAATGGATCAGCTTCTCCCACGGCATGGGCTTGGTCTTGTGGATCTGTGGTGTAACGGGGCAAATGGCACCTTGATTAAAATTGATGCAGGCTAGCGCTTGTTCGACCTGGAGTAGCCTTTTCTCGCCAGTCTTGGCATCGATATGGTCCCAGTCGTAAAGACGAAACGTGACGTCGCTATTTTCCTGAACCTCAAAGACCACGACATCGCGCAAGGAATGAACCGTCCCAGCCCGAATGAAGACGCCATCACCGATGCGAGGCGCAAAGCTGCTTAGCTCGTCTGCCACCGTGCCCTTGGCGATTGCCTGCCGCAGACTATCTGCCGTAGTGCCTGGTTTAAGGCCGGCATAGATGCGAGCGTCAGGCCCTTTTTCCAAGACAACCCATGCTTCGGTCTTTCCCTTGTCGCCCGCCGGAATCAGCTCCTTGTGCGCGTCGGAAGGATGCACCTGAACGGAAAGCCCCTGGGTTACATCAAGAAACTTTAAGAGCAACGGGAAACGGGTGTAGTGCCCCGCGAGCTTGCCGAGGAATTGTTCGGGTGACTGTTCCAGCAAGTGGCCCAGCGTCCTACCCTTCAGCATCCCCTCCGCGACGACGCTGGCATGGTCCTCACGGTCGCTGAGAATCCATGCTTCGCCAATGGGCTCGTCGTTTGGCAACCGTGTGGAGAGGAAACTGGCTAAACGCCTGCCACCCCAAAGCCGATATTGATAAATGGGTTCAAAGCGCAGCGGATAGAGAGATATTCTGTCCATGGTTATTGCCTCCTCTGCGCCGCAGCAGTGGCAGTGAAATGAGGAAAACTCAACTTCAATTGCTCCACTTCCAGTTACGAACTTCGGGCATATCCTGCCCGTTTTTGTCGATGTACTGCTTGTGCTCGACCAGCTTATCCTGAAGCTGCTGCTTCAGGTAGGCTCCCTGGCTGCCGGTTTGGGGCGAACGATGGATCACGTCCATCACGAGGTGAAAGCGATCCAGGTCGTTCAGCACCGTCATGTCGAACGGGGTGGTGATCGTGCCTTCCTCCTTGTAACCACGGACGTGAATATTGGCGTGATTGGTGCGCCGGTAAGTCAGGCGATGAATCAGCCAAGGGTAGGCGTGGAAGGCGAAAATGACGGGCTTGTCCTTGGTAAAAAGCTCATCGAAATCGTCGTCACTCAGCCCGTGCGGATGCTCAAGTTCCGGCTGCAATCTCATGAGATCGACCACATTGATCACGCGGACTTTCAATTCCGGCAGGTGTTCGCGAAGGATGGAGACGGCGGCGAGCGTCTCAAGCGTAGGCACGTCGCCACAGCAGGCCATGACCACGTCAGGTTCACCACTCTGGTCGTTGCTGGCCCACTGCCAGATGCCGATTCCCTCCGTGCAGTGCTTCACAGCGGCGTCCATCGTCAACCACTGGGGTGACGGATGTTTTCCCGCGATCACGACGTTGACGTAGTGACGGCTTCTGAGGCAGTGATCCATCACCGAGAGAAGGCAATTCGCATCGGGCGGCAAGTAGACGCGCACAACTTCGGCCTTCTTGTTCACGACATGGTCGATGAAGCCAGGGTCCTGGTGCGTGAAGCCATTGTGGTCCTGACGCCAGACATGCGAGGCCAACAGGTAGTTGAGTGATGCGATCTTTCGACGCCACGGCAGATGCGATGTAATTTTGAGCCATTTGGCGTGCTGGTTGAACATCGAATCGACGATGTGAATGAAAGCCTCGTAGCAATTGAACAGTCCGTGCCGTCCCGTGAGTAAATAGCCTTCGAGCCAACCCTCGCACTGATGTTCACTGAGCATTTCCATGACACCTCCCGCCGGTGCCAGAAATTCGTCGTTCGCGAGTGTCGCACCCTCCCATTGTCGTTTGGTTACTTCAAAAAGCGCTTCCAAGCCGTTGGAGAGAGTTTCATCCGGACCAAAGACCCGGAAATTCCGATGCGTGCCGTTCTGTTTTGCTACATCGCGAAGGAAAGGTCCAAGCACATGGGTATCGCCAATGCCGGGCGATCCCGGTGCAGGAACAGCTTCCGCGTAGTCCCGGAAGTCGGGCATGACCAAATCGCGCAGCAAGATGCCGCCATTCGCGTGGGGATTTGAACCCATGCGACTTTCACCCTTGGGGGCCAGTTCGGCCAAGTCAGGCAACAGGCGCCCATCCCCATCGAAAAGCTCCTCCGGGCGATAGCTCTTCAACCAGTCTTCTAGCATCTTGAGATGCTCGGGATGGGTGGCGGGATCCGAGAGCGGCACCTGGTGAGCGCGAAAGGTGCCTTCCACTTGCAGACCATCGACGATCTTCGGTCCGGTCCAGCCCTTGGGAGAATTGAGCACAATCATCGGCCAACGCGGACGGGTGACGTTGCCGTTGACGCGCGCGTCTTCCTGGATCTTCTTAATTTGCTCGACGGCAAGATCGAGCGTCGAGGCCATGGCCTCATGCATCAGGTCCGGCTCGTGACCTTCCACGAAATAAGGTGTCCACCCGTAGCCGCGAAGCAACTGTTCCAGTTCCTCGCGGGTGATGCGAGCCAGCACCGTGGGATTGGAAATTTTGAAGCCGTTGAGATGAAGGATCGGAAGCACCGCGCCGTCAGTCGCTGCATCGAGAAATTTATTGGAATGCCATGCCGTGGCCAAAGGTCCGGTTTCCGCTTCACCATCTCCCACCACACAGGCGACGATGAGGTCGGGATTGTCGAAAACCGCTCCAAAGGAATGACTGAGCGAATAGCCGAGTTCGCCGCCCTCGTGGATCGACCCGGGTGTTTCCGGAGAGGCGTGGCTCGGAATCCCACCTGGGAATGAAAACTGAATGAAGAGCTTTCGCAGACCGGCCTCATCCTGGCTGATGTTGGGATAAATCTCGCTGTAAGTGCCCTCAAGATACGTGTTGCCGACTACCGCCGGTCCGCCATGTCCCGGACCAGAGACGTAAATCATGTTGAGGTCATACTTCTTGATGACGCGATTCAGATGGGCGTAAATGAAGTTCTGGCCCGGAGTCGTTCCCCAATGTCCCAGGAGCATGTGCTTCACGTCGGCTAACGACAGCGGGCGTTTCAAAAGTGGATTGTCGTAGAGATAGATTTGTCCCACCGATAGATAGTTGGCCGCGCGCCAGTAGGCGTTTATCTTCTGAAGAAGATCCGGGGTAAGGGTCGTTGCGTTTGCGTGCATGGAAAATTTTTCTATTTGTTCAAATCTCACTTTGACCCGCTCCAAAGCCTTCCGATCTGGAAGGCGGCAGGTCCGACGCGGCTAACCTAGCTTTGCGCGTCTCCAGCTAATGCGTTTAGCTGTTCGCCTCGTGTACACCAGAACACTACTCCGGTTTAGAACAATAGATAGGTGCAGCTCCGGTTCACGCATGCGGACTTCCAGCCGGCGCCGTTATTCCTCCACGCAAGGCTAGGACGCTGCATGTGTTCAAACACGTGGTCGATATGTAGATCACGGTCAACTGAAGACCTCCCGTCCCGAGACCGGTGCTCGTTTCTCGCGTTGAGTGAGAGAGGTGTATCAAATTGGTCGAAGTGCGCTACTGTGTCCTCTTATGGGCGACTCAAATCCGAAAAATAAGCAAAAGCAACAGTCTCAACACAACGCAAAGAAGGCCAGTAACCAGAAGAAACCGGCTATGTCAGTAGTACCTGCATCGGGCAAAAAGAAATAGCAGAAGCTAAAGGGGGGGCTTTTTCTCCTTTAGCTCATCCGTGATTCATTACTGGCATTAGGTTGGGCCGCCGTTCACCTCGATCACTTGGCCGTTGATCCAAGCACTCTTCCGGCTGGCCAGAAGCGAGATCGCTCGGGCCATGTCATGGGGCTCACCGAGGCGCCAAGGGAATTCCTCGGTCAGACGTTGGATAAGTTGAACGGACCTGCCGGTCAGGAATAATGGCGTCTCAATTGGACCAGGCGCCACCGCATTGGCGCATCTGGATCGAACGAGCCTCGCTTTTCGGATAGCGACGGCGTCGTTTTCGATGCACTAAGATAGAGGCGGCCGTAACGTACTGATGATGTGACCGCCGGCTTATCGAAGGGGCCCAAATAATTCGGCCCTGCCGCCGCCGACGACGCGGCAAAGGGGCAGCGCTATTTAGTGGCAAATGATTTCAGTCAGTCTGAGGTGGCGGGCTCGGCTTACGGTTCTGAGGTCCAAAGAAGAAAGCGTGCTTGGAAAACCGCCGAGTCCACTATCGCGAGCGCGCCCGAGAGGAACGGGGAGTATGCGCTTCCAAGAAGCGACAAATTTCCTGCAATTTAAAACGTGGACGCCGATCAAATTTAATCGCCGAAATTGCGCCCTGCTTAACCAGCAAATCGAGCTGTGACGAGGACATACGCAGCCTCTGCGCGGCTTCTTCTCTCGTCAGCAGTGTAACGTTTTCGAGCGACTCCTTCATGGATCGTTCGTGGTCGCGGGCCCGCAAAAGAATCGCCTCCAGTTGGCGTCTGAAGGCATCCAACAGGGCGTCCGCGCACTCCTTGATCGACGACGAAGAATCTTCCATCGGCGGCCGCTGAGGCAACTCCGACTGATTCGAGGTGACGCGATCCCTTGACATGTCGGCTGCTCTTGCAAGGAACCGGTACATAAGTCCAAGGGTTTTTTCTTAAAAATAACGATATAAAAGAACCAGGAAAAAGCGGGGGCCTGGTGTCATGCAAGAAGTCTCAGCGTCTGTCAAGGGACAGTCAGAAAAATCGTCTGCTGGAAGAATTGTGAAACTGATTTCCTTGCTCGTCCTTGCGAACGTATGAGCAACAAACGAGGGTTCCTGCACCGGCTGGTGAAACGCTTTCCAATTTTTCGGGAGACCTACGCGAACTCCGCGAAAGTGTCCCCGGGCCGCGAAGGCGAGACCTTTAGGGCCTGGTAGATCAAGTTGTGGGTCTCCACATACTGACCATGAATGCTCAGAATCGGTTTGCTGGTATAGGTCCCCTGCACTAACTCGCCATCCTTGATTCGGGCGACAAGACGAATCTCCCCGCCGTCGACAATGTGGCCAGTCAGCCAACCCTCCATCACGGAGACCTGCTCACCAATGAGCGTGAGGACCGATAGGGGAGCATTCAGCCCCCAAGGATTCGGATGCACCGTCAGCCGGATGTAGTCGCCGCGTTTCATATCCTGTTTCTCCTAGTTTTGTTCAACGGTCCCTGCATGCCGTGTTGCATCACACCAATGCGGACATCTCCCGGCAGGGGATACGGCAAAGTGTGAATGCAACCGCACCCCTTCACGGTCGAAGTGTCCCATCCCGCCATGATCTCGGCGGCCTGAATCCCTGTGATGTGAGTGCCCTCGAAATCGACGAGGACAGTTTTATACGAGACGATGCTCCCACGAATCGTCCTGCGAATCCTTTCCACGACTGCAGCGTGCTGGTACTGGCCCCGCCACCGATTGGCTAAAAGGCGTGTCACTCGTTCCCTTCCGCCCTAATGGTGCTGATATGCTGGACAGCCTCGAACAGCCGTGAAAGCCGGGCGGCAACCTCCGTGAAAAGGGCCAGATAGCATTTTTTCAGCAAAAACTGTTGCTCAAGGATAATCGCACCCCAAACCGCTGACAGTACCTGGTGCCCGGCCACCCAGAGGTCGGTGTTGCGATTGTTGCGCTCTTTATCGTCCACGGCGTAGTAATAACGCAAGCCCCCCAATAATGCCGTGAAATCGGTGTGCAGTTTAGTCGCCGTAATAGCTTCGTCTGTGGCCGGATCGATGAGGTCGCCGCGTGTCTTTGTGAACTGGCTTTCATGAATCCGGAACAGCGCCTGCACGTGGAGCAGGGGCGCCTCGATGGCTTGCGTTTGCTCAACTAGCTGGTCGACAAGCTCCTTAAACCGGCTGCGGGACACAACCTGTAAAGTGGATTTCTTTCCCGTCTCAACGGCGGCGGAAACAGTGAGTTTATGGCCACGCCGAAGATGGGGATGAGCGATAAGTAGATCACCCACGTGTTGCTCAACGGCGCGCATTCCTGCCCGGGATTCCTGCGCGGAGGCAACCAGATCATCCAGCTTTTGAGATGATGGCAGGGGCACGCCGAGATCACGGTACAACCGCCGGAATGCCGCCAGATAGTCCTGGGCGCTCGGAGGCTCAATGTACAAAACCCGGGAGTTGAACCGCAACCGGACCTCATCCGGAATAGCGCAATGGTTCGCGATCGCCGCTAAATGGGAGTGTTTATCCTGATCTAGGGTTTCCTCCAAGCCGTCCAAGAAGGCGCCGGCTCCGATAATCAGGACACTCCGAAGGTTCGCAATATCGGCATTACTCCATCCACAAGCCCCCAGACGCGAGTCACCGTCGGCGAAGGAAATTACCTCCGAAACCACAGAACGATACCATGCATCGGACATGCCCCGACGGCTGGTAAGCTTATCAATCTCGTCGATCAAGATCACCGCCCGCGCGCCTTGATTCCCGGCATTGGCGTTTTGATCGCCCGAATTGGCGTGTTTCCGCACGAAATCGCGTATGACAGTTAGCGTTTGCGGATCGTGTCGTGCGCCGAACAAACTCCAACTCCCGGCAGGGATCATGAGCAGGCTGCAAGGCGCTCCATTTTTTGCGGCCAAGTGGTCGCACAGGTGGCTTACCAAGGCGGTTTTCCCTGCCCCGGAATACCCGGAGATTAGGGGTCTGACTCGAACCCGCACACCACCATAAATTCCATCGTCCCCGCACAGCTCCGCCATCCCGACCAGCGCTCGGAGGGCAGCGGATTGGCTGGCCGTCAGGAAGCGCGGCCCTTGGCGAGGAATACCCTTTTCCTCCAGTACGTCATCAAAGGGTGCCTTCACATTTCCACCAGGGGGAGGAATGCGGGCGAATTGCACCAAAAAGTTCTCCGTTAATGCATAGCCGGGTTCGATCCGGACGACTCGTGAGATGACGAGTTCTTCCCGGATGGGCTTGCCGTTCCGAGAGTCCGCCTTAACCCGGATGCTCTCACGAATTTTGACATCATCTAAAAGGCGCCCTTCGAGAACCCCCGTGGCTTTCGCGTTCCGGGCCAACTGCGCGAGCGGAATGGTGATCTTCCTGGGCGGCTTAAAATAACACGTGAGCCGAACGTAGGTATTGCGCCGCATAATGATTAGCTGGTTGTCAGGCGATCAGGCCCCGTTTGACGGCTTGCGAGAGTTTCAATCTGTAATCGATGAGCGTCCCTGATAGCGCCCACGCCTCGGCCCAGAACTCGGTGAGTTTGTGTTTCTCAAGGTCAGAGCTGGACTCGCCTAGCCCCTGCCAGGCCATGGCCCGCCACCGGACCAGCGGTTTAAGTTCCTCCCGGTCATCCCCGGAAATCTCACTGCAAAGCTGGCAGCAATGAATCGCCCCCAATAAAGCCTCCCCGAATGCTGGGTCGGAGAGAACTCCGCAGAGAGGTATTCCCGTTCCCTGATCTGAGATGAAGTGCAGGCGCGAATAGAGGAGACCGAGCTTCACGCTGAGTTTGGCGGCGGTCTCGTTTGCCTGTGCCAAGCATCGGGGCACGTCGGAGACCAAGAGATCGAATGAGCGTTGTTTGGGGGCGACCTTCGCCTGGGGTTCAAGCCCCTGCCCAGATCGGATTGCATATGGGTGCTGGGAGAGGAGTCGAAAAAGGTAATTTTCCAGCCAACGGACACCTCCCGCCGATCCGTGGGCTTCATCAACCAATTCACGGAGAGATTGCTGTCGCTTAACCCCCAACTGAGAGTGAATGCGCTCGATCGCCTGCTCCAGGTCATGGCGCGTGGGCGCTTCCAAAGTGATCACGGTGGAAAAGCGACTTAGAATTTCTTCGGGCAAAAATTGTTTGATCCTGGAGGAGTACGTTTTCTTTTCCGGCGTTGCTCCGAAGCCGAGCGAGCCCCGTTCGGCTGACTGTCGTGCCTGAATCATCGCAGCAGCAAAAGCCCCCCCAGCGACCAAAATAAAGTTCGCGCGGAGCCTCTGGACGTCACGCGGACTCCAATCGTGCGCGAGCAACCTGGTGTCAGCGTCAGCCACCGCGATGGTCTCGGCCGCCACTCCCAAGGACCAATGGTTCTGAGATAGGCTTTCTTGATCGGGAAGTAGCTTGCAGATTTCGTCCAAGTACAGGACCCCTTGTAGTCCAGGCAGTGCTTCTCCATGAATCCCAACTGAATCTTCGCACGACCGGATGAAGTCCCGGAGGACACGTAAAGTGGATGTTTTAAGGCTTCCGGTCACTACCCAAGAGCCCCCGTCGATGCAGAGAAGAGGAACTCCGCACTCGGTGGCGAACTGACTAGCAACGGCGGTCTTGCCGGCGCCGCTACTGCCCACCAGCAATATCTGTCGACATCCCGGACGCAGGCCCGCCAGTCGGCTGTCTCCGGTCTTACTGAAGACGTCGGCGACTTCATGGAGTTTGCGCAAAGCCGCACCCTGACTCTCGGTGGGATACCAAGACGATGCGACGCTTGTTGGACTTTCTTCTATGACTTCCGGTGAAGCGACAACACCCAGTTTCGGGATAGGGCACAGATCATTCATGCCCACATTATCGTTTTTTCCGCTGGGTGGGGATATGGCTAGACCTAGCCATTTTGGAGGACTTCCGGAGGTCGCTATCTCCTCGGAGTGAACCTAACTCCAATTGCACGCTCCACAACCCTGCGAGGTTTAATCAAGGCCTGTAGGGCGACCCGAGGATGTATGCCGTGGGTGTTACTGCATCCCCTCACTGTACCCGTTTTCCATGATGGTGCCGGCGTGCATTCAGTAGGCCCGTTAGGTGCCGGTCAGATCGCCCAGCTACCTTTCCCGGAGAACTACGCCGAGACCTGTGGGCTAGATTCCTCATGGCAGATCAAAAAACTCCTGACGTATCAGTTTCAGGATGTGGCGGCCACGAAGGTCATCAAGCTGGTCTGGACTAAGGGCGAGTTGGTGGCCGTGATCGGGATCGGCACGGCAATGCACGCGCGCGCGCAAGCGTCCGCGGCTGCCGAAGAGGCAGCTATCACCATAAAGCGAATCCATGAAAATGACTTCCTGCGCCAGCAACTGAGTGCCCACCGCCATCTTAACAGGCACTTTCGAGAGTCCCTTCTCGTGGTGCGTGGTGACGGCAAAATTGAAATGGGCACCGCGACGGGCTGGGATGCCCTTTATGCGTACATGCGCCGCCGCCAAAGCAAAAAGGATCCTGTTTGTCGCTTGCCCACGACCATGTTGAAAACCTTGCCAAACTCCGAGAAGGCAATCATGGGCAATCTGGCCATCACGTCTTACTTCCTGCCCGGAGAATACGAGACACTTATGCCCATGAGGGTCGTGTTCCTGGAGCCCGTTCTGAAGGTCTGCCCTCTCACCTTTGAACAAAAGGTCGCAGCCCTGACGGTGAGTCAGCGAGCAACGTACAACCTAATGGTTGGCGGATACAGGAATAAGGAAATCGCGTCTGAGCTAGGGGTGTCCTACAACACCGCCATCCACCATGCCGCCGCCGTCCTACATGGGCTGGAATGCCAGGATCGGCTGCAACTCATGGCGCTTGCTGGGCGGGGCACGGCCCGGAAGGTCGTCGCGGTGCCGGCGATGATTGAGGCACCAGTAATGTCGGACCTACCGCGTCCGGCAGGCAGGGTGCTGGCGTAACCATCCAGCCGGAATTGCGGAAAACGTGCCGGTTGAGGGTACCTTAAAAGGGCTAGGTCTAGCCATAGCCGGGATCCTCAGTATTCGGGATTATGAGTTCATGGAATCACCCCTCAAAGCACTACTAGATCAGCCACTCATTACCCGCGATGAACTTGCCAGTAAACTCGGAATCTCTTCGGAGACAATACAGGGATGGACGAGCGGAAAGCGAATTCCAGCCTTTCGCTTAGGGCATAGAACGGTAAGGTACAGCTATCCGGCAGTGATTTCCGCTCTATCTCGATTTTACAGTCCACCCGAGCAAACTTGGAGTCGTAAACTTCCCAGGCGAGCACATCCTCCGATTTCGCCCATGAAGCATATCCAAGATGAACTGGTATTGGAGGACGCCCAGCTTCTATTTTCGTTTGTAAAGTAACTCGCCGTCTGGACACGGTGAAGTCGCGGCAAGACCAAAAATCGGCGAACTGCGTCGGGATCTCGTGAGGCCATTCCAAGACGATGGTATTCACCAATAAATTATCCGTGCTAAAAAGCCGATCGAGGCAACCCGTTTTGACGTCCAGTCGGGGGGGCAAGGCGCGCTAATGCCGAGGTTACCATCATAAGGACACGTTCGCTGCCCGGCAAAGCCGGGCAAAATCCTCGCAGGATCCCGTCGCTCCCAAGTCGGCAAGAAGGTGATCATCCTTGACGATCACCAGTTGATGGCCGTCGAGATCGAGTAGAAAGTCGTAGGTGTGAGCGCCTAAAAAAATCTGTAGCGCATAGAGTGGCCCGTAACAAAGGCCGCACCAGTAGTCCCAATCGACCACCACCCGGCGGAACGCGCCCGCCACAACCTGCTTTTGTTTCCTGTCGAGCCCTACTCGGCGGATGATCTTGAGGCCATGAAGACTCTTCTCGCTCGGCCTACTCTTTTCGTTGAGCGCCAGCTCAAACAAGGTGGCCTCATATGGTGCTTGCAGGGCCTGCCGAGCCTCGTCGGGAAGGACATTAGGCGCGGGCCGCCAGTCAGGCTCGGAGATCTCTCGGCTCGTAATAAACGTACTCGCTCTCCTTAACGGCACCTTCTTGCCAAGATTTCCGGCCGTTCTACCCAACTCTATTTTTTCCAAAATGCTGTGCACCCCCTCATAAACGGCAATGATCTCGGCGTCCTTGTCCTTGATGGTGCCGTTCTTTCCTGGCCGAATCAACACTGGATTTCCACCCTCTGTGGGGACGTGGAAGAAGGGTTTTCGCTGCCGACTACGCTCCGAGGGCTTTCGTGTTTGAGGAAAGAGGTCAGGCTTGACCGACCCAAGCGAGGGAGGCTCAGGCTCATCTAAATCGAACAGCGACCAGTATTTGAACGTCGTGCACCGTGGGGGAAGGCCGGGCCAACGAAGCAGTTTCGCCCGCTCGAACTGCCACTTCCAGAATTCACGGTCATAGTCTTCCAAGATGCTGTCCCACAAAAATGCTAGGTCTTCCTCGGAAATGGGGCCGTCCTGTCCGTAATCCTTCAGCCATGACTCTTCAAATCTTTTCTGGACGTCACGAAGCAAGGGGGCCCCGTCGGCTTCGCGGCGGTTGCGACCGCCGATGAATCTCTCAAAAAATTCTGCGCATTCAGCATTTTTGGGAGAATTTGGGTTGAGGTAATCGTGGAGTTGGTCGGCCATCCAAATGGCCGCTGCTCGCGGCCCACTCTGCTCCGAAAGTTCCTTTCCGTGCGAGTTAGCTGCGTCAATGAGGTCATCGTACAATCCGCTTAGAATCTTGATCCTTGGTTGCGGTTGCCAGTGTTTGTTTTTATCTTTATTTACGACACTCCCAAGATCCACTTTTTGAAAAGCGTCCCACAATTCAGGATTTTGGGCGGCAAATGCCGCCGAGAAAATGAGGAATGCGCTGGGGTCAGGGGTTCCATCAGGATTAGGCCTCACAAGTCGCAGTATCCGAGCGCCGGCTAGGCACATCAGATCAAATTTCTGGCGTTCCGTTTGTCCTGGTGAAGCGTAAAGCTGGGTCGGAGAAACCGCGAAGTTCAGCTCGTGCTCATCGGGCACGCAAAAATCGCTCCGATCGGGGGAATAGTGCCGCGGCTGACCGGGGATGATGTTCGGATGATAGTCTTCGTGGTGAGGAGGTCGCCCCATTCTCGAAAGATACCCTTTAGTAGGATAAAATGCTAGCCAAGGTACGAGTACAGGCAAATCCAAATCCAGAAATATCATTCCGGGGCAAGATGTGCCTCGAAATGACCGCCACTAACGACCAGATCAGCCAAGCTTTCTTGGGAGATATCCATTCCAAAAAGCCGCAACAACTTCTGTTGACGGTGCCGGTGGAGACACTCGTCCGCCAGTGGGAGAATCGCACAGCAAGAAGCGCTTCGCAAGCTCAGGGTTTGTTCTTGGGAAATCCGATCCAGAATTTCCATGGCGAACCTGGTTCGGTTATCGGTTCACGCATCACCGCCGCCGCTCAGGCCGTTCCCTGTAACGAGCCTGTAATGGCTGGTGCCGGTTTTAAGGGATTAATGGCCGGTTTCCACCCTGGTCAGATCCAACCAGAACCACTTACGACAGAAGTAACCTCGGATCTTTGCCCGGCGGAAGAGATCCGAGGTTCGTTTTTGGGAGGGGAAAATGAATCCCAACGATCTACATGTAATGAATCTGTTACGTCTCGAGCAGATAATGACGGGAGATTGTATGTCTAAGGCCAAGGCAGAGAAACCTCTCTACGAGGAATGGAATATCGGAGCAGGGCAATCCATTCGGCCTGCTCAGTTCCCTGGATTCACAATTTGGCATCTCGATGCCGAGCAACGGAAGAAGCACGGGAACACCAAATGTGAAATAAAAGTGACCTGTGGGCCGGCTCACGCAAAAACGCTTCCATCGACGCTCCGACTCAGCCCCGTTCAAGATTACGGAAACCCGACAGGGTCGAAGACAAGCAATAATCCAAAGAAGAAGAAATACGTTGTGATGATCGCCGGTGTGCGTACGGAGATCACGATTGGCCAAAGCCCTCGCTGGCTTTTCACAAACATAAAGGAAGCATGCCAGTTCCTTGAGGCCCTGCGCCCAGAGAGGATGGAAAACGAAGATGGCGAGTTTCAAAATGTCTATCAGAAGTATAAGGCTCAATTTTTGGAGGTTTTGCCCCTGCTCAAAAATCGAGGCGACAAATTGAAGATCGATTTTGTCACCGCGGTGGTTACGCAAATCGAACAAAAGGAAAAAGCCAACTCGCCTATTCCGGAGCTTATCACGTCGTACGTCACCGAAAAATTGCTCTATTCAAACTTCAAGTTGGACGACGCTCGTGGCTATAAGGACTACCCCTTTGGAAAAAATCGTCGCAACGTCGTTCGCTCGTTACTCGAACTTAACGACCGCCTCGGACATAAGAACGCGGACGATGTTACCGCTGAGGATGTCGCGGACTATCCAGATTACGTGGTGGCACGGAGAACATCAGAGGAAAACCCGGAGCACAAACGCAAATGTGCCAAGACCTCTCTCTTGGCCATCCTTGAACCAATCGCCTGGATGTATGCGTACGGGAAAAAAGCGGATCTACCGCTCTGCTCGACTAATCCGTTTGCGAAGCTCGTTGTACGACTGAGAAGCGAGATCAAAATAGCAAAGAAAGCCGCAGGGAACCCTCCCCCCCCCTCGCATGACGACATTAAGGCAATGTTTCGCACGGCCTTAGAATGGGATCCTGGACTGATCCCGGCCATGGGAGCGCAAGCATTTGCAGGCCTCCGCCGAGTGGAGAACCTGAAGTCTGACAATTGGTGCTTCAACGTCGAAAACGGCTGGGTCGAACTGCCTGATGAATACGTAAAGGAGGGAACCTGGGGAAGAACAGTCAATGCATTGCCGATCATGCAGGCACTCATGGAAGTTTTTCCGAAGGTTTCTCCCGATGCCAAGTTTGTGCCTATTCATTTCACGACATACGCGAAACGAGTTGCTTGGGTGCGCAAGAAAGCTGGCCTTCCCCCTCTAGGGAAGGACGGTCTGCGAAAAATTTTCACCACTATCAAGCAATGGGATGGAAGCAGCATGACGGAACGCCAGGACCAGATCGGAAATGAACCCGGCAGCGCTACCACCAACAATTTCTACAGCCGAGCAGCTCGCCGCGAATGGGCAGAAAAACTAAAGATCATGACGCTCGAAGAACTCTTCGGAGTTCCGGTGACTCCAGGAATGATTCCGGTGCTCTCTCTCCTTACCCGGAAGGAAATTACGCGCCGCCAACGCGACGCATGGAGCCGCCCCGGAAAACGAATGAATCCTAACGCTTCTGCTTAGCAAATATCCATTAGCACTGGCGTTTTCAACAAACCTCCACCTCAAAAAAACAATGAACCATAATCCTGAGTACCCAACCGTTTATACCTATAGCCGCCGAGACATCACCCCTGATGAACAGGCCAAAATGCTCACCACCGCATATCAGAAGGACGAGGTTCTCTGCCGCGGGCTCGCTCTCGGCCTTTTAAGCGGATTGCACCGTTATGAATTCCTGGACCTGCGTTACCGGGATATCGACGCGAAAACAATGACTATCGACCTTTCGTCTACCGTCATCACTAAACCGCGCACCACCCGGGTTATCACCCTGACGGACACGTTGGCAGCATGGCTAGCAGTCTTCCGGCCTGGAGCCCCTGACAGGCGAGTTGTTCCCTTTACCACGTGGAAGTACAACGATCGTCTCCACAAGCTTTTGCGAGTTGCTGGGCTCGGACCTTATAGCAACGACTTTCTTCGTCGCGCGTTCAACGCTCATTTAGCACAAACCCCTCCGCCTCTCGCTGATCAGCGCGCGATGCTCCTCCACACGTACGGCGCCAGTGGCGTACGAGTTCACTTTTATCGGACCGGAACGGAGATCTTTCCCAATCTGTCTCCCGCCGCTCTCAAGATTGGACTCCCCTCAACACAAATTAGCGCACCCTTATCCAAAGCGCTCGTCTAACGGCCGATCGCAAGGCCTCACACAAGCTCAATACCTATCTTCAGCAATCAGTATTTAAAAGGAGACCTTATGGAAGACAACCACAACTCGAATTCGTCCAACTCAAACTCGTCACCGCAACTGCCGCATGGACGTGATCATGTCGAACGCCTTCTGAAAGCAGTTTTGGAAGTCGATCCGCCGATGGTTTTAACGCTGGCCTTGCAGGCCCTTTCCGGGGTGCGCGAATCGCAGAGTGTTCCTGTTTCCAAGCTCGAATGGGAAGCGCGACTAGGGCGAGTCTTTGTAAAAATAAAACTCAAAAACAACCATGAAAAACAATAAATCAAAATCCCCCCGTAAGAACAACTCAGCACAAGCCAAACCGCTTCGGACTGGCGCAATCATTCCCCCCATTTATACGCATGGGACCAAAGACACCCTCCGCGAGGCTTTTGACCTGTTAAGCGAGATCAAGCCGCCCCAAAGAGGTACGGGGCGGAAGAAGGGCCGCAATGTAGCGCTGCGCCACTCCACTCGTGTCATTTCTGCTCAATGGCTTGACCTTTTCAAGCAACGCCCAAGTGAGCCGAACGAGTAGCGGCAGTTGTAATCGCGGCAGCCAACATGACACCGCCATTTCGTCAAAACTATCTTTAGAACAAACGTATGAAGAAGCCAAACAACACCCTCGCTCAGCATAATCCAGTTGAATCTCAGCACGCTCCTTATTCAGTGCCCTCGCAGGTCTATGAGATCTGTAAGGCCCTCCTGGAGCACCCCGCTCCCCCTATTCGGGACATGATCTTGAGCGCGCTCGAACACGCGCCAGCCTTCAAGAAGCACAACGACATGCCGGTCACCAAGGCGAGGCCGACCTCCCCTAAAGCGCACTTTCTGCAACCGCAAGACGTACAAAACATGTTCGAGGTCGCCCGCGAAGATGCTCCCCACGCCATTCTTGCAATGACCTTTCAATTCCTAGCGCGTCTCCGGGAGGTGGAGCTTTTTGGACTATGTTGGGATTGCTGGAATGGCGAGCAGTTGTACGTCGATCACCTCAACCGGCGCCCCCCGAAGATTATCACGCCACACCCGATTCTCAAAACCTGGCTTGATGCAAACGCGCCAGCCACATCCAGTGTCCCTCACGTGCGCATTTTTGAGCTTTCCCGAGGTGCCTACCGGCGCAGTCTACGCGAAATTCGTAAGAGCGCCGGGATTCCCTATTCGGGCAAAAATCCCCTTCGTGTAGCCGGAATGCAGATGCTCCTCGCTACTTCGCCAAGCGATTTCGAGCTGCACCGCGAGTACACCGGTCTGCCGTGGTGGACGAAGAAGCCCTTCTTTTCTTATTCATTACACCAATCGTGGAGGAAGGTCGTCGACAGTCTGAGTTTAACTTAACTCAAACTGAAGCGCTCGTTCAGTCCAAGCTCCAGATCCCCGCCTTTATCAACAAACCATCAGAAAGATTCAGCATATGCACGAACACCACAAGTTAGCCCTTACGCCCCAAGACCTGCTCAAGTTGTTCAAGGTCTCGGTAATCCACGCTCCCCAGATCGTCCCGGGGCTCGCCCTCCAAGTCCTTGGGCGTGTCCGGGAACAAGAACTTTTCCTGCCCCTCACCTGGGATTGCTGGAATGGAACAACCTTGCGTATCCCAGATTCCGGCAAGCGCTCGGGCGGGATTGTTGAGGCACACATTTCTCTGATGACCTGGTTTGATGTCCTGGCTCCGGGTTCCCCGGATGAGCCCATCATGGCAATGTCCCGCGCGCAGTATCGGAAGGCCTTCCTTGAAGTCCGGGAACTGGCCGGCATTGCCGCCTGGGGCAAAGATTTCTTTTTGAAAGCCGGGATTGCCCTCCTCATCTGGTCGTCTGCGCAGGTCATCGCCCAGCGCCAGCAGATGATCGGCAACGCACCAGATTCTTCGACCACGGCCAGTCATTACAACGGTGCCCCACATTCCTCATGGGAGGCCATTGCTAGTTCCCTAACCCCGCAAGCCCTCAACTTCAAATCCTAACCACAAACACATGAAAACTAACAAAAAGTCGATCAAGCAGTCCTGTTCTGCAGCCAGCAACTCCACCCTTACTATCCGTGCTCTCGCCGATCAGTTCGGCCAAGACATAATCGGCGCCACCTTCTCCAGTACTAATCCCGTCACCCATCTCCAGTACCCGGTTGGCTACCGCCGTTTCCGTGCGCGCATCCTGTGCGAGCTGGTCTCCTTTGCGACCGCGCTCCCCGCCGGAGCAATGACGGCGGAACGCGCGGCCGCCTTCCTTGAACAAGTAAACGCGAGCTATCGCAACCAAACCGGCAGGGGGTATTCATTGCACACTATGCTCAAGATCGCCGCTGCCGCGGGCTCAATGTTTACCTACGGCCTTGAACGCGGCCTTTGTCTTTACAATCCGTTCTGGGTCCAGGTAACCCGGATGTCGCTGTCCCTGCGAAAGGTTCGTTCCCGGCGCTAATTGCGCCGAGGCATTATTCATGAAGGCACGGTGTGGCTTGCCGACCTCGGCCTAGCCGTCCTGGGCGCCAAAAGCAAAGGAGACACCAAGCGATGAAAACTGTGGAATCGTCGGCCGCCCCCCTACAACAAATGGCGTTTGTTGGCTTATTTGCGACACATTCAGCGACTGACACTTCGGCAGCGCGCTGCCGAAGTGCTGACCCAAATTATGCCCCCCCGCCCCCCTCTTTCCAGTCTTTGTCTGAAAGCGAGCTAACGCCGCTGCTTGACGCGATTAAAACGCTCCATGATCAAATTAAGGCGCACGTCGAGGCCGCCTTGTACAAGGCGATTCGACTAGGCGGCAAGTTGCATGAGGTACAAGCGGCCCTTAAGCACACCAGGGGCTATGAAAGCTGGGTTGAGAACCATCTACCTTTTTCAGTCCGGACCGCACGCGACTACGTGACCCTCTTCCTCCATCGCGAGCGATTCGAGACCGAAGGTAACGCCGAGCGGCTAAGTATTCGTCGCGCCCTACAATTGATCCGAAACACCACAAATTCAAAGGCGGCCTCATCGCCTGAAGACGAGGCTCGCTCCATGGAAATCCCGGTGCCGGAGGAGGACGTCCAAAAGGTGGAGGCTCGGCTGGCAGCCCGCGAAGTGGTTTTAGTCGACGCGGATGAGAGTTTCATCGCTCTGATAACTGCCCTTGTTCGAGCAGCACAAAAAAGCGGGAAAGAGATCGAATATCAGAGAATAGGAGCCTTTGATTCGGAGGTTCATCTTAATGCGCCATTTAAGAATCTATTCGCGATGCGAGAAAGTCCTAGCGGACGGGGCTAAACTTTACTGCGCCGAACCCATAGCGCTTGCGTAGCAAGCTTGGTTGATCCCGGCACAACACCTGTAGTTACCGCCAAGTCGCCATTTCATATGTAGTCGCCGAGAATGGGCGGAACTCGCGCGACTATAGGTCGCGAGTTCGACTCTCGCCATCTCCACCTTGTCGATGGCAATTGTCAGAGGAAGAGAGCAATGGTGTAGTTAAACGGAGATCGGCGGTGTAGTTAGTGTAGTTATTGGGAAGGTAACATTTCCCTTTGGGGGCTCGGGCCTAGCTATTTGAGGCGGCCCTGGTCTTTTGAGACTATAAATCAACTGAGGCGCCCGTGCCCGCGGCACGCTACCATCTCGAACCGTCTATCTTTGAGTGCATGAACCACTCAGACTTAAAGGAGACTGTATATGCGTGCATCTGAAGTCAAACGTTACCAGCGGCAGTTCGAGGGAAATGTCGAGTCATGGAAGTCTTTCGGGACTAACCTTATCAATTCGGAGCCTTCCAATCCATGGAGCCAATCGGCGGGCGCGCGGAAATGCTTTCTTGGCCGCTGGCGGGAGGCCTACGACAGGTGGCTCAAATACGGTGAGGTTTCCCAGATGGAGGAGCCTTACTTGGCTTTCATGCTCGCAACTGAGAAGATCATCAATAAGGGGGTCTCGGCAGAGGTGCCCAAGCTGCCCCGGCGGATCTGGAGCGAAGTCGAGTACAAGAAGCTGGTGGGCTGGTACACAACCGACATCCCGTTCCGTAACAAGACGATTGCCCACTTGCTGTCGCCGGGAAAAACAGAATGGTGCCGCCAACGCCAGGCGATCGGTGCCTTGTTGAAAGCCAATAAGCCCGAGGAGGCTGAGCGTCTCTTCCACGAATTCGAGTGGGATCAGGAGGACCTGGCCGAATCCAATCTGGCGCTGATTCGCACCTGTGCCGCTGTTCTCGTGCGCTCTGAAAACGAATACGCGATGTGGTTTTATTCCGTCGGCGGTCATCGCGGTGGTCCGGTCCGTTACGATCAACTACGGGCTGCGTTTCAGCAGGGCAAGCTGTTGGGTACGTGCCTCGTCTGGAGGGAAGGGATGACTGCCTGGCAACATGCCGCCCAAGTGAAATGCTTCGCGCCGGTAGTGTACTCTGGGGCACTTCCGCCACCTCTTCCCCGCTCGGGTTAAATTCTGTTTAAGGCCTCTATGACTCGAACATTTCCCGCTCCGGCCTTAAATTTGCTGGAAGGCTAGACTCCTGATCCCGATCCGCGGTCGAGTCAATCGCGACTATCCGGCCAGGTTGGATTGTATCCGACTCAAGACATCGGGAGCACCTGTAGGCGATTCAACAATCTGCCGATGCAGGCCAATATCTTGCAGGCTAATCAGTAGTCATGATGGCTAGTCGTTACTCAGACACTGCGTCCTGCAAGGCTGTTTTACCGCCTTCATCGTAAGCTGGCCGTGGGTTGCGGTCGCTTGATCAATCGATACCGTGAAAAATATCAGCCCACGACGCCTTGAGGCACCGCCGCAGCCGATCCAGATAATCGACCGTCATATTCCACTGACCGGCCTCAATTCTTTGCAAAGATCGGCGGTCAATATCCGCTTTTTCGGCCAACTGCTCTTGGGTAAACTTGGCTGCATTTCGCAACCGATTAATATTCCTACCTACGGCAATATGCACCTGTGTAGGTCGATTCACCTACGAAGTATGATCGGCTAGGCGGAAATTGAGGGCGGTACTATATGCCTCATTCTGCCTTGCTTCGCTTAGGTGATGTCGTTAATACCGGCAAACGCCTTTCGGATAAATCCGACGATGCAGATCATTCACGTCCTTGAGATCGATCCAGAACAATATGTAGCAGAAAGTTGCCACCAAAAGCTGCTGCCACCAAGCAAGTGTCCTCACTGTCGTCGGGTCAAAACGCTCTGGTCTTTGGGCTACTACTCCCGGAATCTGAGTCGTCTAGGCCTTGGCGCATTGCTTATTTTCGTGCGGCGTTTTCGTTGCTGGTGTTGTGGAAAAACGGTCAGTCTACTTCCGTCTTTTGCTCAGCCTTACCGGTTCGTCCAAAATCGGACGATTGAAAAATACGTTCAAGGCGACGAATTCTCTGATGAGGTCGCCCGCCACTTAGACCTGCTATCCCGATACTGGAGGCGTTTCTGCCTCTGGATTCCTGAGCTTGAGCGCACCTGTGGCCACGCTCTTGGGCGAGCGCCTCCTCGAAACTCGATTGCGGTATGGGACTTTTTAATCGACGCCCATGGTGACCTTGGAACGACCACAAAAACTCTCGTTACCGCATTTCAAATTACCCCTTTTGGTCGTTACCGCTGTCATCGCCCAAATGGGCCGGAAGAAAGATTGGTTGGAAAAAGATGATCGTCCCGCTCCACACAACTTCCTTATTTCTTTGAGGCAAGGGCCATGAAAAGGTTTGCACATGAATTACAGATCGAAAAATGAGGAGGTCATACGAACCCACCGCGTGGGTTGCGCCTGAGGAGGGCTTTAAATCTTACTATTTCTTTCCGCACATTTTGGAGCAAGGAGGGCTTTTAGGGAGGTGTGCCCGAAACACCGAAACATCCGCCGTGAATCCCGCGGGTGCGATGCTTCAGGGAAGGATCGGCACCTCCCCCGGAGCATGGCAACGGATATTGTTCTTTTTCCGGGTGTGGCCGCAACGGCACACCCGATGCGCGGCCTAGCCTCCGTGGCAGGTTTCTCCTTCAGTGCTCCTAACCTGCTGCGGAGGTGACTCGCTTCCCATTTTTCCAAACGATCATGAACACACCGGCTGCATCTCAACCCCCAGGGGACTCGCCCGTTATTCGCGCGGCTGCGTACGTCCGTATGTCCACGGAACACCAGCAATACTCCACGAGCAACCAGATGGACGCGATTAAGGAATATGCCGCCCGGCGCAACATGGAAATTGTCACCATCTACTCGGATGAGGGCAAAAGCGGACTCAACATCCAAGGACGCGGGGAACTCGCCCGGATGATTTCTGAAGTTCAAAGCAAACGGGTAGATTACCAATGCATTCTGGTTTACGACATCAGCCGATGGGGACGGTTTCAGGATGCGGACGAGAGCGCGTACTACGAATACCTCTGCAAGCGCGGTGGGATTGCGGTTCACTATTGTGCCGAGCAGTTCGAGAACGATGGAAGCAACATCAGTTCCATCTTCAAAAGCGTCAAAAGGGGCATGGCCGGTGAATACAGTCGAGAGCTTTCCGCCAAGGTCTTTCGAGGTGCCTGCCGGTTGATCCAACTTGGATTTAAGCAGGGTGGCACCGCCGGCTTTGGATTACGCCGAATGCTGGTTGATCACACTGGACAGCAAAAGGGCATGTTGAAGATGGGGGAACACAAAAGCATCCAGACGGATCGTGTCATTTTGGTGCCCGGTCCCAAAGAAGAGGTGGCTACCGTACGTTGGATGTACGAAGCCTTTGTTAAAGAATGCAGGAGCGAATCGGAGATCGCCAAGCTCCTCAATGAACGGGGAGTTCTTACCGATTTTAATCGTCCGTGGACGCGGGGAACGGTTCACGAGGTTCTGACTAACGAGAAATACCTCGGGAACAATGTTTATCACCGCACCTCGTGCAAACTGAAGCAGAAGCATGTCGAGAACCCTCCAGAGAAATGGGTTCGTGCGAACAACGCCTTTATCGGGATCATCGACTCCACCCTTTTTCTCGCCGCCCAGGGCATTATCCTGACCCGTAGCCGTAAATGGTCCGATGAGGAAATGCTCGAAAAGCTTCGCGGCATTCTAACCCAACACGGGCGGATTTCTGGCATCCTGATCGACGAGGCGGACGATTTACCTTCCAGTTCAGCTTTCCGGAATCGGTTCGGCAGCCTGGTCTCGGCTTACCGCCTTATTGGCTACGACCCGGAAATCGATTACAGCTTCATTGAAATCAACCGCCAAATCCGCAAAAGGCATCCCGAACTCGTGGCAGAAGTCGTCGAAAAGCTGCGCCAGATAGGTTCCAGCGTGGCGATCGACGAAAAAACGGACCTCCTTTTAGTGAACGACGAGTGGACCGTTTCGATTGTCTTATGCCGTTGCCAACAAAGTGAGGCCGGAACCGCGCGCTGGATAATACGCCTAGACGAGGGACTCAAGCCGGACATTACCATCGCTGTCCGCCTGGACGAAACCAATGTCGGCATTCGCGATTATTACCTTCTCCCCGCTTTGGACATGACTTGGGGGAAATTGCGGATGGCTGAAGAGAACGGGATTTATCTCGATGCCTATCAGTTTGAAGCCCTCGATTATTTTTACGGAATGGCGGAGCGCTGCCGGGTCGAGGAGGCCGCATGAACGAAGAGGTCAAACTAATCCCCATGGAGAGCATTCGCATCCTCAATCCCAGGTATCGGGACCAGAAGAAATTTCAGGCTATTATCCAGAGCATTAAGAATCTCGGATTGAAGAAGCCGATAAAAGTCAGCCTGCGAACAGCTCAGGAAGGCGACGAACCGGGGTATGACCTGGTAGCAGGCCAAGGTCGGATCGAGGCGTGCCTAGCACTCGGCTTCAAGGAGATTGCCGCCATTGTCGTTAGCGTCTCCAAGGGGGACCGGCTCCTGATGAGTTTGGCGGAAAATATGGCCCGGCGTTTCCCATCCCCAATGGACATGGTAGCGGAAATTCAAAGGCTCAAGGCCGAAGGCTATTCCAATGTGGTTATCGGCGAAAAACTCGACATCGATCACACTCTCGTTGGCGGGTTGCTGACGTTGATGAAGGACGGCGAGGTGCGACTGGTCGAGGCCGCCATGCAGAACAAAATTCCCATAGGCGTGGCCATCGACATTGCCAAGACTGACGGCGTGGAAGCCCAGAAGGAATTGCTCAAAGCTTATGAGGCCGGGCAGCTCAATCAGATTTCCATCCGAATCCTCAAGCGGCTTATGGAACAGCGTCGCGTGCTGGGAAAGAAGCCCTGTCGCGGGCCGAAAAAGCCAACCGGTGTCACAGCGGAGGGCTTTGTCAGCGCCTACCAACGCGAAATCCAGCGACAAAAGTCCTTTATTCGCAAGGCTCGGGTATTCGACGCCAAGCTCGTGTTTTTGATTTCAGCCTTCCGACAACTGATGAAGGACGAAAATTTCACCAATTTGCTTAAAGCCGAAGGACTTCTCACCATGCCCAAATACCTGTCTGATAAAGCCGCCTCCCCATGAATGCTCCCAAAATTGACTTCGATCTAAAAACAATTAGGCTTCCGCTGGAGGTAATCCTGCCGGTCAGGAAGATACAAAATCCCCACAAGACGATACGGCGGTACGAAACGATTGTGGCGTCGGTCAAAGAGCTGGGGCTGATTGAACCCCTGATGGTATTCCCCCAGAAAAATAAGCCCGGGCATTATCTACTGATGGACGGCCACCTGCGTTATTACGCCTTAAAAGAATTGGGTATCGGAGAAGCCGACTGCATCGTTTGCCACCAGGATGAGAGCTTTACCTTCAATGCCCGGATAAATCGCGTCTCACCCATCCAGGAGCACGGTATGATCATGAAGGCGATCAAGAATGGGGTGACGCCAGAACGGATCGCTGCCGTCCTCAACCTCAAGGTGGATCGGATACATGACACCATGAATCTCCTGAATGGCATTCATCCTGAAGCGATCGAGATCATCAAGGACAAACAGATTTGCCTGTCCGCTATTCGGGTGCTCAAAAAAGTCATTCCCTTGCGGCAAATAGAAATGGCCGAGCTGATGGTTACGGCAAATAATTTTGGTCGAAACTATGCCTACGCCCTGTTGATGGGCACCCCGGCGGACCAACTCACGACCGCGGAAAAACCGAAGCCCGCCAAAGGACTCTCCGCAGAGGATGTAGCCCGCATGGAACAGGAGATGCAAACGGCGGAGCACGATTTTAAAGCCGTGCAACAGTCGTATGGCGACAATGTGTTCAATTTAACCCTGGCTGGCGCTTACGTTAAGAAGCTGTTGCTCAATGCAAAGGTGATCAGATTTCTTTCGTCAAAACATCCTGACATCTTTTCCGCATTTGAAGATGTAGCAGCTATGGAAACGCTTTGACCAACAAGCAATCCTCCCTCCGGGACATCTCAGTCGTCGTACTTTCCAACAACGATGTCTCCATCACCGCCCTCCCTTTAAAATCGCGTCTATCATCCAATCGAAAACATTCAGGAACTTTTCGGTGGATTGATTGCTCGACAGGGTGGCTCCTTTCGCAACTCTCGTCCGGGTCATGATTGCCTGGTTGGCTCCGACTTTTTCGGGGATTGAAACACCCGGGACAGCATTCAAACGGCGACGAAGTTCGAGGCGCATCTCCTCGCTTTGAAAAGCTGGTCGTTTCGCAAGCATTTCAAAGTTCATTTCGATACTGGCGTAAGTGTACGCGACCAGAAGATAGTAATGGTGGCCCTCGTGAGTAAGATAGGGCGAAAAACTCCCCGTGGTTGAACCGCTTCCCCACCAGATATTCAATTGCTTCTGGCCAGCCCAATCGTAGATTCGCGTGATAACTTCAATCTCCCCAGGATTGCGCCTTGTTCTTAACTCTCCAAAGAACATCTCTGCATCCCAAGGAAGCCGGGATTTTGAAACTCCTTCGACACTCTTCCGCTGTTCTGCTCCGAAGAGTTGGGGAATGATGATTTCCGTGTCGTTGTGCTGGTAAAATTCCAGCTCTACTCCAAGAACATCAAACCGACTGTTGGAGTTCACAAACGATATCAGGTCCTTCAGCCGATCATCCATCTTGTCCATGAGGACGACGAACCGGAAGGCACCGTTCTTGACGTTTTGCTTGAGCACCTCCAGGTAGTCGGCGATTGCTTCGGTTTCAAATTGGTAGAATTCACAGAGCTTCGGCCCCAATCCCACCCCAAAGCTTTTGGTCACCCCTTGCTCCAGTTGGTCAATGAACAACCCCGGATCATTGTACGACCTCCATAAGGAAGCTCCATAATCGAGCATTTGGGCGATAACCAGACGCTTGTCGGGATTCTTGTAGAGTTTGGTCTCGATAACGTAGATGTTTCCATCTGCGTCCACTCCGAGCGCGTCGATAAAGCCGCTCGGGACTGAGAATTCACGAGTGAGGATGAGAAGGCGAAGGCCCTCCTTCAATTCGTGAAGAGGCAAGCTCTCGGGATTATCGTAAATGTACTTTTGCAAGTAATCCTCCTGTTGTATGACCGACCGCTCCAATCGAGTGGCATTCTTGCCGGATTTGGAAATAATTATGCTCATAAGGTTTGGGTTAGGATGTTTGCTTCAGTTCGCGCTCAAGGTTAGCTCAGGACAACATGTGAACAGGCGATGCTCCGGCGGGAATAATTAGTCGCAGCCTCTCGACCAACCTGACCATGGCGAAGGTATCCCGCTCGCAATACCGCGACAAATTTTCTCGCACCTTGGGAATTTCGTCCTTTGCGATGAGGCCCTTGAGAATACCGAGAAACTGGTTGCTGGCGGTACCCCCCTCCTGGATGGCGAGGTCTTCGTAACTCAGGTCAGTGAAGGCTGGCAGGACAGCCTTAATTGAGGCGCTGCCATGCTGGCCTGGATGGTACAGAGCAAACGAACGGAAAGGTTGGAGCAAGTCAGCGTTGTTAAACCGGGGCAGTATCGATTCGATCCAGGTAGCGAAGGCAGGGAGTTGCTTCGCCAATTCCTTCAAGCGACTCGTTTCAAAGGAGGAATTGTAACTCACGATTGAGCCTTCAGGGCGAAGGCTGGCTTGCAGGGCCTGAAGAAAACCCAAACGAGGATCGCCCCAGCCATCTGCGAGATAGGCCAGATGAGTTACTTCGCCAGCCGGTGACATCTGAAAATGAATTGAAAACTGGAACGGTACCTGAGCGTAAGGGCGACAACCATCGAACATCGGAACGGCAGGCATGATTGTCTCAAAATCGAGGAAGCTCAGAGGGTAACGTAACAATTCGAGGAATCGTTGAATCGCCGGGGGGTCCAGATGGGTCTCCTGGCTGCGTTCGGCAGTGATCTGGATCCCCTGTTTTGACGAATATTTACCTGCTGGCGACAAATCGGCTACTCGGATGATGCCGTCGTTCCACCACGCCCAAGCATTAGTACCGGCACCATAAAGCGTGAAAATGCTATCGGTTGGAACGTCTTTCCAGCAGTGGGACATCAGGCTGCAATCGTAAGGGGCAGAACATCGGGGCCCGATCCCCACTTCAGGAACGGTTGGGCTTTGCAGCATTTGACAGAGCGTAGCCAACTGGCTTGGGATCGAGGGCAATAATGCTTCAGCCAGGCTCGTTACGTCTAAGCGGCAAAAGAGCTGCAGGACATCGATGTCGCCTTGGCGGACGTAGTCCCGATTAAGAAAAACCAGAAAAGCATGACGAACGTCGAGTCCGGCCTTCCGGTAGACGTAAAGCTGGAAGGCAATGTCCTGAAGGTAGACTGTGTTGATCCGGGTTCTTGCGGCATCATCCCAAACGTTGGAGGCACTCTTGACCTCAAGCAGGTCCCAACCATTTGAATTAGTCGGCACCAAAATGTCGGCCCGCGCATAAGCACCAGGGATAGCGAAAGCGGGTTCAAACAGGGGTTTGCGCAGACTCAAGGACTCACGACTGGTTTGGAGATGAGCCTTAAATTCAAGTTCTCCACCGAGCAGAATTCCTCCTGGAAAAAGTTTGTGCGACCAATTCCCAACTTCATGCCCTTGGTCGAAGACGGCCTGCTGGGAATGCGATGGCTGAGGAACAAGTCCACGGTCGTTCTTCTCGATCCAAAGTCGTTTATGACATTGTAGGCCTGACCCGAAGCTGCTTTTGGAGAGCGTTGTATTCATGTTTCAAATCTATCTCACGGGCAGGGACAAGAGCAGTCCTCGGTCAAATAACTAGTGATGTCAATCAGCTCTAGTCGCCAACTTTGTCGATGAGTTTGTTACCATGGTGGTTAGTTTTCAAAGGTTTCGATCACGAGAACTCGACCTTCCCCTTCCTCAGCGAATTGCTCCTGGGATTCCTCTGGAAAACTTTCTATCCCCCCGGGGTGAAGCTCTTGGAATCGTGCTGCTGGGACAACTTTCGAGCCAAGATGTGTTTCGGCTGTAACGAATCCGACTCGATTGGTCGATCCTCGTGGGTCGTTAAGACTTATGTCTCGGGTACGCAACGGCAGCGCAAACGTGGTTTTGAGAAGATATCGGATGAGTTCAGACCAGTGACAGCCAACCTTGTCGTCGTCGTAAAACTCACGTCCGGCTTCGAAATTCAACAGCTTTATTAGGTAAGCAGAAAGTGGCTCCATCACCCACCCTTGCTGTCTTGGACTCATCATTCCCCAAGGGCAAAATCCTGCCCAAGCGTCGTTATCAGTGGGCTGAGGTGATACGGTGCGGATGCCGCTGTAAAGAGCTTGCTGTGGATTCTGACCGATTGCGAACCTCGTATTTGGTGCGTTTTTAGCCTTCAGCTTAAATCGTGGCCAATGAGTGTAGAGATAAAGTTGCGGATCACCATTTGGAAGCTTGATTTCTCCCGTAACGGACATTTTGGCCTGCACCAGTACTGCGACCTGCTTCACCATTCCATTTCGATCTTCGTGTCGGCGCACAATGAGTAGATCCGATAGTTCTGGACCCTTATTAACTCCCGACATTTGAAAAGCAGTCTTGGGGGTATTGTGGCAGAATACCCCCGTTAATATCAGGGAAATACCTTGTCCCCGGAAGAGAACAGTCCATTTTGGGCGATTTCTGGAAGGGCATTCAATACGAAAGAGGCAACATAATCTTCTTCCGGTGGATTTGTTCCGGGTTTACTTCGTAACTTCCAGTCGTAGGTCCGACTATGTGATTTCCAAATGGCGTTGTCCGCACAAGCCTGGATGCGGCTCAGAGTATCAAGTGAGAAGAGCTTCATCTGTCTTGAGCTACGTGTCTTGTTGCTTCACTTCACTTCTTTTTCGAGATCGACATCAAACGACTGCTCAAGAAATGAAAGAGTAGCTTCCTGGTTAGCGAGACTGGCTCGAACGCGCTGAGGTGTGTAAAGGCCAGCGTGAGCCTTAAAATAAGCATCCTCCTCGGCTACAGCTTTGAGCCACTGAACCTGAACCACATATTCTGACTTATCAAGATCATCGGAGTTTTCAAAAATATTGGGGCAACTAAGTTTAGAGGGGTTAAGGGGAAGTCCGTTAATTTTGAACTGATTGATTGGAATGGCGGCGGCAATAACTCTGCCTATTCCAACGTAGCCTGAACTTTTAACGTAAGCTGCGACGATATCGCCGACGTGAAGCCCCAAGATTTGATCTCTCCACCGTGCTCCTTGCCCAGCCGATAGGAATCCGTACTTTCGACAATCTGACCAACTACGATGTACGCCCTTGCCCACATTCAGATAATAAATTCCATTTTTGAAATCAAAGCCTGGTAAGAGCTGGTGCAGGGTATTGTGTGGACGAAACTTTTCGGAAAATAGTCCAGATGATTTGTTAGTTAGGGTTTTCCCCAATTTCCAAATCAGTGTTTTTTCAATCAAGAATGCCTCATGTTCCGTCAGATTTGCCGCGATGACACGGATGATGGGCTCTAGTCCTGCCTCCTTAATTGCCTTGATGCGTTTTGTTTTTTCGGTGTCAGAATCATCCTGCAAGTGAACATCCTTCCGGCTCCCCAAACCTTTGCCATAATAAAACTCCTCGAAATTGCGAGGGTCGATATACACGTAAACGTAATACTGTTCGGTTGATTGCATGACATGCCTTTTCGCTTTATGCCCTTGCTAAAAGGCGTCGTCGAGCGAGGTCGCATTTCTCAGTCGAGATATCGTCGTGTAACGAGGAGCTTGGGGGGCTCTTACGGTTCCGGTGGGCTTGGGGACTAATTTTAGAGGCCCGATCACCTTGGCTGGTTCGGAAAAGTTTAAAACGTATTTGCTTGATTCCGGCCATGGCTCGATGCTTTTCACGGAGGCAACATGGGTAATGGCCGATACCGGGGCCTTCTGGTACACCGCGATATATTTGATTCGCGGAATCATGCTAGAGTGAATGCGAATCTTATACCAGCGATTCTCCCCCATAAAAACGTCTCTGAATCCATCCTCTTTGGCCGGAACTACAATCGTATCAATTTCAGAAGGATCGATGGAAGGTCGGTTTTCCGTTTCGGTGCCATCGCCGATAGCTTCGGCGCTGAGATCGTGAAGGAAGGGATCAAACTCGTACGCCACATCACCTGCATCCGATTTAAAGCGTTGCACGGCCAGAGGCTCGACCGGGAAGCCAAGAGAACGGGAAAGTATGCTTTCGAGTTCTTCCTCCAATTCATCAATGATGACGATGGTGTTAAATGCGTCCTCGGAGTAGATCATCTTCTCCAGGAGAAAATCAACATTGTTGAATCCATTGGCACGCGCATACGCCTCACACATCTCCAGGTTTTGAGGGCTTTTCGCCAAAGTATCCCGCAAGATGGCTTTCATCTTTTGGGGCGTCGTCTTGAACGAAACGGAAAAGCTAACGAGTTGTTGGGCGACATGCCGTACGGGGTCGTGTTCGGCCAACTCAACTTCGACGACATACAGGATCGGTGTGCTCTTACTGGATAGATCGATTAAATAGCCATCTGGAATATTCTGTATCTTGCCCTTCTGACCGATGAGCTTTTTTACATCCAGGTAGATGCGGGAAGGTCCAAATAAGTCTGCTTTGATCTCTCCGATAGCTGTCTCCAGTTCAGCTTCCAGAGAAAAAGGCCATGGATGGTAGTGTTTAGAGGGCATCCAGATCATGACGATTGCTTTTAGGAGTTTGGAATTTGGCAGAAGGTCTCTACCGCTTGAATTGCGCTCTGGAGTTCACTGCTCGTTAATGTGGTTGGCAGCGCGTGATTGAAGGAATTTAGAACAACAGATCGAACAGCCTCGATTTGATTCACCAGTCCCGCATCGATGATGGCTGGCTTGCCTGCAGCTAACAAACCGGTATTTTTCAATTTCGTTGCTGTCCACAACGCATCTGCTTTAACTTCTTTCGGATTGGATCTGAAGGGAACTGGAATCCCGCGTTTTGAGCAAAAAGAGCGGAGTTTAGATTCAAAAGCTGACCTTGCATATCCAGCAGAAGCTTTCCGATCGCCCGCTGCGAAATGCTCCTTTGAAACGATAATGTCGCCTTTAGGATCATGAAGACGTGGGTAGCCAACCCCCGGTCCGCCATCTTGAATACCCAGTATTTGGGTGTACTTCCATTGCTCGCTCGTCTCGGTGAACTCTTTCGCCAATTCGTACCAGACACTGTCGTGGGTAAACAGAAGGATCTGCCAATCCTGAAAATGGTCGGCTAGCAGTCGCAGTAACGGTAGACGATTTGAGTAATCGAGACCGATGAGCACATCGTCAAGAACAAGAACCCGGGCGTAATCGGTTCCTCCAGCCAATGGAGGAGGGATGCTTAGTTCGTAGCCGGCGAGGAAGAGCGCGAGAGCCAGTGCAGAGAGGCGTGCTTCGTTGAGAAAATGCTGAGGCTCGGGTAACGGTTTCCCGTGAAGAGAAACGTCGAGCCACACAGCTTGTCCTTCCAGTTTCCTGTTTGAGGTTGAATAAATAAGGTCTGCTGGACGAAGCGCAACGGTGATCCCGGATGTGTCAAAGTATTGGAGGAAACGGTTAGTTCCCGTAGTCAAATCTTCGATGAGAGGGGCAAAACTGGCATTCCAATTTCCTGCAGCAGAGTTAACACGTGGCTTCCATTTCCATCCTCGATGACTTTTGGGAATGCTCGATCGTGCAAGTGTCCACAAATGGCCCAAGGTGAGTCTCTGACTTCCTCCACCCATTACCGGAGCATGACGCAATAGATTGCGTACTATAAGGGGAAATAAATTTACTCCACCTGAACGATGGACAAAGTTAGTTTCCAACATGGCTCGATAATCCAGGCAGCCAAGGCTCCGGGCGGTAAGGTCCATTTCGGTGGACACTCCTCGTAGTAAGGGCGTTCGATCCTGTGTTTCAGACCACTCAGCAATCACCGTCTCTCCTAACGCGGACTCAAACTCGACTCGAACCAATCCAGTGTCTAGCGGCCGTCCACCAAGGTCAGCGGCAAAAATGTGGCGAAATTCCGAGAAGGGTTTAAGTGGAGTTCCTGGCTGAAAAAGCTCAACCAGTGCTCGGTAGAGGCTCGATTTGCCACTTCCGTTTTCTCCGAAGAGAAGAAGATTCCTTCCTTCGAGATGAAATTCATAATTTCGTGGTCCAGGAAAACCACGGAAGTTGTTTAGGAGTATTTTATGAATCTTCATCTGGTCCACAACCTACTAACTCACGGTTGGTTCTCAATTAGTCGAACTATTGGAAGTGAACCTAGCGCGAATAAGGCACGCCGTACGGGGAGATTAGGATTGGAAAGTGCGTGAGTGAAGGTAGCAATCGTTTTATTATCGAGAACTTTTGGGAACTCCATTTTAGAGATCATTTCAAAGAACTTAAGATTGGCCTTGTGCAGTTCATTTGGAAAATACAGCTCGTAGACCATTCCGTTAAGAAGACCTTCAAGCAAGGGATTAACAGGTTTGATTCCCAACATATTCACGAAGTTCTCCAGCAGCTTTCTCTGCTCAATGTGGGGGATCACAACTGGAAATTTGGACACATGAATAGTAAACAATCGGATGAATCCGCCAGTCTCTGATCCTAGCGTTTTCGAGATGTAAAACTGCATTGTTGACGACAAAAGTAGCGCCAGAAGCCATTTTGATGCGTCAGGTATGAAGTACACAGTATTGCCTAAAATTGCACCCGAAGTGTCGTAAGCTATTCCAAGATACCTCGCGATGTCTTGATAGACTATCTTCGGTCGAGAAAATTGATCCCAATAAGCACATGAGCGTAGTTCCCAGAAATATTTCCCTTGGTCGTCTCGCTTTTGGAGCTGTTCAAATTTATTCTTGCAGCCCCGCCTATCGGGTTCATCAAGTTCAATCTTTTTAAGATCCGACATAAATTTTTGTATCGCTGGGAAGGTGTTGCCGAAAACCTTCCATGCTTCAGAAGGTGTTTTTCCGGACCAAGGATGGAGCTTGTTCTCAGAAGACTCGATTTGAATTAAATACTGATCATCGAAATTTACCTTCCAACGTGCGACATCACGCCCGCGAACAAATGGTTTTAATAATTCTTTAGAAGACCGATGTTGAGCGATAAGATCGTCACGTTTTTCCTTGCCGACAACGAATGCGTCATTAAACCCCGTTTTGATTCCATAATAAAAATGTTCTTCAACATAGTTTCCGAGAGTCGTAGTACTATTTTGAATTGTTTGTAAAAGTTCGAGTACTTCGGGTCTTTCGATCCTCCATATGTCGCCGCCGAACTCAGAATGCTTTATAGAAAAGGATGCATTGCGGAACACGGTGGAGATTTCCGCAACCGGTTCTGTTTCGTTCCATTTTAATACGTGAACGGAGCCACCAAGAGTTGAGCCTTTGGATGCAATAAGAATTAGAGGTTCCGTTATGGCTTTGAAGACCTTCGTTTCGGCGAAATCAATTAGAATGTTAAGCTCGGTATGGGATGTTAAGTAGTTTCGCAGTAATGACCCAAACTCTGCGTTAAGAAAACTGTTGCTCGAAATAAATGCAAGAACGCCTCCTTCCTTCATGAGCTGAACGGACCGCTCGTAAAAATACACATACAAATCAGCGGTGCCTTTGTAGCAAAAGTACGGAATCTGTAGTCGAGGTTTAAACTCTTTAATGCCTTCGTGACGAACATAAGGTGGATTGGCAACAATGACGTCAAAGCCTCGACGCGGGTTTGTCTTTGATGTCAGTTCCTGCTGACCTTTAAGTTGATTCACCAGCGTAGAATTGTCCAACAACGTGCCGCTTCTCTTTCCTTTTAGCGGGAAAACTTCGGGGCAGAGTAGCTCTTTAGGGAAGAATGGCAGATGGTGTGTGCCTTCCCTCAACCAATCTTGAAACAGCGTTTGGGATTCGGGAAGAAGTTCTGCGGCGCTAAGAGCATCTTTTTGCTGACGAGGTGCAGATCCTGATTTCAATGCTTGGCGGATATGCTGGCTGCGTACGCTCTGGTAAAGCTCATCCAGCTTTTTCCCGATGGCGAGACGCTTGGCTTTTTTTTCCTTGGCGTTGCAGTCGAAAAAATCCTGCTCCAAGACATCCAGTTCCTTCAGTCCGGTCTGTAGAAACAGGTCCTCCCCGTCCAGTTCTGGCGGATCGAAGAGGGTGTTCAGGCAGAAGAATTTTAGATCGAGATTTGGCAATGGAGGCACCTTGATCGTGTCGGTTTCCACCATCAGGGAAAGCCAACACCGAAGTTTTGCCAACTCGATGGCCATCGGTTCAATATCGGCCCCGTAGAGGTTGTTCTTAATGATCCTGAGTTTGACTTTGTAGGCGTTGTAGCGGTCATCCAGTTGTTCGTAAGCTCCCGCCAGAACGTGGAGCATGCCGATAGGAAAGGCACCGGATCCAACAGCAGGATCAAAAATCTTTAGTGAGTCAAGACTCTCGAGGAGGCGTCCTTTCGAGACGGTGCCTGGCATGGGTGATCCGGGTTCTAAAGCCAGAAGATCATCCAGTTGAACCTCCGACAGGTCGGGATGAAGCTTACTCAAGCGCACCCGCAGACTTTGGCGGCAAAGGTAATCAACAACCTCCCGGGGCGTGTAAAATGTCCCGTGAGCATCCCGAGCACTCCGACCAGTATCCGTACTCTCCGTGGCAAGCAGGTTTTCAAAAATCTGTCCCAGCATTTCTGGATCAACCGCGATTTCGACGTCTTGAAGGGAGTTTTCATCGACCGTGAAATTGTATGCCTGGAAGGTTTCAAAAAGGGATTGGAACCATCCCGGTGGAATAAAGAACGCGGGGTTTGGCCAGCCATCATGCGGGCTCGGCTCAAAGAGCCCCCCATTTAGATACGGAATCTTCGCAAACTCCTTCGGTAGACTTGCTCGACGCTGATCTTGAGGGGTATTCAGGGTTTCGAAGAATAGGGGGCCAAGAGTCTTTTGATAGTAGGTAACGTCACGTGAGGCCTTGGGGTCGAAGAATGCTTCCGGAACGATATTCTTCTTGGCCAAGAAGCGCAGAAACACCAGACGACCGAGAAGTCGGGTGGCAAATTGGGCGCGAATACGTGCGTCCCCGAAGCCATCGAGGTGTTTTAACTTTTCCAGATATTTCTTCAGGTCAGAGTGAGACTCTTCGATGGCCTTGTAAAATTCCTTGGTTACGCTGGCCACCGAGAAGGCGTGAGCAACCGATTCCAAGGTCGGTCGATCGCTTCGATTTAGTAACTCGCCTAATCGATGTGCAGCCGTGGTGCAGGGTTCCCCAGGACCAAGAACGTACGTGTATCGCTTCGGAGCCGTCTCAGTAACTTGCAAACGCCCTTCTGCGGTAAAGCTGGCCTGCTTGGTTATGAATGAGAGCCTGTAGTCAGAACTACCTTGTCGATAGAACAGCACCAGTGCGCCATGAATCGTTGCCTGATCCACCAGTTTGGCCACGAGCGCCCGGAGTCCAACACGGTTACGGGCTATGACGGTATGCTCACTCGCGATCTCGACCTCAAACAGGCCCAACCTCCTATCATCTCCCAGCGGCAAGAATCCGGTCTGGCGAACGGACTTGGCAATCTCTCCATCCGCTAAAATATCCTGGGGAGCTTGGAAAAAGGCAGCTCCCGGAAAAAGCAGAGGGAGCAACTCACGCCACGTCTCAGAGGAGAATTGTTTTTGAAGCTTTTCGCGTAGCTCGGGGCGTGTCATAATTCTCCTGTCGTATTAGTGGCGTGGAGCTGTCGTTCCGTCAGGCCAAAATTGTCGCCCAGACTGAGGTAGGCTTTCTCTAGTTCGCTTAATCGAATATGCCGTTTGCCATTGGGAAGTAGTCTGCCCGGTGGAACCTTATCGACCGGGCCATTGAATATCACCCGCCAAGTCAGAGCCTCCGGGCAAAGTTCGATGACGAGTAATATTTCGGATATAGGTAGGTGCTCCAGTTCGATGTTTTTTGCTTTGGATCGAAGTTTGACTTCTACTTTGCGGCCGCTCTTCGTGCAAAGAGCATCGTGTCCGGTTTTTTGCTTTTCGTGGAGCGCCACTTCAAAATGTGTGAAGGTAATGACTTCTCCGATATCGCCGAGCAAACGACCATCCAGGGAGAATTTTCGGCTTAAGCCAATCTTAAGAGCCGCCCGACTCATGTCCTCACAGCGATCACGAGCTTCCCGAAGTAATGATAGGAACGGCTCGGGGATCAGACGAGAAGATGAGTTCATAATCGTCAGGCAACAAAAGATTCGGAAAGAATGATCTCCGGGTGGGAAACTGAGTGGGAAGGCGTTTGGGCGGGAGTCGGAATTACCTCGACCTCCTCCAGTAGGGGATATGCTTGGCAAAGCTTGGAAGCTTTTTCGATGACCAATGCCATGGCAACCGGAGTCTTGTCATTGCTCTTGCGAAGCTTGTTCAAGTCTCTCCCCAAGTTCTGGAACCGGCCTGCCTTGATCGCAGTTTGGGCGGCAGAAAAGAGCTGCTGTTCCGTTGGATTGCACAGTGGAAAATGAAGCAAGGCATTGAGGAAGTTAAGGGCGTTACTTTCGGTCGGCCCCGGCTGGACTTCAACTTTCTTGTCTAAAGCTAGTTGCTGTTGCCACGTAGTATGAAAATTTTCCACGGCAGCACTTACATGCTCGTGATGCTCCGCTGGTAGCGGTAACGCAGGTTCTTCAGGTGCAGATTTAAGAGCGTCCGCCATGGAAAGGAAACTAGCCTCCTCTACTCCCTGCTCAGTTCGAGTTAGATAGAAACCATCGCGGCGTTGGGAACGGACGTAGACGAAGGACGAGTGAGCCAGCTCCGGGCGTCGGCGTCCCACCCTCGCTCGACGTGGTAAATTCTTGATATGCTTGAAGCGATTTGGATTTGTTTCGCGGAATTCCCGCAGCCACATGAGGTAGTCGAGACGCCGATCTTGATCCTCTTCGAGTAACTTATCGAACAGCCCAAATGTAGTTGGGTCTTCCTCCTCTGAATAAATCTGGCTGTCTTCTCCCAAAGCAACGTGGAATGCGTGGAGCTTTAACTTGGCTTTCTTCTCCAATTCGATATCTAATTCGACTTTCGCCGTAGGAAAGAAATTAAAGATGTGAATGGCATCAGCGGTTGTTCCAATTCGGTTCAAGCGACCGATACGTTGCATGAGGCGAGTTGAGTTCCACGGAGTGTCGTAGTTTATGATGACGTTGGCGCGATGAAGGTTTATGCCCTCGGCCAAAACTTCCGTGCTGATCAGAATATCGTAATCGTTTTTTTGCTGATCGAGGGGCACGTTGGCGTCAAAATTGGCCTTTACCAAGGGCAGGCGATCTTTGCGATTGTGACTGGACACTCCCAGTATTTTGCTGAATCCGTGTGCCTTGAGTTGTTCTTCCAAGTACTCAGATGTTTCCTTAGATTCTGAGAAAACAATCAATTTGCCAGAAGGATTGAGCGACCGATTGCGAAGTTCCTTTTTCAAACATTTCAAAAAGGTTTCTAGTTTGGGATCGGAATGCACTTGGTTCCAATCGTCGCAGAGTTCTGTGAGCAGGGTTAAATCGTGCTTAAGCCCAGGGAGGAAATTATTCTCGAAATCTGACGGCTTGACGACTTGAATGGTGGGATCGGTAAGAGACTGTTCCTCGATCAATTTGATCAGATCGTCTTCTCGATCTTCTAAAAGGTATTCGTTGACTGGCAAATTTGGAGCGAGATAAACATTGCCTTTCTCAAACATATTTACCATTACCTGAGTCGCGGTTCTAAACCGATTCACGGTCGCGCGAAAGGCGTGAAAGCTAGAGTCCAAACGCTTTATCAAAAGGGTCCTCATGATCCGAGCTAACTGCTGGGAGATAAGGGTAGCGGATACGTAACGTGCTCGCTTCTCGGGCTTCAAATAGGCGATTGCCTGGTAGCGATAATAATTCATTCCTCCTTGGGCTCCACCTACGGCTAAAATTGTACGGTCGTACAGCTCGTCCAGGATTGGATCGAGCGGGTAGTAGAGTCTATGAGGAGGAGTGACTTTGGGGAAGCGAATCCCCTGTCTTCTTATGTCGTCCCGATATATGGGATGGGCTTCGATATCTCGGCGCGTGCGACGGACGGTTAGGGGAACAATGACAGTCTCGCGAATGCTATCGTATATTTCTCTCACACCTTTTTGAATCTCAGCAGGAGAGCCGTCTCTCTTTAACCTCTCATACTCCTTGATAAGCGGAGCGAAGAAATGCTGAAGGTTCGCTGTATCCAAAGTCGAGTCTTTGCTGTCTTGAAACAAATAGACTAGGTTGGCGATGTCCTGCGGGCGGTTGTTAAGAGGGGTAGCAGAAATAAGGATAACCTTTTTCTCCGTTCCTTGCCGCGTCGGCGTTTTGCAAATGCGTTGGAGTTCTCGATACATATCTGCCGTATCGGATCGAAACTTGTGAGCTTCATCGACCAGAATTAGGTCGTACTTCCGAGCGTTACTAATTTTGTGCAAGCTTCCGACGGTTTCAAAGTGAACGTTATTGAGATTGAACTGGTCAACTGTTTGTCTCCACCCATCCTCTAAAGCTGGCGGAACTACAATCAGCGTGTGAGACTGATATGAGGGAAATCCATTGCTGTAATAAAATTTACGTGCAATCAAAGTTGCAACGATCGTTTTGCCCAATCCCACTACGTCAGCAAGAAAGAAGCCGTCATGTTTTTGAAGTTTCGAGAAACCATCGTTTACCGCGTCGACCTGGTACGAAAGCTTCTTGAAACCCTTTGGCAAATCGAGAATGGAATCGGGGTCAAACTCGATAGCCGATCCAAAATACTCAATAAGAAATTTGACGTAGAGGTCGAAAGGCGTGAACGAATCGTTCAGGAAAGTTCTCTGCTTAAGTTCTTGTGCGAAAGAAGAAGTAATTGGAACGCCTTCGAGCCAAAGCTTCTCGAACGTTTGAGCCGCGAACTGAATCTCTTCGTCATCACGTAGCTCGACGTTGAACTCAAAATTCTTTTCCAAACCGGCTTCCGTCAGATTGCTTGATCCAGTAATCACAGACCCATAGCCGTGAGAGTGCTGGTGTTCCTCGCGAAAGATGTAAATTTTAGCGTGAAGATTGCGGCTGGGATGAACCCGAAGCTGAACCTTTTCCCCAGAAATATCTTCGAGCAAGCCTATCATGCCTAATTCGATTTCTGGTTTGTAGTCTGCTTTCTGAATATCCTGAATCAGGGTCTTGAGTAACTCGCTGCGAATCTGGTCGTCATTTGCCGTGAGTTGTAATCCCTGACTTGAGGCCTCGGCTATCAGGTGGTCAACGGAAATGCCGACGAGAAGCCTAACCTTTTTTGCCTTGGCGATAAAAGGGCGAACCCGGAAATAGCCAGAGGCGTGCAAGAAGCCAACAAGGACATCAAGGAAGTAAATGTTCTTATGTTCGAAAACCCCGCTTATCTTTCGGAGTAGGGTGTTTCCTTCGGCATTGGTGAAGAACTTGGAAGACATAGCCAGTTTTAGCGTTTAATTGAAATAGGGTTTCCGGATGTTCGGCGGTCAACATCCTCAAGTAATATCATAGCAACGTCATGAACTCTTTTTCGCAAAACATTGGGAGCATCGACCCTCGCGTGTTCCCCCCAGCTCAACACCCATGGTTCAATTTCGTGCAAACTAGATAGAGTCACTCGAAACTCAATCTCACCTCCGGTCAGTTCTTGGATTTGTTGGCTTGGATGCCAGACCCGTTCACGGACAAGTTGGGCGGCGAAATTGTCGAAACGGATGCGGATGTTGTGCTTCCCCATGGCAGAAAAAACCCCGAGGCTGTCTTTGAGGTGATCCTGCAAGGAGAACCGCTTCGATTTGGTAAAGGTTTGCCCCGTCCCCACGGCGTTACGCATCCGGGCCAGGACGAAAGTCCGCATCTCGCGGCGGTTGATGTCGTGGCCAAAGCAATACCATTGGTTTTGAATACAGGCTAAGTGATAAGGCTCGACCGCGCGTTTCTCAAAGGAGGAAGCGTTGAGTTTTTTGTAATCGAATCTTAAAACGCTACTTTTTCGGACTGCTTCGCTGACAACCTGAAACGTTTTCAGGTCGGTCGGAACTATTTCAAAACTACGGAACGAGATGAAGGAATCGAGATCGTCCCATGACAGGGTGATTTTCCCATCAAGTCCTGAAACGAGCTTATCGAAAGCACTCCGTAAGGGGTGCTCAAACGGTGTGCCTTTGTACTGCGTTAGCGCCTTCTGAGCGACGAAGACAGAGATCAATTCCGCTTCGCTCAACTCCACCATGGGGAAACTTTCTACCGGCTGGGTAAACTCGTACCCCTTTCGCTCCCCATTGTAAGCAATGGGAAGATTCAACCGATCACGCATGAAGTCGATGTCGCGTTGAATCGTCTTGGTTGTGACTTCGATTTCACCGGCCAAACCTGTCCGGTTGGGACAGTTACCAGCCTTGATGGCGCAGAAAATCTTGTGCATTCGATCCAACGGAGGCCGCGTGAAAAGACGCTTGCCCCGACTGACACCAAGAGTACGTGGACGAGACATGTCCCTGAAGGGTAAGCCGCGCCTGTAGGCCGAAAAGCTCAAAGTTAGCGCTCCTTAAATCTTCTATTATTTGCCCATGGTGGCCCAGATTTGATGGTAGGCAGGAACTCTGTCCTTTTGATCGTTCCGCGTCTCGACATGGGCCTTGAAATTCGGGTAATTGACCGAGTTGCCCAGCTTTTCCATGAGCTTTTGCAACTCCGGTAGGTTGGGCAGGATGGCTCTCCACGGATAGTCTGATCCGGCATACGACTTGGTCGCTGTGAGCCCCAAGTTGACCAAGTCACGTTCGCGCCGGGCGCGAACGTGAAATACATCTCCTTTTTTAACGATGGAGTAAAACCCATCCTGGCTGAATATCCACATTGGGGTGCCTTAAGGTTTTTTGGATGGAGGAGGCTCGGGGTTATTCTTCTTTTGTTGGGTGCCCGAGTCGTCAGGCTCTTGTTCCAATCGCTCCTGAGCAGAAGGCACATTGCTGAAAGAAGGCTTCGCCGCAGGAACCGTCCATGCCTTAGCCGAACTGCCCTTCCGGTAATATGAGGAAGAGTAGCTCGCCTCCTTCCTATCCCGAACGGAGTAATGGCCTGATTCCAATCGCATCAGAAAATCCTGCAGCAACCGGATTCCGTCAGCAGCTTTGTCGTCAAGTTTGTAACGCTTGAGGGCATCAAGGGCCAGTTGCAGCTTGGCCCTCGCCTCATTCGTCTTATTCGCATCGATGTCTTTGGTCGCCTCATCGACGGCTTTACCTGCACGCTGCACGGCCACCCACGCGACCGTCTCTTCATTGAGCTTTACGTCGTTGGCGTCCTGAGTGCCGAGAACCCGGATTACCTGCTCGTGCTGGCACGACTTGATTTCTTTTTCCCCGATCTCATCCCAGAGAATCTCCAGCTCCAGCAGCTTCTCCCCTTCTAGGGAGACGACGGGCTGACCGTTCACCAGAGGCAATGGAAGCACTTCCATGAGAAGCACCATGATCCGATCCTCCTGGCTGACAAGATCGCCAATGGAAAACTCGATCCGGTCATCAGGCAAACGAGTAAACGCATAGTCGCTCAACTGACCCCAGCGTTCACAGAAATCGAGCCGCTTCACCCGTAGCCGAACGTTCTGGGCGGTGATTTGCTGCAGACCTTCAAGTTCTGCTTTGAAAATCACGGGCAATTTCTCGGGCGAGTCGGCATCATGGAAATCGCCCCCGGATGCTTTCGCCAATTGACGCATGATGTCCTCTGAATAGTTGTCCCCAAAACCGAGGCAACTGGTGCGAACCGTATCTTTCTCCAAGCCTGATGCCACGATCCGTTCCACTTGAGCCGGTTCAACGATGCCACAATTGAGATGGCCATCGGTCAGTAGCAGCAAACGACGTTGGGTGCCTGATGGCGCTTTCTTGAGTTCATCCCGTCCCAACATCCAACCAGCGGTCAGGTTGGTGCTGCCTGCGTCCTGAATTTGCCGAATCACCTGAATCATGGCGTCCTTGCTCTTGACGTTTTGGAGAGGAATTACGACCTGGGCTTCGCCGTCGAAGACGACCAGGCTGAAGTAATCCTCAACCCGGAGATTTTTGACGATTAGCTCACAAGCTTTGCGTGCATGCTCCAACGGTTTGCCGGCCATGGACCCGCTCCGGTCGAGGACGACAGAGAAGGCGAGTGGGTTGCGTTGCTGGTGTTCGAGGCGGTCTGCCGTCAACTTGACCACCACATGCACGGGTTGGGCTTGGTTGCGCAAAAGGTCTGATAATCTAACTGGCAATCGATCTTCATCGGAGGCTCCTGGGTTTGGTGTTGGCCCTCATCATAACGACAGCCAGGGACATTGGCGGTCTCTGGTTAAACTTATTCTTCTCTACTAATTCTTTTATGCAGGGACTGTGGATGTCCTTGCGGAGGGCCATTATCGTGGTGTGGCCATTCGATTGCATAATTACAGCAGGTGGGATAGCGAGAACATCCGCCGCGTCGTCCATTGGGTAGCTAAGGATTTGAAGCTCAAGCGCGACATCAAGTTCATATTTCAGTCCGTGTGGACGGAGATTGACGAGGATGGGGAGATTGTACCCGATACAGAGGCTGAGGTGGGCTTCGATGGGGACGCATACGACAATGGCGTTGTCCGGGTCTGCGTGGGCAAGCAGCACTATCCCTTCGTTTATGATATCAACAGTGAACTGGAGGGGCTTTATTTACGAAAGATCACCGAAATCAAGAATTCCCACGAAATGCTGCTCTACATGACCGCCCATGAACTGAGACACCTGTGGCAATGGGAGCATCCTGACAACACACGGCAGATTCGCAGGCTGCTGAAATGCGACGATGAAACGGATGCGGACATCTATGCCTTAATGACCCTGAGCCTTTACCGTAACCAATGAACGGCTCGATTTCATTGTCAGAGAACTAGCGGCTTAGCGACGCGAAATTCCTCGAATTTTTCTGAGCGCGGGCACCACGTCATCAAGAGCAAAAGGAAAGCGACAGACCGCAGTCGCTCCCGCTTCCCGTAAGCGTGCGTCGTACCAGTTTCCCTCGTCCAGCCCATGCAGGGAAAATATCGGCTTATCGAACACAATCACCATTTTCATAACAAAATCTATCGAATCGTTGGCGATGGCCCTCGTCTCTCGATTGCCGGAAGCATAGCAAATGTTATTGAGCACTAGGACGGCAAAGTCCCAGGAGTGGCGAGAAGCCGTTTTGGATAAAGCATCTGCTTCGTTCGTTTGAGGGGTATATGCTACGACTCGCGCCGGAGGGCTCGCTGCCCGATGAACCGCCCCAGAGATCAGGTCGATAAAGCTTTCTTCCCTCTCCGAGAGAAGCAGGGTGATGAGCTTCTTTGGCTGTAGGGCGTCCATAGGATATGGCTCGCTAATGATCAGGATGGTAAAGGTGCAAAAGCATTGCGCCATCGCGTTTGAGTACCGTGTCTGCATGTCGGATGACCAGGCGATTCGGCAAAACAAGATCACGAAGCGTCTGAACGTGGAGCAGATTATCCATTTCCTTCCCTGGCTTGGTGTGCTGACAGAGGATGGAGTAGGCCGTGGCCGTGGAGCGCGAGACGCCTGCCCGGCAATGCACCAGCACCTTTGCTTTGGCGGGAATTTGACTGGTAAAATCGAGGATGCGCTTCACATCCCGAAGAATTGGAGCGCCGGGATAATTGGGATCGTCCACGTCCTCGAAAAAACAGAAAAGCAGTTGGGCCTGCGGGGCGATCTCCTTGACCAGTTTGCGGCACGCCGTGTCATAAAGATGGGCCTTATCCCAGATCGAAACAACATGCGTCCAAGGCGTTTCGGACAGGTCGGCTAATTCCTTCAGCCCGCAGATGGTTAGGTTAATTTTCATTAAGACGACAGAATGCGGAATCGGGCCTACTTATTCGGGGGCACTTTCAATACGAATGTTGTCCACCAAGCCAAGGAGTCGCCTGTAAAAAAGGAAACCGTTCAAACAGGTGGGCATCGAACTGTAAGCTTCCATACTCCGTAGCGCACTTTGGTTAAGGCGCGTCTTTTTACCAAGTCGCTAAATCGGTAGTCGATATACGCCAAACCCTTTGTTTTCGTGCCACTAGAATGCGAGAGCTTTTCATCTTCGCTAGTCCATAAATTTTGGTCGCGAATTTTTCTTTCAGTTAAGTCCATTAGCTGGCGCCGATCGAAAGAATGCGTTCCAAATTGCTCGCGAGCAATCGACAGCATCAGATCAGCCAACCGATCTCCGTCAATTCTCATGGTTGCTTCTTCTTTTGAGCCGCTAGCGCCTTCTTCCAGTCCTTCGGTGGCTTGACCTTCATTGCGCGACTTAGTGCCCCATCTACGGCCAGGTTGATTTTGAGCTTCTGCCTTGATCTGGAGATGTTGGGAATACGGTCAAAGTCCTAAGGTTTGCTGCGGCAAGCACGGTACAACTATTCTAAGCGACTCAATTGCCGCTTCTCCGTTTATTTTCAGAAGTTTGGAATGACTTGATCCTGTGGCTCCGTCAAATGTCTGAAAGACATCTGCTTTATAAATAATGGCAGTAGCCAGATGAAGCGCGTCTGGAGTACTCATCCAATTATAATGCTCTCTGATTTTTTGCGATCTATCGACAATGCCGTCAGAAACTTGAACGGATTGGAAATTTTTGCGTTTGGTGAAATTGTTTAGCTTTTTAATTTCTTCTCCCTTTGCCAAAACCTCCGTTTTGTAGATGGAAGATGTCATAATGATGCAATTCCCCTTCATGAAGTCTGAGGCAACCTCATCTAATCCCGCCATTTCTTCCTTGGTTCGATTGTTCTTTTTGCAAAGCCACGCAATGAAACAACAGGAGTCCCAATAGATGAGTCGTTTACCACTCATTAGCTAGCTCCTTGGGCATTTCTTCAAACATGCCCTTAACTTCAAAAATGGTCGGCAAAGTTTCCTCGTCAGGCATTATTTCAAGGTTATCGACTTCAATTTGGTAGGGGAATTCAGAGCCTTCTTTATAGGAAAGCTTACCAGTTACCTCGACATACTTGGACATTCCAATCGCTACCTCGTCTTTAATCGCTTCTTTGAAATAACACGTCACATAGCTAGGGCCAATGATTGGGTATATTCTTAGAGTGTTAGTTCCTTCGTGAACATTCATGTACTCTAACATTCCCCGGATGCTTCCCGTGCTGGTCGTTTCCTCTTTTAAAAAGATGCTTATATAATCAGAAACAGAGGAATGAATCGTTATTTTCCGAGCGTCTTGCTTATACAGAACTTCTTTATTTTTTTTTGCTCCTGCAAAAATATCCCTGATTGGCTCCAGCAAATACCGGGGATAATTGAGTTCCCTACCGTTTTCAGAAGCGGTACTAAACTCGTCCATTAGATTCAAAAGAGTTGGGCAAAGGTCATCTAAATCGGAGCGAAAGGTAATCTGATAGGGGCTATTTTTACTCAAATCGGAAATTCTAATTTCCGCTTTGGCAATTTTCTTCCCCCTCGTGAGCCTATCAATTGCTTGTAGTGCCCTGGATGTCGCGCTCAACTGAAACGCAAGATCATCCGCCCGAATGCTTTCGTCGGAATCAACGCCTGTCAGAGATAATGTGACCTGATTTAAAGGCATTTTCTTATGAGTCCCGGTATTTGAGCCTCTTGCATTCAATCTTAGCAAGGCTGTCAAAGGTGCGCTGTCCGTCAGTGGTGCAAAACACGACGAGTGCCTTGAGTCCTCTACCTTGCTCAAATTCTTTCGCAGCCCCAGTCCACTTTATCGGAAGCCCCCGACAAACCCAGAAGTCATGATCCTTCTCAGTGAGCCGTGCCCGCTCCTCAGGCCGAGCGAGCATGTACCAGAGCCAGTAGGTGCCTCCGATAAAAAAGACGATGCCTACACATACGGCGATGATCGGGACCATGTCCCATTTCTATCCGAAGTTTAGGTCTTGCGCAAGCATGTTATACGCGCGTATAAGAGCGCAATGAACGTATCTCCTTACACTGAAATCCCTGTTCTGGGAGAAGTCGCCGCCGGACAACCGGCAACCAGGGAAGAAGCGGAGCCAGGCTGCATTGCGGTCGATCTTTCCACCATTGGCATTAGCCCAAACGCGCGGACGTTCGCCCTCCGGGTGCGCGGCAATTCTATGACCGGAGCGCACATCCTGGAGGGAGACACGATTGTCCTCGAACTCAAACCGCCGCACGACGGCGCGGTGGTCGCGGCCTTAGTCGATGGGGAAAGCACGCTGAAACGCTACTTCGTGCGGCGCGGCGTGCCTTACCTCAAGGCAGAGAACCCGAATTACGCGGATGTCATCCCGGCACGTGAATTGGTCATTCAAGGCGTGATGGTGGCGGTCTTCCGCAAAGCATGAGGTCGCGCCGTGATCATTCACCTCGATGCGGATGCCTTCTTCGCTTCGTGCGAACAGGCGGCGGACTCCCGGCTTCGTGGTAGGGCTGTGGCGGTCGGCGGGGTGAAGCGGGGAATCATCGCCTCGGCGAGCTATGAGGCCCGCAAGATGGGCGTTTACACGCCGATGCCAACCGCTCATGCACGGCGCATCTGTCCCAAGTTGATTGTCATCCCTGGCGACTTTTCCAAGTACGAACACTTCTCGCGAATGATGTTCAGCTACGCCTATGACTTCACTCCCGATGTGGAGGTGGGAAGTATCGACGAGGGCTATTTCGATCTGCGCTCGCAAACGAAAAAGCCGACACGGGAAATCGCGGAGACGATCCGCGTCGCGGTCGCGCAGTCGTTGAAGCTGTCGGCCTCGTTCGGAATTGGCAGCAATAAGCTGGTCAGCCAGGTTGCCTCGAAGCTCAAAAAGCCGGGCTGCTTCATCGAGGTCGCGGGCGGAACGGAACGAGGCTTCCTCGCTCCCTTGCCGAACCGTTGGTTGCCAAGCATCGGCCCCAAAGTCGGTGCGACCTTGGATGCGGCGGGCTTGAAGCAGGTCGAGCAAATCGCGCACACGTCGCCGGAGCTGCTCGCCTATTTCGTTGGCGGTTACGCGCCGCAACTTTGGAAATTCGCGCAAGGCGTCGATGATCGTCCCGTCATCCCGGAGCACCCGGATGCAAAAAGCTACGGCGAGCAGGAAACATTTGATCAGGACGTGACCGATGAGGCGTTCGTCCTCGCCACCTTGCGTGCGATGGCGGATCGGCTGATGGCCAAGGTGCGGGCTGATGACAAGACCATCCGCACAGTCACGGTGAAACTTCGGTACAACGATTTCGACGAGTCGGTCCGCAGCCGGAGTTTGGAGGAGCCGACCGACATTGAGACCGATCTTTATTCCTCCGTCGCCGGTCTGGTCACAAAAGCATGGGAACGGCGGGTCAGCCTGCGGCTTGTTTCTTTGAAATTGAGCCACGTCTATAGCGGCATCTTCCGCCACGAGCTGGCCCTCACCACGGCCACGAACACCTATCAGCAGAAGAAGGGGCTAGTAGAGGCCATTGATCTGCTGCGGTCCCGCTACGGCACCAAGGCCGTGATGCGCGGGCATGATCTCTGGTTGAAGCGGCGTGACGGCAAACCTCGTAACGATCTGGAGCGTGCCGGGGGCCGCGGCCGCAAGCCGGAAGCGATCCATAAATCGGCAGACACTGTCTGCCGAATCCGAGCATACCCACTCAACTGCAAAAGTTACTATTCGTTTGGTGATTCGCTTTTGTCACCCGAGCAGATTGTGTCGTTGGCAGTCGAGGCGGGAGCGAAAGCCGTGGCGATAACTGATCCGAATTTGCATGGAGCGGTTCCATTTTATCAGGCGGCGATTGCGGCGGGGATTAAGCCCATCATCGGTGCTGAACTGAATGTTAAGGGCCAGCGGTACCTCACCTATGTGCAGAACACCACTGGCTACCGGAACCTTTGTTATTTGCTATCGCAGTCCAAGCTCACCACCTCGGCGCTTACCGAATACGGCTCGGGTCTTCGGCTGCTGCCGGACGCAGCTTTCCCCGCGATTCGTTACCTCACTCCTGGCGAAAAGCTTGGCTACCAGATCGTCCAAAGCATTCGCACATTGACCCTGCTCGCGGAACCGCACGCGGAAAAGCGAGTCGGTTCGTTCCATGTCCCGGCCAAAGAGGAATGGCCGCCTGACACACGGGTCGCCGAAGAACTCGTCGCTGGCTGTGACTTCGGTTTCGAGTTTGGGAAACTGCACTTCCCTGGATACCGGCCTGAAGATGGCACCACGCCGCGAGAGATGTTGCGTCATTTGGCTTTCGATGGCTTGCGGTGGCGGTATGGAGAGCAGCAAGGCGAGCACGTCGAGCAATTGAAGGAGGAGCTGACCATCATCGGTGAGGTCGGTTACGAAGAATACTTCCTCACCGTGTGGGACATGCTCCAGGAATGCCGGCGGGAGGGTATTGAATGGATCACGCGAGGGAGTGCGGCAGATTCACTGGTCTGCTATTGCCTTGGGATCAGCGGCGTGTGTCCGATCAGGTTCGATCTCTACTTCCGACGTTTTCTCAATCGTGACCGGATGGCGCTCAACAAGCTGCCGGACATTGATCTGGATTTCCCCCATGATCGCAAAGATGACGTGGTGGATTTGGTCTTTCGTCGGTACGGAACGACCCATACCGCCGTGGTGGGCGGGTTCTCGACCTTTCAGGCCCGGTCGGCATTGGCGGAGATCGGCAAGGTACTCGGGCTTTCGGACTTTCAGGTGCGACGGTTGACCGATCAAATACCCAACGTCAACGCCGGGTATATCGCCCAGGCAGTCGCTGATTGCGTGGAGACCCGCAGCGATGACTTTGCCGAGGAGCCCGCCAGGACGGCGGTGACATTGGCCGCGATGTTGGATGGTTTTCCACGTTACCCCAAAATGCACCCGTGCGGGATGGTCTTATCCTGCGATCCGATCCGGGATCATACCCCCACCTTCACCAGCGCGAAGGGTTACCCGACGACGCACTTCGACATGGATAGTGTTGAAGCCGTCGGTTTGGTCAAACTCGACATCCTCGCCCAGGGCGGTTTGGCAGTCATGCGGGACGCGAAGGTGATGATCGAGAAGCATGGAGCGTCGGTGGATCTGGAAGCATTGGAGCCGTGGACCGACCCTGCCGTGTGGGACATGATTGCGACGGGCAACGCCAGAGGCGTTCACCACATCGAGTCGCCAGCGATGATCACCCTCGAAAAGATGTGCAACGTCCGCGACATCGACGTGCTCATCGCCATTGTGTCGGTCATTCGACCGGGCGCGGCCAACATGAATCGGAAATCCGATTTTGCTCTTCGCGCACAGGGTTTGCAGGACATCGACTACACCCATCCTTCACTTGAACGAGTCTTACGCTCCACCTTCGGGATCGTGGCCTATGAAGAGCACATCCTTCAAATCTGCGAAGCCTTCGCCGCCATGCCTGCGGGCCGGGCCGACATGTTGCGCAGGGCGCTGGTGAAGCAGAAGGTCGTCGAGGTCGAGAAGATGAGGCTCGAATTCTGGGACTACGCCAGGCGGCTGAGCCGTACGCAACCGGAGATCGAGGCGGTCTGGGGTCTTCTCTTTGGATTTCAGGGGTATGCCTTTTGCCGAGCGCACAGCACCGCCTACGGCGTCGAGGCGTACCAGGCTGCCCATCTCAAACATTACCACCCTGCGGAGTTCCTGGCTGCGGTCCTGACCAATGAGAAGGGCTTCTACTCGCCCTTGGCTTACACGCTCGAAGCCCGGCGCTTGGGGATCTGTTTTCTTTCCCCGGATGTGAACGCTTCGCAGAATGGCTTTCATCCCGAATACCAGGATGGCAAAGCCTTCCTGCGCGTTCCGCTGTGGAAGGTGAAGGAGCTGTCGGATGATGCGGTGGAGCGGATCGAAAAAGAGGTGCGGCAGAATCCGTTCACGTCCCTGGCCGATTTTTATCAGCGGGTCCAGCCAACCAAGCCCGAGGCGCAAAATCTGATTCGGTCGGGGGCGTTTGATGGTTTTGGCCTCCCGCGCACCACGCAATTTTGGCATCTGCAACAACTGGCCAATTGGCCGCATGACGGTGGACAAGGAATGCTGTTCGCATCAGCAGATCGTCCGCTCCAAGTTCCGGCGGCGACCTTGACCGAACCGACGCTCCTGGACCGCATGAAGGACGAGCAGGATTTGCTCGGCTTCACGGTGATTGGCCACCCGCTTGATCTCTTTCCCTCGATCCGGTGGGAGAAATATTGTCCCATCGCTAAACTTAGCAATCACTTCGGTGAGCGGGTCAAGATCTGTGGTCTTACCTTCGCCGACCGCATTGCGCACCAGGAAGATGGCCAGCCGATGAAATTTGTTTCCCTATGCGACTACACCGGCTTTGTAGAGACGGAGCTTTTCGCCACGGTCTACAAGGCGTTTGGCATGGAGACAATCAAGTCGCCCGTTATTGAGGTGGAAGGATTCGTCGAGCCGTTTGAGAATAAAAAAGGCTATACTCTCAGAGTCCTAAAAGTGACCACGCCATGAGTGACTTTCCCCGTGCCCAACTAGCAGAGAGAATTGCCGCGCTGGCCCACGACGGCATCTACGTGGGTACATCCTCATGGAAATACGAGGGGTGGCTTGGTTTGATTTACTCGCCGGAAAATTACCTTCGCTACTTCAAGAACGGGCCGCCCAGGCTGCAAAAGGAACAGTTCCAACGGACCTGCCTGGCCGAATACTCGCAGACGTTTAAGACGGTCTGCCTAGACGCCGGGTTTTATCAGTTCCCGACGGCCAAGTTGCTGGACGGATACTTTTCTCAGGTGCCTCCAGATTTTCGGATGTCCATTAAGGTGACCGAGGACATCACGGTAAAGATGTTTCCCAACCTGCCCCGTTACGGCCGACGAGCAGGTCAGGTCAACGAACGCTTCCTCGATGCTGACCTATTCGTCGGCAGCTTCCTGGCTCCGCTGACACCGTACCAGGCCCAGATAGGGACCTTGTTCTTCGAGTTCTCTCATTTCCATGCGGGTGATTGGGAACGCGGCAGGGAGTTCGTGTCGTATCTGGATGCGTTTTTGGGCAGATTGCCCAAGGGCTGGGATTACTCGATTGAGGTCAGGAACGAGAACCTACTTCACCCCCGATACTTTGAAGTCCTACGCGAGCACGGCGTAGCCCACACGTTCAATAGCTGGTCCCGGATGCCGCCGGTGGTCGAGCAGATGAAGATGATCGGAAACGATACCGCTGATTTTGCGGCGGCTCGATTTCTCCTGAAGCCCGGCAGGAGCTACGATCAGGCCGTGAAATCGTTCCAGCCCTATACCGAGATCAAGGAGCCGTACCAGGAGGGGAGAGATGCGCTGGCCAAACTCCTAACGCGAGCCGGGCCGAGCCGCACCAAGCGCCGGTACATCTACGTGAATAACCGGCTGGAAGGATGCGCCCCGTGGACGATTGTTGCCGCTCTTGAAGCAGCCGTGGCGGGGTCGAGTGGAGTTGAAACAAAATAATCATGGCTGGTGACTGCATCAACGAGACCGCTCCTTCCAAGCGCGGAGAAACAGCGGGACACGCGAGTTTGAAAACTCTGGCGTTGGGATGACTTCGGCGAACCTTTAGGTCGCCGCTATTAAATGCATCGGTGAAACCGATGCATCGATCAGATTGCTACCGAGTGGGCTATTGAGTCCTCAAGAACTTGAATCGACGAAAACCACCTGACTGAAGTTCTGCCCCGGTGTATCATGACCGGAATGAATATGGTTTCGTTAGCTTGGCACTACACGATCACTCCGATCTATTTTGAAATTCTAAAATCGGGATATCTTAAACCTTCTGACTCCTACCTTACCCCAGGTGAAAAGCCTGTACTTTGGTTTTCGTCAAACCCGTTTTGGGAGGAGACAGCTAGCAAATCACTGAAAGACCATGGAATGACGATACATCTCTCCATGGAGGAAACTGCTCAAAAAGCGGGAGGTCTGGTGCGCTTTGCCTTTCCTTTGGAATTGTTAGTTCGCTGGCCTCGCATCGGCCAACAGGCCAACATAAAGAGTAAGGAACGGAAAATTCTCGAAGAAGCTGGCATAAGAAGAGGTGCCGACCCTAGACAATGGTACGGTACGCTTGAGAGAATAAATGTGGATGACTGCATTGCAATCGAGAGAATGAAGATGGAGACCAGGACTTGGGAGACTCTGGTTGATGGAATAATTGGAAACCAATAGGCTTGGTGGGAACCCGACATCCTGCGCCGGTTCGCCAGAGGCGTAAAGGGAATGGCACTTGGCTTCAAACGGCGGGCTCGCCTTTTCGGGATCAGATGACTGCAGAGCCCCATTTCTCCTTTGGGCTGAGTGTGAACCATGCCTTCGCCTGATCGGCAGTCGCGCCACGATTTCGGTACGAGGACTCAATGATGGCAACCGAGTTGCCGGCACGATTTGCAACCGCTGCAGGGCTTGGGGCGAGCAGCATGTCGTAGGTGATGGCGCTGTGGCGAAGGGCATTGTGTTTCCACTCGATGCCAGCGCGCCTGGCGATTTTCGCATAAGCGAGGTCGAGGCGGGTTTTTGTGTAAACAGGGCCTTTACTCTTCAACGGCAGAAGTATTTTGATGAGCCTCTCAGGCATCGGAACGTTGCGGGCCGTATGCAGTTTTGACACTTCCTCGCGAACATAGATGAATTTCTCCTTCCATCGGAAGTCCTCCCAATTTATCTGGTCGTCGTCACTCTTGTCCGGATCGACAGAGTAGAGTTCCTCGCTCCGAATCGCGGTATAGGCAGCGATCGCCATGGCCGCGGCTGCAGGGGAAGCTAACGCCCACGCAGCGTCGAAAAGTGCCTGCATTTGCTCGGGAGTGAAGATTCCCTTTTTTCCAGCGCGGGCGGTCGGGCGATCAACGTTCTCCATCGGAGAGAGTCGATCACCGTCAAGAAAGCCGCGCTTGCGGGCATATTTGAAAAGCATCTTGGTTGCGTCATGTATGTTCCGAACCGTTCTCCCCTCAAACTTGGTCTCCAGGGTGTCTTGCCATTCGATTAGCTCTTCCTGCGTAATCGAGGCGATCTTCCTGCCATGAAACTTTTCCTCGAAATGGAAGGTCCGGCTCCGGAGGGCCTTGGCATGGTGGTAGCCTGCGTTCTTCTCACGCACAGCCAACCATTTGGCGCGAAGATCCTCAACCGTCGCTTCGATCAAAGGCTTTTCGTGTTTGGATAACCAGTAACGGGCGGCTTCTGTCAGGGAGACGCCGTGATCAGCAAGTAATTTCCGGGCCGTCTCCTCATCGCGACCCGCTGAAGCGAGAAAAGGATCAAGCTCCTTGGCAATCGCATTTTGCGCCGCCTGCTGGGCTGCGGCCTGCGTGGGTCTGTAACATTCACGCCGCTCCTGGCCATGCAACTTAAAGGTCGCCTTCCAGCCGTCAGAGCGGGGGTATAGCCTGATCTGAACCCCGCGGTAGATGACCCCGGCACCTCGGGGATTTATAGGCCGAGCCATCCCCGACTTTAGGAGGTTTGTGTGGGCTGGGCAACCAGAATTTGTGTGGTTTGTGTGGTCCTAAGGACCTCTTGAGAGGTAAACTAGGTGTGCCGGTGGAGGGACTTGAACCCCCACTTACTTGCGTAAAACAGATTTTGAGTCTGTCGCGTCTGCCATTTCGCCACACCGGCGGTAACGCCTTCATTATGGCAGGCGCGGTACGCGGGACAAGGAAAAGGTGGCGCCCTTCCGCTGCCGCGCCCACGATCTGCGCGGGTCCCGAATGTTTTTGCGCTGCGGCTCGCGAGCCTGCTAGTTTAGTGACGTGAGCCACCTCGCTTCCATTCTCGGTCTATGGAACGACGCCTCGTTTGCCTCGCAACTCTTCTTGGGGATCGGCCTCCTGGGTCTGGGCCTCATTATTCTCCAGGCGATTTTTGGCGTACTCATCGGCCATGACGGCGACACCAGTTCCAGCGGCAATGTCGATATGTCGGGCGGCCATGGCGGCGGCGGAAGCGTGGTTTCGCTGAAGACCGTCTCCGCGATGTTGCTCGGTTTTGGGTTCGGCGGGGCCATCCTCGAAAAAAACGGTTTCTCTGTGGGGCTTTCCGCCCTGGGCGGACTTGGCACCGGCCTGGTGATCGGCGGGGCTTATTTTGCGCTGATGAATTCGCTCTACCGGCTTCGCTCCGACGGTACGTCCGTCCTGTCCGAGGCGGTCAACCGCAGCGGCACGGTCTATCTGCGCATCCCGGGCAACGCCTCTGGCTCGGGGGAGATCCAAGTCTCCTTCGGAGGACGCCTGCAGAACGTGCGGGCCTACACCCGCGGGCTGGAACTTCCGACCGGCACGGCGGTGCGCGTCGTGGCTCTCTATGGCGACCAGGCGCTGCTGGTCGAGAAACTTTCCGTGGCTGTCGTCTGAGACTTGGGAGAATAAAATGGATATGATTTATGTGTACCTGATCGGCGGAGTCGCCCTGCTGCTTTTCACGGCCTTTATCGGCTTTCTCACCCGCTACAAGCGGTGTCCATCGGACCGCGTGCTGGTTATCTACGGGCGCGTGGGCGAGGGCCGCAGCGCGCGCTGCATGCATGGCGGCGCGGCCTTCGTGCTGCCCATCGTGCAGGACTATCAGTTCCTCGACTTGCGCCCGATGTCGATCGACATCCAGCTGAACAACGCCCTTTCCAAACAGAACATCCGCGTGAGCGTGCCCTCGACTTTCACCATCGGCGTCACGACCGACCCGGAAAAAATGGGCAACGCCGCCGAACGTCTGCTTGGCCTCAACAGCGGCCAGATCATGCAGCTCGCCAAGGAAATCATCTTCGGCCAGATGCGCCAGGTGGTGGCCGCGATGCGCATCGAGGAAATCAACGCCGACCGCGACCAGTTGATCGAGGCGATCACCAACAACATCAGCACCGAGCTGGAAAAAGTCGGCCTGCGGCTGATCAACGTCAACATCCAGGACGTCACCGATGAATCAGGTTACATCGAGGCCCTCGGCAAGGAGGCCTCGGCCAAGGCCATCGCCGACGCCAAGATCAAGGTCGCCCAAGCCGAGCGCGATGCCGAAATCGGCAAGGCCGTCGCCGACAAGGAAATGACCGTCAGCGTGGCCAGCGCCCAGGCCGATGCCACGCAGGGCAAAAACACTGCCCAGCAGCAAATCGCCCAATCGAACGCCGATTTGCGCATCAAGCAGGCTGAGGCGGCGCGCACGGCGCAGGTCGCCGAAAACGTGGCCAAGGCCGACGTGGAGCGCCAGACTTTCGACGCCGAAGCCAAGGCCCAGGAAGCCCGCGCCGAAATGCAGCGCAAGCAGCAATACGCCGAGCGGGTCGTCCCCGCTGAGATCGCCAAGGAGGCCATGATCGTGAACGCGCAAGCCGAGGCCCAGCGCGTGACCATCGCGGCCGATGCGGAAGGCAAGCGCGTCCTGACGGTCAAACAGGCCGAGGGTCTCGGCATCAAGGCCGTGCTCGAAGGCCGCGCGGAGGGCTTCCGGCAATTGGTCGCGGCGGCTGGCGGCAACTCGAACGAAGCGGTCGTTGTGCTCGTGGCCGATCAACTCCCCGGCATGATCGATTCGCAGATGAAGGGCATTTCCAATCTCAAGATCGACAAGGTCATCGTCTGGGGTGGTGGCGAACAGGGCGCCAAAGGAGGCATCTCGCATCTGCTCAAGGACCTCATCACCGGTCTGCCGCCCGTGACCGATCTCGCCAAGGCCGCGGGCATTGAGTTGCCCCCCGCCCTGGGCCGCGTCGAATCGGCCGTGTCTACTGCGACCTATACGCAGCCTTCCGCACCTCCTCCCAAAACCTAGCCGTGCTCGGAGAGCGTGAAAGATTCCCGACGGGATTCCCTTCCAGGCCAAGGAGAAGCGGCGCGCCAGTTTGCCAAAAGGCGCCAACCGGGCGACACTAGGGTCAACCATGAAGGTTTTATGTCTCCCTTCACCACAACACTCATCGAGTGGGGCGCCACCCTGCTTTCGCTGTTCGGCTTCTGGCTTTGCATCCAGCACCGCTCGAGTTGCTTTGTGGTCTTCCTCGTGGCCGACCTCGGATGGTTCGCCTCGGCGTGGATGAATTCCCACACCACCCTTCTGGCGCAGCAGGGCGTTTACATCCTCCTGAATATCGTCGGTTACGTCATGTGGCGTAAAGACGAGCGTCTTCGAGAAGATCTTGAACAGATCGAAGAGCGCGAACTGGAAGCCGCTGCCGTCACCGAAGCGGAACTGACCCTCCGACGCTAATCAGTTGGCCGAGAGATCGGTTTGCCACGGAAGCTGGTTCCACGGGCTGTTTGAATCCTTCGGATTGAGAAGGAGCCGGGCGCAAGCCCGAAGATTCCCGCTCTCTTCATCGGCATCGATTTCACGGCTATCGAGAAAGTTATCGCTCATCTCACGCCATGAGCCAAAGGTCGCCTGCGTCTTCCGCGCAATGGGCATGAGCAGAGGCCACGCCTCATTTTCGGGAAGATATCCCGCATTCACACCAAACCGGACCAGATTGGCCGCGCGACAAAGATCCCACGCGACGTTGGTCTTTTCGCGCCACGAGGCGTCGAGGAAAACAAGCTGGAGGGCCCGCAGCAGCTTCCGCTCCGCGCCCGCCTGGGCGAGGCTGTCTTGCAGTTGTTCGTAAATCGTCGGGATAAGAGTAGGCCCCAGCTCCAGCCTCCGCACCATTCGAATCAGACCCACGCGGTCCTTGATTTCCCACTGGCGTTCCAGGCTCCGGCGAGAGAGGGCTTCGGATTCCTCTTCGTATAACTTTTCATGGCTCGCTCCATTCCACTGGGCATAGAGAGCTCCCACGGCCAATGCCCAGCGATGGTTGGCGGGCAACGGCGGGTTCTCCGTTTCCTTGGCGATAATGTGGAGAGGAGCGGGGTTGGCCCCGGCCGCCTTCAACGAGTTGACTAGCCTGGTGTCACCCCGATCGGCGGTGTAGGTGAGAGCCGACTCACCCCGGTTATCGACGGCATTGACATCTGCTTTTTGCAAAATCAATTCCTGCACTTGAGCTTCCGCGCCGATCCTGGCCGCGCGGATCAGCGCGGTCCGCCCTTCTTTGTCGCGCGCTTCAGGATTGGCGCCATGTTGCAGGAAAAATCGCAAAGTGGGAATATTTTGATTGTCCACCACGGCCATAAATGGGGTTTGACCCGTATTATCCGCCAGATTGGGATCCGCCCCCTTTTCGAGAAAATAACCCAGGATTTCCGGCTGCTTTCCCGAGATCGCGACCTGCAGCAGAGCGGAAATACCGAGCACATTGCGTTCGTTAACCTGCGCACCATGGGCCAGCAGCAAGTCGAGGAGTGAGAAATCGCCGGTCTCCGCGGCCAGGCTCAAGATGGTGGGGGGATTCGTCACGCTTTGCGGCGTGGTCGGCGACCTCGTCACCGCTGCGCCGGCTTCAAGGAGCAGCTTTGCAGTGGAGAGATGATCCTTCCACACGGCGTAAAAAAGGGCCGGGTTATCGCTCGCGCAATAGTTCACGTCGACGTGATTGCTGATGAGCAGGGAGACTATATCGTCGTGCCCCTCGCGTGCTGCGAGCATTAAGGGCGTCCGGCCCCATTGGTTGGTTCGGGTAAAATCGGCGCCCGCCGCCAAAAGTATCTTGGCCGTGGCCAGTTGATCGTATTCGCAGGCGATGCCAAGGGTGGTGTCTCCATTTTTAGCGATAGGATCGACCCGGGCGCCATGCGCCAGCAGCAGCTTAACGACCTCGGGATGAGCGAAACAGGCCAGAAAAAGCGGCGTTCTGTTTAGAAAATCTCGTGCTTCAATCGGCGCCCCTTGATTCAGCAATAGTTCGACTTCGTTAAAATCCCCATTCCCGGAGGCGGTCAGCAAAGCAGGTCCCAGTGCGTCATCCTGCACCGGAAGCGTCGATGGCTCTGCCTGACACATGCCCATAACCAGAGCGGCCATGAGAGCAGGAAGGCAACCGCGCATGATTTAAATCCTCGTCTTGAAAAACTGGTCGATCCGGTCGGCGACAAATTCGAGCATCTCGGACGTCAGGCCCGGATAGACACCGATGAAGAGCGTCTGGTTCATGATCGTGTCGGTGCCGGTCAATTCGCCGTGGACGCGGCGCGGAATGTCCTCGAAGCCGGGCTGCTTGAGGATATTTCCCCCGAAGACAAGGCGCGTTTCGATTTTTGCCTCCTCGAGCCAGAGGATAAATTCGCGCCGGTTGACATGGGATTTGAGCGTGATGGGAAAGCCGAACCACGACGGATTCGCCTTGGGATGCACCGAGGGGAGGATCAGGTGTTCCTCCCACGCCTTCAGCCGCTCGAAATAGAACGCGGCGTTTTTGCGGCGCGCCGCGATAAAGCCCGGGAGCTTCTTGAATTGCGCGCAACCGATGGCGGCCTGCATGTCGCTGACTTTGAGATTATAGCCGAGGTTAGAGTAGATGTACTTGTGGTCGTAGCCGTAGGGAAGCGAGCCAAGCTGCCAGTCGAACCGCTTGCCGCAGGTATCGCTTACGCCCGTCTCGCACCAACAATCGCGGCCCCAGTCGCGGACCGAAAGGCAGGTCTTGCGCACGCCGCCCTGGTTGACCACCACCATGCCGCCCTCACCGAGAGTCATGTGATGCGCGGGATAAAACGAAATGGACGACATCGCGCCAAACGTGCCGACGAGCTTGCCGTCCCAGGTCGAGCCGAGCGCGTCGCAGCCATCTTCCAGCAGCCAGAGATCGTGCTTTTTCGCGATGGCGGTCAGCACGTCGAGATCGCACGGAATGCCGACCGTGTGCGGGACAAAAATCGCGCGCGTTTTGGGTCCGATGGCCGCTTCGATCTGGCTGACATCGACATCGTAAACGCCCGGCTGGCAATCGACGAAGACCGGAATGAGCCCGTTCTGCACGATGGGCGTCAGCGTGGTGGGAAAGGTGACCGCCGGTGTGATGATCTCGTCGCCGCGTCGCAGGCCGTCCTTGATTTGCGGGCTGAGCAGCGTGGCGATCATGAGCAGGTTCGCCGAGGAGCCTGAGTTCACGAGATAAGCCGCGTGGCTTTGGAAGTAATCCTTCATCTGCTTTTCGAACTGCCCGGCGAAGGGTCCCGCCGTCAGCCAGAATTGCAGGATGCTTTCGACGCCGAGGCGCATTTCCTCGTCGTCATAAACGCGGCCCGCGTAGGGAATCTTCGTTTCGCCGGGAACGAACGGCTTCGGCGCGTGAGCCACTTCGTGATAGCGCGCGACAAGCCGCAAAATTTCGTCGCGAAGTTGCGGTGCGGTGGCGTCGGATGAATTCATGGAACCTATAGGTCTTTATAAGTCCTCTAAGTCCCCTAGGCCACACCCAAAGATAAGAAGTGCGACGGTCCCGACCCGCCGCTACATTCCTGGGATGATTTCCTCCGCCCAGGATTCATTGCGCCTCTACTCCGGCAGGCGCGTGCTCGTCACCGGCCACACCGGTTTCAAGGGCGCGTGGCTCTGCGAATGGCTGCTCGGCCTCGGCGCGGATCTGCACGGCCTGGCGTTGCCCGCGCTGAAGCCCTCGCTTTTCTTCGCGCTCGAACTGGAGCGACGGATGAAGCACACGATCCTGGACATCCGCGATGCGGCGGCGCTCAAGTGCGCCATCGACGACCTGCGGCCTGAGTTCATTTTCCACCTCGCCGCGCAGGCGCTCGTTCGCGTCTCGTACCGCGAGCCGGTCCCGACTTTCGCCACTAATGCGCTCGGCACGGCCCACCTGCTCGAGGCCCTCCGCGCGGCAAATCTTCCCTGCACCCTCGTCGTGGTCACGAGCGACAAATGTTACGAAAACCACGGCGCTGCGCACAGTTTCAAGGAAAGCGATCCGCTCGGCGGCCACGATCCCTACAGCGCCAGCAAGGCGGCGGCGGAAATTGTCGTGGCGTCGTATCGCGATTCGTTTTTTTCCCACGGCACGGAGGTAGCGCTCGCCTCAGCGCGCGCGGGCAATGTCATCGGCGGCGGCGACTGGGCCGGGGACCGGATCGTCCCCGACTGCATCCGTGCCTTGTCCGCGGGCAAACCGATCCCAGTGCGAAATCCCGATTTTACCCGGCCCTGGCAGCACGTCCTGGAACCGCTGAGCGGTTATCTTTTGCTCGGGGCAAAACTTGAACAGGCCCGGCAAAAAAAATTAGCTGGGAAAATCGCCCGCTTGGCCCAGGCGTTTAATTTTGGCCCAGAACCCGACGCCAACCGTAGCGTACGCGAACTGGTCGAGGAAATCGTGCGTCGCTGGCCCGGTACGTGGGAACAAATTCCGCAGGAAAAGCATCTCCCGGAAGCACCGGTGCTCAGCCTCGCCATCGACCAGGCGAAGGAAACACTCGGCTGGCACCCGCGCTGGGATTTTTCCCGCACCGTCTCAGAAACCGTCGCTTGGTATCGCAAACATTCATCGGATAAATCGTCGATGATCGATTTCACGCAAAAGCAGATCAGCGCGTATTGCGACGCTACTCAAAGAAGCCCGTCAGCCTGAGCTGGTCGAAGGATCTCTAACTATTCCGCTCGAACAGGTCTGCTGTTGAAAATAGTTAGAGATCCTTCGACAGCGCCGAGGCAGCCTCGGCTTGCTCAGGATGACGGGAAGTTAAATTACCAAACTTTCCACGGCGCTTTGCCGTCGTTCCAGAGCTTGTTCAGGAGATCCATTTCGCGCGGATTGTCCATGCATTGCCAGAAAGCGTCGTGGCGATAGGCGTGAAGTTTTCCCGCCTCAGCGACTTTGGGCAGCGCGTCAAATTCGAAGATCGTGGTGTCATCGGTGAGATAATCGCCGATCTTTTTGTTGATGACGAAAAAACCGCCGTTGATGTAGCCGGTGTCGCCGTCCGGCTTTTCGCGGAAGCTCGTGATCGCGTCGCCGGAAAGCGTCAGTTCGCCAAAACGGCCGCTGGGACGCACGGCGGTCAGCGTGGCGAGGCCTCCGTGAGCGCGATGAAACTTGATCAGTTCCGGCACAGGCACGTTGCAAAGTCCGTCGCCGTAGGTGAGGAGAAATTCGTCCTCGGGAATATGGGCCAGCGCGCGGCGGACCCGGCCGCCCGTCTGCGTGGCCAGGCCGGTGTCGAGGAGCGTGACCTGCCAGTCTTCCTCCGAATGTTGGTTATGGTAGGTGATCTGCGGCTTCGGCCCGAGCCGCAGGGTCACGTCGCTGCAATGCCATTGATAGTGGTAGAAATATTCCTTGATCATCTCCGACTTGTAGCCGAGGCAGAGGATGAATTCCTTGAATCCGAAGTGGGCGTAGAATTTCATGATGTGCCAAAGGATCGGGCGGTCCCCGATCGGCACCATCGGCTTGGGCCGGAACTCCGTTTCCTCGCGCAAGCGCGTGCCGAGTCCGCCGCAGAGAATGACGACTTTCATGATGAGAAGCCTTTCACCGTTTCCGGTTCGAAATTAATCCGTTCCAATTCGACCACGTGAGGCCGCTTCTGGACCTGCGTGTGGATCGCCCCGATATATTCCCCGAGAATGCCGATGAAGAAAAGCTGCACCGAGCCGAAAAAGAAAAGTCCGATCTCGAGCGGCGCCAGTCCGAGGCTGAATTTGTCCCAGTAAAGCAGCTTGAAAATCAGGTAGCCCAGCGCCACGCAAAGGCTCAGGAAGGAAACGGCGAACCCGAGCATGGTGGCGAGCCGCAACGGCACCTTCGAGTGGTTGGTGATGCCCAGCATCGCCATGTCGTAGAGGCGGTAAAAATTATTGCTGGTGATGCCGCGCTTCCGCACCGGCTGGTGATACGGGATCTTCGCCACCGGAAATCCAATCTCGGAAACCAGCCCCCGGAAATAAGGGTAGGGATCGTCGATCTCCGCGAGAATGTCGATGAAGCGGCGGTCATAGAGCCCGAAACCGGTCGCGTTCTTGTTCAGCTCGATTTCAGCCAGGCGGCTGACGAGTTCATAATAGGCTTTGCGAATCGCGAAGAAGAGCGGCGATTCCTCGCTCTCCTCCTTGACCGCGATGACGACCAGAAATCCCTCCTCCCACTTCTTGATGAATTCCTTGATCAACTCGGGCGGGTCCTGCAAATCGGAAACCACGCTGATGACCGCGTCGCCCCGCGCATGCACCATCGCGTGATGGGGCGAGCGGATATGGCCGAAGTTGCGCGCGTTGATGATGACCTTGACGTTTTTGTCCTGCGCGGCGATCTCCCGCAGGATGGCCACCGTGCCGTCCTTCGAGGCATTATCGATGAAGATATGCTCGTAACGATAGCGGCCGATTTCCTGGAAGACCCGTTTGACCTGCTCGTAACATTCCCGGACATTTTCCTCTTCGTTGTAGCACCCGCTGACGACGCTGATGAGCTTCTGTCCCGCCATCTGGCTGGGAGGAGAGGAAGGGGCGAGGCAGGCGGAGGGACGTTCCAATGGGTGATCCTTGAGCTATGACCAGCCTCATTCCTACCAAAAAGAATCTTCCATCGCAATGTATGCCTCAGCGGGGCAGTGGTAGAGTTTGAATCAATCTACTAAACGACTCGCGAATGCCTCGCATTCGTTCCGCTCAGGATAGCGAAATTTGAATTACGCACCAAAGCGGAGGCCGGCCCTGGCGCAGGCTCCTCTATTTTTCCACAGGCGGGGAAACGGGAACTTTGGACATTCTCCGGGGAACGTAGGGCGTCAGGTCGATGGTCGGCCCGTCGCGTGAACTGAGCGTGATCTTGAGGGGGTGCAGGCTCTCCAGCGTGATGAATTTTAGCTCCGGCCGTTCCGCCATTAGCGCCGGCTTCTGGCTCGGGTGATACGCCCCAAAGGGATAAAAAGCGTAGGTCTTGGTGTAGACCTGGTCTCGGGGAACCGTCGGCGAGTAACCCCACGCATTCACCACGTTGGCCAGGACGGCATAATTGTAAGTGCCGAGCAGGCAGTAGGGTTCCTCGAAACGATTGTCTTCGTAGAGATCGAGCGGGATCAGCACCGCGATGCGGTCCGTCGGCTTCAGCAGCGGCCGCACCTGGTCCCAATAACGCGCGCAGCCGCCGGTCAGGATCAGCTCCCGGTCCCAGTTCATCGAGTTGAAAGTCGGCGGCAGGGGATAAAGCGCCATGGAAATGACCAGCACGCAGGTCCCGAACAAAGCCGAGTAGCGACGCAATTGCGGCGTCAGTCCCGGCGGCCGGACGAGCAAGAAGAGATGCATGAAAAACTGGAACTGGATGAACTCGCGAAACGGCCAGCGCATCGAGCGAAAGAGCGGGAGATGCATCATGATTTCCGTGATCACGACCGGACGGCAAATGAGGAGCGCGCCGAAAAGCATCATCCCGAACGTCACCACTTCCAGCCCGCGCCACTTCGCCCGGCTGACCAGCGCCGGCAGCAGGCACCAAGCCGCCGCGCTCGATCCGAGGGCGAGCGTATAGGTGACGTAAGGATGATGATTCGGGTGGGCCATCCAAAGCGCCATGCCCACGAAAATGGAGGGCAGGAATTCGCCGGCGGGAATGTTGTTGGCCTGCATGTCCTCCAGCACCACCCCCTGCGAGCGCATGCTGGCGAAAAAGCCCTCGAGCATCGGAATGAGCAGCGGCAGAATGATCAACAACGCCACGGCATAACCCACCAGCCAGCTCATCAGCGGCAGCCACGACCGGCGGCTGATACTCATGCCGAGCGCAAAGAAAGAGAGGAAAATGCTATTCGAAACGGTCGGCGCGAGATGTCCGCCCAGAACCGAATGGAGCGAAAAAAGCGCCACGATGCCCACGCCGCGCCGCCACGTTTTCTGCAAAATTCCGAGCGCCAGCCAGGGCAGGGCGCTATGGCTACAGAGGAAGGTAAGCCAGCTCGCGCCCGTGGTCAGCGCAATCATGGTGTAGGTGAAGCTCAGGGCGTAAAACATGATCCAGCCGTCGCTGACCGTCAGCGCCATCTCCCGCCGCACGTAATGGGCAAGGGTGACGAAGCCCGCCGTGGCCAGCATCAGCAGCGCGAACGCGTCCACGTCGATGATCGCATGGTGAAAGGGCGTTCCAGCCAGCAGCGATGCGACCAAGTAAAGGGGGTGCCAGGCAAAATAGCTCGGGTCGCGGAGGAAATCATAACCTCCCCCGAAAAGATGCCCGGAGATAAACGGAGACCGGCCGCTGAGAAGATTCTGTCCGACTTCGGTGAAGAAGGGAAATCCGCCGTCCAGATTGTCGTCAGTCAGGAAAAAATAAGGACGCCACCACTCCAGCACCGCAAAAATCAGCGCCGAGGCCAGCAGATTGTACCGCAACAAGGCGAGCCGGCCGGTTTGTTTATTGATTCCCTCCCGCGGTTCTGGCGCAATCACCCCGGAGTATTAGAGCCATGCCGCGCAAATCTCAAAACAATCTCTTTGCGCTTTCCGCCCACGACCTCGGCCATATTCTCCGCGCTGCCGCGACCGACCTGGATGAACTGCGCGGCAAAAGTCTGTTCCTCACCGGCGGCACCGGCTTCTTCGGCAAGTGGCTCCTCGGCGGTTTGCTCCACGCGAATGACGAGCTTGACCTGGGCCTTCGCGTCACGGTGCTTTCGCGCCATCCGGCGGCGTTCGAGGAACGCTTCCCCCTCGTGACCGGCGTGCCTGCGCTTACTTTCCTCAGGGGAGACATTGCCTCGTTCTCCGCGTTTCCTCATCATTTTGATTTCATCCTGCACGCCGCGGCCGACACCACGGTCTTCACGACCGATGCGGAGGAGCGCGAACGTTCCCGGACTATTATCGAGGGCACGCGCCGCATGCTCGACCTGGCGCGTAGCAGCGGTGCGCGATTACTCAACGTCAGTTCCGGTGCGGTCTATGGCATGTTCAGCAGCCAACCGTCGGGCGCCAGGGAAGAGGACGATTCGCAGGCCCATCCGCTGACTCCCTACGCCGAGGCCAAGCGGGAAGCGGAACGACTTTGCAAAGAATCGAATCTGGATTTTGTCACCGCGCGCGCCTTCGCCTTTCTCGGACCCCATCTTCCGCTCGACGCCCATTTCGCCGCGGGAAATTTCCTGCGCGACGCGCGCCGGGGCGGTCCCATTCTCATTCGCGGCGACGGAACCGCCCTCCGCTCCTATCTCTATCCCGCCGATCTCGTTGTCTGGCTGCTGCGCATTCTCGTTCGTGGCCAACGCACCCGCGCCTACAACGTCGGCTCGGATGAAATGGTCACGACCGCGCAACTCGCCCACCGCATTGCCGCAGCAGTTCATCCAAAGCCGGAAGTCGTCATCCAGTCCGTGCAGCCGCAAGGCCCGCAAAATATCTACCTGCCGAATATCGCGCGCGCGCGCGCCGAATTAAATCTCGACGTCGCCATTCCGCTCGACGACGCCATCGCGCGGACGCTGGCGTTTCTTGAATCGTCCGGCCCTCAGCCTTAATTCACAAATCTGGAAGCGTACACTCAGGGCACGGCCGTCCCGCTCAACAACGCATCGCAGGCGGCCACCACATCGGCCGCCTCAATTTCCTTCATCGTGCGTTTCTTCACCCGGGCATAGCGCTCCACGGTATTCGGCACCGGCACATAGCCGTGACTCGTCACAATGCGGTAGGGCGCTTGCCACGGATGCCAGTGGTCCTCGATCGAGGGCCCAAACAGCGCCACCACGGGACAGCGGCAGGCCGCGGCCAGGTGCATCGCCGCGGTGTTTGGCCCGACGTAGAGTTTAGCGCCATAAAGCAGCCACGCCATTTCGGGCCAGGTGGTCCGCCCCCCGGTATTGATCGCCCGCAGACCCAAATCGCGTTGCAGCCACGCCGCCTCTTCCCTTTCATGCGCCACCGGCCCGCAGGAAATCACGATATTTTGAAAACGCTTCAGCATCGCGCGACACACTTTCATCCACCCCTCCCGCTCCCAGCGATTGAACCCCTGTCGCGAACCGATCTGCACCACGCAAAAGTTCGTCAGCATCCGGCCCGGTTCCCAGGCCCGCGCGAAACTCCGGTCAAAGCGCAGCGGCGGGATCGGCTCCGGCAACGGAAGGAACTCGCCGATCGAATGAAAATCCTTCTCCACGCGATGGCACGTCTGCCAGTCAAAGGAGGAAACCGCCGTAAAACGTTTTCTTTCGAGTCCCTTCAGGGGACTGCTCGGCTTCACCGAATAACGTCGCCGAGCCCGGCACAACATCGCAAAAAGCCGCGCCCGATGACCGTCGCCCAACTCGAAAACATAGTCAAATTTAACGCTCCAGAAGCGCAGCAGCACCTTCGCCTGCAGCCAGAAATCCCCGCGGCTCCGGTCGCTTTTCTCCACGCCCGCCAGCGTCAGGATTTGCGCAATATCGGGGCAACCCGCCAGGATGCCCTCGCAGCCCCGGCGCACCATCACCCAAATTTCCGCCTTGGGATAGGCCCGCCGGATCGCCGTGATGGTCGGCGTCAGAATCAGCGAATCGCCAATCTGCTTCGGCTTGATCAGGAGAATGCGCATGCGTGCGCTAACTAAATGCCAGTCATCCCGAGCTTGTCGAGGGAGCAGTTCGACCGTCGACGAATCGGCTCCTTACGTCGAGACCAGCGTCCCGATCTTCTCGCCCAGCACCACCGACCGCAGATTGCCCGGCTTGAACATGTCAAAGACGACGATCGGCACTTCGTTATCCATGCAGAGGGCAAACGCGGTCGAATCCATCACCTGCAACCGGGCCTCCAGCGCGTCGGCGTAGCTCAGCCGCTCGTAGCGCTTCGCCTTCGGGTTCTTGCGCGGATCGCTGTCATAGACACCGTCCACCTTCGTCGCCTTCAGCAAAATTTCCGCGCCCAGCTCGCTCGCGCGCAACGCCGCCGCTGTGTCGGTCGAGAAAAAAGGATTGCCCGTACCGGCCACGAAAATCACCACGCGGCCTTTTTCGAGATGCCGCACCGCGCGCCGCCGAATGAACGGCTCGGCCACATTTTTCACCTCGATGGCCGTCTGCACCCGCGTGTTCACCCCCGCCTTCTCCAGCGCTTCCTGCAACGCCATGCCGTTGATGATCGTCGCCAGCATGCCCATGTAATCGGCCGTGCTCCGGTCCATGCCGCGATTGGCCGACGTGATGCCCCGCCAGATGTTCCCGCCGCCAATGACCACCGCGACCTGCACGCCCATCCCGTGAATCTCCGCCACTTCCCGCGCGATTTTATCGGCCACCTTCGCGTCGATCACCTCTTCTTCGCCCTTCAACACCTCGCCGCTCAATTTAAGAATGATCCGTTTGTAAACGGGCTTCTTCGTTTGGGAGGCGGCGCGACGCGTGGCCAGGCGGTTGGGCATAAGTTCGACCAAATGTAGCGACTGTCGGTTCGTTGTCGATAGAGACCTGTTTTGGTCATCATGAGCTTGTCGAAGGATCGGTTCCGCTCTCCCCTCGTTCCCAAACTCTATTTGGGAACGCACTTGTCGGAGCAATTCTATTGCTCACACTTAGCCCATGACCCCGGGCCGCGTCCTCCTCACCCAGGCGCAAATCCGCGCCCGCGTCCGGCAACTCGGTCAAAACATCACGCGCCATTATGCCGGGAAACGCCCCCTCTTTCTCGGCGTCATGAACGGCGCGCTCTTCTTCCTCGCCGATCTCCTCCGCGCGACCGAACTCGACGCGGAAATCATCTGCGTCCGGCTCGCCAGTTACGCCGGAGCCCAAAGCACGGGCCAGGTCATCGGCCTCGACGCCCTCGGAAAATCGGTGGCAGGCCGCCACATTCTCATCGTTGACGACATTCTCGACACCGGCCGCACCCTCTCCGCCCTGCGCGCGCGCCTAAAGAAACTCGGCGCCGCCGACGTAAAAATCTGCGTGCTATTGGAAAAGAAACGGCGCCACGAAATCCCCGTCCGCGCCGACTGGACCGGCTTCAAGATTCCCGACCAATTCGTCGTCGGCTACGGCCTCGATTACAACGGACGCTATCGCGGACTGAAGCAGGTGCGGGTACTTAGCGATCCCGATTAGAACCGAAATTTTCCGAGCAGGAAATCCGCGAACACCCGGCTGTTGGCCTGGTCGCAAGCCCCCGGAAACGTCTCCTCGGTGGCGACGAGTCGATAGGCGTCCCGACGGACAAGAGTCACTTCCAGGCTCTCGGTCATACGCACGTCGCCCGCCACGATGACCGGGGAAAGGTTGTTTCCGTGAACATGGACGACCTGATGATGCCGCGTCAAATGCTCCAGCGCGGTCGTCGCCAGCTCCCTCCAGTCGGGTTCGACCACGCGACTCAGGGAATGAAACTCCAGCACGATTTGGCGAAAGACCCTGAGCCGGTCCGGATCGATTCGGGCCAGCACCCCCCATTCCGCGCCCTCGATGTCCATCTTCAAGATCAGGTCCGCTCCCTCATGCCCGTTCTGCTCGATCAGCCACGCCAGGGAGACGATTTCCCGGTCCGCATCGTCATACGCGCCAATGCGCCAGGGCTGAAAGATAAACCGCGGATGGCTTACGGGCGGCCCGGTGACGGTCGGATCGTACTGCCAGACCGGCATTCCCCGCTCCGCAACGGCCAGGTCCCAGCCGACGTCCGGCCCGATGCCGAGCGAATAGGCTCCCGCAATGCCACGAAAATCGTCCAGCATCACGTAACCGCCGTCATGAGGACCACCCACGCGTATCTTGGCGATTCCTTCGGCGCGCTGCGGGGCGAGCGTCCCCAGCAGTTTCGCCAGCGGATCGCGCCACCGGGCGTCCAAACGGCAATAGGGATTGAGCCGAAACAGGAAGTAATTCCAGAGTTCTGTTATCTTCTTCCACATTTCTTCGGCCAACCTAGAGGCTGTCGAAAACGCCGACAAGCGCCGTCCGCTCCAGACCTTCGCCGGACGGAACCGCTCTTCTCGCGGAAAGCCTTTTCGTTTCGGCGTGACCCACGCCCATTTTTCGGGCAACCTTCCAGGATGTCCATCCCTGTCAACGCCGCTGGAAAAGTCAATCTCCGCACCCCGGAGGTCATGAAGCTCGTCCAGGCCCAGGTGGAAAGCCACTACCGCAGCCCCGTCGTCGATTACCTCCGCCACACCAAATCGTACCTCTCGGCCAATGGCCTGACGGTCAAACTCGCCAAGGCCTTCGGCTTTTGTTACGGCGTCGAGCGCGCCATCAACATGGCCTACTCCGCGGCCAAGGTCTTCGCCGGCCACGACATCTATCTCCTCGGCGAAATCATCCACAACCCCGAGGTCAACGACCAACTCCAGGTCATGGGCATCAAGCAGCTCAAGGAATCGCGCGGCGTCTACGACCTCGACGGCCTGACCAAGGAAGACGTCGTCATCGTCCCCGCCTTTGGCGCGGAAGTGAAGGTCCTCAACCGCCTCAACGAAATCGGCTGCTACAAGGTCGACACCACCTGCGGCGACGTGATGAGCGTCTGGAAACGCGTGCGCCAATACCGCAACCAGGGCACCACCTCCATCATCCATGGCAAGGCCTGGCACGAGGAAACCAAGGCGACCGTCTCGCAGGCCATCAGCGAAAGCGGCGGCACGCATTACCTCGTCGTCTTCACGCTCGACGAGACCGATTACGTCTGCAACTACATCCGCCACGGCGGCGACAAAAGCGAGTTCCTCAGCAAATTCGAGGGCGCTTATTCCCCCGGCTTCGATCCCGACCAGCACCTCGTCTCCGTCGGCGTCGCCAACCAGACCACCATGATGAAAAACGAGACGGAGGAAGTGCAGCGCCGTTTCGAACAGGCCATGGCCGACCGTTATGGCCGCGAGAATCTCGAAAAGCATTTCCGCAAGGCCGACACCATCTGCGGCGCCACCCAGGAACGGCAGGATGCACTTTCCGAAATGCTCGGCATCGAGAAGATGAACCTGCTCCTCGTCGTCGGCGGCTACAACAGCAGTAACACGTCCCACCTCGCCGAAATGGGCGAGGCCGTCCTGCCCACCTACTTCATCAAGAATTCAGAGAAGCTCATCTCCGCCCGGGAAATCTCCCACTACGACCAGCATCACCAGCAGGAAAAGATCAGCCACGACTGGCTGCCGGAAGGCAACGTCGTGGTCGGCATCACCGCCGGCGCGTCGTGCCCCAACAATCTGCTCGAAGAGACCATCCACCGTCTCTACGAATTCCGCGGCGTCGACGTCGAAACGCTCCTCCCCGCCGATTACCGCGAAATCGTCGGCCTCGTCCCGCCGACCGACACCTCCGCCGCGCATCACTAATCCTGGAGGGTCGGACGCCAGGCGTGCTTGCTGTACCGACCCTGACTGAAGTTTCGCACAGAGGACAGAAGAGATTACTGCAGAGACTGGCAGAGAAATGAAGTGGCTTTTCCGTTTCCGAACTCTTCAACTTCTCTTCCGTCAACTCTTCGGCCCTCTGTGCGAAATCTGTCGCTCGCTGGTTCCCAAGTTGTAACCCAAAAGATTTTAAGCCACCGAGGCCATTGAGGATTTGCAGCGCTAACGCCGTTTCGATTTTCGTGCTACGATAGCAACATGACAGCCAACTTTATCTCAATTTTACGCCGTTCCGCATGAAACCTCTTTGCGAACAGCTTAAGCGAATCCCATTCGGCTGATTCGCCTGATTCGCTTATTTTTTTTCACAGAAAGCCGAATCGGCATCTGATTCGGCAGCACGTGGGCTCGACAACCTCGGGATGACGGCCCTTTAATGAAGCTTTTACGACCATGCCCTCTCTTAAACTCGACGTCCGCACCATCCCCGTCGGCTCGCCCGACCTCGTCACCTTTTTCATCAAGGGAAGTCCCCTGCCCGCCGGCGTGCCGGCCTCGGAATTCGACGGCGCCGTTTGCAGCACGGTACTCCTGCGCGAAAAAGGGCAGCGCACCCTCGTCGTCGGCCTAGGCGAAAAGGAGAAGATCGAGCCCGACACGCTCCGCCGCGCCGCCGGCGCCGCGATCAAGCATCTGCTCAAGTTGGGAAGCACGGAAGTCGCGCTCGATTTACATGCCTTCAGCGAACACGCCGGTCCCGCCGTGGAGGGCGCCCTGCTCGCCAGCTACAAATTCGAGGGCTTCGGCAAGGACGCCAGCAAGAATAAGCGCGGCGTGCTCTCCCGCCTCCAAATTCTGGTCAGGGAAAACGAGTTGATCGCCGCCCGCATGCAGGCCCGCGACGCCGAAATCGTCGCGACGATCAGCAACACCATGCGCGGCATCGGCAATCTTCCCGGCAACATGCTCACGCCCGCCATCCTGGCCGAGAAGGCGCAGGAGCTGGCCAAGGATCGCGCCCTCACAGTCAAGATCTGGAACGAGCGCCATCTCCAACGGGACGGCTTCGGCGGCATCCTCGCCGTCGGCCAGGGTTCCGTCCATCCGCCGCGCCTCATCGTGCTGGAATATCGCGGCGGCGCCAGGCGCGACACACCCGTCGCCCTCGTCGGCAAGGCGATCACCTTCGACTCCGGCGGCATCTCGATCAAGCCGGGCGCGGCGATGGACGAAATGAAATGGGACAAGATGGGCGGCCTCGCCGTCCTCGGCATCATGCTCGCTGCGGCCGATCTCAAGCTGCCGCTGAACCTGATCGGCCTTATCCCCTCGGCCGAAAATCTGCCCGGCCCCGACGCCTATCGCCCCGGCGACATCATCACCACCCGCGACGGCAAAACCATTGAAGTCCTCAACACCGACGCGGAGGGCCGCATCATCGTGGCCGACGCCATCGCCCACGCCCGCCTCACCTACAAGCCCTCCGCCATCCTTGAATTTTCCACGCTCACCGGCGCGGTCATCATGGCGCTCGGCCATCGTCGCGCCGGGATTTTCACCGCGGAGGAAAAATTGCGGACCGCCTTCCTCGCCGCCGGAAAAACCACCGGCGAACTCGTCTGGCCGCTGCCCATCGACGACGAGTACAAGGAAAACGTCCTCTCCGAAATCGCCACGGCGAAAAACACCAGCTTTCGCGAAGGGAGCGCCTGCTCCAGCGCCAGCTTCGTGAAACTCTGGGCCGAGGAAACGCCCTTCGCCCACTTCGACATCGCCGGCACCGCCTGGACCACCAAGCCGCCCGCCCATCTCGAAGGCGGCGCCACCGGTTTTGGCATCCGCCTCACCCTCGCCGCCCTCCGCGCTGGGCTGCCAGTCTAAATGGAGCGGGGTTTATCCGACCTTGGTCGGCTCGACATCGTCAAGCTTCAGGCACGCATAGCCGTAGGGACACGGCGGCACCTGGCCAAATTTGGTGCAGGGCTGGCAGGCGAGATCGTGCCGGCGCAAAATCCGGCTCCCCTCGCCCAACGGTTGCCATTTGCCATCCCGTCCGCTGGTAAAAAGCGCCAGGGTGGGCACTCCATAGAACGAAGCGATGTGGACCGGGCCGCCGTCCATGGTCAGAATCTCCTCGCTCCGCGCGATTTGCCGGCACAACTCATCGAACGATCCCGCAAAGCGATCGGCGAGACCGTCGAAGCGGCGCGTCAGTTGCCCGGCAAAGTCGGCATCTTCCGGTGCAGCGCCGATGAGAAAGCGACGCTGGTGATGCCATCGCGAAATCAACGCCGCCCACGCATCGAGCGTCAGTCGCCGGGAAGGGCTCTGTCGTCCCGCAATCAAAACCAACGGCGGCGCGGCGGATGGCTGGAGCCTCGGACGCGGACGACGCGGTCCGGTCGGCTCGGGGAGATTCAGCGCGGCGGCAAAGAGGCGGGCGAATTCGAGCGTCTCGTGCCGGTCGCGCCAATCGTAGGATACGGTGGCATCCGACCAGGCCGAGCCGCGGTTGGTCTGGAACGAAACGACGCGGCCTCCCCTCGCGCGCGCCAGCAGCGAATAGGCCTCGGCCAGGCCAAAAAGCTGTTCCGTGTTGATCACGAGCGAATGGCGACCGCGAACCTTTTCCAACGCTATCCACGGATTCTCCTCATAACATATATGAGGCAGGCCGCGATGAATGGCCCAGGGCTGGGAGCGGCGTTCGATCAGCCAGGTGAAATCGCGCGCGTCGCGGCCAAGTTCCTGCCAGGCAATGTCCGCGCAAATGAGATCGCCCAGGCCGCCGGGACGAAGAATGAGTGGGCTCCCGGAAAGCTCGCGGCCCGGCTTCGGCCAAAGGGAGGAGAAAAGACACGCCCCCGGATAAAGGACCGCATCAAAGCTTTTAAGAAACGACGTTTGCACGGGAGAGGATTTATACCCGAAGAGAAGACGAGCCTAACAACGATTTTTGTCGGTAGCCCCAAAGGGGCGACCCAAGATAGCCCAGGGCAACGCCCTGGGTATCGATTTCACAAGGCGAAAAGCCCTGTAAGGGCGCTTAAAATCTTCTCCTATTCGCTCGCCCTTTCAGGGCTGGCTCTTGGGTGGAACTTTTTCCCAGGGCGTTGCCCTGGGCTGGGGTTAGAACGCCCCGTTGGGGCTTAATTCTCTTACCGCACAGGTAAGCATTGAATATGCAAACCACTTGCATAAATAAGTTGCAAGCGGGTTGCACGTCGGCTAATTCTGGGAATTCACCATGAAAACGCTCCTGCTTCTGATCGTCGGTGCGGCTGGCCTCACCCTGAACGTGGTCCTCGGGGATGAAATCAAAATCGTCGCGGCGGAAAACTTCTACGGCGGAGTCGCCGCGCAAATTGCCGGTGACAACGCCGGCGTTACCAGCATCCTTTCCAACCCGAACCAGGACCCGCACGAATTCACCACCAACGCCTCAACCGCCAAGTCGGTGGCCGATGCCGACATCGTGATCTACAGCGGTCTCGGGTACGACTCGTGGATGGAGAAGCTGCTCAGCACGACGGGCAAGCCGGACCGCGTCGTAATCAATGTCTCCTCGCTGATTGGCGCGAAGGATGGCGACAATCCGCACATCTGGTACGATCCCCGCACCATGCCGGCGCTGGCGGACAAGCTGGCCGCTGAGCTGGCCGGGCGTGCGCCGCAGAAGAGCGATTTTTTCCGACAAGCCTCATCCGGCTTTAAGGCGTCGATGAAACGTTTGCAGGACGAAATTGATCTCATCCGCGAGAGGCATCCGGGCACAACGGTCACGGCCACGGAGCCGGTTTTCGGTTACATGGCCGGCGCGCTCGGCTTCAAAATGCTGAACTACGACTTCCAGATTAACGTCATGAACGACACCGAACCGAGTCCGGCGCAAACGGCGGCGTTTGAGAAGTGCCTGACCACGCATGCGGTGAAGCTGCTCTTCTATAACAGCCAGGTGATCGATCCGACCACCGACCGGCTCAAGAAAATCGCGCAGCAAGCGGGCGTTCCGATTGTGGGTGTCACAGAGACCCAGCCCGCCGGAGACGAAACTTATGTCGGATGGATGGTCCGCCAACTGCATGTGACGGAAAGCGGTCTCGATATCAAGACCGGCTTACGCTTAATTGATCCGTCTCTTGGTCCCGGCAAATAACCTATGCCCACCGCCCTGAAAATATCCGACCTGCGCCTGACCCTGGGCGGGAATGACATCCTCCACGGCGTCAACGCGGAGATTCAGGCCGGGGAGTTCGTCGGGATTTTCGGCCCCAACGGCGCGGGGAAAACGACGCTGGTCCGCGCCATCGTCGGCACGCTGCGGCCCTCGGCGGGCACGATGAAAATTTTCGGGGAACCGCCCGGCCAGGCGTCCCACCAAATCGGCTACATGCCGCAGGGAAATTCGGGGTTGGAGCTGACCGCGCTCAGCGCGCGCGCGCTGGTCGAGGCGGTTTGCCAGGGCGAGCAGTGGGGCGTTCCCTGGTCGTCCCATGCCACGAAGAAAGAAGTGGAGCGCGTCCTGCAACTGACCGGCGCGGCCTCCTATTCCGAGCGTCCCTTTGCGCTTCTTTCCGGGGGCGAGCGGCAGCGCGTGATGCTCGCGCAGGCCCTCCTGGGCCAGCCCAAAATTCTCGTCCTCGACGAACCGCTGGCCAGCCTTGATCCGAAGAACCAGGCGTTGCTGATCGAATGCATTACTGACGTCCAGCGGCGGACCAACGCCACGGTCCTCTTCGTCGCCCACGACATGAATCCGCTGCTCCACGTCATGGACCGCGTGCTCTACATGGCGGGCGGCGGCGCGATTCTGGGCCGCCTGGACGACGTGGTGAATTCGGAATCGCTCTCGCATCTTTACGGCTTCCCCATCGAAGTGGTCCGCGCCGGCGAGCGGGTCTTCGTCGTCTCGCGGGAGGGAAATGTCGCCGAACTGGCCTGCCACGATGGACACGATCACTAATTACCTCGCCTACGATTTCGTCCGCCACGCGCTCATCGCCGGAACACTCTCCGCGATCCTCGGCGCGATCGTCGGCTACTTCGTCGTGGTGCGGAACGTCGGTTTCGCCGCGCACGCGCTTTCCCACATCGGCTTCACCGGTGCCGCCGCCGCCGCTCTCCTCGGGTTGAATCCGCTCCAGGGCATCCTTTTCTTCACCGTCGGCGCGGGCTTCTTCATGGGCGTTTCCGGCGACAAACTCCAGCGCAGCGACATGGCCATCGGCATGGTCCTCTCGATGTCACTCGGACTCGGCACCTTGTTTCTCAGCATGTATCACGGCTATGCCGGGCAGACCTCCGCGATTCTTTTCGGCGATATTTTCGGCGTATCGGAGGGCCAGATCGTCGAGATGATCGTGCTTTCCCTGCTCGCCCTGGGCGGCCTGGCCCTCTTCTCGCGCAAGCTTCTTTTTGCCAGCATCCAGCCCCGTCTCGCCGAGGCCCGCGGCCTGTCCCTCACCGCGCTCGCCATCGCCTTCATGATCGTGCTGGCCGTTTCCGTTTCGCTCGCGAGCCAGATCGTCGGCGTTCTTCTTGTCTTCACGCTCGTCATCGCGCCGGCGGGGATTGCCCTGCGCCTTTGCGGCTCGTTTTGGCGGGGCATACTGACATCGGTTGTTCTCGGCGTCGTCGCGGTTTGGGCGGGAATCCTTCTCGGCTGTATGACCGATCGACCGGTGACGTTTTGGATCACCGCCCTCTTTTTCCTGCTCTACCTTGCGGTGGAAGGTTACTGCCGGTTCGCGAAGAAAGGATAGGAGGGACTATCCGAAAAAGCCTTTCTTGATGGGAGGCGGAGGCGGCATGCTGGTAATGCGGCTCGGGTCCCGCGCATTCAGGAGCGCCTCGTCCAAGGAAATCTGCCCGGTGGAGTAGAGATGAGCCACGCTCTCGTCAAAGGTGTTCATACCGTCCTTGGAGCCGATCTCGATCATGCTCAGGACCTGCTGGAAGCGGCGGTCCCGGAGCAGCGCGCGAATGCCGTCGTTCATGATCATGACTTCCGTGCAGGCTACGCGGCCCGTTCCGTCCGCCTTCGGCAAGAGACGCTGGGCGATGATGGCCTGGAGCGCATTGGCCAGTTGCGCGATGATCTGGCTTTGTTGATCGGCGGGAAAGGCGTCGACGATCCGGTCGATCGCCTTGGGCGCGTCGATGGTATGCAGCGTGGCCAGGACCAAGTGGCCGGTTTCCGCCGCCGTGATCGCCGCCGAAATCGTTTCGAGATCGCGCATCTCGCTGATGAGAATGACGTCCGGGTCCTGGCGCAAAACGTGGCGCAGGGCGTCGGGAAACGATTTGGTGTCGGTGCCGATTTCCCGTTGCTTCACGCGGCAAAGGTTATGCGTGAAAACATACTCGATGGGGTCTTCGATGGAGATGATCACGCCGGAACGGCGGGAATTGATCTCCTCCACCATCGCCGCGAGGGTCGTCGTCTTTCCCGAACCGGTAATCCCGGTGACCAGGACCAGTCCCTGTTCCAGCGTGCAGAGCTGCTTGACGATGGGAGGCAATCCCAGGTCGTCAATCGAGGGAATGGTATCGGGAATATGCCGGAAGGTTGCTTCGACCGCCCCGCGGCTATAATGGGCATTGGAACGAAACCGTCCGAGCCCTTTGACCATGAGCGCAAAATCGAGCTCCCAGGTTTCCTCGAAGCGGGCGCGCTGATTTTCAGTGAAGATGCTGTAGATCAATTCCCGGCACGTCTCCGCATCCAACACGTTTTCCGAAACGGGAATCAAATCCCCATGCAGGCGCACCATCACCTGGGAACCGGCGCAGAGATGCAAATCCGAGGCGCCGCGCTCAACGGTCAAAGCGAGGAACTCGATGATATCGGATTCATTCTCCATGCGTTTAACCCAGGACGCTGCTCGAGTTGATACCTCGGAGCCGTCGCTGCAATTCGCGCGGATTGGGGGCGCTTTGGATGCCCGTGGCCTCCGTAATCCGCTCCGCCTCGATCAGGGCAACCAGCGATTGGAGGAAGGTGACGTTGGCGGGGTTGTCTCCCTTGGCAAGAAAATCGGCCAGTTCGCGGAACTTCCCTTCCGCGATCCATTTCCGGGTGACCGCCTGATTTTCAAAATGCTCGACCAGCAGCGCGCGGCCATCTCCGATCGCCGGAACCAGCTTCTGGCACAGAATGCCCACCAATTGTTGGGAGAGTAGTTGAAAAACCCCTTCGCGCTCGGCGATCTCGAACAGCCGGGACAATCGCTCCAGCGAATCGAGCACGTTGGAGCTATGCAGGGTGGCGAGAACGAGATGCCCCGTCTCCGCCGCCTGCAAAGCCGTGATCGCCGAAACGCTGTCGCGGATTTCCCCCAATAAAATAATGTCGGGACTTTGCCGCAGCGAGCGTCTCAACCCTTCCGCAAAAGAAGAGGTGTCCGAAGAAACTTCCCGCTGGGTGAACAGGCATTTCGCCGGGGTGAAGAGGTATTCAATGGGATCCTCGATCGTCACGATATGCCGGTGATAGTTTTGGTTGAGCCAATCGAGGCACGCCGCGATCGTGGTCGATTTTCCCGCACCGGTCGGACCCGTCAGCAGAACCAACCCCGCCGGACGAGTGACCCACGAGGTTAGAAGTTCCACCGGCACGCCCAGGGTTTCGAGCGCGGGGACCGCGGTCTTGATCGGACGGAGAACGGCCCCCCGCTTGAAAAGCGTCCGAAAGAGGTTGACGCGAAAACGATTTCCATCGGAGGCGATAAAGCTCCCATCGAAGTCGAGCGCATCAGCCGCCGCGCCGCAATGGGTCCAAAGCGACTCGAGTTCCTCGGAGTAAACCAGCGCGGAACCGATGGTCACCAACTCGCCGTTGACTCGAAATTGAGGCGGGCGTTCCGCGTGAAGAAAGAGATCGGAAGCCCCGTGTCGTCCCGCCAGACAACATAAACTATCGATGAATTCCACATCTTGATTCTAGGAGGCCGCAAAGATAGCGCAAGGCCGCGATGAGACCCTCCCGCGGTCTTCGTCCCTACTTCAAAAGCAACCGTGCCGCCATCTTGATTCGCCATGCCGTAACCCACGGCTTATACGACCAGGCGCGCCCCAGCCATTGCTTCGCGAGCGCCCGATTTTTGCTTCGATAGGTGCGGACCATTCTCTCTGCATAGGCGCCGAGGTAACGCTCCCGGTCGAACGCGGGGCCAAAGTCGAAATCCCGCCGTTGCCAAGCCGGGCCGGTTTCGATCTCAGGCAGAAGAAAAGGCTTCGGGGCCTGCAGGCTGAGGTGCAGGTTGTGAAAGACCGTTTTCGCCTCGTCGTAAAAACCGGAGGATCCAACGCTCGTCTTGGCCTCGGCGTGATGCCGAAAATGGGCCAGCAAATCGTCCACGCGCAGGACCTTGTCCTGACCGTAACGCGCCAGGTATCGCACCCAAAGGTTCCAGTCCATCACGTAATGCAGGGAGGGATCGATGCCTCCAAGCGCCCGGACGATCTCGGTGCGCCAAAAGGTGCTCGGTTGGCAATAAACGCCCACCGGGATGCTTTCCTCCGCCGTGGCCCGCACCTGCAACTGAATGCGGTTGAAAACCTCCGGCGGATTTCCACGAAATTCCGCGGTCCAGCCTGAAACGATGTCGAGACCCGGATTCTTTCGGAAGGCTTCCGCGACCCGTCCGAGCGCACCCGGTTCCAGATAATCGTCCGAATTAATCCAGTTGAAAACCTCGCCCGTGCACCGGGCCAGTCCTTTGTTGATGGCATCGCTTTGGCCGCGATCAGGTTCGCTCACCCAATGAAAGCGGGGATCGTTCTCATAATTGCGGAGAATCTCCACCGTGCCGTCGCAGCTGCCGGCATCCAGGACCCAGTAGTCGAGCTCGGCATAATCCTGGCCGAGGACGCTTTCAATGGTCTCGCGGATCGTCGAAGCCTGATGGTACGTCGGCGTAACGAGAGAGATGCTGGGCCAGGCATTCATTCAACCGGCGCCCATGACTCGCCGGCCCTCGATGCCCAGCAGTTGCTTGATCTTATGCCGTCCTTGATGAAGGCGCAGATGGACCTGATTTCCGAGGCGATAAGCCTGACATTCGGCCTTCAATCTCCAGCCATAGCGATCGACCAGCCGATCAAACTTTTCCTGGGCATAACGATAAAGTTCAAAGTCGAGACGATTGAGTTGACGCAACGCCTCAAGGACGTTGGCCGGCACTTGGATGGAAGAATCGGCCCCCACGTTGTCCGATATATAATAACGCCAGCCCCAACCGCAAACATGCCGCATCAGCATCAGCGAAAGATCGAACTGCTCGGTCAATCCCACAAACTTGAAGTGTCGATCCATATTCGCCTTGGCGATGCCCAGGTGTTTCTCCGTGCACGCACCGAAGGGCAGTTCAAAATCGATTCCTGAAATGGCCCGGGTCTGGTAATTGTCGAGGGAGCGGAAGAAATCGGGGTAATCCTTCAAATTCCACATGTTTTGCGAGGGATCGATGACGTGGCCGGCGGGAAACGCTCCCAGACCGCGCACCATCCTGTAATGCGAAACAATGCGCTTTACCGGATCGCGCAAAAAGGTGATGTACTCCACGGGACCACGCAGAAGCTCGTGCACGCCGAAGATCATATGTCCCTTGAAAACGCCGTAGTGTTCCAGTTCGTCTGGAGAAATCTTTCCGATCCGCTCCAGGCAACCGTGCCATTGTTCCGCGGTGATATCCTTGACCTCCATGTTGAAAATGCCCTTCCCCCGATAGTTCCGAATGAAGAGCCCGTGGAGCGACATGCCCGCCGTCTTCGGGATATGGAGGAAAACGATTTTAGGGTCGTGGCTCACGGCCGAATCGAGCCGCGACGGTAGCGTGGGCATCTTCCATTAAGGTGTTTTTGCCCTGAAAAGGCGACCTATTTTTCGACGCCCCATCGTTGTCATTTCGAGCGCGTCGTCACGGTCGCTCTCTCAAAAAAACGTTTCCATCACCGGAGACAAACCCTAAACCAAGAACCGACCATGCCTGACAAACCCCGCGCTTGGACGGACCGGCTGAAAGGCAGGCTCTTCCCAAAAAAATCGGCCGCCAAGGCGAGAATGGACGCTCTCCGCCACCAGGTCCGCGAGCTTTCCAAACAGGTCGAAGAGACAAAAATGTTGGCCGCGCAGAGCCTGGTACGCGAGTTCCATCGGCAAAAGGAACCGTTGCCGCTGGCCCAAACCGAATTCAAGGTTTTTTCCCAGTTCGGCGATGACGGCATCATTCAGTACGTCCTTCAACGGCTCGATCTTTCCGCCGCCGAACAGCGGTTCGTCGAGTTCGGCGTGGAGAGTTACACGGAAGCCAACACCCGCTTTCTCCTGCTCAATAACAATTGGAGCGGCCTGGTGATGGACGGGAGCGAGGACTATATGGCCTCGGTGCGCAAGGATGAGATTTATTGGCGTCACGATTTGACCGCCCTGGCCCGCTTCATCACGCGCGAGAATATCAATGCGCTCCTGGAAGAAGCCGGTTTCAAGGGGCGCATCGGACTTCTCAGCATCGATATCGACGGCAACGATTACTGGGTTTGGGAGGCCATCACCGTCGTCGATCCCGCGCTGGTCATCGTGGAATACAATAGTCTCTTTGGCGCGAATGCCGCGGTCACCATCCCCTATCAGGCCGATTTCACGCGCAACAAGGCCCATTACTCGAATCTCTATTGGGGAACGTCGCTCGCGGCACTCTGTCATCTGGCCTCGCAAAAGAATTATGTTTGGATTGGCTGCAATAGCGCGGGCAATAACGCCTATTTTGTTCGGAAATCGGAAGCGCACCGGTTTGTTTGTCCCAAGCTGCCGGAAGGATTTGTGGCGGCCAAGTTTCGCGAGGGCCGCAATCCCGAGGGTCGACTCACCTATGCGAGTCAGCAGGCGGGCTTTGCCCTGGTGGAACATCTTCCCGTTTGCGACGTCGTGAAAAACCAGACCTGCCGGCTTGCAGAAATTGTTCGATAAACAAGCCTGCCCTCCGTAACCTTTCCGGGAGTCCACGATCCACCATACCCTATGAGCATCGAAACCATTGAGCACGGCGGGGTGAAATTCGCCGAAATAATCTGGGCCACGACGCGGGTCGACAAGACCACCTTTTTCTCGCCGCCGGAGTCGTCTTTTCAATTCGGGCTCCTCGCCCACACCGCGGGATTTACCGAGCCGCCCCATTATCACAAGCCGATCACGCGGGAGATCCAGGATCTGCAGCAGATGTTCGTGGTGCAACGGGGCGTCGTGGTGGTCGAACTTTATTCGGACGACAAGCAACTCTTGAGGGAGGTCACCCTGAAGGCGGGCGACGCAATCGTCCTGATCCATGGCGTCCACGCGATCCGCGTGCTGGAAGACATGCAATGCATCAGCGTCAAACAGGGACCTTTTCTCGGCACGGAGAAGGATAAGATTTTCGTTTAACCATGATTCCCGTTTACGATCCCTGGATCGGCGAGGAGGAGGCGCAGGCGGTCAAGCAGGCCGTCCTGGATGGCGAAATCTCCGGCTCCTTCGGGAAATCGATCCCCCGTTTTGAAGAGACCTTCGCCGGCCTGATCGGCTGCCGTCATGGCGTGGCCGTGACCAGCGGCACGACCGCCCTGCATCTCGCCGTCGCCGCCTGTCACTTCACACCGGGAGACGAAATCGTGCTGAGCGCCTCGACGAATATCGCCACGGCGCTTGCAATCGTTCACAACGGCCTCGTTCCCGTACCCATCGATTCGGAGCCGGTCTCCTGGAATCTCGATCCCAATTTGATCGAAGGCCTGATCACCCCGCGGACCCGGGCCATCATGCCTGTCCACCTCTTCGGCCATCCGGTGGAAATGGACCGGGTCAACGCCATCGCCAAAAAGCATGGCCTGAAAGTCATCGAGGATTGCGCCGAGTCGCACGGCGCCACCTGGCGCGGAACCCAGACTGGCGCTTTCGGAGACATGGGCTGCTTCAGCTTCTACGCCAACAAGATTCTCACCACCGGCGAAGGCGGCATGGTCGTGACCAATGACGACGCCCTGGCCGAAGAATTGCGCCTGCTGAGAAATCTCGCCTTCACCGTCCCGAGGTTTCGTCACGAGAAGGCCGGCTTTAATTTTCGCATGACCGGCTATCAAGCGGCCATGGGGCTGGTTCAACTGACCCGTTTTGAAGAGATCCTGAAACGGAAACGCCGCATCGCCCAGCTCTATACCGATGCGCTTGCAGACGTTCCCGGCCTCGGCCTTCCGCAGGAGTGCGCCGAAGGCCGCCATGTCTATTGGGTTTACGGCATCCTGATCAAACCGGAATTTCCGCTCAACCGGAATGACCTGATGCCCTGGCTGAAAAATCGCGGCGTCGATACACGCGCCTTTTTTCATCCCATGAACCTCCAGCCCTGCCTGCAAAAAACACCTGGCTTCCAATCGCGACCGTGCCCGATCGCGGAAACCATCGGAACCCAGGGTCTTTATCTTCCTTCCGGCCCCACGCTTCGGGACGATCAAATTGAGGAAGTCTGCGCCCGGCTCAAGGAAGCATCCCGCTTGTAGGGCGCATTCGGCCAAATCCGGTCGAATTTGCGGCAAAGAAAGGGGTGAAGCTTGTATTCAAAAAACCACGCCACGAGAAAAACGAGGACGATATCGAGAGTGATGCGCAGGAAAACGTTATAGGTCTTATAGCGAACCAGGGCGCAGATGGGCATGTGAACCACATAAAGCGCGTAGGAGATTCGTCCTAAAAATAGAGCCGCGGGATGCCAGGCAGATGATGCGACTAATTTCATCGCGCCCAGGAAAGGCGACATCCAAACCAGAAGAGCGGTAACTGGTGGAACAAACAACCAAAAGTAGTTGGTTGACCAGTAGGGATACGAAGCCTGGTTTGGCGCCAGCAACATCATCATCGCTGAGGCCGCCAGATAGAGGATTCCCACGATCAGCCATGAGGCCGGTGCGGATTTTGGATCGGCCTTTCTGAGGGGGTTGGTTAAAGAATAAAGAAGAGGAGCTATGAAAAGCGCCAGCAGGAAGCCCTGCCAAGGAGGATAAAATGTTTCACGGTAAAAGCTGCGCGCCACCAGGAACATGATGCTGAAAAGAACGAGATTTTGACCCAGCGATGGCCGAAAATAGATCGGCTTTTGGATTAAAGTAACCCCCAACAACCAAATGGGCATATCGGCAAGAATCTCCTCCAAGTGACCCGGAATCCCATGGGCCTGCCAGCCAAAATAGATCACGGCCATCGCTGCAAAACCGGCCATCCATAAAGCCGGCCTGAACCCGGAAAAACGGGTGCCTATTGTCAGGGAAAAAAGCAGGTAAAAATAAAATTCAAAACTGAGCGACCACAACGGAAGGTTGCTATGGAACAGGGGGGTCGCTGGAACGTCGAAACTTTGCAGAAAGAGCAAGTGTCCCCAGAGCGGGGTAAAAACGAAATGATGCTTGAGGATGCGGTCGGCGATGAAGCCGAACAAAATCGCCCCCAGGTAAAGCGGGCCCAATCGCCGCAGCCGCGCGCGGATAAAATGAATTCGATCGCGCGATTGTTTCCTTTGTGAAAGGGCAATCACCAGCCCGGACAAAACAAAAAAGACCAGGACGGCCTCGATGTTCCAATTCAGGAACGCTTCTATCCAAAAAGGCCTTCCCAGCGGGGGCAAGGCATTGAAGACGAACATCAGGAAAAGATGGCTGAAGAAAACCTGGAGACTCGCCAGACCCCGTATCAGTTCCAGCCCGGGAATCAGGGCTGAATCTCGCGCCGGGTCGGCGGAGGCTTCGGATGGAGATGCCATGAGGAATTAGCGACACTCGAACATGTAGCCCTCAAAGACAATTCTTTTGCCTTCGAAGTTGAAGGCGTCCTGGGGCACCCTCCATCTCAGCGTCACCTGCGAGAATCTTTGCATGAAGGCCAGAAATTTTTCCCGGGAAAAAAACCAGGCCGGGTAAGAGCCGGTGAAAATTTCCGGAGGAACGCGTTGGACGGCGATCTTGTCCTCGGCCCCGTCGATGAAGGCCATGCGGTTGGTAATGACAAAGCGGCCCAGGGCAATCAACTTTTGCAGGACATCATACGGCTCCGGCACGTAAGGAAGCGAGCTGCTGGCCAGACTGAGATCGAAGGGTTTATCTCCCGATGGGGAAGCCTCAGGCAACGACGTCCGCCAGCGAAGATGAGGCTCCTCGAAGCCTTGCAGGGCCTGGACCATTTCCTTCGTTTCGACGACCGTCCAGTCAAGCTCCAGGTGAGGCAGCGCACGGCGAATGATGTAAAAATAAATTCCCGCCGCTCCGCCGAAATCGAGGACCTTGAGCGTCGAAATCGCTTTCCCTTGCTGGATAACGGCAAGGGCGGATAAAAGCTGCTGGGTCCGATCGTCGACGAAAAGATCGCCGGGATCAAATTGGGACATGAATTGCCCACGCTCCTTGACCGTCGCCTCGATAATCGGAGCCGACATGTAGCTGGTCGAATCCTTTAACGCCTCCTCCCAGGTCGAATAGCCGGAGAAAAAACCGTACGGTGATTTCTTAGGGCGGCGCCAGAGGTTGGCTAATTTCATATTCTTTAGGCGGACGGTTGACGGCCTCTGACTTTGTTAGGGCGGCGCCGTCGGTAGATCAAGGTTAACCGGCGATCGAGGGACTCACGGCCAGCAGCGGCGTAAAGGCGCGAATTCATCGAAAATCGCAAAAAGGTCCCGGATAAAATGATCGGAAGTATAAAGCGCGGCCCGATGTTTTCCCCGGGCGATCATCTCCTTCCTTAACACATCATTTTGCCGCAATTGCAGGATGGCGTCGGCCCACAGTTCCGGCTTCGCGGGATCGACCAGAATTGCAGCTTCCGCCAATTGCTCCACGGCGCCGGCAATGGACGAAGCGATCACCGGACAACCCAAAGCGAAGGCTTCCAAAGGCGGCAGATTTTCGGGACCGCAAAAACTCGAATAGACCAGTGCGGACGCCTGACGATAAAGTGCGGTCAAATCGTCGCGCGAAACAAAGCCCGGGAAAAGCACCTGGTCCTGCAGCGCGTAATCCCTCGCCATCCGCTCCACATACCCCCGATTGCCCTTGTCCGATCCGGTGAGCACGAGCTGCGGCTGGCAGCCCTGTTTTTCCTTTAAAATTTTCAAGGTGAGCAGCAGGCAGGCGTGATTTTTGTGCGGCCAAAACTGGGCTGGATAAAAAAGATAATCGCCCTTGATGCCCAAGTGCTCCAAAGATCTCCTATCGCCAACCCGAGCTCCCTCGCGCAGCGCAAACCCCGGCGTGGGATGGGCCAGGGTCCGAATGCGCTGCTCGTCGATTCCGTAATAGGCCATGATTTCCTTTTTGCCGCGCTGATTGGGCGTGAGAATATAAGCTGCCCGCGAGAAAATTTTCCGGCAGCGCCGCTCGCGGGATTCCCATTCTCCGTGCAAGCTTACCTCGGGAAAGAAGGGCTGAAAGCGATGCTCCACGTCCCACACCGTGGTGATGTAGGGAATATCCGCGACCGGCCGCACCAGCGGCGTGAGATAGCAGATGAGATCGAGCGGCTGTTTTTGCAAATCAGGATACGCTTCAAAATCACGGGACCGGGGCGTTTTGAAAAGCTTCAGCTTACGGCCCAGGTTCCGCCCAAACCGCGAAAGCTTTTGTCGCCGGCGCAGCGCCCGGGACCGATGCAAGCTCAGCCAGGGAAGGCCGGCATGAGCAAGGTGCGCGGGCTTTTCCTGAGGATAACCCACCAAAAAAAATGAATGCGATGACTCGGCGCGCAGTCGAAAGAAAGCCTCAAGGATCTCGTCTTCAAAAGTAAAACCCCCGCCCGCCTGAGGCGTTTGCCCCGAAACCATGATCCCGACATTCATGCCTGATGCTGCCTCATATTTGCCGGGAAGGAAATGCCGGAGAAGATTCGAGGCTTGGCCTTTCACAAAGACCAACCCGCACGGATCATGATCGTCAGCCCGACTAAAAATATGCTAGAGAGAACCAGCATGACGTCTCTTCTCTTTCGCCGGATGCAGGAACGAATCGTGAGTCTCAGCCTTCGCCTCGCTGTCATTCTCGCCGTGGTCGCAGCCGCGCCTTCCACCCACGCCTCATCCCCCGTGACAAATTACGGCGGCCATTACGAAATGGTCGACGCCAAGGCCGGCCGGACTTTCTCGCTTGAGATCAAGCAAACCGATTCGAGGGCCGACGTCTCCTTCTCCGCCGCGATGGCCGATGGCTCCGGCGCCTCGCCCGATGGCTCAGGCAAGGGGCGGGTGCAGGACGGCATTCTCTCGTTCAAGTTCAGGGACAGCTTCAACAACGAAGGCACCTGCACTCTTCAGTCAACCTCGCACGGCTATCAGCTTGTCATGACGGTGACCAACGTCGCCGATCCCGCGCCCTTCCATTTTTACGGGACCGTCCTGCTCAAAAAAATCTCCGGCCAGTCTCCATAACGGTGGCACTCGCCGCATAGGGAGAAAGGGCCATTTTTTGCTAAAGAAATGTAACCTTTCGCCTCTCTTCGAGTCTAATCACTTGGTATGGCACATCTTGATTTTTCTCCGAATCGATGGTTTGTGCCCGCCGTCGCGAGCCTCGCCCTCCTTTGCCCCATCGCGCCGGCTTGGGCCCAGGAAAGTCTTTCGGCCGACCGCGATGAAATTGTCCACGTCCTGAACCGCATGACCTTCGGCCCCCGGCCCGGTGATGTCGAAGCCGTGCAGAAGATGGGTCTTCACAACTACATCGAGCAGCAGTTGCATCCCGAAAGCATCACCGATTCGCTGGTGGAGCAGCAAGTTGCGGGATTCGAACTGCTTCAGATGTCGCCCGAGCAACTCAGCCAGCTTTTCCTCGACGAGCGAAAAAAATTCCTCAAGAAACAAAAGCAGCTTGCCGCGGCCAACCCCAGCGCCGGGGATAATGCCAATCAAGTCGAGCCTCCCATGCAACTTTCGGCGCAGGGCAAGCTCGACCGAATGGTCGATCAGGCCCGGCAATATCGCTCCGTCGCCGCCATCGGCCAGCTCGAACAGGCCAAGCTCGTCCGGGCCGTCGATTCCGAGCGTCAACTCCAGGAGGTGCTCGTCGATTTCTGGGGCAATCACTTCAACATCGACGTGAAGAAAGGCCCCGATCGCGTTTACAAAATCGTCGACGACCGCGACGTGATCCGCCCCCACATCTGGGGCCGCTTCCGCGACCTGCTCGAAGCCTCGGCGAAAAGCCCGGCCATGCTTTTCTATCTCGATAATGCCACCAACACCGTCGCCCGCAGCGTCACGCCGATGGAACAGATGTACACCGAAAAGATCCGGGACCAAATGATGCAAAACGGCAACGGCGACCTGGCCCCGCCCGTTCCCGCGGTGGGCGAAAAGAAGGGCGGCATCAACGAGAATTATGCCCGCGAGATCATGGAGCTCCATACCCTCGGCGTCGACGGCGGCTACACCCAGCACGATGTGCAGGAAGTCGCGCGCTGCTTCACCGGCTGGTCCATCGACCGCGAGACCGGCGAATTCGCCTTCCACCGGAAACAGCATGACAACGGCGCAAAAGTCGTCCTCGGCCAGCAGATTCCGGCCGGCGGCGGCATTCAGGATGGCGAAACCGTCCTCGACATTCTCGCCTCAAGTCCAGCCACCGCCCATCACATCTCCCTTGAGCTTTGCCAGCGCTTCGTCAGCGACGACCCTCCCGCGGCCCTGGTTGATCGCGTCGCCGGCGTCTTCCAGCGGACGGGCGGCGACCTGCGTCAGGTGACCGAAGCGATCCTCACCAGCCCCGAATTTCTTTCCCCCGACGACTATAACAACAAGATCAAATCGCCGCTCGAATTTGCCGTTTCCGCCGTCCGCGCCTCGGGATCGTCCATCATCGCCCAACAGCCGCCGCCTTATGACAAGCTCGTGCCGGCCATCGAGGGCGGCGCCGTCCTCGGACGCGGCCAGGCCGCCGACCGTATTTCCAAGCGCCCGCGGCAATCGCTCAACTGGCACATCTACGAACTCGGCGAACCGCTCTTCGCCTGCACGCCGCCCACCGGCTACAAGGAAGTCTCCAAATTCTGGGTCAGCCCCGGCGCGCTGATCGAACGCCTCAATTTCGCGATGGCCCTGACCCAGCAACAGGTGAACGACATCCATTTCGATCCGCAGACGATTTTGGGCGGCGTCGATCTCGACAAACCCGAAGCCGTGCTCAACCAATGCGTCGCCGTCCTCCTTCAGAACAACGTCACCGTGGCCACCCGCCAGGTCCTCGAAAAGACCGCCCTGCCCGCGCCGGACGAAAGCAAAACGGTGAATCCTTCCAAACTCATTGCTCTCATTATCGGCTCACCTGAATTCCAAAGGAAATAATATGATGAACGTCAATCGCCGGGTCTTTTTGAAACAAGGCGCGCTCGCCTACGTCTGCATGGGGATGGGACCATTCTGGGGCCCTCGCTTTCTCCGGGAAACCGCCTTCGCCGCCGACCTCGGCTCCTCTACCAGCAACAAAATTCTCATCTGCATCTTTCAGCGTGGCGCGGTTGACGGACTCTCCATGGTCGTCCCTCACGGCGATCCCTATTATTACCAGAACCGCAGTGACATCGCCATTCCCCAGCCTTCCCAGGCGGCGGGCGCGAACGGCGCACTCGACCTCGACGGCTACTTCGGATTTAACCCGGCACTGGCTCCGCTCCTGCCTCTCTATCAGCAGGGTCATCTCGCGGCCATCCAGGCCTGCGGTTCGCCCAACGCTTCCCGCTCCCACTTCGAATCCCAGGACCTCATGGAATCGGGCGTTGATGAAGACCGGAGCGTGCAGGACGGCTGGCTCAACCGTCTGCTCGGCTGCTGCCCCGAGGACGCCGCGAAAAAGACCGCCTTCCGCGCTGTCTCGATGAGCGCGACCATCCCCCGCAGCCTCCAGGGCGACCAGGATTCCCTCGCCATCCGCGATCTCGACACCTTCGGCCTCGCCGGCGACACCTCGGTCACTTTGTCCGGACCCTCTGGCACGACCAACGGTTTTGAAAGCATGTACGGCGCGGCGGTCGATACTGTCCTGCACGGCACCGCCCGCGAATCGTTCGACGCGCTCGATCTCCTCAAGCAGGCCCGCACGACCAACTACCAGCCCGCCAATGGCGCCACCTATCCCGTCGGCGCTTTTGGCCGCAACCTCAAGCAAATCGCGCAACTGATCAAGGCCAACGTCGGGCTCCAGGTCGCCTTCGCGGAAGTCGACGGCTGGGACACCCATGCCAACCAGGGCGGCGCCAAGGGCCAGTTGGCCACCCGGCTCGGCGGCTTCGCACAGGCGCTGGCGGCGCTGCACAGGGACCTCGGCGACCGGATGGCCGACGTCGTCGTCGTTACCATGAGCGAATTCGGCCGCGCCGTGCACCAGAACGGCAATCGCGGCACTGATCACGGTCACGGCACCTGCTTCTTCGCCATGGGCGGCTCGATCAAGGGCGGCAAGGTTTACGGCGACTGGCCCACGCTCGCCCCCGACAAGCTCTTCCAAAACCGGGACCTCGCCATCACCACCGACTTCCGCGAAGTCTTCGGCGAAATCACCTCGCGTCACTTTGGCGTTCCCTTGTCGGCCATGCCGACTCTCTTCCCGCAATACTCCGTCGACGCACAGCGCTTCCGCAATTTCTGTACCGCATAATCCGCGCCGCAAATTCCGGGATCGCCTCCCGTTTCAGCCCCGGGCAAAGTTCGCGTCATGACGCGCGCCCTCTTTTGGCTGAAGGTCTCGCGTCCCGGCCTCTGGTTTCAAACGCTCTGGCTCTACACGCTTCCGACCTCACGGCTGCCCGTCTTTCATTCTCCGCTCTTTTGGCTGGGTCTCCTCTACGTCACGTTTCCTCTCAATTTTCTCGTCTACGGATGGAACGACATCGTTGATTTCGAAAACGATCAACAGAACCCGCGCAAGGACACCTTCCTCTTCGGCGCGCGCGGCACTCGGAAGCAACTCGCCCGGCTGCCCTTCGCCATCGCCTTGTTCCAGATGCCTTTCTTCATCGCTTTCATTTGGCTCCGGGGCTGGATGATGGCCGCGCTCCTCGGCGGGATGATTCTGGTCAATCTCCTCTACAATCTTCCGCGCTTCGGCTGGCGGGGACGGCCACCGCTCGAACTGATCAACCAGGCCGGTTATCTTCTTCTCCTTCCGCTCAGCGTTTTGCTGAATGAGACGTCCGAGGTTTCCTGGGCGGCGGTCGGATATCTCGTCCTCTTCTGCACCCATTCCCATCTCATGGGCGAAGTCATGGACGTGATTCCCGATGCGCGCGCCCATCGTCGCACCACCGCCCGAACGCTCGGGATCAAAGCGACCAAAGGCGTCATCCTCGCCCTTGTCGTGCTCGAAGGATTTCTGCTCGGCTTCCGGTTTCGCGACTGGGTGCTGGGCGGATTTCTCCTCCTCGGATCGCTTTGGCTGCTGCTCGATCGTTTCGTCCTTTATCGCGACCGTTCCTACACCCGCAGCGAGTTCCGGCTTTTCGGTTTGGGCATCAACGCCGCCGGGTTTGCCAGCATGATTTGGGTATGGAACACCGGCACCCTCACGCGGTAAACATTAGGCTCGTGTTTTTGAGTGCTCCCGCAGGGTCTCCGCGATGATGACGTCGCCGATGTGGCCGCGCTCCTTGTGTTGTAAAGTGAACGCCCGCGTGGCCAGCGAAATCTCCTCCAGCTTCGCCGGATCGGCCAGCGCCCGGGCCACCGTCCGCTCAAAGTCCTCGCCGATCAGGGAAAAATAGATCGCATGCACGTCGGGCTCGAAGGGCATGTAATTCTGCGCGTAAGGCCAATTCACCAGCGGAATCGCCCCCGCCGCGCCCGCTTCGTAATGCCGCCACGTCTCGCAACCGAAGCTTTCCGTGCACACCACCAGTTTCGAGCGCTGGAGCAGCTCGAGATATTCCTCCCTTGGTACCATGCCGTTGTAGCAATAAACGTGGTAGCGCTCCTTCAGCTTCACACATCGCTCATAGATCGCCTGCCGGATCGGATTGTGCGCCAAATCCCCGAACGCGTTGGGATCGTCCGGGCTCCGGCCCGGTGCGATCCGACCCGTGAAACAAAGGTCGATGTCCCGCTCGCGCATCGGGCGCGCCGTCTCGGGAATCCGCGACTTGGGAACGCCGTTGGTGAGCGGGCGCAGTTTCGTCGTGAGGGGCGTCACGCGGCGCATGCCGAAAAAAGTCTCCAGCGGCATCAGCGAGCGGCGCGCCCAAAAATAGAGGTTGATCTTGAAGTAGAGAGTGGCCGCTTCCAGCAGCGGATAATCTTTCGGCAGGACGTAGGAGGTATCGAGGAAATCGATCACGGCCAGCGGCACCTTGCCGCGCACCCGGCCCGAGAGCAGCCACGGCGCCCAGTAACTGTCGACCATGCGCGATTTGTAGGTGAGAAATCGGAAAGCCTGGGCCAGGCGCGTCGCGAGCCGTTTCGGATGCGGCCACGGCGAATTCTGGATCGGGCCGCTGATGACCAGATCGAATTCGCCACGCACCAGTCTCCGGCGCAGACTCCATAAGCGTCCCCACGACGCCGCATGCGGCGAACGCTCGCTCGACCTGTCGCCCGAGACGATTTCAAAATCGTGCTTCGGGTTATTCAAGAAGAGCTCCGCCGCGTAGACGTCGAAATGCGAAGGCCCCCAAAGCAGGAGAATCCGCAGGCGCTTTTCGGGAGAGGAAGTCATTCGACCATCTATAAGGGAAGGCGCGGGCTTTTGAAATCAGTTCTGCAGAAGGAACTCATTTCCGGTGGGCGATGCGGCCCAGCTCGGCCTGCAACCGGCTCTGCACAAACGGGGCGAGATCGAGCGGCGATTCCTCCACCGCCTTCGAGAGATCGCGGTCGGTGTTCGCCCGGTCAAAGTGGATTTCCGCATCGAAGTAGGCCCGCAGGTCCGTGATCGCCTTGTCAAAAATCTTCGAGGCCGTCGGCAGGTCGGCGCGCTTCACGTCGGGCTCGAAACCGATCTTCAGATTGGGCACCAGCCTTTCCAGGATGGCGGCGATGTCGCGCAGGTAGGTGTCGCGCGGGGCGGTGAGGTGATAGGTGCGCCCCGGACCCGAGGGCATGCGGGCGAGGTCGGACATCGCAGCGATCACCCAGTCGCTATGGATCAGGTTCAGGTTTGCCGTCGGCCGGAGACGAAAGACGAACGGCTCGCCCCGCTTCACCGCGAGCGCCACGGCATAGGCGCAGGCATCGACCATCTTGAAGCCGCCCGTGCCGCCGAGGTCGTCGACCACCACGCTGGGACGAAAGATCGCGCCCGGCAGCCCGGCGGCGAAGTCCCGGAGCACGCGCGTCTCGGCGGCGAGCTTCGAGGCCTCGTAGGGATTGCGGAAGGTCTGGCCCAGCGAGCTCTCCGATTCGCGGGCCGTCCCATGGCGCTCGCCCACCACGTAGGCCGTGCTGATGTGGTAGAAGGGACCCGCCGCGCGACCGTTCATCCAGGCCTCCGCGAGCCGTTGCGTCCCCTCGACATTCACCTCGTGAATCTCGCGGGTGACCTCCTCGTTGGCGGCGGTCAACGCGGTCAGGGCCGCGAAGTGCCACAGCCCGCCGTCGCAGGCGCGCAGGGCGTCGAGCGGCTCGGGGCCGACCTGGCGGACGTCGCCCTCGACCAGCGTGACGCGGCCTTCGTTCCAGCGGAGCCAGTCCTGGAAGACCTCGGACTTGAAGGCGGCGGAAGCCTGGCGGACGAGCAGGGTGGCCCGGAGGTTGGGGTCCCGCTGAAAATGGCGCCGCAAAAAGGCAAAGCCGAGAGCGCCGGTGCCTCCGGTCAGGGCGAGGCGGTGGGGTTGGTAGGCGTCCATGGTCGGGCTAAGGCAGGCGCACAAGCTAGCGGGCCGGCCGGGGGCGAGCAAAGGCAAATCGGGCCTGGGCGGGGCCGCGGTTTGGCTTAAAAGGCCTTCGTAGCTTATATTTTTAGCACATTAAGCCGACATAAGGTTTCTGGAACTATCGCCTTGCGCGATTTTTGTGCGATTCTGGGCGGATGAAAGAGGCGGCGCGATTACCAAAGATTAATGGGAACATCGGGGCCGGCCCGTGCGTCGTACGGTATGGTACCGCCATGATCAGGACTCTTCTTTTGCTTTTTCTGGTCGCGGGAAATTTCGCCGCGCGCGGGTCCGAGCCGATTTCCGCGCCGGCCGCGGGCGCAAGCGCGACGGTCAGGCAGCCCCACGTGACGGCGGAATTGATTCCCGAGAAAACGCTGGTCGAGGCGGGCCAGCCGTTCGGCGTGATCCTCCATCTCCATTCCGATCCCGGCTGGCACACCTACTGGATCAATCCGGGCGACGCGGGCCTGGCCACGACGATCAAGTGGACGCTGCCGCCCGGCTTCACCGCCGGACCGATCCAATGGCCGACGCCGGAAAAGCACGCCATGGGGCCGCTGGTCACTTACGGCTACGCGGGCGATGTTTATTTGCTGACCACGATCACGCCGCCCGATTCTCCCGGGTCGGACGTGAGCAAAATTGAAATCAAGGCGCATGCCGCGTGGCTGGTCTGCCAGGAGGAATGCATTCCGGGCAAGGCCGATCTTTCCGTTCCGCTCCATTTTGCGCCGAAAGGCGCCGATCTCGGTTACGAATTTCTGTGGAACAAGGCTTTGTTCGCGCAGGCGCGGGAGAGGTTGCCGGTGGCTGCAACGGACTGGAAAGTCAGTGCGAATGTTCGCGGCAACTATCTCAATCTTCGGATTGGTTCACCCGACTTTGCGCCACTTCCGAGTCGATTCTTCCCTGAACAATCGAATGTTCTGAGCACGCTCGATGCCGACAATCCATCGGCGGGCGCGCTCGGTAAGCCGCTCGCAGATGGGCGTACGATGGTTTCCATGATGGCGATAAAGCTCCAGCAAAACGGCGACAAGCCGGACAAGCTCAGCGGCATCCTCGTTTCCGACAAGCCTTTAATCGGAAATTCCAAATCGATTTATATTTCGGAATTTCAGGTGGGCTCAGAGGTAGCCGCCGCGGGCCCCGCGGCGGAGCCGACCGCCGCCCAGCGTGCGGCGGCTACCGGGAGCGCGGGCGACGGTCAGAGACCGCCGCTACAGGGGGAACCGGCGCAAGGGCCTGCGCCGACTACCTTGATCGCCGTTCTCGGCTTCGCGTTCATCGGCGGGCTGATCCTGAATCTGATGCCGTGCGTGCTGCCGGTGCTGTCGCTGAAGGTCTTTTCGCTGATGCGGCACGCGGGGGAAAATCCGAAGGCGGCGTGGATCCAGGGCGTCGCCTTCACGGCGGGCGTCGTGCTTTCGTTCTGGGTGCTGGCGGGGCTGCTCCTTTCGTTGCGCGCGGCGGGGAATCAGCTCGGCTGGGGTTTCCAGATGCAGTCGCCCGGGTTCGTGCTCGGGTTGATCCTTCTCTTTTTTCTTTTGGCGCTGAATCTGTTCGGGGTGTTTGAACTCGGCGCGTCGCTGGTGGGACTCGACGCGAAAGCGACGGGCCATCTCGGCGGCGTGGCTTCCTCCTTCGGCAACGGCGCGCTGGCGACCCTGGCCGCGACGCCCTGCACCGCGCCGTTCATGGGTTCGGCCCTGGGATTCGCCGCGCAGCAACCGGCGGCGATCTCGCTTTTGATCTTCACCTTCCTCGCCTTCGGGATGGCGACGCCCTACCTGCTGCTGACGATTTTTCCGGCCGCGCTCCGGTTCGTGCCGAAGCCGGGCGCGTGGATGGAGGCGTTCAAGCAGTTCATGGGGTTTCTGCTGATGGCGACGGTGATTTTTCTGATTTATGTTTTTGGGGCGCTGGTGGGCGGCGAGCAAGTGCCGTGGCTGCTGGGCGTGCTGTTGATCGCGGGGCTGGCGGCCTGGATTTATGGGCGGTGGGCGACGCCGACGCATTCGGCGCCGGTGCGGATCTTAGCCTTTGTTTTGGCGCTGGGTCTTTTGGGCTATGCGATTGAGTGGGGCGTGACGCTGGCGAAGGCGGAGGGGACCGTCGCACGGAGTGCGACGGCTACCGCAGAGGGCTGGCAGCCGTGGTCGCAGGCGGCGGTGGATGAGACGCTGGCGAAGGGGCAGCCGGTCTTCGTCGATTTCACGGCGGCATGGTGCCTGAGTTGCAAGGTGAACGAGGCGGTGGCGCTGGGGACGGACGGCGTGAAGCAGGCGTTCGCGCAAAAGAATGTCGCGCTGTTCCGTGCCGATTGGACCCATGCCGATCCGGCGATTTCGGAGACGTTGCGGAAGTTCAATCGCGACGGCGTGCCGCTCTATTTGCTCTATTCGCCGCAGGCGAAGGACGCGCCGCAGGTGTTGCCCGAGGTGCTGACGCCGGGGATCGTTCTTGATGCGCTGAAGAAGTTGTGAGGCCGTTTTGGTTGTGGCACCCCTCCGGGGTGCGGACGCTTGACGACCGGATTCCGGTGGTGGCGACCGCTGCTGCTGCGCAGCACCGGTCTTACCACCGGCTAGGGTTCTTTCATCCCTCCGGGATGGGCCGACGAACCGCGCAAAATCTTTCGCTCGCCTTCACTCAGGATGACGGATCGAGGAAAGAGAGTCTTTCGCTGAGGTTCCGCCGGGCCGTCGACAAAGGAGGGTGCGAAGATCGGAGAATGCGTTATATTACAACTCGGCCACGCGCCGATTTAACCGAAACTTCAGGAAACCCATGACGTCTCATTCTTATATGCGAACCCTTACCTTTGCCGCTCTTTGTCTCGGAGCGGCTTTTTGCTTTACCGTGTCGGCCCAAATCACCTCGTCGAAACAGGCCCTGATCGGCCAGCCCGCGCCCGACTTCACGTTGCAGGGGGGCGACGGCAAATCGCATTCGTTGTCGGAGTACCACGGCAAGTTCGTGGTGCTGGAATGGACCAATCCCGACTGCCCGTTTGTGCATAAGTTTTACGATTCGGGCACGATGCAAAAGCTGCAGAAGGAGGAGACGGCGAAGGGGGTGGTCTGGCTGCGGATCAATTCGGGCGCGCCGGACGCGGAAGGTTACCAGACGCCGTCCGATCTGACGGCTTATGTGAAGGTGCATGGGGTGGACGCGACGGCGAGCCTGCTCGATCCGACCGGGAAGGTGGGCCATATGTATGGAGCGCGGACGACGCCCCACATGTTCGTGATCAATCCGAAGGGGGTGCTGATTTATGCGGGCGGGATCGATGACACGCCCTCCACCGATCCGGCGACGCTGGCCACGGCGAAGAATTATGTGACGGCGGCGCTCGATGAAGCGATGGCGGGCAAGGCGGTCTCGACGCCGACGGCCCGGCCCTACGGTTGCTCGGTGAAGTACGCGAGCAATTGAGGGAGGTAAGCCGCCGCGGGCCCTCGCGGCGGTCCGTCGCGCGGCGCGCGACGGCTGCCTAATTTTCCTCCGGCGGAGCTGGCGCGACCGGTTCCACCGGCGGTTCGTCGTCTTCCTCCTCGATTTCGCGGCGCCAGGCGCGGGAGATGAAGGGGCGCAGGAAGCCGTAGAGCAGATAGGAGACGAAAAGAACGGCCGGCATCCACGTGCGGTAAATAATCGTCAATAGGAGCAGGCCAACCATGCCGAGAAATTTCGGCAGAGAGAATTGCGTGCGCCAATTGAAGCCCTTGAAGCTCGGATACTCGAACTGGCTAAACATCATGAAGGCGAGAAAGACCATGAGGGCCGCGAGGCCGATGCCTCCATACCCGGCGGAGAGTTGCGCCTCGTTTTGATAGTTGGAAATAATCAGGAGCGTGATAGAGGAGATGAGGCCGGCGGCGGCCGGAATGGGAAAGCCGGTGAAGTTGCGCGTGCCGGGACCGAGATTGTAGGTGGCCACGATGTTGAACCGCGCCAGCCGGAGCGCGCCGCAGAGGAGATAGAAGCCGGCGATGAGCCAGCCGATCTGGTGGGGAATGTGGTAGAGCACGATCTTGAAGACGAGGAGCGCGGGCGCGACGCCGAAGCTGACGATGTCGGCGAGGGAATCGAATTCGCGGCCGAAGGGGCTTTCCTTCCCGCCAAGGCGCGCGAGCCGGCCGTCGAGGAGATCGCAGACGCAGGCGGCAAGAATGCAATAGATGCTGATAAAATAGTAATGGGTCCAGTCCAAGCCGCCCGTATCGCGTTCGGTTTCACGGTGGATATCGCCCTCAAAAATTTTCAGCACGGCGAGAAAGCCAAAGATGAGGTTGCCCGCCGTCATGAGGTTCGGCAGGAGGAATATCTTGGCCGGATCGGTGTTGCGCTGGGTTGGCGGGCTCATGAGAACGAAGAAGTTTGAAGTAAAAGGCAACGGAAAAGGCGTTTTCCCAGGGGAATTAGCTGGTTTCAGGCCAGCGGGCGATGGGGGTGGCGGCGCCTTCGACGCGGTCGCCGGGCTTGACCAGGACGGTGCAGCCGAGCGGGAGGAAGACTTCGGTGCGGGAGCCGAACCGGATCATGCCGAGGCGCTGGCCGCGCTCCAACGCGGAGCCTTCGCCGGCCCAGGCGACGATGCGGCGGGCGACGAGTCCCGCGATTTGCCGGACGGCGACGGGGCCGCCCGGGGTGTCGAACCACCAGGAGCGGCATTCGTTGCGGGTGCTGGAGTCGGGATGGCGGACGTCGAGGAACTGGCCGGCCTTGTAGACGGTGCTGTGGACGACGCCGGCGACGGGCGCGCGGTTGACGTGGACGTCGAAGACGGAGAGGAAGACGGCGATGCGGATCATGGGCCCGAGATGGAAATCGGGCTCCTCGATTTCGTCGACGCCGACGACGAGGCCGTCCGCGGCGGAGACGATGATGGCGGGATCGGCGGGGACGGGGCGCTCGGGATCGCGGAAGAAGTAGAGGATGAAGAAAAAGAGGGCCAGTAAAACAAACCCGAGAGGAAGCGTGGCGAACATCGCCCCAGGCACGAAAAGATTGGAGAGTATGAGCAGGGTGATGATGATCCCCAGCGGGATGAGAAAGCGGAGCGCTTCTTTGCGGGCGGAAGGCATAAGCGGGCACCGTAGCATAAGGCGACCTCGTCCCCAAGTTGTAGTTGGGATGAGGGAAAAGGCATGTTTCGCACAGAGGACTGCAGAGGGCCGAGGAGGGGGAGGCAGTCAGAAGACTGAGGCAGGTCCTTTTATTTCTTCTTTGCCTTTTCTGTTCTTTTGGGCCCTCGGTGCGAAACTTCTTCAAACGTCCCTTGTCTTCACATCCACCACGTCAATCTCTTCCCGTCCCTTTTCGTCCTCTGTCAGTCCTCTTCGGTCCTCTGTGCGAAACTTCCCCATTTTTTGGTGCCTTTCGCGTTCGTTCGCGGCTAAAAAATTCATCCCGTGTCGAAAGAGCAAATCATCCTGGCGAGCGAGTCGCCGCGGCGGCGCGAGTTGCTGAGCGGTCTGGGCGTCCGCTTCGAGGTGGTGACGGCGCGGGTGCGCGAACTCGACGGGGTGACGTCGCCTCATTTGTCGCCCGCCGACCTGGCCCGGGAAAATGGGCGGCGGAAGGCGAAGGCGGTGGCGACGTTGCGGCCGGGACGCTGGGTCCTGGGCGCGGACACGGTGGTGGCGCTGGAAAAGAGGATCATGGGGAAGCCGGTTTCGATCGACCAGGCGCGCGATTTTCTGTCGGCGCTGAGCGGGCGGACGCACGAGGTGGTGACCGGCTGCGCGCTGATCGCGCCGGAGGGCGAGGCGGAGATTTTTCACGAGACGACGCGCGTGACGCTGCGCGATTTGTCGTTCCAGATGATCGGGCGGTACCTCGGCGAAGTGAACGTGCTCGACAAGGCGGGCGGCTACGCGCTGCAGGAGCGGGGCGAGTGGATCGTGGAGCGGGTGGAGGGTTCGCGGAGCAACGTGATCGGCCTGCCGACCGAGGCGCTGGAAAGAGTTTTGCAGCGGCGCGGATTGCTTTAGAACTCTAGCCTGGGGTTTCCCGCGTCCTTTCATGAGCAACTTCTTTTATTATTTCTGCCGGGAGTTGTTCCTGCTGCCGCTGCGCCCCGGCTCGCGCGTCCATTACGACGGGATGGAGCTGGTGCCGAAGGCGGGCCCGGCACTGCTGATTTCAAATCACATCAGCCATTTCGATCCGCCGTTCATGACGGCGAAATTTCCGCGCATCGTCCATTTCATGGCGGACAAGCCGCTGCTCGAGATTCCGGTCCTGGGCAAGATGATGGCGTGGGGCCATGTCTTCCCGATCGACCGGACGAAGAACGACCGCGGCGCGCTGCGGACGGCGATGGCGCGGCTGGAAGCGGGGAACATCGTGGCGATTTTTCCGGAGAAGGGAATCCGGCACGGGGAGACGTCGGTGCTGGGGGGCGCGGAGCTGCCGATCGGCACGGCGTCGCTCTGGAAGATGATGGACGTGCCGGTGATTCCGATGGTGATCATCGGGTCGGACCAGATCTACGCGCTGAAAAATTATCTGAGGCGGCCGCGGGTGTTTGTCCGCGTGGGCCCGGCGCTGCCGCCGGATAAAAACGCGTCGCGGGAGGAGTTGCGCGACCGGATCGCCGCCGCGTGGCGCGAGCTGTTCGAGGGGATCAAGCGCGACTACGCCCTCCGCCCCGAGGAGCTGCCGCAAAGCGCGCAGGAGCGGTGGGGAAAGCCGCCTCCGGCCGCGGAAACGCCCATCGGGAATTGAAGATTTTCGCGATGGAGATAAATTGGAGCATGCAGGACGCCGGAAAGCTTCTCTTCGTCATCGGGCTGGTCGCCGCCGCGGTGGGGGCGTGGCTTTGGTCGGGCCGAGGGCTGGGCTGGCTGGGGCGGTTGCCGGGCGATATCTCGTACCAGAGCGGCGATTTCCGTTTTTACTTCCCGGTGACGACGTGCGTTTTGGTCAGCGTGGCGCTGACGCTGCTGGCTTGGTTTTTGCGGCGATGAAACCAGCGCGGTCGGGAAAGTTGCGTTAAATCACGTTTTTATCTCGAAATTTCCTTTTAAACCAAAGCGAATGCCAACAGAGTAAAAATCGTGAAATGGTTTTTATTGGGCTCCGCTGGTTTGATTTGCTCCGCGACGTGGGCGCGGGGCGATGCGGCGGGTGATCTTTATAACCAGGGCGTGACCGCGCTGCAGAACCAGCAATACGAAGCCGCGGCGCAGGATTTCGACAAAATCATCACGGGATATCCGAACAGCCCGACGATCGACGACGCGCAGATCCGGGCCGGGCTGGCCTACTTGTACGGCAACAAATTTACGGAGGCGGTCAACCGCCTGGCGAAGGAGGCCGCGCCCAACGCCAAGGCGGCGTACCGCTCCACGGCGCTTTATTTTACGGCGCTGGCGCAATTTTCGCAGGGCCAAAAGAGCGGGGACAAGACCGCCTTTTCGCAGGCCGTGACCACGCTGACGACGTTGCTCGGTCTTGTCGCGACGGCGCCGACGGACGAAAACCGGGGCTACGTGGAGACGGTCCTTTATTACCGCGCGCTGGCGGCCTTTGAACTGGAGAATTATGCCAACGCGGAAAAGGACCTGAAGCAGCTGACGCAATCGCCGCAGTTCGCGGCCAGCCTGAGCCGGCCCGATTATTTTTTACGCCTCGGAAGCGTCTACGCGGTGGAAACAAACCAGGCGGTGCAGGCCAAGCAACCGCTCGAGGCGATCCAGGCCCTGGCAAACGAGGCGCTGGCGGCCTTCGACCAGGTGAGCCGCGATCCGAACGCGCTGGTCCAGGCCAACGACGCGAACATGAGCAAGGGCGAGGTCCTGTTCCTGATCGCGCAGCTTGATTCCACGCACGCCGGTTACGAAAAGGCGCTCGAGGCGTTCCGCCAGGTCAGGCGCAAGGCCGACATGATTCCGCTCCAGCAGCAGCAGCTCGAAAATATGCGCCAGAAAGCGCAGGCGCAGGCCCAGGCCAACGCGCAGAACTCGCTCAACGCCTTCACCGGCGACAGCAGTCTCCTGATCACCCGCGAAGAGGGGCGGCTCAAGGATTTGCAGAACGGGACCGACCCGATCATCCAGGCGCTGATCCGGATGGCGGAATGTTATGTGGCGATGAAGCAGCCCGACGAGGCGCGCACGATCCTGCACCGGCTCATCGCGCACGCCACGCTGACGCCCGACCAGCAGCAGGAGGTCGATTTCCAGACCCTTTTCTCCTACGTCCTCGGCGGCCAGACCGGCCAAGCCGACCAGGCGCTGACGGCTTATCTCAGCAAACACGCCGGCGATCCCCAGGCCGACAGCATTTCCGTCTCGGTCGCGAGCAAGCTGATGGACCGCGGCGATTACGAGGGAGCGCTGGCCCAGGCCGAACGGAGCCTCCACGATTTTCCGAATGGCAAGTCGGCGGCGGTGGCGGTCACGCTGAAGGCGGAGGCGCTGACCCGGCTCGGCCGGATCAAGGAATCGGACCAGGTGGTCGATGACTTCCTGAAACAAAATCCGACCAGCCCGCAGGCGAACAGCCTGCTTCTTTCCCGGGCCCAGAACGAGTCGGGCGCGGGAAACGTGGCCGCCGCGCTGGCCGATTATCAAAAGGTGCGGGACAACGCGGCGGCCGGTCCCGATTTGCAGGCGGCCGCGGACGTGGGGATGATGCAGGCGCTCGAATCGCTGCAGCGGTACGACGAGGTGATCAGCGGGGCGAAGGCGTTCCTCGCGAAATATCCGGACAGCAAGCTGCTGCCGAGCGTCCTGCTTTTCTCCGGGCTGGCCCAGAGCCAGAAGCATGATCCGGGCGCGGTGGCGGCGTTGCAGGATGTGGCCCGGAAATTTCCAAAGGATCCCGCCGCGCCCTACGCGCTTTCGTCCATCGTCACGATCTACCAGCAGGCCAACAATGTGCCCGGGATGATCCAGGCGGCGAACGACCTCCGCACCGCCTATCCCGATTCGTATGTCCTGCTCGGCCAGGCCGCCGACACGGTGAGCGCGGTCCTGATCAAGGCGAAGAAGTTCGACGACGCCATCGCGCTTTACCAGCCGATGGTCAATGCCTCCCAGGCCTCGGCGGCGGCCGATGCGCGCAACAAAATCGGCGGGATCTGGCTCGCGGCGGCGAAGGCCCTCGGCTACTACCAATCGACGCCGCTGGTCACGCGGGCGGAGGCGGAAAAGCGGCTGGCCGCGGCTGAGCAGGCTTACCTGGGCACGCTGAAAAATTTCCCGGACCAGCTCCGGGCGGTGGGTGACGCCTTCGAGGGTCTGGTGAATCTCGCGAAACAGCGCCGGTCGTGGGGCCTGCTGAAGGACGCCGACCTGGAGGGCTATCTCGGGAAAGTCGGGGCCGAGCTTACCTCGCCCGACATGTCGGCGCGGCTGGAATTGGCGAAGGCGGGTCTGGTTTTTGTCACGAAGGAGGGAAGCACCCAATATCCGGCGGCGCTCGACCGGTTCAAGAAGGTGATCGCCGCGAATCCGGGCCTGGCCCTGACCCGGCAGGAGACGGACCAGTTCGGCGAGTTGCTGCTGGCGGCGAAGGATTATCCGACGGCGATGAAGGTCTACGGCGACCTGATGACGAACGCCGATCCGATTGACAAGGCCGCGCTGGGCGACGCCTACTACGGCCTGGGCGCGACTTACCTCGGCCAGGGCGAGGTGGCGCAGGCGAAGGATTATTTTCTCAAGCTGGAGGCGCTGCCCGGCGGCGGGCTATGGCATCCCCACATCGCGGACGCAAATTACGGCATCGCGCTGGCCGACGAGCAATCGGGCCAGGCGGCGGACGCCGATGCGGCGCGGCAGATTTACGCGGCGTTGATGCAAAATCCGCAGGGCGGCGTGGCGCTCCAGGCCAAGGCGATGCTCGGCTACGGACGGCTGCTGGAAAAGGCGGGCCATGGCATCAGCCCGACCACGGCGGGGCCGACCGAGACGGCGGTCCATTATTACCAGGAGCCGCATACGCTGTTTGGACCCGCCGCGCCGGAGCAGAGCGCGGAGGGGCTTTTCGATGCGGGCCAGGCTTATGAAAAAGCGGGCGACAAGGCGAATGCGCGAAAGCAGTACGACTTGTTGCTTCAGAATTATGGGACGACCGCGCCCGATTGGGCGGCGAAGGCCCAGGCGGCCGAAGCGCGGCTGGGGGCGTGAAGGAACAAAAGGCAGGTTTCGCACAGAAGACTGCAGAGGGCTGGCAGACAAAAAATGGGGGCCTTGTCCCAAGCTCCTTGTGGAGGCAATTTCATTGCCGATCCAGGCACTGTCATGCCAATTTCGGCGCGAAATGGAATTTCGCGGGATCAGGAGGCGTTCCCAAGTGCACCTTGGGAACGAGGAACAACTGAGTTTCGCGCAGAGGGCTGAAGAGGAAAAGGCAGACAATTTTTAATTAACTTTGGAGGTAATTGGCTTCCGCCTCAGTCACGTCAATCGCTTGCCCGAAAACTTCCCAGTCCCCTTCCCTTCTCTGTCAGTCCTCTTCGGTCCTCTGTGCGAAACCTGCCTTCCCAAAAAATCGTTTTGAAAAAGATGACGCCCGCTGAACGCGCGAAGGAACTTTGTGCCGTGCTGCCCCGGGTCTATCCCGACGCGCATTGCGAACTTAATTTTTCCAACCCGCTCGAATTGCTGGTTGCCACGATTCTCTCGGCGCAATGCACCGACGTGCAGGTGAACAAGGTGACGCCGGGCCTGTTCCAAAAATATCGGACGGCGCGCGCCTACGCGGAGGCCGAGCCGGCGGCACTCGAACACGATCTGCGCGCCATCGGCTTGTACCGCGCGAAGGCGAAGAATATTTCCTCCTGCTGCCGGTTGCTGGTCGTGAAGCATGGCGGAAAAGTGCCGGAGACGATGGACGAGCTGATCGCGCTGCCGGGCGTGGGACGCAAGACGGCGAATGTGGTGCTCGGCAATGCGTTCGGGCAGAATGTCGGCGTGGTGGTCGATACGCACGTGGCGCGGCTCTCCGCGCGGCTGGGTCTGACGCGCCAGACCGATCCGAAGAAGATCGAGCCGGTGCTGATGAAGCTGGTGCCGCAAAAGGATTGGACGCTTTTTTCGCACTGGCTGATTTTTCATGGGCGGCGCCGCTGCAAGGCGATCAATCCCGACTGCCCGAACTGCGAGCTGAAGGATTTGTGCCCGAGTTTTCCGCGCTTTATGAAGCTCTACGCCGCACGCGCGAAGTAATTCATTACCCGTCGTCCTGAGTTTGCAAACACAGCAGGCAACGAAGTTGCGGGGACAAGGGCGTTCCCAAGTGCAACTTGGGAACGGGCTACAAAATAGCTAGAGGTCCTTCGACGGCGCCAAGACAAGCTTGGCTTGCTCAGGATGACGGATTTTAAAAAGTCGCTGACGCGACCCGTCGCCCGCAGGTCGACGGCTTCCACTGCATCCGACGGCGGGCGTAGACCGCCGCACTACTGCCGACCGCAGGTCCTGCCGACGGCAGGTCCGACGGCTACCCTCTGAGCTGTTCCAGGAGCGGCAGGTCGGCGGCGGGGAACTGGTAGTCCATCAATTCGTCGGGAGTGACCCAGCGGAGGTCGGCGACTTCGAGCTTTTGCGGTTCGCCGGAGAGGATGCGCGCCTCGAAGAAGTAGAGCCGGACGTCGCGGTCGGGATAGGCGTGGACGATGCGGTGGATTTCCGCGTCGATCTCGGTCTCGACGCCGAGTTCCTCCACGAGTTCGCGGTGGAGCGCGGCCTTGAGCTCCTCGCCCGGATCGACCTTGCCGCCCGGAAATTCCCAGTAGCCGCCGAGGGTGTCGTCGGCGAGCCGCTGCGTGATGAGGAGCCGACCGTCGTCACGGCGGATGACCCCGGCGACGACGTCGATGGGCGGATGAGTCACAACGCGATCGTGCAGGGAGACGGGATGACGGGGCGGCTTGAGGACTTTGCAGCGAAAGAGCGGCTGGAGGGACGAGGGTCCGCAGGCTGGAGCCGCTCCCCCGGTCATTTTTTGGCTTTCTCCCAATCGGCAAGGAATTGCTTGAGGCCGCTGTCGGTGAGCGGATGCTTGAGCAATTGCTTGAGCACGGAGAAGGGGGCGGTGATGACGTCGCTGCCGATCTTGGCCGCCTCGAGGAAGTGCATGGGCGAGCGGGCGCTGGCGGTGAGGATCTGCGTTTCGTAACCGTAGTTGTCGTAGATGGTGCGGATGTCGCGGATGACCTGCATGCCTTCGTGGCAGATGTCATCGAGGCGGCCGACGAAGGGGCTGATGTAGGTGGCCCCGGCCTTGGCGGCGAGGAGCGCCTGCGCGCCGGTGAAGCAGAGCGTGACGTTGGTCTTGATGCCCTTGGAGGTGAAATGCTTGACCGCCTTGAGGCCTTCGGGGATGAGCGGGACCTTGACGACGATGTTCTTGTGCCACGCGGCGAGGCCCTCGCCCTCGGCGATCATTTCGGGCGCGGTGAGGCTGACGACCTCGGCGCTGATGGGGCCGTCGACGATCTCGGTGATTTCCATGATGAGTTGCTTGAACGGCTTGCCGCTTTTGGAGGCGAGCGACGGGTTGGTCGTGACGCCGTCGATGAGGCCCATGTCGTGCGCCTCTTGAATGTCCTTGGTCTCGCCGCTATCGATAAAAATCTTCATGAGAACATGCTATCATCCCCTGCCCCGGAAACAACCGGGAAAGTGAGTCGTTGCGCAAAGGTAACGGGGACAGCCCGCCCTGGGCCCGCGATTTTTCGAGCTCACGCGGAGGCCTTCTGCCACCCCTGTTTCAGGCGCGCGAGGGCCTGGTGGTGAAGCTGTGACACGCGCGAAGGGGTGACGGCGAGGATCGCGGCCACTTCGCGCAGCGGGACATTTTGCAGGTAATGAAGCACGATGACGATGGCCTGGGTCTTGGGCAGGCGCCCAAGGCACTGGAGCAGGGTGCGGCGGTCCTCGGCGAAAAGGACCCCCGCGTCGGGACGCGCGGCCAGGGGGTCGGCGAGGCGCTCGGTGAGCGAAAGGCTCTCGTCCCCATTGCTGTTTTCGGACATCTCGTCGAGCGAAACGAGCTGGCGGGGCTGGGACTCGTTTTGATAGGCGGCAAGGTCGGCTTCCCTGACGCCGAGGGCGGTGGCGAGCTCCCTCCGGGTCGGTTCGCGCTCGAGATTCTCGGTGAGATTGGATGTAATACGCGTGATACGCCGGTGGTTTTTGTGCACGGAACGAGGTGCCCAGTCCCACCGGCGTAACTCATCGAGCACCGCACCGCGGATCCGGACCGCGCAATAGCCGCGAAAAGAGGCGCCCCGGGCGGCATCAAAACGGGAGGCGGCCCGGAGGTAGCCGAGCACACCTGCGCTCTGGAGATCGTCGTGGTCGAGATGGCTCGGGAGCTTGGAGGTACAGGAGCGGGCGAAGTGACGGGCCCAGGGAAGGAACTCGAGGAGGCGATCGTTTTCGTAACCCATTATGGGTTACTTATGTGTTACGTTGGGAGCCGCGTCAATAGAAATTCATTTTAAATGCGCAGATTTTCGAAAGCTGCCCGCTACACGCCGGACCGACTAGGGAAGCATTGTGCCCCCTTAATCGGTGTCGATCTCTTTGGCCCAGTCGCGATTTTCCTCGTACCACGTGACGAGGCGTTGCAGGCCTTCGCGGAAATGGGTTTTCGGCGCCCAATCGAGCATCTTGCGCGCTTTTTTGATGTCGGCCCAGGTCGCGGCCATGTCGGCCGGGTGCCACGGGAGATATTCGATCTTGGCGGCCTGGCCGGTGAGCTCCTCGATCAGCTCGATCATCCGGCTCAGCTTGAGCGGCTCGTCGGAGCCGAGGTTGAACGCCTCGTAACCGACGGGGCGCAGGGCCGCGATGGTGCCGCGCGCGATATCGTCCACGTAGGTGAAGTCGCGCGACTGCGTGCCGTCGCCGAAAATGGTGAGGACGCGGCCCTCGCGAATCCGCTGCACGAAGCGAAGTGGCGTCATGTCAGGACGGCCCGCGGGTCCGTAGACGGTGAAGTAGCGGAGCACGCTGACGTCGAGCCCGTGGAGAAAATGGTAGGTGTAGGCCAGCGCCTCGGCCGCTTTTTTCGTCGCGGCGTAGGGCGAGAGCTGGTGGTCGGTGTTCATGTCCTCGCGATAGGGCGTCGCGTGGTCCCGGCCATAGAGGCTCGAGGTGGAGGCGAGGACGAATTTCTTCACACTATACTTGCGGCACATCTCGAGCGCGTTCAACGCGCCGACGATATTGGCCTCGACGTAGAGGCGGGGATTGTCGACCGAGGGCCGGACGCCCGCCCGCGCGGCGAGGTTGATCACGGCGTCGAAGGGCGCGCCCTGCTCGGTCCGCGCATGCTTTTCAAAAATCCGCTCGAGGGCGCCGGCATCGGTCAGGTCCATCCGGTGCAATTCGAGGCCGGGCAGATTTTCGAGGTGGACCCAGCGCCAGACCTTGAGCCGGACATCGTAGGCGTCGTTGAAGTTGTCCAGCCCGGTGACCTGGTGCCCGAGTTCATAGAGCTGGGCGCAGACGCGTGAAGCGATAAAGCCGGCGGCTCCGGTGACCAGAATTCTTTGGTGGTGGGCGAGTGAGGAATTGGCGGGCATGGCGGGAAGGGGGTACTCTGCCAAACCCTCGCCCGCGAAATCGAGAACATTCCCTGATTTTAGGCGGAATGGGACGGATCGGACTTAGGGGACTGATAAGACCGAGCTGTCGTCCCATCACCCCCGGCGCTTGTCCAATCGCCCGTAAACCACTACTCTACCCGCTTCACCGATGAATACCTTTCTGGAGACGGCGCAATTTGCCCGGCCTTATCTGGGCCGTTACTGGCCGCGGTTCGGCATGGGCATCTTCCTGGGCGTCCTCTTCGGCTTTTCCAACATGCTCATTGTGGGCGCCCTCTACATCGTGAGCAACCGCGTCATGGACCCGAGCGCCGTCCATTACACCGTCGTGCAGGGGGAGGAAGCCAAGGCCGAGGCCCGGGCGGTCAAGGAGGAAAAAGCCAACCAGCCAGCGGATGTCGCCGTCCAATCGCTCAAGGTCAGGGGAGCCACGTTCAAGCAGCAACTCTATCTCCTGATCGACCCGTGGCTCCCGCTGAAGGGACGCGCGCTCGACTGGCGCCAAATCGCCGGCGGCCTGCTCATCCTGCCCCTCTGCGTCGTCCTGCGCGGCGCGGTCGGTTACGGCAGCAGCTACCTTCTCGCCTGGGCCGGCCAGCGCATCACCAACGACGTGAAATGCGACGCCTTCCGCAAGATCAGTTCGCAGTCGCTCGATTACTTCCATAAAACCACCACCGCCGAGCTGATCAAGCGCATCGAGGCCGACGGTACCTCGCTCAACAACTTCCTGCGCATGGGCATGTCCGACCTCGTCAAGGAGCCGAGCACGATCATCTTTGCGGTTGGGATGATGCTGCTCCTCAACTGGAAGTTCACCATCATCGCCCTCTTTTACGTTCCGCTCTGCATCATCCCAGTCCAGCGCGTCAGCAAAAAGATCAAGGAGCTCAACCGCCGGGATTTCACCACCGGCGTCAACCAGGGGAGCGTCACGCTCGAGTCGTTCCAGAACATCCGCATCACCAAGGCCTACGCGCTGGAGGAAGTCCACGCCGGGATGTTCCGCAAGAACGCCGAGCGCTCGGCCTACTTCAACCTCAAGAGCATCCAGAGCCGCGAGATGCTCAATCCCATCGTCCAGACTTTTTCCACCTTCGCGATCACGCTGGTTCTCATCTACGCCTTCTGGACCAACACGAATGCCGCCACCCTCACGGCGTTTCTGGGCGCGCTGGTCATGTTCGGCGGCTCGGTCAAGAAGCTCAATGCCATCGGCGTCTATTACAACCAGCTCAGCGTTTCGCTCGAACGGCTCATGGCGCTCTTCCGGCTTCAGCCCACCGTGCGCGAGGTGGCCGATCCGGTGGCCATGCGCGGCTTCACCCGCAGCCTCGAATTCCGCAACGTCAGCTTCTCTTACGGAGACGGCCCGGTGCTGAACAACATCAGCTTCACGCTGCCGCGCGGCCGGCGGCTTGGGCTCGCGGGCGAAAGCGGCTCGGGCAAAAGCTCGCTGATCAATCTGGTCTTCCGCTTTTACGATCCGACCGCGGGCCAGATCGAGATCGACGGCGTACCGCTCGCGTCGCTTCGCATTGCCGATCTCCGTTTCCATCTCGCGCTCGTCAGCCAGGACATCCTACTTTTCAACGCGACGGTGGCGGAAAACATCGCGTTCGGCAAAATCGGGGCGACGCGGGAGGAGGTCGTCGCCGCCGCGAAGGAGGCCTACGCGCACGCGTTCATCGAGGCGCTGCCGCAGGGCTACGACACGCCGCTGGGCGAACGGGGCCAGCGTCTCTCCGGCGGCCAGCGGCAGCGGATCGCTATCGCGCGCGCGTTTGTCCGCAACGCGCCCATCCTCGTGCTCGACGAAGCGACCGCCTCGCTCGATTCGCAGTCGGAAGCCGAGGTCCAGAAAGCCATCGACCACCTCGCCGAAAACCGGACCGTGATCTGCGTGGCGCACCGGCTCTCCACGCTCCGTTCCATGGACAACATCCTGGTGCTCGAGAAGGGCCGGATCGTCGAGCAGGGCGGCTTCGACCAGCTCCTCACCCAGCGCGGCCTTTTCACCGCCATGGCCGCGCGGCAAAGCATCTTTCCCCAGGCCCAGCTGGCGTAGGGCAAGGAAAAAGTGAAAAGGTTAAGGGTACAAGTTACGGAAACCCGCCTTTTACTTTTAACTTTTAACTTTTACCCTTTTCCTTTTACCTTCCCCCCATGAGCGCCGAGCCGAAGCCCTACAATCAACTCTACATCCAGGCCTGGACCCTGCTCTCCCTCGTCGTGTCGCTGATTTTTCTCGGCATGTTCGTCTTCGGCGCGACGCTGCTCCACGCCGGCCACTGGATCTGGGATTTGCTCCGCTACCTCGCCAGCCCGATTATTTAAGGCAGGACGCAGTTCGCGCGACAGTCCCTAAGTCTTATTCCTCCGCCATCTCCCGCTTCAGTTCTTCGAGCGCGGCGAAATGGTTCTCCATCTGGATCCAGGGCAACTGGTCGCCATACTCGGCCTTCAATTCGGCGAGGAGCCGCAGATTTCGCGCATGGCGCGCGCAGAGCTGCTTCCATTGGGACCGCCCCATCCAGGCGAGAATCACGGCCACGCCGAAATTAAGCCATGCCAGCGTCGTGTGCCCCAGCGCCCACATCGCCGCGCCGGTCAACGCCGGGACGAGCGCGAAGATCGTGTAGGTCAGCGGCAGCCGCCACGACCGGAGCCGCTCGAACGCCCGCGCCTGCTCGTAGGCCTTCAGGCCTCGCGCCTCGGTCTCGGGAGTCGGTTTCATGCGCGGTGCGGTTCCGGTGCGGGCGGCGTCACGGGCCCGGCCACGCCCTGCCAGCCACGGGCCGCAGCTTCCGCCAATTCGCGGCAAAAAGCGAGCGTGTCGATCTCCCCGACCGGCTTGTCGTCGCGGATGCGCAAAATTCGCGGGAAGCGCAACGCATAGCCCGAGGCGTGGCGATCGCTGCGCTGGATCGTGTCGAACGCCACCTCGAGCACCACGTCGGGCTGGACCACGCGGTAACGGCCCCGCTCCTCGAGCGTGTGCTGCAAAAAATGTTCCGTGTAGTGGGCGATCTCCGCGTCGGTCAAACCCGAGTAGGCCTTGCCCACGGGCAGCAGCTGGTCGGTCGCCTCGTCGCGGACGGCGAAGGTGTAGTCGGAAAGGACGTGCCGCCGCTTGCCGTGGCCCCACTCGACGCCGACCACCACGACGTCGAGCGTGGCGTAGGCCTTCTTCAATTTCAACCACGCCAATCCGCGCCGCCCCGGCAGATAAATCGACTGCGGGTCCTTGGCCATCAGCCCCTCGTTGCCCCGCTGCCGCGCTGCGAGAAATGCCGCTTCAACCGCCGTCGCTCCGCTCACGATTTGATAGGGCGCGCGCTCCACGCCGGGCGTCAGCGGCAGCGCGTCGAGTTTTCCGCGCCGCTCTACCAGCGGTAGTTTCAGGAGCTTGCGACCACTGAGACCAAGCAGATCGTACAGACAGATTGAGACTGGAATTTCGGCGCCGAGAAAAAAATCGTCTCCCTTGCGGCCCAGCCGTTTTTGCAATTCGGCGAAGGGCAGAGCGCGCCCGTTCTGCCACGCCAGCAATTCGCCGTCGGCGATAAAATCGGCGTCGATCTTCCGCACGCGGTCCGCGACATCGGGAAACTGCGCCGTGATCCGCCGCAATTCCCGCGAATAAATTTCGACCTGCGCGCCCTCCTTGTGGACCTGGCACCGGATGCCGTCATATTTTTCCTCCACCCAGACCGGGTCGCCCAGCCGCTCCACGATCGCCTCCGCCGTCGGTTCGGGACTCGCCAGCATGAAGTGGATCGGGTGAAAGGCGCGGAGCTCGAGCCGCTCCAACGTCCCTTCGCGCGCGGCCCGCGCAGTCTCGCCCAGGTCGCCGCTGAGCATGTTCGCCTCGCGGATCGCGGCGGACGAACGACCAAACGCCGCTGCCAGCGCCTCCTCGACCAGCCCTTCCTTCAGGCCGATGCGCAAATCGCCCGTGATGATCTTGATCAGGTATTTCGCCGCGAGCGGATCGAGCCGGGCCAGCCGTTCCTTGAGCAGCTCGGTTTTTTCGAGCGGGCCGCGCAACGCGGAAAGTTTTCCGAAGAAAGCGGGCAGCTCCGAAATCGGCCACGGTTCCGGCGACGTGCGCCCCTCGAGAATGGCGAGGGTCGTGTCGCCGCTGTCGCTGTAGCGCTGATAGGTCGCGTGGTAGTCGGCTTCGCTCAGGCCCGAGACCGCCAGCAGCGCGGCCTTGATGATCGCCCAGCCGCAGTTCAGCGTCCGTGATTCATTCGCGGCAAACGGACGGCCCGTGAAGGCGATCGCGCCGGCGGGAAGTTCCTCGCCGCGCAGCGTGAGGAAATAATTTTTCAAGAGCTCCACTTTTTCGAGCTTGCCCGCCGCCGCCCTGATTTTTTCCGCCACCTGCGCGAAAGCCAGCAAGTCGTTCGACGCGGTGGGACCGTCGCGCGGAGTGCGACGGCTACCGGGCTTCGCCAGCGGCTTTCGGTTCAACTCGGTCAGCGAAATCTCCAATTGATTCGCCACGCCAAGCGCCCACGCCTCGACGCCGCGCTCGCGCAGCGTCCGCGCGAATTCCTCGACGTAACCGTGCACGGTGAAGACCCGCTTCGGCTGCACGATCTCGACGAAGCGCAGCAGGTCGGCGAAGTCGGCGTGGTCGCTCAGCGGAAAGGCCGCGTCGCACTGGTAGCGATAAATGGCGGCGGGATCGATGGCCCAGCCGGTGAGCGCCGCCGTCCGCCGCGGCTTGATTTTGCGCAGCCACGCCGACTGGTTGGCCTGCGGCGGGCAGACCACGACGTGCCCCGCCACCTCGGTCAGGGTGAACGGCAGATAGGATGGAAATTTCTGGCCGAGCTGCTCGTAGATGCGTGTCATCTTCAGCGTCTGCGGATGGAGCATCACGGGCAGATTCGCCTCGGCCAGGCTGCTGAGCAGCTCCTGGCTTTTGCCCAGCGAGTAGCCGAACAGCACGGGCACCTCGCCCTCCTCCAGCGTCTGGCGGCAGAAAGCGATGATCCCCGCCAGCACCTGTTCGGTCGGCGGAAAGACGTAGCGCGGCAGGCCGAAGGTCGTCTCCATCACGACCACGTCGGCGCGGGGCGGCGCGCATTTCTCCGCCGATCGGCCCGGCCTCAACTTGAAATCGCCGGTGTAGAGAAATGATTCGCCGCCACGCGCCAGCCGCAGCATGGCCGAGCCGAAAATGTGTCCCGCCGGATGCAGCGTCGCTTCCGTCTCCGCGTTCAGCGCGTAGGGCGTCTCGAACGGCAGCACGATTTCCTCCCGCTCGCCCGGCATTCGCGCCGCCATCAGCGTCCGCGTGCCCGCCGAGGTGATGATCCGCCGGTGCGTGGCGAGGTGATCGAAATGGGCGTGCGAAACGAAGGAGCACTCGACCGGCTGATGCGCGTCGCACCACAAATCGACCTGCGGCAGATAAATGCTTCCGCCGCGCATTTCCACGTCCCACGACATACGCTAATGTAGCGCGGTCCCTCACCGTCGCATGCGAAAAATCCCCGCCTACTCCTCCTCGTCCGTCCGCGGGCTGCGGTCGCCGCGGCAAATGCCGCGCTTCGAGGTTCGGATAAATTCGGTCAGCTGCGCGATTTCCGGGGTGTGAAATTTATGCGCCAACTCCTCCAGCGCCTGGGTCACATTCAGGTCGGAGCGATAAAGGAGCTCGAAGGCCGCCTGGATCGCGCGCCGCGTTTCGTGGGAAAATCCGGCCCGGCGCAGCCCGATGCGGTTGATGCCGCTCACCCGGTTCGTGTCGGTCGCCATGAAAAAAGGCGGCACATCCTTGCCCAGCCGCGTGCCGCCGCGCGTGATCGCCAGCCGGCCGATCCGCGTGTGCTGATGCACGAGGGTCGCGCCGCCCAGGAACGCGCCGTCGCCCACCTCGACGTAGCCGCTGAGCAGCGTGTTGTTGGCCAGGATCGCGTGGTTGCCGATCTCGGCATCATGGCCGACGTGGACGCCGCCCATCAAAAAATTGTCGTTGCCGATGGAGGTCGCCGTGCCTTCCGTCGAGGCGCGATGGATGGTCACATACTCGCGGATTTGATTGCCCGAGCCGATCTCGACCCACGTCCGTCCGCCCTTGTAGCCGTAATCCTGCGGCTCGGCGCCGATGATCGCGCCGTAACCGATCTGGTTGTGCGGGCCCATCAGCGTCCCCTTCATCACCACCGCATGCGCGCGGATCTCGCAGTAATCCCCGAGCACGCAACCCGACTCGATGATGGCGTAGGGCCCGACGCGCACCTCCACGCCGAGATCGACCGCCGGATCAACGATGGCGCTGGGATGAATTTGCGTGCTCACGTGGGAAAAGGATAGAAGGTAAAGGGTAAAAGGTAAAAGTCAGAAGATGCCGCGCGGCCGCTCATCCACCTTTGACCTTTTTCTTTTTCCCTTTTCCTTTCAAAGCAGCCCTTCATTCTTGAAGCTGAAATAGGTTTTCTCTTTTCCCGCGCAGGGCGCGCCGAGAATCACGTGATCGAGCAGTTCGATTTGCAACAGCGCGCCCGCCTCTTTCATCCGCCGCGTCACGTGCAGGTCGGCATCGGACGGCTGGGGATTTCCCGAGGGATGATTATGGACGAGGATGACCGCGTGCGCCTGCCGCGCCAGCGCCGGGCGAAACGCTTCGCGCGGATGAAAGAGGCTTTCGTTCAGCGTCCCGCGCGTCACTTCCTCCACCGCCAGCACCATGTGTTTCGTGTTGAGGCAAATCACGCGCACGCTCTCGTAATCGAGTAGGCGCATTTCCTCGCCGAGCAACCGCGCGACATCGTCGGCCGTCTCGACGGAGCGCGCCTCGGCCTCGCTTCGGGCCAGTCGCGCCGCCAGTGCAAACGCCGCCTTGAGCTCGATCGCCTTCGCCTGCCCGACGCCCTTGATCTTCATCAATTCGCCAATCGGCGCGCGGCTCAGCGCTTCGAGCGATCCGAAATGGGTCAGCAAAAAATCAGCGAGATCGAGAACGGGCCGCCCGCTGGTTCCGGTGCGCAAGAGGATGGCGAGGAGCTCGGCTGTCTTCAACGCGTTCGCCCCCTGGTTCAGCAGCCGCTCCCTCGGCCTCTCCGCCGGGGGCAGTTCGCGCATGGAAGTCGCCGTCATCGTCCGCCACCATATACGGCTTGATTTTACCCTGCAACTGCGGCGGCACGTGGGCGGTCAGGGCGATTTTGTCCTCCTGATAGCTGATATCGAGCACGCGCCCGACCCGGTGCAGCTCCGCCACCAGCGCTGTGAGGTGGTTCGGAATGACCAGCTTCACCCGCAGTCGCCACGACTTGACCTGGTGCTCGATTTCCTCGAAAAGCCCGGCCATTCCCTCACCGGTCACGGCCGAGATCGCCACGCTGTGCGGATGTTTGTGGAGCGCATACTCGACCAGCGCCGGATTGGTCACCCGGTCGATTTTGTTGAAGACGACGATCATCTGCTTGCCCCACGCGTGCAGTTCTTCCAGTACGACCTGCACCGCCGCCATCTGCTGCTCGTAGAGCGGATGGCTCAGGTCGACGACATGCAGCAGCAGGTCGGCCTCCGCGACCTCCTCCAGCGTGGCCTTGAACGACTCGATCAAATGGTGCGGCAGTTGTTTGAGAAAACCGACCGTGTCGGTCAGCAGCAGCTTCTGCTTGTTCGGCAAAATGAATTGGCGCGTGGTCGGATCGAGCGTTGCGAAAAGCTGGTCCGCCGCGTAGACCTCGGAGTGGGTCATCTTGTTGAGCAGCGTCGACTTTCCCGCGTTGGTGTAGCCGACGAACGACGCGATCGGCCAGTGCTGCCGGAGCCGGCCCGCGCGCTGGATGCCCCGCTGCTGCCGCACCTCGTCGAGCTCGCGGGAAAGCCGCGCGATCTTTTCCGTGACGCGGCGGCGGTCGACTTCGAGCTGCGTTTCGCCCGGGCCCCGCATCCCGATGCCGCCGCTCTGGCGCGACAGGTGAGTCCACATGCCGGTCAGCCGCGGCAAAAGATATTGCAACTGGGCCAGCTCGATCTGCAGCTTGCCGTCCTTCGATTTCGCCCGTTGCGCGAAGATGTCGAGGATGAGCTGCGTCCGGTCGAGAATTTTACGCTCGAAAACTTTTTCCAGGTTGCGGCTCTGCGCGGGACTCAGCTCGTCGTTGAAGATCACCGTCCCGATATTCTCCTTCTTGCAGACCTCCGCCAACTCGCTCGCCTTGCCCGGTCCGATATAATAAGCCGCGGTGGGCGCGGGCCGCCGCTGGATCGCCGTATCGACCACTTCGCCGCCGGCGCTTTTCACCAGCTCGCCCAGTTCCTGCAACGACTCGGCGTGGTCCCACTTGCTGTCGTCGGGCCGTTCCAGGCCAACCAAAAGGGCGCGCTCGTTTCCGGGCGGGGGAGAAGTCAGGTGAGACGCTTTCAAAAGAGGATGGGCGCAACCGAAGAGAAGGGCTGAGTGCCGGTGAGCATCACTGCCTGCAAATTAGGCTCGCGCGCGAACCAAGTCAACTGACGCTTCGCGTACTGCCGCGTCGCCACGAGAATGTCACTTTTAACCTGTTGGGTGGCTCGGGCTACTTGTTGCCCCGGTTCGCGCAGCGAACAGGAAGCGATCCCCTCCGCAATCTCCCGATACCCAATTCCCGGAAATTTTTTTACCGTTTCCAAGCCAAACCGCTCCATCAACCCGCGCACCTCCTCGATCCAACCCTGCGCAAACATCGCCTCCACGCGCGCCTCAATCCGTGCTTCCAGCTCCTCCTTCTCGCGCTGAATCCAAAGCGCCGTGAAATCGCGCACGAGCGGCTCCGGCGTCTCCTCCTGCCACTCACGCAGGGAACGGCCCGTCGCCTCTTTGACCTCGATCGCCCGCGCCAGCCGCCGCGGATTTTTCTCGTCGATCCGCTCCAGCATCGCCGGGTCGATGGCCTTGAGCCGCGCGCGCAAATCGCCCACGGAAAGCGCGGCCAGTTCCGCGCGAAGCTCGTCGGAGCCTTGCGGCGCCTCGCAGAGTCCCCGGGTCAGCGCCCGGAAATAAAGTCCCGTTCCGCCGACGATCAGCACGCGCCGATTCGCCTCGCGCTGCTCGCGCAAAAATTCCGCCGCATGCCGGAGATAGTGCGCCACATCGAAGCTCGCGCCTAGATCACACAAGTCCAGGCCCCCATGCGGAACCTCCGCCCGCTCCGACGCCGTCGGCTTGCCCGTCCCGATATCGGCCCCGCGATAGACCTGCATCGCGTCCATGGCCAGAATCGCCGCGCCCTGCTTCCGAGCCAGCTCCATCGCCGCCGCGCTCTTGCCCGTCCCCGTCGCGCCCACGAGGAAAATAGGCGCGTTCATTCCGAACGGCCGTGCGCCGACGCCCGGACCTTCGCTTTGTTTTCCTCCCGTGTCGTTTTCAGCGCTCGAGTCACATCCCGCATTTCTTCCAACAGGCGCAGCTTCTCCGGAATCGGCGCCGTCACCAGATAACGCCGACGCGCCGCTTTGTCCCTGAGGACCTTTTCCCGCAATTCCGATGCGGTCATGGCCGGGGTTGCCGGGGAAGAAATAATCGTTTGTTTGGGCATATCCACGTGAAGCTATTTGGTGGCCGATTCGGAACCGTATGACTCCTCGTTATCCTTGAAAAGGGCCAAATACTTTTCCCATTTTGCGACGAGGTTGTGCTTTTGCAATAAAGCATCGAGCCGGACAGTCTCATAGACCTTTTCCGCATAAAACTGCTGGAGCCGGATGACATCCTTCGGTCGTCCCAGATCAATAGCGATGGCCATGAGGTATTCCGGCGGGGGCACAAAGGCATTCACACCATCTGCCAAGGGCTGTTCAACGGCCTGTTCAATCGCTTCCATTTCAATTTTCTTGTTTGCGGGTAGAAACTGAATCGGCCATCCCTCGACCACGACCTTATCTTCCTCCCAAAGCGTGTAACCGAGCTCCTTCAATCTCGTCAAAATCGGACTGAGCGAAATCAAAACGCTGCCGGGAGCCGGATTAAGATGAACGAAAATATCGATGTCCTGCGTTTGGGTCGGCTCGATATAGAACAAGGCTCCCACGGCGCCGCCGACGGCGTACCGAGAAATGAATCCCTCGGCAAGCAATTGGTTGACCACTTGGAGGGCCTTGGCCGTGGCTAGCATGGAACCAAGGTACTCTTTTTACCCTCCAAGTCAGTTGCAAACCGCCCTCACCCCACCAGCTCGCACTGCACCACGTCATCGGTCTGGAGGCCGAGCGCCGTGGCCGCGCCGGGGGAGAGAAGGTTTGGAGAAGGGGTCTGATCCGTTTCGGTTCTTTTCCCTTCTGCATAGCCGCCGCGCGGGTGCGCATGGGGACGGGTCCGTGAGGAAAAGGCGTCCTGGATTTCCAGTGGCGCAATTCCCCGCGCGACGGCCGCAGGTTTCTTCGATCGATCGGCTCGGGAGGAGGACCAGTGAAGGCATCGGGAATGTTGTGATGAAGTCAGGGATGGAGGAGAAAGCCTCGGACAGGGCGGCGCGCGGTCGGTAGCCGGGTTTAGACACGCCAGTCCGACTTGCCGTTGTCGAGGAAGTCGCCGATGCGATCAACCGTGTCCTTCAGGAGCGAAGCGACGAAGAAAATGATGACGCCCGTGGAGGGCGCGACGTAGGGAACCGCGTTGAGCGTGGCGACGAAGCCCGCTGCTTTCGCGACATAGGAAAGAACCAGTAAGATATTCGACATGCCCTCTTTCTCGCATGAAAAAGAGAACCTGCGGTAGCGCTCCAAATCCTCTATCGGCTAGATGTCCTAAAAAGATAAGCCATTCAGGCCATCGAGGATAATCGCCGAAAAACCGGTCCGATTTTGGCCGCCCGCCTAGCCGGAATGATATTCCTGCAGCGACTTCACCCCGAGCGGCTTCGCCTTGAGCGAGCGCAGGGCCCGCAGCGTGGCCTGCGCCGCGGCCAGCGTCGTCATCACCGGCACCCGCTGGTAGAGCGCAGTGGTGCGGATGCGGACTTCGTCCTGCCGCGCGACCGGTCCCGCCGGCGTGTTGATGATGAGGGCGATGGCGTCGTTCTTGAGCATGTCGAGGACGTTGGGCCGGCCCTCGTTCAGCTTGTGGAGGCGCGCCACGGGAATGCCCGCGTTCTCGAGCGCGCTGGCGGTGCCCGAGGTGCTGTAGACCCAGAAGCCGAGCGCCTGCAGGCCCCGCGCCAGGTCGAGGATGGCCGGCTTGTCCGCATCCCGCACGCTGATGAAGACGTTCCCGGAGAGCGGCAGCGGCGGCATGGCGGCCATCTGCGACTTGGCGTAGGCCAGGCCGAAGTCGTCGTCGATGCCCATGACTTCGCCGGTCGATTTCATCTCGGGACCGAGCAGGATGTCGGTGCCGCGAAATTTCGCGAACGGGAAAACGGCCTCCTTCAGCGAGTAGTGCGTGGGAATGATCTCCTTCGTAAAACCGAGGTCCTTCAGCTTCATCCCCGTCATGATTTTCGCGGCCAGCTTGGCCAGCGGAACCCCGATGGCTTTGCTCACAAAAGGCACCGTCCGCGAGGCGCGCGGGTTGACCTCGAGCACGTAGACCACCTCGTCCTTGACCGCGAACTGGACGTTCATCAGGCCGCGCACGTCGAGGGCCTTCGCCATCTTGACCGTGGCCTCGCGGATTTCCTTTTTGACCTTCTCGGAAAGCGTCGGCGCGGGAATGACGCAGGCGCTGTCGCCCGAGTGAACGCCGGCCTGCTCGATATGTTCCATGATCGCGCCGATCACCGCGATGTCGCCGTCGGCGATGCAGTCGACGTCGACCTCCGTCGCGTCGTCGAGAAAGCGGTCGACGAGGACGGGGCGCTCCGGCGAAGCGGCGACCGCATTGCGCATATAGTAGCGGAGCTCGTCGTCGCTGTAGACGATCTGCATGGCGCGTCCACCCAGGACGAAGGAGGGACGGACCAGCACCGGATAGCCTACTTTCGCGGCGGCCTCGATGGCTTCGTCTTCGTTGGTTGCCGTGCCGTTGGGCGGCTGGTTGAGGCCAAGCTTGTCGAGCATGATCTGGAAAAGTTTGCGGTCCTCGGCGCGCTCGATCGACTCGACCGAAGTGCCGATGATGGGAACACCGTTGGCCTTGAGTCCGGCGGCGAGATTGAGCGGCGTCTGCCCGCCGAATTGCACGATGACCCCGTCGGGCTTTTCGTGGTGGCAGATGTTGAGGACATCCTCGAGCGTAAGCGGCTCGAAGAAGAGTTTGTCGCTGGTGTCGTAGTCGGTGGAGACAGTCTCGGGATTCGAGTTGACCATCAGCGTTTCGTAGCCGATTTCGCGCAGCGCAAAGGCGGCGTGGACGCAACAGTAATCGAACTCGATGCCCTGGCCGATGCGGTTGGGGCCGCCGCCGAGGATCATGATCTTTTTCTTGGTGCTGGGGCGGACTTCGTCGAGCAGGTTATCGTAAGTCGAATAGTAGTAGGGCGTGTAGGCTTCGAATTCGGCCGCACAAGTGTCGACGAGGCGATAGGAGGGGTGGAGGTTGCGGCTGTCCCGCAATTCCCGGACCGTCTGTTCAGGAGTTCCAAAGGCCGCAGCGATTTGACGATCTGAGAATCCAAGACCCTTAGCCTTGATGACATTCTCGAAGTTGGATGTCATGATCTTTTTGCGTTCCAATTGATTCTCAAACGCCGGAACATCTCCGAGTTTATAAAGCTCCTCTTCCGCATCGACCAATTCCTTGAGCTGGGCGAGGAACCAGGGGTCGATCTTGGTGAGATTGTGGATTTCGTCGGCAGTGAAGCCGGCGCGGAAGGCGTGGCGGATATAGAAAATGCGCTCGGCGTTAGGCGTGACGAGCTTTTGCTGGATGACATCGCGCGGGGCGATGGGGGGGCGGGAGGAGACCGCTGCGGGGCTTGCGGCGGCTACCTTCGGAAGACTGCCGGAAGCCGATGGACCACCGCTGGCGAAAGCGGCCACGGCCGGTTTGTACTCAGCTGAGCCGCCGCCGAAACCCCACGCGCCAACTTCGAGGGAGCGGAGCGCCTTTTGCAGCGATTCCTTGAAGGTGCGCCCGATGGCCATCGCTTCGCCGACGCTTTTCATTTGCGTCGTGAGCGTCGAATCGGTCTGCGGGAATTTCTCGAAGGTAAAACGGGGAACCTTGGTGACGACGTAGTCGATGGTCGGCTCGAAGCTGGCGGGTGTTTCGCGGGTGATGTCGTTCTTGATTTCGTCGAGCGTGTAGCCAACGGCAAGCTTGGCCGCGATCTTCGCGATGGGAAATCCGGTCGCCTTCGACGCCAGCGCCGAGGAGCGCGAGACGCGCGGGTTCATCTCGATGACGATCATGCGGCCCGTTTTCGGATCGACCGAGAACTGGATGTTGGAACCGCCGGTCTCGACTCCGATCTCGCGAATGACGGCAAAGGAGGCATCGCGCATGACCTGGTATTCCTTGTCGGTCAGCGTCTGCGCGGGAGCAACGGTGATCGAGTCGCCGGTGTGGACGCCCATGGGATCGAAATTTTCGATGGAGCAGATGATGACGCAGTTGTCGGCGCGGTCGCGCATGACTTCCATCTCGTACTCTTTCCAGCCGAGGAGCGACTCCTCGATCAGCACTTCGCTGATGGGGGAAAGGTCGAGGCCGCGCTTGACGATCTCCTCGAATTCCTCGCGATTGTAGCCGATGCCGCCGCCGGTGCCGCCCATGGTGAAGGCGGGGCGGATAATAAGGGGAAACGTGCCGATCTTGGCCGCGACGTCGCGCGCCTCGTCGATGGTGTGGGCCGTGCCGGAGAGCGGCATGTCGAGCCCGATCTTGACCATCGCCTCCTTGAAGAGCTGGCGGTCCTCGCCCTTCTTGATCGCCTCGGCATTCGCGCCGATCATCTGCACCCCGTGCTTCTTGAGCACGCCCGATTCAAAGAGGGCCATGGCGGTGTTGAGCGCGGTCTGGCCGCCGAGGGTGGGCAGCAACGCGTCAGGCTTTTCGCGGATGATAATTTTCTCCACGATCTCGGGCGTGATCGGCTCGATGTAAGTGCGGTCGGCGAACTCCGGATCGGTCATGATCGTGGCCGGATTGGAGTTGATCAGGATGACGCGATAGCCTTCTTCGCGCAGGGCCTTGCAGGCCTGGACGCCGGAATAGTCGAATTCGCAGGCTTGACCGATGATGATCGGGCCGGAGCCGATGAGCAGGATGGATTTGAGGTCGGTACGTTTGGGCATGGGGGAGCGCGTTGCGGAAATTGGAGCCGGGTATGTTTATAAAGCGCGGCGGGCGCGGAGCAACGTTGATTTTAGGATGATTTTGGCAGGACGGAAAAACACGACAAATTACCACGGCGATTTTCAATCACGGATTACGAATATGTATCTGGATCAGGCTCCCGTTTGCTCATAAGGTTTCGGCTCATGGGAAGTTCATCTCGGCTTTCGCGCGCGCTTGTCTTTCCGGCATTTCTGGCGGGAGCCCTCCTCCTTTTTTTCGCATTCTTTTATTTCTTTGGCGGCTGGACGCTGAGCGCGCCGGCGGATCTGACCCTGTGTAACGGCGACGAGCCGCAAAGCCTCGATCCGGCCATCATTACCGGCCAGCTCGAAGGACGCATCTGCCTCGCGCTCTTCGAGGGCCTGACCACGCGCAACGCGAAGGGCGAGATCATTCCTGGCATGGCCGAGAGCTGGGACAAAACGCCGGACGGACTCACCTACACGTTTCATCTGCGGCCCGAGATCAAGTGGAGCAATGGCGATCCGGTCACAGCCTTCGATTTTCTCAACTCATGGCAGCGCGTGCTGGAACCGGCCACCGCTTCGGAATATGCCTACCAACTCTACTACCTCGTGAATGGAGAGGCCTACGGCACGGGCAAGCTCAAGGACTTCTCCCAAGTAGGAGTGAAGGCGCCGGACGATCACACGCTGGTCGTCACCCTCGTCCATCCCACCGCCTATTTTCTCGAGCTCACCTCGTTTCAGACGCTCTGCCCCGTGCCTCTGGCCACGGTGAAGAAATACGGCAACGACTGGACCAAGCCGGGCAAGATGATCAGCAACGGACCCTACATGCTGAAGCAATGGCGGCTCAACGATTACCTGCTGGTCGAGGCGAATCCCTATTACTGGAGGCCGGTGCCGGTGCATCGGATCAAGGTGCTGCCCACCAACAGCCCCACCGCCTGCTTCAATCTTTTCTACGCGCGCAAGACTGATCTCATCCTCGACACGCGCAGCATTCCGTCCGACCTCGTGCAGGACATCAGGAACAAGCCCTACTTTCATGCCAATCCGTTCGGGGCGACCTCGTTCATGCGTTTCAACGTGAAGCGCAAGCCGTTCGACGACGTGCGCGTGCGTAAGGCGCTGGCCCTCGCCATCAACAAGGAGGACATCGTGACCAAGATCACCCGCGGCGGCGAGGCGATCGCCAACACGCTCGTCCCACCCGGCAGCGCGGGCTACACGCCTCCGCAGGGGCTTTCCTATAACCTGAACGAAGCGCGGCGGCTGCTGGCCGAGGCCGGTTATCCCAACGGCCAGGGTTTTCCCGACGTAAAGCTCCTCTATGCCAAGCGCGGCTCCGGCGAGGAGGTGGCGGCCGAATTGCAGGCGCTCTGGAAACGCGATCTCGGCATTACCTCGATCGGACTGCGGGCGCAGGAGTGGAAGGTCTACCTCAACACGCAGGAGCTGATCGATTTTGATATGTGCATGTCGGCGTGGATCGGCGACTACAACGATCCGCAGACGTTCATCGACATGTTTGTCACCGGCGGCGGAAACAACGACACCGGCTGGGGCGATCCGCAGTACGACCAGATGCTGGCCACCTCGGAAAACACGGCGGATCCCGTCAAGCGCATGCAGATCCTGCACGACATGGAGAAGATCCTCTGCGAGGATGAGGTGCCGATTGTGCCGCTTTATTTCTGGGTCGGCATGTCGCTTTATTACCCGGACAAGGTGGGCGGCTTCGAGCCGAACTTCGTGGACGATCATCGTTGGGGCGAGCTTTTTATCCCGGGGAAAACGAAATGACCGCGCTCATCGTTCGCCGGTTGCTCCAGGCCATCCCGATTCTCTTCATCGTCGTTTCTCTGACGTTTCTTCTCTGCCGCCTCGCGCCGGGCAATCCGTTCTCGAACGGCAAGGCGATCCGGCCCGAGATCATGGAGCAGCTCAACAAGCAGCACGATCTCGACGGGACCGTCTGGCAACAGTACGGGCGTTACATGGGCAAGGTGGTGCGCGGCAATCTGAACATTTCGACGCAATACCTCGACCGCAGTGTCAACGAAATCATCGCGCAGTCGCTGCCCGTCTCCATCACGCTCGGCTCGCTGGCCTACGCGCTCGCGCTTTTCTTCGGCACGGTGATCGGGGCCTGGGCGGCGGTCCGGCACAACGGATGGGGCGACCGTTCGCTCATGTTCATTGCGCTGCTCGGCATTTCGGTTCCGAGCTTCGTTTCCGCGCCGCTGCTCATCATGCTGCTCGCACTCGACTGGAATCTCCTGCCCGCCTACGGCTGGGGTTCGCCCGACCAGATCCTGCTGCCCGCCTTCTGCCTGTCGCTCCCGTTTACCGCGTCGATCGCGCGGCTGACGCGGGGCAGCCTGCTCGAGGTCCTGAAGCTCGATTTCATCCGCACGGCGCGCGCGAAGGGCCTGCCCGAAAACGACGTTCTCTTCCGCCACGCGCTGAAGGTCGCGATCCTGCCCATCATCGGCTACAGCGGTCCCGCCGCCGCGGGCATCCTGACCGGTTCGCTGGTGATCGAGACGCTTTTTGGCATTCCGGGCATCGGCCAGTTCTTCGTCAACAGCGCGCTCAATCACGATCCGTTCATGACCTCGGGCGTGGTGCTCGTTTTCAGCATCTTTCTCATCCTTTTCAACCTGCTGACGGACATCCTCTACTTCGTGGTCGACCGCCGCGTGAAACTCGAATGAAGACGCTGGGCCTTTTCTTTCAGGTGGTGCGAAGGGACCCGCTGCTGGTGGTCTGCGCCCTCTTCCTGCTCGCGGTCGGCCTGCTGGCTTTTGTCGGCATCCATTTCACCGGCTACACCTACGATCAGATTTCCGACGCCTCGTTGCTGAAACCCTCGCGCGCGCATTGGTTCGGGACCGACCTGAACGGCCACGACCTCCTCACGCGCACGCTTTTCGGCGCGCAAATTTCCATCCTGGTCGCGGCCGCGGCCACGCTGGTGAGCCTGACCCTCGGGGTCACCTACGGGATGGTCAGCGGGTACGCGGGCGGGCGGCTCGACAACATCATGATGCGGTTCGTGGAGATCGCCTATTCGCTGCCGACGCTGGTCCTGGTCATCGTCGTCGTCACTACGCTGGACGATCCGGTGGCGCAGGGACTGCGCGGACTGGGCCTGACCGCCGTCTCACCGCGCCTGGTTCTCATCATCGGCTTTCTCGGCCTGACCGAATGGTTCACCATGGCGCGGATCATTCGCGGCCAGGTGCTCGTGCTCAAGGAGCAGGCGTTTGTGCAGGCGTCGCTGGCGCTGGGGCAGTCGCATGTCCGCATCCTCTGGCAGCACCTGCTGCCGAGCGTGAGCGGTCTCATTGTCGTCTACCTGACGTTGACCATCCCCGCCGTGATGCTCGACGAATCGTTCATGAGCTTTCTCGGGGTGGGCGTGCAGGCGCCGCAGGCGAGTTGGGGCACGCTTCTTTCCGACGGCGCGGGGCAAATCAACCCGATCAAGCTCTACTGGTGGCTGCTGGTTTTTCCCGGCGCATTCATGAGCCTGACGCTGCTGGCGCTGAATTTTCTGGGAGACGGCCTGCGCGACGCGCTTGATCCACGGGTGAAAAAGTAGAGTATGGCCCCATGCCCTTTGACCGCATGATTCCCGACTTGCAGGCCTCGTTTGCCTGCGAAGATGTCCGCGTCGAAGCGAGCGGCGCCCACACCATCGTGGGCATCGTGAATTTCATCGGCGCGCCGACGCTGCCGATCCAGGTGATCAAGCTTTGCGTCTGGACGCGCTGGTCCTCCGGCGTCGGCCAGTTCGAGCAGGTGACGCGGCTGATCGCGCCGGACGAGGAAACGGTCCTGGCCACGGCGACGACGCAGTTCCACCTGGGCAACGAAGAGAGCCACACGACCAACGTGAATATCTTTGGCGGCCTGCAATTCCGCGAGGCGGGCGCGCATCACGTGGAGATTTTGCTCGATGGCGAATTGAAGCTCCACTTTCCCCTGCGCGTGGTCCTGATGCAGCCGCCGCAGCCGTAGCGCCATGAGTTTCTGGAATCATCTGGTGGACCGCTTTCGCGGCGGCGACGGCGACGAAATCGATTGGGAAGCGCTTTTGATCGAGGCCGATCTCGGGGTGAAGCTGGCGACCGAATGGGTGGAGGAGATCCAAGACAACGGTCTGGCGCGAGCGCCGGAAAAGGCGGAGGCTTTCCTGCGCGAAAAGATGGTGAAGCTGGTGCGGATTCCACCGCCGCTGCCGATTCGGCAGAAGCCCGAGGTGATTTTGCTCATCGGCGTGAACGGCAGCGGCAAGACAACCACCGCCGCGAAGCTGGGCGCGCGCGCGCGGCAGGAAGGACGCAGCGTGCAGCTCGGCGCAGCCGATACGTTTCGCGCCGCCGCCACGGAACAGCTCGAGGCGTGGGGCGCGCGGCTCGACATTCCGGTGACCAGCGGGGCGCCGGGGACAGATCCCGCGAGCGTGGCGGTGCGATCGCTGCTGGCCGCGCAGGAAGCCAAAACGGACTTGCTCATCATCGATACGGCCGGCAGGCAGGCGAACAAGCGGAACCTTCTGCTCGAGCTCGGGAAGATCAAGCGGAGCCTCCAGAAGAAGATGGAGACAGTGCCACATCACACCTGGCTGGTCGCCGACGGCACGACGGGCACGGGCGTTCTTTCGCAGGCGAAGGAATTTCACGACGCGATCGGATTGACCGGCCTGATCGTCACCAAGCTCGACGGCTCGGCGAAGGGGGGAATGGTCGCGGCGGTTCGCGCCGAGGTGGGACTTCCCACCTATTACCTGGGCCGGGGCGAGAAGCCGGAAGACCTGAAACGATTCAATGCAGCCGAATTTGTCGAAAGCTTCTTTGGTGAATGATAAACGCTATCTCGGGCGCGCTCTGGAATTGGCGCGGCTTGGTTCGGGCCTCACCTTGCCCAATCCGCGTGTCGGCGCGGTGCTGGTGCGCGGAGGCCGGATCATCGGCGAAGGTTATCATCACCGCGCGGGCGCGGCTCACGCGGAGGTGAACGCCGTGGCCGATGCGAAGAAGCGCGGTCACCCGGTCGCGGGCGCGACGCTCTATGTGACGCTGGAACCGTGCTCGACCCACGGCCGCACGCCGCCCTGCACCGGGCTGATCCTGCGCGAGAAAATCGGCCGTGTCGTCTTCGCGGCGACCGATCCAAATCGGGCGCACGCGGGCGCGGCCCTGCGATTGCTGCGAGCGGCGGGTGTCGAGGTCTCGCACGGTTTACTGGCCGAGGAGGCGACGGCGCTCAATCGCGATTTCAACTGGTGGATCGTTCAGCGCCGTCCCTGGGTGGTGGCAAAAATAGCGTTGTCGCTGGACGGGCGCATCGTGACGCCGGCGGGAGATGATCGCTGGCTGACTTCCGCCGCGGCAAGGAAGGTCGCGCATGAATTGCGCTGGGAATCGGATGCGATCCTGATCGGCGCGGAAACGGCGCGGCAGGATAATCCGCGGCTCACGGTACGACTGCCGGGACGAAAAAGGAAAGCGCAGCCGTGGCGCATCGTGGTGACGCGCTCCGGAAAGTTGCCGCGGAGCCTCCATCTTTTTTCGGATCGGCATCGTGACCGCACACTTGTCTTTAAAGGTCGGCCGCTGAAGGAGATCGTCACGGCGCTCGGCGCGTGGAATGTTTCGCATCTGCTGATCGAGGGCGGCGGCGAGGTGCTGACGGAAGCGTTGCGCGGAAATCTGGTCAACGAGGTCGCGTTTTTCATTGCGCCGTCAGTAATGGGAACGCTGCCGCGGGCCTTGAAGAAGCTCGATGTGCCGCTTCGTTTACACGAGGTGAGTTATCAAAGTATCGGACCGGATCTGCTCTGCCGGGGGTTGCTGGGGTAGAGAAAGGGAGAGACCCGCGCTCGGAGAACGCGGGCTACCTTTTGCGGGGAAAGGTGACGGTAAAGAGCGAGCCCTGACCGGGCTGGCTGCTGACGGTTGCGGTGCCGCCGTGGGCTTCGACGAAGGCTTTGACGAGACTGAGGCCCAGGCCGAGACCGCGCTGGGAACGGCTTTTGTCGGCACGATAAAGGCGGTCCCAAATCCGGGGAAGATCGTCGGCGTCGATGCCGATGCCGGTATCGCGGACGGTAATGCTGACCTGATCGGAAGGAAAGTCGGCGGCGATTTCAACGCGGCCGCCTTCCGGCGTGTATTTGAGGGCGTTGTCGAGCAGGTTGCTGAGGAGAAGCTGGAGTCGGTTGCGGTCGGCGGTGATTTGCCCGGCGGGATCGATCTGGGCGACGACGATGATGTTTTTGTCCTGGGCGACCTCGTCGTAGAGCTCGACGAGAAGGTCAACCACGGGCTTGAGCGGGAAGGTTTCGAGGTCGAGCTTGAGGGCGCCGGCCTGGACCTCGGAGATGTCCATGATGGTGCAAAGCATGGCGTTGAGCCGCTCGGCTTCCTCGACCGCGTCGGCGAGCGCTTCCTTGATCGGGGCGGGGTCCTCATGCTGAAGCGCGAGCTGCGCGCCGGTCTGGAGCCGGGTGAGCGGCGTGCGCAGATCGTGGGCGACATTGTCGAGGGAATCGCGCATGGCGCCGATGAGCGCCTCGTTGCGCCCGAGCATCCGGTTGAAGAGGGTGACGAGCTCATTGATTTCGTCCTCGGTGCGGGGATCGGGCACGCGGGCGCGGAGATCGCCGGTCTGGATGATGGAACGCACCGCACCGATGATCGCGCGGATCGGGCCGAGCGCGCGATAGGTGATGAAGGCGCCGCCGCAAAAGCCGAACGCGACGATGGGAATCATGACAAAAAGGAAAATGACGCGGAAGCGACTCAGCAACTCGTCGCGGTCCTCCGTGGTGCGGCCCACGTACATGACCGAGCCGTCGGCGAGCGTGGTGCGGGCGATGGTCCAGACCATGTGCGGTTCGGCGGAGTGGATGGGGCTGAGCCAGTCGGTGTCGTGGGCGATCAGGCCGCCACCGAGGTGGGTAAGAGTGGCTTCGTCCTTCTGGGGCGAGTGGAAAAACTTCAGCTCGTCGGTCGAGCTCATGACCTCGAGGAAGGTCGTCTCCTTTTCCCAGGTGCTTTGATTTTGGAAATGTTGCTGAAGGGCGGGGACTCCTCCCTGCACGTACCAGGCGCGGCAGGCATCGAGATTGGCCCAGACGATTTCCTGGTCGTTTGCGAGCAACTGGCGGCCAAGTAGAAAATAGGCGAGGAAGAAAAGTAAAAAAGCCCCGGCGATAAAGAAGGCGGTGTACCAAAGGTTGAGGCGAAGGCTAAAGCCGAGCGGTTCGATCAGAGGCCGCCGAAGAAATCCGGCCTGCCCCGCGGGATCGATCGATGTTCGGGGAGCGAGCATGCCGGCAAGGTAAAGGTTTAAGGGAAAAAGGAAAAAGGCTGAAGGCCGCAGAACGAGAGCTTCCCTTACTTTTACCCTTTGCCCTTTTCCTTTCTAAGGCTGCCGCAAACTGTACCCGGCGCCGCGGAGCGTGTGGATGAGCTTGGGCTCGAAGTCGCGGTCGATTTTATTGCGGAGCCGGCAGACCAAAACGTCGACCACATTGGTCTGGGGATCGAAATGATAGTTCCAGACGTGCTCGAGAATCATGGTTTTGGAGACGACCTTGTTCTGGTTGCGCAGGAGATATTCCAGGAGCAGGAATTCGCGGGCCTGGAGCTCGATTTTGGTCGTGCCGCGCCAGACTTCGCGGGTCAGGAGGTCCATCTTGAGATCGGCGAAGGTGAGGCTGGTGACAATGGCGGAGGAGCCGGAACGGCGGATAAGCGCCTGCAGCCGCGCGAGCAGCTCGGCGAAGGAGAAAGGCTTGGTGAGGTAATCGTCGCCGCCGCGCTGAAGGCCGGTGACGCGGTCGTCGAGCGAACGTTTGGCGCTGAGAATGAGGACGGGAAGCTTGATCTGCTCGGCGCGCCAGCGTTCGATGACGCCGAGGCCGTCGAGCTTGGGCAGCATGAGGTCGACGATGGCCGCATCGTAGGAATTTTTCCGGCCCATTTCGCAGCCCTCTTCGCCGTTGGAGCTGATGTCGACGACGTAAGTGGCGTCGCGAAGACCCTTCGCGACAAAAGTCGCTATTTTGGTGTCGTCTTCAAGAAGGAGAATTTTCATGAGCGTTTCCGAGAGGTTAATTTATCACGAATGCCTCTTACGCCACGTTACAACTGCCTCATCTTTGCGTTTTGCCGTGGCCGTGCGAACCCATCATGCTTTTTGCGGAGGTGTCCTCTCGTCTTTAAGGTGGGTCAAGAGACCCAAAAATCAACTGTTTTAGGTGGGCGTCCTCTGGACACGAGCCCATTTTGGGAATGGCCCAAAGGCTGGCACGGGGATTGCAAATGCATCGAAAAGGAAATACCCATGCCCACCACAAATCGACTTAAATCCACCCGTACAGAGAGGACGCAGCCCAAAAAGCCGGATGACAACGGAATCGTCAGCGAGGTGAAACGCTTTCTTCATCTCGGCGGCGAAGGAAAGATCACAACACTGGAGCAGCTCTTCGTTGAGCAACTGAAGGACCTGTTCAGCGCGGAAAACCAGCTGATCGAGGCGCTTCCGAAAATGGCCCAGGCGGCCCATGCGCCGGCGCTGAAGAAGGGCTTTCAACTTCATCTCAAGGAGACCAAAGAACACGCCCGCCGCCTGGAAAGGATCTTCAAGTCCCTGGGCGCAAGTCCCGAGGGGAAAACGTGCAAGGCAATGGAAGGCTTGGTCAAGGAAGGCAACGAGACGATTTCCGAGGACGCTTCCCGCGAGGTCAAGGATGCCGCCCTGATCGCCGCTGCCCAGCGCGTGGAACATTACGAGATCGCCGGCTACGGCTGCGTGCGGACCTACGCCACGCTGCTCGGACGCAAGGGCGACGCGCGGATTCTCGAGACGACGCTCAAAGAAGAAGCGGCCACCGACAAGAAGTTGAGCGCGGCGGCCCAGACCCTGAATGTAAAAGTCAAAACAGCGCCCAAGAAAAAGGCGGAAAGGAATTCATGAATGCCATTATCGATGATAGCCGGATTGAAACGAGATTTGTCTGGGCGCGTTGCGCCGCGAAGAACGCGCGAGCGATGAGGAACTTGATCCGCGCCTTTCAAAGCGACGGCTGGGCCACGCCCAAGAATGTGGTGGTGGGGAAAAGGGTGATCCGCCGGAAAAAGACGGGACGCCTGGGAAAGTAAGCGGACGAGGAGCTCCCCCCCCCCCCCCCCCGAGAGCCCTTTATGTTACTTGCCGGCCGGTTGGGCGGGGGCGACAGGCGCAGGCGATGCGGAAGAGGCCGGTGCGACCGGAGCAGTCGGCGCCGGGCTCATGGGTGTCGCGGTCGGTACGACGGGCTGACCAAGGGAATTGGTCGGCGTGCTCGCGTGCTGTTGCAGGAGTTGCTGTACAGGCGAACCCTCTTGAATGAGTGTGGCCCGGTGGGAGTAGAGCCGGGCAAGGGAGATACTCAGCACAAAGAAGAGGAAGGCGGCGATGCAGGTCGCCTTGACCAGAACGTTGGAGGTTTGCGCACCCCAAATGGATTCGGTGAACCCGCCGCCGAAGGCCGCGCCGAGGCCTTCCTGCTTGCTGCGCTGCATCATGATGACGAAGCCCATGAAGATGCAGTCGATCACGTAGAAGAATAGCAGGATGTCGATGGTAAGATTCGTCCAGAACATAAGGGGCGACAAGGATTGCGCGAGTGCCTACTCGGAGCAAGCATTTTTGATGATGGCGGTGAAGCCCCGGGCATCAAGGCTGGCCCCGCCGACGAGCGCGCCGTCGATGTCGGGCTTCGAAAGGAGTTCGCGGGCGTTCTCCGGTTTGACGCTGCCGCCGTACTGGATGCGGACGCGTTCGGCCGCGGCGGCGCTGAAGCGGGTGCCCAGAATCTTGCGGATCCACTTGTGGGCTTCCTCGGCCTGGGCGGGCGATGCGGTCTTGCCGGTGCCGATGGCCCAAACGGGTTCGTAGGCGAAGACAATGTCGACCAGCTCCTTCTCGGTGAAACCGGCCAGACCCTCAACCAGCTGGGTCTCGAGCACTTTTTTCCATTTGTCGGCCTCGCGTTCGGGCAGCGTCTCGCCGATGCAGACGATGGGGCGCAGTTCGGCGGCCAGCGCGGCCTTGGTCTTGCGATTGACGGTGGCGTTGTCCTCGTGGAAATACTGGCGGCGCTCGGAGTGGCCGATGATGACGTAGCGGACGTAGAGTTCGCGGAGCATCCCGGCCGAGATTTCGCCGGTGTAGGCACCGGAGGCGGCCTCGTGCATGTTTTGCGCGCCAAGCCGGATGTTGGTGACGGGGTTGAGCAGTTCGCTGACCGCGGCCAGGGCGGTGAAGGGGGGACAGAGGACGATTTCTGCCGCGTCGAACCGGCCGATTTCCTGGATGAAGTCGGCCACCAGGGCGCGGGCCTCGGCCTGCGTCTTGTTCATTTTCCAGTTGCCGGCGATGATTTTTTTGCGGTTGATCATAAGGATACTTCGTCGCCTCCGGCGGCCTTGAATCGTCTCTTCACCCAGACTTCCTCAAATTCCTCTTGGGTGATTTCGACCGGGATGAATTCGGGGTCGCGCTGGGCCAGGGTGGATAAATCGGGCAGGGGCAGGGTCATGAGCGCGGCGGTTCCAGAGGAGGCCGTGGCGTTGGCCACGTCACAAAAGCCGTTGCGAAAGCATTCGATCTTACGGACTTCCTTCCCGTCCGGATCAAGCTCGCTGAAAATCCAGACGGGCTCGTCGGGATTGGTATGGTTCCATTTGAGCCGGATATATTTCATGTATATGCAAGACGGTTGGCTGGGATTCTGGTCACGTCGAGGACCTGACACCAGTTCAATTTTTGTCGGGAATGCCGGCCACCCCGGGCAGTTCCTTGCCTTCGAGAAACTCGAGCGAGGCGCCGCCGCCGGTCGAGATGAAGGAGACCTTGTCGGAGACGCCGGCCTTCTTGATGGCCGAGACGGAGTCACCGCCGCCGATGATGCTGATGGCGCCACTGTTGGCGGCGATGGCCTTGGCGATGGCGAAGGTGCCGACCGCGCATTCCGCCACCTCGAAGACGCCCATCGGTCCGTTCCAGAGAATGGTCTTGGCCGAGGCGACTTCGGCGGAGAAAAGCTTGACGGTTTCGGGCCCGATGTCGACGCCTTCCCAGCCGTCGGGAATGGCTTCGTTGGGCTTGAGATATTTCCCGCCGGGCGAGACAGTCTTGGCCTTGAAGTCGTAGTGTTCGACGATGTAGGTGTCGATGGGGAGGAGGAATTTGACCCCCTTCGCCTTCGCCTTGTCGAGCGCCTGCTTTGCGGTGTCGATCTTGTCGGGTTCGGAGAGCGACTTGCCGATTTTCTTGCCCTGGGCGAGCGCGAAGGTGTAGGCCATGGCGCCGCCGATGAGGATGGTGTCGGCGTGGTCGAGGAGACGGTCGATGACGGCGATTTTGTCGGAAACCTTGGCGCCGCCGAGGATGACCACGAAGGGACGTTGCGGATTTTCCAGCTCGTCGCCGAGATACTTGAGCTCGCGTTCCATCAGGAGGCCGATGCCCCGTTCCTTGACATACCTGGCCACACCGGCGGTGGAGGCGTGGGCGCGATGGGCTGCACCGAAGGCGTCGTTGACGTAGACATCGGCGAGCTTGGCGAGCTTCTGGCTGAAGGCGGCGGCGTTGGCCTCCTCCTCATTGTAGAAGCGGAGATTTTCGAGGAGCGCGACTTCGCCGTCCTTGAGCTCGGCGGCGGCTTTCTCGGCCACGGGGCCGACGCAATCGTCGACAAACTTGACCGGCACGCCGATCAGCGCCGAGAGCGCCGGGACGACCGGGGCGAGGCTCTGCTTCGGATCGCGCTTGCCCTTGGGCCGGCCGAGGTGGGCGCAGAGAAGAATGCGCGCGCCGTGCTCGATCAGGTACTTGATGGTCGGGACGGTTTCCTTGATGCGCTTGTCGTTGGTGATGACCTGGACGCCATCCTTTTCTTGAAGAGGGACGTTGTAGTCAACGCGGACGAGGACGCGCTTGCCTTTGAGCTCGAGGTCGCGAAGGGTGATTTTGGCCATAATCTTGTGGAATAAAAAAAATAAGCGAATCAGGCGAATCAGCCGTATGGGATACGGATCATTCGTATAAATCTGTGCTTACTCTTACTTAATAATCAATTTCAGCAGATCGACGCAACGGTTGGAGTAGCCCCATTCGTTATCGTACCAGCTGATGAGCTTGAAGAACTTGCTGTTGAGCTCGATGCCCGACCCGGCGTCGAAGATGCTCGAGTGCGTGTTGTGGATGAAGTCGGAGGAGCAGACTTCGTCGGTAGTGTAATCGAGAATGCCCTTGAGGTAGGTCTCGCTCGCCTTCTTCATCGCCGCGCAGATTTCCTTGTAGCTGGTTTCCTTGGTCGTCTTGACCGTGAGATCGACGACGGAGACGGTCGGCGTCGGCACGCGGAACGACATGCCGGTGAGCTTGCCCTTGATCGCGGGGAGCACGAGCGCGACCGCCTTGGCGGCGCCGGTGGTGGAGGGGATGATGTTGATCGCCGCGGAACGTCCGCCCTTCCAGTCCTTCTTGGAGGGACCGTCAACCGTCTTCTGCGTGGCGGTATAGCTGTGGACCGTGGTCATGATGCCTTCCTCGACGCCAAAGCCTTCCTTGAGGAGGACATGGACGATCGGGGCCAGGCAGTTGGTCGTGCAGCTCGCGTTGGAAATGATGTTGTGCTTGGCGAGATCGAGCTGGTCGCCGTTGACGCCGAGGACGACGGTGATGTCCTCGCCCTTCGCCGGGGCGGAGATGATGACCTTCTTGGCGCCGGCGGTGATGTGGCCCTTGGCCTTCTCGGCCTCGGTATAAAGACCGGTCGACTCGATGACATATTCGACGCCGAGCTTGCCCCAGGGGAGCGCGGCGGGACCTTCCCGGACAGCGAGACACTTGATCTTGTAGCCGTTGACGACTAGGACATCGTCCTCGGGCAGGTCGGGTGAAGACTTTTCGCTCGTGACCGTGCCGTTGAACTTGCCCTGCGTCGAATCGTACTTGAGCAGGTAGGCGAGGTTGTCCGCTGGCACCAGATCGTTCACCGCGACGACATCGACGGTTTTGCCGAGTAATCCCTGTTCCGCGATCGCGCGGAAGACGAGTCGTCCGATGCGCCCAAAGCCGTTGATGCCGATTTTTGTCATAGTCTTATCTCTTGTAGTGTAGTTTAACCGAATAAAGGTGCCAGTGGCGTAGCAAAAACTAGGCCGTCACCCGTCAGCGTCAACGGGAAAAAAGGAAGGCCCTTGATTTGTAACACAAATGGCCTGACCGCAGCGAATTAAGTAGCAGGCGGAGGCGGAGGATTGCCCGGGGGCGGCAGGAGATGATCGGGCGTTGAGGATTTCCCGCTGAATCGGGCCATCATTTTTTTGAATCCGGCGACGATCGCGACCACCCCAATGATAATGAACTTTTTCAGCGCGAGGACGCCGACCCAGAGGCCCTTGAGCAGTCCCAGCTTGACCGCCGCCGCGAGCGCGCCGCCCGCGATGAGGGTGGCGAGCCCATACTCGGCCACCTTGTCGACCTTGGGATCGAAATCGCCGTAGGTGTTGCCGGGCTGGAAATCGACCATGGCGAGAATTTGCGGCACCTTCTGGTCGATCTCGGGAAAGAGCCGCATCGGCGCGATGGCCCCGAGGACCAGGACGCCCCGGCGGCCGAGAATGCGGATGTCGTAGTTGAGCGTGTCCTGCGGCTCGTCGCCGAACTTGAGGTCCTTGGCCCAATAGAGCTTGTGGGTGGCCTGGTCGTAGCGGGGCGGCGCGGCCCAGCCGACGAGCTCGATGCTGGGGTAGCCCTGCTTGACCCGCTCGGGGCTGACTTCCCGGGCCTGTTCCTGCATTTTCTTGAGCAGGTCGTCGTAATTGATCTTCCCGGCGTCATCGTCCTTCACGTAGCCGCCGTTCTCGTACTTGACCGTGACGGCCCAGGTGCCGTGATCGATGGGGCCTTTATCCTTGGGAAAAATCATGCCGAGAACATTGGGATCGTCCGGATTGCCCCAGATATCGTGAAGGACCTTGCGGGCGTCGTCGCTGCCGAGAAACCGGAAGTCGTTGGTGAGGTCGATTTTGGCCAGGCCGTCCTGGAGCGTAACGGTTCCGGTCTGCCATTTGAGGGTCGTGGCCATGGCCGCGATGGTGTCGAGCGAGGGGCGGGGCGGCGGCGTGGGATCGTCGGCGCGCAAGGCCACGCCGGTCAACAGACAGAGGGCGAAAATCGAGGCGACAAACGATGCGCTTTTCGTTTCCATAGCCCCTGACTAGCGATCCGTGGGCGCGGTTGCAATAAGTTCCAACCGGAATAGAGTTGGGAATGGCCGAACAAGTACCGCGCAGTCCCTATGATGCCTTGAAGGGGCTGGTTTATTTTCCAAGGATGCTCGACAAAATCCGGCTCCACGCCGCGGGCACGTTGCCGCAGCCCTATCATGAACATCTCGGGAGCGGGTTCGACGGGCGCTGCCTTAATTTTCTCGGCGTCAATTACGACGACGTGAAGAAGCTCGTTCTCGCCGGCAAATTGGACGAGGCGGTGCTCGATTGGTGCCTGGTCAACGGCCACAAGCCGAACGAGGAGCAGATCGAAGTCTGGAGCGGATTCATGCTGAAGCGCGGCTGGCGCGACGAAGCGAGCGAGCGGGTCGCTTTTCGGCTGAAGGAAGCCGGGCTGGAGGCTCGCGACCGGGAAGCGGCCACCATGTTCGACTTCATCGACCTGGACGAGGGTCGGACGCCGCCCGATTTTACCAAGTGGGAGCCGCCGCGGATTTGAGGATTTCTCATTCGATAACGCAGAGAGTTTGACGAAATTGCGGAATTTTCGGAATTTTAGACTTAAATGCGCGCGCGATCCAAATATGAGGTCGTAGTCAGCCTGATGTGTTCATCAGGTATCATGCTCATGATTTCTGGAGTTCCTGGAATGTTCCTGTTCGGTTTGGTCGAATACTTGACCGGTAAGATGCCGTTGGATGTCGCCGCTATTTCCGTGGGTGTCATGGTGCCCTTGGTCGCCGTCACGGGTGTCATTCTGTACGTGCTTGGTCTGCGTCTCTTAAAGAGATGCCGCAACCTGAATGCCAACTCCAATTCAACCCCATCCCCCTAATTTCGTTATTGTCTTCCGCAGGAGCGGCTATTGTTAACCCATGACCTCGCCCGAAAAAACGGATGTCCTGGTGATCGGTGCGGGACCGGTGGGGCTGACCCTCGCGTGCGAGTTGAAGCGCCACGGCGCGAATGTCCGCCTCGTCGAAAAAAGGGCCGAGCCGCACCAGCATCCCAACGCCGCGATCGTCCACGTCCGCACGTTGGAAATCTTGTCGGCCATGGGCGCGGTCGGCGGTTTCCTGAAGGAAGGCTATGCTTTCCCGGGCATCCATGTCCGGGCGTTCGGCAAGCGGATCGGCTTTGTCGATGTCGGCGGGGTCGACAGCCCCTACCCGATGCCGCGCACGCTCGGCCAGCAGATCACGGAACGGCTGCTCACCGAGCATTTCACCCGCCTCGGCGGCCAGGTCGAGCGTTCGGTGGAGGCCGTCGGCCTGGAGCAGGACGCAAACGAAGTCCGGGTGCGGCTGCGGCATCTCGGCGAGGGCAACCGCGAAGAAATTGCCACGGCGCGCTGGACGGTCGGCTGCGAGGGATCGGCGAGCATGACCCGCGAGGCGCTCCACATTCCCTTCCCCGGCGAGCGTTATCCCGGCAAGGAGTTTCTCCAGTGCGACGCGAAGGTGCGCTGGACCTATCCGCACGGCTACGGCTACCAGTTCCTCGCGGAGGAGCATATCCTGATGTTCTTCGCCTACGACGCCGAGGGCCATTACCGGATCATCTGCGCGCGGAACGACCGCGACCCGGAAAACCACACTCCGCCGACGCTGGAGGAAATTCAGGAGCTGGTCCGGGCCATCGCCGACCCGGCGGCGGAACTATACGATCCGGTCTGGTTCAATCGCTTCCGCTCGGGTCACCGGCTCGCGGCCACTTTTCGTGACGGACGCGCCTTCCTGGCCGGGGACGCCGGGCACGTCCACATTCCCATCGGCGGACAGGGGATGAATTACGGCATGCACGACGCGTTTAATCTCGGCTGGAAGCTCGCCGCCGTGGCGAAGGGCGAGGCGCGTCCCGAATTGCTCGACACCTACATGACCGAACGGCATCCGGCGGACCAGGCGCTGATCCGCGGCACCGACTTTGGTTTTCATCTGCTGGTGCAGCCCCACGCGGCCAAGCGGATGACGCTCGAACTGCTCGGCCCGACGCTGTTCAGCCTGGAGACGTTTCAAAAGCTGATCCGCAACACGCTGGCCGAAATGAAGGTGGCCTATCCCGCTAGCGCGCTGAGCGAGGACCAGGGCGGAAGCCACGGCCCCGCGCCGGGCGATCGCGCGCCCGACGCCCCGCTGGTGCGGATGCCGGAACGGCGCACCGCGCGGCTGTTCGACGTGCTCCACGGCACGCGCTGGACGCTGCTGCTTTTCGCGGGCGTGACGCCGTCGGTCGACGATATCGAGTCGCTGGAACGCATTAGTGGTCCCGTCGCCGGACGCTACGGAACGCGCGTGGCGATTCACCTGATTCTCTGCGGCGATCCGCCCGTACCGGTGCACGAAAATTGGGCGGCCGATGTGCTGATGGATCGCGAACATTACGTGCACGACAAATATGGAGTCGCGACCTCGCCCTGCCTTTATCTGGTCCGGCCCGACTGGCACATTGCCTTTCGCGGCGGCCTGGAGCATGCGAAACAGCTCGGCGAGTTTTTGGAGCGGGTGTTCGTTTGAGGTCGCCTCCCCCTTCCCCTCGCAAGCTGGCACTCCCTATGCTACATTGAGGAACGTGATTCAAGCGAACTGCCGCGCACAATTCACCGCGGATGATTTTTCCTTTGTGGTCCGGGTGCTGGCCAAATCGCAGCGCGACGCCGTTTCCCTCGTCTCCCTTTTGAGCGACGAAGCCGAGCGCGACGCCATTCTCGATCATGACCTGATCTATAACTCCGTGGTCGACCAGGCAGGTTGCCTCAAGGTCTCGGCCGCGTTTTATTTCTATATCCTGACCCGCCGCGTTTTGCGGCGCGCGTCGCTCGACGAGCGGGCGCTGACCGATTATGTCGCCGCGCTGCTGCTCGCTTTTTCCCACATCAGCCAGCTGCGCGCGCCCGGGACGCCCGGGGACCAGGGCCCCACGGCGCGGAGTTTCACCTACATCTCCGACCTGATGACGCAGGCCAGCCATTGCTCGCCGGAACAGGCCTTCCTGGTGCGGGTCCACATGGCCGACTACGCGCTGTTTCTCAGCGGGATGTTCGCCGAGCGGGTGCATGCGCACGTCCAGCGGCGGGGCGCGCCGAGCCTGAGCTTTTACGAGGCGGTCGGGCAATCGACCTACCTGCGCATGGCCGACCATCCGCAGGCGCGGCGGACGCAGCTTCAGGACATCTTCAAGCTGCTCGGCGCCGAGTTTCGCCGCGTGCGCCTGGCGCTCAACGACCTGACCGATTCGCTGCTCCACCTGCACGAAACGCCCTCGATCCTGATTCCACCGACATGACGCTGCTGCGCGAAATCCAGACGTTGCTGGAGCGCACCTACGCGCCCGTTTCGATCAACCTGGAATCGTGCCTTATCGGCGAGGGCCGTTGCGCCGCGCTGAATCGCCTGGCCGGGGAGAGCGCCGCGCACCTGGCCCCGGGCGGCCGGACTTTTCTCCGGCAGGCGGGCGATTCGCTTTACGTCGCGATTTTTTATTCACGCCCGGTGATCGCCGAGCTCGAGGCGAACGATCCGCGCCGGACGCTGAACGAGCGGAACATTTCGGCGCTGATTACCTTCATCGAGGAGATCGCGCACGGCGTCCAGGCGGCGCTGCTCTTCCACGAAGGCGAGCGCGAAATCGGGAGCGAGGCCTACGCGCGGAATCTCGAGACGCAGGCGCGGATCGACACTTATCTCGTGCTGAGCAAATTCGCGCATGTGCTCTGCGGCGAGCGGGGGAAAATTCCCCGTCCGGTCGGCGCGTGGCTGCGGCGCCAATTATTCGACAGCAGTTATCGCCGTTTTGCCTCCCCTCGCCTGCGCGACCGGTACGGCGCGGCGCAACGCTGCGCGCTCGGGTTTTTGCGTCATCTGCGGCGCGTGCCGATCGAGCTTCGGCATGAAACGTTGCGCGAATTCCGCGCGCTTTCGTGGCGGGACAAGCTCGCTTTCGTAGGCCGGTAGCCCACCGCCATACTGCCGCCTGCAGGTCCGACGACTACCTAATGAAAGTGGAAGCCGATGAAGAAGTGGACGAGGGGCGGCGGGGGCGGTGAACTGTAATAACCGGGGGGCGGAGGGCCATAATAATAAGGCGGGGGCGGCGCGGCGGCGTAACCGGGCGTCGGCGCGGGCACCCAATAAGTATAGGGACAATCCTGGATCTGGGTGAATTGGTCGGCGCGCCCGGCCGGGGACGAGGCCACGAGCAGAGCGAGCGCGGGCACGAGGCAAACGAGGCTCTTTTTCATCTCATGAATATGACGCTCGGCGGCGCGTTTGGGTTCAATAAATTTTCAGCTTCGGGCGCGGCCAAGCCTAACCTTTAAGTCCGACTTCCTCGAGGTCGAGTTCATGCTCGATCTTGTGCATGACGTCGTCGCCGATCAACCCGTCACGGCGCATGCCAAGGAGCGCGCGGCGCTGGGTGGCGATGGCGAGACGCCGCAGCCGGCGCACGCTCAGGACGTGATGACGCCGGTCGCTCCAGCCGAGCTCGTCGGCGAGGTCGTCCTGTAAAATGAGGGCCCGTTCGCGATAAGAGTTCTCGACCGCGTCGATGGCCGACGCGGGAAATTTTTCTTCGCGGCGCATTTTTTCGATTTTTTCGAAGACGGCCTGGGAGATCAGATTGCGCGCTTCGAGTTCCTCGCGGGCGGGAATGCCGTCGTCGCCCACGCCGAGGAAGCGGATCAGCGGAGGCAGGGTGAGTCCCTGGAAAACAAGCGTGGTGAGGATGACGCTGAAGGCGAGGAACTGGACGAGATGCGGGCGGGGAAAATCGGGATAGCCCTGGAGCGCGAGGGCCGCGGCGAGCGAGACGATGCCGCGCATGCCGGACCAGCCGACAATGACGACCTGGCGCCAGTCGGGCATCTCCTCTCGCTCGCGGATGTGCCTGAACAAACGCGGGAGATAAGCGCCGGGAAAAATCCAGGCGAGGCGGATGAGAATGCAAATGGCGTTGATGATGACGGCGTAGAGGAACGGGCGCGGCCACCAGTTTTCCTGCATGCTGTGGAGGATGCCCGGCAACTGGAGCCCGATGAGGACGAAGACGATGCCGTTGAGGAGATAGATGATCATTTCCCAGACCGCCTGGGCCTGGAGACGAATACCGGAGTTCAAAACGTCGGGCGCTTCCCAACCGAGATAGAGTCCCGTCGCGACGACGGCGAGGACCCCGGAGACGTGGCAGAACCGGTCGGCGAGAAGATAGCTGACGTAGGGCGTGAGCAGGGAAACGGTGAGGAAGATTTGCGGGCCGTCGTCCATGACGCGCCGTCGGACCCAGCCGATGGCCCGGCCGACCACGAGGCCGACGGCGATGCCGCCGATCGAGACGTAGATAAATTCGCCCGGCACCCAGATGTGACCGGAAAGCGGAGCGATCACCCCGAGCGCGACGAGCGCGACCTTGAAGATGACGAGGCTGGTCGAGTCGTTGACGAGGCTTTCGCCCTCGAGAATGGTGACGACGCGGCGGGGCAGGCCGAGGCGTTGCGCGATCGCGGCGGCGGCGACGGCGTCGGGCGGGGAGATGATGGCGCCAAGGACGAATCCGGCGGCGAGCGGCAGGCCGGGGATGAGCCAGTGCGCGACGTAGGCGATGGTGACGGTGGTGGCGACGACGAGGCCGATGGCGAGAAGGAGGATGGGCCGCAGGTAGAAACGGAAGTCGCGCCACGAGGTGTAGAAGGCCTGGATGTAGAGGAGCGGCGGCAGGAAGACGAAAAAGATGAGATCGGGATCGAGCGTGAGTTGCGTGGGGAGGATCGGAATGAAGCCGATGAGCAGGCCGCCGAGAACGAAAAGGATCGGATACGGAATGGAGAGCCGGCGCGCGAGAAGTCCCAGCCCGAACACGAAGGTCAGGAGGAGGACGAAGATGAGCGCGATCTGCATGGGGAGCAGGGTAAAAGGAAAAAGGTAAAAGTGGAAAGGACTGCGTTTGAAATCCGCCCTTTCCCCTTTTACCCTTTCACTTTTTCCCTGATCAGTGCGCTTCGAGCCAGTTCGCGCCGAGGCCGGTCTCAACGACGATGGGGACGCGGAGATCGGGCAGCGCATGCTTCATCCGGTCGTGGACGATTTCGAGGACGCGCGCCTTCTCGGGCAGGTAGAGATCGAAGACAAGTTCGTCGTGGACCTGGAGCAGGAGTTTCGTGCGCCAGCTTTCGTCGCGGGCGACGCGCGCGATGTGGACCATGGCGATCTTGATTAGGTCGGCGGAGGAGCCCTGGATCGGCATGTTGATGGCGTTGCGCTCGGCGGCGGCACGCACGGTGGCGTTGGCGGAACGGAGGTCGTGCAGGTAACGGCGGCGGCCGGTGATGGTCTCGACGTAACCGCGCTCGCGGGCCTGCGTCACGGTGTCGGTCATGTACTTTTTGATGCCGGGATATTGCGTGAAATAGCCGTCGATGAGCGCCTTGGCGTCGGCGCGGCCGATGCCGAGACGCTGCGAAAGCCCAAACGCGGAAATGCCGTAGCTGATGCCGTAGTTGACCATCTTGGCCTGGTTGCGCTGGGCCTTGGTGACCTCGGCGTGCGGCAGGTTGAAGACGCGCGCCGCGGTGGCGCGGTGGATGTCCTCGCCGCTGGTGAGCGCCTCGAGCAGGCCGGGGTCCTGGGTGAGCGCGGCGAGAATGCGGAGCTCGATCTGCGAATAGTCGGCGGAGAGGATCTGGTAATCGCCCTCGCGCGGGACGAAGGCGCGGCGGATCTCGCGGCCCTGCGCGGTGCGGATCGGGATGTTCTGGAGATTCGGGTCCTGCGAGTTGAGCCGTCCCGTGGTGGTGGCGAGCTGATAGAAGGTGGTGTGGATGCGGCCGTCGACGGGCGAGATGGCGGTGGGCAGGGCGACGATGTAGGTGGAAAGGAGCTTGCTCGCTTCGCGATGCTCGAGCACTTCAGCGATGATGGGATGAAGCGGCGCCAGCGCGCTGAGGGTGGCTTCGTCGGTCGAGTATTGGCCGGTCTTGGTTTTCTTCGCGTCCTTGCTGAGCGCAAGTTTGCCGAAGAGGATTTCGCCGAGCTGCTTGGGCGAGCCGATGTTGAAGGTGGTTCCGGCGTGCTCGTAGATGGAAGCTTCGAGGCGCGCGATGTCGGCGCGGAGCTTTTTGCCGACGTCGTCCAGCGCCGCCGGGTCGAGGCGGATGCCTTCGTTTTCCATCGCGGCAAGGACGGGCAGAAGCGGCGATTCGATTTCAGTGAAGACCCGTTCCTGGCCCGATTCCTGGAGGAGCGGAGCGAGCTTGGCGTGAAGTTGCAGGGCGAGGTCGGCGCGTTCCATCGTTCTCCGTGCGCTGAGTTGCGCGACGTCGGGCGCTTCCAATTCGGTCAGAAAATCCTGCTGGCCCGCGGCTTTCTCCGCCGGGATGGGCGTGTAGTTGAGGAGCGATTCAGCGACGAATTCGAGTGTGTGGCGGAGATCGGGGAAGACGACGGAGTGGGCCAGCGCGGTGTCGAAGATCGCCGCGCTATCGGATTGCGGGAGCCTGCCCAAGAAAACGCGCAGGCCCGGTTTTAAATCGTGGCCGATAAAGCTCACTTCGGATCGGGCGGCGAAGCCATTGAATACCGCTCCCAGTTTTGAAGCGGCGCCGATTTGCTCTGGAACCGGAAGATACCGACCAACACCCGCTTGATTGGAAAAGGCAAGCCCGCGCACGGTGCTGCCGGATGGATGGGAAGTCAGGTCGATCGCAAATCCCAATGTTCGTGTCGGCTCGATGGACTTCAGGTAGGCGGCCTGCTTCTCTCTATCGGTGATGATCTGGTAATCGGGCTTCGCGTCGTCGATGGTGCGGAGGGCGACGGGAACCGGTGGGATCGGAGGATTTTCGGGAACCGCTTTGGCTGCGGAAGAAATAGTTAGAGGTCCTTCGACAGGCTCAGGATGACTGATTTTTAAAGAGTCGCTTACGCGACTCGCCGCTGGGACAGCGGCGGCTACCTCGAAAGCGCCTCCACGGCCCGCTTTGAAGCTGTCGCCGAAGAGGCGGCGGCCAAGGGTGTTGAATTCGAATTCGGCAAAAAGAGCGCGCAGGGCCGGTTCGTCGCGCGGGCCGATGCGGAGTTTTTCGGGCTCGAAGGGGAGCGGCACGTTGACGTCGATGGTGGCGAGCCGCTTGGAGAGAAGCGCCTGGTCGCGGAATTTCTCGAGCGATTCCTTGAGCTTTCCTTTTTGCTCGGCGGCGTGGTCGAGCGCGTTTTCGAGCGAGTCGTATTGCGCGATGAGTTTCTGCGCGGTCTTGGGTCCGATGCCGGGAATGCCCGGTATATTGTCCGAGGCATCGCCGGAAAAGCCGAGGATGTCGCGGACCTGGTCGGTGCGCTGGATGCCCCACTTGGCGAGCACTTCGGGCACGCCGAGAATTTCGGCGGCGTCGCTCATGCGCGAGGGGCGATAAATTTTCACGCATTCGTTGACGAGCTGGCCGAAGTCTTTGTCCGGCGTGACCATGAACGTGACGAAATCGGCGGCGCAGGCTTCGCGAGCAAGCGTGCCGATGATGTCGTCGGCCTCGTAGCCGTCGAGCTCGAGCACGGGCAGGTTGAAGGCGCGGATGAGCCGCTTGACGTCGGGGATGGCGGAGGAAAGTTCCTCGGGCATTTCCTCGCGCTGGGCTTTGTAGGCCGGAAATTCGGTGTGGCGCGCGGTGGGCGCGGCGGTGTCGAAGACGACGGCGAGATGGGTCGGCGTCTGCTTGGTGAGAAGTTCGAGCAGAGTGTTGGTGAAGCCGTAGATGGCGGAGGTGTTGCGGCCGGCCGCGGTGCGGATGGGGTTGGTCGCGAAGGCGAAGTGGGCGCGGTAAACCAGCGCCATGCCGTCGAGGAGGTAGAGGGTGTGTTCGCGGTCGGGCATGGGAGAAATGGAGCGTCAGGCCGCCGGAGCGGCGATTTCGGAGAGATGATGGGCGATCTGGAGGGCGATGGCGTCGGGCGAAAATTCGTGGAGCAGGCGCGGACCGAGATGGAGGGCGTTCTCGGCGAAAGGCACGATGGGGCTGAGGACGGCGTCGATGGCGCGGGCGAGGGAATCGGAATCGTGGGGCGGGACGATGATGCCGCACTGGTGCTCCCGCACGAGCGGGGCGGCGCCGACCTTGTCGGTGGTGATGACGGGGCGGCCGAGGATGAGCGCCTCGACCAGGGCGCGCGAGAAGGCGTCGAAGAGCGACGGGATGACGACGACGCGGGCCAGCTTGATCTGGCGGATGACCTCGAACGGAGTGACGCGACCCAGGTACTCGATCCGGGCGCCGAGGGTCTTGACGCGCGTGGCTTCCTTCGCCTCGTCCCAGCGGCGTATGAAGCGCTTGTCGTCCTCGGTGAAATCGCCGATGACCGCGAAGCTGGCGCTTCTCTTGGAGACTTCGGTTTTTGGCACGGCCTTGAGGAAGGCGAGCGCCCCCTTGCCCGGATTGAGCGCGCCGAGAAAAAGAACGCGGTCGATCATGGGCGTGGACGAGACGGGGCTTTCCTGCGCGGCCCGGAGAAACGATCGCTGGAGATTGGGATAAACGACGTGGACCTTGGCCTGGAGATCCTCGGCGCTCTGGCCGGGAAGAGTGTAGCGGTGAAGGAGGCCGGCGACCATTTCCGAATTGGCCAGAATGCGGGCCGCCTTCCGAAACGCGAGGCCAAGCGGGAGGCGATCGGTGAAGATCGGCGCGCCTTTCTCGAAGCGGTACCGCAGAGCCTGGACTTGGACGAGAACGGGCGGCAGCTTCACGCCGAGACGCGCGGCGATGGCGGCGACGAGGCCGTCGGGCGACTCGGCCTGCGCCCACAAGACGTCGAAGGGTCCGCGCCGGGCGAGGAAATCGCGCAAGGCGAAGGCGTCGGTGTAGACTTTGCGGTGGGAATAGGTGCGCTTGACCCATTTGTCGCGCAGGCCGGTGAAGAGGTCGCGGCGTTTGTCGCGCGGCGAGAGCCAGGTTTCGAGCACACCGACCTGCGACTTCTTCATTTTCCTTAGCTCGGAACTTTGGCTCAGCACGACGACTTCGTGGCCGAGCGCGGCGACCGCCTCGGCGAGCTGCTGGGTGGCGCCGCCCTCCGGGTTATCGTGGCCGAAGCGGCGATTCTCCTCCCAATACCAGCTCGAAAGGAGAGCAATTTTCAGCGGACGCATGGCTCAAATCTACATAACATCGAGTTCGCGCACACCAAAACGTTGCCGGAGCGTCATGACCTCCTGCCGCAATTTCTCGCGCAATTCGATGGCGTCGGGAACGCCCGACAAGATGAGGCGGGGATGGCGTTCGTCGCCGCTGATGACGGTGATGGTGCCGAGGCCAAAAAGCCGAAGGAAGAACGATTGATGCGCCATGGTGTCCTTGACCCGGAACAGCTCGATTTCCTGGATGTCCTTGCTGAAGATGCCCGAGATGACGCGGACGCGCTGCGTGGTGACGACGTATTCGATGGCGTGGAGATGGAGATAGGCGATGGCGACATTGACGAGAGCAACGAGCCCGACGATGCCGAAAATCAGGAGGCCCCAGCGATGCGAATCGGCAAAGTAAAGGGCCACGACGAGCGCGACGGCCAGAACGAGGGCCCAGAAAAGATAGATGCTGAAGTTGAGGACCTGGGAGGGATGACCACTCCATAATTCCTGTTCCGCCGCCGCGACGAAAGCGGTCGGCGCAGGAGGCGCACCGGGCGGGGCGGAGGCCGCGGAGGAAAAGCCAGGCACGTCTTTCAGGTGGACCCACTCGGTCGCGCCGTCGGGCCAGGCCCAGTCGCCGGCCGTGAGCTCCCCGCTGAGGACGAGCGCGCGGGCCTCGTCGAGGCTGTAGGGCCCAAGCTGTTTTCCGTTTTTGCTGATCAAAAGGGGCATGGCCTGATCCCTATTGAACGGTCGGTCAGAAGTTTAGCCTACGCCGTGCGCATGGGCATGATGACGTAGAGGAAGGGACGCTTGTACTTGATCACGCCGGGGCTGAGCTCGTCAATGAAGTCGAAGAAGATTTCGTCCGACTCGATGTTCTTGAGCGGGTCCATGAGGAATTCGGGATTGAAGGCGATGTTGAATTCCTTGCCCTTGTAGGTGATGGCCATCGATTCCTTGGCCTCGCCTACCTCGGGGGTGTTGGCGGTGATATCGAGGTTGTTCTTGCTGAAGATGAGCTTGACCGAATTCGATTTCTCGCTGGAGAGAAGCGCGACGCGGCGGACGGCGTTGAGGAACAATTCGCGTTCGAGGACGATCCGTTCCTTGGCCTCGGCGGGGACGACCTGCTTGTAGTTGGGATAGTTTCCCTCGATGAGTTTGGAGTAAAGGAAGGTGTTGCCGAGATCGAAGGACACCTGGTTTTCGGCGAAGCTGATGGTGAGCGGTTCCTCGTCGCGGAGGATGCGCTGCAGTTCCTGCACGGCCTTGGTGGGAAGGATGGCCTCGACTTCGCTGCCCTTGGGAAACTCGATGTCCTGCTCGACGAGGGCGAGACGGCGGCCGTCGGTGGCGACGAGCGAGAGTTTATTTTCCTTGAAGCTGAGCAGGACGCCGTTGAGGACGTAGCGGCTTTCGTCGGTGGAGATGGCGTAGGCGGTCCGCTTGAGCATGTCGCGAAAGACTCCCTGGGTTAGCTTGAAGGTCTTGGCTCCGTCACCCTTGGGAAACGGCGGAAAGTCTTCCTCGGGCAGGCCCATGATGCGAAAGAACGAGGAGCCGGAGGTGATGGTGGCGACCTGCTTGGAATCGACTTCGAGGGTCAGTTCCGCCGCGGGTAATTCGCGGATGATGCTGAAGAGACGCCGGGCGGGCAGCGTGGTGGCGCCGCCCTTGACGATCTCGGCATCGACGGAGGCGCGAATGCCGGTGTCGAGGTCGGTGGTGGAGATGATGAGCTTGCCATCGGCCGCTTGCACGAGGGCGTTGCCGAGGATGGGAAGGGTGGTCCGAGTACTGACCACGTTTTGGACGATTTGAAGACCGGAGAGGAGCGCTTCCCGCGAGATGACACATTTCATAGCCAGACGGTATTAAGAAGGTTTGAGGGAAAAAAACAATGGTTTATTCTCCGTCTTATAGCTGTGAATAAGCACGAGGATCGTTAAAAGTGACGTGTTTGTAACGAAGTGCGAGGAAAGAAGGATGTGAATAGGACAACGAGAAGCCACGACCAACCCGGGCGAAGTCAAAGTTATCGGAGTTACCAGCAGGAAAGAGAAAGTTATTCACCGGATATGCGTCTCCTGAAGTTTATTCGGTGGAAGAGCGGCGCAGAATGACGTAACCGAGGCCGAGGGTGACGAGCGCAAGGACGAGGAAAGTAAGAACGCGATAGCCGTTGGAAAGGCCCCAGAAGTCGCTGCAGAACACGCGGACGATGGCGGAGATGAGGATGGCCAGTCCACACCAGCGCAGGCGCCGTTCCCCGACGAGAAGTCCGAAGAGAAAAAGAAAGAGGGCATAAACCGCCCAGCCCATGGTGAGGTCGTGCGGGCTCATCCGCGTCCAGACCCAGGAAGAGACGAAGAGCCAGCCCGTGCCGACGGAAGAGAGAATGAGCGTCCAGCTCTCGAGCGGCGTAACGAAGGCTCTACCCTGATGGCGAAGGAGCGCCGGTTGGGCGAGAAAAAGGAGCAGGGCAAGGGCGTTGAGGAAGGTCGCCATGGCGTGGGCCTGCGCCGGGACATTTTCGAGGTAAATAACCATGCCGATCGCGCTGAGGAGAAAGCTGCAGCGGATGCCGAAGGCGCTAAAGCGGCGGACATTGACGGAAAGGAGCAGCGTGCCAAGGAAAAGAAAGGCGGCGATCTGGTGCCCGGTTGAAACGACGCCAAAAACCCAGCGAACCAGCGCGGCCAGCGCGAGAAGCTGATAGCCGTAAGCGAGCAGGCGGAGCTTTTCCCGCAAGGAGTCATGGATCTCCGGAAAGAGACGAAGCCATTCGTGGGCGGCGCGCGCGGTGGCGAAGAGGGCCATTACCGGGACGGCCGCGGCCCACCAGGTCCAGGGAAAAACGTTGCGGTCGGGCGGGAAGAAAAAATGGTAGAGGGCGAGGGCGAGAAAGAGCTGGCCCACCGCGGCGACCGGCCAGACGCGGGTGAAGGCGCCGTAGACAAGGAAGACGACGGAGAGAAGGCTGGCGGCGATCATCCAGCCTTGCGCGTCGAGGTAGGGACGGACTGCGAGATGGGCGAGGTCGGCCAGGGCGAGTGCGTAGAGGAAGGTCAGGACGATGGTCCAAGCACCGGTCCGGGTGATGCGCTGGCGCGACCACCAAGTGACGAGGAGAAGGGTGACTGCGGCGACGCAGCCGGTGCTCCACCAGGGCAGCTCCTCGCCGGTTTCGGCGGGAAAGAGGACCAGCACCAGCGCGGCGAGCAGGAGGGTCTGGGCCAAGGACGGCAGCTCGAAGAGCGAGACTTGATAAATGGAGAAGGTGAGCGCGAGCGCGACGAGAGCAAGCGCCGGCGGCAGGGTGCTGTCGTTCAGTTCCGTGCTGAGCGCGGTGAAGATCAGGCCGAGGGCGAAGACGCAATAGCAGGAGGTGGAAAGGACGATGCTGCTGCGCGCCTGGGGACTGTGCCGGATCTCGCCGCGCGAGGACCAGGCGTTGATCAACATGATGACCGCGCCGCCGAATCCGAGCAGCCACGGATGATGCGCGTAGACGGCGATTTCCCAGATCGTAAAGAGGGCGGCGAAGAAGGCCGCGATGTAGGTGCTGATGGTGAGGATCCGGTCGCCGGAAAAGGCGCCCGCGACGCCGAGGAGAAAGACCTCGAGCAGCAGCAGGACGCTGCGGGTGACGCCCGTGTAGATGACGATGATCCCGGCGGTGAGGAGCGCGAGCCCCTGCGCGGCGTAAGCGCCCATGACCTCGACCGGATCGATGGCGGCAAAACCGGCGAAGCGGGAGGTGACGAGGAAGACGAACCCGGTGTCGAAGAGCGACCAGCCGATGGCGCTGGCGCCGTATCCGGCAAGGTAGGCGGTCAGGGCCAGCAGCCCGGCCAGGGCGCCGTTGTTCAGGCTGAGCACGGCGAGCCGTTTGCCGCCGCGAAAAGCGGGCGAGAGCGTGAGGATGATGGCCGTGGTGAAGATGAACCACGCCAAGGTGAGATAAACCGCGTAGGGCCAGTAGTGGAGCGTGCGGCTGGTGTCGAGGACGAGCTCGCCGTTTTCATCGATGACGAGCCGGCGAAAGAGGGCGAGATAGGTGCCGACGATGCTGAAGGTGGAGACCGCGGCCCAGCCGTGGCGCAGCAGGAAGGCCGCCGCGGTGGCAGTGAGCACCAGGTCGGCGGCCATGGTGAACGAGCCGATGGGATTGAGGCCGGTGCCGATGTAGGCGAGCGTGATGGCGAAGAGCCCGAGGAACTGCGACTTCTTCCGCTCGGCGAGGAGGAAGACGTAGATTGACCAGAGGAGCAGGAGCAGGCCGGCGACGAGGGGGCTGGAGATGACGCGGAGCGGTTCGTAGAAATAAGCCGCGTAAGCAGTGAGATAGAGCCACGCCAGGGCCATGGCGGTGAGCGTGCGTCCGAAAAGGAGCGAGCCGCCCGTGCCCCTGCGCTCGATGCGCTCGCCGAGGATGACGATGCCCACGCTGATCGCGGCGCTCAGGGCGAGCAGACCGGCGTGGCCGAGAAGCGACTGGACCCGGGGCAACGCGAGGATCAAGGCGAGAAAGATAACGCCAAAGAGGGCGCCGATCCGGGTGAGCCAACGGCCAAATTGGAACTCGACCGAGGGCCGGGGCTTCGCAACCGGCGGTGGCGGAGGTAGGGCGCGGCTGACGGCGACGGGTATCGGAGGGAATTGGACTTCGGCGGAGGATGGCGGCGGAAGGGGAGGAAGAGCCGGTTCGAGCGGCAAGGGTGGCAGGGGCGGGAAAAGATCGGGAACGGCCGTGCCCGCACGCGCTTCCAACAGGCCCAGTTGGGTGTTGAGCCTTTCCAGCATTTGCTGGAGCTCCCCTTGCTGACGGCGCAGCGAGAGAAGAAGGTCGCGGTCTTCGGGGGTCATGCTCCGGTTACTATGTCCGCTCCTGTGGCCGGCACAAGTGCGGAAGGTCATGAAAAGGAATTTCTTACGCGTTTGAAATGGAACGGTGAGCGTCGACGGCGGGCGCGGACCAAATCATTTCTGATTTGGACTCGGGCATCGGGGCAGGCTAGGGTGGTTTGACCTATGGCGAGTGAACCCGAGAAATCCGTTTCGACGACCCCTTCCCCCGATCGCCTTTGGGCGGAGCAACTGGCCATGGGGCTGGCGTTGCTGATCGCGATCCTGATTTTCATGGCGCTGTTTCACCCGGAGCTGCTTTCGTCGGGCGCCAAGGTGCTGGGTCCGAACGATATTGACGCCTACGGCTGGATGTCGGCGCTGGGCATCTTTTTGCAGATATTGATTCACGAGCTGGGGACCATCGTGGTCGCCTGGAGGCTGAGGCTCCCGCTGCGCTTGCGCTTTTTCGGTTTCGGGGCGAATGCCACCGCGATTCTGGAGACGTTGCCGCGGCGCGTCTGGACCGATGCGGTGGTGGGCTTCGCGGGCCCACTGACCGGGACGGCGGTCTCCTTGGCGCTGCACGGAATCTATGAGTGGACGAAATATCAGGACACCTCCGTGCATGTGGGCAATCCCCTTTTTCTCGGCATGGCATGCGTCGGCTATTTTTATAATCTTTTCACGCTGATCCCGATCCTCGATCTCGAAGGGGGCTGGATCGCACCGGCCCTCGCGCCGCAGGTCTGGCTGCTCGGCTTGTTTGCCACGGCCCTGGAACTGGCGAATGCGTTCAACCTCGTCCTGCTCTGCGTGGTTTCGTTCGCGGTACCGCGATTCATTTTGCTGATCCGGGCGCGCGCGCCGCGGACCGACCTCGGCTGCACGACGATCCAGCGCGTGGTGATCGGCGTCGGTTATTTTGTCCTCGTGATTATGCTCGCGCAGATGGCGAGCAAGACCTTTGACGTGCTGCCGACTCTCGTTCACGCGGCGATGGCGGATTAAAAAGCCCGACGCTATCCCGCTTAGTTGATACGAAGAGCTTTTATCGCGTCCCTCCTTCGAGCATGATGCCGGGATGAACGTGAATCTGCTCGATCTCAAGGTGCAGAACGGCGCGCTGGAGCCGGAACTGCAGGAAGCCTTCATGCGCGTGCTGCGCTCGGGTCACTTCATCCTCGGGCCGGAAGTCGAACGGTTCGAGTGCGCGCTGGCCGAGTTCACGGGAGCGAAGCATGCCCTCGGCGTCAGTTCGGGCACCGACGCGATTCTCCTGGCGCTGATGGCGCTCGGCATCGGTCCGGGCGACGAGGTGCTGTGTCCGAGCTTCACCTTTTTTGCCACGGCGGGTTGCGTGGCGCGGGTGGGAGCGAAGCCCGTTTTCGTCGATTCGTGTCCGGTCTGTTTCAATCTCGACGTGCGCGACGCGGCCCGGCGGATCACGCCGCGGACGAAGGCGATCATCCCGGTGCATCTCTTCGGCCAGGCGGCGGAGATGGATGGGGTGCTCGCCCTGGCCCGGCAACATGGCCTGCGGGTGATCGAGGACGCGGCCCAGGCGATGGGCGCGACCTATCGCGGCACGCAGGTGGGGACGCTGGGAGATTTTGGCACGATCAGTTTCTTTCCGACGAAAAACCTCGGCGCCCTCGGCGATGCGGGCGCGCTCCTGACCAACGACACCGCGCTGTTTGAGCGGGCGAAGATTCTTCGCCTCCACGGGATGGACCCAAAATATTATCATCAGGTGGTGGGTGGCAATTTCCGGCTCGATGCGCTCCAGGCGGCGATGCTTGCGGTGAAGCTGCCCCATTTCGACGGCTACACCGCGGGACGACGCCGGAATGCTGCGCTTTATACGGAGCGGCTGGCCCGACTGCCCGGCGTTGAGGTCGCATCAGAGGCGAATTGCGGCTGCGCAAGCGCCGGCGCCGGGGAGACGACCGCGCGCCTGATTTTACCGGTGGCCTATCCCCACAACGGTCCCATCTGGAACCAATATACGCTGCGCGTGATTGGCGCGGGCCGGCGGGAGGCTTTTCGCGCGCATCTGACGGCGCGGGGGGTGGGCTCGGAAATCTATTATCCCCTCCCCCTGCACGAGCAGGCCTGTTTCGCCGGTCTCGGCTACAAGCCGGAGGACTTTCCATGGGCGCATCGGCTGGCGGGCGAAGTGATCAGTCTTCCGATTTACCCGGAGATCCCGGCAGAACAGATCGAGCAGGTCTGCGCGGTGATCGCGGAATTCCTGCGATCTCCGGCGCTCTAATGGCTCGATTGGGCGGAGGCCAGGGCCGAGGAGATCTTGGTGTAGGTGCCTCTGATTTGTTGGCCGAGCGACATCAGAACGGAAATGGCTACCACGGAAATGAAGGCGAGGATCAGGGCATATTCCACGAGGGTCTGGCCGCTTCTCTTTTTAAACGGGCGAAACAGTGGCTTCATGGTTCTGCTCAATCCAATGCATTTTGTCTGCCACGAAGGGCTCCAATTCTACCATGATCGGCGCGATGAGAGGTGTCGAGTGAAATATTACCGATTTGTAATGTCGGCGGACCACCTATTATCTGCTAACTGCCGACGGAGGGGTCGAGAAAGGTCCAGTCGGTCGGCAGAATGAGTCCGGTGCGGATGAAGAGGAGATAACGCATCCGGCCGACGGGATCGAGCTGTTGATACTTGCCGGCGTGGAGGAGACGCAGGTTGGCGATGTAAGTGATAATGGTCTGGGCCTCGCGGTTGGCCGCGTCGGGCGACGGATAGTAGTCCTGAAAGGAGCCCTGCCGATGATTGAGGGTATCGATCTCGTCGGGGGAAAAGAGCTTGGTGGCGAGGAGACTATCGGCGAGCGGCCCGGAGCCGTAGTTGTGAAGGTAAAGGTAGGTGTGGACGGCTTCGCCCTTGTACCAGGCGTGGAGAACGGGATCCATGAGGTAAAGCCAGGTCAGGCCGCAGAACGCGAGGATGACGACCCAGGGCGGAGTTCTCCTTTGGGCCTTGGGGCCGTAACGGATGGAATAGCCCTTTTTGAGATGAACGATTTCGGGCTCGATCAGCTCGTAAGGTGTGGGCGATGCCCCCTCCGGATTCTTGTTTTGGAAGAGGGACTTCTCCATGAGCTGAAACCTTACGCCCTCAAGTAAAGGAAACCTTCGGAACTTCGCGATCACCCGGTTCGGCGATCTCGTAGAGGCTGGCCGGGGCGAAGTTGAACATGCCGGCAATGAGTGAATTGGGAAAGATTTCGCGCTGGGTATTGTAAACCCGCACCGATTCGTTGTAGCCCTGCCGCGCCTGCGAGATGGCGTTTTCCGTTTCAGTCAGCTGGCTTTGCAGCTGGAGCATCGTCTCATTGGCTTTCAAATTCGGGTAGGCTTCCGCCACGGCGAAGAGACGACCGAGGGATTGCGTGAGGGCGCCTTCCGCGGCCACCACTTTCTGGACGGCGGCGGGGTCGGAGGGATCGCTCTGCGCCTGCTGCCGCGCGTTCACGGCGCCGTTGCGGGCCGCCACGACTTCGTCGAGCGTGCCGCGTTCGTGCGCCATGTAGCCTTTGGCCGTCTCGACCAGGTTGGGAATGAGATCGTGCCGCCGCTTGAGCTGCACATCAATCTGCGCGAACTGATTCTTGAATTCGTTGCGGAGCGCCACCAGGCGGTTGTAGATGCCGACCGCCATGCCGCCGAGGGCCAACACGATGAGGACGCCGAATCCGAGAAAGAGAAGAACGCCAATTAAAAGAGGTCCCATAAACGGCTACGGAAATAGTGAAATTACCGCTGCCTCCAGAGCATCGCGAAACGAAGCTCAAAAGCAAGTGGGAACAGCGCCCCCGGCCGAGGGCGACTCGTTACTTGTAGCGCGGCACGCCGCTGACGTTGTCGGGGCCCAGGATGATTCCCGCGACTTCGTCCCGGATGAAAAAGGCGACGAGTTGCTTCTGACTATTATCGCGGTAAAAGTAAATCTTGTGATCAAGGGCCGGGTCATCCTGCAAAACTTCCGCTGCGATCTCCGACTTTGCTCCACTCCGCATAACGACTTCATATATCCGCATGTGAGCAGAATAATACTGAAGTCAACTTCTGTCGAGGGGTGCTTCGGACGGCCGAGGTTTTAAGAATGCCCATTGTTTTATGAGAATTTTGTTTATCCGTGGCGGCGCTTTAGGCGATTTTATCGTGACGTTGCCGACCTTGAGGCTGTTGCGCGAGCGGTGGCCCGAGGCCCATATCGAGGTGCTGGGACATCCCCGCCTCTCCGAGATCGCGCTGAATCGCTATTACCTCAATGCGATTCGCTCGGTGAATCATGGCCCGCTCAGCGCTTTCTTCACGCCGCGCGCAGTGCTCGATCCGTCGTGGATGGATTACATCGGGAGTTTCGATCTGGTGCTCTCCTACTTCTACGATCCCGACGGCCTTTTCCTGGTCAATTTGCAGCGATGCAAGCCGGGGCGCATCTTGACCTATTCGCCGGTGGTGCCGGAAGACTTTGGGCGACCGGCGGCGCGTCATTTTGCGGGGATGGTCGAACCGCTCGGTCTCGCGCTGGGGGACGATGCGGCGAGCGATCTTTTCCCCTCCCCCGACGATGTGGACGCGGCCCGCGCGTTTCTGACCGGGTTGAAGCCGGGCACGCGTCTCGTGGCGATTCATCCCGGCAGCGGTGGCGAAAGCAAGAATTGGCCGTGGGAATCATGGGCCGAGCTGGGCCGGCGGCTGAGCGCGGCCGCGCCCGATCTCGCTTTTCTCGTGGTGGAAGGCGAAGCCGACGCGGAACCGGTCCAGTTCCTCCTCGAGGCGTGGAAGGAGCTGCCGCACCTGCGGGCGCGCTGGCTGCCGCTGCCGATCGTGGCCGCGCTCCTGCGGGAGACGGCGCTTTTTCTGGGACACGATTCCGGGATCACGCATCTGGCGGCGGCCTCACGCAGGGATTTGCCCATCGTCGCGCTGTTCGGTCCCACCGATCCGGTGGTCTGGGCACCGCCGCGATCCGGTGTGCGCGTGCTGACCGGAGCGCCCGCCTTGAAGGCCCTAGCCGTGGAGGAAGTTTTCCGCGCGGCGATGGATTTGCTGTAGCGCTGTTTAAGCGAAGACGGAGCGCCAAGGCTGCTGGCAATTAAGCCGCGATGGAGAGCGAGCTGCGCAATTCGCGGAGGCCGAGGGTGGAACGGGTGAGATTTTCCACGCGCTGACGGAGTGATTCAGTGCGGACTTTTCCCTGCAAGGTGACGATGCCGCGGTTGGCCTTGACCCGCACGGGCAGGTGTTCGGTTTCCCGGAAGAGGCGGAGACGGAAGAGGACAAGCGCCTGCAGCGACTCGTCGTCGAGCAGGGGCGGTTCGTTCAAAGGCGTGGCCGAAAAGATGATCGCGTTGCTGACTTTGAGCCGGGACTGGACTTCACCGCCCGCGGCCTCCGCGACTTGTTCGGCCCAATTTTTCTGCGCGACCGAGCTGACTTCGCCCAGGAGGGTCAGATAACCTTCGGAGATGCCGACCTGGACGCCGGAGCGCAGGGTCTGATCGGTTGCGAATAAAAATTGGACCGATTCCCGCGTCGCCTCGGTCTCGCGCTGGCTGGGGGTCAGGGAATTGGAGGCGCTTTCGGGCGCAGGCTGCATTTGGTTCTGGACGTCCTGGATGCCTTCAATTTGCACGGCCAGGATTTCGGCCATGGTCAGCAGGGGACGGCTGGTGACGGTGCCGGAGAGAATGGCGGTATGGCGATTGACCACGATGCGGAGTCCGCCGGGTTGAAGGAAGTGCCGATGGAGGAAGGAAAGTTTGAAGAGAGCCTGGCGCGAGAGTGGCGCGTCTTGGGGCGAGAGAGAGAAGCTGCCAAAATAAATCGCGGCGACACCGACCGGGGCAATGCGCTCGATGAAGGCATCCTTGCTATCGAAAAGGGAATGTCGCAGAGGCTGCGTTTCGCCAATGGAAGTGGTGCTTTCCAGGGACGGATGCAGTAGGTTGGTGGGTTTCGTCATAAGTATTTCGCTTGGGTTCTAAGTTCGCGATTTAGACGTACAGGGGGTGGTCCTTTCCTCAAGTGGAACGTATTGGTTAGACAATTGTATTCCGAATTAAGATAAAACACAATCTTATAGATATAAGAATTAATGACACCAATGTTGGTCACATTTTTGCCACAGCCGGAGGTCCGAAAAGGGTATTAACAACAGCTAAGGCAAAGGAGCGGGGGGCGTATCTTTCCATTCAATGAGCAACGATTGTCCATTGTGGTTCATAAGTTCGTTCAACCTCTGGGAGACTTGTTGTTCGGCTTCCGTTTTGAGAGTCGATTTTTCCGCCGCATCATGCGCGGCTGCGTTGAGGTTGGTCAGAATTTGCGCGCGTTCGTCGTCCGTCACCCGGTTCAGCCACGCATCCTCGCCGTGGTAAGTCAGGTCGCCGACCTGTTCGACCGACAAAATTTCGGCATGAGGCATGGCGGCATGGATAGCATGCGTAGTGGGATCGATTTGAACGGAGAACGGCTTCCGCAAATCGAATCCGGCCTTGATGCGATAAGCGGCCTGGGCGGTGATTTTCTTTTCGGTCAGAGGAATTTGCAGGGACAAGGCCTCGAGGTGTTCGTTAAGGCCGATGGTGACGAGTTCCTCTTTTGTCACGACGGCCAGCTCGGCGATCGGCGCGGTTTGCGTGAGGACCACCCGCTGGTTGACGGTGACCTGGGGTTGGATCCGCAAGACGGCGCTGAAAGCGTTACTGACGTGGTCGACTGTTTGGTCGACCGCCGCCGTGCAGCTATGCAAAGCGAAAAGGCCGATGGCCGCCACGGTAATCAGGACCAGGCAGATGCCAAGGTAATGCTTCATAAAGGGATTCTCGGGAAGAGGGTAAAATCCCCTATTTTTCCCCGGCGGGCAACTACGGCAAGAGCTCGTTGCCGCTCGTTAATCCCCCCGAGCGGCAAGCAATAATCAAAAAAATTTACTTTTTTGCCTGGGATGTCGGCAGAACAGGGCGTCGGGAAGCGGCAATATATTCCCGCTGTGAGGAAAGAGTTTCCGCCCGGGTGAAGAGGGAGGTTGAACCATTCAGACGTTCGGGAAAAGGGTCGCTCAGGAGATGAATTCCAGAGGTGGGAGGGCGGTGCGCGAAGAGCAGAAGGGCTTTCATATAACGGGCATCAGAGGGCGGTTAAAATGGCATGTTGGGTGGGGTTGAGCCCTCCTTTCTGCATTTTTCGGGCCACGTCCTCGTTACCCAGAGGACCGCGACGATCAAAAGAGGCTGTAAGGGGAGCCGGGCCCACCCCATCCAGGGCTGGGAGGGAATGCCGTGAACCTGGATGTGGGCCGCGGCCATGTAGATGTTGGCGGGGAAAACCGCGACAAGCAGAAGAACGAGGCCCCATCCGGTCACGAATTGAATCGGGCGCAGCGGGACCAGCAATCCGATGCCGCCCAGCAGCTCGAAAACGCCGCTGATGCGGACGCAGGCCAGATGAAACGGAATCCAAGGCGGCATGATCGGAAGGAAGAGCTCCGGATCGCGAAGATGGATCACGCCGGCAGTGAGAAAGAGCGCGGCCAGAAGGAAACGGACGAGAGTGCGGAAGAACAAGAGAGGAAGGTAGCACAGTTGGGAACAGGTGCGGAGGAGAATTTATTTATTCAAGTTAATTGCATTTATCCGAGTTCCTGAGAAGAGCCAATCCCCTCGCCGCTTGTCCCGGGCGAAGGCTTGCGGTATTCTCGAGGTTCCATGTTCGAGTATCCCAAAACCTACGACGTCATCGTTATCGGGGCGGGCCATGCCGGCGTCGAGGCGGCGCTGGCGGCCGCGCGCATGGGATGCGAAACGCTCCTGTTGACCATGAACCTCGATTCGATCGGGCAGATGTCCTGCAACCCGGCGATCGGCGGCCTGGCCAAGGGGCAGATTGTGCGCGAGATCGATGCGCTCGGCGGGGAAATGGGACTCAATGCCGACGCGACCGGAATCCAGTTTCGAATGCTGAACGCGTCGAAGGGGGCGAGCGTGCGGGGTCCGCGCGCCCAATGCGACAAGAAGGCCTATCAATTCCGCCTGAAGGCGACCTGTGAACGGCAGGAACGGCTCGACGTGAAACAGGGGCACATTGCGGATATAATTGTTGATGGAGAACGAGTTACAGGAGTAAGCACCCAGCTCGGGGTGATCTTTCGCGGCCGAACGGTGGTGGTGACCACCGGCACCTTCTTGCAGGGCCTGATGCATGTTGGATTACGGAATACCCCCGGCGGTCGGATGGGGGACGCTGCGAGTGGACTCTCGGCCTCCCTGCTCAAGCTGGGTTTTGAGCTGAAGCGGTTAAAGACCGGGACCCCCCCTCGCCTGCTCAAAAAGAGCATCGATTTTAGTCGACTCGACTTGCAGGAGGGCGACCAGCCCCCCCAGCCCTTCAGCTACCTGGCGGACACGTTGCGGAAAGAGCGGGACGATATCTTTACCTTGAATGAATGGCGAAACGGAATGTTCCACGTGGAACAATTGGCCTGTGCCATAACTTACACGACTCCCCTCACCCACGAAATCGTCCGGGCCAATCTCGACAAGTCGCCGCTGTACTGCGGACGAATCGAAGGCATCGGCCCGCGCTATTGCCCTTCCCTGGAGGACAAGGTCGTTCGCTTTGCCGACAAGGAACGGCACCAGCTTTTCCTGGAGCCGGAAGGGCGTCACACCGACGAATATTACATCAATGGCTGCTCGACCAGCCTGCCGTTCGAGGTCCAGCTCGCCTTTATCCGGTCGGTTCCGGGGCTCGAGAAAGCCGAGATCATGCGGGCAGGGTATGCCGTGGAATACGATTTTAGTCCGCCCACGCAGCTTCAGCCGTCGCTCGAGACCAAACGGGTCGGAGGCTTGTTCTTTGCCGGACAGCTCAACGGGACGTCGGGTTATGAGGAAGCGGCCGGGCAGGGGCTCATCGCCGGGATCAACGCGGCCCGGCAAGTCCAGGGCAAAGCCCCACTTATTCTCCGCCGGGACCAAGCCTACATCGGCGTGTTGATCGACGATCTCATAACCAAAGGCACCGAGGAGCCCTACCGGATGTTCACCTCGCGGGCGGAGCATCGCCTCTCGCTGCGGCACGACAATGCCGACTTGCGCTTGACTCAAATCGGAGCGGAGATCGGTCTGGCTTGTCCGGCGAGGGTGGAGAAACTTCGCGTCAAGCAGGGTGCGCTCGCCGAGACCCGGCGCCTCCTGCAATCCGTGAAGCACGAAGGACAATCGTGGGCGCATCTCCTAAAGCGACCCGATGTGACCTGGACCGATCTTCCCTCGCCCTTTCAGTCGATCAATGGGGATGTGTCGGCTCAACTCGAAACCGAGATCAAATATGAGGGCTACCTCAAGCGCGAGGAGGCCCACATCGAGCGCAATCGGGCGGACGAGGACCGGACCATTCCCGACTGGCTCGATTTCGATGCGGTGCCGGGACTCAAGGCGGAAGCGCGGGTGAAACTCAAGCGGATTCAGCCGCGTACTTTTGGCCACGCGGCGCGAATCTCGGGGATCAATCCCACCGATGTCGCGCTGCTTCAGGTCCACACCAAACGCGGTAAGACGGCGGCACTTCCTCGCTGATTTTATGAGCCCTGCCCGTTGGGAAAAGCTTAAAACCGGGGCGCAGGAAGTTCTCGAAAAAATCATGACCGAACTTCCGGCGGAAGTCCGGGCCGAGGCGGAAAAGGTGCCGGTTCTTTTTGAGCGGCACTCCCGGGAGGATCCCGATATACTCGGTACCTACGGTCATTTCGAACCGGGGGAAGTATCATCCGCGAATGGCCCGATCATTCTCCATCTGGCCACGATCGATCAATTTTGCTCGGAGGAGGGCTCCGATTTTCCTACGGAGGTCCGGCTTACTTACCTGCACGAGCTCGGCCATCACTTGGGCTGGGACGAAGGCGATCTGGAGGCGAGGGGACTCGAATGATCTACCTAAGATTTTACAGGGCAATAACTTAAAATTGAGCCTTCCGGCGATGGCGGAAGATCGCCAACCCAGCCAAGGAAGCAAAGAGGAGGAGCCAGGTCGAGGGTTCAGGCACCGCCTGGGGATTGAGCGTGCTGGGGTTATTGCCGCCGCCGGGAGGGGGTTTCGTGTTGTTGCTGCTGACATGCTTCCCGGCGATGGGAAAGGCGCTTAAAACGCCTGGTCGGCCACCGTCCTGGTCGATCACAATCAAGGAGGGGCTCGACTTGCTAAAACCCGAGTCGGTCGCCTCAATGAGGGTATCGGGCTCAGGTGTCCCCTTCTGCTTGACGTGCCAGGCTGCGACGTCGCCGCTTGCTTCACTCTCAGCCGTAGTCGCGGCATCGGGAGCCACGCTGTCGGGTTGCTTCCCCTTATCGATAACGGTGAAGGAATCGGCGTGACTTCGGACGGCAAGGATGACCAGGAAAAAGAGAGGAAGATAAATTTTCATAACGCGGATACTTTCTTCATTCATGTCTTCTATGGAGAAGAGAGGCAAGTTCTTTATTATCAGCATTTAATTTGTAACATTTGTCATGAAAATGCCTCATTTATCGGGTGCTCGCTTGGGGTTGACTCCTGCTTATTCATAAGTATAATGATGGCATGTCCCGGGCACTTGAGACAAAAACTCGAATCGGTCGAGGCGCGGTGCGCGATCTGCCGAACCGCTTTGAAAAACTCGCGATGGATCTCGATCCCGACGTCGTGCAGGACGATCCCGGTGCGGAAGGCGAGGCGCTGCCAAATCCGAAGACGCTCTTTCTCGATGACCAGAGCGAATCGATCATCGTGAAGAATGAGAGCCCCGACGTGGGCTTTAGCGCGGGGATCAATCCTTATCGAGGGTGCGAGCATGGCTGCGCCTATTGCTATGCGCGGCCTTATCACGAATATCTCGGCTTCTCGGCCGGGCTCGAGTTTGAAACGAAAATCATGGTGAAGCGCCGGGCTGCGGAGCTGTTGCGCCGGGAGCTTTCCCGTCCGAGGTATGTGCCGCAGGCGCTCGGGATGAGCGGTGTGACCGATTGTTATCAGCCGGCCGAGAGGAAATTCCGGATCACGCGTTCGTGCCTGGAAGTGCTCGCGGAATTTCGGAATCCGGTCTCGATCATCACCAAGAATTTTCTCGTCACGCGCGACATCGACGTGCTGAAGGAACTCGCGGCGTTCGACGCGGTCCACGTTTTTATTTCCATCACGACCTTGAACGCGGAGCTCGCCGCGAAGATGGAACCGCGCGCGAGTCGTCCGGCGCATCGGTTGCGCGCGGTGGAGATGCTGGCGAAGGCGGGCGTGCCGGTCGGCGTGATGGTCGCGCCGATCATCCCGGGGCTGAACGATCGGGAAATGCCGGCGGTGCTCGAAGCGGCGAAGGCCGCGGGCGCCTGCGAGGCGGGCTACACGATGCTGCGGCTGCCCTACGGCGTGAAGGATGTCTTCACGGAATGGCTGAAGCTCAATTTTCCCGAAAAGCTGGAGCGCATCCTGGGGTCGGTGCGCGGCGTGCGCGGCGGCAAACTCAACGTGAGCGATTTCGGCTCACGCATGCGGGGTGAGGGGAATTACGCGGAGCAGATCAACCAGATGTTCCACGTCTTTCGCGAGCGGCTCGGTTTTCCGCGGATGCGGGAGTTGCGCACGGAACATTTCCGGCGGCCGGGGGAACAGCAGCTTTCGTTGGGAATTATGTAAACTAAACGAAGGGATACTGTGGCTAATGACATTCCGGTTTCTTACACGTTGCGAGGGGTGTCACCCGACAGTTCGAATGAAGCAAAAGTTGAACTGGAAATTCTTCGGACGCTTGCCGCTGGGAAAAATCCCATCACAGGGACATTGTTGCCGGACGATAGTTGCTACCAATCGGCGAAGGTGCTGCGCGCTCTGCTTGCGGCCATTAAGGCTTTAGAGAAAGCTCCCCGAATGCGCAAGTTGCCGCCAAATGCGGGCAAGCCGTGGTCCGCTGAGGATGACGTGGAGCTTGGAAAATGTTTCGATCAAGGAATGACTATTTCAGATCTGGCGCGTAAGTATGAACGAACTAGAGGCGGAATTGGGGCGCGACTTAGAAGATTGGAAAAATTAAACTATACACGCCACTTGCGACAGACGAAACCTCGGCACCGAAGAAATCTCACGAACAGAAATAATTAGAGACCCCTCAAAAGCTCTGGATCACAGTAGATAGACACGTTTCGCGCGGAGGACCAAGAAGAGAACTTGCAGAGGCTTTCTTCCGTGACCTCTTCGGCCCTCTGCAGTCCTCTATGCGAAACTTCATCTGACTTGATCCTAGACAAGCTCCGGATGACGGCTTTATCGAAGCACGCGTCCGCTGGAGAAGGTAACGGCGCTGGCATCGCGTTCGGTGAACCATTGCTCATAGAAAGTGCGCTGGATGGTGAATTTCCCGGCTCCGGCCGCCAGCAGCAGGGCAAGGGCGCCGACGCCATCGAAATAGCGGTCGTTGCCTTCGTCGCGGAACCAATCGAGAAATTTCCTCGCGTCGCCCTGCGCGGCGCAGGCCCACAGCAATTCCTCCCAGCCGGCCGTCGCCTGAAGCAGGGCCGGCGTGACGCGAAAGGGATGCTGAAAGCGCGGTCCCAGGTGGCAGCCGTCGATGCTGACGATGACCTGCAATTTCTTCCCCGGCGGAAATTTTTGGAAGAGATCGGCCAGGGCGCGGCTGAGCCGGTGGAAATCGGCGAGATCGTCCCACTCGGTCACGCCTTCGACATAATCGTGCATGCCGCCGCAGAGAAGCGGGACAAAACGAACGGCTTTCTTCTTTTTGCTCTTCGCCGGATGGAGCTGATGGAGGGCCTGGAGCCAGAGCAGCGCGAATTCAATGGAATGTTCGCCGTGATGGGCCTCGTGGAAAAAGTGGCGCGACGGATCGGCTTCGGCGACCAGCGCATCGACGAGCTCGGTCGCGCAGGCCGCGCGGCCCAGCGGCGTGACGTAATCGCGCCGGTCGAAATTCCATTCGAGGTGGGAGCGATGGCCGACGCCGAGAATGAGGTAGGTCTCGGCCAGCGGGAGCTCGAGCAACGGTCGAAACGCGGCGGCGTAGGCAGGGAGGCTGACGCGAAAATCGATGTGAGGAGTGACGATGCCCACGAAAGAACTTCCCTTCGGCGCGGGAGGCAACTCAGCCGCCGGAAAGGAGTCGAGGGCCTTCTGAAAAAACTTCAGGGCCTCGCCGGGATCGGAGGGATAGCAGGCGGGATGGTGCTGGGCGGAAAGGGCGGTCACGGATCGACTCAGATGAAGAAGGTTTTTGCAGGTGGCAGCAAGCTTTTCTCTTGTGGGATGAAAGCCGGTGAGATAAGATGATTAGGCGCTGTAACTCTTTGAGATCAATTCGTCAAGAGATAAAAATGCACTTTTTACCATAATTTTGCAAAAAACAGCGGTTATTTCTTGCCTATTGGCATAAAGTGCCTAAAGAATCGGTACAAGAGAGCAATATCTACCTTACTTTTGACTAAATTTTACCTATGAGAGCCGACCGAATTTTGATTGTGGACGACGATGACGCCTTGCGACGCATGCTGGTCGATTACCTCGGAGCAGAGGGCTATAGCGCCCTGGGGGTCCGTTCGATTCAGCAGGGAGAGGAAGCGCTGCGCACAGACACCTTCGACCTGGTGATCGCCGACTTGCGCCTGGAAGACGGGAGCGGCCTCGATCTGCTCAAGCAACTCCGGCAACTGGCGCCCCGCAGCTACGGCATCCTCATGACCGGGTACGCGACGATGGACACCGCGGTCGAAGCGATCCGCATCGGTCTTTTTGATTACATGATCAAACCGATCCTGCCCGCGCAGCTCGACCTCGTGCTGCAGCGGCTTGAGTCGATCAAGCAATTGCAAAGCGAAAATTCGTATCTCCGCCAGCAGCAACAAACCGACGGGGAGGGGAGCGGCGTGGTCTGGGGCCGCAGCGGCCTCATGCAGGACATTCTCGAAATGGTGAAGAAGGTGGCGCAGACCCACGCCACGGTCTTGATCCAGGGCGAGAGCGGCACGGGCAAGGAAGTGGTGGCGCACGCGATCGTGCAGCATAGCACGCGGGCGCAGATGCCCTTCATCAAGGTGAATTGCGCGGCGGTGCCGGAGACGCTGCTGGAAAGCGAGTTCTTCGGACACGAGAAGGGCGCCTTCACCGGCGCGGTGCAGCGGCGCGAGGGTCGCTTCGAAACGGCCAACGGCGGCACACTGCTGCTGGATGAAATCGCCGAGATTCCGTTGAGCCTCCAGGTGAAACTGCTGCGCGTGTTGCAGGAGCGGGAATTTGAGCGCGTCGGCGGCAACAAGACGATCCGGGTCGACGTGCGCCTGATCGCGAGCACGAACCGCGATTTGCAGGAGGAGGTGCGGCAGGGTCGCTTCCGCGAGGATTTATTTTACCGGCTCAACGTGGTGCCGATCAATCTGCCGCCGCTGCGCCTGCGGGGCGACGATCTGCAGGACCTGGTCGAATTTTATGTCACTCATTTTGCGCGCAAGCACGGCAAGGTGATTCAGGGCGTGACGCCGCGCGCGATGGAACGGCTGCGGGCCTATCGCTGGCCGGGGAATGTGCGCGAATTGCAGAACACGCTGGAGCGGGCCGTGATCATGGCGGCGCAGGACGGCCCGGTGGAAGTGCCGGAGCTGGGCCTGGAGGAAAAGAGCGCCCGCTTCACCGGGCTGAACATCGCCGACACGCTGCCGACGGTGGACGAAATGGAACGGCGGCTGATCGGAAGCATGTTATTGCAGACGTCCCACAACAAGACGCGCGCGGCGGAGAAGCTTGGCATCAGCCTGCGGACCTTGCGCAACAAGCTGCGCGAATACCGCGCCGCCGGCTTCGATACCAACAAGCCCGAGCTCTGGGTGGCGTAGCTCGTGTTCGACGGTCACAGACCCCTGCTACAATTACAAAAGGGCACAAAAAAGCCGCCTCGTTCCGGGTTTGACCCGATCCGAAGCGGCGATTTTGATTAAGCTTTAGAGCTTAGTAGCGGTTACGACCGCCACCACCGCCGGAGCGGCCACCGGCGGATTCACGGCGGGGACCGCGCGCTTCCATCGGCTTGGCTTCGTTGACGGTCAAGTCACGACCGTCATGGTTCTGGCCATGGAGGGCGTCGATGGCCTTCTGGCCTTCTTCGGCGCTGCTCATGGTGACGAAACCGAAACCGCGGGGGCGGTTGGTTTCACGGTCCATGATGAGGTTGGTCTCGGAGACCGTGCCGTATTTGGAGAAAAGGGCGTTCAGGTCCTGTTCGGTGGTTTGGAAGGAAAGATTTCCTACGTACAATTTCATACTATTTTTGTTTTCTGGTTTTGAGGTTGCGACCTCACGCCGACTTTTTGAAGAGCGTGCAGGAGCACGCATGAAATACCGTTGGGAGCGATCAGGAAACCTGAGAACTACTACTTGGCTTCAGAGAGAAGCGATGGATCGATTGATCAGGAGAGTCGCACCCTTCGCGAAAGAGTCAAGGATTACTTGCCGCGCGTTAATCGAGCGCTTCCACGGGCCGCATCGCCGCCAGCACGTCGGCCAGCGGAATGGTGGCGAACGAACTCGCCGAGTCGGACATCGCGTAGGGGAGAATCAGGATGCCGTTATGGACCAGCGCGCCGCAGCTATAGACCACGTTGGGCACGTAGCCCTCGCGTTCGGTTTCATCGGGGCTGAGCAGGGGATGCGGCAGGCGACCGATGACGCGAGAAGGATCCTTGAGATCGAGCAGGAAGGCGCCGATGGAATATTTGCGCATCGGTCCGACGCCGTGGCTCAGCACCAGCCAGCCGGCCTCGGTCTCGATGGGCGAGCCGCAGTTGCCGATCTGCACGAATTCCCACGCGTAGGTTGGCTTCATCAGCGGCTGCCGGGTATGCCAGAAATGAAGATCGTCCGAATACATCAGGAAGAGGTTCTCGCCGTCCTGCCGCGAGATCATGACGAAGTGCCCGTCGATCCGCCGCGGGAAGAGCGCCATGCCCTTGCCCTGGACCTCGCGGCCGTTGAGCGTGCTGACTTTAAAATGAAGAAAATCAGAGGTTTCCAGCATTTGCGGAATGGTGACCCGCCCGTCGTAGGCGGTGTAGGTCGCGATATAAAAAGCGCTGCCGTCATTCTCGACGAAGCGGACGAAGCGGGCATCCTCAATTCCGTTGGATTCGTTCGGCGAGGTGGGAAAGATGACCCGTTCGGTCAAAGGCTGGTCCGGTGAATAGAAAAATTCATAATTCGACTTGGCGAGGTTGAGCACGCGGCTCGACGTGCGCTCGAACTCGATGTTGCGATGCTGCGCATGAACACGGAGATAGTTGATCTCCTCGGTCAGTTGCTCGACGGTAAAGTGGGCGTCGAGATCGCGGACGATTCTTTCCGCGACCCTGTCGGCCAGGCCGAGTTCATGGACCTTGCGCCAGAAAATCGACTTGTCGTAGGAAACGGGCGGGATGTGATCGGGCGAGGTCACGAAACGGGTGGGGGTGTCGACGAGGACACGTCCGCTGCCGTCCACGGTGCCGGTGCGGAACGTGATCGAGGAAATATGGCCCTCGCCCGTGGCGCGCAGGCTCAGCACGAATCGCATGGTCCCGTCCGGCAAACCTGTCTGGTCGGGATGGGGGACAATGGAGGGATTGAAAAGCGCGGCGGCCTCGAGCGAATATTCATGGGTGAAATAAGCGCCGATGAGGAGCTTCCGCTCGTCGGAAAGCGGACGGTCGGTCGGCACGAGATCCGAGACGGAGGTAAAGCGCTCCATGAAGTAATCGCGGACCCGTTGATGACGGGTGCCGAATTCATCCAGGACTTCCTTGAGCATCGCAACGACTTCCGTTTCCGAAATGGCCATGACCCGCGCCAGGATGCGCAGGGGACGTTCCGTGCCAAAAAAATTAAAGGGCCGAAAAAGCACCCGGCCCGCATTGGATCGAAGCACGATTCCCGTGCGAGTCACGTTCATGATATCGTCTCCAGTGGAGTTCGCGGTGGATTCACTTCGCCGACAAAGCCGTGGTGAGTCGCTAATTCATGCCGGGTGGGCTTTTGAAACGACTTGAGGTCATGTTCCAGCAATTCCATTTCGCTCAAGGCCATCAAGTAGGCCAGGGTCGATTCGGCGCCCTGGTTGAGGTTGACGCGGTCCATGTGCAGGCCGTCGCAACAGCCGGCCGTGGTCGGGTTGTAGAGGGAGAGACCGAGATCGTTGCGGCCGAGGAACCATTCGAAGGCGAGCCGGGCCTCCTCGTGCCAAAAGGCGTCATTGGTCGACCGGTAGGCCTCCAGACAAGCCGAGACGGTGCAATGCGCCTCGATGGGCTGCTGATCAAACTCGGCCGGCTTTCCGCCCCGCGGATAAAAGCCGTTTGATCCGATGGGCCGAAAATCTCCGCGGGGCGATTTCTGCACCGAGACGAGCCAGCGAAGGGACTGGAGTCCGATTTCAAAGGCGCGCGCATTCTCCGTCCATCGTCCGCTGAGAATCAGGACGTGGGACAGGGCGGCATTGGCGTAGGTGACGGTGTCTTCAAACCAGGGCCACTCCTCCGTGGCATTGGCCTCGAAGAGATCGACCAGCCGCTTGGTCATGGTATCGCGCATTTGCGCGGCCACGCGGTCGCCGTTGAAGCGGCGAAGATATTCGTGGATGCCCAGGAGCGCGTAGGCCCAGGTGCGGGGAGAAGAGGTGTCGAGGACGGAGGGAAGCGCGCGCTCAAACAATTGGGCCGCCCAGGTCTGAAGATCCCAGTGCTTCGACCGGCCGACGCAAGTCCCCAGCGCCCAGAGGGCCCGCCCATGGCTGTCTTCCGACCCGACCGGCTCCAGCCAGGTGCGGTTGAACCCCATGAAATTGCGGAACCGTTTCAAGTCGGGATTGAACGCATATTGCAGGCTGCTCGCGTAGATTTCGCTGAGGCGGGTCAGCTCGCGGGCCTCCAGTTCGAGGTCCTCGAGCAGAACGGTGACGATCAGGGCGCGGGCATTGTCGTCGGTACAATAGCCGTGCGAGAAATCGGGCAGCGAATAAATCGCGTGCTGAAAGATCCCGGTGGAATCGGACAAGCGCATCATATGGTCCAGGCGAACGGCGGGAAGCTCGAGACTTTCATCGGCAAGAGTGCGAACTCCGAGACGACGAGTGGAGAGCGTCGTCGGGCTGCGGCGCGCGTTTTCGAAGGAGGCCATGTAATGCTCGGCCGCCTTGCTCCAGATCATGTCGCGCCCCGCCAGGTAGGCCCGCTTGCGCATCGCATTGCGCTTGGTGTCGTCCTGGAGCAGATCGAGCACCGCCTGCGCCATGGCTTTCGTGTCGTTAAAGGGCACCAGGACGCCGAGTTTGTCCTCGAGCAATTCCTGCGCATGCCAGTAAGGGGTCGAGATCACCGCCTTGCCGCTGCCGAAGGCGTAGGCCAGGGTCCCGGACGTGCTTTGATTCGCATTCAGATAGGGCGTGATGTAGATGTCGGCCACGCCGAGGAACGCCTTCAATTCCTCGAACTCGACGAAGCGATTGTAAAAGCTGACATGCCGCTTGATGCCCAGGTCCTGCGCCAGGCGTTCGAGGCTGAGGCGATAGGCTTCGCCGTGTTCCCGCACCAGGTTGGGATGGGTCGCGCCGAGAATAATGTAAATGAGGTTCGGAAATTTTTTGACGATCTCGGGCAGCGCGCGCAGGACATTCTCGATGCCCTTGTTGGGCGAAAGGAGACCGAAAGTGAGAATGACATGCTTGCCCTCCACGCCGAACTGGTCCTTGTAGAAATTTGAATCGACGAACGGCAGGTCGGGAATCCCGTGGGGGATGAGATCGATCTTGTCCTCCGGGATGCCGTAAATCTCCTTCAACATTTTGCGTCCCCGTTCGCTCATCACCACCAGACGGGAGGAGAGCGCCCCCAATTCCTGCAGCACCCGGCGCTGTTGCGAATCGGGCTCCTGCAATACGGTGTGCAATGTGGTGACGACGGGTATCCGCAAGTCGCGCAGAAGGGCCAGAATGAAACTGCCGGCCGGCCCGCCGTAAATTCCATATTCATGCTGGAGGCAGACGACGTCCGCGTTGCTGAAATTGAGGTAATCGGCGGTGCGCCGATAAGCGTCGAGATCGCCTTCGGCAAATTCAAACCGGACCTCTTCCGGATAGTCGTAACCCTGCGGAAGATCGTTGACCGGCGCGACAAAACTTTCCACCGAGGGATATCGCTCCCGCAGGGCCCCGCGCAAGTCGCTGGTGAACGTGGCGATGCCGCACTTGCGGGGAAGATAATCGCCGAGGAAGGCGATTTTTTTAATTTCAGTGATCTGGTCCGCCATAACTTGTTACCGGTAAAGCTACCCGCAAAAGCCAAGGTCGCAATCGCGCTTGGCCAACGTGAGGATGCGCCCTCGTTCCGCGCAGGTCTACAATTCGTTCTCTCCGCGGTCAGGTGCCGGTGACCGGAGCGTTGTTATGGACGTAGGCCACCCATAGGACAATGACCAGGACGACGAGAAGCACGATGATAAAGACGAAGAAAAGAAACCGGTCGCGCTGGCGCTGGCGCGCCAGGTTGCGTTTGCGCGCGGGCGAGGGATCGGCAACGCGTTCGTGCCGGCCATCCTCTTCCATCCGCCAGACGGGAGGCTCAGTTGGCTTGAGGTTGGGGGAGGAAGCTTCACCCGACTGCTGCAACTCTTCCGTCAGCCGTTTTCTTTGCTCGGCGAGAAGGCGCTCCTGCTCCGCCAGTTGCCGCCGCCGGGCTTCCAGCGGATCGGGTTCGTTGCGTTTCCACGGCATGCCGGCGAGGCTATCCGAAAAGTCGGTCGGGGTCGCGTGGAAAGTCCCGCGGTCCGATCCGAAGGCGGTTCAGGTCCCGCCCGCCGCCTCCTTCTCAATGCGTATGCAGGAGGAGATAAGCGAGCAGCAGAAAAACGCTGATGAGGCCAAGAGGAAGCGCCGAGTAGGCAAAGCCTTCGCGGACCATGGCCCCGAACGATTTCTCGTAAGAGGGAGCCAACTCCGGGGCGAGCTCGGGGGGAAGATCATCGCCCTGGCCTTCCTCCGCCTGCCGCAGGGCGAGGAGGCGCGCGCGGGACTGGCTGTAAATGGCCTTGGCCTGGTCGACCCGGGCGAGGGCCTTGGTCAGTTCAGTCGGCAACTCTTCGCTTGACCATTCGGCCGGATTGAGATTTTCCGTCTGGCCAAGATGCTCGGCAAAGTTGTCGCGGACGATCTTGATTTGCTCCAATTCCCGTTTGACTTCGAACTCCTCGCGTTCGAGCAGGACCAGCCCGCGCGTCAGTTTTTCCACGATCTCGCGGCGCCCCTGGTCGAATTCGCGCTGCTTGCGGCTGAGCTCATCGAGCTCTTTCTTTTGCCGCTCGATTTCCTCCTGTTGTCTTTTCAGGTCGAGGAGTTGTTCTTCCGCGCGCTGGATATTGATGTTGATCTCGTTGACCGTGGAAGTCGGATCGGTCGGCGACGACGCGGGAGGCAGCAATTCCTGCTCTTCGGAATAGTCGTCGTCGGGGGGGGGTAGGTTTGAAGATTTACGGGCCATGCAGGGAGGAGGTTATTGGGGAATGATCAAGACTTGCCCGATTTTCAGGGGCTTGCCGCCAATGGCGTCCTTATTGGCTTCCTGGATTTTGTCGACGCCGTTCTTGGTGTCACCGGGATACATTTTATGGGCAATTTTCCAGAGGCTGTCGCCCTTGACGACGGTGTAGGTTTTGCCCGGACCGGCATCGGCGGCGGGAGTTCCCGTCGCGGTTTGATCGTGTTCAAGCGCAGGATTGGGGGCATCAAGGGGCAGTGCCTTGAGTGGGCCGCTCGGCGCGGCATTGGTCGAGGCTGTGGCATCGGCCGCGGCTGTCTGAGCCTCCGGCGTGGAGTCGGTGACGGCGTGGTGATGGATGCCCGCCTTGTTCAACTCCGCCTGAAGTTGTGAAATCGTATGCTTCGCATCGGCGACCTCCTGCTTGAGCGCGGCATTTTCCGCCTGAAGCTTCGAGATCTCGTCTCCAGCCGGCGCGGTAGAACCGGCCGGGCTGTTGGTGGATGAGGTATCCTGACCCAGGGCCAATTGGCATCCCACCAGAACCCCCAGGGCGGCGAAGGTGAGGCAGAGGCGACGTAACATGTCGCCAGATTAACAAGCACGCCCGATCGTGCAAGATCAATGCCCCGATGAGGGTTTCCCCTTTCGAAATCGGCCGGAGATTATCGGGTTGCATGACGTCGATTCCGAGCAAAGCTTATCTTATGAAATCAAAATATTTCCTTTGTTCGACCCTCGCGGTCCTGGGTGTCGTGTTGATTTCGGCGTCCGCCTGGGGGCAAACGCCCGGCACGGTCAGCAGTGCCTTCCAAACGGCGCGGAAGGCGGTAAAGCCCGAGCTGCAGACCAAGGTGGTTTCGGTCTATGGCATCGGCGCGCCGACCGCCATCGAGAAATGGTATATTATCTTCTACGATCCCACGGTGGGGAGTCATGGCCGCGCGGTGCTGGTGGAAAACAACCAAATCACCAAGACCTACGTGGCGAACGCGGGCATAACCTATTCAGGCTCGCTCTCTTTTGATCCCTCCCGGATCACGAGTGAAGCCCCGGCGCTGAAGGCCGCCCAGGGTTATGCGCTCAGGCATAACATCGCCTACGATTCGGTCACTGCGCTCCTGCACCAAACCAGCGCGAACAAGCCGTTTCGCTGGAAAATTGGTTTGGTCGATGCCGGAAAGGACCGCGGTTATGTCTACGTGAGCGCCCTTGACGACACCGTGGCCTACTACGCCGGGCCTTCGTCCGAAAAGAAGTCCTCTTCGAGCTCATCGACAAGTTCCGCTGAGGGATTTGGCAATGACGTGAAGAATACCTTTCTCGGCATCGGCGGCGATTTGCAGGAATTTTTCACCGGCGAGCGGACGGTCGATAAGTAAGAAGGAGCTGTGAGCACCATAAAAAAAGCCGCCGATCCGGAGATCGGCGGCTTTTTTTTACGTTTGAATGATTATTTGGCGGCTTCGACCTTTTTGTGGACCGAATGAGCGGTCATCGTGCCGTCGGCGTTAAGCTTGTAGGAACCCGACACCTTGTCGCCCACGGCGAAGTCGGTGACAGCTGCGGGGGTCTTCTTCTTGCCTTCCATCGTCGCGAACGTCGTATCCGCGGCAATAGCCAGCGTCAGCGAGCCTTTGGAGGTCGTGACGGACAGCGAATTGGCGCTGATCGCCGTGATGGTGGCATCTTTATATTCCGTGAAGTCCGACTTCTTTTTCTTCTTGGGGGCGGTGGTGGCCGTGGTGTTGTCTGAAGTTTGGGCTTGAACGGTGACGGGCACGCTAACGAGAGCGAGACCAACAATGGCCACAAGGGCCGAGGTAAGAAGATTAATTTTCATATGAGTTAAGTAATGTGGGGATTAAGACGACATTACCCAAGCAAATCTTCAAACTTTTTTTAAAAAAGATTTCCAGAGCAGGCCGACCAAGGGAAAAGGCACCGTTGATTTAATGATCTGGAACGACCATTGACGCTGCGATTTCGCTTCTTTACGCTTAGGAAGACCGACTTGCCATTCCAACCCGGTGAGTCGTCCCGCAGGAGTACTTTTTATGAAAATAACCGTTGTCGGAGCTGGTTTTGTCGGGGCCACCACGGCCCAACGTCTTGCCGAAAAGGAATTGGGCGACGTCGTCCTGCATGACATCGTCGAAGGCATGCCGCAGGGCAAGGCGCTCGACATGCTGCAATCGGCTTGTCTCGAGAGCTTTGACAGCGACGTCAAGGGCACCAACGATCCCGCCGATTATGCCGGTTCCGATATCGTCGTCATCACCAGCGGCCTGGCCCGACAGCCGGGCATGAGCCGCGACGATCTCCTGCTCAAGAACGCCGAGATCGTCGGCGGCGTGGCCGATAACGTGAAGAAGCACGCGCCGGAGGCCATCGTCATCGTGGTCAGCAATCCGCTCGACGTCATGACCTATCTCGTCGGCGCGAAGACCGGCTTCCCCAAGCACCGCGTCATGGGCATGGCCGGCGTGCTCGACTCGGCCCGTTTCCGCGCCTTCATCGCGATGGAACTCGGCGTCTCGCATCGCGACGTCGAGGCGATGGTGCTCGGCGGCCACGGCGACGACATGGTGCCGCTCGCCCGTTACTCGACCGTCTCCGGCATCGGGATCGAGGCGCTTCTGCCCAAGGAAAAGATCGACGCCATGATCACTCGCACCCGCAACGGCGGCGCGGAAATCGTCAAGCTCCTCCAAAAAGGAAGCGCCTATTACGCCCCCTCCGCCGCCGTCGCGCAGATGGTCCAGAGCATCGTCCGCGATGAAAAGCGCATCCTGCCCGTGGCGGCCTGGTGTTCCGGGCAGTATGGCATCAAGGGGCAATTCGTCGGCGTGCCCGTCCAGCTCGGCCGCAAGGGCGTCGAAAAAATCATCGAGCTCAAGCTGACTGATGAGGAACTGCATCAGCTCCAGGCCAGCGCCAACCACGTCGCCGAAAGCGTGACCAAGCTGAAGCTGTAAGGCCCGAAGCCTTGACCCGTGCTATCACTATGATAGCATAGTGATAGCACTATGGCTCAACTGATCGTTCGCAATATCGAGGAGAAGGTGGTCTCCAAAATTAAACGGCGCGCCGCCCAAGGCGGGGTGTCGATGGAAGAGGAGCTACGACGCATCTTGCGCAAATCCGTCCAAGAAACGGCAACCAAGCCTAAAATGAGTCTCCTCGACTACCTCTCCACGATGCCGAACGTCGGCAAGGATTCGGATTTCAACATCCCACGCAAAGGCAAGATGAGGTTCATCGACCTGAGTGACTGACGTGCCCTACTTATTGGATACAAACGTGGTCTCGGAGCTGCGGAAAGCTGCGAGGTGCCACCCGGCGGTTCGGGCCTGGCGTCACCGTATCGCAGACGAAGAAACCTTCCTCAGCGTCATCGTCCTGGGCGAGCTTCGCCAGGGCATTGAAATGCTGCGCAGGAGAGACACCTCGAGTGCCCACCGCCTGGATGTTTGGTTCAACGGCCTGAGAGTAGGCTACGCTGGCCGGATTCTTGCGGTTACGGCAGAAATAGGTCACGAGTGGGGAGCAAACCCTCTCCTTTGGCCCCTGCAGACGGCGGACGCCTTGATCGCCGCGACAGCCGCTCGATACGAACTAACGGTGGCAACCCGCAATGAGCGCGACTTTCAGCGATCTGGTGTCGATTACATCAACCCTTTCAAGCCCTGGCATGGCCAAATTTGACTCCATCGCCGAGGGCTTCGCCGCTGCTGGAATCGAACGCGCCGAACGCCATCTTTTCCTCTGCCTCGGTCCCGATTGCGCGCCGACGGAACAGGGGCAGGCGACTTGGGATTATCTCAAGCGTCGGTGCGCCGAGTTGAAGCTGCCCGTCATGCGGACCAAAGCCGGCTGTTTTCGCGTCTGCGTCGGCGGTCCGTGGCTCCTCATTTATCCCGAAGGCGCGTGGTACGGCAGCGTCACGCCCGAGCGTTGCGAGCGCATTCTCCAGGAGCATGTGATCCAGGGCAAACCGGTCCACGAATGGACCGAGCTGACGCATCCGCTCTGCGGGTAGCCCCCGCAACAACTGCCGCCCGCAGGTTCGACGGCTACCTCTTCGATCGGAAGCACTCCGCGCTGTGGTCGTCGACCATCCCGACCGCCTGCATGAAGGCATAGCAGATGGTCGGCCCGACAAAGCGAAAGCCCCGTTTCTTCAGGTCCCGGCTCATCGCTTCGGACTCGAGAGTCTGCGCGGGCAGCTTTTCGCCCTTTTTCCGTAAATTGCGCTTCGGTTTCCCGCCGACGAACGACCAGATATAGCGGTCAAAGGTGCCATGTTCCTTTTGGACTTCAAGAAACGCGCGGGCATTGGCGACGGTGGCTGCAATTTTCAGCCGGTTGCGAATGATGTTCGGATTTTTCATCAACTCGGCCCTTTTCTTTGCATCGTAACGCGCCACCTTTTTCGGATCGAAATGGGCGAAAGCCTCCCGGTAACCGTCGCGCCGCTTCAGAATCGTCAGCCAGCTCAGCCCGGCCTGCGCGCCCTCCAGGATCAGCATCTCGAAAAACTTGCGGTCGTCGTGGACCGGCACTCCCCATTCCTTGTCGTGATACTCGATATAAAGCCGATTATCAGGAGGGCACCAGGCGCAGCGGATTTTCATGGACTATTCTTTTACGGCAATTCCCGCCAAGACAACGCCCAAAAATCGACCCAGCGCAGCCTCGCCTATTTGGGCGAGAGACTCTAAAAGCGTGATGTGTCGGAACTAGTCATTACGCTTCAAGGCCCGGTGGTGGTCCGCAGTCCTAACTGGCTCGGTGATGCGGTGATGGCCTTGCCCGCTGTGCGCAACCTTAAGATGGTCGTTGGGGATGATCCGCTCACCGTGGCCGCGCCCGAAAAGCTGGCCGTTTTGTGGAAGAAATGTCACTTCGTCGATGAGGTCATCGCCCTGGTCAAGCCGCGGAATCTTCAGGCCACGGCCGCGCAATTGCGCGAAGGAAAATTCGGCTCGTCGGTGCTGCTGCCGAATTCGCTTCGCTCCGCCAGCGAGGCCTATCTGGCCGGAATTCCGCAGCGCCTCGGTTATGCGCGGGGCGGCCGCGGCCTGATTTTGACTCACACCGTTCCCGCGCCGCTGCGAAACCCGGCCCGGTTGCACCAGCGCTTTTATTATCTCGACCTGGTCACGGCGCTGGGCGGTCCGAGCGATCCCTCGCTGCCGAAATTACGCAAGGACCCGACGACCGTGACCGGTTCGCGAGGCCTGGTCATCGCGATTTGTCCGGGGGCCGAGTATGGCCCCGCCAAGCGATGGCCCATCGGAAATTTCGTCGCGGTGGCCCGGCACTTCATCGCGACCCGCCACGCGAAAATCATCCTGCTCGGCGCTGCGGGCGACGTTCCTTTCGCGGAAGAATTCGTCCGGCAATTGCCGAAGGTCGACAACCGGGTGGGCCGGACAACGCTCGACGAATTCATGGCCGCGCTGGTCTCGGCCCGGCTCGTCATTTGCAACGACAGCGGCGCGATGCACGTGGCCTCCGCGTTGGGAGTGCCGACCATGGCGGTTTTCGGTTCGACCGAACCGCATTTGACCGGGCCGATGGGGCCGCGTAGCCGGGTCTTGCGGCATCACGTGCCGTGCAGCCCCTGTTTCCTGCGCGAGTGCCCCATCGATTTCGCGTGCATGAAAGGCATCACGCCCGAGGCGGCCATCATGGCGGCGGAGACGATGCTGAGATGATCTCGTCGCTCACTTCACGCCCGGCTTTGCCCTCCGATATCGATCTGCTCGGGCTTTTGAATCACCAGTTGATTCGAGACGAGGGGCATCGCAATCCGATGACCGTGTCCCAGCTTCAGGAAAGAATGCGCGGCTGGCTGGCCGCGGAATACACCGCCATACTTTTTGAAAGGGAAACGGAGGTCGTCGCCTATGCCCTGTATCGGGAAGAACCGGAGTTGATCCATCTGCGCCAATTTTTTGTCCAAAGACATTGCCGAAACCGGGGCATTGGGCAAACGGCGCTTCACCTTCTTCGCACGCAAATCTGGCCGGCCCGGAAACGGTTGACGGTGGAAGTTCTCACGTCCAACTCCACTGCCATTTCATTCTACCTGGCGGCGGGCTTTCACGAGTATTGTCTGACGTTGGAAATTCCCGGGACTAATTCCGCGAATTCCGCCCAGGATTCCGCATGAAAATTTCCGCATGCATTATCACTCTCAATGAAGAGCGCAACCTCGAACGCTGTCTCAAAAGCGTCGCGCCGCTGGTCGACGAAATCATCGTGGTCGATTCCGGAAGCACGGACGGCACCCTCGACATCGCGGCCCGGTTCGGCGCACGCGTCGTGCAGCAGAAATGGCTCGGCTACGTTGGCCAGAAAAACTTCGCCCTCGCACAGGCGCTTCATTCCTGGGTGCTCAGCATCGACGCCGACGAGGAGATTTCCCCGGAGCTCGCGTCCTCCCTCGCGCGCGTCAAGGCCGACCCTGCCGCCGATGCGCCCGGTGCGCCGAACGGCTATGAAATCGCGCGGCTCGTATTTTACCGCGGCCGCTGGATTCGCCATGGCGATTGGTATCCCGACCGGCTGGTGCGCCTCTTTCGACGGACGGAGGCCCGCTTCAGCGGCGGGCGCGTGCACGAGAAGCTTGAACTTCGCGGAGAGCATCCCATCCTGCCGGGGCATCTGCACCACTTTACCTATGAAGACGCCTCCGACCGCGCCGACCGCTGCGCCCGTTATGCCGCGCTCTGGGCGCAATCGGCCCGCGAGGAGCACCGGCGCGCCCATCTCTGGACCGGCCCCCTCCATGCGCTGGCACGGTTTGGCAAGGGCTTCCTGCTCAAGCGGGGATTTCTCGACGGCGCCATCGGCTGGGAAATCGCGGTGGGCAACGCCAGGGAAGTCTGGCTCAAGTATCACCTGCTTTGGAAACTGAATCGTGAACGGCAAAACCCATAAACCCGACGACGAGATTCCCGGGCAGGGAACATTCAATCTCGACGCGCCTTTGCCGAAGGCATCGCTGGCCTCGAGGGCGACTCCGCCGCCCGAGGACGCGAAAGCGCGCGTGGAGGCGACCGCTTCCGAAGAGCCGGCCGTGCCGGAAGAAGCCATTCCGATCCTGAGCAGTCAGGAGCCGAGCAACCCGGAGATGAGCGATCCCGCGCCGGTCAGCCAGGCGGTTCCCGGACCGAGGAAGCGCGGTTCCAAGCGTTCCACCGTCGTGGTTCTCATTTCCGTCCTCGGGTCGCGCCTGATGGGTTTGCTGCGCGAAGTCATTTTCGCCTTCATGTTCGGCGCGGCCAATCTCTCCGATGTTTTTATCGCGGCCTTTCGAATTCCGAACCTGCTGCGCGATCTGTTTGCCGAGGGAGCTCTCTCCACCGCCTTTACCGCCACCTTCACCAAGACTTGGGAAAAGGAAGGCGCCGCGACCTCCTGGCATCTGGCCCGGCTGGTGATTTCAACCCTGATTCTCGTGCTCGGCCTCATTTGTGTCATGGGCATTATCTTCAGCCCGGAAGTGGTCTTTCTGATCAGCGGCGGGTTCAAGGGTGATTTGGTCCACCCCGACAAATTTGCGCTGACCGTGACCATGACCCGGATTCTTTTCCCGTTTATTCTTTTCGTCTCCATCGCCGCCGTGGTCATGGGCATGCTCAACTCCCGCCACATTTTCGGCATACCGGCCAGCGCCAGCACCCTCTTCAATATTATTTCGGTGATCAGCGGCGTCATCCTCGCCTGCCTCTTCGACCCGCAAAAGGATTGGCTTCATCCTCACTTCGGGGAAAAGGCCGTCTACGCCTGGTGCTTTGGCGTGCTCCTGGGCGGCCTGGCGCAGCTTGCCATCCAACTCCCCTCGCTCTGGAGCCTCGGCTTCCGGTACAAATGGGCGCTCGATTTTCGGAATCCCGCGCTGCAAACGATTTTGATGTTGATGGTGCCGAGCGCCATCGCCGGCTCGGCGGTGCAGGTCAACGTGGCGGTGAATTCGGCCTTCGCCTCGCACAACCCCGCCGCGATGTCGTGGCTTTATTACGCCTTTCGCCTGGTGCAATTGCCCATCGGCATTTTCGGCGTCGCCATCGCGACGGTCACGCTCCCCGCCGTCGCGCGGCAGCATGCGCTCGACGACCTGAAGGCCTTCGGAAAAACGGTGGAGGACGCGTTGCGCTTCGGGTTTTACCTCACGCTCCCCGCCTCGATCGGGCTGGCCGCGGTCGCGCAACCGGTCATCCAGCTCATCTATGAGCACGGCACCTTCACCGCGACCGCCACGGCGCAGACGGCGCTCGCGCTCCAGGCCTACACCATCGGCATCGCCGGTTATTCGGGCATCAAGATTCTCGTGCCCTGCTTTTACGCCATGCAGCCGCCCCGCTTCGAGGCGCAGCCGAACCTGAGCTTCTGGGGTTCCTTCCGCCATTTCGTGATGAACGTCGTCCTCTTCACCCCGGCCCGGGTCAGCCTCATCGGCATCGCGCTGAACCTCGGTCTTTGTTTTGTGCTCTACTATTACCTGGGCCTGGGCCACGTCGGGCTGGCGCTCACGACCGGCTTCGTCGCGGTCCTCAATTTTCTGCAACTCGTCTACGCCATCCAGAAAAAGATCGATCTCGGTTCACCCGGCGAATGGCTCTCCTTCTTCATCCGCGTCACGGTCGCCACGCTGGCCTGCGGTTGCATTGTGCTGCTGGGCGATCAGCTCCTTCTGGCACATCGCACGACCCATTCGCTCCTTGGGGCGGCCATTCTCTTCCTCAATATTGGGGTCGCCGGGGCCGTTTATTTTGGACTGACCGTCCTCTTTCGCGTTCCTGAATCCGTTGAGCTGGTGACGTTTATCAAGCGTAAGTTGGGCGCCAAACAGGCCAGGAGTTAGCCCTCCTGAAGGTTGGTGCCGCTCGCGCTGGCCCGAGCCATGCTAAACTTATGGGAAAGAGGCAGGCGCCTCAAAACGAAAGAACAGTCATGAAACCAATCTTATTTGCATTAGCTCTCCCGGTGCTGTTACTCGCCGGCTGCGCGGGCGGCTATGTCGGCGTCGGTGGCCCGGGATACCCCGGATACTATGATGGCTACGATTACGGCGGTCCGACCTACATCGGATTTTCCTCTTATAACCGCGGCTATTATCACCACGGCTATAATCACTACGACAGCTATCACCGTGGTACCGTGGCCTATCGCGGATCGTCTCACGTGAGTGGCGGACGTTCCTTCGCCGATGTAAGTCGCGGCGGCGGACATGCGGGCGGCGGCGGAGCCTCCCACGCCTCCGTATCAGCCGGACATGCCGGCGGCGGCGGGCACCGGTAGAATCAGTCGCCCTTGGCCTGGCCACGATAATGGAGAACTTTAACTTTCTCCATCGTGACCAGGCCGCCGGTGATCATCCCGTCCAGCACGGGTAGAAACGCGTTGATGCTCGCCTCGCTGTCGACGATCTCGATCACGAGGGGAAGATCGGTCGAAAGGTTGAGGATTTTTGCCGTGTGGAGACGGCTCGTCTTGCCGTAGCCCATCGGCCCGCGCAAGACCGTTGCGCCTCCGAGATGCAGCTCGCGCGCCTTCAGCACAATCGCCTCGTAAAGCGGCTTGTGCTCCCAACGGTCGCTTTCGCCGATGAAAATGCGGAGGAGAACGGCGTCTTCGGGAATTTGCATAACCATCACCTCATTTGATTCAAGGAGCCGGCCAGCATCGCGCCGAGCCAGACTCCCACCAAACATAGCACAACCGACAGCAGCACGTTGGCCGCCGCGCCGAACCACTGTCCGTCCTGCGCCAGCGCGAGCGTCTGCCAGCTGAACGAGGAGAACGTGGTGTAGCCGCCGAGGATGCCGATGGTGATGAAATTGCGCGTGAGCGGGTTGAGAAAGAGCCGGCCTTCCGCGGTCGAAATCGTAAAGACAAAGCCGATCACGAAGCAGCCGGTGATATTCACGACGATCGTGCCCCACGGGAAGATTTGCCCCGACTTCTGCACGCTATTATCGATAAACGTGCCGATCCCAAAACGCAGCATGCTGCCGAGCGCGCCGCCCAGACCGATCACGAGATATTGCATCAGGAGCTGCATGACGATGGGTCTTATTTAAGAGCGGATTGCTTCCTTGTCGATCCTATCGCATACTAAGCGGCTCATGAAGTCGTATCGCATTGCCGTCGTCGGCGCCACCGGCGCGGTGGGACAGGAAATTCTTCGCACGCTGGAAGCGCGGAATTTTCCAGTCAGCCACCTGAAGCCGCTCGCGTCGTCACGGTCGCTGGGCAAGACGGTCGAATCCCAGGGCAAAAAGCTGCCCATCGAAGAGCTCCGTTCCTCGGCCTTCGCGGACATCGACTACGCGCTCTTCAGCGCCGGGGCGACTCGCTCGCGCGAATTCGCGGAGGCGTGCAAGAAAGCGGGCGCGGTGATGATCGACAATTCCTCCGCGTTCCGCATGAAGCCCGACGTGCCGCTGGTCGTGCCCGAGATCAATGCCGCCGATCTCAAGAATCATCACGGAATTATCGCGGTGCCGAATTGCTCGGCGATCATCATGGGCGTGCCGCTTTGGCCGTTGCACCAGGCCGCGCAGATCGAGCGGATCATCGTTTCCACCTACCAAAGCGCGAGCGGCGCGGGCGCCCAAGCCATGGCGGAACTCGAAGCCCAATCGCGCGCCCATGCGGCCGGCCAGCCGTTGAAGCGGGAGATTTTTCCGCATCAGATCGCGTTCAATGTCTTCTCCCATAACACCGCCATCGCGGAAAACGGCTACAACGAGGAGGAGAACAAGGTGATCGAGGAGACGCGGAAAATTTTCCACGAACCGAACCTGCCCATCGTCGCGACCTGCATTCGCGTGCCCGTCCTGCGCGCCCACAGCGAGTCGATCGTGATCGAAACGAAGCGGAAGCTTTCGCCGGAAGAGGCGCGGGAAATTCTCTCCCAGGCGCCCGGCGTGAAGGTCGTCGACAGCCGCGAGAAGAATCATTTCCCCATGCCGCTCGAGGCAAGCGGCCAGTACGACGTGCTCGTGGGGCGCATCCGCGCCGATCTCTCTCATCCGCGCGGGCTGGCGCTTTTCGTCAGCGGCGATCAGCTCCTCAAGGGCGCGGCATGGAACGCGGTGCAAATTCTCGAGCACCTGGTGGGAAAAAGCTGAGAATTAGACAGGAGATATATGAGGCACATGAAGGTGCCTACGCCGGGCCGACCTCTCATGTCCTTCATGTATCTCCTGTCTAAAATCGGCTATTCCAGCACCAGCCCGACGGGCAGATTAAACCCGCGCGCGAATTCGGCCGCGTGCATCCGCTTCTTTCCTTCGAGCTGGACTTCGCGCAGCAACAACCCGCCGACTTTCGCCGCGACGAGAATGCCGTGACGGTCGACGCGCAGGACCTCGCCCGGTTTGCCCTTGGCGCGACGCGAGACAATCGTCGAAAAAATCTTGAGCATCTTGTGATCTTCCTCCTGCGGAATCCACGAGTAGGCCGAGGGCCAGTGGGTCATGGCACGGATGTGGGCGTCGATCTCCATCTGCGGTACGTCCCACTTGATGTGACCGTCTTCCTTGCGCAACTTTTTCGTCATCGTTGCCTTCGACTTGTCCTGCTTGATCCGGGGCGCGTTGCCGGTTTCGACCAGCGGAATGGCCTTCACCAGCGCTTCGGCGCCGAGCTTGGCCAGGCGTTCGTGCAGGCTCTCGGCGGTTTCGCGCCGGCGCAACGTGACGGTTTCCTGGAGCAGGATGTCGCCGGTGTCGAGCCCCTCGTCCATCCACATGATCGTGACGCCCGATTGCTTTTCGCCCGCGGCCACGGCGGCATGGATGGGCGACGCACCCCGGTATTTCGGCAGCAGGGACGCGTGAATATTCAAACAGCCGTACTTGGGTAGCGTGAGAACTTCCCTGGTCAAAATCTGGCCGTAGGCGGCGACAATAATCAGGTCGGGCTTGAGATATTTCAACTGGGCCACAGAGGTCGCGCTGCCGATTTTCTCCGGCTGATAAATTTTGAGATGCAGCTTGAAGGCCGCTTCCTTGATCGGGCTGGCGGCGAGCTTGAGCTGGCGGCCCACCGGACGGTCGGGCTGCGTCACCACCGCGAGCACATGATGCTCCGGCATTTTTGTCAGGGCTTGAAGAGTCGGCAGGCCGATCTCGCCGGTTCCGATGAAGATGATGCGCATAAATTCCTAATGGGCCCGCGATACGAAAAGCTCAGCGGCCACGATGCGCGCCCGGCGCATGGAGGGCCGCCCGCCGCTTTTCCGCGAGCGAAACCTCCCGCTCTCCCAGCGAGTCGCCGCAACCGGTACAGAGATATTCATAGAGGTCTTTGTCGGGCAGGATGAGCAGCAAATGTTCCCGCACCGGCATCGACTTGGCGCACCTGCGGCAATAGAGTCGGGACGCCTTGAAGGATTCAAACTGTTCCATGTCAACCCCTCGTATCAAACCCGACCCGACCCACAGGGAGCAAGCCAATAACATCGCGTCGCCTTCGCCCGAGGCGATTGCGCGCGCGGTCGAGCTTCTGCGCCAGGGACAGGTCGTCGGGTTGCCCACGGAGACCGTTTACGGCCTCGCGGGCGACGGGCTCAATCCGGTTGCCCTGGCCCGCATTTTTGAAGTTAAGCAGCGCCCGCTTTTCGACCCGCTCATCCTCCACTTTGCCGATGCCGAGGGCGCGTTCGCCGTGGCGGAAGATGTGCCGGAGACCGCGCGCGAACTGGCGCGGCGATTCTGGCCCGGCCCGCTCACGCTTGTGTTGCGCAAGGACGAGTTGGTCGTGCCCGACCTTGCGACCAGCGGCCTGCCCCACGTCGCGGTTCGCGTGCCGGCGCATCCGGTCGCGCAGGCCCTGCTTCGCGCGTTTGGCGGTCCGCTTGCCGCGCCGAGCGCCAACCGGTTTGGCCGCATCAGTCCCACCGACGCGCAGGCCGTGTGGACCGAACTGTGCGACGCCGTGCCGCTGATCCTGGACGGAGGGCCCTGCAAAATCGGGGTCGAATCGACCGTCCTTTCGCTCGCCTATGATGTCCCCGCGCCGGTCTTGCTCCGAGCCGGCGGCATTCCGATTGGGGAGATCGAATCGGTCATCGGTCCGGTCGTGCGAGCGCAAGCTGTCGATCATCATCCGCAGGCGCCGGGGCAACTCCGTCATCACTACGCGCCGCGCAAGCCGCTGCGGCTGGTGCGCTCCGCGAGCGAAGTGCCGTCCCAGGCCGACGCCGGCTGGCTGGCCTTTGGGAAACCGCCGACGCTCGGATCGTTCGCGGGCGTGGTGGAAAACATTTCGCCTGAAGGCGACCTGCGCGAGGCGGCTGCGAACTTTTTTCGGGCGATGCGGCGGCTCGATGAAAACGAACGTGTCGCCCTGCTTTATGCGCTTCCTCTGCCCGCCTGGGGCCTTGGTCTGGCCATCAACGAACGCCTCGAACGCGCTTCGGCCTAGGACGTATAAGTCCTATCTGTCCCATTCCCTAATCAACACCCGGATCGCTCAAAATCGGGCGCCCTTCACGGGAGGAGGCGCCGCTGGGACGATGCTGAATGCGGTCGGGCGGCCCCTGCTTGATGTCGAGGGGAGCGGCCGGCCCGATCACTTCGTAGCCTTGCAGGACAAAGACCGGCAATTGCTCATCCATGCGCGGATCATAAGCCTTGTAAGAGGCAAATTTGCCCCAGAGTTTGAATTCCCAGTTCAGGTCGGCGTCGGCCTTGACCAATTTGCGATGAGGCGCAACGGCGAGCCCCGGCGTTTCCTGCAGGGCGATCCATCGCGCGGAATTCCAACTATCGCCGCTCTTTTTGATCCAGCCCCAACCCTGTCCGCCCATTTCATCGATCAGTCGATGTCCGATCCAGGGCGCCGCGCCCTGGGTATGGCCCTCCTTATAACCGACAGCGGGCGCGGCCAGCTTCGGGTCGTTGGCGAGATGGTCCAGCGGCGATCCTTTTCTCAGCGGAGGCGCGACCGGCGGAGCTTGCCCGGCCGGGGCCTGGTAAACCGCCTCCTGTGCGGGAAGCAGGCCGGTGAAAAGAAGGAGCGACCCAAAAAGGAGGGCGCAAAAGAAGCCTAATCGCATAAAAGTCACTGGGCCCACTTGCCGTCCGAATTGGACAATTGGGGCAGGCCGCCGTGGGCGAAGTCGGTCTTTCCGATGGCTCCGGTCATGGCGACATCGAAGCGGTCCTTCCACCATTTGCTGTACATTTCACCGGAGTGGCAGCCCCAGCTCTTGCAGGTCGCGTCGCGCGCAAAAACGTCGCTGTCGATCAGCCGCAGGTCCTTCACATGGAGCCACGCGATCGACATCGTGTCGATGGTATTGCTGTAGTCGAAAAGGAAGCAGGCTTTGTTGGAGTGGCCGAAATAATCGAAATCGGCGATTTTGATTTTGTCTCGATCGAGGCCATGGTTGAGATAGGCGACCAGTTCTTCCTTGCTGTTGAACCAATGGAGGTTCACCCCGAGCATCTTCGCCTTGGCTTGAAGCTGCGCCAGGAGATCGAGGCCCATTTCCTGACTCCGGGCCGCATAAGCGGGACGATAAATCAACCAGGTAACGAGTTCATTCATTTTACGATGATCTTGAAGTTCCTTGAGCCGGATCACGCTCGCGTCGACGAAGTTGAACCAGTAGACGTCATGCGAGACGTCGCCCTTGCCATGTTCCATGAACCGCAAAGCCGGACCGCCGGTCAGGACGATATCCTCGCGGCTTTGGCCCGGGGCGTTAAGCGTACCCAGAACGACCAGGGAAAAGAGGACGAGGAAAAGACGCATGGTGAACGGGCTTTTTGCCAGACCGGGCGGCTTTCAAAAAGAAAAAACTCCGCGCGTCCCTCTAAGTCGGCTGAAGCGTGCTGACCTGCGGCGCGTCGCTCCATAAGTCTTCCAGAGCATAAACGCCCCGCTTTTGCTCATGGAAAATATGGAACATGACATCTCCGTAATCCATCACGATCCACTGGCTGGTCGGAAAACCGTCGACCGCCAGCGGGTGCCGTTGCGCGTTCTCTTTCAGCGTCTGCTCCACGCCGTTGGCGATGGCCTTGATCTGCGGCTCCGATTGGGCCGAGCAGATCACGAGATAATCGGTGATGGTCGAGATCTTCCGCAAGTCGAGGATGATCGGATCGTGCGCCTTTTTCTCCTGCGCGGCCCAGACGCATTGCCGGGCCAGGTCGAGACCGCTCAGCTCGGACGGGATTTTGGTAGGCATGGGGCAGGGAAGAGACGAGGTGCTAAAGATAGAGCCCGTGACGCTTGATATAGGCCGCGATCGGCGGGGGGACCAGATGATCGATCGGCAGACGGGATTTCACGCGGTGACGAATTTCAGTGGCAGATATATCGACTCGGCGGGGCTGCGGCAAGCCTAGAACGGTTTCCGCCCGGGTCTTCGGCGCGGATTCTCCCCGCGGCAGGAGCACGAAGGTCACCAAACGGCGCAGATCATCCGGGCGATGCCATTGGTTCAGGGTGGCCAATTGGTCGGCGCCGATCAGCCAGAAAAGCTTTCCTCGCGGAAAGGCCTCTCGGATTTCAAGCGCGGTATCGTAAGCGTAGGAAGGCGCGGGCCGGTCGAGTTCGCAGCGCGTCAGCCAGAAATGGGAATGGCTCTTCAACGCCAGCCGCAGCATGGCGAGGCGCTGGGCGTCGGTCGCGCGGGGTTTCCGAGTTTTAAGGGGCGACTGGCCGCACGGTACGAAGAGGACGGCGTCCAGATGAAGTTGTTCGAGCGCGTCGCGGGCCAGGAGCAGATGGCCGTGATGGACCGGGTCGAACGTCCCGCCATAAATCCCGAGCCGAAGCTTCTTCGCGCGCGCGCGGGAGGTGGTCGCTTTTCTGCTCATGCTCGGACGACGTAAGTCCCGGCGATAAAATCGTGGAGCGCGCGGCGTTGTGGATTAAAGAAAGCGTAGGTGAGCGGGAGGCAAAAAAGGCTCATTGAGAAAATAAGGGCGAGGGCGCGGAGGAACGCCTTGACCAGGCCCGGTTTCCGGCCCGATTGATCGACTACGCGCAAGCGCAACACTGACTTCGCCGGGGTTCGACCGTGGGCGGCGACAAATCCGGTGAAATAAAGCGCGAGGATGAAATCGCGCGTCAGTTCCGCCATGATCCACGCATTCGGAGGGAGATCGGGCGGATTGAAGGGATATTGGCTCCCCGATTCGGCATTCAGCAAAAACTGATTGAATGAGACGACGTAGCGCACCACCCAATCCGGCAGGAAAACCAAAGCCAGCGTATTGAAGATAATCATGATGGGAATGCTGATCAAAATCAGGTCGAAGGCGAACGCGATCATGCGGCGCCCCATCGGCGCGATGACCAGGCCCGGCTGGCCCGGGACTGGACTGGTGACATGCACTTCCGCCAGCAACGCGACCAATTCAGGATAATTCTGCCACGGACGCCACGATGCGCCCGGTTCGGCCAGACGCACGTCGGTGCCAAGTCCGGCCCGATTTTCCTGCACCCAGCCGCGGAGCTCGTCCAGATCGACCGGGCCATATTCCTGGCCGTCGTCTCCGCGGATCAAAAACGAAGGGTTCTCCGGCAACATGCGCCGTTTCTAGCAGATTCGTTCTCAGACCGACAGGGAGAGTTTTATCCTGGAGGGACAGAGTCCGACCTCCAGGAGCTATTTCGCCAGAAAGAAGCCGCGCTGCTTGTCGGTAACCGGGATTTCGAGCCGCTCCATTACCTTGAGCAGATCCTCCCACACCTTGCGCTTCTCGGTATTGCTCTGGTTGCGCAAAAGGTACGAAGGATGGTAGGTCGGCATCAGCGGCGTGCCGCGGTACTCGAGGAATTTCCCGCGCAGCGAGCCGATGGTGCCCACCGGCCCGAGCAATCCCTCCACGGCTGTCGCGCCGAGCGCCACCATGGCGGTCGGCTTGATCACGTCGATCTGCGCGCGCAGATAAGGCACGCACGTTTCCATTTCCTGCTTCGTCGGCTTGCGATTGCCCGACGCGCCGGGCGGCATGTCGGGTCGGCACTTCACGATGTTGGCGATATAGACCTGCTCGCGGGTCAGGCCCATCGCGATGATCATCTTCGTCAGCAACTGGCCGGCCCGGCCGACAAACGGCTCGCCCTGCAAATCCTCCTCTTCGCCGGGCGCCTCGCCGACGAACATGAGTTTCGCTTCGGGATTCCCCACGCCGAAGACGACCGTGTGGCGGCGCGCGGCCAGATGGGGACATTTGACGCAGACGGAGGCGCGTTCGGCGAGATGGCGAAGCTGCTCAACCTTCGTCGAGCCGGAGATTTCGATGGTAGGCGCCGCGGGCTCCGCGGCGGTTGGTTGGGTTAGGCCTGCAGAGGTAGCCGCCGCTGTCCCCAGCGGCGGTGCCTTCCGCTCGGACGACTGACCGCCGCTGGGGACAGCGGCGGCTACCTGGGTTGTGCGGCCGCTACCGGCCACCAGTTTCGCCAACCCTTCTCTCGCCGCTCGGCTCAGGTAGACCTGGCGGACGCCTTCGCGTTCGTGCAAAAAATGCACGTAACCGCGAAGCGCTTCCAACGATTCCGTCATTTCAGCAGGCCTGCCCCCGTGCAGACTTTCGTGTTGCCCGTCGCGCCGCAGCAATACTTGAACTTCTTGCCGGTGCCCTTCGGACAAAGATCGTTGCGGGCCAGAACCGGTCCCTCGTGGCGGATTGGAAGCTGTCTTTCCTTGGGCGCGGCGGGATGCTCGCCATTCGCCTCGGCGGGTGCGTCGAGACTTTCGATCGGCGCGGGGGCGGGCTGCGCGGGATCGGGCGTGCTCATCGCGGAGACGGGCGTCTCGTGAATCAGCTTTTGCGGCAGGTTGCGCAGGAACGATTCGAACGCCGTGATGCTCGCGCTGGTGCGGAAAAGGCTCGACGCAATCTCCGCCTTGATCCGGCCCATCAGGTCGGAGAACATCGTGTAGGCCTCGCGCTTGTATTCGATCAGCGGGTCCTTCTGCCCGATCGTGCGCAGGTTGATGCTGTGCCGCAGCGAATCGATGGCATAGAGATGTTCCTGCCAGAGCCGGTCGATAGCGCCGAGCAGCGTGTAGCGCTCGAGCGATTGCAGCGCATTCGGGTCCTCGAACTTGATCTTGATCTCGTAGGCGTCGCGCACCTTTTGCAGCGCGACCTTCCGCACCGCCTCGGGCCCGGCGGCAAAATCGAAATCCTTCTCTTCCGCGCCGACCGGGAACGTGCTGTTCAGCCACGATATATATTCGGCCGGACTTGCCTCCGGCCCGGTCAGCCGCGCTTCGGTTTCGCCCTCGATCACCTCCTGCACCACGTCGAAGATTTCCTCCCGCGGCGTTTCCGTGGTCAGGATGTCGTTGCGCCATGCGTAGATGACCGTGCGCTGCTGGTTCATCACGTCGTCGTACTGCAACGTATATTTGCGCGAGACGTAATTCCGTTCCTCGACCCGCCGCTGCGCCGATTCGACGCTCTTGTTCAGCCACGGATGCTGCAACTCCTCGTCATCCTTCATCCCAAGTTTCGTCATCAGGCCACTCAGGCGGCGAGAGTCGCCGAAGTTCCGCATCAGGTCGTCCTCGAACGAAACGAAAAACTTCGACACGCCCGGATCGCCCTGCCGAGCGCAGCGTCCTCGCAACTGACGGTCGATGCGCCGCGATTCGTGCCGCTCGGTGCCGATGACGAAAAGGCCGCTGGTGAAATGTTCACCCACCGTCTCGTCGACGGTCGTCTCCGGGCCGGCGGTCTCCACCACGCGCTGCTTGGCGTTGGCGATATAAAGTCCCTGGATCTTGTTCACGCCGGGGCCGAGTTTGATGTCGGTGCCGCGGCCCGCCATGTTCGTGGCGATGGTCACCGCGCCGCGCTGACCGGCGCCGGCGACGATCTCGGCCTCCTGCTGGACGAATTTCGCGTTGAGCACGTTGTGGACGATGCTTTCGCGCTTGAGCATCCGCGAGAGCAGCTCGCTCGACTCGACCGCGATGGTGCCGACCAGTACCGGCTGGCCCTTGGCATGCGCGGCCTTGATTTCGCGGACGATGGCGTTGTATTTCTCGCGCCGCGTCTTGTAGATGATGTCGTCGAGATCGACGCGCGCGATCGGCCGATTGGTCGGGATGACCACCACGTCGAGCTTGTAGATGTCGTGGAACTCGTTCGCCTCCGTCTCCGCCGTGCCGGTCATGCCGGAGAGCTTCTGGTAAAGCCGGAAATAATTCTGGATCGTGATCGTCGCCAGCGTCTGGGTCTCGCGGTCGATCTGCACGCCTTCCTTCGCCTCGATGGCCTGGTGCAGCCCGTCGCTCCAGCGGCGTCCCGGCATCGTCCGGCCGGTATATTCATCGACAATGACCACCTTGTTGTCCTGCACGACGTACTGGACATCTTTTTCGTAGACGCAGTAGGCGCGCAGCAACTGCGAGATGTTGTGGATGCGCTCGCTCGCCTGGTCGTAATTGGCTTGCTCGTTGGCCTTGGCCCGCTGCTTTTCCTCCTTGGTGAGATCGGGATTCGAATCGATGTCGTGGAAGCGCGTGATCAGGTCGGGCAAAACGAACATGTCGGGATCGTCCGGATTCAAAAAGGTGCGGCCCCGCTCGCTCAAGTCCGATTCATTCGTTTTCGGATCGATGCTGAAGTAGGCCTCCTCCTTGAGCTTATAAAGCTCCGTCTTGCGCGGGTCCTGGTAGAGCGCCAGCTCCGCGTCATCCATCGCGCGGCGCAGCTCCGGTTCCTCGATCATCTTCAACAATTGCTTGTTCGTCGGCGTCGAGTTCTTGATCTTGAAAAGCAGGCGGCCCGCCTCCTCGATGTTGCCCTCCTCGATTTGCTTCCTCGCGTCCGCCGCCCAGCGGTTCGCCTCCAGGCTTTGCGCGTAAACGATCCGTTCGATTACTCCCTTGAATTTATCGTATTGGTGCGAGCTGACCGTGGCCGGCCCGGCGATGATCAGCGGCGTCCGCGCCTCGTCGATCAGGATGCTGTCGACCTCATCGACAATGGCGTAGGGATGGCCCCGCTGCACCTGCTCGGCCTTGCTCGTCGCCATGCCGTTGTCGCGCAGGTAATCGAAGCCCATCTCGGAATTCGTGCCGTAAACGATGTCGCAGTTGTATTGCTGACGCCGAATTTCGGGAATCTGGCCGTGCTGGATGCAGCCCACCGTCAGGTTGAGAAAGCGGTAAACCTCGCCCATCCATTCGCTGTCGCGGGCGGCCAGGTAATCGTTGACCGTCACCACATGCACGCCCCGCCCGGTCAGCGCATTGAGATAGGCCGGGAACGTGGCCACCAGCGTCTTGCCTTCGCCCGTCGCCATCTCCGCAATCCGGCCCGAATGAAGCACCATCCCGCCGATCAACTGCACATCGAACGGAATCATCTCCCAGACCACTTCCTGTCCCCGCACGATGCTCTTGTGCTTGCGCTCGGTCAGGCGGCGGCACGCGTTCTTCACCACGGCAAAAGCTTCCGGCAAAAGGGAGTCGAGCGATTCCCCGTTGCCGACGCGTTCCTTGAACTGCGTCGTCTTGGCGATGAGCTGCTCGTCCATCAGGCCCTGGTATTCCACCTCGAACTGGTTGATTTTCTCGACGAGCGGCCACAGTCGCTTCACTTCGCGCTGGTTCTTCGAGCCGAGAACTTTTTTAACGAACCATTGGATCATACACAGGAGAAAAGGGGGAAGCAGATGAGTCTATCACCCTAAAATGAAAAAGGGATGCAAAATTTATACGATTGCCACCACCCCTTGGCAAGGGTGGTATCCGCAGGTGCCCCTTTCGCCGAGCCGCATGCCGATAGCAAAACGCTGGTATCGAGAAACAGCCTCAAGCGTCTTTCTTAAAGCGCTGAAGATCGGCTTCATCCTCGGCCATCCAGGAGGCAATTTCTTGAGGCGTAAATTGACGGGGCGGCGGAAGCTGCGCCCCGTTGCTGCGCAGGCGCGAGGCAAGAAACAGGATGAGTTCCTGCTTTTGCTCCCGCGGCAGCAAGTCGGCAACGGACTCAATTTCCGAGAGAGTGCTCATTCGTCAGGAGTATTACCATCCCCAGAGGGCGGTTCAAGACACTTCCCCCTCATTTCTAGGTGGCACTTGGAAGTTTCGCGAGAAACAGGAGATGGTCGGGACAAAGAGAAAAGACGCCTCATTTGCCTGATTCGCTTTTTTTTATTTTCCGATGAGCGGAAAGGGACGAAAGAACAGGATGCCAAATCTTTTCCATCAAGCCGCGCCCAGGCGCGGGATGACAGGCTTGCCTGAGACCGCCGCCTTTGCCATCATTGGTGTTCGTCGCCGCACCCCGCCATGAGTCCCGAGCATAACGAGTACGTTCTTTCCACCGCCTACCATTCCGGGTGGATCACTCTCGACCAGTACCATGCCGCCGTGGCCGCCCTCCAGGCGATGCCTCACCTTTCGGCCATCGATTTCCTGCTGGAGCAGACGATCATCAATCCCTCGCAGGCCGAAGGGTTGCGCCAGGCGTTGAATCCGGTCGCCCCCGCGCTGGAGACCGCCCCTGCGGTAGAGACCGCCGCCGTCCAGACCGATGCCGCGATGGAGAAAGCCGTCGCCCCGGCCGAGCCGCCTCCGTCACCTGTTCCAAGTGAGCACCCGGAACCGCGGCCTCGAATCGAGGTCACCTCGCCTGATGGCCTGCCCGATGGCATGGGCATGGTTGAATTTCTGCGCCTGGGTTTCGAGGCGGGCGCCTCCGATGTCCATGTGGGCGTCGGCGCGCCCGCCCTCATGCGCCGCCATGGCACCCTCCAACCTCTTTATCATGGCGGCACCGTCTTGACCGCCGCCCATACGGAAAGGCTGGTCCATTCCTTCCTCAATCCCCAACAAATCGAGGTGCTGGAAAAAAACAAGGGCCTCGATTTCAGTTACGAAATCCCGGGCCTGGCGCGCTTTCGCGCCAACGTCATCCGGCAGCGTCTCGGGCATGACGCCGTTTTCCGCATCATCAACACCGCGGTGCGCACGATGGACGAACTCGGACTGCCCGAGCAGCTCAAGGTCCTGACCCAATATCACAATGGCCTGGTGCTGCTCACCGGCGCGGTCGGTTGCGGTAAATCGACCACGCTCGCCGCCATGGTCCAGGAGGTCAACACGCACCGCAGCGACCACATCATCACGCTGGAAGATCCGATCGAGTATATCTTCACGCCCGCCGGATGTCAGATCACCCAGCGCGAGGTCCATGCGCACACCGAATCGTTTGGCGCAGCGTTGCGGGCCAGCCTGCGGGAAGATCCCGATGTCATCATCGTCGGAGAAATGCGCGACCTGGAAACCATCAGCCTCGCCATCACCGCTTCCGAAACGGGCCACCTCGTCATCGCCACGCTCCACACCAGCAATGCCGCGCGCACGCTCGACCGCGTTCTCGACGCCTTTCCGGTGGAGCAGCAGGGCCAGATTCGCACCATGGTCAGCGAATCGCTGCGCGGCATCGTCAGCCAGCAGCTCGTGCCCCGCGCCGACGGTACCGGCCGCGTCGTCGCGCTCGAGATCATGGTCAACACTCCCGCTGTCGCGAATCTCATCCGCGAAGCCAAGACATTCATGTTGCCCGGCATCATTCAGACCGGAAAGAAACTCGGCATGAAGCTCATGGACGATTCGCTCCTGGAACTGATGGAACAAGGCATCATCTCGCCCTACGAGGCCTACGACCGGGCGGAACAAAAGAAGGTCTTTGCGCCTTATCTGAAGTAAATCCGCCACCACTTCTACGTTCTTAGCTCTTGGTTCTGAGCTGCCTCACGACGATCCATCCGACCGCGAGGCAAATGAGACTGTCGGCGACGTTAAAGACCGGCCAATGATGCCTCCCAAGGTGAACGTCGAAAAAATCAACCACGTAGCCGAGACGTGTCCGATCGAGCAGATTGCCCGCCGCACCGCCGCATAAACAGCCGCCCACCAGATTCGGTTCCCAACCGGTCCAATTGACGCTCCTCATATAAAAAAAGGCGCCCACGGCCAGGACGGCGATAAACAGGCCGACGAGCAGCTCCTTATCGGCGAACATCCCGAAGGCGATCCCCGTGTTGCGCACATAGGTGAGGTTAAACAAGCCGGGCACCAGGGTCATCGTCATGAGGGGACGCAACGACAGGTTGGCCCAGAGCTTGGTGGCCTGATCGACGATGAGGACGAGAACGATCACCAGATAAAAGGAGGGCCGGGGCCAGCGCGCGAGCATATCGCCTTACCCTAGGGAGAGCCTTCAAACGAGGGCAAGGATTTGCAATGAGCGCTCCCAATCAGGCGTCGGCGTCGATCGACTCCCGATTGACGGTAAACATGCAGGGTCCCAATTCGATGCGATCGCCCGGATTGAGGTAGCCATCGCGGACCAGAATGCCGTTCACAAACGTGCCGTTGCTCGAGTCGAGGTCGAGAATGAACACGCCGCGGGCCTGGACATCCAAAAGACAGTGCCGGCGCGACACGTCGAAATTATCGATCACCAGGTCGGAGGTTTTGTCCCGGCCCATCACGGTGGAGGTCTTCGTGAGGTAAAGTTTCTCCGTCGGCTTTTCCTGGGGAACCAGGAAATATTTGAATTTGGATTCAACTTCCTTTTTCGGCACCCCGGCGACCCGGCTGGTTTCGGCCACCTTGCTTTTCGTGATGTTGCCGTGCTTGACCGTCAGCTCGCGAATATTCAGGTAGATATTCTTGTTCGGATTCGGCGGTTGAACTCCCCGCAGCCAGGTATAGGAAGAGTCGGCCATGTGCAGGGCCTGATCGACGGCCTGCTCTCCCTCCTTAAAGGCCCCATGCGCCCTAACGACAAAACCATCCTGCACGTAGATATGAATCAGCTCCGCGCCCTTGGAGATTAACAGGCATCCCTGCTCCCGGTTTTGTCCCAGACGGGTCAGCGCTTCCTCCACCGAAAAAAGCTGATTGTCGAAGCTCGTCATGCAAGAGGAGGGTGATGGGCCAAGCGCAACGGTAAGTCAACGCTCTGCCAGAAGCCTAGCCGATTTTTCGGCGGTCTCAAGTCCGGGCCTTGCGGCGCCGCTCCGGAAAGCAAGGGGCTTACTTCTTGAGCGAGGGATCAACCAATTCGCAGATGACGTGAAGGATGAATTTATGCGCTTCCTGGATCCGGGCCGTCACCTGGCTGGGCACGACCAAATCGACGGTGGCACGACCCTTGGCCTCCCCGCCATCCTTGCCGAGCAGGGCTATGCTTGGGAGTTGGAGCCGGTTGGCTTCCTCGAGAGCCCGAACGATATTCTTGGACCGGCCGCTGGTCGAGAGGGCAATCAAGACATCGCCGCTCCTGCCAAAAGCGCGCACCTGCCGCGAGAAGACATCGTCGAATCCATAGTCATTGCCGGTCGCGGTCAGCAAGCTGCCGTCGGCAGTCATATTGATGGCGGGAAAGGGCTCTCGATCGCCCGAGAAACGGCACACATATTCCGTGGTGAAATCAGAGACGTCGGCGGCGCTGCCTCCGTTGCCGCACGCCATCAATTTACCCCCATTCGTCAGACAGACCTTCACCAGAGCGGCCGCGCGCAGAATGTTCTCCTCGAGAGGGCGCAGCGACTCCATGGTCTTAATCGCACCATCGATGGAGGTTTGGACGTGCGTCATCGAGCGCCAATGTACGAGATCGGCGTCGCGAGTCTATCCCATAAATCATCGGGTCGCGCCCAAGGTGGTCGGTTCCAAGGACGATGCCCCCATGGTCCTTATTCTCTCGTGAGGAACTGTTCAAGGTCCCAAAATGTGCTTATCTTAAGCGGGATGACTTCTTCCCAGCATGTGCACGGGGCGGCGGAAAAGCGGTCTTTGGAAATCCGCCTGCGCAAAGTGATCGGCCAGCTGAAGTCGGTCGAGCAGATGGTTCAGGAAGACCGCGATTGCGTCGACGTCCTGACGCAGATTGTCTCGGCCCGCAAGGCGCTGAAATCCTTTGCCGAGGTGATCATCCACCAACACGTCCACGAATGCATCGCGAGGGCGTCGGATCCTCGCGAGAGTCAAAAAAAGCTGCGGGAGTTGCTCATCGTCCTGGAACGTTACGTCGAGTAGCCTTCAACTTCATTTCTGCCAAAACCACCATGGAACCGCTCCCGGGCTGGAAAGCCTTTCTCTTCGAATTATTGCTCTATGCGGCCCTGCTCGTGGCCTACTTCGCCTTCGTGCTCCATTATCTGGGCGGCTGGTTCAAGGAACTTTTTGATCATGACCGCAATCTTTTCGCGGTCATGGCGCTGGTGGTCATGATTGGCCAGACCGTCGGCCTGGAAATCGTCAGCAGCTTGCTCATGTGGCTCCTGCGCCGGAAAGGGAAGTAACATGTATTTCCCCATCTCTGGCGCGACGATCGATCCGTTCTATCTCATCGGGCTCGGCTTTGTCATCGGAATCCTGGGCGGTTTTTTCGGGGTGGGCGGAAGTTTCCTCGCCGGCCCGGCCCTTTTTGTCGCCGGCGTCCCGATGAATTTTGTCGTGGGCACCGATCTTCTCCATATCGTGGGAAAGTCGATGGTGGCCGCCCGTAAACATGGCATTCTCGGCAACATCGACCTGCGTCTGGCGGCGGTCATGGTCTTCGCCACCATCGGCGGTTCCGAAGCGGGTGTGCAGGCGATCGAGGGCCTGAAAAGGGTGGCCAAGGTCGACCTGGTGGTCGGCGTCGCCACGATCATCGTGCTCGTCGCGATATCCGGCTTTGTTTTTTTGGAAAGTTGGCAGGCCCTGAAACTGAAAGGCAGTCGAAAGCCGGTCAGCCAGCAGACCTCCCAGGAAAAAGACAAGCGCGCTTTCAAATTCATCGCCCATTGGACCCATTCGCTCGACTGGGCCCCGAAAATGGGCCTGCCGCATTCCGGGATCAAGTCGATCTCCATTTGGGCCATCCTGATTGTCTCGCTCGTCGGCGGCTTTTTCAGCGGTTTTCTGGGAGGAGGCGCGGGGTATATCCGGATGCCCTGCATGGTCTACCTGCTCGGCATTCCCACCCACATCGCCATCGGCACCGACTTGTTTGAAATTGTCGTCTCGGCCGGTTATGGCTCGTTCCGCCACGCCATGAATGGAAACGTCGACGTCATGATTGCGTTGATCATGCAGACCGGCGCCGCGATCGGCGCGCAGATTGGAGCGGTCCTCACCCAATACTTCAATGGGCCGCGCATCCGGATCGCCTTCGCGCCGTTGCCCCTGATTGGCGCGGGCCTGATTATCTACGGCCTGACTACCGGGCATCGCATCCACTAGCCCGGCGCGCCAACCGCCCTTGGTCCCGCCGGTGCTTGCTTTCCGGCGTCTCAAGGGCTAAACCTCTCGCGTTGAATACCGGAATTAACTCGAACCCAGGCTCTGTCCATGTGCGAAAATAAGCGATCCATCAAGACTCTATGAGAGCCCTACAATTTTGGATCCTGCTTTTCGGCAGCATCCTGACCAGCGGTTTTCTGATCAAAGAGATTTTTCTTAGTCGTTCTCTCAGCCTGGAGGAGCGGACGTTTTCCGAAAGCCAGCAAACGGTTTCATCCGGGACAACTTACGAAAACGCCTGGAAGCAACTCGCCATCCATATTTATCAGGCTAGCCGCCAGGATCCCGATTTCGCGGCCGTGCTCAAGAATGAGAACGTGGTCATCCATGCCGGCCCGGCTTCCACGCCTCCAGCCTCGCCCTCCGCGGCGCCGGTCTCCTCCAAGGCGCCCGTCCCTCCACCCCACCCGTCCACGCCCTGACTTTTTCTCGCCGCAAATAGTTCCAGAACCATTTTCATACCTCGAAACATGTCCGCCGCTTCAACTCCCGCTCCCCGTTCGAGCTCCACCTCCTCCTCTTCCAGGCATACGCTGTTTTGGCCGATGTTGGTCCTTCTTTTTGGCATCGGTACCCTCGCGTTTTATCAGATCATGGTCCTGGAGGACCGGTTGGATCAAGTCACGCAGGCGGTCGACCAGATGGACGGAAAGGTCAAGCGGGCCCAGTACGAAAAGGCCAAGTTCTATGCCATCGCGAAGGATGTGCTGCGGCTCGCGCCGAAAGATCCGAACGCCCAACAAGTCGCCACTGATTTCAAGCTTCAACAATTGCAGACCATGCAACCTGCCCTCATGGACCTGAACGCTCCGTCCACTCCGGCTAACCCCACGGCACCCGCTCAAACAAACGAGGCGTCTGCTTCCGCTTCGCTTCAGCCGTCTGAGGGAACGAATGCCGCATCTCCCAATACTCTCGCACCCGCGGCCAAGTAGAGTTGGAGCGGTAACTTCTTCTTGGGGTTGGCAAGACTCGCTCAAGACACACCTCCGGCCTGATTTGGCAAACTATCCTCCGTTATAGAGGAGTGGCTGGAGCCGGGATCGAACCGGCGACACGCGGATTTTCAGTCCGCTGCTCTACCAGCTGAGCTATCCAGCCAAGCCGCCCGCCGCGTGCATGCGGCGAAAGTTCAGAATGCCCACTGTGGCGGCGGCAGCAAGCCTAAATCCATCGATTACGCCGGGAAAAGGAAACGCCGTCCCGCACGAGGCAGGACGGCGCTTCGGTTGACCGCGTGATGGCAGACTATTTGGTCGGCACGGTCGCAATCGTCTGAAGAATCCGGCTGGCAATCTGGTAGGGATCGCCCTGGGAATTCGGACGGCGGTCTTCCAGGTAACCCTTGTAGCCATTGTTGACGAAGCTATGGGGGATACGGATCGACGCGCCACGATTGGCCAGGCCGTAGTTAAACTTATCGATCGACTGGGTTTCATGCAGTCCGGTCAGGCGCAGGTGATTGTCGGGACCGTAGACGGCGATATGCTCGTTCTTGAACTTGTCGAAGGCCGCCATGAGTTTCTCGAAGTACTCCTTGCCGCCGACTTCACGCATGTAGGTGGTCGAGAAGTTGGCATGCATGCCCGAACCGTTCCAATCGGTATCGCCCAGCGGTTTGCAGTGGAAGTTGATGTCCACCTTGTACTTTTCGCAGAGGCGAATCAGCAGGTAGCGGGCAACCCACATTTCATCGGCGGCTTTCTTGGAACCTTTGCCGAAGATCTGGAATTCCCACTGGCCCTTGGCCACTTCGGCGTTGATGCCTTCGTGGTTGACGCCGGCGTCCAGACAGAGGTCGAGGTGAGTGTCGACGATTTCGCGGGCGATGTCCCCCACGGCATCATAGCCCACGCCGGTGTAGTAGCCGCCTTGAGGCGTCGGATAACCCTTTTCGGGGAAGCCGAGCGGGCGTCCATCCTTATAAAGGAAATACTCCTGTTCAAAACCGAACCAGGCGCCCGGATCGTCCAGAATGGTCGCGCGGCCGTTGCTCGGATGGGGCTTGCCATCCGGCAGCATCACCTCGTTCATGACGATCACGCCATTTTTCTTGGTCGTGTCGGGATAGACGGCGACAGGTTTCAGGATGCAATCGGAGCTGTGTCCCTCGGCCTGACGGGTTGAGCTGCCGTCAAAGCCCCAGTTCGGAAGATCTTCAAGCTTCGGGAACTTGTCGAAATCCTTGATCAGGGTTTTGCCGCGTAGGTTCGGGACGGGCTTGTAACCGTCGAGCCAGATGTATTCCAATTTGTACTTCGCCATTTGTGTATAGGTGGTTGGTTTTTGGTTGGGTGGAGTTGCCCGTTTGATGATTGACGGGGTAATGGGGATGAAAGCAGACATCATGCCAGCCTCCAAGGCGGTATAAAACGCGCCACCTGCGTGAAAAAGAAAGAGCCCTTTTACCGAGAGCAGGGCATATTGCCGGAGTCATGGACAAGGTGAAGGACACTCTCAGGGCCCTGGTGCGGATCGGTTATGACGGTCGCGTCCATAAGACTTTCCGGGGGCCCAAGGCCCAGGAACGATTTGACAACGAGGTGCGGGTTCTTCGCCATCTCGAAGCCCGCGACTGTCCCTTCGTGCCCCGACTGCTCGAAGCCGATCCTTCGCAGCTTCGGATCATCACCACCAATTGCGGCAGCCGCGTCGATCACCTCGATGAAAACAGGCAGCGCGAGCTCTACGCGGAACTGGAGCCTTACGGCGTGCGCCACGACGATGCCGAGATGCGCAATGTCACCTACCGCCAGTCCGACGGACGCTTCTGCCTGATCGACTTTGAATTTGCCACCATACTTTCCGGGGACGCTCCTGCGGATGGCAAAATCGACTAGCCATGGATCCTTCCCTGCCGCCTGTTCCCGGTTGCCAACGCCTTCTCTGGTTCGGGGAGACCGACCGGGGCCATGTTCGGCCGAATAACGAGGATAGCTTTCTCGCGCTCCAGTTTAACGCCCAGGAAATCTATTACCTCGGCAATCTGGGCGAGGCTCGCACGGAAAACATCGACTTCGTTTTTGCGGTCAGCGACGGCATGGGCGGCGCGAAGGCGGGTGAGCTCGCCAGTCGGATCACGGTGGATAAAATTACGCACTTGCTTCCCCGCTCGTTCAAGCAATCGGCGATGGGGTTGGAGACGGGGTTCGAGGACATCTTCGCCGAGCTCTTCGATCAAATTCACCGGGCGCTGACCTTCGTAGGCGGGAGCGACGAGGACACCGCCGGCATGCAGGCCACATTGAGCCTCTGCTGGTTCCGGCCCGGCTGGATGTACTTCGGCCATATCGGCGACAGCCGCATCTATTACCTGCCCGCGTCGGGAAAGGAGATCAAGCAACTCAGCCACGACGACACCTATGTGGGCTGGCTCTTCCGCACCGGCCAGATCAGCGAACGCGAAGCCCGCAACCATCCGAGGCGCACCGCGCTGCAGAAGGCCCTCGGCGGCGGCAACCAGTTTGTCTACCCCCAGGTCGGCGCGGTGGCCTACGAGCCGGGGGACATGTTTCTCCTCTGCACCGACGGCCTGACGGAAGGTCTCTTTGATGCCCACCTGCTCGAGCTGTTGCGCCGTCCCGACGCAGCCGAAGCCGCCGCCACCCCCGCGCAGCGCCTGGTCGAAGCCTCCCTGCAACGCGCCGGCCGGGACAACACCACCGCGCTAGTCATCGAGATGGTGTAGGTAGCCGTCTTTGGTAGCCGCCTTGGTAGCCGCCGCTGTCCCCAGCGGCGGTGCCTTTCCCTGAGTGAGCCGTCGAGGGGATTTAGAAGCCGCCTTTATCTTGCCCTTGGCGATAATTCTTCCCGCACTCTTTCGCTCAGAAACGATTTTAGCAGGGATTGGTAGGGAATATCGCGCTTGTGGGCCAAAATTTTTAGTTCATCGATCAACATTTGGGGCAGACGAAGTGAAATGGTCCGGGTCGACGGTCTCAGGTCGGGAAACCGAGCGCGCTTCGCCTTTGACCAATCAATAAAATCAGCCGAATCATGTTTCGCCCAAAAGACGCGTTCCTCGCTCTCGGATTTAAACTTGGGAATTTTAGTTTTCATAAGATCGATAGCTCCGTTTCTCTTTGCCACTCATGTCCCGTGCGGAAATCACCCGGATTGCGGCGCCACGAACGGTAAAAACCAGGAATAACAATCTGGAAGCATCGGTTTGGCCGAGAACATAGTAGCGGGCTTCGCTCTGGGAGTGTCTCTCATCGTCCGCGACCAGCAACGGCGAGTTAAAGAAGACCTCTTCACACTCGGCCTGGATGACGCCATGTTTGATAAAGTTCTTTTGATCATTGCCTTCGTCCCATTGAAACTCGGTACAGCCAAAGAGGATTTCGTCGAAATCATCCACTTTCCATGTATACTACCATCATACACAGAGGGCAACGTTATTCGTATCCGAGCCGACGACTTGCTTCCAGCCCTCATGCCGTGCTAGTTTGAGGAAGCATGAGCGTCGCCGAAATCCTGCATCAGATTGAAGCCCTGCCGCCGAAGGATCGCTGGGAGGTTCTGGAGCATACCTGCCATTTATTGGAGGCTGAGATTCCGGAAAGTTTCACCCAAGGTATGGCTGAAATCGCCCGCGGAGACGTCATCGAGCTTGATGAGGCGCTCAAAGCCTTGAATGCGCCGGAGTGAACTACCGGTTCCGCTCGGCCAAATCGTTCCATCGCGCGCTTGCCGGTCTCAATCCCAAACAGAAACAAGCGGCAAAACCATTTATTCGGTGTGGATCGAAGCCGATCTTCGCGCTGTTTTCTATCTGGAGGGAAGTACGGTTTGGAGCATCGACATTGGCACTCATGACATCTACCGCAGTTGATTGCAACGCCGCCGAGTAACGTCTTCCCCTTTTCACTTTTTTTCAGAGGAGACCAAAAGATTTTAAGCGTTCGAGGCCGCAGGGTTTGCAACGCTAACGCCCTGGCTGAATTTATGGCATGATCGCGCCATGAAAGTTCGCTTCATCTCCCTTTTTCGCGGATTCCACCCAGGGCCAGCTCCCACTAAAATGGTGTGGGTTTAGTGGGAACAGGCCCTAACCCTATAAGCGAATCCCATACGCCTGATTCGGCTGATTCGCTTATTTTTTTTTGGAAAGGGGAGAAAAGGTAACAGGGGTAAAGAAAAAATGACGGCATGTGGCGAGCGCAAAAGAAATGGGTCAGGTCGGCAGACGCGTCTGGCGGTGACCCTCCAATTTCAACCCGCCTTCCGCGTCAAAAAAACCTCGCGGATGATTTCCTCGATCGGCACGTCCTCCACGGTGAAGTCGTCCACCTTCAACGCGGAGATCAGGTCCTGGCTCGCCGCAACGATCCGCTCGCGCGGGATCTTGATCTTCACCTCGTTCTCGTTCCGTTCCAGCACCTCGCCGTAGCGGCTGAAATCGGTCTCTGGAAATCCCTTGCGCCGGGTCAGCGTCATCATCTTGTGCGTGGCCAGCCGGTCGATGATGTCCTGGAGCGCGCCGTCGAAGAAGACCTGCCCGTGGTCGATGATGATGACCCGGTCGCACAGTTCCTCGATGTCCTGCATATAGTGGGAGGTGAGGAGCGTGGTGATCCGGTTGCGGGCGGTGTACTGGCGCAGGAATTCGCGGACCTTCTTTTGCGAGACAACGTCGAGGCCGATGGTCGGCTCGTCGAGGAAGAGGACCTTCGGCCGGTGGAGCAGCGCGGCGATCAGCTCCATCTTCATCCGCTCGCCGAGGGAGAGTTCCCGCACCATGACGTCGAGCTTTTCGCGGACGTCGAGCAGCTCGGTCAGCTCGTCGATGGTCCGCTGGGCCGAGGCGGGATCGATGCCGTAGATGACGCGGTTCAGCTCGAGCGACTCGGCCGCGGGCAGGTCCCACCAAAGCTGGTTCTTCTGGCCGAGGATCAGGGCGAACTGCCTCTTGAAATCGTTCTGGCGGCGCCACGGCGTGAAGCCGAGGACGGAGGCTTCGCCGCTGGTGGGGTAGAGGAGCCCGGAGAGCATCTTCAGGACGGTCGTCTTGCCCGCGCCGTTCGGCCCGAGGAACCCGACCAGCTCGCCCTCGGCCACGGAGAAGCTGACCTCCTTCGCCGCCGCGGTCTCCTTGTAGCGGCGATGGGCGAGGCCCTTGAGCGCGCCCCAGAAGCCGGTCTCCTTTTGGTAGGTGCGGTAGACCTTGGTCAGCTCGTGGACGTGGATGGCGGGGGACATGAGGTTTGGCATGAAGCCGATCGAGGATTTTTAGTAGTCTACGGGGCGGCGCTCTTTTACAAGACTTTTACCTTACGCAGACCTGCGGTTGACGCAACGAAAGCCGACTTGGGTCACAAGCTCGTGCCTGCAGGCCCGAGCAACTCACTCGCAACGTGATCGAGCAATCGCCTCTTCCTCTGAAGAAAATCTATTTCTTTGAGGTCGGAAAGGGTTCATCCTTTGACCTTACCGCATGGCAAAAATGAAGGCACTGTGGGTAGCGAGATTCACGTGAAAGTTGCAGATAAGGGCATCACCGCTCGACGATTGGCCGCTTGGTTCGTTCGCAACTGGCTTTGGAGTTTGATCCTGGTTGCAGCCGTTGTGGTGGTCTATCAACCGGTCTGGTATGCCGGATTCATCTGGGATGACGACGATCATGTCACGGCCAACCCCGTCATTGTCGGGCCGCTTGGTTTGAAAGAAATCTGGACGACGGGCAACGCGCGTTATTACCCCTTTGTCCTGACCACCTTTTGGGTGGAGCACGCGTTGTGGGGGTTGGCGCCGCTGCCTTATCATCTTGTAAATGTCTTATTGCACGCGGCCAGCGCGGTTGTGCTTTGGCGCGTCTTACTGAGCTTGCAGGTGCCGGGTGCATGGCTGGGAGCGGCGTTGTGGGCGCTTCATCCGGTGGAGGTGGAATCGGTGGCCTGGATCAGCGAAATGAAGAACACCGAATCGGGCCTGTTTTACCTGCTCGCGATTTTTTTCTTTGTGAAATGGCTCAGGACCCGCGAGCTCGATACGCAAACCGCAAGAGGTTGGAATTATGCCCTGACCCTTTTTTTCGCCGCCCTGGCCATGACCAGCAAATCGTCCACGGTGGTATTGCCGATCATCCTATGCCTGTGTGCCTGGTGGGTGGAGGGCCGGTGGCGTTGGCGCAATCTGGCTCGAGTGGGGCCCATTTTGCTGATGTCCCTGGCGGCCGCGGTGCTCGCGATGTGGTCGGTGGAATTATATGGAGACGCTCACAATCCGCACTGGGCGCGAAGTTGGCCGGAGCGCCTGATCACGACGGGCAGGGTAATCAGGTTTTACTTGGGCAAGCTCGCATGGCCTCATCCTTTGATTTTCATTTATCCAAGGTGGGAGATCCATGCTGGGCGGCTGCTTGCCTATATGCCTTTGCTGGGTGCGATGACGGTGCTGGCCTTTTTATGGTTCAAACGCGAGACATGGTTGCGTCCATATTTTTTTACGCTGGCCTATTTTCTGGCGGCGTTGCTTCCGGTCCTGGGATTGATCGACCATTATTTTCTCCGTTATTCCTTTGTGGCAGATCATTTGCAATATCTCGCCAGCATGGGTCCACTGGCCTTGGTGGGGGCGGGGCTGGCACGATTGGGAGATTTCGCCCTGCCTCGGAAACCGTGGATGCAATCGGGCTTGGGCGCGGTCTTGCTGGCCGTGCTCGGGCTGGTCAGCTGGCAGCGGGCCTGGGTCTATGAAAGTGCCGAGCAAGTCTGGAACGATACGCTGGCGCATGATCCAACGTGCTGGATGGCCCATAATAATTTGGGAACGATTCTTCTGAGCCAGGGAAAACCGGATGAAGCCATGGTTCACTTTGAAAAAGTTTTGAAAATCCGTTCCGATGACGAGAAAGCCTATAATAACATGGGTCTGGCCCTGGCCCAAAAGGGGCGAGTCGACGAGGCGATCAGTATGTATCAAAGGGCACTGACCCTTAACGCAAACTTCGCTGATGCCTACAATAATCTTGGCATCAGTCTTAGCGAGACAGGAAAGGTGGAGGAGGGGATGGCCGAATTTCAAAAGGCGCTGGCGATCAATCCCAATGATGCCCAGGTTCACATCAACCTGGGCCATGCACTCCTGGACCAGGGACAGATCGACGAGGCCGTCGACCAATTTCAACAGGCCCTAGCGCTCAACCCCAATGAGGTCGAAGCCTATTACAATTTGGGTAATATTCTTCTCCAAAAGGGACGGGTGGATGAGGCGATCATCCAGTTCCAGAAAGCCCTGGCGATCAACGCCAACGATGCAGAAGTCCATAACAGCCTCGGCATCGCGTTTTCTCAGGAAGGAAAAATGGATGAAGCGATCGCCGAGTTCAAGGAAGCCATCCGACTTAATCCCCACAGCAAGGCGCAAGACAACCTGATAAAAGCGGAGGCGACGGGCCGATCCGGGCGGCCGAGATGAAGGTTTTTTATTTCGGCTTCGAGTGCTTATTTTGTCAGTGCCCTATGCGGAGGCTGGCGCGGAGGGAGCTTTCCTTTTCGGCGAGGGAGGTTTCGAGGGCGCGCCATTCGTCGAGTTTCGCGGGCGGGGCCTTGGCCAGCATGTTCGGATCGGCGAGTTTGCGGCGGGTTTGCTCGAGGTCTTTTTCGATTTTGGCGAGGTCCTTGGTCAGGCGGTCGCGTTCCACGGCGGGATCCACGAGACCGGTGGCGGGAAGGTAGAGATCGCCGAGCGGAGTGAAGGTTTTCGGGCCGGGATTGGGCGGCGGCGTGGCGGGCGCCTGGAGTTCCGAAGCGTTGAGGAACGCGGCGAGGACGGCGAGCTGGTCGTCGGGGAGACTTTTGTCTTTGGCGACGAGGAAGAAGGGAATTTTTTGGTTGGAGGGAAGTTTGACTTCGCCGCGGAGCTGGCGGCCTGCGTCGGCGGCGGTGTAAATTTCCTGGGCGCGGGGTGACCAGCTTTTCGACCGAGGCGATTTCGTCGGCCAGAGCGTGGTCTGGATGGTTTCAGTGCCGAAGCCGAGCTCGCACCAAAGTTCTTCTGTCACGAAAGGCGCGAAGGGATGGAGTAGGCGCAGGACGTGGCTCATGACGTAGTCGAAGGTGGCGAGGGTGCCGGCGCGGGTCGGGGAATCTGGGGCGTTGAAATCGCTTTTGGCGGCCTCGACGAAGCGGGCGGCGAAATCGTTCCAGACGAAATCGTACAGCTGGCTGGCTGCTTCGCTGAAGTTGAATTCGTTGAGCGCGGCGAGGGCATTGCGCTCGCCTTCGAGGAGGAAATGGAGCCGGTTGAGCAGCTCGTCGGCGAAGATGGAGCGGGGATGTTTCCACGGCTCGGCGTTGGAATCGACCGCGCCTTGCAGGGTGCGGAAGCGGCAGATGTTCCAGAGCTTGTTGCAGAAGTTGCGGCCCTCCTCGATCTGCTTTTCGTCGAAGCGGATGTCGGCGCCCTGCGGCGCGATGCGGACGAGACCGAAGCGCAAGCCGTCGGCGCCATATTTGGCGATGAGGTCGAGCGGGTCGGGGGAATTGCCGAGCGACTTCGAAAGCTTCCGGCCCTGCTTGTCGCGGATGAGACCGGTGAAATAGACGTCCTTGAAGGCGAGGTTGGCTTCCAAGGTTTTGGCGTCAGCAGCTTCCGAGGTAGCCGCCGCTGTCCCTAGCGGCGGTGCCTTTTGCTCGGACGACTGACCGCCGTTCGGCTTGAAATGCAATCCGGCGATGAGCATGCGCGCGACCCAGAGAAAGATGATGTCGGGGCCGGTGACGAGCGCGCTGGTGGGGTAGAATTTCTGGCGCGTGCCGTCGTCGGTGCGCATGGTTTCGTAGGCCCAGAGCCACGAGGAGAACCAGGTGTCGAGGGAGTCGGGGTCCTGGATCCAGCCGTCGCCGGGGGAGTCGATTTGGCAGCGGATTTCGGCGGTAGCCGCCGCACGCTGGGCGGCGGAGTCTTTCGGTGATGCGTCCGCTGCGGGGCCCGCGGCGGCTACCTTGTACCAAACGGGTATCCGATGGCCCCACCAGACCTGCCTTGAGATGCACCAGTCCTGGATGTTTTCGAGCCAATGTTCATAGACCTTGGTCCAGTGCGCGGGATGAAATTTAACGTGGCCGTCGCGCACCAGGGCGAGGGCATCGGGGATGTTGGGATATTTGAGAAACCACTGCTCGCTCAGGCGCGGCTCGATGGGGACGTTGGCGCGTTCGCTGAAGCCGACGTTGTTTTCGTAGGGTTCTTCTTTTATGAGTAGGCCGCGTTCCTTGAGCATTTCGGCGGAACGTTTGCGGGCTTCAAAGCGATCGAGGCCGTGGAGCTCGGCGGCGTCGTGGTCGCCGGGATCGTTGATCTTCGCGTTGGATGTCAGGATATCGATCACGGGCAGATTGTTGCGCTTGCCGATTTCGTAATCGGTCTTGTCGTGCGCGGGCGTGACCTTGAGGACGCCGGTGCCGAAGCCTTCCTCGACCGCGTCGTCGGCGATGATCGGGATTTCGGCGTTGTGGAGCGGGCGGATGACTTTGCGTCCGACGAGGTGGGCCCATTTGCCGCCCGGTTTTACGGCGAGCGCGACGTCGGCCATGATGGTTTCGGGGCGGGTGGTGGCGACGGTGAGGAATTGCGTTTCGTCGTCCGTTTGCAACGGGACGTTTTGACCACCATTGGCTTCTGTTTCCGAATCGCGACCGGGGGCATAGACCGCGGCGGAGGGAGACCCGGAATCGTCGGGCACGAGCTCATACTTCACGTAATAAAGAAAGCCCTTCTGCTTCGTGGGGATCACTTCCTCGTCGGAAAGCGCGGTGAGCGAACTGGGGCACCAGTTGACCATCCGGAGGCCGCGATAGATGAGCTTCTCGTGGTAGAGCTGGACGAACACTTCCTGGACGGCGCGGGCGTAGTCGGGGTCGAGGGTGAAGCGTTCGCGGGACCAGTCGCACGATGCGCCGATTTTTCGGAGTTGTTGCGTGATGATGCCGCCGAATTCCTCTTTCCATTTCCAGATGCGGGCGACGAATTCGTCGCGGGTGAAGTTGTGGCGCGTTTTCTTTTCGGTATTGCGGATGTGCTTCTCGACGGCGGTTTGCGTGGCGAGGCCGGCGTGGTCGGTGCCGGGGAGCCAAAGCACTTCCTTGCCTTCCATGCGCGCCTTGCGGGCGAGGATGTCCTGGATGGTGTTGTTGAGGACGTGGCCGAGGGTGAGCTTCCCCGTGACGTTGGGCGGCGGCATGACGATGGAGTAGGGCTTGCGGCCCGACTTGGGGTTGGCGCGATAGACGCCGCTCTCCTGCCACTTGGCGTAGAGGCGGTCCTCGACCTGCTGAGGTTCGTAGGCTTTGGCGAGGTCGGGCATGGCTTGGGAATTTTGACGGAATTAACGGAATGATAGAATCCAGCAAATTAACGGAATTATTTTAGGAGGAAAGGCAGAGGAAATTTTTGGACTGGGTTAACGGCTTGCTCAGGATGACGGATTTTTAAGAGTCGCTGACGCGACCCGTTTTGTCCCATGAGTCCTATAAGTCGCATGGGTCCTATTTCCGGCTGAGGAGATAATCAACGCTATCGCGCAGCGCAAGCCAGCTTGCTTCGATGATGTCATAGCTGACGCCGACGGTGGACCAGGTGGTGTCGCCGTCGCTGCTTTCGATGAAGACGCGGGTCTTGGCCGCGGTGCCGCTGGTCGAGTCGATGATGCGGACTTTGTAATCGACGAGTTTCATGTCGGCGAGCTTGGGGTAGAAGCGGATGAGCGCGGCGCGGACGGCGGCGTCGAGCGCGTTGACGGGGCCGTCGCCCTCGGCCACGGTGTAGACTTTCTCGCCGTTGACGGAGAGCTTGATCGTGGCTTCGCAGGCGTCGAAGTTGTGCGCGGGATTTTTGCGGATCGAGACGTGATACTCGACCAGTTCAAAGAACGGCTGGTACTGCCCGAGCGCCTTGCGAACGAGGAGCTCGAACGAGGCGTCGGCGGCCTCAAATTCGTAGCCCTGGTTTTCGAGCGACTTGATCTTGTCGAGCACGGCGAGCGCCTCGGGACTTTTCTCCTCGAGCTTGAGGCCGAGGGTGCGGGCCTTGAGCATGATGTTGGCGCGGCCGGCGAGTTCCCCGACGAGGACGCGCTGGTGGTTGCCGACGAGCGCGGGCTCGATGTGCTCATAGCTGGCGGCGAGCTTGTTGACGGCGTTGACGTGGATGCCGCCCTTGTGGGCGAAGGCGGCGCTGCCGACGAAAGGCGCGCGGCCGCTGGGGCGCTGGTTGGCGACTTCATCGACGAAGAGCGAGAGGTCGCGCAGCTCGGCGAGCTTGTCGTCGGGCAGGACGCGCCGGCCCATCTTGAGCTGGAGATTGGCGATGGCGGTGACGAGATTGCAGTTGCCGGTCCGTTCGCCGTAGCCGTTGACGGTGCCCTGGACCTGGAGCGCGCCGGCCTCGATGCCCGCGAGCGCGTTGGCGACGCCGAGGCCGCAATCGTCGTGGGTGTGGATACCGAGCTTGGCGTCTTTCAGGCCGGCCAGACTCAAGCGTAAGCAATGCGAAATGGCGTTGGTGATGCGAAAGATTTCCGAAGGCATGGTGCCGCCGTTGGTATCGCACATGACCAGATAGGAGGCTCCCGCTTCGGCCGCCAGCGCGTAGCACCTTTCGGTGTACTCTGCGTCGAGCTTGTGCCCATCAAACGTATGCTCGCCGTCGAAGATGACCTCGCGGCCCATTTTTACGAGATACTGGATCGTATCGCAGATCATGGACCAATTTTCCTGTGGCGTGGTGCGCAGGATTTCGGTGACGTGGAGCACGGACGTCTTGCAGACGAGGGTAACGACGGGCGTGCCGGCTTCGAGCAAAAGCGCGACCTGCTTGTCGTCTTCGACCTTGGTGTTCGGTCGCCGCGTGCTGCCAAAGGCCGCGAGCTTCGCGTGCTTGAACTTCAGCTTCTTCGCTTCGCGGAAGAACTCGATGTCCTTTTCGTTGGAGCCGGGCCAGCCGCCCTCGATGTAGTGCATGCCGAAGGCGTCGAGGCGCTGGGCGATGCGGAGCTTGTCGGCGAGGGAAAAGTGGATGCCCTCGCCCTGCGCGCCGTCGCGGAGCGTGGTGTCGTAAAGCGTGATGTTGGAAGGGGACTGGGACATGGGGCGGAAAAGTTAGAAATTAGAAGTGTGAAGGAAGAAGGTGGGAGGCAGAGGATTTTCGGCAGAGGCGCCTCGACGCGTTTTCCTTGACGCGGAAGGATGCCAAAGACGGCGCGACGAAACAAGGTCGCGCGTCAGCTAATTCGGATGACGAGATGCGCCGACAGCTCCGGCCGTGAGACGGCGGAGAAAAGCGGAAAGGTGGTCGGACGCATATTACAATTAAGCAGGCTTGGTTGATCTTTGTCAAGGAGGCCGGAAGTTAGGGAATAAGCGGCGGCCCTCCGCCCTCTCACCCATGAACACGATTATGCTTAGACTTTTCCTGACCGCTCTTTTTCTTTCTTTTCTTCCCCTTTCAGCCGCCCGGGCCGACAGCATCGTCGACCGGCCGCTCGCTTTGAAGTTCACGGCGGTCGATGGCAGGAAGGTCGACCTGGCCGCGATGCGCGGGAAGGTGGTGCTGATCGATTTTTGGGCGACGTGGTGTCTGCCCTGCCGGGCAGTCGTGCCGGACGTAGTGGCGACTTATAAAAAGTTCCACGGCCAGGGTTTCGACGTCCTCGGCGTGTCGCTCGACCAGGACAAGGAGACGATGCTCGCCTTTGCCAAGGAAAGTGGCATGGTGTGGCCCCAGTATTTCGACGGTCAGGGCTGGGACAATTCGATCAGCAGCGACTTCGGAGTTTCGGAAATTCCGGCGATGTTGCTGATCGGCAGGGACGGCAAAGTCGTGCCGCCCGACGGCAGCGGGGACCTTTCCCGCCAGGTGGAAAAATTGATCAAGGCGTCCTGACGGAAGACGACCAAACTTTATGAATAAATTAATCTTGTCGGCACTTTTGCTTGGCCTCATCCCGCTTTCGACGGCGAAGGCGGAGGTCGACCTGAAGAAGCCGCTCGACCTGAAGTTCACGGCGGTCGATGGAAGGAAGGTCAACCTGGCCGACCTGCGGGGAAAAGTGGTGCTGATCGATTTCTGGGCGACATGGTGCGCGCCCTGCCGGCTCCTTGCGCCGGAACTCGTGGATGCCTACAAAAAATATCATAGCCAGGGCCTGGAAATCGTCAGCGTGTCGGCCGATAGCGATAAACAGAATCTGCTCGATGTCGTGAAGAAGGAGGGACTGGTCTGGCCCCAATATTTCGACGGCAACGGCATGGACAATGCGATCTCCACCCAGTTTGGCATCCAGATGTACCCGACCCTGTTTCTCATCGACAAAAAGGGGAAGGTCGTCACCGACAAACTCTTCGAGCTTTGGGATATTCCCGGAGAAGAGGGCGTGATCTATAAGGTGACTCCGGACTCCGTCATCCAGAAATTCCACGCGGAGCTGGAAAAGCAGCTGAAAGCCCCCTAAAACTTCGCTGGAACCGGGTGCCGTCGGCAGCACTCCGCCATGGACAACGGCGCAACCCAGTCGTAACGTTACTTCATGCAAATTCATATCAGTCCTCGTGATGTTAAGCTGACGTCAGCGATCCACTCGTTTGTGGCCCAGAAAATTGAAAGCTTGGAGCATTTCGGATTGAACTTGATCGGCGCGCACGTGGCGCTGTGGCACGACGACAAGCGGGCGTTCAAGCATGCTTTTGTGGTGAAGGTCCACCTGGCGTTGCCGGGCCCTGATATTCACGCCGAGGACCACGGGCACGATCTTTACCAGGCGATCGACGTGGTGACGGAGCGGCTGGCGGAGCAGTTACGGCATCGCAAGAGCAAGCTCGTGAAGGGCGCGCGCGAGAAGAGCCGCAAGGCGAAGCTCAAGCGGCAGGCCGTGCTGGCGTAAGGAAGCCGTCGTGCGCGGCAAAAGCGGCGTTCGCATTGAAAGTGTCTCTCGACAAGAATAGGGGCTGCGGTTAAATCTGTCGGGTTTAACCCTAATCCCCATCGTTTTGAGCACACCCACCCCTCCTTCCGTTTATAACCGGGCCAATCCGTTCAAGGCCCGCCTGATCGCCAATTACTCGCTTTCGGGCGAGGGTTCCAACAAGGACACGCGCCATCTGGTGGTCCATCTCGGGGCAAGCGGGATCAATTACGTTCCGGGAGATTCGCTCGGGGTGGTGCCGCGGAATTTCTCGAAAACGGTCGACGAGCTTCTGCCCCACCTGGGCCTCGCGCCGGAGACGCCGGTGGAATTGCCGACGGGGGCGCAGCCGGTGCGCGACGTATTGATTCACGGGCATATCCTGAATCGCGTGAGCAAGAAATTCGTCAAGGCGGTACTCGAAAAATTGCCCGAGGGGAGCAAGAAAACGGCGCTGGCGGAGATTGTCGGCAACGAGGAGGCGTTCGACGATTACACCTTCACGCGCGATTATACCGACGTGCTGATCGATTACCCGGTGCAGTTCACGGCGGCCGAATTTCTGCCGCTGGCGAACAAGATCGCGCCGCGGCTTTATTCGATCGCGTCGTCGCCGAAGGCCCATCCGGGCGAGGTGCACCTGACCGTGGCGGTGGTGAAGTACCACACGCATGGCCGGGAGAAGATGGGCCTGGCGTCGGGTTATCTTGCGCACGGCCAGGACTTGAACAAGGACGAGATTCCGGTCTACATCCAGCCGACGAAGCATTTCCGTATGCCGCCGCCCGACGCGCCGATGATCATGGTCGGGCCCGGGACGGGCATCGCGCCGTTCCGGGCGTTCCTCGAGGAGCGGGAGATCGAGGACGCGAAGGGGAAGAACTGGCTTTTCTTTGGCGACCAGAAGAAGGCGAGCGATTTTCTCTACGAGGCGCAGTTCGCCGACTTGCAACGCAAGGGCATCCTGACGAAGTTCGACACGGCGTTCTCGCGCGACCAGGCCGAGAAGATTTACGTGCAGAACCGGATGCAGGAGAACGGCGCGGAGTTGTGGAAATGGCTGCAGGAGGGCGCCTACTTTTATGTGTGCGGCGACGCGAAGCGGATGGCGAAGGACGTGCACCAGATGCTAATCACGATCGCGCAGGAGCACGGCGGCCTGTCGCCCGAGAAGGCGAAGGAATACATCGAAGTGACCTTCGCGAAGACGGAGAAGCGGTATCTGAAGGATGTGTATTGATCTGGGAACTTTTGACGGAATTACGGAATTATCCAAATTAACGGAATTTTTTGGAAGGGGAGAGTTAGCGCGAAATGGAATTTCGCGAAGGGCAAAGGGATGTCCATTGATGCGTAGTAGCCCCACCGGGGCGGTCTAAGCCAGCTGCCCCTGACTATTGCGTGAGCCGCTCGATGGCTTCGAGGTATTTGGCGCGGGTGTTTTGCACCACTTCGTCGGGCAGTTCGGGACCGGGCGCGGTCTTGTTCCAGGTGGTGAGGGTTTTGAGATAATCGCGAAGGTATTGCTTGTCGAAGCTGGGCTGGGGTCCGCCCGGTTCGTAGCTGTCGGCGGGCCAGAAGCGGGAGCTGTCGGGGGTGAAGATTTCGTCGGCGAGGAGGACGCGGCCGGTTTCGGCTTCGAGGCCGAATTCGAGCTTGGTGTCGGCGAGGATGATGCCGCGCTGGGCGGCGTAGGCGGCGGCCCAGGTGTAAAGGTCGAGGGTGAGGTCGCCGAGCTCGTCGTAGCGGGCGGGGCCGAGCGCGGCGCGGGCCTCGTCGGGCGTGAGATTTTCGTCGTGGCCGTGGTCGTTCTTGCGGGCGGGAGTGAAGAGGGGCTCGGGGAGCCGGTCCGCCTCGGCCAGTCCGGGCGGCTGGGGATGGCCGCCCACGGTCCCGTGCTTGCGATATTCCTCCCAGCCCGACCCGGCGAGATGGCCGCGGGCGACGCACTCCACCGGAAAAATCTCGCACCGGCGGGCGCGGGTGAGGCGGCCCTCAAATTCGGGCAGGTCGGCGCCGTCGGGGAGATCGTAACCGAGGACGTGATTGGGGCAGATGTTTTCGGTGAGCGCAAACCAGTGGCGGGAAAGGGAGGTGAGGATTTTGCCCTTGTCGGGGATGAGGGTGGGCATGATGACGTCGTAGGCGGAGATGCGGTCGGAGGCGACGAGCCAGATTTCCTCTCCGCAGGTGTAGATGTCGCGCACTTTCCCGTAGCGCAGGGGCTTGACGTCGGCGTGGGCCAGGCGGTTTTCGAAAGAGGCCATGGCGAGAATCTAGAACCGGGAAAAGAATAACGGAATGACCAAATTTTCCCGGAGGAGCGAAAGTTGACGGAAGGGGGATGAAAGCGCGCGGGGTTGCGATTGCCCGGAAGATCTCTCCCGCTCTCAAACCATCCCCGCAAATTAGGTGCCACAGAGGGGCCTTGAAGCAATTTGAAAGCTGTCTTTGAGCGGCTGGAAGTGACTAAACTTGGAGATGAATAAAAAGATGCTTGAGGTTCGCATTTCTGATGCTGCTTCAGTGGAGCGGAGGCTTAAAGCAATTCAGAAATCACTTTTTAAAACTTCGGCCTATCGGGGAAAAATATCACTGTTAGATAGGATAATCGTAGTGACAAGAGAAGCGGAATTGCTGAGAAAGAATCTAGAAATGGATTTGGCTTACTTTAAAGACTCAAACTAAGCCACTCCCTCTTCTGCCCGGCTTTTGACTTTGGCCGCAGCGGTTTTAGACTTAAGTTAACCCTGTGGAACGAAAGTGCTTGCCGAAGCTTCGTTCCGCACGATATGACCAGCTCGTGACCGCGCCGGCGGTTGAGTTTGGTTCCCTCTGCTGACGTGGTTATGTTCAAGCGTTCACGCACTCCCTGGTCGGCCATCCTCGTTCCGGTGACCCTCTCGTTGGTGATCGTGACGGCCATTTGCAGCGCGCTTTATTTGCGGGAAGCCGGCCAGATCGAGGGAAACATTCTCGACCGCGAACTCCGGCGGATGGAGATCTTCCAAGGGCTCTTCGATCGCGACATCAACTCGGCCGTGGCTGATCTGCGGCTGCTTGCCACGGGGGACGGGTTGCAGGCCTACCTGTCCAGCGGCCAGCCGGGCGACCTGGACCGGGCGGTGCGGCGCGCCCTTTTCTTCAGCCTGGAGAATCCCGATTACGACCAGATCCGCTATCTCGATGAGCAGGGCCAGGAAGTTTTTCGGATCAACGCGAACGGGGTGGTCGTGCCCCGCGACCAGCTGCAAAACAAGGCCGACCGGCCCTATTTCCAGAAGACGTGGGGGCTCGATTCGGGACAGATTTACCTGTCGGGGATCGACCTGAACGTCGAGCACGGAGCGATCGAGCAACCGCTCAAGCCGATGCTGCGCGTGGCCATGCCGGTCATCGACGAGAGCGGCCGGCGGCGGGGCGTCTATGTGATCAATTATCTGGTGGCCAACAGCATCGAACGGCTCCGGCAGTTTGCGCCGCAATATCGGCTGCGGTTACGGGTGCTTAATGCGCAAGGTTATTGGCTGGCGGGCGGCCAGCCCGGGGAGGAATGGGGGTTCATGCTTCCGGGACGCTCGGGGATGTCGCTGGCGCAGACCGACCCGGCGTTGTGGGCGCAGGTGGTGCGGGCGCCGGAAGGGCAGTTGCCCTACGCGGGTGGTTACTTTACCTGGCACCGCGAGGCGCCGCGCGACATTGGCCGGAGCAAGCGGCTGACGCTGGCGGCGGAGGATGATTTCCTGGTTTTCGCCTCGATCATCTCTCCCGCCGAATGGGCCTCGTCCTTCGTCGGGTTGCGGCAAACTTTTGTCGTGGTGGGCGTGCTGCTGATGATCCTGGCCACGGTGATCAGCTGGTTTTTCCAGGCGCGGCGGCGAGCGCAACGGGAGCTGGACCGTTTCTTCATCCTGACGCGGGACCTGCTGTGCGTGGCGGGATTCGACGGCTATTTCAAGCGGGTCAATCCGGCCTGGGAAAGCACGCTCGGCTACACGCAGGAGGAAATGGTGTCGAAACCGTTCCTGGAGTTTGTGCATCCGGAAGACCGGGGGAAAACAGTGATGGAATCGGCCCGGCTGGCGAAGGGAGGCGAGGTGGTCTCGTTTGAAAACCGGTATCGATGCAAGGACGGTTCGTACCGGTGGCTTTTGTGGAGCGCCCGGTCGCTGATGGAGGAGGAGCTGATCTTTGCCTCGGCGCGGGACCTGACGGAGCGGAAGCACATCGAGGAGGTGCTGCGGCAGAGCGAGGAACGGAGCCGTTCGATCATCGAGGGGGCCCACGACGCGTTTATCAGCATCGATTTCGATGGAAAGATCACCGACTGGAATATCCAGGCCGAGTCGATTTTCGGCTGGAAGCGGGCCGAGGTGCTGGGCCAATTTCTGCATGAAACGATCATCCCGCCGCAGTACCGCGAGAGCCACCTGCGGGGGATCCGGCACCTGCAGGCCACGGGCGAGGGGCCGGTGCTGAACAAGACGATCGAACTGACCGCGCTGCGAAAAAACGGGGAGGAGTTCCCGGTGGAGCTGGTGGTCTGGCCGTTGCAGCGGGGGAAGGAGACGACGTTCCATGCGTTTGTCCGCGATATCACCGGCCGGAAAAAGCGGACGAGCGGATCCAAAATTTGAACGAAGAACTGAAGCAGCGGGCCGATCTGCTGGAACTGGCGAACAAGGAACTCGAGTCCTTTTCCTATTCCGTCTCGCACGACCTGCGCGCGCCGCTGCGGCATATCAACGGTTTCGTCGAGCTGCTGCAAAAATCGCCCGCCCTGCGGCAGGAGGAAACGAGCCGCCGGCAGATGGGCATCATCGCAAATGCGGCGAAGGAAATGGGGCGGTTGATTGACGATCTCCTGGCGCTTTCCCGGACGGGACGGGCGGAGATGCACCCGATCGAAATCAACCAGCGGGAAATGATCGACCAGATCATCGAGGACCGGGCGTTGGAATGCAGCGACCGCACGGTGAAGTGGGAGATCAAGCCGCTGGCGAAGGTGATGGGCGATCCGGGCCTGCTGCGCCTGGTCTGGACGAATCTTCTCGATAACGCCCTCAAGTACACGCGGCGGCGCGAGGAGGCGACGATCGAGATCGGGCAGCTCCCGGGCGATGAGACGAAGGAGGGCGCGGGCGAGGCGATTTTTTATGTGCGCGACAACGGGGTGGGCTTCGATATGCAATATGCCGCGAAGCTGTTCGGGGTTTTTCAGCGGCTCCATCGCGCGGAGGATTTCGAGGGGACCGGCATCGGCCTGGCGAATGTGCAACGGATCATTCACCGGCACGGCGGGCGTGTCTGGGCGGAAGCGCAGCCCGATGCGGGCGCCACCTTTTATTTTTCACTCCCGGTAACCGAAACCCTCAGCGTGTAAACCCATGGCCATGGCAAAAATCAAACGAATCCTGTTGGCGGAAGATAACGAGAACGACGTCGAGTTGACCCTGACCGCGTTGCGGGAATGCCGGTTAAGCAACGAGGTGGAGGTCGTCCACGACGGCGCGGAGGCGCTCGATTATATTTATCAGCGCGGCAATTTTACGGGGCGCGGGGATGGCCTGCCCTGCGTGATTTTGCTCGACCTCAAAATGCCGCGGGTCGACGGGCTGGAGGTTTTGCGCCAGATCAAATCGGACCCGACGCTGCGGCATGTTCCCGTGGTCATGCTGACCTCGTCGCGGGAGGAAAAGGACCTGGTCATGAGTTATGACCTGGGGGTGAACGCGTTCGTGGTGAAGCCGGTCGATTTCGACCAGTTTCTGCATGCGGTGCGGGCCCTGGGGATGTTTTGGGCGATCGTGAACGAGCCTCCGCCGCTGAAGCGGAGGGAGTAAGCCGATTTGTCCGAAGTGGGCTTGCTCCAGACCTCCGGTCGGTGCTCGACAAGGAGCGGAAACAGCCCCGGCGCGCGGCGACAATGGTGCTGGAAGCGGGGGAGGTTGTCTTCTACGTTGGAGGCACCCGCCCGCCCATGCCTCGATTTCACGTACGAGATACTTTCGCGATCAATGACCGGAGCATTTTCGTCCTGGCCGGGTTCGTGATCGAGGGCGAAGTTGCGGCGGGGATGCAGGTGCGTCTGCCGTTCAAGGAGAACGTGATGGTGACGGCGGACATCGACCATCTCCAGCATATCCAGCGGCCGGACGGCGATGTGGTTTGCATTTGCGTCCGCTGCGCGCAGCCGGGGGAAGCGGCCCTTTGGGAGGCGTTGAAAATCAAAGACACGACGGTGGAAATTATCGCCGCGCCCTCATGACGACTTATATTTTTCGCCGCATCCTGCTGCTTTTTCCAACGCTCTTCGGCATCACGCTGCTGACTTTTCTGCTCATCCGGTTCGCGCCCGGCAATGCCGCGATGCTCAGGGGCGGGATGGGGGAAAATGGCGGCCGCGCCATGACGGCCGAAGTGCGCGAGCAGATGATCAAGCTTTACGGGCTCGATAAGCCGCCGCTGGTCGCCTACGCCGACTGGGTGGGGCGAAGCCTGCGGCTCAACCTGGGCGACTCGATTGTCGATCACCGGCCCGTGGCGGAGAAGATCGGCGAGCGGCTGCCGCTGACGATTTGCCTGGCCGGTTCGGCCCTGGTGATTTCGTACCTCGTGGCGATTCCGCTTGGGATCGTCGCGGCGCTCAGGCGCGGGCAGGTGGCCGATCGCGCGATCAGTTTCGTGGTCTTCGTGCTCTACTCGATTCCGAGCTTTGTCGCCGCGCTGCTGCTGATTCTTTTGGTGGCGGGGGGCGATTACCTGAACCTGCTGCCGATGTATGGCGCGAGCTCGGTCAACGCGCCCGAGATGGGGCCGCTGGCGTGGCTGTGGGACCGCGTCCTCCACATGGTTCTGCCGGTGACCTGCCTGGCCTACGCCAGCCTGGCGTCGATCTCGCGCTATTCGCGGGTCTCGATGCTCGAGGCGCTGGGGCAGGATTTTGTGCGGACGGCGCGGGCCAAGGGGCTTTCGGAGCGGCTGGTGATTTTCCGGCACGCGCTGCGCAATGCGCTGATCCCGATCATCACGATCTTCGCCCTGGAACTGCCCGTCCTGATCGGCGGCGCGGTGATCATCGAATCGATTTTTTCGCTGCCGGGCATGGGGCAGCTGATGTTCCAGTCGCTCGACGCCAAGGACGAACCGGTCATCATGGGCATCACGGTCCTGGCGGCCATCGTGACGCTGCTGAGCTACCTGGCGGCCGACATTCTTTACGTCGTGGTCGACCCGCGCATCACCTACGAATGAACGCCCCGACCGACGCGCACGAGATTTACCAGGAGAGCTACGCGCAGCGAATCTGGCGTCATTTCCGGGGCGACAGCTTTGCCCGCAACGGCCTGCGGGTGATCCTGGCGCTCTTCGTCGTCGCGGCGCTGGCGCCTTTTCTGGCCAACAGCCACGCGATTGTCCGCGTCGCCGAGGGGAGCGTCACGTTTCCGATTTTCCCCAGCCTCGAGGCGATCGAATGGCGGTTCCTGCTTTATGTGCCGCTGGCCGCGGTCGTTTATTTTCTGCGGGCCCGATTTTCCCGGCGACCGCTGCTTTACTTTCTGGTTTTGACCGGCCTGATCGCGCTGATCGAGATCGCCCTGGCCGTCACTCATCCGGTGAACGATCCGAGCAACGACCGCGACCGCGCAGCCATGTTCAAGCTGATGCCGCCGATCCCTTACTCGCCGATCGAGAGCACGCCCGACCCGTTCGCGCCGCCCTCGTGGAAGCATCTGTGCGGCACCGACTCGACCGGGCGCGACATCGCGGCGCGGATGCTGCACGGCGCGCGCACGTCGCTTTCGATTGGATTTGTCGCGCAAAGCATCGCGCTGCTGGTGGGCGTCACCCTGGGCGGCCTGGCCGGCTATTACCGGGGCTGGATCGACATTTTGGTCTGCCGGTTTATCGAGATCATGGATTGCTTTCCGCCGCTGCTGCTGATCCTCGTCGCGATCAGCCTTTTCGATTCGCAGAACAACATGTTTTACATCATGGCGGTGATCGGCCTGACGAGCTGGACTGGCCTGGCGCGGCTCGTCCGGGGCGAATTTCTGCGGCTCGGTTCCCAGCCGTTTCCGCAGGCCGCGCAGGCGCTCGGCGCGAGTGATTTTCGCATCATCGTCCGGCATCTGCTGCCCAACGCGCTCGGGCCGATCCTGGTCTCCTCAACGTTCGGTGTGGCCTCGGCCATCCTGATCGAATCGAGCCTGAGCTTTCTCGGTTTCGGGATGCAGGCGCCGACGCCGTCATGGGGCGATATTCTCTCCGACGCGCGCCGCTACATCGATTTTGCGTGGTGGCTCGCCTTTTTCCCCGGTCTCGCCATTCTAATCACCATCATGTCGTACAATTTTGTCGGGGAAGGATTGCGCGATGCGGTCGATCCAAGGCTGAAGGTGAAATAGCAGATCATGAGAACCCCACTTCTTCGCGTTGAAAATCTGGGCATTCAGTTCGGGCCGCCGGACGATCCGGTGCGGGCCGTCGACGGCGTTTCCTTTGCGATGAACACGGGCGAGACGCTCGCCGTGGTGGGGGAAAGCGGCAGCGGCAAGAGCGTGACCGCGCTGGCCCTGACGCGGCTACTCGCGTCGCCTCCCGCGCGCTACGTCTCGGGGAAAATCGAATTCGAGGGGCGCGACGTGCTGCAACTGCCGGAGAACCAGCTGCGCGGGTTGCGCGGCAAACAGATCGCCTACATTTTTCAGGAGCCGGGCTCCTCGCTCAACCCGGTCTTCACCATCGGCTACCAGATTCGCGAGGCGATCGAGTTGCATCGGCCCGAGGTGCGGGACGTGACGGCCGAAATTGTCGCCGCGCTCGACCGGGTCGGCATCCGCGAACCGGCGAAGCGGCTCGACGATTATCCGCACCAGCTCAGCGGCGGGATGCAGCAGCGCGTGATGATCGCGATGGCGCTGGCCTGCCAGCCGAAGCTGCTCGTGGCCGACGAGCCGACCACCGCGCTCGACGTGACCATCCAGAAACAGATCATGGATTTGCTCAAGGAACTGAAGCGGACGAGCCACATGGCGATCATGCTGATCACGCATAACTTCGGGTTGGTGGCCGATTTTGCGGACCGCGTGGCGGTGATGTTCCGGGGCAAAATTGTGGAGACGGGCGCCACGGCGGAGGTATTGCGCAATCCGCAGCACGCCTACACGCGGGCGCTGATCGAGTGCGTGCCGAAGCTCGGCCAGAAGCAACATCGGCTGAAAGTGATTGATTATGCGGGGATCGAGTAATCGCTTATGAACGCTTCCTCCGAACCGCTCTTGAAAGTCGAAAATCTGAAGGTCTACTTCCCGATCCTGGGCGGAGTTTTTCGCCGGAAGATCGGCGAGGTGAAGGCGGTGGATGATGTCTCCTTCACGGTGAAGCGCGGACAGACGGTGGGGCTGGTCGGTGAGAGCGGCAGCGGCAAAACCACCGTGGGCCGCGCGATCATCCGGCTGACGGAGCCTACGGCGGGAACGATCACGTATGGCGACACGGTGATTTCGAAATTGGATGGGGCGGCGTTCCGGCCTTACCGGAAGAAAATCCAGATCATCTTTCAGGACCCCTACAACTCGCTCAATCCGCGGCTCTCGATTTTTGAAATCATCGGGGAGGCGCTGGAGATTCACTTTCCGCAAATGAGCCGCGCCGAGCGGCGGGAGCGGGTCGCGGAGCTGCTCGACAAGGTGGGGCTGAAGCGCGCACATCTTGATCGCTATCCGCACGAGTTCAGCGGCGGGCAGCGGCAGCGCGTGGGCATCGCGCGGGCGCTGGCGGTGAATCCCGAGTTCATCGTCTGCGACGAGCCGGTGAGCGCGCTCGATGTTTCCGTGCAGGCGCAGATCGTGAATTTGCTCCAGGATTTGCAGGAGGAGCTGGGGCTGACTTATTTGTTCATCGCGCACGACCTGGCGGTGGTGGAACACATCAGCGATTTTGTCCTGGTGATGAACCAGGGGAAGATCGTGGAGGCGGCGTCGGCGGAGGCGATCTACGAAAATCCGCAGCACGAGTACACGCGCAAGCTGCTGAGCGCGGTGCCGAAGCTGTGAGGTAGCCGTTGCTTGTCCCGCGACGGTCCGGCGCAGAGCCTGCGCCGGCTACCTTACTGCGTTTCGATGACGAGTTGGCTGTCCTTGATCGTGATCGATTTGGCCTGCTGGAGTACGGGCTTGCTCAGCGGATAATTTTGCAGTTCGGCGTTGAGAATCGGGGTGAGCTCGGCCTGCATGGTGGGCAACAGGTTCTGCGGCGTCGGCTGATCGCCGATCTTGAGTTGATGCAGGATGAGATCGAGGGACTTGGCGTCGGGATTGAAGCCGAGGCCGAAGGTGGTGTCGAAGTTGAGATAACGGTTCTTCAGGAAACCTTCCGAAAGGGCTTCGGTGGGGATGCTTCCCTGGACCTGGGCCTCGTCGCCGGTCAGGGTGACGAAGAGATGGGCCTTCTGCCGAATCAATTCGGGATCGCGGGCGATCAGGGCGTTGATTTCATCGGCGCTCAGCTGGATCGTCGCGGCCTGATGATCTTGGACATCGTGCCCGAAGGCCATGACCTTTTGTTGGGCGGTATTGAAAACGTCGTCGCTGCCGTTAAAGGAGGGGACGTCGGCGGGGGTGGTGGAGGTGAGGCCGACGACTTTCTGGTACCCGACGTAGAAGCCCCCGACGACCAGGCCAACGAAGAGGATCACGACCAAGCCGAGAACGAGGCAGCCGCAGCCGAGGCAGCCCAGGCCCGATTTTTTCTTTGGCGCCGGAGGAGGAGCAACGGTGACGGACATGGTAGTTTGGTTTAACGGAGGCGGCCTATTCCGGCAAGTCTCCACTGAGGCTCTGCTTCCACGCCGGGTGGGCGGCGATGAGCGCCAGGGCGCGGGGCAAGAGCACGCGGCCCGGCAGCTGGTGGGGCCACGGCGAGGCGCCGGAGGGATGGGGCAGGGGTACGAGGTCGAAGCGGTGTCCGCCATATTCGGCGGGGAAGGCGGAACCGATCACCGCGTCGAGTTTTCCGCACGGGATGAACTGGAGGATGGCGAGTTTGCCGACCGCGATGACGAGGCCGGGACGGAGAAGGTTCATTTCGGCCTTCAACCAGCCGGAGCAGTTGAGGATTTCGGCGGGAGCGGGAACGCGGTCGCCGCCGGCGGCCATTTTTCCGGGAAAACAACGGCAGACGGCGGCCATGTAAATGCGCGAACGGAAGGTTGGCTCGTCGACGCCGGTGTGCTCGTGGAACCAGCGGAAAAGCTTTTTGCCGGCGGTCCAGGCGAAGGGGCGGCCGAGGACTGGTTCCTTGTCGCCGGGGGCCTGGCCGACGAGGATGACGCGGCTCCGCACCGCGCCGCCGCTGACGACGGGCCGGTTCATTTCGGGACAGCGGCGGCATTTCAGGAGCGCCGAGACGTGGCGGTCGAGTTGGGTTTGAGCGGAAATTTTAGCGGCGATCACGGGAGGAAGCGGCGGCCTGGGAGGCGGTGAGGAGGGTGAGGAGCGATTTCAAATCGTCAGACGAGGCGGGATTGACGGGGTTCGGGCCGTAGCGAGCGTGGGCGACGATGGATCCGACGCGGTGGATGGCGAGCTTGTCGTCGGGAAAAGCCTCCGCGACGCGTTCAGTGTAGGCGAGCGGACCTTCCCAGGCCGCGCGGGGAATTCCGCGCCGGGCCATGTTGCGGCAGAAGGCGGCGTAGAGATTTTCGACCGGCGAGATCGACGGCTTGCGGGCCATCCATCTTTGAAAGACGAGGAGACAGACGCCGCCCGCGGCCACGCAAACCATCAGGAGGGCAAAGCGGGCCTTTTCACCCAGACCGAGCGCCTGCGCCAGGCGGCTTTGGACCTCGGGGTCGTAGGAGAAGACGAGGTTGTCCCAGTTGGTTTCGACCTGTTCGCGCCGAAGCTGCATTTCCTTGAGGGCATCGTTGGCCCAGGCTGGCAGGTAGCGTTCGGAAAAAGTCGTCTTGTGCTCGGCGATCTGGATGGAAAGGGTGTCGGGTGTGCCCGCGGAACCGCTGGCGGGCAGACCTTCGGCCGCCATGGGCAGAATGGCCGTGGGATCGACGCGCACCCAATGTTTCTTCGCGGCGATCCAGACTTCGTCCCAGGCATGGGCGTTCGATTGGCTGACGTCGTAGTCGTTCGAGTAGGGATTATATTCGGCGCCCTGGTAACCGACGACGAGCCGGGCTGGTATCTTTTCCTCGCGCATGAGGATGGCAAAGGCGGAGGCGAAGTGTTCGCAGAAACCGGTCTTGGTCTGGAAGAGGAAAGTGGAGAGCCAGTCGGGCCCCTGGACTCCCGGCGTGGCGCTGTAGACGAATCCCTCATGATGAAAAAACCGGAGGACGGCGAAGACGTAGTCCTGCTCCTGATCGGCGGAGAGGCCCTGGTGGAGGTGGTCGGCCAGTTCCTTCACCCGCGGATTGATTTCGCCGTCGGGGAGGTTCGTCGCGCTGATCCATTCGTCATGAGTCAATATCTCTTCTCCGCGATTGGGCGAAGAGGTGACCTCGTACCGCGCGGTGTGGTCGAGCTTGCCGGTCTGCAGCTGCACGACGTCGCCAGCGACCATTTTGGCCCAGAAGGGCAGTTCCGCCCGGTTGACGGGGACGGAAACGGGCACATCAAGCGCAAAGAGCCATCTTTGGTTGTGCCGCCGGATGGTGATTTCCTGCTTGATGAGGAGGGGATCCGATTCGGAGGGCGGCTTGGCATGAGACGGAAAGGCGGCGATGTCGCCCGGTTTCCAAGTGCCGTTCTTGTAATCCCAAAGGACCAGCGCGCGCCAGTACATGGAGTCGGTGAGCGGAATGATGCCGGAACGAAACTGGACATACATCGCCTCGGAATCGTTCTGCGACAACTGGGCGATGGAACCTGGGGTGACGGTGTCGGTCAGGCCGATCGAGGGCTCGTCGAGCGGGATGCTGAGGGGCCCGTTGTAACGCGGAAAGAAAAAGAAGAGAAAGAAGGCGAGGGGCAGCGCCTGGAGGAAGACGACGCCCGATTGCGCGAGCATCCGAAGCAGGCGGTCGTGGGGCAGATCGCCGGTGTGGACGCGCAGCAGGAGCGCGGTGAGGATCCACATCATGATGAGGCAATAGATGAAGAGCTCGAGGACCTGCGAATAAAGCAGGGCGCTCATCACGACAAAGAAGCAGGAGAAGATGATCAGCGCGACGTCGCGGGGCCGGCGTAATTCGTAAAATTTGATGGTGAGCAGTCCGGCGGTGAAGGCGGTGCCGGCTTCCCGGCCGACCAGCGTGTTGAATTGCCAGTAGATGGCGCCGACCAGAAGGACGGCCATGATGCCGCAGAAGGTGGTGCTCGGGAGGGGGAGGCGATAGACCTCGATGATCGAGCGGAGGATCATCGCGGCGATCACGCCGATGGTCAGCCAGAGGGGAAACTGGACGACGTGAGGAACGAGCGTAAGAAGAAATGCGCCCGATAGGAGAAAGAAAAGGGTGAGCGAAGGGCGGACGGTCAGCGGAGGCCGGCCGGGCCGCGAAAACAGGGCGGACCAGAGAGCCATGATGGTTATTTTAAAGCAGCCGAGGCCGAAAGTCGATGAGGGGAATGGGGCTGATGGGACTTCCTATTCGGTTTCCCGAAAAACTTTCGCAAGCGCCGCCGGGTAGAGCTCGTGCTCGGCGACCTGGATGCGGGCGTGGAGCGTGTCCGGGGTGTCGCCGGACAAAACCCGGACGCAGCGCTGCGCGATGATCTCCCCGGCATCGACGTCGTGGTTGACGAAATGGACGGTGCAGCCGGTTTCGGACGCGCCCGCGGCGAGGGCCTGCTCCCAGGCGCGAAGTCCTCTGAAAGCGGGGAGGAGCGACGGGTGAATGTTGACGACACGGTTTGGGAACGCGTTGAGGAGCGGTTCCTTCACCACGCGCATGTAACCGGCGAGCACCACCCACTCGACCGCGTATTCGCGCAGAATTTCCACCAGCGCGGATTCGCCCTCGGGGCTGAGCTTGGTGCGGAACGGCGAGGCGGGCAGCGTGGCGGTGGGCAGGCCGAAAGCGGCGGCCCGGGACAAGATGATCGCGTCGGGCAGATCGCTGACGACGAGGACGACTTGGGCGTCGAGTTTTCCGGCGAGGATCGCTTCCTGGATCGCGACGAAGTTGCTGCCTTTGCCGGAGCCGAGGACGGCCAGGCGGGGCGTGGTGCTCATGAGAGAAGTTTGGCAGGGCCAGCGGCTAAAGACAACGATAGCTGATGGGACTTATAGGACAGAGAAGCTGTCCCATTTATCGTATAGGTCCCTAAGTCCTATTTCCGTTCCTTCCGAAAGTCGCCGCTCATGAAATTGAAGACGAGGCGCAACACCCAGCGGGGCGTGCTTTCGGCGAGGAGCATCGGGATGCGGACCAGAAGGCCGGGGATGAGCCGTCCCTGGCCGCGGGCGAGAGCGGAAAGCGTCTGGCGCACGACATCGGTCTTGTGGACGCAAAGAAATTGGGGCGGCGCGAAGGCGCGCTTGCTGTTTTCGCGCGAGGCGACCTGCCCGAACTCGGTTTCGACCGGGCCGGGACAAAGCGCGAGGACGCGGACGCCGGAGCCGTGGAGCTCGACGCGGAGCGCCTCGGAAAAGCTGTTCACATAGGCCTTGGTGGCGGCGTAAACGGCGAAGGTGGGCAGCGGGATGAGGCCGGCGGTTGAGCCGACGTTGCAAATCCAGCCCGCTTTTCTGGCGAGCATGCGCGGGACGGCCCAGCGGGTGATCCGCGTGAGGGCGGCGACATTGACCGCGAGCATCGATTCCATTTTCGCGGGGTCGCTGGTCTCGAACGTGCCGAGGTCGCCGAGGCCCGCGTTATTGATCACGATGTCGGGCGAGAAGCCGCGCCGATCAAGCTCGGCGAGCAAGGCCGTCACGCCGGCAGCGTCGGCGAGGTCGGCGGTGATCGTCTCGACGCGCGGGGCAGAATTCGAGGCGACGAGGCATTTCCGGAGTTCTTCCAGGCGATCGGCGCGGCGCGCGGTGAGCACCAGGTGGGTGACACCGAGGTCGGTGAGCTGCAGCGCAAATTCCTCGCCCAGGCCCGCGGAGGCGCCGGTGACGAGGGCCGATTTTCCGGTAAAGACGCTCACAGGCCTGAGGCTGTCCGAAAAAGCGGAGGGGGTCACGCGGAAAGCTTCGCGCCCGACTTTCGGAAGTCTCTTACTTCAGCGTGTGGACGTGGATGGCATGGAGGATTTCCTTGCCGACGACGAGGTCGGAGACGACGACGATCGAGTCGCCGGGATGGAGATAGCCGCGCTCGATGAGCCGCGCCTGCATGCGGAGCAGATTTTCGTTGGGGTCGTTGTGGAACTCGATGACGTGGGCCCGGACGCCGAAGTGGAGCGAGAGGCTGCGGCAGACGTCGAGGTTGGGCGTGAAGGCGTAGACCGGCGCGCCCTGGGGGCGCAGACCGGCGATGAACCGGGCGGTTTTGCCCGAGTGGGTGAAGACGCAGATGCCGGAGCTGTTGGTTTCGTTGGCGAGATAGACGACGGCGGCGTTGAGGTGCTGGCGGGCCGACTGGGGGATGACGGGATTGATGTAGGTGCCGACCGTCTTGCCCTGCTCGATGCGGCGGGAGATGCGGTCCATGATCTCGACGCATTCCATCGGATATTTGCCGGTGGTGGTTTCGCCCGAGAGCATGATGGCGTCGGCGTGCTCGAAGACGGCGTTGGCGATGTCGGTGATTTCGGCCCGGGTCGGCGCGGGATTGGTGATCATGCTTTCGAGCAAGTGGGTGGCCACGATGACCGGCTTGACCGCGGCCAGGCAAAGGTTGACCGCGCGGCGCTGGATGATGGGGAGTTCCTCGTAGGGCACCTCGATGCCGAGGTCGCCGCGCGCGACCATGAGGCCGTCGCAGGCGGCGATGATTTCCTCGAGGTTGCGCACGGCCATCTGGTCCTCGATCTTGGCGACGATGCGGATGCCGCTCCCCTTGGCCTTGATCGTCCCGCGCAGGAGCTCGATGTCGGCGGCGCGGCGGACGAAGGACATGGCGATGAAGTCCATTTCGCATTCGAAGGCGAGCTCGATGTCGGCGTAGTCCTTTTCGGTGAGGGCGGGGAGCTTGACGTCGATGCCGGGGAGGTTGATGTGGCGGCGGCTGCCCATCGGGCCGGGGGTCAGCACTTCGCAGACGAGTTCGTTATGGCGCTTCTCGATGCACCTCATGCGGAGCAGGCCGTTGTCGACAATGACGATCTTGCCGACGTCGATGTCCTCGACGAGGTAGGGATAGTTGACGTCGACCGTGATGGCAACGGTCCCCTTCTGGCCCTTCACCGTGAAGCTGACCCAGTCGCCGATCTGGAGATCGTAGGGCTTGGCGACGTCGCCGGTGCGGATGGCCGGGCCCTGAGTGTCGAGCAGGAGCGCGACTTCATGCTTGAGCGCGGCGGAGATTTCGCGGATCGATTTGGCTACCGTGCGAACCCAGTCGTGCGGCGCGTGGGACATGTTGAACCGAAAGACATTGACGCCAAGGGCGATGAGTTCCGTCAGGGCGGCCGGGCTGGAGGTGGCCGGGCCGAGGGTGGCGATGATTTTCGTGCGACGCATAGAGTGGGAAGTTCCGAGTGGATGAAGAGGGTTTCCCTACAAAGCAAGGCTCATGCCTGTCTTTGGTTCTTTGGGTAGCCGTCGCACTCCGTGCGGCGGAGTTCGAACGTGAGCCATCGATTTATGCTTCCGTCGCACGGAGTGCGACGGCTACCTTAATGCATGCCCAAGCGAAAACACTTGGACCACGAAACGCCGTATTGGATCACTGGCAATCCCGATTATTTCGTCACAATCTGTTCAACGCCGAGGGGCCTAAACCAGCTTTGTCTTCCAACTATTGGTCCGCAAATCCTTCAATCAGTAGGTGATTATCATGAAAGAGGCAGATGGTTCTGCCATTTAGCGGTACTCATGCCGGATCATGTTCACTTTTTATTAAGCTTTTCTCCCGAAATTCCCTCTTTTGGCCGTGTTATTGGCGAATGGAAAAAATGGACGGTGAGGAGCTGTAATATTCTATGGCAGGAAAATTTCTTCGATCATCGGATACGAAATCAGGACAACGACCGATGGAAGTCCGACTATATCTGGCAGAATCCTGTCCGGGCTGGCCTTGTTCGAAACGCTGAGGACTGGCCTTATAAGTGGTTGCCGCATGGCCACTGATCGGTGGTAGCCGTCGCACTCCGTGCGACGGAGCTCGAAGCGTAACACTCTCGGGAAGACACCGTCGCACGGAGTGCGACGGCTACCAACTCAAGTTGATGGCGAACATTCAAACCTTCGGCACCGGCTTGCGGATGCTGAGGTGGACGTCGCGCAATTGTTTCTCCGAGACGGGCGCGGGGGCGTTCATGAGGAGATCGCGGCCGTTTTGCGCCATGGGGAAGGCGATGACTTCGCGGATGCTGTTTTCCCCGGAGATTAGCATGACGATGCGGTCGATGCCCGGCGCGATGCCGCCGTGGGGCGGCGCGCCGTAACGGAAGGCGTTGATCATGCCGGCGAATTCCGTGTCGACGACTTCCTTGCCGTGGCCGGCCAGCGCGAAGGCCTTGTACATGATCTCGGGAATGTGGTTGCGGATCGCGCCGGAGGCGATTTCATAGCCGTTGCAGACGAGGTCATACTGATAGGCGAAAATCGTGAGCGGGTCCTGCTTTTCGAGGGCGTCGAGTCCGCCCTGGGGCATGGAAAAGGGGTTGTGCGAGAACTCGACCGCCTTGGTCTCCTCGTTCATCTCGTACATCGGATAATCGACGATCCAGGCGAATTTGAAGACATCCTTCTCGATGAGGTTAAGTTGCTCGGCAATCTTGACCCGCATCGCGCCGAGGACTTTGGCGGCTTTGAGTTCGTTGGGGTCGGCGGAGAAGAAGATGACGGAAGGCGTGTCTTCACCGGTCATTTGTAAAAAGGCCCTTAGGAATTCTTCGCCCGAAAGAAATTTAGCAATGGGACCCGTAATACTGAATTCTACTCCGCCTTCGCCTTTAGTAGGTTCGACTTTGATATACGCCAACCCCGGCGCACCCAACTTCTTCGCTTCCTCCTGCAAATTATCGAACCACGAGCGGGGTTGATCGAAGGCTTGCGGCACGGCGAAGGCTCGGACGGTCTTCCCAGCAAACGCCTTAAAAGGATGTTCTTTGAAAAGCGGCGTCAAATCCTTGATCTCAAACGGAATTCGCATATCCGGCTTGTCGGTGCCGAAACGGAGGAGCGATTCCTTGTAGGGAATGCGTTGGAAAGTGCCGTTGGTATCGTTGAGCGTTACCTCCGGTTTGAATTCCTGGAAGAGCGGGACGAAAAGCTTTTCCATCGCGGCGAAGACGTCGTCCTGAGTGACGAAGCTCATTTCCACGTCGAGCTGGTAGAATTCGCCGGGGGTGCGATCGGCGCGGCCGTCCTCGTCGCGGAAGCAGGGCGCGATCTGGAAATAGCGGTCGAAGCCGCTGACCATGAGGAGCTGCTTGAATTGCTGCGGCGCCTGGGGCAGCGCGTAGAATTCGCCGGGGTAGAGGCGCGACGGAACAAGGAAATCGCGCGCGCCTTCGGGCGACGACGAGGTGAGAATCGGTGTCTGGAATTCCTGGAAGCCGAGCTCGATCATGCGGCGGCGGATGCTGGAGATGACCTTCGCGCGGAGCATGACGGTCTTGTGAAGCTTGGAGCGGCGCAGGTCGAGGAAGCGGTACTTGAGGCGCGTCTCCTCAGGCGTGTGGTCCTCGGGAAAGACGTTCATCGGCAGCGGTTCGCACGCGCCGAGCCGGTCGTAGCCCGCGACGTCGAGTTCAATCTTGCCCGTGTCGAGGTTGTCGTTGATCGTGCCCTCGGGCCGGAGGCGGACGTTGCCGTGGACGCTGATGACGGTTTCCTTGGGGAGATGCGAGAGCGCGTCCTGAAAGCCGGCGGTGGGCGGGATGACGATCTGCGTGATGCCGTAATGATCGCGCAGGTCGATGAAGAGGACGCCGCCGAGGTCGCGCTTGTTATGGATCCAGCCCGCGAGGCGGACAGTCTGCCCGGCGTGGGAGGCGCGGAGGTCGTTGCAGGTGTTGGTGCGGTACGGGTGCGGCATGGGGAGGAAAATTTTTAGACGGAATTAACGGAATTAACAGGATATTTGCGGTAGCGCCGCACGCTGGGCGGCGGGGAAGCATGGGAACAGTTTCGCACAGAGGGCCGAAGAGGGCTGAAGAGAAAGGCAGAGAATGAAGGGAGTCTTTCTTCGAAAACTCTTCCGCCCTCTTCAGTCCTCCGCGCGAAAATCTGCCTCCGTGCCCTGCCTTTAGCTGCCAGTCCTCTGCAGTTATCTCTTCCGTCCTCTGTGCGAAAATTCAGAATCAGTCAGGGTCAGGACGGAGTCGGACCCTCCAGGAATGTTTTGCGGTCGACCGTCGTTTGCTCGCGCGTGGCCAGGTTTTTGATTTCGAACTTTCCGGTTTCAATTTGCGCGTCGACGATGACGGCCCGCGCGCAACCGCGTTCCTCCGCCAATTGGAATTGTTTGCCGACTTTTGTCCCGACGAGCGGGTAATCGACGCTCTTGCCCGAATCGCGCAAGGCCTGGACCAAGTCCATGGCCTGGGGTCGAAAGGCTTCGTCCGCGATGACCACATAGATTTTATCCTCTGCATCAGCGCCTGCGTGCCATTTTTTGGTCTTCAAAATTTCGCCGAGGACGACGTCGCCCATGCCGAAGCCGAGGGCGGGGAGGTCAACGCCGCCGAGATTCTTGAGCAACGTGTCGTAGCGGCCGCCGCCGGCGATGGCGCGGAATTCGCCGCTGCGGTCGAAGACCTCCCAGACGACGCCGGTGTAATAAGCGAGGCCGCGGACGACGGTGTAGTCGCGCTTGACGTAGTCTTGCAGGCCGCGATGACGCAGGCCGGCTTCGATGGTGTCGAGGCGGGCGCTCTTTACATCGACCTGAAAATCAAGAACTGCTGAGACGTAGGAACCGAGAGAAGCGGTCCTTTCGACCAGTTTGTCGATCTTTTCGATCATCTTGTCACGACCTTCCCTTTCGCTCTTATCGATGGCTTGAATGAACTCATAGCGCTTTTCTTCAGGTATGCCGTTTTCATCCATGAAATCGGTCCAGAACTGGCGGTCGCTCAGGCGGACGACGAAATCCTTTTCGGTCAGGCGGAAGGCGCGGAGGACATCGATGACGAGAGCGATGAGTTCGACGTCGGCTTCGAGTCCCGCCTCGCCGATGATGTCGCAGTTGAGCTGGTAATGTTCCCGTCCGCGTCCCTTTTGCGGGCGTTCGTAGCGGTAGACCTGCGGGATGGAGAACCACTTGAGCGGCTTTTTGAAATCCTTATGCCGTGCGGTGACGAGGCGGGCGAGGGTGGGCGTCATTTCGGGGCGCAACGCGACGTCGCGGTCGCCCTTGTCCTTGAAATGGTAGAGTTGGGTGACGATTTCATCTCCCGACTTTTTGGTGAAGAGGTCAAGCGGCTCGAGCGGCGGCCCGTCGTACTCGACGAAGCCGTAACGGTGGGCAACGTCGCGCCACTTGGCGAAGATGGCGTTGCGAAACGCGCAGTCGTCGGGATAAAAGTCGCGGAATCCGGGGAGGGCCATGGGGGAAAGGTAAAAGGAAAAGGGTAAAAGGAAAAGGCGTCATCCCGAGCTTATCGCCTGCTACTTTTGTGGCGGGATCAGCCGTTCCTCAGCAAAGAGCAGGCCGAGCGGATCCGGCACACGTGTGTGCGACAAGCTCGTGATGACGGGGAGCACCCAAGAGCTAAGCCGCGGGCGCGGAACCGGCTGCGGGCGTGGAGCCGTCGGCGGAGATAGTCTGCGAAAGCTTCATGACCTTGGCTTTCATTTCCTTGCCGGCCTTGAACTTGACCACGGCGCGGGGCGGAATGGGCACGTCGTGCTCGGGGCGGTTCGGGTTGCGACCGACGCGGGCCTTGCGAAGCTTGACCTCGAAAACGCCGAAGTTGCGCAGCTCAACGGCCTGGCCATGGGAGAGGCTTTCGGTGAGATGATCGAGGGTGCGCTGGATGACGTTGAGGACGTCCTGCTGCACCATGCCGGTCTCATTACTAATGCGCACGACCAGATCGCGTTTGGTTAGATTAGGCATAAACCGGTGCTATTGCGCCAGATGGAGCGGAGATTGCAAGCGGAAAACAAAGATTTAATAGAAATAAAATATCGGGTGGGAAAGGCGCTCCGGCGTGAGTCAGCCGCCTGCGCCTCTCTTAAGACCTAGCCGAGGAAGGAGATACGACTCAAACGAGGGATTTGACCAGCACCTTGGAGTTGCGTCCGCTGGATTCGTATTTTTCCCGCCGCCCGGGAGGTAAGTCGCTGGGAGAACCTTCCTTGTAGCCGCCTTTTTGCTGGAAATAATTGAAGGCGCGGGTCGAGAGCAGGAAAATGGATTTTACCCCCTTTTGCTTGGCCGCTTCCTCGGCGAAGGTCATGAGTTTTTGCCCGATGCCGAGGTTTTCGTGCGCGCTGCTGACGCCGAGGCAGGCGAGTTCGGCCATTTCGCCGTCGGCCTGCACATGGAGGGCGACGCAGCCGACGATGTTGCCGTCGATCTGGAAGACGTAGTAATCGTGGAGTTGGGAAAGGATGTCGAGGCGGCTCCGCTTGATGAGTTCCTCCTGCTCGACCGATTCGCGGATGAGGTTGCGAATGGCCCGGACGTCCTTTTTCATCGCGCGCCGGACGGCCTGGTATTCGTTGGCGTAGATCATCGTGCCGACGCCTTCGTTGGAGAAGATTTCGGTGAGGAGCGCCTCGTCGATGCGCCCGTCGATGAGATGGACCCGGCTGACGCCGTTGCGGCAGGCGCGGATGCTGTGCTCGAACTTGGAGGCCATGTCGTCGGGAATCTCGGCCTTGTGTTTCTTGAAGAACTCCTCGGCTTCCGCGACGGAAATCTGGCTCGCCTTCTTGCCGTTCTTGGTGAAGCCGTTCCGGTTGGTGACAAAAATGAGCTTCGAGGCCTTGAGCGCCTCGGCGACCTCGAGGGCCACGCCGTCGGAGTTGACCCGGAAGGTGCGGCCATCGCCGTCGAAGCCGAGCGGGGCGATGACGGGGACGACTCCCTTTTCCAAAAGCTGGTTGAGGAATTCGGTGTCGACCTTCTCGACCCGGCCCGTGTAAAGCCGGTCGATGCCGCCGACGATGCCGAACGGGTGGGCGATGACGGCGTTGGTGTAGGCGGCGCGCAGGTCGTTGGAGGCGAGGCCCTCGAGGACCTCGTGGGTGATCCGGTTGGCGGCGGTGAGGGCGAGCTTGAGCGTCTCCTCGTCGGTGATGCCGGTGCCGTCGGCGTTGCTGATCGGGATTTTTGCTTGCTTGGAGAGTTCCTCGATCTGGTGCGCCGCGCCGTGGACGATGACGAGCCGGATGCTGAGCGAGCGGAGCACCGCCAGGTCGAGCATGAGGTTGGGAAAATTGTCGTCGGCGATGATGGTGCCGTCGAGGGCGATCACGAAGGTCTTTTCCCGGAAGCCGGGAATGTAGGTCAGGATGCCGCGCAGGTCGGAAACTTTCATGGGGAAAGCGCAAGGTAGCGCGTTCGCGGAAAACGTTCCAGCTTTCTCCATGAGGGGGCGGCTCAAAAAAGGGGATTTTGTTCGCGCGGCGGAAGGGCCATGATCGGCTGAATTTATGTCCACGCCCAATCTCGTTTACTTCGATCTGGAAACCCAGAAAAGCGCCGCGGAAGTCGGGGGCTGGCACAACAAGCGCGCGATGAAGATCGCCCTGGGCGTCACCTACAGCACGCAGCGCGGCACCTACGAAATTTATCGCGAGGAGGATGTCTATGCGCTGTTGCAGGAACTCCAGCGCGCCGACCGGGTGATCGGATACAACGTGGTCGATTTTGATTTCGAGGTGCTGGCGCCTTACGCCGTCTTCGATTTAAGCCAGGTGCCGGTGCTCGACCTGATGCGCGACGTGGAGACGACGATCGGCCTGCGGGTGGGGCTCGACGCGATCAGCGAGCAGACGCTCGGCTGCGGCAAGACGTCGGACGGGATGGAGTCGCTCAAGTGGTGGAAGGAAGGACGGCTGACCCAGATCGCCGAATATTGCTGCTACGATGTGAAGGCGACGCGGCTGGTGCACGAGTTCGGCCTTCAGTACGGGTGCGTGTTTTATTTCAGCAAGAAGACGCAGCGCCGGGAAAAGGTGCCGGTGAGCTGGTAGTTCTGCGCGCGGCAATTACTGGATATAGGGATGCTTCTCGCCGGCGGGGTCGGGCTTGGGCCGGAGCTTTTTGAGGAAGGGAAGATATTTGTCCATCGGCACGACGATCTCGTCCCCGCGCAGTCCGGGTTTGATACCGGCGATCTGTTCCAACGCCTCGGAAATGCCCTCCTGCAGCAGCCGCAGGCAAAATTTGACGGGCTTGGGACGCGCGGGAAGATTGATGATCAGGCTCCGGCCGCGCACACCGGCCTCGGCGCGGGAGAGGACGGAGACCTTGAATCTCTCGTAGGAGTAGAAGCGCATCACTTCGCCGAAGCCGGGCAGTTTTCGGTCGACGACGGCGAGGGTCACGTCGGGCATGATGTCGCCGGGGCGGGGCCTGTGCCGCCGGTGGTAAGGACGAGCGGACATTTTTCCTCGTCGCAGAGGCGGATGATGGCGGCGCGAAGGTGTTCGCGGTCGTTGGGCACGGCCGCGGCGACGAATTGCGAGGGCTCCATGAAAATGGAGGCGATGACGCGCTCGATTTCGGCTCCAAGTTTGTCCTGTTTGTCGCCGGGCAGGGCGGGATCGAGCAGGGTGATGCGTCCGATTTTCATTCGTATTCGATCAGTTGGTTTCGGCTTGGGTGCGGACCAGTTTGCAGGCCAGTTGCACGGCGGCCAACATGCTGCGATGATCGGCCTTGTTCTGGCCAGCGATTTCGAGGGCGGTGCCGTGGTCGGGCGAGGTGCGGATGATCGGCAGGCCGAGCGTGACGTTGACGCCGGTCTCGAACGCGACCTGCTTGAAAGGGATCAGGCCCTGGTCGTGGTAGGCGCAGATGACCCCGTCGAAGGCTTTCTTTTGCACGGCGTAATAAAAGACGGTGTCGGCGGGCAGATGGCAGATGATGATTTTTTCCTCGCGCAACTTTTTTGCACGCCGGGACCACGATGCGCAGGTCTTCGTCGCCGAAGAGGCCGCTTTCGCCCATGTGCGGGGTTGACCGCCGCAAAGGCGAGGCGCGGTTGGGCGATGCCGCGCCGCCGGAGGAACAGGCGCAGGATTCTCGCCACATCGACGATCCGTTCCGGGGTCAAGCGCGCCAGCGCTTCCTTGAGGGAACAATGGTTGGTGCATAACGCGACGGTCAGTTTCGGATCGGTGAGGGTCATGACCGCGGCCTCATCGGGCAGGCCGCAGGCGCGCGACAGAAATTCGGTCTGGCCGACAAAGTCGGGTTGCAGGCGCGCGATGGCCCGTTTATGGACAGGGCCCGTCACCATCGCGGCGAACTCTCCGCTGAGACATCCCTGGGCGGCCTCGGTGAGAGCCTTCAGGGCCGAGACGGCCGACGCGCGGGACAATTTGCCGGGATGAATGCCCCTCCCGTTTTCCTTCCCGAGCACCTCGAAGCGAAAGCCTTTTTCCTTTCGCAGCCGGGGATCGCGCAAGGCTTTCGCGACGACCTCGGGGCCGATGCCGGCGGGATCGCCCAGGGTGATCGCGATGGTGGGGATATTTTTTTTCACGGTTCACAGGGTAGCCGTTAGCGCTGCGCAGACGGTCCGGCGCAGAGCCTGCGCCGGCTACCTTGGATCTTACAGGAACATCTTGATGAAGGCCTTGGCCCGCAGGCTGTCGAGCCATTGCTGCTGGCGGACCTGGCTCTGCTCGTTGATGACGGTCTGTTCGATCTGGGCGCGCACATCTTCGAGCGGCGTCATGGCCGATTTCTTGCGGTCCTCGACCTGGACGATGTAATAGAAGCCGTCCGAAGTCGCGATGACATCGGTGTGCTGCCCGGGTTGGAGCTTGGAAATGGGGTCCCACAGATCGGCACGGATGGCGGTCTTGCCGTTCTGTGTTACCCAGCCGAGTTCGCCGCCGTCGTCCTTGTTGCTGGCCTCGGAATAGGATTTGGCGAGATCGGCGAAATCGGCTCCGGTGTCGAGCTTGTAGAGAATTTCCTTCGCGATTTCCTCCTGCGGATCGTAGGTGATTTGCTTGCCGTCGGGGCCGGTTTTTTGCGAGGGAAAAAGCGACTTGCGCAGGACGATGGTGCTGACCTTGATCTGCTCGTCCTGCTGAAAGAGGCGCAGGTTTTGCTGGTAATACTGCTCGATCTGGTAGGGCGAGACGAGGACGGTCTGGACGACGTTCCGGTTGCGCATGTAGCCGACGATGGCGTTGTCCTGGATCTCGTCCTTGTACTTCTGCATGGTCACGCCCCGTTCGTAGAGCGTCTTGATGAAGGCGACGCGGTCGCCGCCATACTCGGTGCGGATGATGTCGTTGATTCGTTCGGTGGTGTAGGTGTCGGGAATAAAGCCGCCCTGGGTCTTGAAATCCTGGATGATGAGTTCGCGATCGATGAGCGCCTTGAGCACGTTGAGCTTGGCCTCCTTCACGCGCTGGAAAAGTTCCTCGCCCTGGAGGTTCTCGCGCAGGAGCTTTTCCGTTTCGGCGACCTGCTGGTTGATCTGGACGTAGGTAATGACCTTGTCGTTGACGACCGCGGCGATGCCGTCGGCGAGCAGCTGGCCCCGCGCGGCGGGCACGAGGGAAAAGGCCATCGCGGCCCACACGCACAGGTGAGCAGCGACAAGTAACCGAAGGTGGTAGGCGCGCCGGACTACGGCGAACTCTTCAAGGAAACGACCCATGAAATTATTTCCCTGAGCTTAGAAATTGCGTCGCGGGCGGTCAAGCGGGGAAACTTGCCGCTTACCATGATGTAATCCTGACCCTGCTGCAACATCAGCTTGTCTTCCTGCGTTTCGACGACGCGGATGCGCGCGGCCGACGCGGCGATCTTGATTTCGGTGGCCAACAGCAGCCGCTCGACCGGGAGCGGCCAGGGACCATGCCGGTCGCGCCATTCAAGGCGCAATTTTTCCAGGTCGTCCGCGCTGTTGGCCTCGGCGATGCGCCGATAGCCGTCCATCCGCCAGCGGCTTTCGGGCAGGTAGGCGCGGGGCAGAAAGGCGCCCTCTTTTTTCATCCCGCCGGCCGCTTCGCCCACGTCGTTTTCCTGCCAGGCCATGAAATCGAGCTGCAATTTGGTTTCGACCAGGCGGCCCGTTTTCTCCCCCTTCATCCGCGCCACCGCCGTCTTCAGCAACTGGCAGTAGAGGTCGAAGCCGACCGCGGTGATGTGGCCGCTTTGCGCCGTGCCGAGCAGATTGCCCGCGCCGCGAATTTCCAGGTCGCGCATCGCGATCTTGAAGCCCGCGCCGAGCTGCGAATATTGCTTGATGGCGGAGACCCGCTTCTTCGCGTCGCCGACGGTCATCAAATGGCGCGGCAGGAAAAGATAGGCGTAGGCCTTGTGCTGCGCGCGGCCGACCCGGCCCCGGAGCTGGTAGAGATCGGCCAGGCCGAAGCGGTCGGCGCGGTCGATGATGATCGTGTTCGCGTTGGGGATGTCGAGGCCGCTTTCGATGATCGTGGTCGAGAGAAGCACGTCGGCCTCGCCGGCGACGAAGCGCGCCATCACGTCCTCGAGTTCGTCCGGGTCCATCTGGCCGTGGCCGACGACGATCCGCGCCTTCGGGACCAGCAGCTTGAGTTTTTGCGCGACCTCCTGGATGGAATGAACCCGGTTATGGAGGAAATAAATCTGCCCGTTGCGCGCCATTTCGCGCTCGATGGCCTCGCGGATCACCCGCTCGTCGTAGGGCGCGACGATGGTTTCCACCGGATGCCGGTTGGGCGGCGCGGTCTCGATCGTGCTCATGTCGCGCGCGCCGGTGAGCGAGAGATAAAGCGTGCGGGGGATCGGCGTGGCGGAGAGCGTGAGCACGTCGACGAGGCGGAAGAGCTGCTTGAATTTCTCCTTCTGCTTCACGCCGAAGCGCTGCTCCTCGTCGACGATGACCAGCCCGAGGTCCTTGAACTTGATGTCCTTGGAAAGAAGCCGGTGCGTGCCGATGACGACATCGACCGAGCCGTCCTTGAGTCCGGCAATCGTCGCGCGCTGTGCTTTCAACGATTGCAACCGGCTCAGGCAATCGACGCGGACCGGATAGGAGGCGTAACGCTCGCGCAAATTTTTCCAGTGTTGCTCGGCCAGGATCGTGGTCGGGACGAGAAAGGCCGCCTGCTTGCCTTCCTGCACCGCCTTGAAGACGGCGCGGATGGCGACCTCGGTCTTGCCGAAGCCGACGTCGCCGCAGATGAGGCGGTCCATGGGCCGCTTGCTTTCCATGTCGCGTTTCGTTTCCAGGATGGAACGCTCCTGGTCCTCCGTTTCCTCGTAGACAAACGCCTCCTCGAACTCGCGCTGCCAGTCGGTGTCGGGCGGATAGGCGTGGCCCGGCAGCGCGTCGCGTTCGGCCTGGACGCTGAGCAGTTGCGCGGCGTAATCCATCACCGCTTTTTGCGCGGAAATCTTGGCCCGTTCCCAGCGCGAGCCGCCCATGGTGTCCAACGGCGGATGGCGCCGGCCCACGCCGACATATTTGGTCACGAGATACGATTGCTCGACCGGGACGTAGAGTTTGCTTTGCTCGGCGAACTCGAGCACGAGGACTTCGGAACCCACGGGTTCCGGCCGTCGCCGCGCCGGCTTCGGCGGGCAAGGTCGTCACGCCTTTATAAAGCGCGATGCCGTGATGAAGATGCACCACGTAATCGCCCTCGGCGATTTCGGTGAAGTCGAGCGCCTGGTGCTGGCTGCGGAGGCTCACCAGTCGTTCCTGCTGCCGCAACGCGCGCAAGGTTTGATAACGCCCAAAAATCTCGGCGTCGCTCAGGACGACCAATTTTCCCGGCCGGCCAGACGAAGCCGCGCAGAAGAGGTCGCAGGAGGAAAGTGATCGCATCGACGGCGATTTGGGCCTCGGCGAGAATTTCCTGGAGCCGCTTTTGCTCGCCTTCGTTGTTGCAGAAAATCGCGACCTCCCATTTCTCGGCCAGCCAGTCGCGGAGGTGATCGAGAAAAAGATCGCGCCGATTTTCCTGCAGGATGAAGTCGCCGCGCGGCGCGTGGAGAAAGTCGTGGGCGAAGAACTCCAGATCAGTTGGTAGCCGCCGCTGTCCCGGCGGCGGAGGCTCGAGCATGGCGATGTCCAACCCCTCCGCCGCCGGGACAGCGGCGGCTGCCTCGGAATCCCCTTCGTCGCCCAGATTCACCTTCACGAAAATCCGTTCGGCAAATAATCGCCCAGGGTGGCCGCGTTCCCGGCGGCAAAACCCAACCCCGGAGCGGCCAGGCTGATTTCCGCCGTCTTGAGCGTCTGCACCGAGCGTTGAGCGTCGACGTCAAATTCGCGGAGCGAAATCAGCTCCTCGTCCTCCCATTCGGTGCGCAGGGGGCGCGGCGCGTCCCACGAGAAAATATCGACCACCGCGCCCCGGACGCTGAACTGGCCCCGACCCTGCACCTGCGCTTCGCGGGTGTAACCGGCCTGCTGCAAGCGCTGGAAAATTTCCTCTCGGTCGAGGCGCGTATTCTTGACCAGCTTGAACCGCTGCCCCCTGAGCACATCGGGCCGCGGCAATGCCTGCCCACCGGCGCGCGCGGTGGCCAGCACCACGCCCACAAAGCCGGAAGCGAGGCGGCCCAGCGCGGATAAACGCTCCGCCGAGACTTCCGGGTCGGGCAGCGTCTCCGCGGTGGGCGCTTCGACCTGCGGGAAGAAAAGATGCGGGGCGTCCCAGGCTTCGAGGTCGTTGGCCAGTTCCTCCTGGCTTTTGACGCCGGGCGTCAGGGCGAGAAAGGTCTGTTTGGGGGCGAGGCGCGCCAATGCGGCCAGGACAAAGGCCTGCGCCGAGGCGGGAAGATGCCCCAGCGAAAGGGACTCGGAGTGGGCGGCAATTTCGCGGAGCGCGGGGGAATTCATCCAGCGCAAAAAGATTTTCTCGAAACGGGAAGTCATGGCAGAACGGGCAGTCTATCAAGTTGCCCGATGTGCCGGACGAAGCAACTCTTCGCGGTGGCGGGCGCCGCGCAAGGCTTGCCCGGGATGCGGCGGACGGCTAGACAAGGGAATGTCCCGCACGCGCATGTTGATCATCGCCTTTTGGATTTTCATCATCATCATGCTGCTCTGGCAGTTTTACACCTATGACCAGGGGTTGACGCAGCAGGCGGTGGAGCATCCGACCCAGCAGCACTTTTGGTTCACCAATGGAGCATCCTCCACCGCTCCTCCACCGCCCCCTCATCGCGACGGGGCTGATGTCGAGCAAACCAGCTTTCAGGTCCAGCAAAACAAGCCCAACGCGGGGAGCTTTACCTTTCAGGTGACGGTCAAAAATGTGGGCAATGCCAAGGCGGTGGGCGTGCAGGTTGATATTCGTCCCTATCGCGGAATTTCGTTGGGGGACGAAGATGCCGGCCATACGAGCAGCGCCGTATTGAGCGACAGCAACCCGATCTCCCAGATTGGCGAATGGGTCAACTTTCCCGATCTGGCGCCGGGAGAATCGGCCACCGAAAGCGCCGTTTTTCTCAACCGGGGCGACGTAAGGCCGGGGACAAATCCGACCCCGGACATTCTTTTTGAAACGGAGAAGGCTGCGCCCGCCCAGACGCCGCCGCCGCCGCATCGTGGCGCCGAGGATTAATCGAACCTCCCATGAGTTCCAAAAAGCGTGTTGTCATTCTCGGTTCGACCGGTTCGATCGGCGAAAGCGCGCTGAAGGTTGCCCGCGATATTCCCGATCGCATGGAGGTGATCGGCCTGGCGGCGGGACGTTCCGCGCAGGCTCTGCTGGCCCAGGCCGCCGAATTCAAGCCGCGCGCCGTCGCGCTTTACGAGACGGCGGAGCTTGACGCGATTCGCGGTCACCTGCCAGCGGGGACGGCCTGTCACGGCGGAGCGGAAGGCCTCATTGCCCTGGCGACGATGCCCGAGGCCGACATGGTGTTGATTTCGATCGTGGGCACCGCCGGGCTGGCCCCGGCGCTGGCGGCCATCCGCGCGGGCAAGGACATCGCCGTCGCGAGCAAGGAGATCCTGGTCATGGCGGGCGAGGAGGTCACCCGCGAAGCCGCGAAGCACAAGGTCTCCATCCTGCCGGTCGACAGCGAGCACAACGCGATTTTTCAGTGCCTGGTCGGTGAGCCGACGCGGCATATCCGGCGCCTGATCCTGACCGCGTCGGGCGGCCCTTTCCGCAAAACGCCCGCGTCCGAATTGGCGAAGGTCACACCGGCGCAGGCGCTGAAGCATCCGACCTGGAACATGGGCCGCAAGATCACAATCGACTCGGCCACGCTCTTCAACAAGGGCCTGGAGATGATCGAGGCGCGATGGCTTTTCGGCGTGCCGATTAGCCAGGTCGATGTCGTCGTCCACCCGCAGAGCATCGTCCATTCACTGGTCGAATTCGTCGACGGTTCGCAGCTCGCGCAGTTGAGCCATTCCGACATGTGTTTCCCGATTCAATACGCGGTGACTTATCCGGACCGGTTGCCGAACCGGCTCAAGCCGCTTTGCCTGGCGGAAATGGGGTCGCTGACCTTTGAGGCGCCCGATCCCGAAAAGTTTCCCGCGCTCCGGCTCGCGCGTGAGGCCGGGACGACCGGCGGCACGCTGCCGGCCGTGCTCAATGCCGCCAACGAAATCGCGGTACCCGCTTTCCTCGACGGCAAGATTCTTTTTCCGGCGATCTGGCACACGGTCGAGGCGGTGATGAAGCGGCACACGACGGTCGATCATCCGAGCCTCGACGACATTCTCAAGGCCGACGCCTGGGCCCGCGCGGCGGCGCAGGAGGAAGTCGCGTCGCATACCATTACGTGTCCGTAGCGTTCGCGGCGTAATCAGGCCGTCACGCAAATCGTGTCGACATAGACAGGCGTGCCGGCGATGTCGACGAAGCTGATTTCCACGCCTCCGGGCGACGGAATTTGAAGTATGCACCAGGCGGGAGGAATCGGAAGGCCGAGCGCGCCGGTGAATTCCCTCGGCATGCGCTGACAGGTGAGCCGGTAATCGAGCCGGCCGAAAAAGCGGTCACGCCACTCATGCTCGCGCCCACCCTTGGAAAGATCCCAGCCGAGAAAATCGAAGGGCGTCCAGCCTTGATCGTCGATCCACACTTCGGCCCAGTAATGATTCGTCGGGGAAGCCTGGTAAAGGAGATGGCCGCCGATCAGGCGTGACGGAATGCCGTGGGCGCGGCAAAGCGCCACGAAGAGAGCCGAGCCGAGCTGGCAATCGAACCAGCCGGAGTCCAAAATCCAGTCGCAAGGCAGGGCGAAATCAATCTGGTCATAGTGAAGCGCGCCGCAACAGAACTCGCCGATGATGAATTCCCAAAAAGCGCGTACCGCGTCGAGCGCCGGCGCGCCGGGTGTGGCCAGGGATCGCGCCAGGGCGCGAATCCGCTCCGACACGACGATCAAGCCCTCATCGCTCCCCAGGTAAAGCGATAGATCGGGGCCGGTACTTTCCTGTCCTGGGCGTGGCTCCTGAGGCAAGGCCGTGAAGCTCAACCTGGCGCCGACAACTGCCTCGGCCTGACCCGCGGCGACCATGCGGGCTTCCAGTCTTCCGGGATTGAGGCTGATTTGAACCTCCCCGGTGGCTTCGGCGAAAGGCGCCACCTGAAGGTCCTGGAGATAATCTCCAGTCAGCGGCAGCGGCATTCTGAGCCGCAATTTGCTTCCCGGAGCGACCGACCCAAGATGAAACCGCCGACTGAAGTCGACCACAAACCGCCGTTCTCCACCGGCTGAAGGGCTGGACGAAACGGTATCGGCCAGATCCGAGACGTGACGGCGGTGGGTCCCGACATACCTTTCGACCCAGAAATCGTCCCGCCCATCGAGGCCCGCCCGTTTCATGAAATTGGTGACCTCGACCGGATCGAACAGCCGCTCGCCCTCCGGCGCGCGCCTGAAATTCAATCCCTGATCGATCCACGCCTGCAGCGCCTCGGCTGCGGCTTTCCCGCCCATCCCTGATTCCACTTCGCAAGCCCAGCCCATGAGCCTCACCATCTCGATAATGGACGCTTCCGGGAGGTTGCGATAGCGGTTGTCGCTCTGGATTCCAAGCGGCCCGAACTTGAAGGTCATGGCACTCTCCCGATGCGGAAGTCCCCTCTGATCGGTACGATTGGAATCATGGGATCGAAAAGCGGCCCAAAGGGGTTGCGGGGGCAGGATTTGAACCTGCGGCCTTCAGGTTATGAGCCTGACGAGCTACCGGGCTGCTCCACCCCGCGATTGAGGTAGGCGCAACTTCCTGAACCAAGGGCTTTCATCTCACCCGAAGTTGCGCGAATCACCACTATCCACCATCCTCCGGCATTGGCAAGGGCTTTCGTTCATTCTTCCGCGCTCCAGCAATCTTGTCCTAGGTTGGGAATTGGCCCTAGAATGTGGTAGCCATGAAATTGACCCTGGGCCATTCGCCCGACCCCGACGACGCCTTTATGTTTTACGCGCTGGCGAAGCACCTGCTCCCGACGTCCGGTTACGAGTTCGAGCATATTTTGCAGGACATTCAGACGCTGAACGAACGCGCCACCCGGGCGGAACTCGACATCACGGCGATCTCGATTCACGCCTATGCCTATGTGCTGAAGGATTACGCGCTGCTGCGCAGCGGCGCGAGCATGGGCGACAATTATGGGCCGATGATCGTGGGAAAGAAGGCCTTTACGCGCGAGGAACTGCGAACCAGGAAAATCGCCGTGCCGGGACTGATGACGAGCGCGTTTCTCGCCCTGCAACTTTTTCTCGGCGTGCCGAAGGAGAAGCTGAACTACGTGGTGGTGCCGTTCGACCAGATTTTCGAAGCCATCGCGCGCGGCGAGGCCGAGGCCGGTCTGATCATCCATGAAGGACAATTGACCTACGCGGTGGAAGGGCTCGTGCTCAGCGCCGATTTGGGGGAGTGGTGGTTTACGGAGACGGGCGGGCTGCCGCTGCCACTGGGCGGCAACGCGGTGAAGAAATCGCTGGGCGGAAAAGCGATCGCCGAGCTTTCCGACATTCTTTACGCAAGCATCAAGTATGGCCTGGACCATCGCACCGCCGGGGTGGAGCACGCGCTGCCGCTGGGGCGCGGTTTGGATCGTGCGCTGGCCGACAAGTTCATCGGGATGTACGTCAACGAACTGACGCTTGATTACGGCGAGCGGGGCAAAAAGGGGGTCCGCAAGTTCCTTGACCGCGCACATCACGCTGGCCTGATTCCCGCGCCGGTCGAGCTGGAGTTTGTCTAACAGCGAAGCAGATTTTAACTTGCTTTTTACCGGGTCGGGGCGAACTGTGAGAGAGTCATTTTTATGCAAATCAGCAGCCTTCTTAAGCCGGAACAAATCAAGATGGAGCTGGCCCAAACGAAGCGCTGTAACGCGATCAACGAGGTCGCGCAGCTCTTGCAGGCCAACCCGAACGTCACCAATTTTGCCGGATTCTACGAGGAACTCCTCGCCCGGGAACGGATCGAGTCGACCTGTCTCGGAAATGAAATCGCCTTCCCCCACGCCCGCACCGATTCGCTGAAGGGCATGGTCCTGGCGGTGGGGCGCAGCCCGCAGGGCGTCTGGTTTGAAAATAGCGGGGAGACGGTCAAGCTGATCTTTGTCATCGGCACGCCCAAGCGGATGGTGACCGATTATCTGAGCGTGGTGGGCGGTCTGGCCCGGCTGCTCAAGGACGCCTCCACGCGCGAGAAGCTTATTTCCGCGCCCACCGTGGAAGAATTTATCGCTACGTTGACTCAGGCCGAAAGCGGGCGATAGATTAAGGACCGGCGGTCGGGGAACGTCGTCGACTTTGACGGGCAAACCAAAGGAGAAGCATCATGATCGTTGCGCAGCTCTCGAGTAAACGTGGTCCGTTTGAACTGGTGGAACGTCCCATTCCCGTGCCCGGCCAGGGTCAGGTGTTAATCAAAGTTGACGCCTGCGGCATCTGTCACAGCGACCAGATTTTCAAGGAGGGAAATTGGCCCGGCATGAAGTATCCCTTTGTCTGCGGGCACGAGGTTGCGGGCCGGGTGGAGAAAATCGGGCCGGGGATCACGCTCTTCAAGCCGGGCCAGCGGGTCGGCGTCGGCTGGAACGGCGGCTATTGCACGCATTGCCAACCATGCCGGGAGGGCGAATTTCCGTTTTGCACCACGGGGGCGACGACCGGCGCGAGCTTCGACGGCGGTTTCGCCGAATACATGGTGGCGCCCGAGACGGCGGTGGCGGCGATGCCGGAGGGGATCGATGCGGTGGAAGCGGCGCCGCTCCTTTGCGCGGGTATCACCACCTACAACGCTCTGCGCCACGCGGGCGCGAAGTCGGGTGATCTGGTGGCGATCCAGGGGATCGGCGGGCTCGGTCATCTGGCCGTCCAGTTCGCGCGGCAGAGCGGTTACCGGACGGTGGCTATTTCGCGCGGCATGGACAAGGAGGCTTTCGCCAAGGAACTGGGCGCCCATGAGTACATCGACGATTCCAAGGGCGACGCCGCGGCGCAACTGACGAAAATGGGCGGTGCCCAGGTCATTCTTGCCACCGCCCCGAACGCCAAGGCGATCAGCGGCCTGGCGCCCGGCCTGAAGTACAAGGGGAAGCTGCTCATCGTCGCCGCGCCGCCGGGCAACATCGAAGTTTCGCCGTTGCTGCTGCTCATGGGCAGCCGCACCGTCGCGGGCCACTACAGCGGCTACGCGAAGGATTCCGAGGATGCGCTGAACTTCAGCCTGCTCACCGGCGTGCGGCCCAAGGTGGAAGTCTTTCCGCTGGCCCAGGTCAACGAAGCCTACGAGCGGATGCTGAGCAACAAGGCGCGCTTCCGGGTTGTGCTGAAGATGTAGCGGCGGCGGAATGTTTGGACGAACCGGCCATGAAACTTCTGATCGATCAGATGGATGCGTTGCTTTCCCTCTTCGCGCCGTTTTGTTCCGAGACGGGGACGTTGACGGAACTTAAAGGGTTGCTCCATCAGGAAAAGGAATGGCCGAAAGCGCATTATCTTTTCACCCGGATCCGGGCCAAGACGCTCAACGCCATCAAGACGGGTGATGGCACGGCGGAGGCGCAGTATTATTTTGAGGAGGCGTGCGCCAAGACGATTTACAACCTGTCGGCTTCCAAGATGCCCTTTGATCCGGACACTCCTTACTGGGTCATCCCCATGGCGCTGAAACTCGCCGCTGTTCTCGAGATTGATTCCCGGAAGATCACAGAAATTATCGCTTCGTAGGCGCGTTGCCCTCGCCCCGGGCAAGCCGGATCAAAACGACGAGGACCACCAGGCCCGCGGGAAAAAATCCCGCCCATGTTTTACCATGAAGATGGAGGAGGCCGCTGAGGGCCGCTCCACCGCAGTAAAGGGCGATGACGGCAGCCTGCAGGCCAAACAGGGAAGGCGTGCCGCGCTTTTCCGGTTCGGGGAGCGGAGCGAAAGGGATCCATTTCATCAGCCCGGCGAAAAAAGTGGTGAGCGTCCCGGTGATGGCCGTCGTGGTGATGCCGGGCGTGCCGAGTCGATAGACGGCAGCGGCTTGCAAACCCATCGACGCCGCCAGCAGCGCGATCAGCGGATAACCCACGGCGAGTTGGCGTCCGGGGGGCAGTAAGGCGGAGACCAGCGCGTAGAGCAGGAGCAGTCCCGCTTCGCAGGCAAACACCACCGTCACGGAGAATCGCGAGGCTTTGGCCGAACCGAGACGAGCGCAGAGCCAGGCTCCACAACAATTTCCGAAGATAAAGGCGAGCAGCGCGAAGAGGGACCTCCCGGTATCGGCGCCGCGGCCTTCGCTCAAGGCGATGCCGAGCAGCACAACGTTGCCCGTCATGTTCGACGTGAAGACCCTGCCCAGCTCGAGGTAGCCGATGGCGTCGGCGCTACCGGCGACGAGGGTGAGCAAAAGGACGTCTACGAAACGATGCGGCGAAAGTGAGCTTTGATCGGGCATGGAGAATCATTCCGGCCCGCATTTAGTCAAACAGGCCGGAGTCCGTCACGGATTTACGGTGCGACGATCATGCGATGGGATAGGGAACTTTACCGGCGCCGGACGCCGAAGCTGTAGCCCTTGCCGGCGCGGCCGCCGCGGATATTGCCCGCCTTGCCGACGACATGCTTGGCCTTGTCGTCGAGGGCGAGGGAATAGACGTAGGGAAAATTCTCCAGCTTCACGCGGGGAATCTGCTGGCCGATGAATCGTTCGATGGCGGCGACGTCGGGGCCTTCCTCGGCGGTCATCAGGGTGAAGGCGTCGCCCACGGCCTGCGCGCGCCCGGTGCGGCCGATGCGGTGGACGTAATCCTCGGTATGCTGCGGCACGTCGTAGTTGATCACGTGGCTGATGCCGGCCACGTCGATGCCGCGCGACGCGATGTCGGTGGCAACCATGACCTCGTACTTGCCGTTACGGAAGCCTTCGAGCGCCTCGAGCCGTTCGTTTTGCGAACGGTTCGAGTGGAGCACCGCGACCGAATGTTGCGAGTTCTTGAGCTGCGCCGCGATGCGGTCGGCGGCGTGCTTGGTGCGGACAAAAATGAGCACGGAGTCGAAATTGGTTTTCTTGAGCAATTCGACCAGCAGATCGTACTTCTGCACGGCGGCGACGGGGTAGAGCGCGTGGGTGATGGTGGTGGCGGGCGTGCTTTGCCGGCCGATCTCGATCCGCTCCGGTTCGCGCAAGGCCCACTCGGTCAGCCGCGCGATTTCGGGCGGCATGGTGGCGGAGAAGAGGAGCGTCTGGCGCTCGCGCGGGCAAAGGTCGATGATCTTGCGCACGTCGGGCATGAAGCCCATGTCGAGCATGCGGTCGGCTTCGTCGAGGACGAGATGCTGAATCTTGTCGAGCCTCGCGTTGCCCTGTTCGAGATGGTCGATGAGGCGTCCCGGAGTCGCGACGAGCACGTCGGTGCCGGCCTTGAGTTCCTTGAGCTGCTGGCCGTAGCCCACGCCGCCGTAGACGACCGTGGTGAGGATGTTGGAAAAGCGGGAGTAATCGCGAAACGCGGTCTCGACCTGGGCGGCGAGTTCGCGGGTCGGTTCGAGGATGAGCACGCGTGGGCCGACGGGAGCGTGGGCCTTCAGGATGCTGAGCAGCGGCAGGCCGAACGCGGCCGTTTTGCCGGTGCCGGTCTGGGAAGCGCCGATGATATCCTTGCCTCCGAGGACGATGGGAAACGCGCGCAACTGGATCGGTGTCGGGTCCATGTAGCCCATCGATTGAACCGCGTGGACGACCTCGTCAGAGAGGCCGAGATTTTGGAAGGACATGGGTGAAAACGAAGAAGTTAGAAGTTAGAACGAAGAAGTGGGAAGGCAGGAGACTCAGGAGGCGGGCCGGGCGGGAAGCTGTTCGAGGGCGGTTTTATTGTCGGGAAATTTTTTCAGGATCATAAGCAGCCGCTCCATTTGCGCCTGCACCGGGAGGCCGTGCAAGCCGCGCCGGATGATCGTCACCTTATCGAGAATGGCCTTGGGCAGGAGCAGTTCCTCGCGCCGCGTGCCTGATTTTTCGATGTCGATCGAGGGATAGACGCGCGCCTCGGCCAGGCGGCGATCGAGGACGATCTCCATGTTGCCGGTGCCCTTGAATTCCTGGAAGATCACCTCGTCCATGCGCGAACCGGTGTCGATCAGCGCCGTGGCCACGATGGTCAGCGCGCCGGCTTCCTCGGTCTGGCGGGCCGCCGCAAAAATTTTCCTGGGGATTTCCAGCGCACGGGAAGAAATGCCGCCGCTCATGGTGTTGCCCTTGGAGCCCACGTTGAAGGCGCGGCCGAGGCGGGTGATCGAATCGAGCAGGATGAAGACATCGCGGCCGCTTTCGACCAGTCGCTTGGCGCGCTCGATGACCAGCTTCGCGAGTCGGACGTGGCTGGCATTTTCCTGGTCGTTGGACGATGACCATATTTCGCCGCGGCCAGCCAGGAACTGGCGGAAATCGGTCACTTCCTCGGGGCGCTCATCGATGAGCACGATCATGACGAAGGTGTCGGGCGAATTGCTAAGGACTGAATCGGCGATGGCCTGCATCAGCATCGTTTTGCCGCTGCGGGGCGAGGCGACGATCAGGCCGCGCTGGCCGTGGCCGATGGGCGTCATCAGGTCGAGCACGCGCGCCGAAAGCTTGTCCGCGCCGTTTTCGAGCTTGATCCATCGGTTCGGATTGATCGTGGTCAATTCCTCGAAGGGAAGCTGGTCGCGGTACAAATCGATGGCCCGTTCATTCACTTGTTGCAGTTCGATTAATTGGGGTCCGCGACCGTTGGAAACGCTGATGCCGGAGAGTTGCACGCCATCGCGTAAGGCGTTGCGCTTGATCATGTCCGGAGGGACGAAGACATCCTGCGGCGTAGGTGCGCTGCCCCGCTCGGGTCTGCGCAAGAAGCCGTAACCTTTATCGTGAATTTCGAGAATGCCCGCTACGGGCGATGAATCTGACATGAGGGAAAACGCACCACCCCGACGGGGGCTATGCACGCGGCAAGATTGCCCATTCCGCCCTCTAAAGCAAGAGATTATTTTAAAGGCCCTTTTGATCGGTCAGGCGATCAGCGGTTGGTTTTCAGGATGAATCTATCCTGGTAGGGATCGTAATAGTAGACAACGAAAAGGTCGTAAACCCGTTCCGATTCAAATCTAAAATTAAAGTAGACGATGCGGTTTTTGGGGTCCTTGTTGACGGATCCAAAAGCGAGATGGCCAGATTTTAGATCGCTCATTCCATGGAATGGATTGGGATTCACTTTTATGGTGGCGGCCCAGTCCTGCAGGCACCGATCGATCAACTCCTTCTGGCGCGGATAGTTTTTCAATTCCGGATAGTTCCAGTCCCCGGGAAAATGGTCAGCGGAGGGCCGCTCTTTCGCACTATAAAGTGCCGTGACGTCGGTAAAGGAAAGTACCGGAATGGGCGGTTGCTCTTTAGTGTGGACATCTCCCGCCACAGTTGGGACTACAAAAAGGCACAAGATAAAAGCGAGGGTAAGAGAACAATATTCGTGCATGACCTTGATCTTATGGCTTTGGCGGCGGAGGCGATGGCACTTTGCCGACCAGCCCGAGCACGGCCTGCCAGAAGAGTTGGAAGGGAATGCTGGGACCTGACGCGGAATCGGCCTGGGGCTGCGATTCGTCGCCGTTTTTCGGGTAATCGTTCGTGCCCGCGCTGTTGAAGGTGCGGTCTTCCATCACGATATCGATGATCCACGAAGGACCTTGTCCCGGAAACTCGTATTTCGGAGCCCATTTATAAACCTTCGCGTTGTTAAGACCCTGGATGAATTTAAACCAGTCGTCTCCCGAGGGATGTACGGTGAGATTTTCGAGCACCTTGTTGCCCAGGGTGACTTTATAGGTGACGGCGTCGCCTGCCGTTTGCACAACCACGGCGGCACCTTTGTCGTCCCGCTCCATATAGAGACTGCTGAAGCGGGCGGGCGGAAAGGGCTCTGGGACGATGGTTGCGGCTTGAACATTGAGTCCTGAAACCACGACGAGGGCGAGAACCGCGAGGATTTTCCGGGCAGATTTCTTTTTGCCGGAAACTGCAGGCTCGTTACTCGACATTCCTTTGGGATAAACAAAAGAAAAAAATTAAACAAGTCAAAGCCCTCGTTTTTGGCGTCCAAAACGACCTTCCGTGAAGGGGCCGAAAGGGTTGAATTTCTTCCGGATGGGCTCTTATTGAGGTATGAACGCGAACAGCACACTAGAGAGGGTACGGGATTTGGCGAAATCCAAGTTGTTGGAGCTCCAACCCTTCGCGGGAGAAGAGATGAACCTGCCTCAGACCGATCCGCATCGCGCCGGTTTCATCGATGGCGAGCGGACTTTGGCCATGCAAATTCTCGCCCTGACGGAGGGAATGCGAGAAGAGGAGGTTGATCCGATGGAAGAAGAGATGGTCCTTGGCCTGGGCCGAACCTAGGCGCTAGGAAAGGTTCAACTGCCGGGTAATCTTGCGGGCCTTCTTGCGGAGATGCGCCTTTCTCTTTCCCAGCAGATTCGCCACGCGCCGCTCCGCGGCGGAAAGAGGCAGCATCTGGCGGAGATGATTCTCGACCACGACGCAGTCATGGTAGGAGCCGAGCGAATCCTGCAGCTTCGTGACCTGCTTCATGATTTGGCTCATCCGCCGCCGGGGTTCGGATTGCGTCAGTTCCAATTGATAAAGGAGGCGCTTTGCTTTTTTTCGCCACGTATGGAAATCGACATCCTTCCCGGTCGCCCGCGCTTTTTTTCCGGCCTTGCGCGTTGCATGGAAGGCTTTCTTTAAGCGGTCTGCGGGAGGCAGCCATTCCGAGTGCGCCGCGACGCTTCGTTTGATTTCATTCACCGATCTGTCCAGAATTTCCACCGCCTTTTTGAAGGCAGATCGGAGCGACCTTTCCTGCGCTGCTCCGGATGCGTTGAGAGCGGTATGGCGCAAAGCATGGGCCAGCGCCGTCCGGTCGCGGGCTTTCGCAGCTTGCGCATTCAAATCCTCCAGGGTCGATTTCGTCACCGTGAGATCACGCTGGCCGGCGAGGAGTTGCGCTGCTTTCCGTAAGCGGGTTTTAGCCCTGGTGTAAGCCGAGGGACGCAGGGCCGGCCGGGCGAACCAAAGCAAAGCGCGGGCGCGTTTGATCAGCAGACGCAATTCATGAATCGCGTCACCCAGCGGCCGGCGTGCGTGCCGTTCCAGGCCTCGCCCCCGGCGGGAAATCGCTGTCAACAGGCGGCCAAATCCGTTCCTGACATCTTCCTGCGGACGAAAGGTATAGGCGAGGGGAGGCGAGGGCATGACGATTCCTAAAATCGCGCCAGATGAGGCCCCCCGCCAGTGAAGTTGAGATCACCCTTTTTTAACCCTTATAATAGGATGCGCGAATCTCCTTTTAGGAGTACGCTTTCCGGTTGAAACAAATCGCCACATCGATCCGGGAATGCGACGAGTCCGCCTTTGAGCGGCTTTTCCAGGCTGGACTTCGCCATCACCCCTTGGGGGTGGGTGACCATTCTCTCTTCGACGCCTTTATTGAGCAGGTCGAGCAACCTTCGCCGTAACCATGTCTTCCAACCTCACCATTCGCGTCGGCTGCCACATCGTTTACGAAACTTCGGTGCCCACCGCGATTCTGCTGGTCCTGAAGCCGCGCCATGACGGCAGGCAGACCGTCGTCCAGCAACAACTCACCTTCACTCCGCATCTTTCCAACTACCATTTCGAGGACCTGCACGGCAATCTCACCGACCGCGCCGTGCTGCAGCCGGGTGAAAACATCATCCATCACGATGCGCTGGTTTCGGTTTCCCCACTTCCCGACAATCCCGAACCGACGGGCCCGCCGACGGCGGTTTACCAACTGCCGCCGGAGACCCTCCGGTACACGCTGCCCAGCCGCTATTGCGATTCCGACAAGCTGCTCAATTTTGCCTGGCAGGAGTTCGGCCATATTCAAAACGGATTCGACCGCGTCCAGGCCATCTGCAATTGGGTCCACTATAATATCGAGTACCGCTTCGGCGCGGGCAGCTCAGTCATCAGCGCTTCGGAAGTCGTCCTGCAGCGTTATGGGGTCTGTCGCGATTTCGCCCATGTGGCCATTGCGCTTTGCCGCGCGTTCAATCTTCCCGCCCGCTATGTCACCGGGCATCTGCCCGACATCGGCCGGATCGATCCCGGGACGCCGATGGATTTCCACGCTTATTTTGAAGTTTTCCTGGGGCACCATTGGAGCACCTTTGACGCACGCTTTAATGTCCCGCGCATCGGCCGGGTCAAGGTTGCCCAGGGCCTCGACGCGGTGGATGGCGCTTTTTCGACCATCTACGGACAGGTGCAATTCAGGTGGTTTGAGGTCTGGGCCTACCAGGTCAATCCCGCGCAGGTCTCTGTCGGGGATCCGATCGACATGTCCAAACGCCTTGATGGCACGGTGGCCGTTCGCAACCACTGATTTCTCCAACCAGATACGCCCATGAAATCAAGCCCCTGGTACTCAACCGAACGACTGGAGACGGACAGCCCGGCCGCCGTCTATCACGACAATACCGCCTGCAAGCACGGCAGTCTGATCGGGAAAAACTTCCGCCGGTACGGCACGGACAACCGGCCTCTCTGCAAGCGTTGCGCCGACCTCAACGCCACCGGCAAGTAATTGGGGCCGGCGCGTTTTTCGGCTCGCCAGCAGGCATTCCGCGGCGAATGCTAGTCTCCTTATGTACGCCCATTTTGATCCGGAAGGAAACGCCTCGGTGCTGGCCGAAAACTCCGCGCTCTCGCTCATGATTCCGGCCGAACAAAACGTCCATCTCTATGCGAGCTTCGACGGGGCCTGGGAGCAGGCGGTGGTCCTCTATATCAATGGCGCGCGCCATGAGAACCAGTTGGGCAGTTACATTTTGCGTCCGAGCGTGCTGACCATCCCCAGGCAGGAGGCGTCCTACGAGCTGACGCTGGTCGCGTGGCACAAGCGCAGCAACGCGAATCCCTCGCTTCCCTGGGTCGCTTCCCGGGGTCAGCGCATGGGCCCGGTGGTCTTTGCGTGGGACGATTCCGCCGAAGACGGCGATTACCGCGATACGCGGATCAAGCTCGTCACGAGCTGAATTTTCAGGATTCAATTCCGCCGCTTTGAGCCATGCACTTGACTCCTCGCGAACAAGAAAAGTTGCTGATCGTCACGGCGGCGGACCTGGCCCGGCGTCGCCAAAAGCGGGGACTCAAACTCAACTATCCGGAGTCGGTGGCGATCATTACGTATGAAATCATCGAGGGCGCGCGCGATGGCCGGAGCGTCGCCGATTTAATGAGCTACGGCACGACCCTGCTCAAGCGCGACGAGGTGATGGAAGGCGTGCCGGAAATGATTCACGATGTGCAAGTCGAGGCGACCTTTCCCGACGGCACCAAACTTGTCACCGTTCACCATCCCATTCGATGATTCCCGGAGAAATTCGCACCCCGGCCGGAGCCGCGCCCCTGCCAGCCAATGTGGGTCTGGCCGAAATGCGCGTGGCCGTTTCGAACACGGGAGATCGGCCCATCCAGGTAGGCAGCCATTTTCATTTTTTCGAGGTGAACAGCGCCCTCTCGTTTGACCGGCAAAAGACGCTCGGTTTTCGCCTGAATATTCCAGCGGGCAACGCGGTCCGCTTTGAACCGGGCGACACGAAGGAAGTGGCGCTGGTGGCGCTGGCGGGCAAGCGCGAAGTCCATGGCCTGAACAATGGAGTGAACGGCCGGCTGCCGTAGCTTTCTTCACGAGGATTTTATGCCCTTGGAAATTTCACGCCGCGCCTATGCCGAGATGTTTGGCCCCACGGTGGGAGACCAGGTGCGGCTGGCCGATACCGATTTGTGGATCGAGGTGGAGCGCGACTTGATCGCTGAAAATGGCGGCTACGGCAACGAAGTCAAATTCGGCGGTGGCAAGGTGATCCGCGACGGCATGGGACAATCGCCCCTGGCGCTGGCCGACGAGTCACTCGATCTGGTGATCACGAACGCGCTGATCGTCGATGCCGTCACGGGGATCGTGAAAGCCGACGTGGGCATCAAAAACGGACGCATCGCGGGCATCGGCCACGCAGGCAATCCTCTCATTCAAAACGGCATCACCATGGTCATCGGCGCGGCGACGGAGGTGATCGCTGGGGAGGGCTGCATCCTGACCGCGGGCGGTATCGACAGCCACATTCATTTCATTTGTCCCCAACAAATCACCGAGGCGATTGCGAGCGGCGTCACCACGATGATCGGCGGCGGCACGGGTCCGGCCACCGGAACCAATGCGACGACCTGCACCCCCGGCGCCTGGAACCTGCACCGGATGTTGGAGGCGGCCGAGGAATATCCGATGAACCTCGGTTTTCTCGGCAAAGGAAACGCCTCGAGTGCTGAACCGCTCCGCGAACAGGTGCGCGCCGGCGCGATCGGATTGAAATTGCACGAGGATTGGGGCACCACGCCCGCCGCCATCGATACGTGCCTCGGCGTGGCGGATGAATTCGACGTGCAGGTGGCCATCCACACCGACACTCTCAACGAATCGGGCTTCGTCGAGGATTCGCTTCGCGCGATGAAGGGCCGCACGATCCACACCTATCATTCGGAAGGCGCGGGCGGCGGACATGCGCCCGATATCATCAAGGTTTGCGGCGAGGCGAACGTCCTGCCCTCGTCCACCAATCCGACGCGTCCTTTCACAGCCAATACCATCGACGAGCATCTCGACATGTTGATGGTCTGTCATCATCTCGATTCCAAGATTCCCGAGGACGTGGCTTTCGCCGAATCGCGCATCCGTCCCGAGACGATCGCGGCGGAAGATATCCTGCATGATTTGGGCGCGTTCTCGATGCTCTCAAGCGACAGCCAGGCCATGGGCCGCGTGGGCGAGGTGATCATTCGCACCTGGCAGACCGCGCATAAAATGAAGGTCCAGTTTGGAAAACTGGAGCCGGATGCCGCGCCGGGAGCCTCTTCGCATCGTGCGGCGGACAACTTTCGCGCTCTGCGCTACATCGCGAAATATACGATCAACCCGGCGATCACGCATGGAATCGCGCACGAAGTGGGATCGATCGAAAAAGGAAAATTCGCGGACCTGGTGCTTTGGAAGCCGGCGTTCTTCGGAGTAAAACCGGAACTGATAATCAAGGGCGGACTTATCGCCTACGCCAACATGGGCGACCCGAATGCCTCCATTCCCACGCCGCAGCCGACCCTCTACCGCCCGCAATTCGGCGCGCATGGCCGTGCCCGGTTCAAGACATGCCTGACGTTCGTCAGCCAGGCCGCGCTGGAACTGGGAACGCTGAGCGAGCTTCAGTTGCAGAAGCATCTCGTCGCTGTGCTCAATACCCGGAAAATCAGCAAGCGCGATTTGATCTGGAATGCCTCGCTGCCCAAAATCGAGGTCGATCCCGAGACCTGCACGGTCAAGGCCGACGGCCGCGAACTTCGTTGCGAACCGGCCAAGACTTTGCCGATGGCGCAGCGTTATTTCCTCTTTTGAGGACCAGTCAATTTATGTCCGAACTGACCCTTATTCAGAAGCTGCCGCACGTGCACGGACTGCACGGCCAATTTCAAGTGAAGTTGCAGGCGGATCGCATCACCCTGGCAAAGAGACGCTGGCGAGGAGTGGCCGGTAATGGAAAAGAATTTGGCTTCGATCTCGACGACGAACTGACCGATGGCACGCCGTTCCACATCGAGGGTGAAACCTATTATGTCCTGGAGCAATTGCCTGAAGAAGTCCTTGAAATTCCAACGGCAAATACCAGCAAAGCCGCGGAAATCGCCTGGAAGCTGGGCAACCTTCACTTTGGCGTCGAGGTTCGCGCCGATGCCCTGCGCGTCACGCCCGATCCCGCCGTAATCCAATTCCTTTCCCGGGAACAGATCGCATTCCAAAAGGTGAACTGCGTATTCCTCCCGCTTTCCGCCGGTGCTCACCATCATCACCATGAATAACGGCGACGCCTCCGAATTCCCCTGGCTCTCGCGTCTGCTGCAAGTCAACGACTCGGCTTTTCCCACCGGCGGTTACGCGCACTCGTACGGGTTCGAGCAGATTGTGCGGCTCGGTCTGGTGTGTGACGAAGAATCGATGGCGCGTCATTTGCAGGAACATCTTTGGCCGATGCTGATTCACCTCGAGTTGCCGGTGGTGCGCTTGGCGCGGGAGGACGCGCTTCGCGATGATCACGCCGCGTTGATTGAGCTCGACGCCTGTGTTGAGGCGACCAAAACCGCGCGCGAACTGCGCGAAGCAAGCCGTGCCACGGGACTTCGACGGCTGCACGCCCTTGGCGAGACGGGTGCATCTGCCACCCTCACTACTTTTGCGCGTCAGGTGGAGGAAGGACGGGCCAGCGGCCATCACGCCGTCGTCTTCGGAATTGGATTGGCGTCGCTTCCGCGGCAAGCGTTGCTGACCTCATGGGCCTTTCAAAGCCTGAGCGCCGTCTGTCTTTCCGCGCCGAAATTATTACGCATCGGACAAAACGCCGCGCAGCGCGTGCTCACAGAATCGCTGGCGCGCCTGGAAGAAAACCTGGCGCTTTCCCTGGCCATCGAGCGCGATGAACTCGGCTGGTTCGATCCGCTGATGGAGCTGGCTTCGATGCAACATGAAATAGCTTATGAGCGCCTCTTCATCTCCTGATTCTTCCTCAAGCAAAAACAAAAAGCGCGTCGTTCGACTGGGCATTGGCGGGCCGGTCGGTTCCGGCAAGACCATGCTGGTGCTCCGCCTCTGCGAATGGCTGCGCGAGGAATTCAGCATCGGCGTCATCACCAACGATATTTACACGCGTGAGGATGCCGAGTTTCTCGTGCGCCATCAGGCTTTGGCGGGCGACCGCGTCCTGGGGGTCGAGACGGGAGGCTGTCCCCATACCGCGATTCGCGACGACACCAGCATGAATCTGGCCGCGGTCCGCGAGCTGGAGCTGCGTTATCCCGATCTCGAAATCATCCTGATCGAAAGTGGCGGCGATAATCTCTCGGCCACGTTTTCCCCGGAGCTGGTCGACGCGTTCATCTATGTCATCGACGTTGCGGAAGGAGATAAAATTCCGCGCAAAGGCGGCCCGGCCATCCGCCATAGCGACCTGCTTTTGATCAACAAGATCACCCTGGCGCCTTATGTCGGCGCCGACCTGGAAGTGATGCGGCGCGATTCGCTGCTCATGCGCGGGAAGCGACCCTTTATCTTTGCCGACCTGAAATCGGGGGTGGGTCGTGACGAGCTTCTGCATTGGCTCAAACGGGAGTATCTTTTTGTCTGAGACGGCGGCCATAGGTCTCAGCGGAAATCTTCATCTGGTCTGCGCATCGGACCCGAAACGGGGCACCTTTCTCGCCGCGCAATCGTTTTCGGCTCCCATTCATCTCAGCAAGGCCTACTGGGATGGAGAGACGCTGCTGGTCAACGTCGTCAACCAGACGGCGGGCCTGTTCGGCGGCGATCGCATCACGACGCGTGTCGTCGTCGAACCAGGCGCCCGCGTCCTTTTGTCGAGTCCTTCGGCCGCGCGCTTTCATCCCTCGGGCGGGCGCGAAGTGCGACTGGAACAGACCTTCGAGATTCGCGCCGGGGCCAGCCTCGATGTCTTCCCCGAAATTTCGATTCCCCAGCGCGACTCCCGCTCTTTTCAGAAAACGGTCATCGACATCGAGCCCGGCGGCGAATTGATCTACCTGGAAACACTCGCGCCGGGTCGGGTGGCCTCGGGTGAATCTTTTGCCTTCAGCCGCTACCGATGGTGGACCGATATCAGCGTGGCCGGCCGCGCGGTGCACCGGGAAAGGGCTTCCCTCTCGCCCCACGATGGAAGCATCGTCGGCCTGCGGGCGCTTTTCCCGGCGAGCTATTACGCCGGCATCGTCGTGATCACGCCTTCGTCCGAAACGTGGCAGACAGATTTTCCCCACGCGGTGCATGCGCTCGGCGAGGAGAGTTCAGTTCGGCTCGCGGCCTCTAAACTTTGCGCGGGCGGCTGGTCGATCCGCGTCCTGGCGGCCGACAGCCTGATTTTGCGTCAAACCCTGTTCCGGGTGCGGGAACTCATCTACCAGCGTTTGGGAAGGAAAGTTCCTGATCCACGGCGGGCCTGATGGATTATCAGACAGCCTCTAGAATGATTGAGCCAGCAAACCGATTCCAGCGGACGCAGCGGCGATGATGAGCAGGACTCGCCCGGCCAGTCGGCGTTTGCTGATTCTTTCGGAGGAGGTGGAACCGGTCGATAGCGAATAAGGCGATGCCTCCCGAATGAGAATGACGGAAAGGCCACATAGGGTTACTGCCGCAATATAAAATACCATCGTGTTCATAGGATTACTTTCTAAGTGTTGGCCGAGTGCGCTTGAGCGCGCATCCCGACGATCAACTAGAGGCAATAAGTGCGCCAAACCCTTCGCCGGAGAATGGACGTTCGGGAAAGTAAGGGCTTGCCCAAATGAACTGCGATAAGGAATTCGTTTGGAACTGATTGAAGTGAAAGAAGATCAGAAGGGCAACTTCTAGGCGAGATCCACGAACGGAATTCACGTGAAGTGATGACGGTGGTCGTGCCGGGAGACGGATTGGCCTCAAAGTATGCAATTTTTGCCTGGGCCAGATACCATACCGTACCTTTAGCGCGTAGGAGCCGGGCGGGACGGGCTGCGGTGTAGGTTTCTTTTTGTCTGGCAATTTGCATCCGGACATTCTCGCACTGTGCGATAAACGTTTCGTTTATCCATGAGCGAAAATTCAGTCCTTAGTCGTAAGTGATTATGGTTCAACGAAGGCGGGTTATTCAATTTCTACTGGCACGGCCATTGCGCTTTCTTCGGCGAGGCGATTTCCAAAGCCCGAACCAACAAACCTACAGAAAGGTAAGTATGCCCGAGACCATAACCAAGACAAGTGAAGGACAAATTATCGGCGGAACATTTTCGAGTCGTGAAAAGGCCGACAAGGCCATCAAGGCTTTTCGAGAGTTGGGAGTTCTCGCCTCCAACATCACCGAAGTGGCTCAAGCGTTCGAGAGCCCAGCAAAGGATGCTTCAAGTGACTTATTGTCGGACCGCGGGTTCGCCCAATCCCAAACCGACTATTACGAGAAGGCTGTTCGCGAAGGAAAAATCGTGGTGGCGGTTTATGGCGTCGTGGACCCCGCGCCCATCATTGATATCTTCGACCGGTACGGGGCGGAATATAACCCCAGCGGATCGCGCAACCTGCGCCAGGACGTGGCGGGAATGACCGCGGGTGCGGTTATCGGCGCGGCGGCGGGCGGCGTTGCAGGCGCTGTGGTGGGTGGTCCCGTGGGGGCGGCAGCCGGAGTAGCCGCAGGCGCGGTGATCGGTGGGGGCTCGGGCGCGGCCGCAGGCAAAGCGGTTGAACATAAGAAATAGGGATCGCTGATCGAGCTCCTTTTCCACGACCGTATCCTCGTATGGAAAATATGCGTTCATGGACCGAAGAGTTGCCCGCGGAGAAAGAGGCTGCCCGGCAACCTCCTCGGTCCAGGATCCTTCGGGCCTGGCTGCGCGTGGGAACCAGGCGCACGCGCATCACCGTCGAAACGATCCTCCTCGTCTTGGCAATTATCTGCGCCGTCGTCTGGTTCTGCGCTCCTTATTGGGCGCGTGATTATATCAATCGGGGGCTTTCGGGCCTTCCTGATTACACCGGACGCGTGGAACGGGTCCGCCTGCATCCCTGGACCGCCAGCGTCGATATTTACGATTTCCATATCGACAAAAAGACGGGTGAAATTCCCGTCCATTTCATTTATTCGCCCCGATGGAACGTTTCCCTGCAATGGTCGGAAATATTCCATGGAGTCGAGCGCGCCTCGGTGACGATATTCGATCCGCGAGTCAATCTGGTCGCCGGTCCCAGCTCCGGGGACAGCCAGATCGGCATCAGCGGGGTCTGGATCAATGCGATCAAGGCCTTGATTCCCTGGAGAGTGAACCGGGTCCAGATTCTCAATGGCGACGTCCATTTTCTCGATTTTCACGCCGATCCCAAGGTCGATTTGGAGCTCAATAAGCTCAATGTCGATGCGGAAAACATAAGCAACAGTAAAAAGCTGAAGGTCCCGCTCCCCGCGACGATCAAGATCACCGCGCGGCCCCTGCTGACCGGCAATTTCGAGATGGATATGGCCATCAATTTCGATGAAAAATATGCGACTTTCAGCCAAGACTTCCGCATGGAGCATGTGCCGGCGGTGGGGGCCAATTCCGCCCTGCAAAAATACCTGAAAGTGCGGGTCAAAAGCGGCGAGATCGGGCTTTATAGTCAACTGACCGGCGACAAAGGGGTCTATCATGGGTATGTGAAACCTTTTTTCGACCACCTGGAGTTTGAGCCCAAGCCGACCGACCAGGGAAATCCCGGCGCGATCTGGTCGGGCGTACTCAATGCGGTCAAGGGACTTTTTGAGAACGATAAAAAGGTGATCGCGACGCAAACGGAAATTTCGGGACGAGTGGATCAACCCCACATTGACGTCCTGGGCGCGCTGGCGGGCGTGTTATGGAATGCCTACATCGAAGCGCTTCGTCCGGGTTTCGATCCCAAGAGTTCCCCCCCCCAGCCGACCGACACGGTCACCACTCCTCAAACTCCCGAAACTCAAAAGGAAGCGGCCGAGCCGTCGCCCGCGGAAAAAAAGGAATGATCGGTCCGGATGAAAAAGGGGATTCTCTCGATTTCCTGGGGCTTGTTTCGCGACAGCATGTCGGCCTGGTCGGTTCATAACGTCCCCAAGATGGGCGCGGCCCTGGCTTATTATACCGCGTTTTCGTTGGCTCCCATCGTCATTCTGCTTTTGTCGATCGTCAGCCTTTTCATGAAGCGGGACGAGGCCGCCCAAGGGATCGTGGCCGAAATCAGCGATCTGGTGGGGGCGGACGGAGGCAAAGTCGTGCGGGAGATTCTCGTCCACGCCGGAAGCACGAGCGCGCTCTCGTGGAGCACCGTCCTCAGTTTCGTCGTGCTCTGGATCAGCGCGTCGGGCGCTTTTGGCGAGTTGCAGGATTCGCTCAACAAAATCTGGGAGGTCCCGCCGCAGAAACATCCCTGGATTACCATGATCAAGAACCGGATGCTTTCTCTCTCCATGGTTTTTGTCCTCGGCTTTTTCATGCTGGTTTCGCTCCTGATCTCGGCCTTTATCACAGGGTTGACCGATTGGGGGATCAGTTCCACTTCCAAATTTGGTTTGGAATTGATCAACACCTTCATTTCCTTGGCGGTCATCGCCGCTCTTTTTGCCGCTGTTTTTAAACTTCTGCCCGATGTCCAATTGACCTGGCGCGACGTCGTTCCCGGCGCGTTCTTTAGCGCGGGGCTCTTCGTCGCCGGCAAGTTTCTCCTCGGCTTCTATATTTCTCACAGCGCCTTCGCATCCAGTTACGGCGCGGCCGCTTCCTTTGTGGTCATATTATTCTGGGTCTTTTATTCGGCCCAGATTCTTTACTTTGGGGCGGAGTTAACCCGGGCCTACACATTGCGCCTGGGTTCATTTCGACATGCACGGACCTCACTTTCCCGTCGATAGGTTGTGGATTTAGAAGGACTAAGATTAAATTTTATTTCGATATGGGGATAGCGCCCATTTCAAAACACATTATCTCGATTTAACTTCCAAAGGCGGCGAGAAGGCTGCCTTGGGAGGGTCCCTGAAATGAAGCCCTTAAACTCGCGCGATCGAATAGGCGGTTCTTTTGTGAACGACTTTGCACCGCGTGAACTTGAACATCTTTTTGAATGGATTCGTTTAGACGCTTCGGTGGTCAGAAACAACCGTCCATGCGTCGAACAACATTTACAAAACTTGCGGGCACGGGGCGAAACGGAAGAACGCCTGAACGAACTGCATCGCTGGCGGGTATCTCCCTTTTTTACCGAATGGGAGAAGGCCGCTCTCGGTCTCAGCGAAACCATTTCGCTGCATGCTTCCGAAAAATTTTCCACCCAGGTCCTCAAAGATGTCCGGCGTCATTTTAGCGTCGAGGATGTGCTCCAGCTTACCCTCACCACCATGGCCATCAACGATTGGATCGATCTCCACGAAATATCCCCCGTCCGTATCCTGGTGATCGAGGATGATCCATCCGACCAGGAGCTTCTACTCCGACAATTGCGCAAGCGGAAGATGGACGATCAGGTCCTTTGCCTATCGGATGGATCGCAGGCGATCAAGTATGTGGAGAAGCACATAACCTCGCCGGAAATGAAATTGATCGCGATCTTTCTCGATATTCGTTTGCCGCGCATGAGCGGTGTGGAGGTGTTGCAACGTCTGCGCACCATGCCGGGAATGGAAAATTTTCCCGTCATCGTGATGACTTCTTCCAACGACCCGCGGGATCTCCAGGAATGCCAGAAGCTGCGCGTGATGAGCTATGTCCAAAAGCCCATCACCTTCGATTCCTTTTCAGGGGCAATAGCAAATATTTTCCATCAATCCAAACAGGAGATGGCTTGAATTCACTCGAGGTCCAACTAACTCAAAGTAAATAGTTTACAGTTTAAATTGTCGAGGAATTGATTAATGCCACAACGTGTGCAAGGTTACTAATTATGCCAAACGAAATTGACGCCTCCCCTTTTCCATCCTCCCGTCAGGATGTTTCGAATCTCAAAAAAACCGCGGTCGAAGCGGTCCGTGATTTGAAAAGCACCGCCTCGGTTCACGCGAAGAAAGCCAAGGGCCATCTCCAGGAATTAGCCGGCCATGCGCGCGAGGAGGGCGGCGCACAACTGAACGAAGTAAAAGGCAAGTTGGCCGACCTGGCCGATTCGGCGCGGGACTATGTCTCGGCGCGTCCCCTCGCTTGTGTAGGGATCGCGCTGGTCGTCGGGTTGCTCATTGGATCGATGCGCGGCGGTAGTTCCAGAGACTGAAGCCGCCTTTCGTGGAAGCCAGTCTGACGGATCGTGCGCATGTGTTTGGTCCGTTCGAATCTTCCGTTATGGGCTTGAATACCGACGCGTCAATGGTCGCCGGCGGCCCTTAGAAAAACGTCTGTCGCGATCGGCACTTGGAGGTCATCGCTTCATCACTTCATTCCAGCTTTAAAATGAAAACTTACACTTGTTCCTGCGGAGAATTGGTTTTTTTTGAAAATATTGCCTGCGTCACCTGTAAGCGGGAATTGGGATTTTTACCCGACCTCATTTGCATCAGCAGCCTGGAGCCGGCGGGCGACAGATTCTTTTCCGCGACCACCCCTGAGGCCGGAGGTCGTCGTTACAAAAAGTGCCAAAATTATCTTCAGGCCGGGGTATGCAACTGGATGATTCCCGCCGAAAACGAGCAGGAGACGTTTTGCGTTTCATGCCGGTTGGACACGATGATCCCGGACCAAACGGTGCCGCACAACGTCCTTCTATGGGGCTTGATCGAAGCGGCGAAGCGCAGGCTCATTTACAGCTGTCTTCGGCTGAAGTTGCCTCTGGCCAATCGAACGGAGGATCCGAAACAGGGGCTCGGTTTTCGATTTATGGGCGATACCATAAATCCTGATGGCACGGTCTCGAAGGTCATTACCGAGCATGACCACGGCCTCATTACGCTGAACATCGAAGAAGCGGATGATGGAGCCCGGGAAAAGATCCGGCTCGGCATGAAGGAGCCTTATCGAACGCTCCTGGGTCATTTTCGCCACGAAACGGGGCATTACTATTGGGATCGACTGGTGCTGAACACCAAGTTCCTGGAGCCGTATCGCGCCCTTTTCGGGGACGAGCGGCAGAGTTACGAAGAGGCGATGAAGGTCTATTACGGCTCGGGCGCCCCCACGGATTGGCAGGATCACTACATCAGCATGTATTCGACGATGCATCCCTGGGAGGATTGGGCCGAGACGTGGGCGCACTACCTTCATATCCAGGACACGCTGGAGGTAGCCGTCGATTTTGGTTTGGTCGGTCGCCGCATCAGGATCGATCCGACCGGAAGCGCAGATGGCGAGAAGACCGCCCTCAAAGCCAAACCTTTTGAGCAGGTGATGGAAGCCTGGGCAGAGCTCACCATTGCGCTGAACAGCATTAATCGCAGCATGGGACTGCGGGATCTCTATCCGTTTGTCCTTTCGCAGCCGGTGGTGGAAAAACTTCATTTCATTTCGGAAGTGATTGCGGGATGAGGCTCAGCGCCCTTCATCTCTGAGTGGCAAAGGATCAGTGCCGGGCATGGCTCGACGTTTTTTAATTTATCAGTGATGGGTGCGTTGCGGCTGAAGAAGTAATGGTGTATTGTTCTTCGATTTTCTCATTCTCTTCATGATTTCCCTTGTAGCAGGGTGCTTTCCTTCGGTTTTTCAGTAGATCAGAGGTGGGGCTGGCGCAATGGAGAGCAGGCGTGAGGATGAGGTGTAGTTCCGCCCTCAGCCTGATTCAGATGCAAGAAGTCTCTCCATTTGCACGAGCTCTTTTCGAGCGTGCCTGCTTCGTCGGTTGGATGATTTTGATGATGGTGAATACCATCATGGTGGGACTCTCCGTGGAACTCCTTGTATTTGGATTTATTCTTTCCTTCAACCACGTCACCCTGATCGATAACGGCACCGTTCCTTTCCTTGCCATAGGTTTTGCCGCGGCCTTGAACTTCCCGCTTGTGGTCAAGCTGCACTCGCTCGGGGTCTCCTATCTCAATTTCGAGATCCACGAAAACATGCTGAAATACGCATCGGAAACGTGGGAGAACCTGATCCTCACCCTTCTTGATGAGAAATCCGTTCGGTCGCATCAGCTCGAAAAACTGGTTCAGGCCATCAATAACGCGCCCTCGGCGGCGGAACGACAGGAACTAAGGGCGCAGGCCAAAGCCTGGTTGGTCGAAAATAATGACAGGTTGACGGAAGAGGACAAAGAGATCGTGCTCGAACACCTGAGTTATCTTAAGATTCCCTGAAGCTGCCGAAGTTTGGGCTGTGGCGCGCACCTTTTGCGTCTGAGCAAAGACCCGCCGCCCAGCACCGCTCAGGCGCGAGTTTCGCGACCGCCAACGCGTTTAAGCCATGCCTTAATGCGAAGCTTGGCTAGCCGGCTCCAGCCCAACTCGCAATCCCGCGGAAAATCGGCCGCTGCTTCCACGAACCGTTCGTCATACGAGGCGCCTAGAATCGCCTTGTTCTCGACGATGGGAGAAGGAAATGGCTTTAGCAACCGTTCGACTGAATCCTCACGCACCTCTGCCACGAAGGGCAACGAATCGTTCAGGCCGAAGGTGAGCAGATACCGGCCGTTACTGTGCGCAAGACCCGCGCAATATTCAATCAAGCCGGTCGAAAAGAAGCTGAACTCCTCGGATATGCGAAGGGGCTGCAAATCGTGTCCCAGCTCGACGAACAAATGTGAGAAGCGGCTTTTTCCCCCGACTTGGAGCCTCCGGTGCACGACGAAAAGATAACCGTTCCTGGTCGCGATTCCGGGGGAGCCGCCGCGCAACTCCTTTAAGGATCGCGATGGGTGGAACCATTTGATGAAACGGGTTGTGCCGTCGGCCGCGAGCTCCAGCAGAATCAGCGGATGCCATTGGTAGACAACGCAGAGCCTGCCTTCATAAAAAAAGGGCGACCAGTTTTTCTCCCTGAGCCGCCGGAAAGGCGATTCATACGCGACGACCTTGGCGATTTCAAAACTCGGCCCGAATTCAATGCGGCACATCTTCATGGCGAAGGCCGCGTCGAATGTCATTTCGTTGTCGGAACGAATCTTGCGGCCCGGTCCCGGCATGCAGGCGATGCCTTGAACCACGTTTTCAGGCGATGCGAGGATCCGAAGGTCCTCAAAAACCGCCGGCGATATAAGGAGCTCCGGTTTTTGCGTCGCGGGAGTCGACATCGAATTGGCGCACGCAGGCAAAGTTTGCATCGAACTCCCCGATGACGATCTCATTCTGCAGCTGGCTGTGAGGACGCAGGAGGTAAAATTTCCCGGTGATATCACTTCGCTCCAGATTGACCATTCGCAGTGAAATGAAGGTATGATCGGAAACGACCGTGACCGATGGGTTGAAATACCGGAAACAGGGATCCTCTTTCAGGGCATGCAGACCATGAATAGCCACATCTCCTTTGCCTGATAAATAGAGCATGATGTCTCAACAAAGGTACGCGACAGGATCTTTTCGGACGACAGCGAATATAATCAGAGCCCAAGAAATGACAATGTCGTTACGGCAGCGGTGGAACGTTCCCGGAATTCTCGAAATGCGCGACAATCGTCTTCCCCTGCCATTGTTTCTTCTTAAGATGCAAAATCGTGTCCCTCCAAGAGCCAGGCCTTTCACCCGGTGTCCCCCGAGTCTCCATCAACATGCCGGCGCGAAATGCGGCCCCGTTCGTGGCGGCGGCGATTGAGAGCGCCCTGGCGCAAACCTATGGCAATTTCGAGTTGTTGGTAGTGGACGATGCCTCGACCGACCAAACCGCGGACATCGTCGTGGGCTACGCGGCGAAGGATCCGCGGGTGAGGCTTCTCCGCCGGGCGGAAAGCGGTGGAGGAGCTGTCGCCCGGAATATGGCCCTTCGCGAAGCGCGAGGCGAGTGGATCGCGGTGCTCGATGCAGACGATCTCTGGCGTCCGAGGCGCCTCGAACTTCAACTGGCAGCGGTGGACGCGAACCCCTCGGTCGTGCTGGTCAATTCCGAGTATGAAAGGATGGATGTTAAAGGGCGTCCCTTGGGAATGTTCCGCCGAGCCGGTCCGGAGTGGTGGCTGTTATGGCAGCTTCTATTCACCAATATCATCGGCGGACACAGCCAGGTCTTATATCGGCGGCAAACGGCGCTCGTCTGCGGCGGATATCGCCCCGAGTGCGAACTGGTGGAGGACTATCAGTTATGGATCGATCTGACCAGAAATGGATGAGTGGTCTGCGTCCCTGAAGTTCTGATGGATTATCGGGTTCATGATCAATCCATCTCTGCCCTCAAACCGCGGAACCAGTGCGAGAAAGCGGCGGAAGTTTCGGATCGGGCGCTCTCCGAGTTGCTGGGAAACGATTGCGGTCTGGAACAGTTGCTTGCGGTGCGGAGCTTTCTGCAGGCCTCGTTCCTGGAGGTCGAGGGCTCTTTACCGCAACTCGCCCGCAATCTACGGAATCTCCGGCGGGCGTTCTGGCGCCGGCACCCGGCATTGGCAACCGCACAACATCGGCTGGTGCTGGCGTATCGAGTGCGCCGGCAATGGGCGCGTTACTCGCTCTACTTATTCAAGGCTGGGCGCAAGCGGGCCTCTTTTTCCGCGGGGCTTCATGCGGTTCTTCAATGACTCAGGTCGGGCGCCCGGACGTCGGTGCACCGTCCTTATGTGAGGAAGCCTTCTTGCCAAGGTCGACCAGGTTTTTGCCTCGCACCTTGATTAAGCTGGCGGGATTTTGCCGGTCGAAGCAATAATCGATTCGCCGCCTATGATATCGATCTGCATACCCGCCTACGAGATGGGGGGCGAAGGCGCGCGATTTCTTTCGCGGTCCCTTGAGACCATTTGCTTGCAATCATTTACCGACTACGAGACGGTCGTTTCGGATCACAGCTCGGATGACAAGATTGAAGAGGTGTGCGCCGGCTTTCCCAAGGTCCGGTACGTGAGGTATTCGCGGAACCGGGGGAAATCGAGCGCCAATCTTAACAACGCGATCGATCATGCGAGCGGCGACCTGATCAAGGTGGTCTTTCAGGATGACTTCCTAGCCGGACCTGGTGCGCTGGGCCGCATCGCGGAGAGAATCGGTAACAAAGCGTGGCTGGTTCATTCTTACTGGCATACGGATATTTCGGGCGGTCCCCGATTTTCTCCTTACCAGCCCTACATACCGGACAAGCCGTGGGAAATACTGCGCAATAATACCATCGGAGCTCCCACGGCCATCGTGTTCAAAAGATGCGAGATGAGATTTGATCAAAAGCTCCGATGGATGATGGATTGTGAATTTTATTATCGGCTTTTACGAGCCTTCGGCCGTCCCTCGGTCGTTTCCGAACCTTTGGCGGTGCAGACTCTCTGGCCCGGTCAGTTGACCAACAAGCTGAGCGCCGGGGTGAAAACCTGGGAATCGCTCTCCGTGCAGAGAAAAATTCTTCAGGAATGGTTTCTCGGCTAGATTCTAGCCGACCGCGCCGGGCTTTGTCGAAAATCATCACGCTCGCGCCTTAAGGCGTCGAGCACCTCCCAAATATAGTCAGTCGGTTTCAAGCCGAGTAATTCCTGCCGATTGCGGGTCAAATCGGAGTAGGTCATTTCAGCGATCTGGTTCGCGGAGAGGCCGAGCGTTTTACGGTTTATCCCGCGCCTCACAATTCCCACTCCATGGTCGCAGTCCAACACTACCGACTCGAGATCGTCGCGCAGCGACCGCAAATGGACGATGACTTTCCAGACGTCCCCGTTCCAATCTCCGATCGCGCCCGGCGGTCGCCTTTCCACGATGTCGTCATAAGATTCCGCGGGCATGGCGGCTTCCTCCGTCAGCGGATTGCAATCGTGCAGGACGATCAATCCGCCGGGCTTGAGATATTCGAGCGTATTGAAGACGTCCCGCAGCGTCTGGGCGTAGCTGTGCAGCCCGTCGAGCAACGCGACATCGACGCCCCGCCGCACCAGCAAACGGCTTTGCTGCTTAAAAAAATCATCACTGGTCATCCGGAACAAGCGCGCCTCTTTCCACCAAGCCGCCAAGGAGGCCAGCCGGTACTTCAGGACCTGGCGGCGCGGCAGATCGTAGGCGGGGTCGACGCCCCATTTGGCGCGGGCCCGAATGGGCAGAAAGCTTCCGCCGCGCGAGACTCCCACTTCGAGATAATTTCCTCCTCCCACCGCGTGAAGGGCGGCCTGGCAAACCACGATCCGGTTGATGTTTGGTTCCAAGGTCGGTGTCAAGATGGGGATTATTTAGAGTTTCTTGCCGACAGCATAGCCCTCCGGCGCGCGTCGTGGCAACGGCGATCCGATCTCATTTCGCCCTCAAATCCGGGTCCACGTTTCGGGAATCAGATCGTGCGTGGAAATCGGGCTATTTAGGTACCATCGGCTCGGAGCAATAACCTGTTTGCCGGGGTGCGCGCTGAGCCACGCTCCCCACCAACTGAAGGAGCTGTTCGCGATAACGAAATGTTTCCCCCGGCTCATCAGGCGCAAGTCCTCGTGGTCCTGCTTTCCGATATTATGGGTGACGAGGGTGGAGGGAACGGCGAGTTTCAGATGGTCCGCTACCCATTCAGGATCATCCGAGAAAATAAAGCAGTGCGGGTCCTTCACCCGTTCGCGGAGAAGCGCGATCCCCCTGGCGTAGTAATCGGGAGAGCAAACGCCATGAATGGCGTGGGTATGCGCTTTGCTGACATAGTCCCCCCGCCGCACATGTAAAACAATCGACTCGCACGAATCGATTTGCTGCAGCATCGCCTGGTTCGCCGCGTTGGGCGCGGCCTTGAACGTGAATTCCTCGCGCAGGATCGGCGCAATGGCCTGGAAATAGCGTTCCGACTGCCAATAGCCCTGGAGAAAGACGTTGCCCCGGACGGAAAACAACGCCGGGTCGATTCCCCGTTCCCGGTCGACCAAGCGCGCGACCGCGCCCGGCACCCGGCAGCGCCGCAGAATTTCCATGGCCTTGGCCGCCTTGCGCCTTTTCAGCAGCTCAAGGCACTTCTGCTCGAACGGCGTCGTCCGCAGCGCCTGGACGCGAAGCAAGTCGAGTTCAAAGACGCGGTCCTTGCAATGGTCGAACCAGGAAGTATCGAGTTTGATCGGGGCCGACAGGCGGACAGAGATGGCGCGGGCGGCGGCATATTGAAACATCTGGTTGCCCAGTCCCGCCGTGATCTCCGCGAAAATCATGGCAGGGGAAAGGCCCGCGCGGGGCCGGCGCTTTTGTTCCGGAGCATGAGCATTGCCAGGGACGCCATCGCAAGATTCCAGTTGCCGATGGACGTTATGCGGTGTCGCCCTGTTTTCTTGTGAGGCTCATTTTCACCAGCAAGCGGCGGGCGTCGCTGCACGCCTTCTCCGCCGCGATATAGACCCGCCGCTCCAGGCCCCGCCGCGTGCAAATCCAGAAGAGGTACCGGAGCTGTCGCGCCGGTGTTTTGCTCCGCGACCGAAGAGTACCGTTGCGAATGACATGCAGGAATTCCTCCGCCCACTCGAAGCCCGCAAAGAGCTTGGCGATATATTCCTCCGTCACCCGCTCCTTGGGAATGAGATGGAGCAGTTTCAGCGAAACAAATCGCCCCGAGCCCAGGCCGAGATCGTGCGCGCTGAAGCAGAGCAACTGGTCCTCCCCCGCCGCCATCACCGGGCCCGAACGGCCCAGCGCCTGCCTCAACGGATCAGCCTCCACCTTGCGTAGAAAATCCTCCGCGACCTCGCGCCGGACACACATGCCCGCGCCGGCCGGTAGCCCAAACGAATTCGCGCCGAAGTTGGTCCAGAGGTCTTTCTTCATGTTCCACACGATCAAGCCGGGTACGAAATACTCGACCTCCTTCGCCGGCTGGACTTCGAATTCACCTTCGGCCAGACCCGTGCCGATGACGCCAAAAAGGGGAGACTGGAGCAGCAGCCCGTCCGCTGTTTCCAGGTAATTCTCCGCCAGGACATTGTCGTCATCGACAAAAACCAGGATGCTGCCGCGCGACTCCCGAATGCCTCGCGTCCGGGCATGGATCAAGCCCAGCCGCTCTTCGCGTAAAATTCGGGCGCGCGGATGCCATGACAGGTCCCAGGTCGGCTCCAGCGGTTCGCGCGATGCGTTATCAATGACCAGCAGCTCCCAGCGGGCCATCGGCATCGTTTGCGCCCGCAGCGCATCCAGCACGCGCCGAAGATAATGGGGCCGCGGATTATGCGTGGGGATAATGACCGAAAAGTCCACGCACGGGAGGCTAAAGCTGCCGACCCCTTCCGTGCAAGTTTAGAACACCGGGCGGAGAGCCATCTCTTCGTCAGGGCTTGCCCATCACGAAAGGCGATGGCTTCCAGTTCGACCCGGGCTGCATCCATGACCGGAAACCACTGGTCGCGCCTCAAAATGAATGCCAGCAACATCGAGCAAACTTGTGAACGGCCAACGGATCGTCGCAATCCACTAGACGCATTTCGATTTCGGTTGACGGCGCTTCGCATCTATTTTACCTTAAGGTTAAATAGCTCATGCCTACCGATACTCTTAGCACTACTTTCTTCGCCTTAGCCGATCCCACGCGCCGCGCGATCCTCACGCGCCTTTCGCGCGGCGAGACTTCTGTGAAGGAACTCATCCGCCCGTTGCGCATCAGCGGCCCCGCCGTCACGAAGCACCTCAAGATTCTCGAGCGGAGCGGTCTCATCTCCCGTTCCCGCCACGCGCAATGGCGCCCCTGCAAGATCGAGGCCGCGCCGTTGCAGGAAGTCGCCACCTGGGTCGAGCATTATCGCGCCTATTGGGAAGGCAGCTTCGACCGCCTCGACGATTATCTGCGCGAGATGCAAAAAGAGGGCGGGCCCCCGCGCAAACGCGCAATTTCCGATTCCCATCCCTCAACCAAAACTAAACCAACCAAAAACTAAATGAAACCCACCCCCTACCTCCACTTCGACGGAAACTGCAAGCAGGCCCTCGACTACTACGCCGAACACCTCGGCGGCAAAGTTGCCTTTTCGATGACCTACGGCGAAATGCCACCTCAGCCCACCGGCGCGCCCGGCGCGGAATCCGGCTGCAAGCCCGATCCGAACTTCGCCGCCAAAATCGGGCATGCCCGCATGATCCTCGGTGATGGCGTGATCATGGTCAGCGACTGTCCACCGGGCCGCTACACCAAGCCTGACGGCTTCTTCATCAGCCTCGATGCCAAGGACACCGCCGAGTCCAAGCGCATCTATGACGCGCTATCGGCCAAGGGCGAAATCATCATGCCGCTGGGCGAGACGTTCTGGGCCAAGGCCTTTGCCATGTTCAAGGACCAGTTTGGTATTCCCTGGATGATCAACTGCGAGAAGGAGCAGTTTTAATGGTCGCGCCAATCGAGGCGAAACCGGAGCTGGTGATCGAGCGCGTGTTCGACGCGCCGCGCCAGCTCGTCTGGCACGCGTGGACCGATCCGCAGCAAATGCTCAAGTGGGGCGGCCCGCGCAGCCATCCCGTTGTTCACGGTGAAGGTGAGTTCAAGGTCGGCGGCAAGTGGCGAGCCTGCCTTCGCAGCGTTGAGACCGGCGAGGATCTCTGGCAGGGCGGCGTGTACCGCGAGATCAAGCCCCCGGAAAAACTCGTTCACACCTTCCATTGGGAGGATGACGACGGAAAGCCCGAGAACGAAATGCTGCTCGAGCTCAACTTCGAGGAACAGGGTCCGAAGAAGACCAAGCTCACGCTAAAGCAGACCGAGTTCCGCAGCGTCGAGCAACGCAACGGTCATCGCGGCGGCTGGTCCAGCGCTCTTGACCGCTTCGAGGAATTCCTCGTCACCGGAAAAGTCATCCCCGAGGGAAAGGCCTGAATGGTCGCCCCGCTTGAACCCGTCCTCGTCGTCGAACGTGTGTTCGACGCGCCACGTCCGCTTGTCTGGCGCCTATGGACCGACCCTGACCAGGCCGTGAAATGGATGGGACCGCCAACTTGTCCTGCGAAGAAGATCGAGGGCGACTTTCGACCGGGCGGCAAGTGGCGCACCATCATGGACGGCACGCAGCAGAGGCAGGATCTCTGCCATGGTGGTGAGTATCGCGAAATCATCGAACCGGAGCGCATCGTCTACACCTTCGCGTGGGAGAACCATCCTACAATGCCTCGCAACGAAATGCTGATCGAGCTCACGTTTGAAGAGGTTGGCCCGAAAAAAACAAAACTGACCCTGCGCCAGACTCAATTCGTCAACATCGAGCAGCGCGACGGCCACAACGTTGGTTGGTCCGGCACGTTCGACCGCCTCGAGGAATATCTCGCCAAGCAGGGTAAATAAAGCTAGCCGGTCGTCATTGCCGTCTTGAGGACAGATCAAGCCCGCCTTAAACGTTCAATTCAAAAAGCCTGATGATGACCCAACTAGCCTGCGGATCTTGATTTTCTTCCGCCATCGCGAGATGGCTAAGCCTTCCTGTCCCTGATAGTATCATTGTCATTAACCCTCTTATGACTCGGATTTTCCGCCTTATTTTCGTGAGTGTGGCCTTAAGCGGCCTCTATCCTGGTTTGGCTCGCGCCCAGGATTTTACTTCTTCTTATCTTGCGCTCGGCTTCACCCCGGGCAGCCCGGGCTTATCCTCGCTTTCGGTTGATTCGCTAGGCGGTGGAGCCCTGACAAAAGACGTGATCCTGAGTCCAAGCGCACCCACCGCGAACTGTACCCTGCGGCCGCAGGAAAATCATCAATTCGAATATCTTGCCAAGCTTCCGGATGGAACCGAGGTGGCGATCTGGAAAATCCAACTTTCAGACAAGCAGATTGTCCTCCAATCGGACTTCGTTCCCGGGACAAATGCACCTGCCTTTTTGCTGACCATGAAGCGGGACTGTTATCCCACGCTGCTCGGAAATCTTCTTCCCGACGTACGGCGCATGAGCCTGCCCTGCGTGCTGCATCTGCCGGGGATGGGAACTTTTCGCATTACCTCGCCTGACACGAACGCCGCGCTCGATTACGATGCCCGCCGCGCCAAGACGGCAAGCTTTACCAGCGTCGATTTTCCGGCGGCTACCGAAGACCAAAAGAGCGTGAAATATGTGCTGGACGTGGTCCAGATTTATCCCGATCTGCCCGGGGTCGCGTCCAATCCCTTGTACGATGCCTATCGGCGTGATTTTTTGAACCTGATCCAGTTTAATCCGCGATTGCGGACCCTGGCCAATAACTCGGCCAGCGATAGCTGCGGTTTATGTTTTTACGAGTATTCGGAATTGGGGCTGCAGGCTCCCCCGCTGGCTCCCGGCCTGACCGTGCTCGACCTGGTGCGGACATCAGTGGAGCGGGTTCTGAACGGCGGGCTTACGTATGGACAGGTGGGATACGGGCGGACAACGGAATATCCCGACGCGATAGGCTGGACTTCGGCATACGATGCACTGGACAATGCGCCGTCCGTACTGATCGCGGGGTGTCAATATATCCAGGGCAGTGGGGACATGGCTTGGGCCGCCGCGAACTTCGATCGTCTTGCCGCGATGGGGACTAAGATGCTGGCATCCGATACCAACGGAGACGGGCTCATCAAATATGCGATGTCGGGCAACAGCGGGACCTACACACAAAAGCAGCGGCCATCCAACTGGTGGGACAACATCGGTTTCGGCTACGAAGACGCCTACTCCAACGCCCTGGCTTATCGCGCGTGCCTTCTACTCAGCGAGGTCGCAACGAAATTAGGCAAAAGCGCGGAGGCATCCCAGTTCTCCACCGCCGCCAGGAAAATCAAGGACGTGTATTATTCCACCTTTTATGACCCGGACACCGGGGTTTTGGCGGGCTGGAAAAGCGCGGACGGGAAGCTGCACGATTACTGGTTCACTTTTGTAAATGGAATGGCCATCTCATTCGGATTGGTAGACGACAAAGAAGCCAATGCCATCATGGACCACATGCTTCATAAAATGGACGAGGTGGGCTACAATCGATTCGATCTGGGCCTGCCCGGAAATTTGGTTCCGATCCTTAAGGAGGACTACCTCCCCGGAAGCAAACGCTGGGGTTGCCCCCAATTGGCCGACGGCACGGACGCATTTCAGATTTACGAAAATGGCGGAGCGACGTCGTGCCATACGTATTGGACCATCCATGCCCTCTATCGATTAAAACGGGTCGCCGACGCCCGCCGAATTTTTTATCCGATGCTGAAAAGTTACGCCGCCGGTTCGTTTCAGGGTCGAGTCCCCGCTACCAACCGCTTTACCAATGACTGGACGGATTGGAAAGGGAATGCAAACGGATATGAAGGCTTTCTTGTCGATGGATATCTCGCCTTGCTAGCCGTGAAGGACGATATTGATGCCGGTCCGTGAAGACGGAACTTCCCAACGTTTTGTCGAGCAAAGACACCGTCGTGTCGTCAAATCCCGCGTACGGATTTGACCGAAGACAGCAAAAAGGTGCTATATACGGTATAGAATTGTTTGAGTAGCCATGTTCAAATCCTTTTTTGTCCGGCGTTCGATTCTTGTGGGAATCGCGATCCTTGCCTACTGCACAGTTCCGATCAATCGAACGATTGTAAATACCCCTTCGTGGGGCGATCAGGGTGATGGCACGTTTAAAAATCCCATCCTGCCCGGCGACTTCTCCGATCCCGACGTCATTCGCGTCGGCGATGATTATTACCTGATCACTTCCAGTTTCCAGTATTCACCTGGAATGGCGATTCTTCACTCGAAAGATTTGGTTAATTGGCAATATGTCGGCCACTGCATCGACGATATTTCCCGGATTGGGCCGGAGATGAATTGGGACCACATGAACCGCTTGAACCGGGGTGTCTTCGCGGGCAGCATCCGCTATCACGCCGGCAAATTCTGGATGTTCACCACCACGCTCCCGGAAGGCGTTTTTATGACCACGGCGGACAAGCCCGAGGGTCCGTGGGCGCCTCTTTACCGAATCACAGATCGTAAAGGCTATGACGACTGCTGCCCATTGTGGACAGATGACGGCCAGGCTTACATCGTCATGAGCCAGCCCACCGACCGCACCGGGCATGGCGACAAATGGTGCTCCGCGATTTACAAAATGAGCCCCGACGGAAAAAACATCGATTTCACGTCACGCCAGTATCTATTGAATCCCAGCGATCCCAAGGAACAGGCGCGCGAGGCCAATAAAGTTTATCAGCGGAATGGGTACTACTATTTTTTCCACGACACCTGGACCCACGGCGTGGTTGACCGCTCGAAAAACATCCTGGGGCCCTATGAAGAAAGGGCCATTACTCCCGATGCACTCAGCGACCATACCGCCAATGTCCAGCAGGGGGCCCTGATCCAGACCGCCGCCGGAGACTGGTATTTTCTCACCCACGAGCCGCGCACCGTGTTCAACGGTCGCCAATGCGACCTAGTTCCCATCCACTGGGTTGATGACTGGCCGGTGGGAGAAAAGGTGTATGGCGCCGGTCCCAAGGTTTCCATCCTGAAAAAACCGGTCGACGGCTCGCCGCCCGTTTCACCCCAAAGCGATGACGATTTTAATGGCCGCCTGGGCCTGCAATGGCAGTGGAATTACCAGCCTCGCCCGGACAAATGGTCCCTGATCGACCGTCCCGGCTGGCTGCGGCTGGACGCTTTCAAGCCGCTTGCGCTAGGCGATTTTTTCAAAGCCGGCAACACACTCACACAGACCATTATGGGAACGGCGGGCGGTGAAACCCACGCGCGATTCGACGTGAGCGGAATGGCGGACGGCCAGACGGCCGGCCTGTCCCTTTACTGGCAGGATGTCGCCCGTATCGGCATCACCCAGGCCAACGGAAGCCGGCACTTTGTCTTCCAGGACAAGCAGGGACCGGTCGACGGGCCGCCCGTCACCACGAACGAAGTCTATCTTCAGGCGCTGATCGACAACCGCGCCGGGTGCACCTTTGCTTATTCTCTCGATGGAAAGACTTATGTCCCACTGGGACGGAGCTTCGCTTTCGGCGGAGCCAACTTTCGCGGTACTCGCATTGGCCTCTATACGTGGAATGACGACGGAGAAGCGGGACACGTCGACATCACCGAATTTCGGTATAACTATCCCGGACCAGGTCGCCTGCCATACGACCCAGTGAAATGATGGAGCTTCCCTGGCTCGAATCGGTCAAAGACTGCTACAGATTGATAGGGGCCCCGGCCGCATACTTTTCAAGGAACCGTGCACGTAAAGTTGTAGTCTCCTGAGCCAATTTCATATTGCGTGGCACCGTTCCCGTTTTGTACGGGATGAATCTCGGGATCAGCCATCACCGCACGGTCACCTTCCTTTACGGATGCGATATCCGTTGTCGGAAGCTCAACCGTTGCCGTGGTGTTGGCCGGGATGGTGACATGAAGGGAAAAGATTTTCTTCTGCAAAGTCCACTTCGTCGAAATTTTCCCATGGATGGAATCAAAAAAACCTTCCGCCGAGGTTAGATCACCTCCGGGCCGGGGATGAATAATGATATGCTTGAATCCCGGCTGATCCGGATCGACCCCGATTCCGGCCACGGTGTCGAACATCCATTCTCCGCATGAGCCGAGGGAGTAATGATTAAAGGAATTCATGCCCGGATTTTGAAATCCCTTCCCCGGCGTCCAGCCATCCCAGCGTTCCCAAATGGTTGTGGCGCCTTGTTTGACGGAGAATAACCAGGAGGGAAACGTATCCTGCAGGAAGACGCGGTAAGCCGTATCAACTTTATCTTCCGAGCAGAGAGCCGGCAGGAGATAGCTTACGCCAATAAAGCCGGTCGTCAGATGGTCTTGATGGGCCGCCACATCGTCGGCCAGATATTGAGCGGCCTTGGGGCGCAGCTCATCCGGCAATAAATTGAATCTTAGGGCCATGCAGTAGTCCGTTTGGGTGGCGTTCAGAATATGGCCATCGGGCTGGACGTAGCGTTGGTCAAAAGCCGCTTTGATTTGTTCGAAGAGTTGCTGATACTTGTCGGCGGCGTCGGCCTGGTCGGTGACCCGGTAAGCTTTGGCCACGAGCGAGGTCGAGTAGGCGAAGAAAGCGGTCCCGAGCAAATCCCTCTGGGTATTCGCTCCCTGGGCCAGCCAGTCTCCATAGTTCGGATGCTGAACGTGGTCCCGAATCAGATTGGTGCTATTCGTCTGGCACCAATTGACCCAACGCGTCATGGCGGGAAGATGCTGCTCCAGAATGCGCTTGTCGCCGTACATCAGGTAGATGGTCCAGGGGCAAATGACCCCGGCATCTCCCCAGGCCGGCACTCCGCCGTTTCCATGGCCCTTTCCCACGGGCGAGGGAGATACGTCCGTGAATTGTCCATCGGCCAACTGCGCGTCATCCACGTCGACGAGCCACTTGGTGAAAAATGCCGCGATGTCTCCATTGTAAGCCGCCGTCCGGATGAAGACCTCCGCATCGCCCATCCAGCCCATCCGTTCGTCGCGCTGGGGGCAGTCGGTAGGCACGGCGAGATAGTTGCCCCGCATGCCCCACCGGATGTTGGATTGAAGCTGGTTGACGTCTGGGTTCGAGCACGAGAAATCCCCTGTGTGCGGAATATCCGTTCCTACGACAATTCCCGTGACGGCGTCGATTGGGGGGGCCGTGGGCAGGCCGGTGAGTTCTACATAACGAAAGCCGTGGAAAGTGAAATGAGGTTGCCATGTCTCCACGCCCCCGCCTTTGCAGATATAGGTGTCGATGGAAGGCGCACCCCGCAGATTCTTCGTGTAGACGGTGCCGTCGGCATCGAGCATCTCGGCGTGTCGCAACGTGAGCTTGGTTCCCGCCGGCGCGGTGACCTTGAGTCGGACGAAACCGACCATGTTTTGGCCAAGGTCAAAGGTCCATTGTCCCGGTGCGGACTCCTTCACCGATTTGGGATGAATTTCGCCCGTCTGCCTCACGGGTTGATCGACCTGGCCATCAAGCGCGCGCGCCGCTTCCGTTCTCTCGGTGGCCGTGCTCCAGTCTTTCACGTCGAGGCCAGGCTGGTCCCAACCGACGATTTCCATCCGGGCATCGTAGTTTTCACCCAGCATAAAATCGGAGGAGACAATCGGGCCGGCGTGAATTTTCCAGCTCGCATCCGTGATCACACGCTCCACACTTCCATCCGTGTAGGTCACTTCCAGTTGGGCAAACAAGGCTGGAACTTTCCCCCAAGCTTGGTAGCCGCCATTGCCAATGTGACCGCTGTACCATCCATCCCCCAACAGACCCGCCAGGGTATTATCGCCCGATTTGACCAGCGAAGTGACATCGTAAACCTGGTAGCGAACCCGCTTGTTGTAGTCGGTCCAGTCGGGAGCAAAAATATGATCGCCGACCCGCTGCCCATTAAGATGAAGTTGATATAAACCCAACGCCGTCGCATAGAGCCGGGCTTTTGCGATGGGCTTGGTCAGGCTGAAATCTTTCCGAAGATAGGGAGGAGGAACAGGAGAAGGAGTTGGGGGTTCGCCCGGCTTGATGATCGAGGCATTGATCCACTTCGCCTGCCAGTCTTCAGGTTTTAGCAAGCCCATTTCCCAGCGGGCGGGTTCGCTCCACACCGTCGAGGCGCCCGTGCGATTCCACGCGCGCACTTTCCACCAACACGCTTCTCGCGAGATTAAGGAACTGCCGCCGTATTCAACGTGCGAGCTTTCATCGGAGACAACCTTGCCACTGTCCCAAAGATCGCCCTGCTCCTTTGCCAGGAGTTGCGGCGAACTGGCCACGATCACCTGATAGGCTGTTTGGCTTTCATTAGGTTGGGGCGATTGCAAAATCCAACCGAGGCGAGGCTTCGGGACGTCCAACCCCAGCGGGTCGTGCAGGTACTCGCAACGCAAGTCGTCAACCAAAACGGAGGCTGCAACGCTTGCCGAAGTCGCGCCTAGGATCACCAACCCGACCATCAACTTCTTTATCATGGCGGCGTGAAATTCATGTCGAAAAATCTTCGCCGACGGCATTTAAAGCTTTCCTGACCACCCTCAGGCAGCCGTGGGATGCGGAGCGGAGGAAGAGCTCTTTTCAGAGGAGTCAGACTCCGCAGGGGTTGGTATCCAGGTTATATATTCCGAATTCGGTGCCCACGTGTTGCCCGCAGAAGCATAATCGATGACGGGAAAAGAATGGCCGTCTGCGGTGGGAACGTCGAATGTAACCTGCGCAAAGGCGGCCGTGGCCGCAGGGGCCAGCGCAACGGAACCGTCACCCTGCACCTGAACTGCCACCGGCGCATGAATATCGCCACCGAGACGCGCATCGCGTGTAAGGACCAGCGGCCCGCGCATCACCGCCACAAAAGAATCGCCGTCGCAATTGGAGCCATGCGGCGCAGCGAGGAGGCGTCCATGCATATCGAGATTCAGGGTGATTTTGTCTCCGGTGCCCCACGAGCGCTTGATTTCGGCGTAGGTGCCGGGCTTGACTGCGACAGGTTGCCCGTTGACCGCCAGCGTGGTGGCGCGGCTCCACTCGGGAATCCGAAGCCGAATCGAAAAATTCGCCGACGCCTGCGGCGGGTCAACCTGGATCTCCATGGCGCCCGACTTCGGGTAATCAGTCACCAGACGCAGTTTCACCTCACCGGCAGGCGTCTTGGCTTTGGCTGTGTCAAAACAATAGAAATTCACCACCGGACCGCTCGCGGAATCCATCACCGCGGTGAAAGGTACCAGCGCCAGTCCCATCGGGCCGTTCGCCGTGCAGCAACTCAGGTCAAAACCGTCGATCTTGGATGCGAAGCCCTCCTTGCCGCCCCGGACGCCATTGAGCTTCTGGAAATAATCGTAGTGATCACCTGTCGGTTTCTGCGCGCCCGCCAGCGCATTATAGAGACTGATCTCCATCTGGTCGGCCAGTCGTGAATCGCCGTTCAGCCGAAGAAGCTGGTAACAGAATTTCATCCACGTCACCGTCACGCAGGTCTCCATCATCTTGTCCATCTTCGGATTCGTCTGCTCATAGGCGAGGTCGTTCCACTGCTCGCCCGGGCCTTTCCCCAGGTTGTAGGGCTGACTGCCGCCGCCGCTGCCGATGATCGTGATCTCCCGATCGACGATGGCCTTCTGGTAAGAGATCGCCGCCTGCTTCCAGTGGTCATTGCCCGTGACGCGGCAATACTCGATCAATCCCTCGAAACACGACATCGATTCATAGGCCTTGGCAATGCTCTGTTTCGGATTGCCGTTGGAGTTGACGTCCTTCGGAGCCACGCCCTTTGCCACCGCCTCGAAAATGCTGCCCCGTTTGCAGGCGCCTTCCTCTTCCACGATGTAATGCGCGAAATCGAGATAGCGCTGGTAACCGGTCAGGTCATAGAGCTTCACCATTGGCTCGAGGATCGAGCTCGATTCAATGCCTTCGAACGCCCAGCCCGTGTCGACGATCCGGGTCTTCGGCGCAGGACCGACCTGACCAAGCGTGTAGTCGGCCATGCGAATCATCGCCGTCAGGACTTCCGGCTTGGGATCGATGTCGTAGTACCGCTGCAGTCCGAGCAGGACATATTTCCGTTCCCAGAGATCGGAACTTTTTGGCTGCTGCGGATAGGTGCGGGCGCTGATGCAGCCGTCGGGCGTTTGGGTGGAGAGGAGATCCGCCACCGTATCATCCAGGATTTTCTTGAGTTCGGGATCGTTGTTGTATTGATAGGTCAGGCAGACGGAACGAACCGTCTTGCCCCAAAATTCCCCCGACGCAAACGGGTTGGTGCGGTTCCGGAAATAATCGACGAGTTTGGTGTAATTGAGCACCTTCAGGTGATGATCGACGCTGAGTTGAATTCGCTGGGTGAAAAACGGATTAAGCGTGACCGCTCCGGGCGCGGGAGGCGTAAGCGCATCGGACAGAGTCAGGGAAACAGGATGGGGGGGGTGATCCAGACCTTCAGCGCGCAAGATATTTGGAACCAATGGGTTATCGAATAATCCGACAAAACCTGCGCAGGCGCAGCCAGTTCGGCAAAGGAATTCGCGCCGAGAATAAGTGCGCAAAGTGGACATGCTCCCCTCAAAATAGCCGTGGACCTAAAAAGCGCAATCCTGCAAATCATTGCAAGAGCGTTATCCTTTGGAAATCTTCCAGCAGTTGATCTTTTGTCCTCGAAACGTCAAGGACGATGGCATCATCCGGTTCCTCCAAATCGGCAAACCAGCTTCGAGCAGTCCCGCCGGCATGAAGTGATTTCCCCGCTACTCCTGACAGGTCACGAAATTGAAGGGAGCTGCCGCGCTAGGACTCGAACCTAGAACACCCAGATCCAGAATCTGGTGTGCTACCAATTGCACCACGCGGCATTTAGAACGGTTGGCGACACGCGAAGCGAGTCATGTTGACCGGCTTTTGTTTGCAAACCGTCAGGGAAAGGAAGCCTACCCATTCTGGAGGCGGCGTAAAGGAATTTGCTCGGCCCTCTTTCCTCTCGTCCTTTGAGGTCGTACGAGGCTGTACTGGTCGGGCAACCGGATTTATTTAGAGCCTCTCGACGATGCAAGCTGTTTCAATAAATCATCACGAAGGGCCGGCACTTTATGGTGAAGGGCCTGGAAGGCCTGGGGCAAATCGCGGTCGGTGTGAGCGATTCCGCCCAGGGTAAGAATACGGTGCTCGAAGCGGTCAACGGCGCGCCAGGAGACGTCCGTTTCGCAAAGATAGAGGAGCGCCTTGGCGAAGAGATCGAACTCTTCCTTCACGGGCGTGCCCGGTTCGGTGATCGTTTCGATGAGCATGGCGAAATACTGCGCCGCCAAGAGATTGGCGTAGGAGCGGCGGAGGCCGAGATGGGGTTCGATGAGTTTGACTTCACGCAGGATGTGCATCTCGCCCGTGCGGCTCGGTTGATAGAGAAAATCGGCGAGATAAAAGAGGTCGAGCGTTCCCGCGAAGGGGCTTTTGGGACGCGTCACGCCCTTGGCCATGAAGGTGAGTCGTCCGGCCTGTCGGCTGAGGCAGCGCACGATGAGGCTCGTATTACCGAAGGGCATTCGTCCGATAATGAAACCCCGGACGGTTTGAGGTTCGCTCATGGATCGATTCTGTCGCAATGAAGGACCCCGCTGATTAACAAAAAGGGCATGATTCGCGCGAACGAATCATGCCCTTCTTTTGACGATCGTCCAACTTAGACGGGTGCGGCCGCGGGTTCTTCGGCGGCCTGCAGGGCTTTGGTCCAGCTTCCGAAGAAGCGGGCTTTGCAGGCGGCGGCGAAGAGGGCCGGATGTTGATGGCGGATTTCCCCGCTGCGCAGGTCGCTTCCAACCTTGCGAAGCTGGCGGATTTCCTCCAGCACCAATTCGCGGGTCCAACGGCGGCGGCGGCGGATCGCGCTATAATCAATTCCCGCGCGCTCGACGGCTGCACCCCAATTTCCGAAACGGCGACGGGCCGTGGCGATAAGCGGATTCGCGGTTTCATCCATCTTCTTCGAGCTGAGATCGGCGCCCTCGTCATTGAGGCGGCGGATCTCGGAGATGATCGAATCGTCGTCCCATGACCGGTAACGGTAGATTTCTTCCGGGGCCAGGCCAGCCGCGGTCAGGGCATCTTTCCACGAACCGAAGTGGTTGGGGCGGATCGAGGCGTAGACCATGGGGGCATATTTGCTGAGCATCATCGAGCGGAAGGAGAGATCGACGCCATCCTTTTCCAGGCGTTTGATGGTCTCGATAATGCGTTCCTTGGACCAGTCGCGGTATTTGCGGACGGAATCGTAGGGAATTCCCGCGGCTTCGATCGCGGCGCGCCACGTCCCGAAGTAGCGGATACCGGCGGCCAGCAGTTCCTGGTAATTCTGGCGCATATAATGGGAATAGAGAGGCTTACCCACTTCCTGCCAGGCGCGGATTTCCTCGGTCACGAGTTGTTCGCTCCAATTTTTGTTTCGTTGTGCATTCATAGTATTATTAGTTTTATTACTATGTAGGCGATTTTCGTGCCAAAAGCAACATTTAATCGAAAAACGGCCTCGTTACAGTCGTGCAAGGATTAAAATTTCTAATCATAAAAATGCGGCATTTCATGCGTAGAGGGTTGCTATTATTATATTTTATGACGCAAGCGACAGCAGAAGCGTCCGAATTTTCTGCGGGGTCAATCGGCTCATGCATTCCACGGGGGTATCCCGCCAGCAGGTCCGTTTTAGACAGGGGGAACAAAAGAGCGCATACGTTTGGACCAGAACGTGTGCCCCGGAGGGCTTGGTCTTGCGCCAGTCGGTGGCGCCGAACAGCACCAGCGTCCGACGACCCAGCGCGGCGGCGATGTGCGCCGGGCCCGAGTCGGTGCTGAGGACCGCTTCGGCGCGGTCGAGGACCGTGACGAGCGAGCCGATGCTCAGCCTGCCGCGAAGATCGATGATCCGTCCCGGCGCCTCGAGCGGAAACCAGGGGCCTTCGCCCACGACGACGAACTTACGTTCCGGCATGGAGTCGATGAGCTCCTGATAATAGCGCCAGGGCCAGAGTTTCGTGCGCCAGCGGGAATAGGGATGCAGCGCGACGTAAGGTCCGAAGTCCTGGAGCGCCTCCGGGAGCGGCGCGCGGGCGGTAAGCTGGAAGTCGAGCGGCTGGACGGGGATGTCGAGATGCTCGAGGCAGGTGAGGTAACGCTCGGCGGCGGAGATGGCCGTGTCGGCGATGAATTCGTTGTAGACGGCGCGGGAGCCTTCGCGGGCGGAGAGCAGGCCGAGTCGGCGCGGGCTGTTGGCGGCCCAGGTCATCAGCGCGCTGCGGAAAAGGCCCTGGAGGTCGATCGTCATGTCGTACTTCTCCGCGCGGAGCTTCTTACCCCAGCGCCAGATTTCCGGGAGGCGCGCCGGCGTCGTCCAGCGTTTGCGCGGATAAAGAACGGTCTGGCGCAGGCACGGATGGCCGTCGAGGATCTCCCGCAGGGAATCGTTCACGATCCAGTCAATCTGCGCGGCGGGCCAGCGCCGTTTCAGGCCGGTGAGCACGGGCAGCGCCTGGACGATGTCGCCCAGCGCGCTTGGTTTGATGATGAGGATTTTCACTCCTGCGGAGGGCAGTAGGGTTTAATTAGAGAGCTGGTTCAACGGCCAGCGGCTGCGGCGCGGTGATGCCGAGGCCGAGTTCCTCGAGCAGGCTGCGGTCAGCGTCGACGCCGGGGTTGGCGGCGGTGAGGAGCTTGTCGCCGTAGAAGATCGAGTTGGCTCCGGCGAAGAAACAAAGCGCCTGGCCTTCGCGGGTGAGACGGGTGCGGCCGGCGGAGAGCCGGACGCGCGCCCTGGGCAACGCAAGCCGCGTCGTGGCGATGAGGCGCACGAGCTGGAAGATGTCGACGGGCGGCTGGCCGTCGAGCGGCGTGCCCGCCATGGGCATGAGGCAGTTGATCGGCACGCTCTCGGGTGCGGGGTCGAAGCCGCAGAGCACCTCCAGCATCTTGAGCCGGTCGAGCTCCGTCTCGCCCATGCCGATGATGCCGCCGCAGCAGACCGACATGCCCGCCGCCTGCACGGAGCGGATGGTGGCGAGCCGGTCCTCAAAGGTGTGGGTGGTGACGATGTTGGGGTAGAACTCCGGGCTGGTATCGAGGTTATGGTTGTAGGCGGTGACCCCGGCGGCGCGGAGCTGGCGCGCCGCCTCGGGCGTGAGCTGGCCTAGGGTGACGCAGACCTCCATGCCGAGCTTGGCCACCTCGCGGACCGTCTCCAGCACCGAGGCAAACTTGGCGTCGTGCTCGGTCACGCCGCGCCACGCCGCGCCCATGCAGAAGCGGGTGCTGCCGTTGGCCCGGGCGCGCTGGGCCGTCTCGAGGACGCGGGCCAGCGGGGCGAGCGACTCCCGCTCCAGGCCGGTCTCGTAGTGAGAGCTTTGGGAGCAGTAGGCGCAGTCCTCGGAGCAGCCGCCGGTCTTGATGCTCATGAGGGTGCAGAGCTGAACCTTGTGCTCCGGCCAATGGGCGCGGTAAGTCTCGCGGGCTCGCTGGAGCAGGTCGAAGAAGGGGAGCTCGTAGAGGGCGCGGAGGGAGGTCAGGTCGTGTGGCATGGAGGGGCGACCTTAGCCCGAAAGGGTTCCCTTCGGCAAGGGGGGACGGTTTGGCTATCGTGGCTTTAGAATCCTATTATTTTAGCACATCTTGCCGATAGAGGGCATGGAGTGGGCGAAAACGCTGGTCATCCAGGCCGGGAGGGTAGGAGAGGGTCAGTCCAGGCCGCGAAGCAAAGTCATGATGGGAAAAGGGACGGAAAAGGAAGGCACCGCCGCCCGGCGTGCGGCGGCTACCGGGAATGTGATGATGAGAGACCGCCGCTACAGCGGATGGCCCCGAAGCTGACTTCCACTCTTCCGATCTCTTCAGCTCTCTTCTGTCCTCTGTGCGAAAGGGCTGCGCTCAGTGGGTGGTGGCGTAGGCGTAGATGTTGAGCATCATTTTCATGCAGTCGATGCGGTGCTCGGGGTGGGAGGGGTACATGTTGTCCCAGCCGCATTGGAGACCGCTGAGGCTGATGATGCTGACGAGGCGGTGGTGGGAGGTGACGGCGTAGAGGCCGTGCTTGGCCCAGGCGGGGTTGTATCGGTTTCGCATGTAGGTGTGGGGCAAACCGCCGGGGAGGGTGTAGCAGATGTGGAAGATGGGGCTGTTGTCGGGGATGCGTTCGACGTGGGCGTCGGGGAGGATGCTTTTGAGGGTGGCGATTTCGAGTTCGAGGAAGACGTCGGGGTCGGGGTTGACCTCGGTGTTGATGCAGGAGTCGATGAAGATGAAGCCGTCGCGCTGGAGGTATTCGCGGAGGTTGTCGAGGCCTCTTTGGTCGGTGACGTGGTGGATGCCTTCGGAGAAGAGGAAGGGGTAGGCGCACATGGCGGGGAGGTCCTCGACGTCGGCGGCGTACCATTGCTCGTCGATGTTGAGGGAGGCGGAGGTGTGCATGAATTCGAGGAGGACGGGGTCGCTGCGGGCGTGGCGGTCCCAGGTCGGGCTTTGGGTTTTGAGGCGGGCCCAGCGGACTTCACCTCCCATTTTGGAGAAGTCAGGGGCGTCGGAGGGTACGGAGAGCGCCGGGAGCATGGCGGCGAGGACGGCGAGGATGGGGATGAATATGCCGTAGCGCGCCGGGGACATAGGAGTCGGCCAGGAGGCCTTGTCTCCACGATGCGGCGGGCGGCGGGCAAAGACAAGTTTGAAGAGGCGGGGCCAAGACAGCGGGGGAGGGGGGAGGTTGCGCGGGGGATGAAAGAGGGCGAAGGTAGAGGATGGCTAACGATGAACGAGTTGAGGTGAGGGGCGGCAGGCGGGCGATTCCTTTGCTGGTGGCGGCGTTGATGGCGATTTTTGGGGCGGGCGAGGTGTGGGCGCAAGTACACGGCGCGCCGACCCAACCGTCCGCGCCGGGAATGCCGTCGACGCGTCCGCCGAACGCTCCCGGGATGCCTTCCACTCCGATGCCGAATGCGCCCGGTTTGCCGTCAACGCCTCCGCCCAACGCGCCGGGGATGCCGTCGAATACGCCGACGAATGCGCCCGGCTTGCCGTAGGTCGTGGTGGACAGGGGCGTGATCTGGCCTAGGTTGGGGAATGGATCCAAGCACGCTGCTGGCGACGGGACATATTGCGTTGTGGGTGCTGATTTTGGGGCTCTTTTTTCCGCGGCTGGCGCTTTTCATCGCGTGGCTGGAGACGGGGAGTTATCCGCCGAACACGCTGCCCGACGTGGTTAATTTTATCTGCTGGCTGCTGCTGCCGCGCTTCCTGATTGCCTATTACATTTTTACCGATATCGGCACGGCCAACGTTTGGTTTTGGGCCTATATCGTGCTGGGCATCGCCGGGTTCTTCGGGGAGACGGGCTATGTGGGGCGGCGGGTGGTGCGGCGGCGGACGACAGTGAGCCGCGACGGCACGACGACGACGACGGTGGAGGAAGAGGAAGTTTAGTTCATTTTTCGCTTGGATTGACCTACCGCGCGCGGGTGGCCCGGGCTACTTGTTGCCCGGGTGCGCTCGAATCCTTTCGAGCGCACGGAGGTTGCCGGAATAGTCCCACATCTACTGTTGACCTCCTGTGGCCTTCGGCCACCCGGGCAACAAGTAGCCCGGGCCACCCAGGGCGGCAACGTGAATGAATTGTCACACAACGGTAACAGAGCGTTCGCGAAATTGTCACGCTGCGCTGGCTGACTACTGGCCGCGATTCCCCGGGGCGGGGCCGAACGGTTCGGCCGCTACGTGGCATCCAATGACGGCAACCACGAGGAGGCGGGATATGGAACTTTTTGGCGAGACACTGACTTTCGGCGCGGCGTTCTTTTTGCTCCTGGCCCTGGCGCTGGCCCTGAGCTTCGAGTTCGTGAACGGTTTCCACGACACGGCGAACGCGGTCGCGACGGTGATTTACACCAACACGCTGAAGCCGGTCTACGCGGTGGTCTGGTCGGGCTGCTGGAACCTGGTCGGGGTGCTCATTTCGTCGGGCGCGGTGGCCTACAGCATCGTGGCGCTGCTGCCGGTGGAGCTGGTGCTGAACGCCGGTTCCGGAGCGGGGTTCGCGATGATTTTCTCGCTGCTGGTCTCGGCGATCATCTGGAACGTGGGGACGTGGTACCTCGGGCTGCCGGCGTCGAGCACGCACACGCTGGTCGGCGCGATCATGGGCGTCGGCGTGGCGAATTCGCTGATGGCGGGGCATAGCTGGCTGGCGGGGATCAATATCGGCAAAGCGCAGGAGGTGGGCATGGCGCTGCTGCTCTCGCCGTTGGTCGGGTTTATCGGCGCGGGAGCGGTGCTGCTGATCTTGAAATTCCTGGTGCGGCGCGAAGACCTCTACAAGGCGCCGGAGGGAAAGAATCCGCCGCCGTTCTGGATTCGCTGCGTGCTGGTGCTGACCTGCACGCTGGTGAGTTTCTTTCACGGCTCGAACGACGGGCAAAAGGGGATGGGGCTGATCATGCTGATCCTGGTCGGCATCCTGCCGGGCGCGTTCGCGTTGAACATGGGGACGGCGCCGGACGCGTCGCAGAAGGCGATTGTCCAGATGCACCAGGTGGCGACGACGCTGCAGCCGCTGGCGGCCGGCGCGACGCTGGGCCACGAGGAAGCAGTGTCGGAATTGATGAAGTTCACGGGGCCGCTGGGGAAGGTGAGCAGCCGGACCTATGCGGGGATCATCGCGGAGAGCCAGTTCGTGGCCGACAGCCTGACCAAGACGACGGCGATCAAGGACGTGCCGCGCGGGGAGCGGACGAGCCTGCGCACCGATATTTACCTGATGGACGAGGCGATCGGCAAACTTTTGAAGAAGAAGCTGGTGACCGATCCGGCGGTGGCGAAGGACCTGGGCGCGGCGAAAAAGAGCATGGACGCGATCACGAAATATATCCCGGTCTGGGTGAAGGTGGCGGTGGCGCTGGCGCTCGGTTTCGGGACGATGATCGGGTGGAAGCGGATTGTGGTGACGGTGGGCGAGAAGATCGGCAAGTCGCACCTGACCTACGCGCAGGGCGCCTCGGCGGAGTTGATGGCGGCGGCGACGATCGGGCTGGCCGACGGCCTGGGCCTGCCGGTGAGCACGACGCACGTGCTGGCCTCGGGCATCGCGGGAACGATGGCGGCGAACGGGTCGGGGCTGCAGAAGGAAACGTTGATCAACATTCTGCTGGCCTGGGTGCTGACGCTGCCGGTCTGCGTGTTCCTCGGCGCGACGCTTTTCTCAGCGAGCCTCTACGTGATGTTCCACTTTTTCGGGATTCAGTAGGGAAGCGGCTATCGTTAACTGCCTTGTTTCTTCGGGGGCGGGACGAGCTTGGTATCGGCTTTCTTGAGCTGGAGCAGGATGAAGACGCATCCGAAATTGACGGCGAGGCCGATGAGGATGATGCCGAGGCCGCTGTAAAATTCAGGCATCTGGCCGAGTTCGCGGCCGCGTTCGACGAGGAAAAGCGCGAGCGCGCCGAGCATGGCGGCGAGGATGGAGGCGATGACGAGGGTGACGCTGAGGAGGAGTACGCGGCCGGTTTTCTGCTTCAGGTTCATCGAGGCGAGCGGGGGCGGATCGAACAAATCGACCAGCCAGGCGGCGAGCGCGAAGAGGGGAGCGAAGAAGGCTTTGATTGCCCTTAATTTAAGGGAAAGAGGCCGCCGGCACAAGGCAACGTCAACAGGCGCAGGCGGCGTAGGCGATGTCGAGCTGGCGGAGGCGGCGGGCCATGTCGCGGGCGAGAGCTTTTCTTTGCCGGGCGATCGAACTAAAACTGATGTCGATAAAGCTGAAGTCGAGATGAAGAAATTTTTGTGGATTCTGGGCGGATTGGTTTGCGTGGCCTTGATTGTGGCGGCGATGTACGTGGCGCTGACGATCGGTCTCAGCGTTTATATTGCCTACACGAATCAGATGAGGGGCAAGGCTTATCGCGAACATGTCGCGCAGTTGGAACAGCAGCAGATGCGGCAGCAGATCGATTCGCTCGGCAATAATATGACGCCGGATTTGGTGGAGAACAAGGCCTACGCCGACGAACTGGCGGGGAAGTTGCCCACGCTTTTTGTCGATCCCGAGGGCTACGGGACGGAGGACAATTGGCTGGCGACGACGATCAGCCGCGAGATCGCGGAGATGGCCTCCGTTACAGTGCATCCCGCGTCGCCGCTTCTCGACCTGAAAATCAAGGCGAAGGTCGATCCGGACAAGCCGCAAGTGCAGGTGGAGATCGGCGGCTTCGGTCCGGACACGATCACAAGCGATCTCACGCCGGCGTTCGCCTGGGACCCGGAAGGTTATGCGCCGCTGGCCCGGCAGCTTTTGGGGACGACGCCCGGCGTGGCCGCCCAAACGGTCAGTGACGAAAACGATGTGCTCACTCACCTGTTAAATTTAACGGGACCGAAAATCGCCGCGGAAGATGTCCGCCTCTCCGCGAATTTGCAGCAGCATCCGGCGTCATGGCAGGACCACGAGGCGGCGGCGCTCGTCCTGATGGCGATGGCCTTGCGGGAAGTGGCGGGAACTTACACGGAAAGGCGGCTGATGTTGTGCCGCGCGACGGCCCACCTCGCAGTGGCGCAGGCGTTGCGCGGGGATCGGCCGGCAAGCTGGCCCGGCCTGATCGCCGGCGCCGCGATCCGCACGTTCTCAGGACGGGAACTCGACGCGCTGGCGCACCTCGATAACTTGAGCGCGCAGGCCGATCTTCCCGGTTCCGCGAAGCCGTGGATCGCCGCGCTTCGAGTACTGGCTACGCAGGATTGGCGCAAGGCGGAGGTCACGCCGAAGTCGCCGCTGCTGCTGAAAATCGTGTGGTTCCAGATCCTGGAGCTCGACCTGATCGACAAGGTCGCCAACCGGCATCTCGAAGCGGTCGTGCCGCAACCTTCTCCCGATCCAAATCTGCCGCCCGACGAGCAGAAGACGAATCCGGAAACGCTGATTCCCGACTGGGGACGGATCGCGGGACGAAGCCCATTTTACGAGCTTTCAAGTGACGATGCGAAGAACGAGGAATATAAACTCGACCTCGAGTTTCATGAACTGGATGAGATTTTGAAAATCGAGGGCGCGGCGCCGTTCGACCTGGATCACCTCGCGTCCGTCTATTCCGAGCCGGAAACCGATACGGTTTCGCTCGATTCGGGCGGAAAGACAGTCGTGCGCGTGATCGGTCCCGGCGGATTCAAAAATGCGTCGCGCCGCCAGGTGCTGGCCGACATTGTCTCCAAAAGCCCCGAACCCGATTCGGCGCAGGACCCCGCGCAGATCGAGATTATCTTCACCAAATTCGACGCCCTGCTTCACGGCGTACCAGGCTACGACCTGGAGCGCTTGCAGCTCGGTTTCAAGGAGGTGGGCGAACAAAAAAAACAGATCGCGGATTGGATCGCGGCGAAAAAAACTTGGCGCATCTGGGAGGTGCCGTATCAGGACGTGCTGGGAATGCCCGGTTATGGCAGGGTGAAAAATTTCTACCGCAACGTGGTGCCCTTCGGCACCGTGTTCGAGTCGGGCACCGCTAATCGGTATGGATTTATTCAATCTCAAGTGAAGATTCCTCTTTATGATACACCGGAGCTGGAAAGAATTAAGAAGTTGCCCGTCGACCAGGCCATCCGGGCGGTCAATGACTATAACAAGAAGTACAACGAATCGATCCAGAAGCAGGCGCCTGGAGGACCGTTGCCGCTGGATGAGAAGTGGCTCAAGCTCGATCCGGACGACTATGTTTTGGTCGCGGAGGGCGTACCGGACGACAAGCTGATGGCTGCCGCGGCGCGCTTCCTGGATTATAACCTGAATCCGATCGAAAAAATCGAGCGCCTGGATGCGGAGCATCTGAGCGTTGCGGACCGCGAAATCATCACGCGCAAGCATGCGGTGCTCGAGCCCGTCTTCTATTTCGATCTGGCGAATTTATTGCGGAGCGAGGGCAAGGATGACGAGGGGGCGGACGCGGATCGGCAGGGTCTCGCCCAGGCCGACGATCCGTCGTCGGCTCTCGGTTACGCTTATTCGCTGGTGGAATATGATCTGGATCACGGCCGCTTCGACGAGGCGCTTTCCCTGGCCAAAAAGGCGGCGGACTTGGGCGATGAGGACGGCCTGAACATGTACTTCGACGTCCTCGAAAGTACGGGGCGGCTGGACGAAGCCGCGGTGGTGGCGAAGAAAATCACCGACACCTTTGATGATACGTGGGCGGAGATCGCCCTCTATGCCGGACATCCGAAGCACTTTCCGGTACAGGAGGCCGCGGAGAAAAAGCGGATCATGCCCGACGGGTTGAAGAAGGTCGATCTTGCGTCCTTTTCGGGCGTACCCACGCAAGGCATGACGTTCGACGTCGCGAGGGATGGCGATTCCCGCACGGATTGGCTTTTCCAGGCCAGTCACCTGCGCCGGGATGACAGGATTGTCGGGCTGGACGGGTATAAGGTCGACACGGCCATGCAATACTTTTATATCCAGGCGCTTTCCCGGAGTTCCACCATGGACTTTATCGTCTGGCGCGATGGCAAATACCAGGAAGTCCGGGCCCATGTTCCGCATCGCCGGTTTCCATTCAGTGTGGGTTGACCGATGAAAAATTGTCTCATCGTTCTCTCGGTCTTGTTCGGGTGCTTCGTCGTCGCTGTGTTTTTACAGTTTGAGTTGAACCTGGGCTCCGGCCGCGGCTTTCCCGGTGGCCTCAGCTACGTGGTGGCGGAGTGGAGGGATTACGATGATCCCGGCCTCATCGGCCTGCAGGTCATCATTTCGAGCGATCAAATCACCATCGATGTGCCGCCGGCCAAGTCGGGAGCATTCAAGCGTACAACGGAAAAGGGACGCTGGAGCTCGCATAACTTCTATTGCGATTCCCATCTCGACGCGCCGGCGGCAGTGGTGGTTGCGAGCGAATTAAAGAACGAGGACCTGGAACTCGACGCCGGGCGGTTCTTTTCCAACCATTCGGGGAAGATCACGCTCGTGAAAATCAGTCGGGGCCTCAAGGACTATCATCCTCTCTTCCCCGTCTATGCCGCCGGCCAGACGGTCTCTTACCCGCCGCCCAAGGGACTCATCCGTCCGGGAATGCTCGAATGCGATCTGCAAACGCTGCCGTGGCGCGCCGACGACATCGAGTCCATGACGACTCCCGCCGTGGTGGACTTCAATCGGCTGAGCGACGGCAGCCAGAACAAGAATTTCCTTGGCAATCAAAATGACCCCGGCGATGAGCCCGAACCAGGGCAGGTTTATCGTTTTCACACCGACCGGGCCGATCTTCCCCCGCTACTCGTGACCGTTTATCATGGAAGAGTGGTCCAGGTGGTCGGTGGCGCGGAGGAGACGGCGGACATTCCCTTTACGTTACCGCCGCCACGAGCTCCCGAGGAAGCGCCGGCGCAGGGTGGAAAAACGAGCTGGGCGGCTTGGTGGTTTGACCTGATTTTTAGGAAGTGAGCGCCATCACGAGGCGCAGGCGGCGTAGGCGATGTCGAGCTGGCGGAGGCGGCGGGCCATGTCGCGGGCGAGGTTGAGGAGGACGATGGCGTATTGGTCGGGCATTTTCTGGAAGAGGTGATGGAGTGTGGCGGCCTTGATTTCGATGGCGCGGACGGGGCCGAGCGCGCGGATCGAGGCGGCGCGGGGGACGGGATCGACGACGCACATTTCGCCGAAAATGGCCCCCGGGCGGAGCGTGGCGAGGGTGCAGGCGTGGGGACCGTCGGCGTATTTGATGACGTCGACGTCGCCCTGGACGAGGATGAAGAGGGCGTGGCCTTCGTGGCCTTCGCGGACGATCCACGATCCGGCGGCGAAGTCGTGCACGATGCCTTCCTCCGCGAGGAGGGTCTGCGCGGCGCGGCTGGTTCCGGCCAGGACGGGGACGGAGGCGAGGGCGTGAAAGAGCGCGGGGGTGGTGGCGATCACTCTATAAGAGTAACGGAATTTGATCGCAGGGCAATGGGACGCATGGGACCGGTGAGAACTATGGTCCTTTAAATCCCATGGGTTCCATTCGGCGTGACCTGGGGCTGGTTTCCAGACACGCTCTTGGCTCAATGAAAGGGATGTTGCCGACGGTGGGCTGGGTGCTGGTCGGGCTCGCGCTGCTGGTGAGTTTCGGCGTCGACTTCGCCAACACGGCGCAGGGCGGGGCGATCGATTTGCGCAACCGGATCACGGGCCTGCGGCTGCTCGAGCACGGGATCGACGCCTATCGTTACAAATGGCGCGAGGGCGAGCCGGAGGAGTTCGCCGACGTTTACAACAATCCGCAATTGCCGGTGAGCAAGACGACGGCGACGCCGGCGCTGCTGCTGCTCCATCTGCCGTTGGCGGCGCTGCCTTATCGCGTCGCGCAATTTCTGTGGCTGACCGCGCAATGGCTGCTGCTGCTCGGCACGGGCGGGCTGTGGCTGCGGGCATGCGCGGCCTCGTGGCAGCGGTGGGCGGTGGCGCTGGCCGTGACGGGGTTCACCTACACGGCGGCGTGGCGGCTGCATGCGGAACGGGGGCAGGCCTACGTGTTGCTGGCGTTTCTTTTCGCGGCGTGGCTGACGGCGACGCTCGATCCGAAGCGGGGCGACGGTTTCGTGGCGGGCTGCCTGGCGGGCTTGCTGATGGCGTTGCGTCCGCCGTTCGTGCTGCTCGCGCCATTCGTGGTTTTGCAACGGCGGGGACAGCTCGCGGGCGCGGCGGTCGGGTTGGCGCTCGGTTTCGGGCTGCCGTTGCTCATCAACCCAGCGAGCTGGACCGATTATTTTTCGGCGATGCAAACCCATTCGGAACTCTACCGGAATGATTTTGATCCCCGGCCGGGACCGCAGAGGTATCCGCCGACCATCGAGGGGATTCCGACCGATACGGTCGGCAATTACGTGGCGATTCCCTACGCCGATTCATCGATGCACGCGTTGTTGCGCGGGTTCGGGTTCGCGCCTTTTCCGGCTGTGCCGGTGCTGCTGGCCATCGCGGTGCCTTATCTTTTCTGGCTCGGCGTGGCCGGGAAGGAACGGGCGGAGCTTTTGTTGCCGGGACTGGCGGCGTGGCTTTTCCTGGCCGATTTTTTCCTGCCCGCCTACCGCGACAGTTACAACGACGTACTCGTGCTCGATGTCGTCGGTCTGGGGTTGGCGGCCTCGGCGAAATTTCCATGGGCGGCGTGGCCCTGCGCGCTGGCGCTGCCGGTGGGCTGGGCGATTTACGCGTTCGCGCCGGAGCAGGCTTGGTTGATCAATCTGCCGACGGTTTTGTTCCTGGGCGGCGCGATTCTGTTTCTTTTTTCACCGGTCTTTCGGCAGGCTGGCGCGGGGAAGAGGACTTAGGGGACGAATGGGATTTATGGGAGCCGACGGAATTTTATGTTGAATTACATTTGGCTCGGGCCGATCGCGCTGGCGGTGCTGATGGGCGGGTTCCGCGGCAATATCGGCGATGTCGGGCAATCGGGGATCGATTACGCGATCAAGGCGGTCTATCCCATCGGGACGACGCTGCTGGCGGTCATGACGCTCTGGCTCGGGCTGATGCGGCTGGCGGAGAAGGCGGGGCTGGTGCACCGGCTGGGGCTGGCGCTGCGCCCGATCCTGCGCTGGCTTTTTCCCGAGGTGCCGGCCGACCATCCGGCCCTGGGCGCGATTGTGCTGAATGTCTCGGCCAATATTTTGGGCCTGAACAACGCCGCGACGCCGCTGGGGCTGCGGGCGATGAGCGAGCTCGACAAGCTGAACCCGAAGCCGGGCGTGGCGACGAACGCGATGTGCATGCTCCTCGCGATCAACACCAGCTCCATCACGCTCATCCCCGTCACGGCGATCGCGTTCCTGGCCGCGGCGCATGGAAAAAGTCCCACGGTCATCATCGGCACGTCGCTCGCGGCGACGGCGATCACGCAATTCTGCGCGATCTGCACTTGCAAGCTGCTGGAGAAGACGGCCTGGTCGCGCCGCCAGTGGGAGAATGCGCCGGTGGGGACGAACGCCGCGGCTGCATCGGTGGGGGCGGGCGACGACCTCGCCGCGCGCGCCGTCGCGACGGACGCGGCGCTCCCGTGGGTGAAGGGCGCGCATTGGGTGCTGGCGTTTTTCGCCGGCGTTTTCACCGGGATGCTGATCGGGCTGACGTTTCCGCAGGTGTCTCATGCGCTCGGCGCGCAGTTCGACGCGCTGTTGCATTTGACGCGCTGGCGGGAAATCGCCGAGGAGAATTTCGCGGGCGTGTCGCCCGATTTTTACCAGCAGGCGTGGATCTGGCGGCTGGTCGGCTCGCTCTCGATGCTGATGCTGCCGTGGCTGATCCTGCTTTTCCCGCTCTATGCCGCGCTGCGCCGGATCGCGGTCTACGACGAGTTCGTCGAGGGCGCCCGCGAATCGCTGCAGGTCTTGCGCCGGATTTTGCCCTACCTGGTCGGCATGCTCGCCGCGGTGGGGATGTTCAGCGCGGCGGGCGGGATGCACCTGATCACGTGGATTCTCAGTCCGCTGACGGACCTCGTCGGCTTTCCGTCGCAACTGGTGCCGATGGCGGTGATCCGGCCGTTCAGTTCGGCGGCGGCGCAGGGACTTCTGATCGACCTGATCCGGACGAACGGGCCGGATAGCATCACGGCGCTGACGGCGGCGACGTTCTACGGCTGCTCGGAGACGACGTTTTATGTGATCGCGGTTTATTTTGGATCGGTGGGCATCCACAAGTCGCGGCATGCGATCCCGGTGGGGCTGATTGCGGACACGATCGGGCCGATCGCGGCGGTGGTGATTTGCCGGGCGATGCTGGGATAGGGAAGCAGGACCAAATTTCCAAATTATACCAAATTAACCAGATTTCGAGAGGGTGAATGGGTTGTTGTTTCCTTATTCACTGCTTCAAAAATTTCGTTAATTTAGAAAAATTTGGTAATTTGGTCCTGTCTTTTTCTAGATATCCAAATTACGGACGTTGAGGGCGTTATCCTCGATGTATTGGCGGCGCGGCTCGACTTCGTCGCCCATGAGGCGCGAGAACATTTCCTCGGCCTCGACGGCGTCGGAGACGTCGACCTTGAGCAGGCGGCGCTTGGTCGGGTCCATGGTGGTGATGAAGAGTTCCTTCGCGTCCATTTCGCCGAGACCCTTGAAGCGGGTGATCTGGACGCCGCGCTTGCCGACTTCCTTGACCGCGTCGAGGATTTCGGGGATGGAAAAGATGGGGCGCTTTTTCTGGCTGTCGCCCTCGCCTTCGAGGAGCTCGAAGAGGGGCTTGTCGGCGGCGCGGTACTGGTCGATAGAAAGGCCCTTGCGTTCGAGCTTGTTGAGGAGCTCGGCGACGGCCTTGCTTTCGTGGAGCTCGACGTGGATGCAGCGGCGGCGGTTGATCGTGCCAGCGGTGGCGGTCCGGGCGGCGGGCTTCTCGGCGGCGCCGTTCGTGCCGTTGACGCCGTCGGTCTCGGCTTCCTCGGCCGGTTCCTGGCCGAAAACGCGGAGGTCGACGTTTTCCTTGGCGAACTCGTGAAGCTGGTGGTCGGTCTCGAAATAGTGGACGGTTTCCTGGTTGCCTTCGCGGACCTTGACCAGATGGCGCGGCAGTTCGTGGGTGCGCGGATTGCGCTTGGCCAGGTAATCGCCGAAATCGCCGCCGTGCCGGGCGATGGCGCGGGTGAACTTGTCGAGCGATTCGAGCATGTCGAGGATTTCGACCAGCGCGTTGTCGGCGATGATTTTGTTGTCGGAGAGATTTTTGAGCTGGACGTCGTCGCTGCCGAATTTGATCAGCATTTTGTTGAGCTGGGTCTCGCCCTCGACATATTCCTCGCGCTTTTTGCGCTTGATCTGGAAGAGCGGCGGCTGCGCGATGTAGACGTAGCCCTTCAGCACGAGCTCGGGCATCTGGCGGAAGAAGAAGGTGAGGAGGAGGGTGCGGATGTGGGAGCCGTCGACGTCGGCATCAGTCATGATGATGATCTTGTGATAGCGGAGCTTGTCGATGTTGAAGGCGCCTTCGCCGCCGTCGCCGATGCCGGTGCCGACCGCGATGATGAGGTTCCGGATTTCGGCGTTCTGGAGGACCTTGTCGAGGCGGGCCTTTTCGACATTGAGGATCTTGCCCTTGATCGGAAGGATGGCCTGGTTATGACGGTTGCGGCCCTGCTTGGCCGAGCCGCCGGCCGAGTCGCCCTCGACGATGAAGAGTTCGGAATCCTCGGGATTGCGGCTGGAGCAATCGGCGAGTTTGCCGGGCAGGCCTCCGCCGGAGAGGGCGGTTTTGCGGACGGCTTCGCGGGCGCGACGGGCCGCTTCATTGGCGCGGGCGGCGTTGAGCGCCTTGTCGATGATGCGCTTGGCGATGTTTGGGTTGCCGTCGAAGAAGCTCATCAGGCTTTCGTAGGTCGCGGAGGAAACGATGCCTTCCACCTCGGGCGAGAGAAGTTTTACTTTCGTCTGGGACTCGAACTTGGGGTCGGGATGGAGGAGCGAGATGACGGCGACGAGGCCTTCGCGAACGTCGTCGCCGGAGAGCGCGGGGTCCTTCGGCTTGAAGAGGGTGTTGGTCTTGCCGTACTGGTTGATGGCGCGGGTGAGCGCGGAGCGGAAGCCGGCGAGGTGCGTGCCGCCGTCGGGATTGGTGATGGTGTTGGTGAAGCAGAGGATCTGGTCAGCGATCGAATCGTTGTACTGGAAAACGATGTCGAGCTTCACCGGGCGCGGCGTCCCCTCGACGATGACGGCGGCTTCCTTGACGCGCGAGATGCGGACCGGCTTGGGATGGACGACCTGCTTGTTCTTGCCGAGCTGCTTGACGAATTCCTCGATGCCGTCCTTGTAGAAAAACTTTTCGGGCTGCGAGCCATCGACCCGCTCGTCGGTGAAGACGATTTCGAGGCCGGGATTGAGGAAGGCGAGCTCGCGCAGGCGGCCGACGATCAGCGCCTCCTTGAACTCGACCGTCTCCTTGAAGATTTCGGGGTCGGGCTTGAAAGTGATGAGCGTGCCGGTCGATTTGCTCTTGCCGATGACGTCGAGTTTCTTCGTCGTCTTGCCCCGCTCGAATTCCATGTGGTAGACCTTGCCGTCGCGCGAGACTTCGACCTCGAACCATTCGGAGACGGCGTTGACGCACTTCGCGCCGACGCCGTGCGTGCCGCCGGAAAAGATGTAGCCGCCCTGGCCGTATTTGCCGCCCGAGTGGAGCGTGGTGAGGACCATCTCGACGCCGGGAATCTTGTACTGCGGGTGGATGTCGACCGGGATGCCGCGGCCTTCGTCGCGGATGGAAATCGAGCCGTCGACGTGGACGGTGACTTCGATTTTTTTGCCGTAACCGGCGAGATGTTCGTCGATGGAGTTGTCGAGCACCTCCGAGATGCAATGATGCAGCGCCCGCTCATCGGTGCCGCCGATGTACATGCCCGGCTTTTTTCGGACCGCTTCGAGGCCCTCCAACTTGCCTAATTTCGAGGCATCGTAACTGCCCGCACTGACGCTGGAATCGAATGAAAGAACTTCGTCGCCGCCTTCGGAAGTGGCGGCTTTTTTGGGGTCTGCCATAAGCAGACAATCCTAGCCGAAACGGCGATTTTTTAACAACAAGTAATGCGGTCTATAACCATCTATTTTTGACGGAATTAACGGAATTTTTCCAAATTAACGGAAGAGGGGAACGGGCGCGGGAATTCCACCACAAATTTGGTTAATTTGGTCCTAATTCCGTTCATTCCGTCGGAAAAGGGTGGCTATCGCAGGCGGTTCCAGGCTTCGGTGGCGTAGCGATCGTTTTCGAGATGGATGGCCCGGGCCGATTCGGCGGAGGTGAGTTCGCCGGGGCTCGCGGCAAGATCGAGCCGGGCGAGGAAGGCGGGGGCGAAAGCGCGGCGCAGATCGGCGTTTCGGGCCGGGTTGGGCAGGAGGATGCTGCCCTGATGGAGCAGGCCTTCGCGGGTGCGGCGTTGGGCGGCGCCACTCAGTTTTCCCGCATCGGAGACGAGGTCGAACCGGACCGGCTTGGCGAAGCAGGCGTCCGATTCGACGGCGCGCGCGGCGGGGGTGAGTTCGCTGGCGATGCCGCAGGCGGCGAGGGCGGCCCGGACGCCTTCATGGATGAGGCGGTAACTTTCGGGCATGGAGAGTTCCATCCAGGGATGGGCGCGGGGCAGGACGATGGTGTAGGTGACGTCGCGGGCGTGGTCGACGAGGCCGCCGCCGGTGTAGCGGCGCACGAACGAGCGATCTCCCGCGAGCGCGGCGGGCTGGAAATAACCTAGGCTGATCGCGGGGACGCTCCACTCATAGAGGCGCAGGACCGGTTCGCGGACTTCGCGCAGGAGGGCTTCGTCGACGGCCATGTTCCGCGCCGGGGAGGCGGCGCCGTGGATGAGGAGACGCCAGGGGGTCATGGTGCAAATCTAAGCACAAAACAACGGAACTGATCCTTCGACAAGGGATCGACATCCGCCATCTCCTTTCCTAAGTGTCTAAAGAGTAACAGCTTCCTTCATAAGAGGCAAGACTTTTTCGGTAAATATTAGCACCCAACTGCAATCATTTGTTATGCCCTCCAAGGGCAAAATGTTATGCGACCTCCCCACGGCGACTTGCCCCGTGTGCTGTCCGGGCCTTGAGCGTTGCTGCAACCAGGTTGGCTAACGATTCCTCGACCTCTGGCCATCCGCGAGTCTTGAGTCCGCAATCTGGGTTCACCCAAAACTGATTTCTCGGCAAGACTTGGAGCCCCTTTTCGAGCAAGCTGGTAATTTCTTCGACCGAAGGCACGCGCGGCGAGTGAATATCCCAGACTCCCGGTCCCACCTCATTGGGATACTTGAAGGTGCGGAAGGCTTCGAGCAGTTCCATTTCGGATCGAGAGCTTTCGATGGAGATGGCCCGGTCCTTCATCGTGGGGATTCCCAGCGGTCTCAATTTCCCGTTGGCTTTCGGAATGTGGATGCGACGCAGCGGTTGCGGGTGATACCCGCGCCGCCGCAGCGTCCCGAGCGATTTGAACTTCGCCGCCGGAGTGCTCCATACCTTTCCATCCACTCCGGGCGTGCGTTTGCCTTTGTTATCCGTCACTCGTTTCACGGCCAAGGCCTTTCCGCTATACGAGTGGGTCAGCAGCCATTGCAAAGTTTTCACTTTGTTCCAGCGGCCTTCCCGTGTTGCCTTTACGATACGCGCTTGCAGTCTCCTGACCTGACGTTCACAGTTGGCCCAGTCGATCTGGTTCCATGTGGACGCCTTGCCGAGGGACGCACACTCGCCTTCCGAGTTCATTTGCTTTTCCCTTCTGTGAAGATTCTACCGACTCTCTCGTAACGAATGACCCACTGGAAGTCGGCCCGCTTTCGCGGCGGGGCGGAGACCGCCGCCCCTATCCGTTCGATTACCGAACGGCTTTCGCTTTTTCCAGTTTCCCATGCCCATCATCCCGACAGCGAATCTTGCGACTGCGCCTGCCTCACTGGAGGCGGGATAACGGGTTTTCCCTGTTGAGTTGTGACGACACGGATGGGTTAGCCCCTGCCTCCTACACCGGCAGTCCTTTTGTTCGTGTACTCCAAGTAAAGGATGGAGTAACCGACTGCGCACCATTTTGGTCAGAGCCTTAAACAGCGTCTTTGGCTCCTCGTTCTTGACGATGCCTGCGGCAGTTCACATGTGTTGGGCGTACCATCCAGCCTAACCCTCGGATCGCCTAACGCTGGCGATTCAGAAAATTTCCTCACGGTCATTTCCCTGCCACAAGGGCAAAGGTATATTGTCCCAGCAGCTTCTCACGCGACCGTTGCCGGTCGCGCAAGTGCCGGTAGGCTACTGCGGACGAAACCGCAGGTTTATCTCTATTTCAAGGCACCTCCTTTCATAGTTAAACAGTCGTCGCAACCCCCTCAGGTCGCGGCTTCACGCTGAACCATGCGGTTGCGGCCTCCGGTGTTACCAACTCGCGGTAGTGGCCGAAAATTACCTGCGGCGAGTTGCCCGCTTCCAAGGCCACCCGCGCTGTGTCGTGCAAGATGGCCAGCCGGTACGAGATGAACGAATGCCGCAGGCCGTTCTTGGCCCAGGTGAAGCCCTCGCACTTCTCCCTTGCCGCATGTTGGGCGCAGACATGGACGCAGATAGGCCCCGAGGCCTGCCGAATCGGAGTGAGCCACAATTTCAGATTGTCCGAGATTGGCACCAGCCGACGACGACGAGTCTTGGCCTTGCTCGCCGCCACGGTGATAAATCCCCGATCCAGATCAATCTCGCTCCAATCCAACCGATGCAGTTCCGCCGTGCGCAGGCCCGCGAATGCACCGATGGCCAGGTAAGGCCGCAAGGCGGCATCAGCTTTCTTGAGCAGGCTGGCGATTTGTTCCGGCGCGAAGATCGAAACAGCCGCTTTGTCTTCCTTGTAACGCATCATGTCGAGGAACGGGTTTGTCCCTTTGAGGAGATGGCCCTGCCGTTCCGCCCAATTGCCGCAAGTTCCCAACACCCGGCGCATGTCGTTCTTGGTCGTTGCCCCGAGCTTAAGGTTGCCGAGCCAGTTATCGAGCGCTGCCGTGGTCAGGTCACTCAGGCAAAGACCGGGGAAGGCTTCCGCCAGCTTCCGCGTGAATTTGCGGCACAGGAACACGTAATGAGGCGAGAGGCCCGATTGTTCCCGCGAACGGGCGAATTGCTCCGATATGTCGCTCAACGGCAACCGGGGCATATCGGCCCGATGATGCCGCAGGAAGAACTCGACCGCTTCCCGCAGAGTCGCCCTGCCGAGTTTGGCTAATGCCTGCGCGTGTTCCTCCACCGCCACATGCAGGGCGTAGTTTGGTGCCAGGACTCGCCGGGCCGCTATGAGGCTTTCGAGCTCGGGAGTCGCCATCGCTTCGACGGCTTCCGCGTCGTTTGACAATTCTCCGAGGATTTGTTTCGCGACCCGCTTGGCTTCCGACTTATCGGCAAAGTTTTTCTGTACCCGCTTGCCACCGGCATAATATGCCAACTGGTACATCGCCTTGCCGCGATTGACCGAGTGATAGAGTTTGACTGTCTGTCTGCCATTTGAGATTTCTGTCGCCATCTGATGTATGGCGGCGTGACAACCCCCTTCGCATTGGTATGCGATTCGTTATGCTCAAGACCGTTACTCGCGTAAGTAACTTTCGTTTGAAGTCTTGACCATTGCTCGACAAGCTCAGGATTACGGATGGTTCTGATTAAGGCCAAGCTGCCGCTTTACTTCCTCGGCAGAGTAGGTCTTCGCAAGATTTTTCAAGCGGCGCATCGTGAGGCGCACGTCCTGCGCATCCTCACGCAAACTGTTGTATTTTGCCTCCTTCTTCATTCCGTTAATTCCGTTTGAATTCCGTAATTCCGTCAAAATTCGGTGCACTACTTGAAAAAGTCTTCGATCTTGTCCTTGGCCTTGTCGATGATCGAGTCGCCCTTGGGCTTTACCGGCTCGGCGGCGATGCGGATGAGGAAGGGGAGCGCGACCTTCCATGCTTCCTTGTCCTCGACCGGGCTGTAGGCCTTGCTCTTCGGGTTGGACCAGCCGGGGCCGGCGGCGATGAACCAGGCGTCGCAGTCGTTGCCGGCGTCCTTCATCCGCTGCTGAAAGGCGAGGACGGTTTCGTGGGTGGCGACGGGGTCCTTGTCGGGGTAGACCGCGCAGAGAGGCGCGACGAATTTTCCGAGCACGTGATCGGCGGTGATGACCGGCCCGTAGAAGGTGATGGCGCCGTCGAGCATTTTGTTCTCGCGCGCGGCCTGGAAGACGTAGGTCGCGCCGGTGCCCCAGCCCATGGCGACGACGTGGTCGACGCGAAATTTCGGGCTTTCGTGAAAGAAGCGGATGCCGGCGTCGAGGGTCTTCATGACCGTGGCGGCGTTGAGGTTGGCGACGAGATTGGCGAGGTCACCGGGATCGGTCGTTTGCCGGCCGTTGTAGATGTCGATGGCGACGACGAGGTAGCCGAGGCCGGCGAGACGGTTCGCCTCGGCCTTGGTGAAGTCGTCGAGGCCGAAGGCGTCGGGCACGAGGACGATGCCGAGGGTGGGGGGCGTGACCGGGACGGCGAGGTAGGCGAGGTCTTCCGCGCCGAAATCGCTGAGGGTGATCATCCGGCCCGACGGTTTGGTGGACGAGGCATCGGAGGGCGGCGCATTGCCGGGATCGTCGTCCGCGGCGCGGGCGGCGCCGGTCAAAAACATAAGGGCCAGGAAGGCAACCAGGATGGAATGGAACGGATGGGACATAAGGTGGCTTAAGGGAAGAGGCCGCGGATGGCTTTGCCGTCGACGACTTTTTGGATGCCGAGGGAAAGCGCGGCGGTGCGATGGTCGATGCCGTGCTTCTTCGCTTCCTTGAGGACGGTGTCGAGGGTGCGGCCGAGAATGCGGTAGAGCTTGTCGAAGATTTCGGTCTCGGCCCAGAAGAAGCTTTGCAAATCCTGCACCCATTCGAAGTAGCTGACGATGACGCCGCCCGAGTTGCAGAGGATGTCGGGGATGACGAAGATCTCGGGGCGCTGACGCAGGATGGCGTCGGCCTCGACGGTGGTGGGGCCGTTCGCGCCCTCGGCCAGGACGCGGCACTGGAGCAGGCCCGCGTTCTTGGCGGTGATGACGCGGTCCATCGCGGCGGGGATGAGGACTTCGCACGGCTGGACGAGCATGTCCTCGTTGGAGATTTTGTCGCCGCCGGTGAAGCCGGCGATGCCGCCGGTGCGCCTGACGTGGTTCTCGAGCGCCTGGAAATCGAGGCCCTTGGGATTGTAGATGCCGCCGCCGACGTCGCTGACGCCGACGATGCGCGCGCCATACTTGGCCATGCCCTCCGCGGCATAGCTGCCGACGTTGCCGAAGCCCTGGACGATGACGCGGCTGTCGCCGGGGAGCTTGAGCATGTCGCTGACGAGGTTGGCGAGAAAGGCGACGCCGCGGCCGGTCGCTTCCTTGCGCCCGAGCGAGCCGCCGATGCTGACCGGCTTGCCGGTGACGATGCTGGGGACGGCGTGGCCGATCTGATGCGAGTAGGTGTCCATGATCCAGGCCATGGTCTGCTCGTTGGTGCCCATGTCGGGCGCCATGACGTCGGTCTGCGGGCTGATGAAGGGGATCATTTCGCTGGTGTAGCGGCGGGTGATCCGCTCGAGTTCGCCGATGGAGCATTTTTTCGGATCGACCGCGACGCCGCCCTTCGCGCCGCCGTAGGGGAGATCGGCCAGCGCGCATTTCCAGCTCATCCACATGGCGAGCGCGGCGACCTCGCCCAGCTCAACGGCGGGGTGGAAGCGGAGGCCGCCCTTGGTCGGCCCGAGGGTGAGGTGATGTTGGACGCGGTGGCCCTCGAAGACGCGGACCTCGCCCGAATCCATCCGCACCGGCAGCGAGACGGTGACGAGGCGCTTGGGGAGCTTGGTCCGCTCGCGCAACGGCTCCGGGATGTTCATGAAATCGGCCACGGCGTCGAACTGGTCGCAGGCCATTTTGTAGACGGGGCTGTGAAGGAGGTGTTTCATGGCGGGGACTTCTGAATTTTGACGGAATTAACGGAATGGTTTCCGAATTAACGGAATTTTGACAGGAGGAACAGGAAAGACATGAGAGGGGAGGATAGGATTTATAGGATTAAAATCATGATTTTAAAGACAGGTGCTCCACCTTCGGCCCAACCTGTTAATCATACGAATCGTATCAAAATTTCCCCTTCATCAGCCTTCATGTCTTTCATGTCAAAATCCCTCTCTGAAATTTAGCAATTCCATTAATTCCGTCAAAATCCGGTTGCTTAGGCCGCCTTCTTCGCGTGGAAATCGGCGGTGATGCGGAGGAAATTCCTGAGCAGGTCCTTGCCGTGACGGGTGAGGATCGATTCGGGATGGAACTGGACGCCGTGGATGGGGTATTCGCGATGGCGCACGCCCATGATTTCGTTCTCGGCGGTGCGGGCGTTGACGATGAGCGCCTCGGGCACGGTGGGCGGGTCGATGATGAGCGAATGGTAGCGGGTCGCCTCGAAGGGACTGGGGAGATCGGCGAAGACGCCGCTGCCGTCGTGGAGGATGGGCGACGTTTTGCCGTGCATGAGGCGCGGCGCGCGGACGACATCGCCGCCGAAGACGTAGCCCATGCACTGGTGGCCGAGGCAAACGCCGAGGACGGGCAGGCGGGGGCCGATCTGCTTGATGACGTCGTTGGAGATGCCCGCTTCCCTCGGCGTGCAGGGGCCGGGCGAGATGACGACGGCCTCGGGCTGGAGCGCCTCGATTTCGGCGATGGTGATTTCGTCGTTGCGCCGGACGAGGGGGTCCGCGCCCATCTCGCCGAAGTATTGGACGAGGTTGTAGGTGAACGAATCGTAGTTATCGATGATGAGGAGCATGGCGACTGAATTTAGACGGAATAGTTAGAGACTACAAATCGAGCTTGTCCAGCAACGCTTCCAAGCTGATCCGATGATGGCTGGCCACTAATTTCAGAATGCTTTTAAAAGTGCCGATCTTGACCGGATCGTGATTAGGAATGGTGATGTGATGTTCTCCATTAAGTTGTGTGGTCAAACGGATGTGGGAACCGTCCTGGCGGATGCGGTCATAGCCTAAAACCCGCAACGCCTTGGCCAAATTTTGGCCGGAGACATCGCGCGGAGTTTTCACGCGGCCAGGACTTCATCCCGTACGAAGTGAAGTCGGATGATTTTAGGCATGGGGCCCGGGACGCCATCGCCAAAGTGACAATGAACGGCGTCTTTAACCATCGCGCGCAATTCTTCGAGAGTTTCGCCTTGTGTGGCAATGCTATGGCCCAGAGCAGTCGCTACGTAGCCGCCATCGATCTCATCCTGCTGGACTTCAAAGATAATTTCGCTCACGGGGGAAGATTACCGGGGCAAGTGCGGCTGGGCAAGGCGATTGCTAAAACAGCTTCGCCATGGCGAGGGCCTTGAGGCCGGCCTTGGCCTTGTTGACCGATTCCTGGTATTCGCCGAGCGGGGTCGAATCGGCGACCAGTCCGCCGCCGGCCTGGAGGTAGGCCTTGCCGTCCTTAAGCAGCACGGTGCGGATGGCGATGCACGAATCGAGGTTGCCGGAGAAGCCGAAGTAGCCGACCGCGCCCGCGTAGGTGCCGCGGCAGGTCGGTTCCATGTCGGCGATGATCTGCATGGCGCGGATTTTCGGCGAGCCGCTGACCGTTCCGGCGGGGAACGTCGCGCGCATGACGTCGTAGGCGGAGTGGCCCGGGTTAAGTTCGCCCTCGACGTTGGAGACGATGTGCATGACGTGCGAGTAGCGCTCGGTGATCATGAAGTCGGTCAGGCGCACCGTGTTGAATTTGCAGACGCGGCCGACGTCGTTGCGGGCGAGATCGACCAGCATGACGTGCTCGGCCCGTTCCTTGGGATCGGCCAGCAGCTCGGCGGTGAGCCGGTCGTCCTCCTCGGGCGTCTGGCCGCGGGGACGCGTCCCGGCGATGGGCCGGATCTGCACCTTGCCCTCCTCGCAACGGACGTGGAGTTCCGGCGACGAGCCGACCAGCGCCATGCTGCCGAGCTTGAGGCAGAACATGTAGGGCGACGGATTGACCAGCCGCAACGCGCGGTAGAGATCGATGGCGGAGGCCTCGAAGGGGACCTCGAAGCGCTGCGACGGGACGACCTGGAAGATGTCGCCCGCGCGGATGTATTCCTGCATCGCCTCGGTCATTCTCACGTACTGGTCGCGGTTCATGTTGATCGACGGCTCGAGCGGCTCGACGTTGCTGAAGACGGGAAGCAGCCGGCCGGGCACGGCGCGGGCGAGGCGGGCTTCGAGTTCGCCGATCTTGGCGATGGCGTCGTCATAGGCGGCGTCGGCGTGGACCGGGTCGGAGACGTGGGCGTTGGCGACGATTTTGATGCGGCGCTCGAGGTGGTCGAAGATGAGGAGCGTGTCGGTGACGAAGAAATAGGCGTCGGGCACGCCGAGGTCGTCGGTTTTCGCGCGGGGCACGGTGGGCTCGAACTCGGTCACCGCCTCGAAGCCGAGATAGCCGACCGCGCCGCCGTAAAAGAGCGGCAGATTTTCGACCGGGACGGGTCGGTATCCGGCCATGAGGCGCTCGAGTTCGTGAAGCGGGTCCTGCTTTTCCGGCAGGGTGTAGGCGCGCTGCTCGGCGCCTTCGCGCAGGATGATGTTTTTGCCGTGGGCCTGGAAGATCAGGTGCGGGCTGGCGCCGAGAAAGGAATGGCGCGCGAACTTGTTGCCCTTTTCCACCGACTCGAAAAGGAAGGAGTGGTCGCCCGTGTCGATTTTGTGGAAGGCGGAGACCGGCGTTTCCATGTCGGCGATGATTTCGCGATAGACCGGGATGAGGTTGCCGCGATGGGCGAGTTCGCGAAAGCTCTCGCGCGACAAGGATAGACGGTTGTGCATAAACGTAAGCCCAAGGGCGTGGGAGCAGGAAACAAGCCTACGCGCGGGGTTTGGGGCGGACAATCAAAATGCTCCTGCGGAGCGCGGTGACTGCGCACAGCGGCTTCGCGGAGGGTGCGTGTCCGTGGCAGATTGAAGCCTCCCGAGAAAAATAGTGAGAGTCCTTCGACGGCGCCGAGACAAGCTCGGCTTGCTCAGGATGACGGAAAAATTAGAGGATCGTGCCTTCGGCGGTGCCGAAACGGATGCGGAGGCCGGGCAGGAGCGAGACGGAGCGGCCGGGGGGGACTTCGATCGAGCCGCCCGCGGGCGGGAGGGTGGTCCAGCTCTGGCCGGAGACATTTTTCAGGCCCCAGATTTCGGGGCGCGTCGGGTGCGGGACCATTTCGGCCATGATTTCGGAGTAATCGTTGCGCCGGTTCGCGTCGAGGTGATGGGCGTAGAGGATGGTGTCCTGGTTGAGGACGATGGAAAGGCGGCCGAGCAGCAGGCGCATCGGCGGAATGGGAACGTGCTGGCAGAACCAGCATTTTTGTTCCAGGAGCGGGACGGGCAGGTCGCCCTCGTCGGCCAGGAAATTTTCCGCGCCGCAATGGTTGCAGTAATAAATCTGGTCGCGCATCCGGGTGAAGACGGTGCGCCACTCGCTTTCGCGCACGCGGGCCCCGGCGTCGCGCAGGCCTTCGGTGAACGCGCGGGTGAAGATGTCGCGCACGTAGCCGGGGTAGAGATTCCAGAAGAGCGTGGCGTTGTTGTGAACGCCGGCGACGGGACGGTTCGCGCCGTGCTTGGGATCGAAGATGAAGAGCGCGTCGGTGCCGTAGAGCTTTTTCATCGCGGGCAGGTCGAGGCAGTTGATCTCCCTTTCGCGGCGGCCTTCGAGCGGATGATGGACCATGAACATGTAGAAGAGAATGACGGCGAGAGAGTAGAGATCGGTGCCGATGTTGGGCCGGCCCTCGTCGCGGACGATCTCGGGGGCCATGAAGCGGGGCGTGCCAAGGACGTCGCTGAAGCCCTCGCCGTCGACGGCCACGTTGTCGTTGTCGCAGATCGAAATCTCGCCCGTGACCGGGTCGAAGAAAATGTTGCCGAAGGAAATGTCGCTGTAGCAGAAGCCGAGCGAATGGAGGCGCAGGAAGCTGTCGGCCAGCTCGAGCGCCATGGTGGTCAGCGTGCGGAAGGTCGGGTCGACCTCGCGGCTCATCAGCTCCGCCATGCCCCGGTAGCGCGGGTCGCGCAGCGGCATGAGATAGCCGAAGCTGGGCAGGCCCTGGCAGACGGCGATGTCGAGCGGCCAGAGGAAGCGGTCGTTGGGCGGGCCTTTGTGGATGAGCCGCTCGATGGCCGCGCGCTGCGGGTCGGTGGCGCTGTGGGGGAAGTACCATTTCAAGGCGCAGTCCTGCCCGTTGATCGCGGTGTGGTAGACCTGGCCCTGCCCGCCGGAACCGATCAGCTCCTTGATTTCGCAACGCTCCCCGGCGAGCTCCAGCCAGACGGTTTGTCCCGGACGAAAGGTGTTCATGGAAGAGAAAATGCAGGGGCTGGTTTGTCGCGCGGCGGCGCGCCCGACCCGGCCGAGGCGGGAATGGCGTTGGCGCGCGCGGCCAGGCCCACGGTGATATCATCCCCGCTGCCGTCGTACGAGGATTGACGGAGCCACTCCTCCAATTTTTCGCGGACGTAGCCCGCGCCTTCGTGGCGCAGGTAGGCGAGGAAATCGGCGCCGACCTTGAAGAAGTCGTCGTCGTGGCTGAAGCAGTTCGCGTAGCCGTCGGTGGAAAGCATGATCAGCGCAGGGGCGGCGGCGCGCAGGGCGTCGACGCGGACCTGGAATTCGCCCGGCGCGTCGTAGGAGCAGAGCGACACGGTTTGGTTGGCCATGAATTCGTGCCGCTTCGGCAACGGGCGCGCGACGCGGCCGTCGGCTCCGACGGTAAGGATGTCGCCGTCGCCAAGCTGGGAGTAGAGGATGTAGCGGCGGGTGATCGCCACCGCGACGAGGGTCGCGCCGTAGGCGAGATAGGCGCTGATGGGGAGTTCCGCGCCGGGCTTGACCACAGGGGGCGGCTCGGGGAAGGCGGCGAACTCGAGCTGGGAAAAAGGATTGGCGACGAGGTCGGCCCGCACGGCGCTTTTCCAGGCCGCGACAAGATTTCTCGGCCACCGGTTTTGCGCCTGGTTGCGGACGCGGCTGAGCGGGGCGTCGGGGCCGAGCCGCCGGGTGAAGCGGCGCAATTCGCGGAGGGCGCATTCGGCCGCCAGCGCCGAGCCGCGCGCGCTGCGAAAACTGCGGGTGCTGCCGTGGCCGTCGGCGAGGGCCAACAGAAGTATGTCGTCCTCGGCGCAGGGATTGCAGAGCCGGACCGCGTCCTGGTTGCCCTGTCCGCCCCGCTTGTGGGAAGCTCCCTGCACACTGGCGCTCAGCGCCGCCCACCGCAACGACATCACCATACGTCGGCCTCATCCGGTCCGGCGAAATCGACCCCGGTCAGGAGGGGGAGCGATGTGGTCCAGCCCGCCGCGGTGGTGCCCGAGGCCGCGCCATGGGTCTGCCCGGCGGGTGAGGAGACCGATTGAAGGACGGCGGTGGAGACCCAGCGAATCTGTTCCGCCAGGGCTTCCGGATTGTTCGCGTGAAAAGGCCGCAGGTTGTCGTTGGCCATGAAGGCGCGGAAGATTTCCTGCGCTTCGTTGGAGGCCGAATCCTCGCCGATGGCGACGACGATGCGCAATGCCTGCCGGCCCCACGGCTTGGATAAAAGATGGTTGAGACCGGCCTGGAAATCGTCGGTGGGCAGACCGTCGGTGACGAGGGCGAGGACGGGGGGAAGCGCGCGATCGGTCATGAGCGGAGGCTGGAGCGTCTCGCCGACCATGGCGAGCGCCTCGCCCATGGCGGTGGCGCCTTGGGCCTCGATGTCCTGCCAGCGGAATTCGGAGACCGGCGTGAGCTTGCCGCCCATCCACCGCGCCTCGTCGGCGAAGCGGATCGCGTTGACGAAAACCGCGGCGTGGGGGTTGTCCCGCGCGGCGGAACGCATGTGGGGGATCGCCTCGCGGATGGCGTGGTTGAGCGCCTGGATCTTGCCCTCGACCCGCATCGAGCCGGAGCCGTCGGCGAGCCAGATGAAATGGAGCGGGCGCGACGCCATGCGGCCGCCGGGCCGGCGCGGCGCGGGCTCGCTCATGGTATTTTCCGCTTCCGTGAGATCAAAGGCAGTCACAGCGAAAAAGCGTAACCGAAGGAGGGACGCGCGTAAAGAGGGGCGCGGCAGGCGTAGTTAATGGAGCGGGGTTTTCCTTTTCCTCGTTCATCTCGTTCCCAAGTTGTAGTTGGGGGGAACGAGGAAGCGCGTCCGTCTAGGGATCTTCGAACCTGGCGGTCGAGGATCCCATCCGCCCCGTGACGACGGAGACGATGATCAGGATGGCAATCCAGACCGGTGGAAACCACCGATTGTCATAGGCTTTCGACAGAAAAAGCGGAACGATCGCCACGGCAATTCCGACAGCGAGTCTGATCCAGGCGGAGCGATGGGCAAAGTTCATCGTCCAGCCCATCCACTTGATTCTCTTGGGCACGATGATCCGTGGATCGGCTTGGCAGGAGTAAATGCCGCCGCGCCAGTTTGCCGGATCGCTCCAGAGCTTATCAAGTGTGCCGCGGGGAAGCTTGAGATTCATTGCTTTGATCCTAGAAGATTTTTCCCGTTACGAAACTCCAATCAAGACCGGGACATCGTAGAATAAAAGCAGAGAGAAAGTTCGCAATTCCGTCATGATAATCGCACACTCGGACGGTCGGTAACCCTTTGTCCAACCTCGTCCCCTCCATGAAAAAATTCCCGTCCTTGCTCTGCCTGCTTCCGCTTCTTGCTTGCCTCGTCACCGCCCGCGCCGAAGTGCCGGACACGACGACGGCTCCGGCCACGCCGTCGGTGCCGGCCGTTTCCGCGCCCGCGGCTGAGGCCGCACCGCCGGTCGATCCGGCGAAGGCGGTGGAGATCCGCAAGCTGCTGGAGTTGACCGGCACGATCAAGATGACGCACCAGATCATGGATCAAATGATCACGAGTTTCCGGATGCAGAACAGCTCGGTTTCGACCGAATTCTGGGACCGGTTCGAGAAGGAGATGAACCTTCAGGAGCTGGTCGACCAGATGGTCCCGGTCTATGCCAAATATTACACGCTGGACGACCTGAAGGCGGTCAACGCGTTCTATGAAACGCCGGCCGGCCAGCGGGTGCTCGCCGCCACGCCGCAGATCATGCATGAGAGCATGCAGATCGGGCAGACCTGGGGACGCGGCGTCGCCATGCGGCTTCTCTCGGAATTGCGGGAGGAAAAGGCGAAGCAGGTCGAAAAGGACAACGCGCCGGGCGCCGCGCCGACCACGAAGCCGGCGACTCCGCCCGCACCCGCGCAGCCCGCCCCGCCCGCGCCGGCCTCAACCTGAAAGCCTGAGAACGGGCGACAGCTCGACGCGTGGTGTCATCGCTTTTTTTGCGCGGATGGCAGAGGGGTAAACTTTGGTCGATGACGTTTGCCATGGCCGATTCGCTGTGTATAGTTTCGCCGAATGTCTGAAACCGCCACCGCACCGTCCCCCGTCGCGCCCGCGAGCGATACCGCCGCGGAAAATCCGATCAACCGGAACAATCCCCACATTGTCATTCTGGGCGGCGGTTTCGGCGGCCTGAACCTGGCCAAGTCGCTGCGCAACGCGAATGCGCGGATCACGCTGATCGACCGGCAGAATCATCATTTGTTCCAGCCGCTGCTTTACCAGGTGGCGACGGCGACGCTTTCGACGGTCGAGATCGCCAAGCCGCTGCGGTCGATCCTGAGCGACCAGGAAAACCTTCGCGTGGAACTGGGCGACGTGCAGGCCATCGACCTGAAAGCGCGCGCGGTGATCATGCACCACCACAGCATCACCTACGACTATCTCGTGATCGCGATGGGCGGCGTGACGAGTTACTTCGGCCATCCCGAGTGGGCCACGCATGCGCCGGGGCTGAAATCGATCAACGACGCGCTCCATATCCGCCGCGAAATTCTTTATTCGTTCGAGAAGGCCGAGCTGACCAACGATCCCGAGCGCCTGAAAAAGCTGATGACCATCGTCATCGTGGGTGGCGGGCCGACCGGCGTGGAGCTGGCGGGTGCCTGCAAGGAGCTGGGCCGTTTCGTCATGCGCCACGATTTCCGCAAGATCGATCCGACGAAAGTGCGCGTGATTTTGATCGAGGCGGCCGACCGCATCCTGATGCACCTGCCGCGCGATCTTTCCGCGAGCGCGCTGCGCCAACTCGAGGACATCGGCGTGGAAGTGCGCCTCGATACCATGGTCAAGGACATCAAGGAGCAGACCGTGGTGGTCTCGTCCAAGGCCAAGCCCGACACGCTCGAGACGATCAAGGCGTCGTCGATCGTCTGGGCCGCGGGCGTCGGCGCCAACCCGATCACGCGCACGCTCGGGGTCGACATCGACCGCGCCGGCCGCATCAAGGTCAATCCCGACCTGAGCATCCCCGGGTTTCCCGAGGTGTTCGCGATCGGCGACATCGCTTTCGTGCTCAACAAGGACGGCACGCCGGTGCCGGGCGTTTCGCCCGCCGCCATCCAGATGGGCCAATTTGTGGCCCGGACGATTGAGGCCGACCTGGCCGACCCGCACCTGCGGCCCGACCAGCGCGATGCCTTCAAGTATTGGGACAAGGGGACCATGGCGACCATCGGCCATTCCCGCGCGGTGGCCATGATCGCGGGGGTGAAGTTCAGCGGATTCCTGGCGTGGCTGGCGTGGCTCGGCGTCCACATTCTCTTTCTGGTCGGCTTCACCAACAAGCTGACCGTGGTCATTCGCTGGGTTTGGGCTTTCTTCACCCGGCGTCAAGGCGCGCGCGTTTTCACCTCCGGCGAAGGCCGCGGGTTCACGCCCATGACGACGACGCCCTCGACCTCGATGGCCACTCCGCCCTCGACCGACTAGTTTCCAGTAGATTTTTCCAGTTAGATTGACGCGCCGCATGCGGGTGGCCCGGGCTACTTGTTGCCCGGGTGCGCTCGAATCATTTCGAGCGCACAGGAGGTCACCGAAAGAGTCCCACATCAACGGACAACCTCCTGTGGCCTTCGGCCACCCGGACAACGAGTTGTCCGGGCCACCTTCCTTGCGACAACGTGAAGGGAAAATGCTCTACCCTTAATTCTGATTCAGCGGCGCGATGTTCGTCCCGGCGGGAGCGGGAGACTTCGTCGAGGAATTGGTCGGGTGGCTGACGCTGCCGGGATGATAAGGATCGTCCAGGGGGCTGCGGAACGGATCGTGCGCGCGGTCGGATTCAGCCGAAGCGGGCACGGCGGGCGTGGCGGGACCCGACGGCCCGGCGACCGGAGCGCCTTTCAGGCCCGGGGCGCTTTCGCCGAGCAGGTCCTTGAGCGTGGTCCGGTTCCTGGGATTGAACCAGAGCGTGATTCGCCGCGCGATGCCGTCCTCGTCCTGGTAGAAATCGGGCCGGTAGAGATAAATCTCCTGCGGTCTGGCGTCGGCGGGGGGCGGGGTCCAGTAAGTGGGCAGGCTCATCGTGACCCAGTATTTCACCTGGCGCGTGTCAGCCCCGGGATTAATGTCGGTGCCGATGAGCGTGGGCGCATTGGTCCCCGTCATTTTCGCGGCCGGGGAATTCGCGGCCACCGGGCTGGGCGTCGGCGTGGGGGCCTCGGCGGTCGCCTCGTCGGACAAGGTTTTGGGCGCGAGCATGCCGCCGTCTTTGCAAAGATCGGCAAAGTCGGCCGGGTGAGGGCCGGGGCGGTCGATCTCGCGATAGGTCAGGTAGGTGTGGCGGCAATCGGTCGATTCCTCGAGCTGGTTTTTGGCCACGGCGGGCGGTGCGACGAGTGCGGGCCTGATCGGGTTGGCGAATTGGGCAAGCGTCACGAAGGTCCACTCATCGGGCTTGCTGTAACGGTCGATCGGCTGTTCCACAAAGTTGCCGTCCTCGTCGACCTCGCCGCTGCGCCAGCCGATATATTTCGAGGTGGCGCGAATCTCGACGATCTCCGGCAGCCAGTAAGGGCCCGGATACCACGACCAGACCTTGTCGGCGCCGCGCTTCCAGTAGCCGTAGTGTTCCGTCGCCCAGCTATGGGGCAGCCGGCCCTTCCAGTACCAGCCATATTCGGTGTAAATCCAGCGACCATCGGTGTAGGGCGCCTCGTGGTCGGCCGGCGTAAAGGCCCACTTGCCGTCGATTTTGGACCAGACGCCGTAGGGATTGAGCAGTTGCAGGACGGTGTCGAAATCGGCCTTGCCGCGGTCGGTGTAGGGCGTGTCGGCCGTCATTCCGGCGCGCGAGATCCCGGTCAGCCCCGGCAGGAGAACCAGGCAGAAAAAAGCGAGGCGAAAAGCGTGGGATGACATAAAGAGGAGCGAAGCCGGGAGATGGGAGAATGCCCGAAAGCGCCGGAAAATAAAGCTCGGACGACTTTCTGGCAAGATCGGCGGCGTACGTCACCTGTTTGTCACAGGGCTTCCAAAGGGAGCGTGGGAGCATGGCCCCGAGTCGCCCATCGCCGCTAGGTCAGAATCTTGGCGAGGGCCTGCTCGAAGGTTTCAGGGACATAGGCGAAGGTCCGCGTGGCGGGGAGGGGATCGCCCGTGTTGTCTTCGACGGCCATTTTCAGCATCTCGCTGGCCCGCAGGGAGCGGGGCGCGAAGGCGTTGAGCCCTTCGCTGGCGAGGATGAGCGGCTCGCCGGGAATGCAGAAGATAATCACGCGCCGCCAGCGGATGGCCATGAGGATGAGCGCCACCCAGAGGCCCGCGCCGAGTTCGGCGGCCATCGGGCTGAGCGTGTGGGACGAGAGGCCCGCGATGAGCAGGAAGGGAAGAAGAAGCGTGGCGAGCCAGAGAAGTTTGCGCACCAGGAGCAGGAGCGGGATTTCCTCGTAGAGACCTTTTTTCCCGAGCGCGGCCAGAATTTTTAGAATCATTTCCCGCCACGAAAACGCGACCGGTCCGACGAGATCGTAGGTCTGGCCGATGGCGGCCTCCTTCGCGGGGGCGAGGGCGAAACAGCGGGCGACTTCGCGCACGCTGACCGGCTGGATGAGCGGCGCGCCGCCGTCGAGCAGCGGGAAGGCATAGAGCAGGGCGACGTCGAGCGGCCAGGAAAGGAGGCGCCGGAGGAGATTAAGGAGCCGGTCGTGCTCGTCGTAGCCGTAGATGAGCGAGGGCCGGAAGATGGTCCAATCGAACGCGCTTTTTCGGACGAGTTCCTCGGCCTGCCATTTGGTGAGATGGTAACGGGAGCGGGCGTGGGGCCGCGTGCCGATGGCGCTCATCTGGACCCAGCGGGTGACGCCCGCCTGCCGCGCGGCGAGGAGAAGATTGCGCGTCGCTTCGATATGGGCCTGCTCATAGGTGACGTGCGAGGTCTCGGCGATGATGCCGATGAGATGAACGACCGCCTGCACCCCGGCCATGGCGGCGGGCAGCGTCTCGGGCCGGAGCGCATCGCCCTGGATCCATTCGAGCCGGGGATGGCGGGCGAAGGTGAAGCGGGCCGCCTGTTCGGGATGGCGAGCGAGAAGGCGCACGCGGCCGCCCTGGGCGAGAAGTTCCCTGACCACTTCCTGTCCTACAAATCCGGTGCCCCCTGTAACAAGAATCATAGGACTTCGAATACCAAGTAACACCTGACGCTCCGCGCGTCGGTTGCCATGTTTCGGAGGTTAGGCATGGATCAAGATCAAAGCGAAGCGTTAAAAGGGCCTTGAACAAAATTTTTGGAATAAGTTGCGTTTCCATTGACGGCACGACGACAAATGGTGCTAAATTCACTTAATGGTAATTGGCTCCCTATTTTCTCGCGGGCGGGTCGGTCGGACCGTCGCGATGGCGCTAGCCTTTATCCTTCTGGCACTTCGCTGGGTTGCGGCAGATCAGATCGTAAAAACGGACGGCACCAGCGTGAACGGGCGCATCGTCGGCGTTTCGGATGGCCAGGTCACGATCGAAAGCCGCAGTTCCAACGGAGGCGTCGCCCAATTTCCCGTGGCGATCTCCGATATCAAATCGATCAGCATGGCGATGCCCGCCGAGGTGGCCAAGGTCCAGGGACCCGATGCGACGCCGGGCGCGGTGATTGCGGCGTTGGAACCGCAGGTCAAAAAATATGCGGGCCTGCCCGCCGACTGGGTGGTCGAGGCCATGGCGCAACTCGCGCAGGCCTACGCGGCGCAGGGTCAGGGTGATCGCGCGGCGGCCACCTACAACCAGATCGACACGCTTTATCCGGGGAGCAAATATCACGCGCAAGCCGTGGCGGGCAAGGCCGCGTTGAGCCTCGCCGCGGGGAAGATCGACGACGCGCTCGCCGCGGTGCAGCCGATCATCGACCAGGCGAACAAAGACATCGCGCCCTCGCCCTCGGACGGCGCGCTTTACGCGAACGCCTTTTTGGTTTATGGCCAGGTCCTGGAGGCGCAGAAGAAACCGCAGCAGGCGCTCGAAGCCTATCTTACCGTCAAGACGATGTTTTACCAAAACCCCAACCTGGTGGCGCAGGCCGATCGCTACGCGAAGGACCTGCGCGATCACCATCCGGACCTGGGGGTTGAATAGTTTTCCCTCCACCCGTATGGTCTGACCCCTCGATTCCGTTTATACCCCAATTGATTATGCCCTCCACTCGATCTCTCTCACTCAAAACCGGCTGGCTCGCGCTCGTGTTGCTGACCGCGTCGCTCTTCCTCAATGCGTTGCCCGCCCAGGACGCCGGTACGCCCGCACCCGCAGCCTCGACGTCCGCCGCCGGCGCCGATGCCGGGACAGGAGGCGCCCCCGCCGCGCCCAAGGCGACCACGCTGGCCGACATGCTCTACCAGGGCGGTTTCGTCATGTATATCCTCGGGGTCGCTTCGATCTGCCTGGTCTGGTTTACGGCGGAGGGGTTCGTGATCCTGCGCGCCAAAAAGCTCGCCCCGCCCGCGCTGATCGCCCGGTTGCGGGAGGCGTTCAAGGCCGGGAATTACCAGGAAGCTTGGAACATCTGCAAAGCCAACCGTTGTTTCCTCGGCAACGTGCTGGGAAACGGACTGGAGCGGGTGGGACGGAACAAGGACGCCGTCGAATTCATCGTCGAGGAAACGGCGCTGCGCGAAGCCAATGATTTGAAGACCAACACGACCTATCTTTCCGTCATCGGCGTGGTCTCCCCGATGATCGGGCTGACCGGCACGGTCTGGGGCATGATCGGCGCCTTCAAGGCCCTGGGCGATAACGGTATTGCCAATCCGTCGTTGCTGGCGGGCAAGATCGGCGAGGTGCTCGTGGCCACGATGTCGGGCCTGGTCGTCGCGGTGCCTGCGTTCATCTTTTTCTACATCCTGCGCGCCCGCGCCCAGAGCGCGATTCTCCACGCCGAGTCGCAGGTCTACCGCCTGCTCGACGACATCCCCTACGAGCAGCTTTCCGGGGTGCGCATCGGCGAAACCTTCGGTACCGACCAGTCGGCCAAGTCGCGGCAGATGCGCTCCGGCGTTTCGCAAAAAGTCTCCCGCAACGTCACCACGAACTGCCCCTCCTGCAACGCGCCGATCGCCGTCGGCACGACGCCGTGCCCGAATTGCCACACGGCGCTTGACTGGGGAACCTGAGGCCTGCCGGTCGCCGTTCATTCGTTTTTCTGGCCATGGCTTCTTCCTCTATTAAACGCCAACGTAAACGCCGCCGCATCGACACCGACGGCGACCCGGAATTCCAGGTCGCGCCCATGGTCGACGTGCTGCTCGTGCTGATGTTGTTCTTCATGGCCATCACCTCGACGGAAGTGTTGAAGAAAGACAAGAACCTGCAGCTGGCCGACGCCAAGCATGCCAAGCCGGCTGAGAAAGCCCACGCCAAGGACGAGATCGTGGTCAATGTCGGCTGGGACGGCGTCAACAGCGTGGCGCAATTCTCCCTCGATGGCATTTCCTATGCCACGGCCGACGCGATGGAAGGCGTCCTCGCCTCCGAGCATCAACGAAATCCGGCCTCCTACGTCGTGATTCGCGCGGACAAGGATGTGGAGTATAGTAACATTTCCGATCTGATGAGTGCCTGCGGAAGCGCGGGCATCAGCACGGTAACCTTTGCCGTTTTGATCGGCGGCAACAACAAGCAGGCTCCCGCCGCCGCAGCGGGCGGAGCCGCTGCAAACTGAGGCATATTTTATGGCAGGCGGAGCTGGAGGCGACGGAGAATTTGGATTTCAGATCGCACCGATGCTGGACATCCTGTTCGTGCTTCTACTTTTCTTCATGGTTTCGGCCGGGGCGCAAAAGCATGAGGCCGGCCTCACCACGCAACTGCCCGGCGGCAAGCCGGGCGGGGACGTGCCGGTCGAGGTGGGTATTGATTCCGACGGCCAGGTGAGCGTTTCCGGCGCGCCGATGGATACGCCGGCCGACCGGGCGCTGCCGCAACTGGTCAATCGCCTCGAGGGAGTGGTCGCCGCCAATGCCGGCCAGCCGGTGGTCGTCACTCCGTCCCGGAGCACGCGGCATCAACGGGTGGTCGACGTGCTCAACGCCTGCGCGGCGGCCAAGGTGAAAAATCTGGCCTTCGGCACACCGGGCGATTAGGGACCTATGGCTGGCGAACCAACGAGTGAAAAAAGGCATTGGACGGAAAGAATCTCCCGTTCGGCTTATTTTTTTGGCGCCGTCCTGTTCCACCTGATCCTCTTCGTCCTGGTGGCGACCTGGGTCATCTTCCCGGCCTTCCATCCGCCCACGGACGATTTCACCAAGACCTATCTGCCGCCTTCCGCGCCTCCGCCTCCCCCGCCTCCGCCCCAACAGTCGGTCTCCGTGCCGACCCAGACCGTCTCGACTCCCACCACGACGATCACCTCGCCCAATCCGACCGCGAGTTTCAGCGTTCCCATCCCGGACCTCACGCCCTCGGTGACCCCGGTCGACATGCAGAACAAAATGACGCAACCGGTCGTGTCGAAGCCCAATACCCTCTCCGTCGCACGTCTGCAAAGCATCATGTCCACGGAACAGGGCTGGGGCCGCGACCGGAATAATATCCTCGAATCGAACAGCGACCCAAAAAATGTCACGGCCAACTTTCCGGTTTACCTGGCTTCCTACGCGGATGGCGACTGGGGTTGCAACGTCCATATGGAGGATGGGCAAATCGACGCGGGAAGCCTGCCCAATCTCGTCGCCAAGATCAACGAGTGGAGTAAGGGCCATATCAAGGGCCAAGTGATGCCGACTCCCCTGAATATCGGCGGACCGGAACTGCTCGCCCGCAAGCCGCCCTTTATTTTTTTCACGGGGCACAAGGATTTCAAGCTGACCGACCAGGAAATTCAGAACCTGCGCGATTACCTCCAGGTCGGCGGATGCGTCTGGGGCGACAATGCCCTGGCGGGCCGTGGTTCCCGGTTCGACGTCGCCTTTCGCCGGGAAATGAAGCGGGTCGTTCCCGATCTCGACAAGGATTTCGAGCCGGTTGCCCAGACCGAGGATGTCTTCACCAAAAGCTGGTTTCCCATCTCCAAAGTCCCGCAGGGGATGAATTATTACGACGAACCCCTCGAGCATCTCGACATCGACGGCAAGCTCGCCATCTTTTACACGCCGAATGATTACAGCGACATGTTCACCATGTTGATCCTGCCGGGCGACACGACGATGGGGCCGAGCCGGCTTACCCCGCAGCAAAAGGCCATTTCTCCCCTTTGCACCGATGGAGGATTCCTCTCGCACCGAGGCATCTTCTTCCGTAATTACGAGCTGCCGAGCTGCCTCGACTGCGATCGCCTCGGCATGAACATCGTCGGTTACCTGCTTGTGCGCTTTGACAAGGACCTGCTGCTGACGCCTTAAAGCGGACCCCGCGGCCCAAGCGCCTTCGCGATCGCGAGGATCGATCATGAAAACTTCCCCCAAAGCCGGCGTCTCGGTCCCGTCCTCCCGCTACGTGCTCGACGCCCACCATCGGATATTTTTCGCCTGTCTGATCGCCGCGCTTACTTTTCTCGGTCTGTACGGCCGCGCGAGTTTCCCCACGCAGCTCGTCATGGCCTGGAACGCCTTCGCGCTGACCACCATCGTGCTGGCCCTGGTCGTGATTTGCACCAAGGACCCGTACGAGGCCCGGCGCAATGCCCGCCTGCAGGATTCCAGCGCAACCTTTATCTTCACTCTCGTGATCTCTGCCGCCACGGCGAGCCTCCTGGCGGTGGGACTTTTGCTCGGCTCGGCCCGGCATCTTTCCTCCACCAACCTCGCCGCGCACATCGCCCTCTCGGTCGCGGCGGTCGTCCTTTCCTGGCTCCTCGTCCACACGCTCTTCGCGCTTCGGTACGCCCATCTTTATTTTTTCGACGCCCGCAAGGTCGAACGCGCCGCGATTTCGGGCGGACTGATTTTTCCGGGCAAGGGCAGCCCCGACTTTCTCGACTTCACCTATTTTTCCTTCGTGGTCGGCATGACCTGCCAGGTTTCCGACGTGCAGGTTTCCTCCTCGAAAATGCGCCGGCTGGTGCTGGTGCACGGCGTGATCTCCTTCGCCTTCAACACGGCGATCCTCGCCATGTTCGTCAACATCGTCGCGGGACTGGTCTGAATTAGCTGAGCAGGACCCGCCGCCGGCGGGTGGCCCGGGCTACTTGTTGCCCGGGTGCGCTCGAATCCTTTCGAGCGCACAGGAGGTCACCGAATAGTCCCGAATCAACGGATGACCTCCTGTGGCCTTCAGCCACCCGGACAACGAGTTGTCCGGGCCACCTTCATTCGATAACTTGGATGGAAAACGCCTTAAGCAAGCAAGACCCGCCGGTAAATTTCGCGCAGCGGCAGCGGCAGCCCGTTGTAGAACGGCCCGAATTCGCCGTAGGTATGGGTCACTTCATCGAAGCGCATTTCGTAAACGATCGCCTTGATGTCGTAGGGATTGTGCGCGAAGAGCGAGACGCCCCATTCCCAGTCGTCGAGCCCGGTCGAGCCGGTCACCAATTGCCGGACGCGTCCCGCGAAACTGCGGCCCACGCGCATGTGGCCCCCCATCAATTCGCGCCGCCGGGCGTGATTGAGCGCGTACCAGTTCTGCTCCGGCTCGCGCCGCTTGCTCATTGGGTAAAAGCAAAAATATTCCCACTCGGGCAGCACGGGATAAAGCCGGTCGTGCGTGTAATGCTGGATGCGCTCGCGAAACGTGATCAGCCTCGCCTCCGATTCGGCGCTGCCGCGTGCGAGACCCTCGCTCTTCTCGATCTCCAGCGCGTAGTCCTCCTCCTTTTGCGTGTACTCCGATTTTTCCGTCATCGAGAGATAGGTGAACTCGGGCAACAGCACGTCGGGCCCGAGCGAAGCGGCGATTTTTTTCTCCAGCGCGTTCAGCTCGTGCAGGTCGGGCGAGAGAATCATGAAGCCGAGGTCGGCCCGCGCGAACATCGAAAGCGTGACGACCTGGGTCTGGGCCTGCTGCCGCGCGATGAGGACCAGCCCCTCGAGGTGATCGAGGGCGCGCGCCCGTTCTTCGTCCGACTTCATCCGCCAGGCGGCCAGGTCGATGCGGTAAAAAAGATGGAGCGCGCCGAGGCCTTCCTGGGGACGGAGCGGGCTGATCGGTTTTTCCTGGGGATCGGCTTCGGGGGTCACGCTTTCACTGTAGAGCAAATTTGATCGGGTGAAACCCTGGAATTCAAGGTAACCTTTCCGGGCCATGACGAAACTCGAGGAAATCATCCGCGCCGAAATTCGCGCCGGCGGCCCGATGCGTTTCGACCGGTTCATGGAGCTGGCGCTCTATCATCCCGGCTCCGGCTATTACGCAAAAATGGGCGGGCCCTCCCCCATCGGACGGAGCGGCGATTTCTTCACCAGCGTCAGCGTCGGGCCGCTTTTCGGGAATCTGCTCGCCCGGCAATTCTTCCAGATGTGGCAGCGGCTCGGACGGCCGGCATCGTTCTGGATCATCGAGCAGGGCGCGCACGACGGCCAGCTCGCCTGCGATATTCTCGAATGGTGCCGCAGCGAAACGCCCGAGTTTTTCGAGACGATCCGTTACGTCATCGTCCAATCGTCGGGGGCCGCTAGCATTCACCAGAAATGCGCGCCCGAGCCGCCGCTGATGTCCCGCATGACCTGGCTGGAAAATCTCGACGCGCTCGCTGCGGAACAACCGGTCGGCGTCTTCTTCTCCAACGAACTCGTCGATGCTTTTCCGGTGCGGGCCATTACCCATCGCTCCGGCCAATGGCTCGAACAGCACGTCGATATCAAAGCCGATCTGCTGCGCTGGAGCGATCAACCCATCGCCGACCCGGAGCTGGCCGGGGCCATCGCCACGCTCGCGTTGCCGGCAGTCGAGGGCTACATCACCGAGATCAATTTGCGCGCGCGGCGCTGGATCGGCGAGGTCGGCCACGCCCTGCGGCGGGGCTACGTGCTGACCATCGACTACGGTTATCCTGCCTCGCTTTATTACGCCCCCCATCGTTCCAACGGCACCTTGACCGCCTTCGTCAAGCACCACAGCATCGACGACGTTCTCGCCGAGCCGGGCATGCGCGATATCACCGCGCATGTCGATTTCACCGCGCTGGCGCAGGCCGGGGAAAAGGCGGGATTGGCCACGCTCGGTTTTCTCGACCAGCAGCGGTTCCTGATGGGCGTCGCGCACGACGAACTGAGCGGAGCGGGCGGGCCGCAGGTGAAAATCCAGCAAAACCTCGGCGCGTGGAACACGCTGACCCATCCCGATCATCTCGGCGCGAACTTTTTTGCGCTGCTCCAGGCGAAGGACGCGCCGGCGGACCTCGATGGCCTCCGCTTCGCCCGGTCCAGCGGCGGTCTTTGACCGTCGACACAGAGAGAAAGCGTATCGCCCGGTGTAGCGGCGGTCTCTGACCGTCGACGCAGAGAGAAAGGGTGTCGTCCGGTGTAGCGGAGGTCTCTGACCGCCGACGCAGAGAGAAAGCGTGTCGTCCGGTGTAGCGGCGGTCTCTGACCGCCGACGCAGAGAGAAAGCGTATCGCCCATCCACTGCCTTCACGACCGCCGCTCCGGACTGAGACCTTGGCTAATGGCGCGATCGATTCTAACTTTCGGCATGAACCGCCGCCTGCCTGTCACGCTCGTCGGAGGTTTTCTCGGCGCGGGCAAGACCTCGCTCCTGCATCACTTCATCAGCGAACACCGCGGGGGCCATCTCGCCGTGCTGGTGGAAAATCCAGGCCCGCTCAACCTCGACGCCAGGGCGCTCCGCGGCCTTTGCGGCGCAATGCGGCGGACGAACGACACCGTCCTCGAAATTCCCGGCGGCGATGAGCAGGCGCAGATCGAATGGATCGCCGCGCAGCTGCGCGACTTTTCGCTCGCCGGCCGCTACGAGCGCGTCCTGGTCGAGATCGGCGGCACGACGAATCCAGCGCGGTTCGCGCGGCATTTCGGACTTTTGCCCGGCCAGCCCGAAACTTTTTCGCCCTGGGCCGAGCTGCACCAGATCGTCTGCGTGGTCGACGCGCTCGATTTATTCGAGGCGGCCCAAAGACCGGCCTCCGAGACATCGTTGGGCGATTTTCAGCAGGAGCAGATCGCGGGCGCGAGCCTGATCGTCTTGAACAAATGCGATCTGCTCAATGACAAGGAGCGCGAGGCCTGCACGGGCCTCCTCCGGTCAACCAATCCCGACGCGCAGGTCATCGAAACCGCTTACGGCGAAGTGCCGCCCGAAATTTTGTCGGCGCGCGCCACTCCGGCCGAGCTCGGGCTGGCGGTCGAGCGGCGTCCGCGACGGAAAGAGGCCGGCACGCCGGAGCCGGAACTGGCCGTCGCGCTTTATCGCGTCCACCGTCCGTTTCATCCCGCGCGGTTCTGGGATTGGTTCAACGGGGACCATCCCGGCCTTTTGCGCGTCAAGGGACTCGTCTGGCTGGCGACGCGGAACCTCCTCGTCGGCGGCGTCTCGCGCACGCTCCGGCAAAATAGTTGCGGAGCGGCGGGCATCTGGTGGGCCGCATTGCCCCGCGAGGAATGGCCGGAGGAACCCGGGGCGCTGATGCGGATGCAGGAAACCTGGCGCGAACCCTACGGCGATCGCCGCCAGGAATTGATTCTGATCGGCGAGGCCGCGCCGCTTGCGGGCGAGATGCGCCGCCAGCTCGATGCCTGTCTCCTGACCGACGAGGAAGTCGCGCGGCCGCTCGAGGCGTGGGCGACTCTGCCCGATCCGTTCCCGGCGTGGGATGTGGACGAAATGTGAGGTAGCCGCCTCCGGGACAAATCACCTATTCGTATTAATACCCAGGGAAAAACCGCCGTCATTTTGAGACCACGCGGCCGTCGCGCATCTCGACGATGCGATGGGCGGCGGCGGCGACATCGCGGCTGTGGGTGACCATGACGATGGTGGTGCGGTGCCGCTCGCCGATGTCGCGAAAGAGTTTCACGACGAGTGCGCTCGCCTCGGAATCGAGGTTGCCGGTCGGCTCATCCGCCAGCAGGACCCGCGGCTCCATTAGCAGCGCCCGCGCGAGCGCCGCCCGCTGCATTTCGCCGCCGGAAAGCTGGTGCAGCCGGTGCCGCGCGCGATGTTCCATGCCGACCGCGGCGAGGAGTTCCGCGCAGCGACGGCTGATTTTTTCCTGCGGCAGATTTTGCAGCAGGCCGGGCAGGCGCACATTTTCCTCCACGGTCAGCGTTGGCAGCAGGTTGAAGAACTGGAAGACGAAACCGATCTTGGTCCGGCGCAGGCGGGTCAGGGCCGTCTCGTCGAGGCGATGGATCGGTTCGTCATCGAGATAAATTTCGCCGCTGGTCAGGACGTCGAGTCCGCCCAGCACATGGAGCAGCGTGCTCTTGCCGCAGCCGCTCGGGCCCATGATGGCGACGAATTCGCCCGGCGGGATGCGGAGGCTGACGCCGTTGAGCGCGTGGACCGCCGTGCCGTCGGCGCCGGCGTGGCCGTAAAGCTTGGTGGCGTTCTCGACGCGGATCATGAGCCGGCCGCGTCTGATCTTTTATTTTCGGCGATCTTCTGCACGAGTTTCGTGGTCGATTTACCGGGAACGAGCTTCACGATTTCCACCTTTGCGCCGCACGCCTCCAGAGCCGCGGCCTCCTCCGGATTGAGCGACGCGACGGTATAATCGCCGCCCTTCGCGTAGATATCGGGCCGCACCGCGCGCAGGAAAGCGGTCGCGCGCACGTCCGGGAAAATCGTCACCGCATCGACCACGCGCCAGGCGGCGAGCAGCTCCGCGCGGTCGGCCTCGGGCACGAGCGGACGGCCCGGCCCCTTGAGTTCGCGCACCGAGGCGTCGCCGTTCAGTCCGATCCAGAGGAAATCGCCCAGCGCGCGCGCCTCCGTGAGGTACTGCAAATGGCCGACATGGAGCAGGTCGAAGCAGCCGTTGGTGGCGATCACTTTACGGCGCTGCTTGCGCAACTCCGCGCGAAAAGCGGGCGTGTCCGCCAGCGGGACGATCTGTGCGCTCATCGGCGGCCCGAGCGTGGCCATCGACGGCCCGGGACGGTTGGGATCGAAGACCATCCGCAAGAGTTCGTCCATGTTTTTCAGCTTCCGAAAAATGGGCATCAAGCTGCAAATGTCGAGCTGGAGCCGATACTGGATGTCGCGGGGAATGTGGGCGCCATCCGCGACATACTTCTCGTAGAGCACCTTGTTCATCTGGAGGAAAAGCTCCGGCTCGCGACCGGGCGAAAAGAGATCATCGGGCAAAAGCGACAAGAGATAGGGAATCATCTCCTTCTGGAATGAGTCCCATATCTGCGTGGCCTGTGGAGTGATTTCCGCTTCGTGACGTAGGGGCATGGCTTTCGCGCTCTGAAGTCCCGAGCTTGCCGAAGCTTCGGGATGACGAGACGATAGCATCAATATGAGTTCCGAAAAGGTCGATGTGCTGGTCGTGGGCGGCGGCCCGGCCGGACTGCGCGCGGCGGAACTGGCTTCGGCGGCGGGTCGGCGGACGGTCCTGGCCGATCACAAGGCGTCGGTCGGGCGCAAATTTTTGGTGGCGGGACGGGGCGGCCTGAACCTGACCCACTCCGAGCCGGTGGAAAATTTTCCCGCGCGCTACGGCGATGCGACGGAGCGTTGGCAAAAACTGCTGGCCGATTTTTCGCCGGACGATCTCCGCGCCTGGGCCGGGGAGCTGGGCATCGAGACGTTTGTCGGCACGAGCGGCCGCATTTTTCCGATGACCAAGCAGGCCGCGCCGTTGCTGCGGCGCTGGATCGAGCGGCTGCGCAAGCAGGGCGTGAGTTTTCGCGCGCGGCATGAGCTGGCCGCTTTTCCGCGGAGGGAGAATGGCGAGTGGGCGCTGGAATTCACGACGGCGCCAGGTGCGGTCACGCTCCGCGCGCGCGCGGTGATCATGGCCCTGGGCGGCGCGTCGTGGCCGCAGACCGGCTCGGATGGCGGATGGGCGAAGCTTTTCGCGAAAGCCGGAATCGCGGTCGCTCCCCTCGTCGCGGCGAACTGTGGTTACGAGGTCGAATGGCCGGCGGAATTTCTGGCGCAAGCCGAGGGTTTGCCGCTGAAAAATGTCGTCGTGCGCGCGGGAAGTGAGTCGGCCGCGGGCGAATTACTGGTCACCAAATACGGTTGGGAAGGCGGTGCGCTTTATCAACTGGGCCGCGCGTTGCGGACGATGGCAAAACCGGAAATCGAGATCGACCTGAAACCAGCCTTCACCCTGGAGCAACTCGCCGCCAAGAGTCGCCACGCGCGGGGAATTCATCTCCTCGACGAGGCCGCGCGAGCCTGGCGCCTGAGTGGGGCCGCGGTCGCTCTGCTGAAAATTCGCGCGCCCTTCGCCTCGGTCGCGGAACTGGCCGCGCTGGCGAAGAGTTATCCCGTCGTGCTGCGCGGGCCACGTCCGATCGAGGAAGCGATCTCGACGGCGGGCGGCGTGAGCTGGGAGGAACTGGACGAACACCTCATGTTGAAGCGCCGGCCGGGGATTTTTTGCGCGGGGGAGATGATCGATTGGGACGCGCCGACGGGCGGTTACCTGATCCAGGGTTGTTTTTCCACGGCCACGCGCGCGGCGCGGGGCGCGCTGAATTTTTTGACGGAATTAACGGAATTACGGAATTAACGGATTTTTTTTTAAGGGAAGACAGAAAAGCAGGGATTTCTTGATGTGATTAACGGGACTTTAAAGAGGGTCTTTCCGACGTCTTCCGTAAATTCCGTAAATTCCGTCAAAAATTCGGTGTTCCCCACTCTTGTTAATCGGGTTAATCGTGTCCAAATTCTTCCATGCTTGTTTCGTTGCGCATCCGAAATCTCGCGCTGATTGAAGACCTGACCTGGGAACTCGGGCCCGGGTTCAACACGCTTACGGGCGAGACCGGCGCGGGCAAATCGATCCTGATCGACGGGCTCAATTTGCTGCTCGGCGAACGGGCCGACAAGACGCTGATCCGCACCGGCGCGGAGGCCTGCTCGGTGGAAGCGGAGCTGACGCTGGCCGATGACGCGCGCCGGAAGGAGATCAACGCCGCGCTCGGCGAGATCGGCGCGGAGCCGTGCGAAGGTCGGACACTTTTGCTCAAGCGGAGCCTCTCGGCGGCGGGCGCGAACCGGCAATTTATCAACGGAAGTCCGGTGCCGCTGCAGGGACTCAAGAGCATCGGCGACCTGCTCGTCGATGTCCACGGGCCGCATGATCACCAGTCGCTGCTGGCGACCGAAAAGCAGGCCGAGTTGCTCGACGCCTACGGAAAACTGGCCCCGCTGCGAGCGGTGTGCGCGGGCGCGGCCGGCGCGTTGCGCGAGATCGAGCAGGAACGGGCGGCGCTGGAATTGAGCGAAAGCGAGCGCGAACAGCGGCTCTCGCTTTTGCAGCATCAGGTGAAGGAAATTCAGTCGGCGAAGCTTGAGCCCGACGAGGACACGCGGGTCGAGAACGATTATCGCGCCGCCTCGCATGCGCAGAACATTCTCGAGCAGGCCGGGATCATCGCGGGACTGCTGAACGACTCGGAAAACGCGGTGCTGACGCAGCTCGCGCAGGTGGAGCGCGCGCTGACCGCGTGGCAGCGGATGGACGCTTCCATCGCCGACGCGGAGACGATGAATCGCGGGGCCATCGCGCAATTGCAGGAGTTGCTCGGCACGGTGCAGGCGCGGGCGGAGCGGGTCGATCTCGACCCGGCCCAGTTGCGGCAACTGGAGGAGCGGCTCAACCTCGTGCAGAGCTTGAAGCGCAAATATGGTGGCACGGTGGAGAGTGTCACGGCCTTCGGCGAAAAGGCGGCGGCGCAACTGGCCGCGCTGGAAGGCCGCGCCGAATTTCTGGCCACGCTGGCCCAGCGGGAGAAGGCCGCGCGGACCGCGCTGGAAAAAGCGGCGGCGGATTTATCGAAGGCGCGGCGGAAAATCGCGGGGCCGCTGGGCGAAAAGATTTCGCAGGAGCTGCGCGCACTCGGCTTCAACCAGGCGCAGTTCCAGGTCGAGCTGACCCCGGCGCCGAAGCCGGGCGCGTCGGGCGGCGATCACGTCGAATTTATTTTCGCGCCGAATTTGGGCGAGGCGGCGCGGCCGCTGCGCGCGATCGCGTCGAGCGGCGAGATGGCCCGCGTGATGCTGGCGGTGAAGACAACGCTGGCCGAGGTGGACGAAATCCCGATCCTGATTTTCGACGAGGTCGACGCCAACGTGGGCGGCGAAACGGCGGGGCAGGTCGGGAGGAAACTGCGCGGGCTCGGCCGCTCCCACCAGGTGCTCTGCATCACCCATCTGCCGCAGGTGGCGGCGCAGGGACAGAGCCATTTCGCGGTGGAAAAACGGGTGAAGCAAAACCGAACCCTGACCGAATTGACGCGGTTGGAAGGCGCGGCGCGGCAGCGCGAGCTGGCCCGGATGCTCGGCGGGCAGACCGAGGCGGCGCTGGCCCTCGCGAAGAGCCTGCTGGCCGAGGCGGCAAAATAGGCCGGCACCTTTCGACGTGACCGGCGCTTATTTTTTAGGCAGCTTCTTTCCGACGCCTCCCCGATCATGAACCAATTCCGAGACCTAACCATCTGTGCGCTGGTCATTCTTGCCATCGGCCTTCTGGTCGGTCATCCCGAAAATTGGACCTGGGCCGCCGCGGGCGGAGCCTACGTGGTCAATTCGATTACCTTTCTGGCCGATGGCCGCCCCTGGTCGGTCATCGTCCTGATGGCGCTGGCGCTGGCGCTCTTCATGACGCGGCTGAAGTATTGAGTTTTGCCCCGCGCCGGCGGCGCACATGAATGACATGCGCCCTTTTTATCGTCTCGCCTATCACGTCGTCGGCGTCGAATTATTTTTCCACCGCATCCGGATCGAGGGGCGCGAGAACGTCCCGCCCGGCGGCTGCCTGATCGTCTCCAATCATGTCAGTTTCATGGACCCGACCACGGTGGGCTGGGCGGTGGCGCGCGAAATTTATTACCTCGGGCGCAAGAGCCTCTTCAAGCCGCCGTTCTGGAGCTGGTTCCTGCCGATCTGCAACGTGCTGCCGATCGACCGGGACGGCCACGACATCGCCGGCCTGCGGCGGATCATCAAGATGTTGAAGGAGGGTCATGCGGTTTTGCTTTTCCCGGAAGGGACCCGGTCCGAGGATGGGATGATCCAGCCGGCCGAACCGGGCGCGGGACTGGTCGCGCTCAAGGCCGGGGTGCCCATCTTGCCCGTGCGGGTCTTCGGCACGTACGAAAGCCTTTCGCGGCACACGAAGCGGCTCCATTTTCATCCCATCCGCGTGGTCATCGGGCGGCCCTACCAGCCCACGGTGCCGGAAGGTCGTCGGGAAAAGGAATCCTACGGCCCCGTCGCGCAAGAGATGATGGACCGGATCGCGGCGTTGAGGTAGCCGTCGGACCTGCGGTCGGCAGCAATCGCGGCGGTCTGCGCCCGGCGTCGCATGCCCGTGGTAGCCGTCGGCCTACCTACACCCTCTAGAACGCGGAAACTATCCGCCCGAAGCGCCTCGCAATCAAGCTGAACTCGCGGAAATTCGTCCTAACTCGGGGTTGCTCATTCGGTCGCATTTTTAGTCGCAGTGGTCGCAAATTTGGTCGCATCCCTAGGCTCACTCATATGAGTGCTCGGGAAAGAGTTTGCCAATTTATGAAGTAAGTTCACGCTTGTGTTGGGATGAAGCGACCTCTCCCCAAAGCGGCGGTCTGGCTGATTCGATTTGCCACACTGCTTATAGTTATTCTTTTCGTCTTCTACGCGGAAGAGGATTTGCGAGGGGCTCATAGTTGGGCCGCATGTCAGAAGGATATGCTCGCAGAAGGTGAGACCCTTGAGCTTCGTAAACTGGTTCCCCCTGGAAAGCCGGAAGACGATCTTTCGAAGGTGCCAATCTTCGCGGAGCTGTATAAGGAAAATACCGAGAATCAAGGAGGTAGGCATTTTGACTCGAAGCCGAGAATCCGAGAGATCGATCCGTACTTAAATCCAAATCCTCCTTACGCGAAATCGGCGGGCAAACTCACCGACCTTGAATCTTGGCAAAAGTATTATCGCACCATTCCAGACGCCTCCCACGTAAAGGGCACAAATGGAACGCCAGCTCAAGACGTATTGACCGCTCTAGGCCAGTACGATTCGCTCCTCGGCGAAGTCAAAACGGCCGTTGGCAATCCGGATGCATACTGGCCAATTGATTACGAACATCCTTTTTGGAGGTTCTTGGGCGGGATTTCGTCGCTCGGTTCTATTCGCCAAATTCTGGAATTGAAGGCTATAGCTCACCTTGAAAATCGAGAACCCGCATTGGCAGAGCAGGAGTTTCTCTTTTCGATCAATCTTGGCCGACCCTCCGCGAAGGAAGGATCGTTCATAGTGAATTGCCTCGCTCTCGCCAGTATCTCCAACCGCAGCGAAGAAATCATTTCTGAAGGGCTTCATCGCCACGCTTGGAACGATGCCCAGTTGCACGAAATGGAATCAACATTGGCATCTGTGGACATGCTTCCGATCGCAGTTCAAAGCATTCGTTGCGAAAGGGCCGGTCTGATCCAAACAATGGAAATTGAACAGGCGATGAATGCCGATGTCGTTGGCAATTCCGGCTGGTATTCACCTTATTATTACGGACTCGCTCTTTTTCACCTTCCACTTTCGCAGCTCCGTCCAAGTGGGTGGTGGGATCAAGACCGGACCAATTTATGTTGGGAAGTTCAGTCGCATCTTAAAGCCATTGACGTCAATCGAGGCACGCTCGACGCCGCAAAATTTCCCCGTGATCCGATGTGCTATCGGACAGATAGGGATCAGTCCAATACCATAAGCACATGGCGAGCGATTTACACCCCCGTCAGCTCTCTGGCTTTGTACAGCCTCGATAACGTGGGTCTTGATATCGCAAAGGCCGAAACATTCAATCGCTTGGCTCGGCTCGCGTGCCGACTTGAAAGCTACCGTCTCGCTAAGGGACAATATCCGAACTCTCTTGATGAGCTTCCTGAATTACCCGCTCACCTGAATCAGGAGGTTCTGAGCGAGACACCCCTCCGTTATCAGCGAAAGGGCGATGGCTACCAGCTTTACTCGCTTGGATGGAGTCAGCACGACCACGGTGGAATTCCCAACGCGGATGACATGCAAGGCGATTGGGTTTGGGATGGACCTTAACCAGACACGAGAAGTTCTCGAAATTTTAGTTAGGACCAGTGTAGTAAAAGCAGAACACGCCACCTCCAACGTTTTGGAGTCGCAGGAAGTCATTTCTGTCAGGACATGCGCCGTCAGTCATCACCGATCACCACGATCGACGTCCGTCATCTCGCTACTAAGTAGTTTTAGAATCATCACCAGTTTTGCGTTATGGGTGGTTCCATGAACGCACTGGAAATTGCCGCACGTAACTTTGCCACCTATGCCAAGGCTGGACTACTTCTCGAACGCTATCGCTCGGCTGTGCTCACGTTACGAGCCAAGGAAGCTACGTTTTCGCAGATTCAAGAAGTGCTTGCTCAGCACAACGTGACCGTCTCGGAGTCGAGCATCACTCGCTTTTGTCGAAAGCATCTTGCCGAGATTCAGCGTTTACGACTCCAGCTTGAACAGGAAGTCAATTTGCCGTCTGGATCGCCACCTGTTCGTGCAACGGTGCTGGCCGCGCCGCCATCAACCCAAAAGAAAATGCGCGATCTTCGAGGTCCAGTGTAAGCCTGCTTCATCGGCCATGGCGGCAGCGCTTCGCTTCCAAACCGCCCCCCGGCGGTTCCCTTTATGGGGCGGTTTGGCTTCGAAGCGCTGGGTTGCTCTGCGGGTAGACACGTTTCCCTCTCGCCCTCGCTCAGGATGACGAACCTAGAAGAGAGGGCATTTCCTTTTTTCGCCGATGTTCTGGGAGAGTTTCAGCGGAGCAGCCGCTGACTTCTGCCAGAGTTACCAAACTGGTCACAAATCTGGTCGCATTTGCGCCCGGAACGACGTCACCCGAGCAGTTCCTTTTGACCTTCACCGGCTTATCAAAAGGCTCCAAAGGTAGCCGTCGGACCTGCGGTCGGCAGCAATCGCGGCGGTCTGCGCCCGCCGTCGCATACCCGTGGTAGCCGTTGACCTCCGGGCGACGGTCCGCCGCAAGGGCCTGCGGCGGCTACCACTGGGGCGGTTACACAACTTTAAGACATCCCCGGCTTTACAATGAGCCGATCTCAGCGTTTCCTTTAGGCTCACATGCTGTCCCTTCGTTGCGTTGGCCTTGGCCTGACCGGTCTCGCTTTTACTTTTATCTTATCGTTATCGCCGATGCAGGCGGCCACGACCTCGGTCCTGGCTCCGCCCGCGGCCGCGGGAAATCCCGGTGGAACCATGACTCCTCCCGTCGCCCCCGGCGCGACCGTCCCGGGCACCCCGGCGCCGACTCCGGGCAGTCTGCCTGCGGCCATCGCCACCCCCCCGCAGGCCGCCGCGCCCGTCCTGCCCGGCTCGGTGCCGCCGCCGCAAGGAACGCCGCTGCCGGAAGGTTCCGAGCCGGAAAAATCGGTCGTCCAGATCTTCACCTCCTACCAGGAACCGAACTGGTCGGCGCCCTGGATTTTTGACATTGCGCGCCGCGCCTCGGGCACCGGCTTTCTCATCGACGGCAACCGGATCATGACCAACGCCCACGTTGTGGCCTGGACGACGCAGCTCATCGTCCGGCGCTATCACGACCCGAAGCCCTACTTCGCCCACGTCGAATTTGTCGCGCACGACATCGATCTTGCCGTGATCAAGGTCGAGGACCCCTCCTTCTACGATGGGATGAAACCGCTCGACTTCGGCCCGCTGCCCAAGGTGCGCTCCCAGGTGATCACCTACGGCTTCCCCGCCGGCGGCCAGCAAATTTCCTATACGCGCGGCGTCGTCTCCCGCATCGAGGTGGAGGGCTACGTCCACATCGGCAACCGCGCCTTCCTCGCCGTGCAGACCGATGCGGCGATCAATCCTGGCAACAGCGGCGGGCCGGTCATCCAGGACGACAAGGTGGTCGGCGTGGCTTTCGAGGGCATCTCGGGGCTGCAAAGCACGGGCTACTTCATTCCCACCGTCATCATCCATCATTTCCTCGACGACATCAAAGACGGCACCTACGACGGCGTGCCGGAAGCGGGCCTGCGGCTGGCGGCGCTGCAAAATCCGGCCTTCCGCCGCATGTTGAAGCTTCCCGACGACAGCAAGCGGGGCGTGCGGGTCGACCAGATCCTCGATATTCCGTCGACCCAGGCGGTGATCAAGCCGAACGACGTCATCATGCAGGTGGGCGATTATCCGGTCGACGACGACGGGACGATCACCTACGACGGCAACACGGTGGGCGTCTCCACCGCGGTCGACCTCGCGCAGAACGGCGACCTGATCCCGCTGAAAATCTGGCGCGACGGAAAGATGATCGACGTGAAGCTGCCGGTGAAGGTCTACAGCGACGACACGTCGCAGGGCAACCAGTATGACGTGCTTCCCCACTACTATATCTACGGCGGCCTCGTCTTCACGCCGCTCTCGCTCGATTACCTGAAGACGTTCGGCCAGGACTGGACCGATTCGGCCGGGCGCGACCTGATCTACGAGCTGGTTTACCGCCATCTCGAGGACCCGAAACACTGGCGCCCGGAGCCGGTCGTGCTCGCCTCGATCCTCGACCACTCGGTCAACGCCAACTTCGCCACGCGCGGACAGGCGATGGTCGACAAGATCAACGGCGTGACGATCAAACAGCTGAGCGACGTGCCCAAGGCTTTCGCCGCCACCAAAAGCCCCGACGCCATCATCGAATTCCTGCCCGATCATCACTTCGAGGTGATCCGCAGGGACGATGCAGAAAAGGCCACCCCCGAAATTTTGGACACCTACCGCGTGCCCGCCCAGAGCCGTTTATGAACCGACCTCTTTCCCATTCCCGGCTCGCCCCTTCGTTCACCGGGGCCCTCCTCCTCGCTCTGCTCGTGCTGACGCCGGCGCTGAATCTGCACGCGCTCACCCACACCGACAAAAAGAAGGCGGCCGAAGCGGCCGACTCGGGTTCGTTCGCCTGGGAGAACGCCATCATCCATATCGAGGTCACCAGCAAGGCCTACAATTATATCCAGCCCTGGGAACGGAGCGAAAAGAAGGTCTACAAAAGCGGCGTGGTCGTCGAGGGCCATGAAATCATCACCACGGCCGACGGCCTGGCCGACCAGACCCTGATCCGCCTGAAGAAACAGGGCGACGGCCTCTTCAGCCTCGGCAGCGTGGTCTGGATCGATTACCAGGCCAACCTCGCCGCGCTGACCACCGACGAAAAGGATTTCTGGACCGGCCTGCAACCGGCGCGGCTGGCCGACCCGGTGCCGATCACCGGCCCGGTACGCATCCTGCGCTGGCGCGACGACCAGCTCGAAAACCGCCAGGGCGAGATCGAACGGATGACGGTGGAGAACTCGGCGCTGAGCTTCGTCTCGGTGCCCGCGCTGAAAATCGATTCCACGATTCCGGCCGCGGGCTACGGCGAGGCGGTCACCGTGGGCGACAAGTTGATCGGCCTGGCCTGCGAGGAGGGCGGCGACGCGATCACGGCGATCCCGACTTCGTTCATCGCGCCCATTCTCAAGGCGGAACAGGCCAAGACCTATACCGGGCTCGGCTATTTCGATTTCACGTGGGACCCGGCGGACAATCCGCTCAACCTCGATTACCTGAAAGTGCCCGGCCCGGCCCGCGGCGTCATCATCAAGGAAACCGGCCTGAAGCCGGGCGTCGTCTCGCCGGTCCATCCGCGCGACGTGCTGCTCCAGGTCGACGGATTCGACATCGACGCGGAGGGCAATTACCGCGATCCCGAGTACAAAAAGCTCTGCCTCGAAAATCTTTCCTCGCGCGGCAAATGGGCCGGGATGAGCTGCCACTTCAAGATCTGGCGCGACGGCAAGGAAATGGACGTCGTCTACCAGCTGCCCCGGGCCGCCTATACCGACGAGCTCGTCCCCTCCCAGACGTACGACCAGGACCCCGAATATGTCCTGGTGGGCGGCTTCGTTTTCGTGCCGCTCAGCGAGTCGTATCTGCGGAGCTGGGGTCCGACCTGGCGGCAAAATTCGCCCTTCCGGCTTTACTATTACAGCATGGACAAGGTGACCCCGCAGCGACCTCAGCGCGTCGTGCTTTCGCAGGTGCTGGCGACCCCGGGGAATATCGGCTACGAGGGCCTGCGCAACATCGTCGTCGATGAAATCAACGGGATGAAAATCAAGCGCATCGCCGACGTCATGACCGCGCTCAAGTCGCCGGTCGGCGGCTTCGACGTGTTCAAGTTCGAATCGGGCGAATCGGTCGAGCGGGCCGTCCTCGACGCCTCGGAAATCGACCAGGTGAACCAGGAAGTGATGGACCACTATCACATTCCCACCGATCACGTTCTCGACGCCACGAGCGCGCCGGTGGTGCAGAAAGAGACCGCCTCGCCCGAAACGAAGGCTGACTGAGTCGGGGCTCGCCCAGATCAGGGGCCTCGAAAATGACGGCGCCCGTCAGGACCCCGCCGCGGCCAGCGATTTGGCCGGCTTGATGGCCGGGGCGGAGGACGCTGTGACCACTTCCAACACGCCGGCCAGGCGGAATCGCGCCAGGTTGCGCGCCACTTCGAGCGGACTCAAATTGACCCGTTCCGCGATGTCGCGCACCGTCCGACGACCGTCGGCGAGGATCAGCAGGCTCAGGTCGGAGGAGGTCACCTCGAGCGAGGCAAGGCCTTCGTGGTCGACGTAACACAAGACCGAATCGAGAGCGGGAATCGCGTCGTACAACAGGTTTTGCTCGTCGACCTTGAAGGCGACCCCGGTGATGAGCACCTGCGGATCGTAGACGGCAAGGTCGCGGACCAGGTCGCCCGGTATGGGCCGCTCGTGAAATTCAAACTGAGCCTCGCGCCAGCCGACAAACTGGAAGAGCGCGTGCAGCCCCGTGTCGGACCCGGCGCGGGCATGGAGAATGAGCCCCTTTTCGAACGCCACGCAGCCGGCCTGATCGCCCTCGCGCAGCTTCAAATAGCCGGTTTGCTTCGTCTCCACAATCGTCCGCAGGATTTCCGTCAAATTGGTCGTCGTGCAGGTTCCCGATAACAGAGGCATAGTGGCGATCAAGTGACGGATGAAAGGGTTGGAAAAAAACCGTGGCTATCACGCTTAAGCACGTTATATGCCACGGTAAATAACCGGGATGACGCCGCCGACGACGGCCTGGAGAGGAGAAAAGCGCCTCTTGTTTTTGGATCGCTTTCGCGTTAGGATCATCGGGCATGATGGCATTGCGCACCAAAGCAGCCGCAGCTTGCCCATTCCTTTAAATCCCTTGAAATTGCGCGCCCGATCCAGCACTCATTGCAACCTCCATGGCCTGGCCTGATATTTTCTTCAAGGCCAGGAAGTCCGAGCTGGAATCGGAGCTTCCACCTCCCCTTCCACCCCCGCCGCAGAAGCCCCGGATCGCCCCCGGCGAACCCCGTCCGCCTTCGATCAAGCCCCTTCCCGCCGATTTGGCGCCGCAAACCCCGCCCGCTCCCGTGCCGGTCAAGATTGCCTCGACCGAAAAGGGGACCCGCACCTTGCCCGCCATGCACGGGGTCGTCTTGCGCCATCCCGGCCGGTCCGAGGCGCCCACTCCGCCGCCCGCGCCGCTCAAAAACGTCGAGCAATTGATGGCGGAGGCCGATCCAGTGCGCACGCTTAGCCAGACCGGCAGCGTTCGCATGCTGAAACGGCTCGCGCCTGAATCCGACCCGACTAAGGAAACTGCCGTAACCACGCCGGAGCAGCCTGCGCCCGTGACCGCGGCCCCGGCACCGGAGGTTGCATCTGCGCCAACTCCCGTACCCGACGCCCCGGCTCCGCTGGTGGTCGGCGAAAAAAGGCCCGAGCCGGTCCCGGTCTCCACGGCGGCGCCCGCTGTTCCCGTTTCGACCGGAGAACCGAAGCCGCTGGAGCGCGACTCGCCCTTCATTCTCAACCCGAGCCCGTCGCCCACAGAAGCGCCCAAGGTCTCGGCCCCGGGCCCTGCGCCTCTCATGCCTTTCGGCTCCATCTTCCGCCGAAAAGCGAGGATGACCGAGTTGGCCCGGGTCGTCCTGCCGCCCAAGCGCGAGGAGACGGAACCGCCGCCCGCTTCTCCCGAATCGTCGCCCACCGTGGTGCCGCCCGCCTTCCCCGTCGTGGCCATGACCGTGCGCGCGGCCAAGCCGTTGGCGCAAACCCCGGAAGCATCCCCGGCGGCGGAAAGTCCCTTTCTCGAAAGACGTGCCGTGCCGGAGCAGGCCGCGCCGGAACCTAACACGGCAGTCGCGCCGCCTCTGGAGACGCCGCCCGTCGCATCCATTTCCGAGCCGGTCCGGGCCACCGAATCGCCTTCCGTGCCGGTTCCTCTTACCGAAGAAAAGCCGCCCGCGCCATCGTCCGACCTATCCGCCCAACCCGATTTTAACGCGACTAAGGTCGATCCCCAGGCCCACCAGCCGGAGCCGTCGGCCACGCCCGAGCCCAAGGTCGATCCCGAAGCCCACCGGCCGACGCCCGCCCCCGCGGCTTCAGTTCCCTCGGCGGATTTGAGCGCTCCGGCGCCTTCCGGCACGCCGGAAAAGCGGGAGTTCCACCTGACCAACGGCGAGCGCGTGGCCGGGACCGTCCTTTCCGAAACGCCCGAGGCCGTCTACATCGAACACGGCACGCTCGGCGTCCTGACCATTCCGCGCGCGCAAATTGCGAAGCGGCTGGTCGAAATTATTCTCATCAACGGCGACCGCATCGTGGGCGACATCATGGCCGAGACCGCCGACATGCTCTACGTCCGCCACGCCAGCCTCGGCATGCTGAGCGTCCCGCGCGCGCAGCGGAGCACCCGCGTCGTCGAGGCCATTCTCAAGGATGGCGACCGCATTCTGGGCGAAGTGCTCACCGAGACCGATACGTTCACGGTCATCCGCAGCGCCACGCTCGGCACGATCACCGTGCCGCACAGCAAGGTGGCGATGCTTAACCGGAAGATCGAGCAGATCGAGCTGAAATCGCTCCCTCCGCCCGCGCCCGAGCTCAAGGACAAGCCGTCTTTTTGAGCAGCGGCGGTCGATGACCGGCCGTCGGAGGCCTCTACGCATTCGCCTTTTCTTCCAGCTCCTCCTCGGTCGCGCGGGCCAGCTCGACCGGTTTTAATTCGTGCAGGCGCCCGAGCTTCCCGATCTCCGGGAAAACAAATGTGGAACCGAGCACCACCAGCAGCGTCCCGAGCCCGCCCAGCACAACCGAACCGACGGCGCCGAACCAGCGCGCAGTCAGGCCCGACTCGAGTTCGCCCAGTTCGTTCGAGCAGCTGATGAAAAGAAAGGTGATCGAGGAAACGCGTCCGCGCATCGCGTCGGGTGTGATCATCTGCATCACCGTCTGGCGCACCACCACGCTGATGTTGTCGAACATGCCGGTCAGCGCGAGGGCGAGCATCGAGAGCCAGAAGATTTTCGAGACGCCGAAAAGCAATGTGGCCAGTCCATACCCGGCCACGCCCCAAAGCATGACGTGACCGGCCTTGCGCCAGGGAGGCAGGTGGGCCGTGACCAGGGCCATCATGACCGCGCCAAGCGACGGAGCGGCCCGCAACAAGCCGTAGCCTTCGGGGCCGGCCTTGAGCAGGTCATTGGCGAAGATTGGGAGCAGGGCGGTCGCGCCGCCCAGCAGCACGGCGAAAAGGTCGAGGCAGAAAAGTCCCAGCAAAACCCGCGTGCCAAAAACAAAACGGACGCCGCTGCTGAGCGAATTCCAGGTGATCGGCGGCTTGTCGGCCTTCACCGCCGAGGGCACGGTCAACGAAAAAGTGAGGAAAGCCAGGCTTGCGCAGACGATGTTGACCACATAGGAAGCGGCCGCGCCCCATTGCGCCACGATCAATCCGCCGAGCGCGGGGCCGACCATGGCCGTGATTTGGAAGATCGTGCTGTTCCAGGTCATCGCGTTCGGGAGCAGCGCGCGCGGCACGAGCGTCGGGAAAAGCGAGCTGATCGCCGGAACGGAAAACGCCCGGCCGCACGCGGCGATGCCCAGGACCAGATAATAAAATCCGACCGGCGCATGGAGCCGCGATAAAATCAGCAGGGCCAGCGCGCAGGTGGCGAAGAGCAGCTGGGTCGCCCGCGTGATTGTCTTCCGGTCGAGCCGGTCGGCCGCCTGTCCTCCGGGCAGCGCGAAGATCATCATCGGCAGCACCTGCACGAGTCCGATGAAACCGAGCGCCAGCGCGGCGTCACGCGTGTTCATCTGGAGCCGCTGATAAATTTCCCAGCTCACCGCCACGGTCTGCATCTGCATGGCCAGCGTGAAAAAACTGCGGCCCAGGACGAAGTAACGGTAATTGGCGTAACGCAGGACGGCGTAGGGGTCGGACTTCGATTTAGGCACGGCGCCCTTTCCAGCGGCAGATCATCCTGAATTCTACCCCTAATCGGTCCTCGCGCCAGAAAGTTTAAGCTTGGAACCAAGGGGTGAGGGGGCATACTCCTTACATGAACGACCTCCCGGATTTGGTGCGGCAGGGCTCGCTCCACGCCTGGTTTTATCTTCCCGCCGCCGTGCTGCTGGGCGCCTTGCATGGCCTCGAACCGGGTCATTCCAAGACGATGATGGCGGCCTTCATCATTGCCATTCGCGGCACCGTGCTCCAAGCCGTCCTCCTCGGACTTTGCGCGGCTTTCTCGCACAGCCTCATCATCTGGATCCTCGCCGCCGCCGCGCTTCATTACGGCAGCTCGCTCAACGCCGAGTCGACCGAGCCCTATTTCCAGCTCGTGTCGGCGGTTGTGATCCTCGGCTTGGCCTTGTGGATGGCGTGGAGAACTCACCGCGATCTCAAAGCCGAAGCCGACCATGGCCACCATCACCCGCATGACCATGAGCACGACCACGGCCATGATCACGCGGAAGGCCAGGCGCATTTCCATGCGGCCGACCTCATCGAGTACCAGGACGCGCATGAACTCGCCCACGCCACCGAAATCGAAAAGCGCTTTGCCAACCGCCGCGTTACCACCGGCCAGATCGCGCTCTTCGGCCTCACCGGCGGACTTCTGCCCTGCCCGGCCGCGTTCACCATCGTGCTCGTCTGCCTGCAATTGAAACGGTTCGCCCTCGGCATCTTCATGGTGCTGGCCTTCAGCGCGGGCCTCGCCTTCACCCTCGTCGCCACGGGCGCGCTGGCGGCGTGGAGCCTGCGCCATGCGGAAAAAAAATTCAGCGGCTTCGGCCGGATCGCCCGAAAACTTCCCTATCTCTCGAGCGCCATCCTCGCCTTGATGGCCATCTACATCGGTCTGCAAGGCTGGTGGCATCTCGCCGCGCGGCCTGCTTGATGGCCGCGTCGCGTCCGCGACTCACAAAAGATCCGTCATCCTGAGCAAGCCGAGCTCGCCTTGGCGCAGGGACCTCTAACTATTCTGCCTTCTTTTTTTGGGCGGCTGCGCCACGCAGATACTGCCCTCCGCGCGCGTCACAACTTTTTTACAACTTTTTACCGAGCCTCTGACACCCGCTCTTCCGTTCCGCGCCAGATTGCGAACGTGAAAATTCGAGCCCTCCTTCTAACGGCCTCCGCGCTCCTCCTCGTTCTCCAGACCCTGGTCCGCGCGGATGGATTCATCGTCATCAACCGTCCCGTCGTCTCGCCCGTCGGCCATTTCCCCTTCGCGCCGCTCGAGGTCAGCTACCATCACGTCAACGTCAAGATCGACGGCCAAATCTGCACCACCAGCGTCGACGAGGAATTCTACAACCCGAACCCGCAGCAGCTTGAAGGCACCTACCTTTTTCCCGTGCCGAAGGATGCGCAGATCGACAAGTTCACCATGGAAATCAACGGCAAGGAAACCGAGGCCGAGCTCCTCGACGCCGACAAGGCCCGAGCCATTTACGAGGACATCGTCCGACGCGAACGCGATCCCGCCCTGCTCGAATACGCCGACCGCGGCGTCTTCCGCGTCTACGTCTATCCCATCGAAGGCAACAGCCGCAAGCAGGTCAAAATCTCCTACACCGAAGTCCTCAAGGCCGACTCGGGCCTCGTTAGCTACACCTATCCGCTCAACACCGAAAAATTTTCCTCCGCGCCGATCCACGACGTCAGCATCGCCGTGCAGGTCAATTCCGACCGCGCGCTCACCTCCATCTACTCGCCCACCCACGACGTCGAGATCACGCGCCCCGATCCCAACCACGCCGTCATCGGCTACGAGGCAAAAGACGTCCGCCCCGACACCGATTTCCAGCTCTTCTTCGCGCCGCAAAAGCAGGACGTCTCGCTCGATCTCCTCACCTACCGCACCGACCCTGACGACGACGGCTACTTCCTCCTGCTCGCCTCGCCCGGGGTCAAGTCGAAGGCGACCCATCTGCCCAAGGACGTCACCTTTGTCCTCGACACCTCCGGCTCCATGGCCGACGACAACAAGCTCGTCCAGGCCAAGAAGGCGCTCGCGTTTTGTCTCGCGAATTTGAACGACGATGACCGCTTCGAGATCATCCGCTTCTCGACCGAGCCGGAGCAACTCTTCGGCAAGCTCACCGAGGCGACCGAAAATTCAGTCGCCGACGCGCAGAAATTCGTCAAGAAACTACGCCCGGCCGGCGGCACGGCGATCTTCGACGCGCTCCATCAGGCCATGGCGCTGCGACCGGCCAAAAGCGACCGCCCCTACGTCGTGGTCTTCATCACCGATGGCATGTCGACCGTGGGCGAGACCAACCCCGACGCCATCGTCGCCGAGACCAACCAGGCCGCCGACCAGGGCACCCGCGTCTTCTGCTTCGGCCTCGGCACCGACGTCAACGCGCACCTGCTCGACCGCATCGCCGAGCACACCCGCGCCGTCAGCGACTACATCCTTCCCAACGAAGACCTCGAAGTCAAAGTCTCCAACTTCTTCGCCAAGATCCGCGAGCCTGTCCTCTCCGACGTGAAGCTCACTTTTCCCGACGGCATCCGGATCACCAAAATGTATCCGCAGGAAATGCCCGACCTTTTCCAGGGCGACCAGCTCGTCCTCTGCGGCCGCTACAGCGGGGAAGCGAGCGGCGATTGCGTCATCGACGGCAACGCCGGCGGCGAGCGCCAGACGTTCCACGTGCCCGTCACCTTTCCGAAGACCTCCGACGCGCAACCTTTCGTGCCGCGCCTCTGGGCCTCGCGCCGCGTCGCCTATCTCCTCGACGAAATCCGCCTCCACGGCGAAAACGACGAACTGAAAAACGAGGCCACCGACCTCGCGCGCCAATTCGGACTCGTCACGCCCTACACCGCCTACCTTATCATGGAAGACGAGCATGGCCGCCACGTCGCCGAGCAAAACCAGGTCATGAAAGATTTTGCCGGTGACCTGCAGGCCAAGGCTTCGGCCGGCGGATTCTACGACAGCTTCCAGCATGAGGCCGGCGGTTCCACCGGCGTTGCCGTCGCGAAATCGCAGAACGACATGAAGTATGCCGTGCGCACGGAAAGCTCGCTCAGCTCCGGCAACATCGATGCGGCCACCGCCCTGAACCTTTCGCCGGCGGCCGCCAGCCAGGTCATGTCGGCGCCCACGGCCCCCATGCCCGGCGCGAGCTTCAACACCGTCCAGGCGCCCGCCGCCGATGCCAACGCGCGCGTCCTCCAATACACCCAGCGCGCCAAATACATCGCGGGTCGCGCCTTTTTCCAGAACGGCAACCAGTGGATCGACAACAACGTCTCGAAACAAAACGACGCGAAAAGCATCCGCGTCAAGTTCGGCTCCGACGACTATTTTGCGCTCCTCGCCGCGCATCCCGAGGCCCGGCCCTGGCTCGCCCTCGGCCAGAACGTCAAGGTCCTCCTTGGCGCCAGCGTCTACGACATCTACGATGACAGCAATGCCAACTAGAAAGATTTCGTCCGCTTATCCGATCTCAGTTCCCTGCGTTTTGGAAGGAGACTTTCTGCGAACGGTCTTCCATTCCGGAGGAATGAGAGAACCGTAGCCGGTGGTAAGATCGGTGCTGCGCACCGCAGCAGCGATCGCCACCACCGGTATTGTTTAAAAGATCACCCGATCCCGGAGGGATCGCAGAACCGCTGTGATCCCTTCGGGATCAGCTTTCTTTTTTCTCATTCCGGTGGTGTCACCCGCTGGCGCGGGTTCAACCACCGGCTACAGTGCTGACCAGCCTCCGGCTGGTTTGGAAAGCTTCCGTGCGCGATATTTTTGTTTGCCCAGGGCCGGTTCACACTAAAGCTCATCTTCTGCGGCCAACGCAAGTCCCGGTAGGGACTATTGATCGTAGCCCGGCGATTTATCGCCGGGTCTATCGTGAGAGGGCCGGGCGTCCCATCGGGACGCTTGAGCCTATTATACCATCACCTCGTTCATCCGTCCCGACGGGACGGGCGATTCGTTTGACCGCCTTCCCGGCGATGAATCGCCGGGCTACTTTCGGATATCCCTCTGGCACAGACCAACCCTTAGTGTGAACAGGCTCTAACTCGCCAGCGTGAAGCAGGTCCGTTCCTGCGCGAAATCGGGGACTTTTTGCGCGCCGCACGACGCCAGCGGCAGATGCCCCTGGAGCCGGTTCGCCGCCGTCTCGGAGAAAATCCACGGCAGCTTCAGCCGCGCCGCGACCTTCTCCAGCCGGAAGGCGAAGTTCAGCTCCGGCCCGATCATTGTGTGGCTGGCATCGGGCGAGCGGCCGCCGAACGAGACCACGCCGAAATGGACCATGAGCCGAAACGGGAGCGCCGCCGATTTTTGCAGCGCCTGGAATTCCCGGCAGGCCGCCGCGATCGACGTGGTCGACTCGGTCCGGTCGGTCCAGTAGGCCAGGAACCCGTCGCCTAAAAATTTGGCCAGCACGCCCTTCCGGTTCTGGACGACTTCCTGGCAATGGGCCATCCACTTGCCCACCAGCGGCGCCAATTCCTCGGCCGGCACTTCCTGGCTCATCTGGGTGAAGCCCTCCAAATCGGCCACGAGGATCCAGCACTTCGTCAGTCGAATGTCCGCCACGGTCAGCCGGTTATGCGTCAGGGGCGGAGCCCGGCGCGCTTCCACTTCCGCCGCCGGTTGGGCCACCTGCCGGAACGTGAACGTCGTCCCGGGCAGCTGAATGCGGTTACCGTCCCGCAGCCGGACCGGGTGCGTCACCCGCTCGCCGTTGATCTGGATGCCATTCGTGCTCCCCAGGTCGACCAGCCAAAATTCGCCGTCCTGTTCGTGGATCATCGCATGCCGCCGCGACATCTTCGGCGTGGACAGCGCCACCGTATTGCCCGGCGTGCGACCAAAAGTGCAAATCCCGCTGACCGGAATCGGCTCCTCGCTCTTCGATTCCAGCCACGCCATCATTTCCACTTCAACAGCCATGGCTGTTTTTATCCCCTTTGACCCTTCACAACAATAACCAATAACCCCGAGTGTGTTACATGCTTCTGGTCCGGCTTTTCATTCACCGCAATTTGCGGGCAAATAAAGGATCCGCCTCGCATCCTGCCCTCGAAATCCTCCTCAAGAAATTGTCGATTTTCTCTAAGCGCCTGAAGAGCAGTTTCTAAGGACAACTTCACCTTCATTGGAACGGTATGTGCGCCTTGATCGTTGGGGCAGCGGTTCGGGTACGGAGCCGCTGCTTCTTCTTTAACGAAAGGAAATCCATGAAAAATATAATCACCTGCTCTTTCCACGCTCTTGCGCTCGGCGCTCTGCTCACCCTCTCTGCCACGGCCAACGCCCAAACTTCCACCACTCAATCCACCACGACCACCACCACAACCACGTCTGCGGGCACCATCTCCGACTTTTCGCCCGACGTGATCACCGTGCGGTCCGACGGCTCGGCCGCGCCGGTCAGTTATTCCTATCGCAAAACCACCACCTATGTGGACGAAAATGGAAACCCCGTTTCCATGGAGGTCGTTAAATCAGGCGTGCCGGTGACGGTCTATTACACGCAGGACGGCGACCGGATGTGGGCCACGAAAGTCATCGTGCATCGACCCGTCGTGGTGAGCACCGTGCCCGCGGTGATCGAGAAAAAGACCACCACGACCACCACCACCACGCCCGCCCCCTAACTCGGAATAACCACGGAAGCGCGTCGATGATGATCGGCGCGCCTCCGGAAACGAACCCCATGAAAAAACTCTTTCTCTCTTCCACCGGAGCCGCCGCCCTCGTTCTTTTGGCCGGGTGCGCCAGTAGCGAGCCGCCGCCGCCCACTACTTCCAGCACGACCACGACCACCGAGGAAACCGTGCAACCCGTGACAACCACCACGGCGCCCGTCACCACGACCACCGAACGGACCACCGTTCAGCAGTAAACGGGAAAACCCTTGGGCACATGAGGAGCGCGGGGCAACCGCGCTCCTCTCCTTGTTGTTATCTGTCAGGTACCATGCCGCCGAAACTCAAACTTCTGCACAAATTTGACCTTCTCGGTCCGCGTGATCTCCGCCACGTTGGCCGGCCGGTGGAAGTCTTTCTCCACAACTTCCTCCTGCATCTCCTCGGCCTCGGTCTCCGGCTGGTCGGAGCCGCCGAATTCCAGCCCCTGTTCCTGAACGTGCTCGTCTGTTTTCAGGGAGCGTTTGCGCGCGCGATAAGCAGTCGTCTCCCGGACGAATGCGCAAAGCGCAATGAACTGGAACAACGCGCCCAAGCCGATCAAAATCAGCTGGGCCCAGGTGATATTGTTAAGGTGAATCATCTTAGGACTCCTTCTTTATTGTTCCCATCCCTCATCAAGTGGTAACTCCCGATCTGGTTTTGCATAGTCCATGCCACCTTCGGCGGCCCTCGGAGCTCGCCGGGGGAACGGTCCTCCCGCCGAACCCCTTTCGCCCTATTTTCAGAGGTAAAACTCCCCCTCTTGTCCTCCCGTGAGAGAGCCCGCCCTATTCCGTGCGCAGGTGAAATCGTCCGCTCAAGTGTAATTCATCCCTTTTCCACCCCCTCCCGGACACAGTTGCTTACACTTGACGGTTAAGTCCTTGAATCGTTTCCCGCTTGAATCAACGCGGCAGTTCCGAGTAGCCGCGCCCGAGACTTGATTCCGCCTTGGGTTCTGCCATACACACGTCTACTCAGACGCCCAAGCGGCTCAACTTGCCATGACCTATTTTCTCATCCAAAACGGCGCCCAGACGGGTCCCCACACCTGGGCCGACGTGAAGGCGATGCTCGACGCCGGGAGCATCACACCCGAGACCCTCTGCTGGCGCGAAGGCCAGCCCGACTGGCAGCCCCTCTCCAGCTTGAGCCAGCCGCCGGTCCGCGAAAACCCAGCCTCCGCCGAGCCACGAATCTACAGCGGATTCTGGCGCCGCGTCGCCGCGTTGCTGGTCGATTTTATCATCCTCGGAATTTTCGGCATGTTCCTCGGCGCCTACTTCTTCAATTTCTTTTGTCACCTGGGTCCTTATGGTCCGCTGCTTGGACTCCCGATCGCCTGGCTCTATTTCGGCCTGCAAACCAGCGAACTTGCCCAGGGAAAAACTCTCGGGCAACGGCTCCTGGGCATCGAGGTAGTCGGTGAAGACGGCCGCTATCTTTCGGTCGGCCGCGCCCTTTTGCGTTACGCCCTTTGGGGCGTTCCCTACTTCCTCTTCACTCCTCTTCAGGCGCTCCTCGGCGTCACCACCCCAGCGGCTACGGTTGTAGGAATGATCTTTGTGACTTGGTTCGGACTGATCGTCTATCTCCTTTTCTTCAACTGGCCAAGCCGGCAGGTTCCGCATGATCTCCTTCTTCGCACCTATGTCGTCAGGACCGTTACCACGGGAGCCGTCGTTCCCGCGCCGTTCTGGAAGCCGCATCTGGCGATCCTGGGCGTTCTCATCCTCATTGTCTGCGGACTGGGCGCCGGCGGACTGTTTTTGCTGACCACTTTGGAACACGGCTCGATGGCCGGGCTCTTCGACCTTCAAAAAGCCGTAAAGGCGCGGCCCGAGGTCCAAACCGCCTCCGTCATGGCCGGAAAAAACTTCATGATCTCGAACGGCTCGACCCAGGCCAGTACCACTCTCACCGTCGCCGCCCAGTGGGACGGCAAACCGGCCGACATGGCCGCAGCCGCCCGGGAAATCGCCGGCATCGTCATCGACAAGGGACAGGAAGAGGCCGCCGACAAGGACGCCGTCGTCATCCTCATTTCCTATGGATACAACATCGGAATCGCCCGCGCCTCCATCAGCGAACGTTACGCCCACACCTTGAGCCAATGGCAGGCCATCGTCCAGAACTCGTCCGCCCCCTGACTCACTTCCCGTTTTCCCACCGATAGCCGACGGCGTGGACCGTCGCGATCTGTTTCGGGTCGGCGCCGAGATCGCCGAGCTTCTTCCGCAACTGCACGATGGTCTGGTCGAGCGTCCGCGTCGTCCCGTAATACTCGTAACCCCACACGTCGTTGAGCAGACGGTCGCGCGACAGCACTTCCCGCGGATGCGCCGCGAACAACTGGAACAGCTTCAATTCCTTCGCCGAAAGGGCCACGGCTTTCTTCCCGCGCCGCAGCTCGAACGTCCGCTCGTCGAGCAGGCAATCGCCGAACTGGGCGGGCCGCGCCGGGGCCGCGCCGACCGGGTCGCGCCGCAACAGCGCATGGACCCGCGCCGTGAATTCCCGCAACCCGAACGGCTTGGTCACGTAATCGTCCGCGCCGAGCTCGAGCCCGATCACCTTGTCCATCTCCTGCCCCTTCGCGGTCAACATCAGCACCAGGCCGCGATAGCCGCGCGCGCGGAGCTGCTTGCAAATCTCGTACCCGCTCAGCCCCGGCAGCATCACGTCGAGCACCACCAGCCGCGGCTGATGCTGCTCGACCGCGACCACCGCCTGGTCGCCCCGCGCGCACGCCTCGACCGCAAAGCCCTCGCTTGTCAGCAGCTCGGTCAGCCCGAACCGGATATGCGCGTCGTCTTCCACCACCAGGATCTTCGTGCTCATAGGTCTCTTATGTCGGCTTCATGTCCTATATTTATAGGCCGTCTAAGCGATTTTGGCCGCCGCCTCCAACGGCACCGTCAGGGTGAAGCAGCTCCCGCCCCCGGCCCGGGGCGAGTAGGTCACGTCGCCGCCGTGGGCCCTCGCCATCCGCCGCGCCAGGGTCAGCCCCAGGCCCGAGCCGGGGATGCCGCTGGAGAGCGAGTCGTCGAGGCGGTGGAAGGGCTCGAAGACCGTCCTCTCCTCCCGGGCCGGAATGCCGGGCCCGCGGTCGAGCACGTCGACGCAGCCGAGCGCTCCGGCGGGTGTCTCCTGCCGCCGCACCCGCACGATCACGTCGTTGCCGCCATACTTCTCCGCATTGGAGATGAGGTTCAAGATGATCTGCGCCAGCGCGTCCTGGTCGCCGCGGATCGGCAGCGTCTCGGCCTCGACTTCGTAGGCGAAGGAGATGCCCTCGGCTTCGAGGTGCGGCCCGCAAGTCTCGACCACATCGCGCACCGCATCGACCAGATCGCAGGCGCGATGCTCGCCGGGCGGAGCGCCTCGTTCGAGCCGCGCGAAATCGAGGACGTTGTTGATCAGTCGCGTCAGCCGCGCCGCCTCGGCGGCGATGATCCGCAGATAGGTCGCCTGCCGCTCCTCGTCCGGCACCCGCTTCTCCGCGAGGAGGTCGGCGAACATCCGGATCGAGGTGAGGGGAGTCTTCAGCTCGTGCGAGACATTGCTCACAAAGTCGGTCTTCTGCTGGGCCAGCCGCACCTGCCGCCGCACGTCGGCCGCGATGAGCGATCCGCCCGAAAGGATGGCCGCCACGAGCACGAGCACGATGAGTCCGAGCGTGAGTTGCAGCGTGCGCGCGGCCCGGCTGATTTCCTCGGGATGGATCAGATAGAGCGCGGCTTCCCAGTGAGGGAGCGCCTCGCCGATCTCGGTCGCGACGAAGGGGTGCTTCCAGTCGCCGGCAAAGCCGGGCTGCGACAGCGCCGCCGGATGCCCGGTGTCGTCGAGGATGGCCACGCAATAGTTGGAACTAAGCAGGTCGGAGAAACTCCCCGGCGCAACCCCGGGAATTTGAAACGAGGCCTTGAGCGCCTCCACCAGTTTACCCTGATCGAGCTGCGCCCCGAAGACGATCGGCCTCTCGGGCGTCGGATGCGACCAGACGATCAGCCGCATTTTGTTCTCGAGGAAACGGGCCAGCGCGCCGCTTGTCTCCGTGCCGATCACGCGCCGGAAGTCCGATTCCTCAGGCACGGTATTCGATAGCGCCGCGGTCTCGCGGGTCACCATTTGCTGTGGAATCACCTGCCGTTGCATTTTGGTCAAGACGATGTTGGCGATTCCCGAGGATGAAGCGGCCGGCGCGGCGGTCGGGACCGATTCCATCTCTCCACTTAGCGGCGTCTTTGGGGTCGGTGCAGCCGTTAAGGTCGAGGTGGCGGGCGCTGAGGCCGGCTCTGTGATCGTCGACGCGGTAGTGAACACACCGGCTGTTGTCGCCGCGTGGGTTGGCGCCATTTCGGCGGGCGCGGATGCCGCCGACGCAGAGGTCGCTGCGTCGGACATCGATTGATCACGCAGGGACGGCTCGCTTGGCGCAGTCGCGGCTTCCGGACGAGCCGAGCCCGCGGAAGCCTTCGCCTGTAGGTCAGCCATCGCCTGTTGCTTCGCCACCGGAGCCTGGGTCGTATTATCCTCCTCGGCGATTTTGAAATTTGCGCTCTGCATCTGGTTCTGAGACGATCTCGCCAGCGCATCCTGATTGTGGGAGAGCGCAAGGGAATCGATTGCGGAAGCCATCTTGCTTTTCTGATCATTCGGTGTGTTGCCGGACTGCTCCGGCTGTTTCAGGGCGAACCAGGCGGCGGCGTTCTGCTCCGTCAGGGCGTTCTCATTCGCACCGGGCAATTTTGAAGAGTAGACCTCGACATTCTCGCGATTGCTGAGAAAGCGATCGTTCTCATCCCGGAAAGTCCTCGCGTCGGGACCATCGTAAGGCTTGGGCGAATAAATCTCCCCATCGAGGTTGACGGCAAACCCGATCTCGGCCATGGGCCACGCATCGCGAAGTTTCCGGTTAAAATTTTGCGCCAAAATTTCCGGAGAGGAACTGTCGCCCAGCAACTGCTGCGTCGTTTTGACGAAGTCGCCGCGGACTTGATCCATCTGGGCCTGGATGTTTTTCGCCAGCGCGTCCGTGATATTTTGGCTGATAATCACCTGCTGATGTTCGAGCACGACCTGCTGGTCCTGCACGGAACGGATGGCCAGCCACGCCAGCCCGAGGCTGGGCAGGAAAATCGAAGCGAGAAAAATCCAGGCGGAGCGGCGCATTGGCGATAAGGGTTAGATTGCTCGGATCAGCATTCTCTTGCGAGGCTAACTGATTGGCGCGGCAGGTTGTCAGAAAATTGTAAATCGAGAACTTCCCCCGGGGAGTGATAGGAAGTACCCACAATGTTATTTGCTGTTTAGCGAGGCTTTTAAAATGATGCTGCGGCCTCACAATTAAGATCCGATTCCGTCACCCTGCGTCGCCCCCTCAAGCTGGTCGCCCTTCAAGAAGGGGCCGTTTTAGTTTTCGATCACTCACTTTCCAGAGCCCGAGCAAGACAACGGGTGTCTTAAGGCTGCGCTTATGTTGCTTGCCCTGCCCCTCGCCCAAAGCCTATTATGTTCTGCTCGACGGAGCCCTTCACCACGAGTGCAGGTGTAAAACGTCTTCGCAACTGCGCGGTTAGCTTAGCGGTAGAGCGTCCGCTTCACACGCGGAAGGTCACAGGTTCGAACCCTGTACCGCGCACCATCTACGAGTTTTTGACTGGTCTTGACTAGACCGTTTTTCTCTCGCCCATCTTCCTCACTACTAGGTAGTTCCGAGTAGTACCCGGTAGTGCTATCCGTACTCTTCCTGGACTGGTCATGACCCGCCCGGAACAAATCTTGTGAGTCTATTTGTGAGTCTGCGGATTTTTTGTGAGTCAGGGAAGGCAGCTTAAGCACGGCATCGGCCACGGGTAGAAGTCCGGCATCTGTGTAAGTTTTCGCCGTCAGCCGCATGTCACTGTGACGCATTATTTCCATCGCCACACGCGGCGCGGTGCCTGCTCGTGCAAGGTTGGTCGCCAGAGTATGGCGCAGCGAATGAAAGTCGGCCCGGTATCCTTTGGCGTTGATGAATTCGATGCCTGCCGCTGTCAGGTCAGCTTTGAACCGCTTCATCGTGGGCATGACCCCCGCAAAGATTGTCGACGTGCCTGCGGGCAATTTGGCAACGTGCGAGCGCATTGCGGCCACAAGGTCAGGATGCAGGGCAATCACGGCCTGCTGGTGATTCTTGGTCGTGGAGGCGCGAACATTAATGAACGGCTTCTCGCCTTCCAAATGGAGGTCATCCCGCTCCAGAGCGGCCATTTCACTGCGGCGCAAGCCGGTGTAAACGGCGGTGAGGTAAACGACCTTCCGAGTTTCAGCAACAGCCAGGAGGCGCTGCATTTCGTCATCAGTGAAGGCGCGCCGGGGGCGGACCTGCCTGCCGTTTGCCTGCACCTTCTGGACGTGCTGGAGGGGATTACGGGCGATCCGTTCGTGCTTTTCCATCCAGTTCAAGAGTGACGAAATCGAGCCGAGATATTCGTTCAGCGTCTTCGGAGAAAGGACCTGTTTGGCCCGCCATGCCTGAAAGGAATCGGCGGTGATGTCTCGCAGGAGAGTCCAGCCGCAGTCCCGAATCAACCTCCGCACCCGGTTCTTAAGTTCGTAGACGTACTGCCCATCGCGGTTCAGCGCGGCCAAGTCAGCCACGTACTGTTTCAAGTGCTGTTCCAGCGGAGACTGAGCGGCATTGCGCAAGGCTTCGGGCGGCAGCATCCCCGCAGACTCAAGCTGGCGGTTCTTAACAATCTCCTCCAGTTTTTGTTGGGCTACCCGCTTGTCGCTGGTGTGGAGCGGAATGTCGTTGATCTTGGTTTCCCCTTCGAGTCGGTAACGGCCCCGGTATAGCCGGGAGACCTGGTCCTTACCGTTCTTGGTTCTCTTGGGACGAAAAATAGTACAAATCATAAAATCCTTTCTACTTACGGGCCTCCTGCTCGCGCTTCTGCTTGAGACGTTCGAGATAGGCTACGATGTCGGAAAGGTAGAGACGTGGTGAACTGAGGACTTTCACTGCCTGGGGCAAATCGCCTCGGGCAATCAGCCGTCTGACGGAACGAGTAGAAATGTTACCGAGCTTTTCGGCGACTTCTTCCAAGTCCATTAATCGGTCTTCTTTGGGTGGATTCGGTGGGGAAATGGTGGGTTGCATAAGAGGTTTACTTTCCAGAGCTTTTTGTTTTCTTGAGTTTGGCGACTTCCTTTTCTTCTTCGATCCGCTGGCGATTTCGTTCAGCGGCTTGTTTCCAATAGAGGTTGATGAACTCGTGCGTCAACTTGCCTTCATGCTTGTTAATGAGTTCAGCGAAATAACGCCGGTGCCATACCGTGACCTCTTCGACATTGACGTTGGGAACAATGAAGGCGCAAAGCGCATTGACCCATTTCGAGTCAAGCATCGTCTTACCTTTCATGATGCGATCCAATTTCAAGACTGGAATGTCATGGCTGATGTCGTCGGCGTCCATCGCATCAAGGATTCCCTCGATGCACTGGTTCACGAAGTAATTAGCATTCTGGCCCAGCTCTTCAGCTTTTTTGAAGACGCGTTCGTTCAAATCATTGCGCAGGGCCATCGTGACCCGGCGCGGGACTTTGGGTTCTTTTTCCATGAAAAGAGCTTACTGGATGGAACCTGTGAAAGCAAGACAAAAGTGATATAATCTACAGTGTCATTCAAAAGAAGGCATTTACCAACGGAGACCTGCTGCTGCTCGTTAAGCGTGGAGCATGGAAGGAACCGCACCAAAATCACGAAGGCGGGTAGGAGTGAACGGCGAGGTTTTCTCCGGTGCGTGCTGAACAAGGAAAAAAGAGCAGAGGCCTCTCCTCCGCTTTCTCTCCAACCCTCACCCAACCGGCGGCGCCAGCGAGCGCCCCCCCCAAGATCCCTTGGGGGCGCGAGCAAGCCGCGTCGAAAGAATTCAGCCCAAGCCGGGGGTGTGACAGGTTCCCTGGCGCACCCCCGGCTCCGCAGGGAAAGAGGCGTTACGGGGGAAACCGCAGGTTTCTCCCGTTAGAATGGGGAGCCCGTAGCGAAGCTAGCGGCGCGGGGAAAGGCCTTTCCCCGAGGAATAGCTGCCATGGACTGAAAATAAAGGCACCGATACCCGGCCGCTAAGAAAGATGGGGCGAACGCCGCAACCGAAGACTGCCCTTTTACTGGCTCTAATCTGCATGCAAATCGGGCTGACTTTTATTTTCTTCAAGCTCACGGTCATTCTGATAGGGTTATTTTATTGTGCGGAACGTTTTGGACGTTTGCCGGACGGCATCTGGGACTGGCGGTCGCGCCTGGGTGTACCACTGAGCACCGCACGCTTTCCCTAATTCGCCATGGAGCTGCGTAAATACATTTCTGGTCAGCTTCAGGAAAAAATGAGCATGCTTTTACAGGAGAGGCATCTTTACCAGGGCGTGAATCTAATGGATGGAAGCGAGGGCTGGGTCGGCCCAATTCATCGTGCGTTCGAGGCGGACAGATTAACGCCCCGCATTGGCACAAGTGCTGTCATTGCGGTCTCTTCTCCCGCCTCTTTTGCCCAGAAGTATGCTCTGTATGTAGCAGGCTTCAGTTGGCATTTCTACGTTTCGAGCGGTGCCATGCTTCAGATTGAGCTGGACCAACCATGCGCATATCTTCCTCCTGTGGATGCTCTCTGTTCCGAGTGCGCCAGTCTGCGCACCTTTTCTCCTTCAAAAGTAATTGGTCATGAGCTCCGGTCGCGAGGAGACAAATGCAACCAGTCCTGGGTTTTTAGTTATGCCTGCGCAAAGTGCGCCAATCCCCTAGAGTTCTACTTATTTCGCGATGGAAGCAATCTGAAAATATGTGGTAGATTCCCAATCGAAGTTCGAGACGTTTGTCCGGAGATCCCCAAAGATATTCGTGAGTTTATTTCGGAAGCTTCAATAGCGGCCGACACCGGAAATGTTCTCGCGGGCATCTTTTTCCTACGCGTGGCCGTCGAGCAGTTCTTTCGCTCTCAGGCGGAGGTGATGAAGCTTTGCGTAGGCGCCCGACCCTCCGGCGACGAACTGGGCGCTGCCTATAATTCCCTTATACCACTTTCCCTTAAAACGGGAATCCCAAGCCTGAAGGAATTGTACTCTAAGCTCAGCGACGCCATTCATGGGGCTAAAGAAGATCGGCTCCTATTCGATTCTGCTCATAGGGACATTATAAAGCATTTTAAGGCGAGGGCGCTTTTTGCGGATGATCTTGATCCCTCCTGACATGATAGGCCAATGATTTTCCGCATGAGAAGAGCGACGGTGGCGGGAGACGCGGGGGAGGAAGGGCGCGGCTCCCGCCACGGTCGCTTCCATGAAATGGATCAAGCGAAGCGGGGCGGGGCTGGCGTAGTCCACCCCGCCCGGCGAGAGCGTCCTGACGGACTTATAAGCTAATGGGCGTGATGTTCTCATGAACGTAGATTGCGCCGTATCTCTGCCAATTCTTATAGAAGGTGCCTCCTGAATCTGCGCCCTTGATGGAAATGCAGTAGTGGTAAGGCATTTCATTGCCCCACCAATCTTTTTCGGGATGAATCTCAAGAGCTATATTGAGGCTAGCCAGGGCATCGAGCGTTTTTTCATTCGCTTGGGCGGTGGCGTGGACTTTCTCGATTTCCTCCTTAACGCGGGTTTGGAGGGTGCCCACCATTTCCTGCTCCATGCTGAAGACGACATAGATGCCGACGGCGCTGATGAGCAGGGCGCAACTCAACGCCCAAACGACAGCATTTCCAATGGTCAGCCACTTGAGAGCGTTGGTGAGGATCGGTATGCGATCGCCCAATCGTTCTTGTAAGAGATCACACTCGTCGTTCACCCGGGCCACGGGTTTGACCGCTCCTTCCATAACCGAGTCCTCGATCTTCTTCGTCAAGGCAGAGGAATCAATTTTATCGAAGGCCGTTTGGACCACCCCCTCCACTTTTGGGACGATGGCTTCCATGCGCCCGGCGGCGGCAGTCGATGAATCGGCACAGCGGTTCGCTTGCACGAGCGTCTTTTCCTGAGCCTTGGCTTGGAGGCCAACGCTGGTTTCGAGCCGGAGCATGCTTTCGGTCAAAGGCTGGACCAGCTCGCGGTTGAATTGCCCTGGGAGCTTCTCCATGTAGCAGCGGTTGGCCTTAAGGAGCAGAAATACGTCGCCAAGAATCCCGGTGCCTTTACCCTCCTGTAATTCGACGGTGAGAAAGCGGGTGAGCCGGTCCCGTTCTTCCTGCGAGTCGAGTGACGCGACCATGGCAGTAGTCGCAGTGTCCAAGACATAGCCGCCAGTCACAGGATATTCTCCAGATTAATGCCAGCGGCGACGGTGCGCTCGCGCGGCTTGCGGATGTCGCCGGGTGCCTGAATCTTCTCGGCATAGAAGTCAGGTACGAGGTAGGACTTGATCGCGTGAAAGCGGCGAAACATTTCGGCCAGCCACTTTTCGAGGACCATGCGGTGGACCATATCAAGGCCGAGATCGGCGTTGGCAATGGCTTCCGCCGGAGAAATGGTGCGCCCCAGCTTGACCTGAATTCCCCTCAAATGATTGCGGGTATCGGTCATAAGAGAGGGTATTTCGAGAGACGCCGCATGGTAAGACGACAACTGCTGTTCGAGCAGACTGCCATCGAAGAATTTGGTGGTCGGGATGCGCTCTGGGTTGCGGACGATGACCCAATCGACAGTGTCGCCAAGGGTATCGACGGTCTCGCTGATGTCCTCCATGTCGGAGATTTCGTCGATGGGAAAGATCAGGACGGTTGCCCTCGCCTTCGCCTGGGCCGCGAATTTCGGGAAATCGACCTTGGCCATCGCCGAAAGAATGATTCTGTTCATGTGGGCCTGCGGGTCTATTACCGTCACCGGAACATGGGTGACCTTTCGCAGGATTTTGATGATGTCGGCCTCCGGCTCGCGACTCGTTTCGATCAGCGTCACGGCCTCTGGGAAGGTGCTGCTGAGGGTACGGTTGAAGACATCAAGATCGTATCCTTTCCAGGGGACGCCGTGTTGGTCCAGCCAATTGCCTTTGCAGATGGTTTCCATTGATTTACCGAGACCGCCCCGTGTCTGTATAGCCAGGGCGAGTCGATGGTTTATTTCAGAAATTAATTTTGTATTTGGGTTTTCGGATTTCATGGGTTGAGAGGTCGGGGGCTGGCATAAAGAACCCGTCCGCCGACGTGGGGTTAACTGACGGTTGAGTGGTCTGACGGGAAGAAGGTGGCAGTTCGATCAGGCGCTTTTTCCGCGCCCGTACTTTGACGAAATCGAAAATGGTGGAAGCTCCGGTTTTCAGACCGTGCTCCGCGAGCAAGGCCGCCGCGATGCGTGGATAGCTCCAGCGTTTCGCCCGGCATTCCCGGATGAAATCTTCGTAGGGAACGAGCTTCGATTGATAGGGTGCGGTCATAGCGTGACAATCCGGGCCGATTCGGCCTTGGCTCGGGCTGATTCGGGCTGTCCGTGAGGGTGAAGGGCGAAATGCCCGAATCGGGCCGAATGCCATTCGGTCTTCATTCGGGCATCCGGTATTTCTAAGCGAGGCTTAGACCTATTGCGTCTGTCTTCCTCACTCATTGATCTTCGTTTTGTCGTGATGTAACGGGGCATAACTGATGGTTTAGGATTTGAGAGATGGCCTTCTCGATATGTGGTAAGACAGCCTTTACACACTATATCACATACTGTATCTTGTCAAGAAATCGATGTTTACCAGGGCCAAGATTTATAACGGGGACACCTACCTGAAGAATCATCTCCGGGCTAATGACTACTATTCCAAGGGCGAACGGATTACGGGTGAGTGGGTGGGCATCGGAGCGGAAAAGCTTGGTTTGAGAGGTGAAGTGACTCCCGAGCAATTTGAAGCCCTCCGTTCCAACCATCATCCCTTAAGCGGGGAACAATTGACTCCCCGCACCAAAGATACGCGGGTGGCTTCGACACGTGAGGCTGGGGAGGACTTTCGCAAAAAGCATCATCGGTCAGGGACAGAGACGGAAGTTGAAACTCACCGGCTGAAGATGGGGCGTCAACCGAATCGAGTGGCGTTTTATGATTTCCAGTGCTCGGCTCAAAAATCAGTTTCGATCATGGGAGTGCTGGCCGGGGATGACAGGTTGCGGGATGCCCATGAAAGGGCTTCGCGGGTGGGGTTGAAAGAATTGGAAAAGTTTGCCGCGCGTCAGACCAATACTGCCACGATTCGCAGGAATGAATTGACCGGGAACCTTTGCGGGGCGGCTTTTACCCATGACGCCAGCCGTGCCCTCGATCCGCAGCTTCATACCCATTTCGTCCTGGCCAATGCAACGCAGACCGATTCAGGGAAGTGGTTTGCCCTCCATGAAAACGGCATGTTTGAGGCGGTCCGGTATGCCGGGAAGGTCTACCAGAACGAGTTGGCCCGCGAGGTGAAGGCGCTCGGCTACGAAATCCGCGAGGTGCGGAAAGACGGAGAAATCGCCGGGTTGAGATCAAGGGTGTTTCCCAGGAACTCTGCGAACGTTTTGCCAAGCGCCGGGCGGAAATCGAACGGGAGATCGACAAGTTTGAAAAAAAGCATGGCCGTGAACCGACTCGGGCCGAGGTCAATGCCATCACCCGGCAAACACGCCCCTCGGAATTGAAGGAAATTTCGACTCCTGAGGTGCGAAAACTCCAGTTTGGGCAATTGAATGCCGAGGAGTGGAATCAGTTGCAAAAAGTCCATACGGAGGCGAGGGAGCGGGTGAAACAGGGAGTGCCGACTCCGGTAGGACAGGAAAAGGCCGCGCTCAAGGCGGCGGTCGATCATCTTTTCGAGCGGCAGAGCGTTCTTAAGCGGCATGACATTTTGGCAGAGGCCCTCAATCAAAACCTGGGTTCACTCGACCTGGCGAAATTGACCGCTCAAGTGGAGGCTGGGAAAGCAGGGCTGATCCTTCTGGCCGATGATCCCGTGCAGCCGCTCCAGTCGGAACATGCCACACGCGACGGACTCAAAAGTGAACTTTGGTCGGTCAGTTTTGTGAATAGGACCAAGGGCGCATTCCCCGCGCTAAATCCCAGATTTGAGCCAAAGGGAAAACTTTCGCCGGAACAGCGTGACGCTATGAAGCATATCCTAAACACCCGGGATCAATGTTGCGGTACGCGGGGCGTGGCGGGTGCTGGAAAAACCACACTGCAACGGGAAGTGTGGCGCGGCTTGGATGAGGCCGGACATCGGGTCATTGCCATTGCGCCCACGGCTTCGGCGGCAAAGACGTTGCAATCGGAAGGGTTCAAGGACGCGACCACGGTGGCCGATTTTCTCCAGAATGGTCCCTCCAGGTTTGGTCTGCGTGGTGCCGTCATCATTTGTGACGAAGCGGGCCTGCAATCGAACCGTCAGGGTGAAGAATTGCTGCGCTTGGCTCAGAAAAATGAGATGCGGGTGATTTTCGTTGGAGATGTGCGCCAGCATGTGTCCGTCGAGGCGGGAGATTTTCTGCGTGTCCTTGAAACTCATAGCAATCTCAGCCGATGGGAAGTGACGGAAATCCAGCGCCAGCAACATGCAGGGTACAAAGATGCGGTAGGTATGCTTTCCTCCGGTGCCGCCCGCGCCGGCCTCGCGGCATTGGACAAGCTCGGCTGGGTTCATGAGGGACAGGCGAGCTATCTCAAGGATGCGGCGGCGGCCTATCTTCAATCGACTGACGACGGCAGAAACTTGGATCGCTGTTTGGCTGTCTGTCCCACTTGGGAGGAGAATCGGCATTTGACCCACGAAATTCGCTCGGGACTGAAAGAGCGGGATTTACTGCCCAAAGATGACACGCCCTGCACGGTGCATGATTCCCTCCGTTGGACCATTCAGCAGCGCGGCAATTGGCGCAACTATCAGCCTAGCCAAATGATAACCATCACAAAATCGATAGGCGGCTGGAAGGCCGGCGAATCGGCCACGGTAGCGCGGGTGGAAAGCCGCAAAGTAGTCGTGGTATCGGGTGACCAGGAGCGGGCGCTTCCCTTGAAATCGGCGGGTTCATTCGACGTGGCCATTTCGCGTCCCATCGACGTGTGCGTCGGCGATAAAATCCTGATCCGGGCCAATGCAAGGCCGCTGGGTCTCATCAACGGGCAGGTACTCACGGTCAGGAAAATCGAACCTGACGGCTCACTCGATACGCGGGAGGGCATCGCGGTCCCCGCCACGTTCAAACAATGGACGCACGGCTATGTCGTTACGTCGCACAAAGCGCAGGGCCGAACCTGCGAGCGGGTGGTGGTGGCTGCTGCGCGTCTGGATGCCAAGTCTTCTTACGTTGCCTGCTCACGGGGCCGGGAATTATGCTCAGTTCATACGCCGGATAAGGCGGCGCTCATGTCCCATTTACCGGAAGGAAATCGCAAAGCGGCGCTCGATGTTCTGGCCACCAATCCCTCTAAGAATCTGGTCATTGAAGTTCGTTCGACTGCATACCGCGAGATCGTCGCGCAAATTCGGCGGATCCGTGCGGCGGTGAATCACCGGACGCAGCAAATGCGTCAGATGGTCAGGCGACATGACTGGCACCGCCAAAGAGCGTCCATCACAGAATCCGTGTCCGGGCCAAGGCATGCACCTGCGGAATCAGAGCGCCCCCATTACGACTTCAGCCCCGTCCAATCCCAAAGAACCGGGATCGGCATTTAAACTCAATCCAGAAAGAAAATTTATGGCTATCAAAACTAAAGATGGAACATTCGACACCAAGCCCGCCAATTATGAGCGGGACACTCACCCGGCCGGAATCAACTTTGAACTAAAAGATGGAACCGCGCTCTTCGCACCCTACTCATTTTTATCTCATGCCCTACGCCATCCTGATGAAATCGTTATTCATTACAGCTTTGGCCTCGTGCGAGTACGAGGTGAACGCCTCAGTCCAGTTTTCACTATGATACGCAGTCAAGAGCTTGGCTCGATCAATTGCGCGGCGGATAAAATCGGTAAACCAGAGGAACCGCGTATTCGGGACATTCTGTTCGAGGATGCCGAAGCGCTTACAACTTAAAGGGTGTTCCCCATGGCGGTCTTGCAACTTATCCCGCACCTTAATCGAGAACAGTCGCTCGAAGTTCCTTGTCTAAGAATCGCAATAGACCCCAGCGGGGAAAACATCAGCTTCTTTCGAGCAAGGTGACGTTGTTAAATTCGGAGGTGAGTATGGCATTCCTACCCACCCAGTCGTTGGTGCGGTTGGGAAGTTTACATTGTCACGATAACTGTCAACGCGATGCAGGGCGACCGCGAGGAATGTCTAGCCTGCGGCATGGATGACTATGTAAGTAAAGCGGTACGAGTCGATGCCCTCGCGGCGGAGTCGAAGCAAGCACGCACCTATATTGCCGCGATGGCCCAGAATGTTGCGAAACGTTGATCAGTTAGTTCAACTCCAATGAACGCTTACCGGCACCGTCAGCCAAAGGCTTCCTTGGTTAATACGCTTCGTCCCATTTGCTGCTGCCAGCGAGCGGATCACCCTGACGTGTTATGGTCATCTAAGGAGAAACGCTATGCAACAAGCGAGGGCTGCCATGATTGATATTGCCTATCAAACTTCGCGCACGGCGTTCCTGAAAAAGCTTGGATATTAGGGAAAACATTCGATAATTATGGAAGCATGAAACGCGCGCTTGTGGCCTTCATTTTTGCTGCTGTGATCGCCGCCGGGGTTTGGGGGATATGGGTAGGCCATAACGCTTCGAGTCGCATAACCTTGGCTGGAGCCAAACCGGTCAATCTTTATCCAGCACCGGGAAAAATCGTGATGTCACAGAATTGGAAGGAGTTTCGTGCCGCTCGCGTTGCGACGTTTAAGGATAATCCTGATCTGGCCGCCGGGTATAAACAGCTTTTAGAAGAAATGGCCGATCAGCAGAAAGAGATGGATGTGGCCATGATCAAAGCTGATCCGAAGGCGGCTCCCATCATCACCAAGCTGGCATTAGCTATACATACCCGCATACTGGAACGTCGCCAAATTACTCCCACTGACCAAATTGACCCTGCCGTAAGGGTCATACGAGTACCGTGCAACGATTGCCCCGGTCGAACTGCACAACTCCCTCGTGCTGCCCAAGTGGTCGCGGGTGTAGTAGTACGCGGTACCTGATTGTTGTTCGCCTTGGGGGAAGAACCGTTTGGTCACGGCGTTAGAACCATCGCGTTCCTCGGCGATTTCCGAACCGATCCAAAGGTAGTTCTTGGTGCTGCTTACCGTGCCACTTCCCACGGTCGTGCCGCCCCTTTCCACGATCTGGACCCGGCGGCTCAGGCCGTCGTAGGCAAGTTCGGTATGGGTTCCACTGCTGTAGATGATGGCTGAAAGCCGGTTAAGGGCGTCCCATTTATAGGTATTACCGTTTTCATCCGTGGTGACGTTGCCATTGGCATCATAGGCGAGCGAGGTCGGCGCGGCGCCGGTGGTGACGATCTGGACCCTCTGGGTGGTAATATCGCCGCTGGCCGGCTGGGCGACCACGGAAACGACATTGGTCGCCCCGGTCGGCAGCGGACCGTTGGCCGTAAAGTTGGTGCTGCTACTAATCGTGGCCGGTACCGCGTTGACCGTGGCGCTGGTGATGGCAGCGCTGGTATGGCCCGCCACCGTCGTGGTGGTGGGGCTGCCGCTGAGGCCGGTCAACTGGTTGAGGTTGTTGAACTGGCCCGAGGTCGTGCCACTGCCGGTGACTTCGGCCAGGCGATTCCCCGCCGGATCGTAGTGGTAGGCGTTGCTCGCGCTACCGCCGCCGCTTTGCACGGCATTAGTTAATTGATCAGCGCCGTCATAGCTCAGGGTATTGACGACCGCCGTGCTGCTGTCGGCCTGCTGCGTCCACGTGGCGATCGTTCCCACTGCGTTGTAGGTGTAGTCGAACTTCGAGATGTTCGTGCTGCCGCTTTTGAGGTTCTGGATCGTTTTCAAGCGCTCAAAATCCTGGGGATGGCTATAATCAAAATAGCTGTAAGCTGTCGTTAGTCCAGTGCCGCTTGGATAGGTCACGCCCGATAATCGGCTCGTGGTGTTGACATAGGCGTAGGTGAACGCTCCCAGCGCATTGGTGATTCCGGTCATCCGGTTTGTTCGGGAAGCTGATTTCTATGCCGATGTGCTCCAAGCGCTGCTGGGCCGGATTCCCTCGATGATGGACAAAATCGCCGCACGTTTCGGCGTTTCTCTTCCGGTTCAGGCAGAGTCCGGCGATGCGTCCCTTCTCGGTGCAGGAATTGCTGGTCGACTGCAACGTGCTTTGCTGCGCCCTCTTTCGGACCGAGGACTGGCGCCGCGTCGGCGGCTACAAGCCTGAGATGAAGCACACCCTCGAGGATTACGAATTTTGGCTTTCCATCGTCAGCCTTGGGCGCGAAGTCGTGATCCTGCCTGACTGCCACTTTTACTATCGCATCAAGTCGGTCTCGCGCGCGGTGAGCGATACCGATGATCTCTACCTCGCCATGAGGCGCAAATGTTACGAATACCACCGCGATCTTTATCTGCAGCACGCCGACGAACTTTTTCCCGAGCTCTTCCGGCTTGCGCGCACCCGCGACCGCCCTTTTTGGCATTCGCTCGCCAAGACGCCGATTCGGCCAATCGGCCTGTGGCTCTTGCTCCAATGGCATCGACTTAAGGAATTGCTCCGACTCACAAAGGCTCCATGCTCGTCGGGCCCGAATAGTAGGAACTCGGGGAAAGAAGACACGCCATAGTTTATATTGGCGTGCGCTCAGTAATGGTGCTGCTTCGCGTTTGCTCGGCGTCGTTAGGTCAAATTGAGGAGCGAATTCATGATCTTCTTTCGCTCTTCGGACAGGGCAGGCCAAGCCGCGACCAAGCGAGCCAAAATAGGATCGGACAAGGCTTGTGAGTCTCCTTGTGAGTCTCCTTGTGAGTCCGGGCTTGCAGCCGCGTATCGCTGTGGCGCATGATTTCCATCGCCACGCGCGGCGTGGTGCCTGCGCGGGCAAGATTGGTGGCCAGCGTGTGACGCAGGGAATGGAAGTCGGCCCGGTATCCCTTGGCGTTTATAAATTCGATGCCTGCCGTGGTCAGGTCGGTCTTGAATAGAGGAATCTTTGACACTGCCTGCGCTCTCAGTACCGTATTTTCTTAGTAGTCGCTATTGGAAGTATTTGCCATACGAAGTGAAGCATGGAACTCACGATCAACCGCTTTAGCCGGCGAACCTTCCTCCTCGCCGCCGCCCGCCTCTACGTCGGCCTGAAAATGCTGGGCTATTCTTCTCGTTTGTGGGCGGCTGACAAAACCATGGATACGTTTCAGTACTTAGCCCCCGGATCCACGCTTCTCCACGGCAACCTCCACCAAAAAATCATGCAGCAAGTCCAACTGCGGTTTCACCCAGACGATCTGCAGGTCATGGAGCAAATGTTCAAGGAGCGCAAGGGTCACTTCGCTAACGCAGAACTATGGGGCAAGGCCGTGCGGGCTATGGTCAAGGCCTACAATTATCAACCCAGCCCGCAGCTAAAGGCTGGCCTCGAAGCAACCGTAAACGCTATCCTTGCCAGCCAGACTGCGGACGGCTGCATCAGTTCTTTCCCTTACGACAAGCAGCCGTATAACGCCGATCTGTGGTGTCGCAAATACGTGCTACTGGGCCTGGAAGACTACTATTCCGTGGTCAACCGGGATCCCAGGGTTCTCCAAGCATTGATCCGCATGGCGGACTACACCCTCGACCAGATCGGGCCAGCCCCCAAGGTGCGCATCATCGACACCGGTTGGGCGTTTGAGGGGATTGAGTCCAGTTCGATCCTCGAAGCCATGGTCCGGCTTTACGAACTCACGGGGTTCGCCCGATATCTCACCTTCGCCAAGTACATCGTTGAAGAGGAGGGTGCCTGCAAGAGAGAAAATATTTTTGACGCTGTCTTGAAGAAGCCGGTCCGCGATGTGGGCTCGAATGGGAATCCGCACCAGAGCATTGCCAAACAATATGAAATGATCTCCTGCTTTGAGGGCCTCGTGGAGTACTACCGGGTCACCGGAAACGAAGTCTGGAAACGTGCCAACGTTGCTTTCTACCAGAGTGTTCTGGCAACGGAGACGACCATCGTCGGTGTGGGTGGGGGCTTGGGTAGCTACAACCTCGGGCCTGCGCCCAGCGAACAATGGAACGATTCAACCCGGGCGCAGATCCACCCCACGAGGCTGGGCATCGAAGGCTGTGCCGCCCCTCGCTGGATTGGCTTTTGCGACAAAATGCTCCGTCTAACCGGGGATCCGGACTATGCAGACAAAATAGAGTGTGTGCTCCTGAACGCCCTGCTGGGAAGCATCCGTCGGGATGGTGCTAAGATCGATTACCACACCAATCTGAACGGCGTCCGAAATAACGCCGTAAACTTTGCCGTTCCGATCAACGGCAAACAGATCACCTGCTGTGTTTACAACGTGGTCGATGCCCTCGCCCTCATCCCGATGGTCGAGGTCATGACCTCAGCAACGGGCCCGGTCATTAACTTGTACTTTGACGGAGAGTCATCGGTCGAGCTGGTCAATGGAGAGCTGGTCCATCTGCGCATTGCCTCCGATTTCCCGAGAGGTGGCAGTGTAAGAATTACCGTGACCCCAAAGAAGCCGGTAGCGTTCAATCTTAAACTGCGAATTCCAGACTGGAGCGCTGCGACCACTCTGAAGGTCAACGGGGAATCAAAAAGCGTTACGCCAAAATCCTACGCAAGTCTCGAGCGAACGTGGTGCCCGGGGGATCTCATCCAACTGGATCTGGAAATGAAATGCCATATCATCCACCCCCCTGAAGGCAGCCAGAATCCGGGAGACGACTACTTCGCCATGAAGCGGGGACCAGTAGTCCTCGTCCGGGATCGAAGACTGGACCCGAATCTTAACGAACCCGTTGCTCTTTCTCACGAACCGCTCGAGACTATTGACCTCCAGCCGGTTCCGCAAACTGTCCCTGCGCAAATGGAATTTATCGTCCCTGTGGCTAGTGGTTCTTGTTTCCACGTAATCGACTTCGCGTCGGCCGGAGCAACTTGGGACCACGCCTCCGAGTACCGAACCTGGATCGTTCGCAGTTCTATGCCCGGCGATGCTGGTTCTATACCGAAGAACAAGTCCCTATAGTAAAGGCTTCTCTCGGATGCATCTTTTACTTCATTGGACCAGACCTAGGATGCACTTGCAATGATTTGCAGGATTGCGCTTATTAGGTCCTCGGCTATTTTGAGGGGAGCATGTCCACTTTCCGCACTTTTTCTCGGCGCGAATTCCTTTGCCGAACTGGCTGCGCCTGCGCGGGTTTTGTCGGGCTATTCGATAACCTATTGGTTCCAAGTGTCTTGCGCACTGAAAGTCTGGAAACCCCGCATCCTGTTTCCCAGACTCTGTCCGATGCGCTTAACGCACGGGCAATCGATCAGCTTAAATTGTCAGGAGCAAATGCGTTTAACCAGCATTCGGCAGTTGCCGACTGTTTTCAACCGCTTCCGGCCGGTTCCATCCAACTCAAAGGTTTCATGCAAGACAGAATCTGCCAACCGGAACTGATCGACTATCATTTCGATGCCAAGGTTCTTGCCGCGATGGCAAATCAGTTCCGTACCCGGCCCAACGGATATTGTGACGCTTATTTCTGGGGCGCGGCCTGCCGGGCGCTGAGTCATTATGTGCGGTATGAGAACGATCCAACACTACGCACGCTACTCGATGGGACGGTTGCCGATGTGTTGAGCATACAAACGCCCGATGGCTGCATCAGTGGCAATACACCGAACAGACAACCTTACAATTCAGACCTATGGGATCGCACCTACACTTTGTTTGGTCTTCTGGATGCCTACGAGGTCACAGGTAATCCCAAGTTATTGGATGCCGCCACGAAGTTGGCGGATTTCACGATCTCACAAGTTGGCCCAGCCCCCAAGGTTCCCATTGAAAAAGCGACCAGCGGATACTGGATTGGCATGGATTCCACCAAGATTGTGGATCCTATATCACGGCTCTACTGTCTGACCGGCAAACCGCAATACCTGGAGTTTGCCAGGTATATTGTCGAAGATGAAGGAGGTTCAAACCGAGGTAGAATTTTCGAGCAGGCACTGTCTGGAATGGATGTCAGGGATTTAGGGGGTGACGGCAATCCCAAGGACGCCCGTATTCACGCTTATACCACCCTCTCCTGTTTCGAGGCGCTTTTGGAATACTATCGAGCGACTGGCAATGAAAAATGGAAACAAGCGGCGCTCAAATTCTACGCTAATGTCCGCGATACGGAAGCGACAGTCGTAGGTGGTATATCAGGCTTAAAAAAAGGCGGGAGCCTGTCACCGAGCGAGCAGTTCAATCATTCAGCGCTTTACCAGACTAGTCCGGACATCCTTGGCATGGAAGGTTGCTCCCATGCACGTTGGCTGGCTTTTTGCCGAAACCTGCTGTTGGCGACTGGCGATTCCACCATGGGGGATCAGATCGAGTTGACCATGTACAACGCGCTCTTGGGTTCTATTCGACCCAATGGTAAACAAGTCGACTATCACACCCGTCTGAGTGGCACCCGCCCGGCACCAGCAAACTGGGGTCGAACTTTCTGCGGTAGATGGTATGTCTGTTGCAACTACAATATCGTGGACGCCCTGGCCTTGATTCCCTTCACCACGGTAATGAGCGGTGAGGGGGGGGCAGTGATCAATCTTTACATCCCCTGCACGGCGAAAGTCAAACTTACGGATGGCAATGAAGTGACCATCGAGCAGACAACAGATTATCCAAAGACCGGCGGAGTCGAGATTGAGGTTCGACCACGCCAGCCAGCGCGCTTTCCCATCAGAATGCGCATCCCCCTATGGAGTAAAAATACCCTGATAAAAATAAATGGTCAGGATGTAGCAGCCCAACCGGGCACTTATCTCTGTGTAAATCGCATGTGGACGGCGGGTGACAGGATTTCGCTTTCATTGGATATGCGATGCCATCTCGTGCACTCGCCGCAGGGCAGCCCCCAGACCGCTGACGGCTTCCGCGCGCTTATGCGAGGTCCGATCGTATTAGCCCGCGACAAACGGCTTGGCTTAGATATTCACCGGAAAGTGGACATCAAGGCCGATGCCGAAGGAACCGTGGAACTCACGCCCGTGCCGGTGACAATTCCCGCTCTGATGGAATTTGCAGTACCAACGGTCAACGGCGACAGTTTTAAGGTTACTGACTTCGCCTCCTCTGGCAACACTTGGGATGCACAATCTGAACGCATTACCTGGATTCCCGTCAATGCCACTGACCGGGGACCCTGAAACTGGCCCGGAACGAGTGGGAGGTTTCAACCTGAAAGGCTAGGAACCAACGGCGTACAATTGGCGTCATGCGGCCACGGTTGATCGATTTCGCCGGGAGTTCCGTCCGTAAATCCGTAACAAGTTTAGCAGTCTGATTGCCAAATAAGATAACTCGTTATCATCAAGCAAATCAGAAAGAAGCGTAAGACTATAAAGAATCGATCCTATGCCAGCACCACCTCCCAGAGCCAATGATCGCACAATAGACCTGAGACTATAGGCTTTTCGCAATTCAGTTCTTAAGGGTGCGATAGCCGCTCCGCTTCAACCGTCAGAGATCGCATCCTTTACCGCGAGGCTGGAGACAAGAGGAAAGAGAATCTGCTCGACCAGTTAACCGCCAGGCCCACCGGTCGGTGCGCTCGGGTCAATGTGCTGTTCGATACTCCAGTCATGCGGCAAAGTCACGGTGCGCCACGCAGAGTCACTGAAGTCGGGCTTGAAAAAGTCTGGAATAGAGCGTATCCGCTGGCTCAGGTCATCTGCGCGAAGCTTGCTAAAGAAGAAGATCCCGAAAACCATCAACGTCAGGACTATTCTACAATCAAGTTGTCGTAAAATCGATAAACGGGACAAGGCCATAGGCATATAAGACACCATTTTGAAAAAGTTGTAATATTTTATAAGACTTGTTTTTAAATGGACTCCCGGTCTAGCTGATTGGCAGCTCGTTGCCGGTCCGGGGATACGACAGAACATTTCTTGCGCCCTCAAATGCGATCAGTCGAGCATCCAGTTGGTGCAAAAATCACTGGCTGACTCGTCAGCCGCGCCATCTTCAATGCTAAAGATTTACAAGAGCATTTATCGCCGCCTTAATCGCTGGTGCCAGAGAGGGCCACCCCATGACAATCTTGGCCAAAATCGGGTCGGAAAGACTTTGTGAGTCTCCTTGTGAGTCCGGGCTTGCAAGTGTTTGATCTTCCAAGGTTGAATCAATGGTTCGAACCCTGTACCGCGCACCATTTCCAGATTTTGACCAGTCTGGACAGGACTCTTTTTTCGTGTCCAAGTTGCTCATTCCCTGAGAAATCAAGGAGAGGAATACCTGCTACAGTCGTGTCAGTGATGGACAGGTCATGACCCTCTCGGAACAAATTTTGTGTGCCTATTTAAGTGAACTCCACAGCCAACCATAGCACCCGAGTTGCCAATTTCATAATAAACGCAGCAACAGCTTCTCGGCTACAAATACACGACCATTTAAGGACGCCAAGCTCGCCTATATCAAAACAGCCAAACGCCTTGCCCGCCTCGTGGCGCTGTCCCGGTTAACCGCCTCCCAACATGGTGTCGAGCCGGGCCACACCGCTGGAAACTCGCTCCTCGCTCACGGTAGAGTCTTCACGGCCGAGAGCACGGGCAATGGCGACATCGAAGCCGCTTTTACCAATCACGAACGGAGCCTCATTTTCATCAAAAGCCGAGCCGCGATACTTTTGCACGCGCAGATTTCGTTGCGATACACCCAGAGCCACGCTGTGGTTCAAGGCGACGGAACAATCCACCATGAATTGCATGAAGCTAAAAGGATGCTCGGTCATCGAACTCGCTTCATCCCCACCGGCCTTTGCCGTTATAATAGCGGTCATCTCATGTTCCAATAACCAGGCGTGCAGCCGGTAAATTTCGCGCCGTTTCGCCGCAGCGTTGGGCAACAAGGCCAGCATAACGTCGATGGCATCGAAAACGATACGTCTGGCCCCCATTTCCTGGGCTTGGGATTCCAAAGCAGTCAACAGCCCGCTTAGGTCAAAATCACCGGTCTGGACCAGGTCGGGCTGGGGATGGGCATCGACAATATATAACTTTTTGCGCAGTAACTCCGGCAGTTTCCAGCCAAAGCCATCCGCGTTCGCGACGATGCGCTCAGACGCCTCTTCAAACGCGACAAAAATGCCAGGCTCGCGGCATGCCTGCGCACCGTAGACAAGAAAGCGCATGGCAAATATCGTTTTACCGGCCCCAGGCTGTCCCACCAGCAGCGTTGTGCGACCGCGAGGCAGTCCCCCGCTTGTGATTTCATCGAACCCTTCGATGCCGGTGGAGGCTTTCCTGGGATTGGTTGCTGGCTTGCTTAATTTCATAGTTTCGGCCTTAAAAAATCTTGGGGAGAGGATAGAGCTGTTCGTGATTGGCGAGCTTGTGCCGAACCGATGCGCCCGGCACCGACTTATCCTGAGAGGGATGGAAAGACTGTCCCCCTCTTTGACAGAATTGCCGCCAAGTGGCGAAACAACCGTTGGCGAAGTGCGTTTTCGCCTTACCGTCATTGACAGGTTAATCGCATTCTCGGAATTAGCTAATAGTATTTAGCTAATAGTATTTTCGATCGAGCCGGATGACCATGGAGGCTCATTACCCACACCTCGCTCTTCGTATCATGTTGTGGGTGGATCTCTATGGGGTGAATACCCCATTGGGACTACGCAACCCTTTAGGCATGATAGAGACGAACTCCCAGAAGTTTCGTCCTCGTTTAACGGCAAAGCTCTTACCGGAGTTAGACGGTTGCAATGACCCCATGAGCACCGAACCTCGAATCGAACCACCAGCGCGAGACTTTTTTCCCGAGCTGCCTTCCGAAGCCTCGCAGCTTGGGAAAGCGAACCAATCTCTTTACGATAGTGAGGAGTGCTTCCGGCTTTTGGTGGAAAGCGTCCAGGACTACGCCATTTTGATGCTCGATCCGATCGGTAACGTGGTGAGTTGGAACCTCGGGACCGAGCGAATCAAGGGTTACACGGCAAATGACATCATGGGAAAGAACTTTTCCGTTTTCTACCCGAAAGAGGATATTCTGAGCGGCAAGCCTGCGAAGGAATTGGCCCAAGCCGCCAAGGAGGGGCGATTTGAAGATGAGGGCTGGCGATTGCGCAAAGATGGATCGCGATTTTGGGCCAACGTCGTCTTGACGGCCCTCTATGACGCAAATGGAGAGGTGCGCGGATTCTCCAAAGTTTCCCGGGATATTACAGATCGCAAACAAAGCGAGCAGGCGCTGCGAGACAAGAACATCGAGTTGCAGAATTCCGCTGAAAGTAAAAACCGCTTCCTGGCGAATATGTCGCACGAGTTACGCACTCCGCTAAACGGAATCATTGGATTTGCAGAATTTCTGACGGATGGAAAACCAGGGACTCTCAATCCGAAGCAGAAGGAATACCTCACGGAAATTCTGAATAGCGGGCGGCACTTGCTCCAATTAATCAATGATATTCTAGATTTGGCGAAAGTGGAGGCCAACCGAATGGAACTTCATCCCGAATCCTTCTCTTTGGCCAAAGCGATTGAAGGGGTCTGCGCCGTGGCAAAACCCTTGGCGCTGAAAAAGGCGATTAAAATCAGCATTCGCGTTGAACCCGAAGTCGATGAAGTCGTGCTCGATCAACAAAAGTTCAAACAGGTCCTCTACAATCTGGTTTCCAACGCGATCAAGTTTACGGACGACGGCGGGCAGGTAGCTGTCGTCGCGGCGGTTCACGGCGAAGGCCGCTTCAAGCTGGTCGTGAGCGACACCGGCATTGGAATCAAGGAGGAAGATTTCCCCCGGCTCTTTACCGAGTTTGAACAGCTCGAATCGGGCGCCGCGCGCCACTATGAAGGAACCGGACTTGGGTTGGCGCTGACGCGCAAGATTGTCCAATTGCAGGATGGGACCATCGGCGTTGAAAGTGAAGTGGGTAATGGCAGTTCATTTAGCGTTATCCTGCCTATAAATGGAAACGCAGCGAAGCCATGAGCTCTCCTTGCATTCTCGTGGTGGACGACAATCCGACCAATCTTCGGCTGGCGGCTGATGTGTTGGAATGCGAAGGCTACGAGATTCTCAAGGCCATCGACGCCGAAGAAGCTCAGCAAATTATTGCACAGGGTCGCCCTGAGTTGGTTCTTCTCGACATCGCCCTGCCAGGAATGGACGGCCTAACCCTTACCCGCAAACTGCGGGCCGATAAAAAAACCAAGCATTTAATCATCGTCGCGTTGACTGCATTTGCGATGAAGGGCGATGAGCAGAAGGCGCGGGACGCTGGTTGCGACGGCTATATCACCAAGCCGATTGACACTCGCGCTCTTCCGGGACAAGTAGCCGCCTATTTGCGTGCCACTCAACCCCAGCCTGCCAAAGCCGCGCTCAAGATTCTTGTCATTGAGGATTCACCCTCCGATTTGAAGTTGGCTCAGCATGTCTTGCTCAGTGCCGGCCATAATGTACGCAGCGCTGAAGCGGTGGAAGAAGCGCTCGAGGCCGTCAAGCGGGACAAGCCTCACATTATACTGCTCGACTTGTTACTTCCGGGAACCGATGGCCTTGTGCTTGCGCGCAAACTAAAGTGCGATCCGGCGACACGTGACATTCCTATCGTCGCCGTAACTTCGTTTCCAGAGGGATTTCCACGGACAGACGTTCTTGCGTCAGGATGCAATGCCTATCTGGTAAAGCCGATCAACACCCGCCACTTGCCGGAACTGCTGGAAGAGGTGGTCAATGGTTCCGCCCTTTCGCCAACGCCGGAAGGGACAACCAGATGAATGTCTTGATTGTTGACGATATTGCTTCGAATCAAACACTTCTCCGCGCCGTCCTGGAAGCAGAAAACCATCAAGTGCTGGAGGCTGCCGACGGCCTGGAGGCGTTGGAGATTCTTGGCGGGCAAAAAGTGGATGTTCTGATTTCTGATATTCTGATGCCTCGAATGGACGGCTATCGGCTTTGCTACGAAGTCCGCGCAAAGAAACAATTCAGCGGTCTGCCGTTCATTTTTTATACCGCGACTTACACGTCGGCGAGCGACGAGAAGCTCGCACTCGATATGGGTGGAGACAAGTTCCTCACCAAGCCTGCCCACGCTTCCGATATCATCAACGCGATAAAAGAGTCCGTGGCAATCAAGCGACGCCCATTCAAGCCAGCCGAACTCTCGGACGATTTGAATCTGATGAAGGAATACAACCAGCAGTTGGTGAGCAAGCTCGAGGAAAGAAATACCGAGTTGGCTTCACGGAACGATGAGCTGATTACCTCGGAGCGAAATTATCGGCGGTTATTTGAGGCGGCCCGAGATGGAATTCTGATTCTTGATGTTGGTACGGGACGTATTGTGGAGGCAAATCCATTCATCGCCACACTCCTCGGACTTTCCCCTGAAGAAATGATTGGAAAAACGGTCGGCGAGCTTAGTCCATTCAAAGACATCGAGTCGAATCAACTGATGCTTGAGAAATTGCAACGACAAGGATTTGTTCGTTATGAGGACTTGCCACTGGAAGCAATCGACGGCCACAAGATCGAAGTAGAATTCGTGAGTAATGTTTATGAAGTCGGCAACAAGGAAGTCATACAGTGCAATATTCGCGATATAACCGAACGAAAGAAAGCCGAGCAGAAACTCAAGTTGCTCAGCAGTTGCGTTGCCCGGCTCAACGATATCGTCCTGATTTGTGAGGCCGACAACCTTGACGAACCTGGTCCCACAGTTGTCTTCGTCAACGATGCGTTCGAGCGGATTACAGGTTATAAATCGAACGAAATCATGGGGCGAAGTCCACGGCTTCTTCAGGGCGAAAAGACCGACCCCCACGTCTTGGCTGAAATTCGTCAGGCGCTCGAATTGCGGTTGCCGATTCGCAGACAAATCATCAATTACAAGAAAGATGGTACCGAATATTGGATGGATATTGATATCGTTCCCATTTTCGGTACGGCAGGCCAATGCACTCACTTTGCCGCCATCGAACGTGACATCACAGAGGCAAAAGCAATTGAAGCGCAGCTCCTTTGGAAAACGGCATTTTTCGAGGCCCAGGTCAATTCCGCTCTCGACGGAATTATTATCGTAGACAGCGATGGAATCAAGTTGCTGGAAAATCAAAGGATGGCCGATTTGTGGGATCCACCAAAAGAAATTCTCGATGACGTGGACCATCGTCGGCGGCTGAAGTGGGTCATCAAGCAGATCAAGAATCCCCAAACTTTCGCTGAAAAGGTGGAGTTTCTCTATGCCCACCCCGACGCAATCAGTCGCGATGAACTCGAATTGATCAACGGCAGGTTTTTCGATCGATATACCGCGCCGGTATTAGGCCGCGATGGCAAGTATTTCGGACGAATCTGGGCTTACCGTGATATCACCGAACGGAAACAGGCGGAAGAGGCGCGGCGGGCGAGCGAAGCCCTCTATCGCACGCTCTTCGACTGCGCCCCCGATGGGATTCTCATCGGAAACCCCGAAGGCTACTATCTGGATATCAACCGCAGCATGTGCAGAATGCTGGGCTACACGCGCGATGAAATGGTCGGGTTGCACGCCTCGAACATCCTGGTAGAAGCCGAAGCGCCGAATATTGGGCCGACCCTAAATGGCATCAAAACGCATACCGATTACCAGCGTGAGTGGCAGTTTCGCCGCAAAGATGGCTCGGTTTTTGGAGGAGAAGTAGTCGCGACTGCAATGCCTGACGGCAACATGCTGGGAATGGTGCGCGACCTCACGGAGCGAAAGCGGGTGGAAGAAAAAATCCTAGAACAAGCAGCGCTTCTTGACGAGGCCCAGGATGCCATCTTTGTGCGCAATCTCGACCATTGTATGACCTACTGGAACAAGGGCGCAGAACGGCTTTATGGTTGGACTATGGAAGAGACGCTGGGCCGGAATTTGTGTGGTCTCATTTATCCGAATCCCGCAAGTCTGGCGGAGATTAATGATTTGATTTTGAACCAGGGCGGATGGCATGGAGAGTTACAGAATTACACCAAGGACAAGCGCGAGATCACTGTCGAGGCTCGCTTCACTCTCATTCGGAACAAAGAAGGGCACGCCAAATCGATTCTCGCCATCATCACCGACACCACGGAGAAAAAGAAAATGGAGATTCAATTCATGCGCGCGCAACGGATGGAAAGTATCGGCACGCTAGCGGGCGGAATTGCGCATGACCTGAATAACATCCTCGCTCCAATCATGATGTCCATCGAACTTCTGAAGGAAATGTCGGATGATCCCCAGGCAATCGGAATCCTCAAAACCATCGAAGTAAGCGCCAGACGAGGAGCCGATATTGTGCGGCAGGTTCTATCATTCTCCCGTGGCATGGAGGGTGAAAGGATCGAAGTTCAGGCCGCACATTTGCTCAAAGATTTGGAAATTATCATTAAGGATACTTTTCCAAAGGATATCCGATTGCAGTTCTTTATCCCCAGTGATATCTGGACGATATTTGGAGATCCGACGCAGGTGCATCAGATCATTCTTAACCTTTGCGTCAATGCCCGAGATGCGATGCCGGATGGCGGAAGCCTGACAATAGCGGTGGAAAATTCCGTCCTCGACGAGCAATACGTGGCGATGAACCCCCAAGCCCAGGCGGAACGATACGTGCAAATTAGCGTTACGGATTCAGGTACAGGAATGCCGCCTGAACTCCTCGAAAGAATCTTTGAGCCTTTTTTCACCACCAAAGGAGTTAATAAAGGAACGGGCCTGGGCCTTTCTACCGTGATGGCCATTGTCAAAAGTCACGGCGGAATCGTCAACGTCTACAGTGAGGTTGGCCGAGGCACGACGTTCAAGGTCTACCTCCCGGCGACGGAAAGCCCTTCTGAAAGGCACGACAAACTCGCTCAACTCATCGATCTGCCACGGGGAAATGGTGAGACCATTCTCGTTATTGACGATGAAGCATCGATTCTCACGATCACCAGCCAGACCTTGAAGGCCTTCGGATATCAGGTGTTGACCGCCATCGATGGCGCGGATGCCGTGGGCATCTATGCCCAGCACCGGGACGGAATTGCCGCTGTCCTGACCGATATGGCGATGCCCATTATGGACGGTGCCGCCACCATCCATGCCCTTCGCCGAGTCAATCCGACCGTTAAGATCATCGCAGCAAGCGGCTTGGATGCTAACGGCGGCATGACTAAGGGACCGAGAGCAAACGTCAAATATTTTCTGGCAAAACCCTACACAGCTGAAACTCTACTAAAAATCTTACGAACAGTTTTAGATGAAGCCTAGGAATGGGCGTTACAGTTTGTTTAGGAGAGAGCTAAGGAATTTTCGCCGGGGTTTTTAGTGGGGTAGGTTTGGTTGTATTTGTGAGTTCGCTGAACGCATCGATGCTGAACGCGAAAGAATCCGAGGCGGCCTTTGGAATGCCGACGCTCGCCGTTATCCCGCATTGCCGCGAGAGCTTGTAAGTGATTGATCTTCCGGGCTTGAATCAGGGATCGAACACCTGTACCGCGGCCATTTATCAGTTTTAACTTGTCTTTACTGCGCGGTTTGTCGATTCATCATGCTCACTGTCAAGGAATTGCCATGCTAAGCCGTTTATTTTTTATTTTTATTTATGCTGTCGTTGCACTGGTCAGCGCCAGCACCAAGGTTCGGGCCAATGCCAACATCTTTCCGCCGGAACCCTCCGCGGAGTCGGCGATCCACTGGAAGGACGGCTATTTCGATATCAACGGCCAGCCGACCTTTTTAACCTCCGGCGAAATGCATTACGCTCGCATCCCGCGTGAATTGTGGGCTGACCGTATTTGGCGCGCAAAGATGATGGGCCTTAATTGCGTGCAGACCTACGTCTTCTGGAACGCCACGGAAAGCAAGGAAGGACAGTGGGATTTTTCCGGTAACGCGGACCTCGATGCCTGGCTGACCGCGATTCAGAAAGCGGGCCTGTATGCCATCGTGCGCGTGGGTCCCTACTCCTGCGCCGAGTGGGAACAAGGCGGCTTGCCGGCCTGGCTCACCATCAAGCCGGGCATGACGCTGCGCGATTCTGGCGCCGATTTTGAGAAGTACGCGGATCGGCACTTGGCGAAGGTGGAACGGATTGTCGCGAAGCACCAGATCAACGACAGCGGTTCGGTTGTCCTGGTGCAGCTCGAAAATGAGCATCCACGCGGGTGGGGAACGGATGACAAGGATCCTTACCTGCATCATCTCGTTGAGCAGGCGCGCGCGAATGGTTTGGAAATCCCGGTCTTTCTCTCGGGCTTGCATCATAGCAGCGATCCCTCCGGCGAAGAGCCGTACGTTCCCGGCGCAAGCCCGTGGTTCTCCACCGAATTCTGGTCGGGCTGGATTCACAAATACGGCGATATGAGTGACAGCATGCTGAGCGAGAAGATCCGCGGCACATGGAAGATCATCGCGTTTGGCGGTGCGGGCTACGATTACTACATGGTCCACGGCGGAACGAATTTTGGTTATTCGGGTGATACCACCAGCGCCTCGTACGATTACTCGGCGCCGATAGGTGAAACGGGCAGATTTCAGAACTTTTACGGGCCGGCCAAACGCGCGGCCTGGTTTGCCCAGAGCTTTTCCTCCTTGCTCACCGGCAGTCATGACGATCCCGGCCTGGCCAAGGCTGATAATCCCAACGTGCGCGTGACCTCTCGCACCAACCCGACGGGTGGCAGCATGATTATGATCGATGCCTTCCCCCAGGGAATGCAAAAGAAAGCAGCGCCCGAAATCGCCCCCACCGCCGGAGCTTACCAGGCGCCGGAAGCCAACACGAAGGGGGCCTTTCTCACGAAAATAATGGTGAATGGACACCTACTACTGGGCGGCAGCTCCCTGAATGTGCAGGTGATGGAGCCACGCACGGTTTTGCTCAACGTGCCGTGGACGAAGAACGCGAGTTTCGCCTACGTCTGCGCGAATGTGCTCTATCGCCATAAGTTGGGATCGACCGATTACTGGGTTTGCTACGGTCAGCCCGGTGAGTCGGGAGAAATCGTGCTCAAGGTCGCCGGGACCGATACAGCGCCCGTCAGCTTTACCTATCCGACCGACGCCTCGGTAAAGGAAGTTGATCTAGATTCAGGGGACGGAGCGAAAGCGAAAGTTCTCGTGATGAATATCGACCGGACGAACCAGACCTGGTTTGCGCATGCTAAGATCTACATCGGGCCGTCGTTTGTCCTGGAGGATGGGAGCTTGGAATTTCCCCCCGAAGGCGACACGGCGACGATCTACTCGGCGTCCGGCGAAACGACGGTGACGCAGGACGCCCAAGCTGTGCCGGCGCTGCCGGTGCTGGCGAACTGGACATGGCGGGACGCATCGAAAGAAAGGGCGCCTGACTTCAAGACCACGGGTTGGTTCGAATCGACGGGGCCGCAGCCGATGGAAACGCATGACGATTTCCAGAACCGTTACGGCTGGTATCGCACCACCTTCCATCGCGATGCGGCAGGTCCCGTTTCGTTGAATCTGGACGGTTCCGCCGGGACGCTCGTACCGTTCTTCAACGGCCAGCCCGCGAAACTCGATAACCTCGATGTCAGGGCGGGCGATAATTCCCTCGCCATCCTCGTCAAGGCCGATGCGCGCTCGAAACTTTTCAGCTTTACCGGTCCTGTTGGCTGGCGCAATGCCAAGGGCATTTGGGATGGCGTCTCGTTCGATTCCAGCCCGGCGAAAGTCGATGTGACCTGGAAACAATTCACCTCCTGGGATCGCCCGGCGAACCTCCCCGATCTGGCGCAACCGGCCTTCGACGATTCGAGCTGGCAGACCGTGGCAGCGGCGTCGGATCAAATGCTCGCACTCGCGAAAGGCTTCACCGTGCTTCGCGGCACCTTCACGGTTGCGCCGGAAGACATCGATTCGATCCTGGATCTCGGTTCTTTCGGCTCCGAAGCTTATCTGAATGGCAAGCCTCTCATGGACAAAGCGCAAAACCGGCTTATCGCTGGGAAAAATGAGATTTGCCTCCTGGTGGAAAGGCACAAAGACGAAAGTTTGAAAGTCGCAGTGCAATTGCTGCGCAACTCGCCGCTGTCCACGGCGAAGTGGTACTTCCATCCGGGACTGGATGACCTGAACGAAACGGCGATTATCGGACGAGTGACGAACTGGGATGAATACCTTGGCCATGGCGCATGGCAGAAGGGTGATCCGGCCACTCCGGGACTGCCCACGTTCTGGCGCACCACCTTCGTTTATCACCCTTCCGCGACGATAAAGGAAACCATTGGCGTGCTCACAACCGGCCTAAAATCGGGCCATGTCTGGCTCAGCGGCCATAACCTCGGGGAGTCTCCTCAACCGGTGCCGATGTATGCGCCGGAATGCTGGCTGAAGGACGGTGACAACGATCTCGTCATCTTTGATCTCTACGGCACCCAGCCCGATCGGGTGCAGCTGTCGCGTTACGAAGCTTTCGTCGTCAGGAAATAATCCGATCTTCCCGCGTCTCACTACGATGATCCGGGCTGGCGCAAGCCAGCTATAAGAATGTCGCTATTTTTCGCGGGAAGCGGTCTCGCAAAGCTGCACGACGCTATTCCGAAAATTCCTGCCACTTCCTGAGCCGGTCGAGCGCTCGGCCTGAATCGAGCGCTTCCGCGCCTTGCTCCAACCCTTCCTCCAGAGATGACGCCGTGCCGTGGGTCCAGCTTGCGACTGCCGCGTTGATCAGCAACGTTTCGCGATCGAGGCCCTGTTCCTCGCCGGAGAAAATGGTCTCGAGGCGCGAGGCGCCTTCGTCGGGATTTCGCACCAGAAGCGAGTCGAGCTTTTCGTGGCTCGGCGGCTCGGGCGTTCGCGTCAGTTTGTTCAGGGGCGAGCCATCTGGCAGGCGCAGCGTGCTCCCCAAAAGAGTGGTTCCGTGCGCGCTCACTTCGCCGATCATCTGGCGGCTTTCTTCATCCTCTCCACAGACGACGGCGAAGCGGGAACACTTCATGAGTTCGAGGGCGCTTTGATAGAGCGCGACGTGCTCCGGCTTGAAAACGCCTACCAGCCGCGCGTCGGGCCGCGCCGGATTGAGCAGCGGCCCGAGAAGATTGAATATGGTCCGCTGATCCTCAGCGGCCAGCGCGCGCCGCACCGGGGCGATCACGGCGAAGGTTGTGTGATAGGCGGGCGCGAAAAGGAACGCGCAGCCGACTTCTTCAAGGCAACGGGGGACTTCCTCCGGCGCGAGGTCGATCCTGATGCCCATGGCCTCGAGGACATCGGCGCTGCCCGTCCGTTTCGTGATTCCGCGATTGCCGTGCTTGACGACCGGAATGCCCATCGCGCTGAGGATGAACATGAGGCCGGTCGAAATATTGAGCAGGTTCAATCCGCCGCCGCCCGTCCCGCAACAATCGAGCAGCGGCTTGCCTTTCCACGATCCGCGCAGGCCGGGATCGAGCGCCTGGGGAAGAAACGCCTCCGCGCACGCGGCCAATTCCGCCGCTGTTTCGCCCCGCAGGGCCCAGGCCCGAAGAAATTCGGCCTTGAGCTGGTTGGCCACGGCAGCATCCAGCAATTCACGTGCGGCCGCGCCAATTTCTTCCGTGGTCAAAGGACGACGGGGGATAACCGAAGTCAGATCGTGGAGCATTTAGGCCATCATGCCCCCGTTTACACGGCCTGCGAGAAATCATTCATGTCCCGCGATCGCATGAGGAAAGGCTTCTCCAGCCGGGCGATTTCATCGGCGCTGGGTTTGACGCAACCCACTTTTAATGGGAACAGGCCTTACGCGCTCTGGACAACGACGGCCGTGCCGTAGCAGAGGACTTCGCTCACGCCGGGCATGAGCTCGGTGGCGTCGTACCGGACGCCGATCACGCCGTTCGCGCCGAGGGCGGCGGCATGTTCGGCCATCTGGTTGTAGGCGTCCGAACGGGCGCGTTCGCAAAGATCGGTGTAAATCGTGATATTGCCGCCGAAAAGGGTTTGGAAGGAGGCGCCGATGTTGCCGACGACGGAGCGCGAGCGCACGACGATGCCGCGGACCAGGCCGAGGGTGCCAGCGATTTTGTAGCCGGGCAGGTCGAAGGCGGTGGTAATGAAGCGGTGGTCCATGCGAATTCCTTAACCACCCTGGCGGCGGCGTTTGACTTTGATTTGGGCGAGAGAGCGGGCGAGCGAGGCTTGCGTCGCCTCCAATTCCTCACCTTGAAGGGTGTTCGATTTGAGAAGCTCCTCGGCACGCTTCACCGCGATTTCCGCCGTCTTTTCGTCGATGTCTTTTTCATTGACCGCGCCGTCGGTCATGATGGCAATGCTGTCACCGGTGATTTCAGCGAAGCCTTCTCCGATGGCGAGAACCTGCACCTCTCCCTTGCGGGTGATCCGCAGTTCGCCGGCTTTAAGTTCGGTGACCATCGCCTCATGCTGCGGAAAGACGCCCATGTCGCCCTCCGCGCCGGGGAGCTCAACGAACTCGGCGTCGCCGTCGAAGATTCTAGCGTCAGGGGTGATGATTTCGAGTTTGAGCGTGGCCATGGTCGGCGCAGGTCAGGAGCGGATGGTCTCGATGTTGCCCTTCATATAGAAGTCGCCTTCGCCCACGTCATCGTGTTTGCCTTCAAGGATTTCCTTGAAGCCCTGGACGGTGTCCTTGATCGAGACGTAGACGCCGGGTGAGCCGGTGAAGACTTCCGCCACGGTGAAAGGCTGGCTGAGGAAGCGCTGGATTTTGCGGGCGCGCGCGACGAGGACTTTGTCGTCGGCCGAGAGTTCGTCGAGGCCGAGAATGCTGATGATGTCCTGTAAATCCTTGTAACGCTGAAGCACTTTCTGGACGCCACGGGCGACTGCGTAATGTTCCTCGCCGACGATTTCGGGCGTGAGCGCCTTCGACGTGGAAGAGAGCGGATCGACGGCAGGATAAATGCCCAGCTCCGCGATCGAGCGTTCGAGCACGATGGTCGAGTCAAGATGCGCGAAGGTGTTGGCGGGCGCCGGATCGGTCAGATCGTCGGCCGGGACGTAGACCGCCTGGAAGGAGGTGATGGAACCGTTTTTCGTCGAGGTGATTCGTTCTTGCAGCTGGCCCATTTCGGCGGAGAGCGTGGGCTGATAACCGACCGCGCTGGGGGTGCGTCCGAGCAGGGCCGAGACTTCCGATCCGGCCTGGGAAAAGCGGAAGATATTATCGATGAAGAGAAGGACGTCCTGGTTCTTTTCGTCGCGGAAATACTCGGCCATGGCGAGGGCGCTCAGGGCGACGCGCATACGGGCGCCGGGGGGCTCGTTCATCTGGCCGTAGACCAGCGCCACCTTCGACTTGGAAAGGTCCTTCTGGTCGATGACCCCGGAGTCGGACATTTCGTGGTAAAGATCGTTGCCTTCGCGGGTGCGTTCACCGACCCCGGCGAAAACGGAGTAACCGCCGTGGCCTTTGGCGATGTTGTTGATGAGTTCCATGATGACCACGGTCTTGCCGACGCCGGCGCCGCCGAACGCCCCGACCTTGCCGCCTTTGGTGAAGGGACAAATCAAGTCGATGACCTTGATGCCCGTTTCGAGGACTTCGGCGCGGGTGTCCTGATCGAGAAGGGAGGGCGCGGGGCGGTGGATGGGATAGCGTTTGGTGAACGTGACCGGGCCGCGCTCGTCGGTCGGATTGCCCAACACGTTAAAGATGCGTCCGAGGACGCCTTCGCCCACCGGGACCGAAATGGCGGCGCCGGTGTCGTGGACTTCGTTGCCGCGCTTCAGACCTTCCGCCAGCGACATGGCCACGGCGCGGACCCAGCCTTCGCCCAGATGCTGTTGGACTTCGAGTGTGAGCTGGGCCGGTTTACCTCCCACGGTGTAGTCGACTGTGAGGGCGTTGAAGAGCGCAGGCAGGTGACCGTCGGAGAACTCGACATCGACGACCGGCCCGATGACTTGAACGATTTTACCGACGTTGGCGGTGGGAGTAGCAGTGGCAACCATGATGAGTTTTTGAGGATTGTTGAGACCGACGAGGGAAAGGAGAGCGAAGTATAGAGTGAGTGAGGGTCAGGCTGCCAGTAAAACTGACAGTCGGTTTTCGATGGGAGTTCTAATGTGTGGAGGGCGCCGGATCGGGCGGAGGGGCGAGGCTGGGCTGGCTGGAAGATCCACCTGAGTTGCCGGAATCCAGGATCGGGCCCGAAGGCGTATCGGCGGTGGGTCCAGACGGTTGCTGGGCGGCAGGAGCCGGGGCGGGATTCGATGGCGCCGGAGCCTGATAGGCCGGAGCTTCGTAAGCCGGAGCAGGCGCGGTAGGAGCAGGTTCATTTTGAGCAGGAGGCTGGTTGGCCATGGCAGGCTGCGCAGGGCCACCCGCCGGTGCCGTGAGGTGCACCTTGGTTATGTCCACGACGCCCAAAATGTGGCCGGGAGGACCGGGTTGAATCAGCAACCGAAGATTGTAGGGGCCCGACGAACCGATGGGCCGGGCGCGGAAGATGAAGGGAGGGCGGGGAGGATGATCATCGTCGCCGGGATATTTGGCCGTGCCGGTCTCTTTAACTTCGAATTGGGATTGGATGTAGTGAATCAAGTTGGGCTGCATGCGCAGAATCGGCTTGGCGTCGTCGTCGAAGTCGGGATTGGCGTCAGCCCATGCCGCCAGGGGCGCGGCCAAAAACGCCATCATGAGCGCCGGGAAGAAGGAAATGAGACCATGTTTCATATGAGCTTAGACGCAACGAGATGAGGAACAGCTTCAAAAAACTAACTCATCGTGGCGGCGGCTGAGGAAATCTCGAGGATTTCATTGGTGATGGCGGCCTGACGGGCCTTGTTATATTCCAAGGTTAAATCTTTCACGAGCTGCTTCGCATTGTCGGTGGCGCTCTTCATGGCGACCATCCGGGCGCTGTGCTCCGAGGCGCGCGACTCGAGGATTTTTTCGTAGACCAGCAGGTGGACGTAGTAGGGGAGGAGTTTGCCGAAGAGTTCAGCCGCGTCGGGCTCGAAATTGTAGGAGGGGGACGGATTGGCTTTGCCGTCGGGGGTGGCTTCCGTCCGCTCGGCTCGGTGGGCTTCGCCCAAGGCCTTGGCCACGGCGAGCGTTTCGGCGCCAATGGGAATCAGCGGAAAACGAGTGGGGACCTGCGAAAGGGTGTTGACGAAGCGGTTGTAATAAATTTCGACCGCGTCGAACTGCTTCTCCTCGAACTTCTGCAGCAGGAACCGGCTGATTGCTTTGCTTTCGGCAAAGGTGGGACTGTCTTTCAGCTCGAAGTCGGCGAGGAGATTTTTCTTGAGCCGGACGAGGACCTGGCGCCCCTTGCGGCCGACGCTGATGTAGACCTTGTTGCCATTGTCGTTCTTGAGCACGTCGCGCAGCAGATTGGTGTTGAGCGGGCCGCACAGTCCTTTTTCCGAGGTGAGAACGAGGACGGCGGTTTTTCCGCTCTTGTTGCCCTTTTGGAGAAGGGGATGGCTGACTTCATTTGCGCCGATGCCCGCATAAATATGGGCGGTCATGTCATCGAGGCGGCTCGCGTAGGGGCGCAGGGCCACGGCGGCTTGCTGGGCGCGGCGCATTTTGGTCGCGGCCACCATCTGCATCGCCTTGGTGATCTGGGCGGTGTTTTTGACCGACTTGATGCGCCGGCGGATGTCGCGAAGATTGGCCATTTTTTGAAGGGGAAAAGTTAGGGGGAGATAAAGGGTAGCTGCCGCAGGGACAGCGACGGCTACCTAAGTCACGCGTAAGTTTCAGCGAATTGGCCCACGGCGGCCTTCAGTTGAGAAGTAATGTCATCGTCGAAAGCGCCCTTTTCCCGGAGTTGGGCGAGGATTTTGTCCTGCCGGTTGGTGAGGAAATCGGAGAGCTTGGTCTGGAAGTCCTTCACCTTCTCGACCGGGATATTGTCGAAGAAATTGTTCTGCACCGCCCAGAGGATGACGGCCTGAAGTTCAATCGGGACGGGGTGATAATTTTTCTGGTTGAAGACTTCGACCACGCGCGCGCCTCGGCCGAGTTTGGCCTGGGTCTTGGCGTCGAGATCGGAGCCGAACTGGGCGAAGGCGGCGAGTTCGCGGTACTGGGCAAGGTCGCCCTTGATCTTGCCGGCGACCTGTTTCATCGCCTTGATTTGCGCCGCGCTGCCGACGCGCGAGACGGAAAGCCCGACCGAGATGGCGGGGCGGATGCCCTGGTAGAAGAGATCGGTTTCGAGGTAAATCTGGCCGTCCGTGATCGAGATGACATTGGTGGGGATGTAGGCGGAGACGTCGCCCGCCTGCGTCTCGATGATGGGCAGCGCGGTGAGCGAGCCGTTGCCATATTTCTCGCCGAGCCGGGCGGCGCGTTCGAGCAGGCGGGAGTGGAGATAAAAGACGTCGCCGGGATAGGCTTCGCGGCCCGAGGGGCGCTTGAGGATGAGCGAAATCTGGCGATAGGCGACGGCGTGCTTGGAGAGGTCGTCGTAAATGATGAGCGCGTCCATGCCGTTATCCATGAACCATTCGCCCATGGCGCATCCGGCGAAGGGCGCGAGGTACTGGCTGGTGGCAGAGTCGGAGGCGGTGGCGGAAACGACGATGGTATAGGGGAGGGAGCCGGTCGCGTTGAGCACGTCGATGACCCGGGCGACGTTGGCGTTTTTCTGGCCGACAGCGACGTAGATGCTGTAGAGCGGGCGGAAGCCCGGCTTGCCTTCGTTTTCGCGGTTGATGCGGGCCTGGTTGATGATGGCGTCGATGGCAATGGTGGTCTTACCCGTGGCGCGGTCGCCGATGATCAACTCGCGCTGGCCGCGGCCGATCGGGATCATGGCGTCGATGGCGGTGATGCCGGTCTGGATCGGCTGGGAGACCGATTTGCGGGCGATGATGCCGGGCGCGAGCTTTTCAACGGGATAATAGACGTCGGTCTTGATGTCGCCCTTCCCGTCGATGGGTTTGCCGAGGGCGTCAACGACGCGGCCGAGGAGCGCTTTGCCGACCGGCACCTGAAGGAGTTTGCCGGTGGTGTGGACGATGTCGCCTTCCTTGATCTTGGAGAAATCGCCGATGATGATGGCGCCGACCTCGGTTTCCTCGAGGTTGAGCGCGATGCCGGTGATGCCGCCGGGAAAGTCGAGCATCTCGTTGAGCGCCGCGTCAGAGAGGCCCTCGATTTTCGCGACGCCATCGGAGATTTCACGGACGGTGCCGATGTTGGATTGAGCGACGTCCGTTTTAAGGGAGACGATTTGGGCTTTGATTTCTTCGAGGAGGGTGCTCATGAGTGTGACGTGGCTGGAGTTTGGGGGAATGGAAAAAGGGTTAGGTCAAAGCGACTTCAAGACGGGCCAGACGGCCCCAAACGGAGCCGTCCCAGATGCTGTTGCCGCGCTGGATGCGGATTCCGCCGAGGAGGGCGGGGTTGGTCTCGTAAAAATTCCAGGAAGCGGGGCCGAAACGGTTTTCCATCTCCGCGAAGATGGCCGCGCCACGATCGGGCAGCGGGGAGGCGCTTTCAACCCGGACGGAGCGCTCATCGATGGTCATTTTGACGAGTTGTTGCAGGCGGGCGAGGAGGGCCAGGTAGTTGCGGGGCTTTTCGGTGACGAGGAGCTGGACCAGTTCCCGGACATTCTGCTCATTGAGCGAACCGTCGGGACGCAGGCAGGCGCGGAAATACTTCTTGGCGCTTTGGCGTGATTGACGGTCAATTTTCATCGGGACGAGAGTGGTTCCAGGGCGGTCTAGTTATTGGTGGCCTCGAGCTGATGCAGCGTCTCCGTATTCAGGCGGGCCTGGTCATCCGCGGTCAGGACTTTGCCGGTCACCTTTTCCGTGGTCAGGATGACAAGTTCGCCGACATGCCGCTTGAGTTCCTCAAGGAGGCGATTGCGCTCCAGGACGGCGGCTTCATGGGCATTTTTGACGATGTCCTCCGCCTGCCGGGTGGCTTCCTTGGCGCGTTGCTCGGCGACGGCCGCGGCGCTTTTCTCGGCCTCGGCGATGATGTGGTTGGCCTGTTCATTGGCCTTCTGGATGATGCTCAGGCGCGTCGTTTCGGCGTCCGCCAGTTCCTTTTTGATCTTCTCCGCGTTGGCCATGGAATCTTCAACGGTCTTGCGGCGCTGTTCGAGGATCGTGACGACCGGCTTCCAGGCGAAGTACCAGAGGAAGGCGCACAAAACAAGAAACGCAATGCACTGCGCGATGAACTGCTGGACATTAACGCCAGTTTGAGCTCCCACGGTCTGGAGATTATCAATGATATTCGCTAGCGGCAGAGTAGGCATATAGATGCGGGTGGAATGGTCTGCCAACTGCGAAAATAGCAGCGGCACTCGATGATTATTTAGCCAACAGAAATGCGACAATAATGAACGTACCTTCGGAAATGCCCACAAAGATGAAGGCTAATGGTAGAACGGCGCCGACAGCACCGGGGTTGCGACCGATGGCCTGCGCGACTCCAGCTCCGATGGCGCCGATACCGATGGCGGCGCCGCCGGCAGCGAGCCCGACTTCGATAGCTGACATGGTAACGGTTGAACTTGTGGTGACTGCGTCTGCCAAGATATTAAGCATAATTTCCTTAGTAGTTGTGTTCTGTTGGTTTTTCGGCACTCCGCAAGGCGGTTGGCGCCAAAGTTTTGATTTGGTTTTAATCCTATCAGTGATGATCTTCCGACTTGGTAAACATGCCGGTGAATGCGGCGGTTAACATAAAAAAGACCAAAGCTTGGACGACGGCTACTAGTAGCTCGTAAAAATAGAAAGGTACAAGGAGGATAAATGCAAAGTTAGGCGCCATTTTATAAATGGAATCGAGGAGGTATTCTCCACCAAAGATGTTGCCATAGAGGCGGAAAGGAAAGGCAATGGGACGAACAACAAAAATCGAAAAGATTTCGACCCAGCCAACCATGAAGAAGATAAAGATAAAAATATAATTAACGATGGGGTTTGGAAACTTAACTTTCGATCCAAATATATGGAAAAGCAGTCCTCCGAAGCCAAGCTGACGAATGCACCAGTAGAACCACATCACGAAGAAGACGGCTGTGTAGGCGGCAGTGAGATTGACGTCGGCATTTGCGCCACGCAGAAAAGGCTGAGTTACTTCGAAGTGACCATTTGCCATATGCCCCCAGCCAATCGTTCCCACGCCTGGGAAAAGCCCGAAAAGATTGCACAAAAAAATGAAGACGAAGAGGCCGCCGAAATACCAAAAGCCGCGAATCGTCGTAGTGTGACCGAGAGAATTATCGAGCGAGCTTACCATCCCTTCAACCAGCCATTCGACAAAGTTTTGCAGGCCGCTTGGAATGAGTTTGGGTGCCCGCATGGCGACTTGGACGAAAATGACGACTATGATCGATACGATCGCCGCTGACATCATCGAGTTGTCGATGTTCAAACCCAGCACCCGAATCAGGGGCACCGGATACTTAGTCAAGCCTTCTTCCGCGAACAGGGGTGTAATAAGAGTCATTTTACGTCGAAAAATTGGGGAGGTACATCATTGCGGGAAAGCAATTTTAGGCAAGCACAAGATTGCAGAATTTTTCACAGGGCTGAGGTAAAAAAACTTATAATACATGTGGTGAACTGCGATTAAAGCAAATGCGATTTGGATGTCGAGTCCGCAACTGAATAAATCGGGAGACGTCTTTTGATATTTCCGGGCGATCTGCGGGGATTTGCTTCCGCGGGATATCGGGCTAGGATGGCGCGATGAACGTTCTCATCATCGATGATGATCTTGGCATTCGCGAGACGTTGGGCATGGCGCTGGAAACGTTGGGTCATTCGGTCGCGACGGTAGTCAACCGGGCCGCGGCGGAGAAAAAACTCAAATCGGAAACCTTCGAGGTGGCCTTCCTCGACATCCGGTTGGGGGCGGAAAATGGACTCGATTTGCTGCCCAATCTCCTGCGGCTTTCCCCCCGCCTGGCGATCATCATGATCACGGCCTACGCCTCGATTGAGACGGCGGTGACAGCGATTCAGCGCGGCGCTTTTGATTACCTGCCCAAGCCGTTCAAGCCGGCGCAGATCGCCCAACTTCTGGAGCGGATTGCCAAAACGCAGCGGCTTGAAGCGCGTATCTCCGAACTGGAAGCCCAGGTGGTCAATCCGGGCATGGACATCGAGATGGAATCGACCCACGACCCGGCCATGGGGCGGTTATTTGATGTGGTTAAAAAGGGCGCGGCCAGCCATGCGACGGTCCTGATCCACGGGGAAAGCGGAACAGGCAAGAGCGTCCTGGCGAGAAAGATTCATCAGTGGAGTCCGCGCGCCCGGGAACCGTTTGTGACCGTCAGTTGCCCCAGTCTTTCCCGGGAACTGCTGGAGAGCGAGCTGTTCGGCCATATCAAGGGAAGCTTCACCGGGGCCATCGCCACGACCTGGGGCAAGGTCGCCTCGGCGGACCGCGGAACGCTTTTTCTCGATGAAATCGGGGAATTGCCGCTGGAGGTCCAGCCCAAACTGCTGCGCCTTTTGCAGGAGAGGACTTACGAGCGGGTGGGGGAATCGAAAATCCACATGGCCGATGTGCGCGTCATCGCGGCGACTAATCGCGACCTCAAGCAAGCCGTCGCGGCAGGTACTTTTCGGGAGGACCTGCTCTATCGCCTCGATGTCTTTTCCCTGCGGATGCCGGCGCTTCGCGAAAGGCCGAACGATATTCTGGCCATTGCCGAAAGCCAGCTCCGGCAATTGTCGCGTGAGGCCGGGAGGAACACGGCCGGGTTTTCGGAAGCGACCCGCCAGCTGTTGCAACGCTACGCGTGGCCGGGAAATATCCGGGAACTGCGCAACGCGATAGAGCGGGCGCTCATTTTATGCACGGGGGACATCCTGGACGTGGCCGATTTCCCCACCCCCCTGGCGGAAAGTTCGGGCGCGGCGCCTTTTCTCGGCGGCGAATACTCGACAGAGGAGATCGAGGCGGAACATATCCGTCAGGTCCTTGCCCGCAAGACAAGCATCCAGGAAGCCGCGCAGGTTTTGCGCATGGATCGATCGACTCTTTTGCGCAAGCGGAAGAGCCTGAATCTTTCGGGATTATCCCCTCGGCATACGTAACTCTATCCTTGCCTCTGAGGACGGGCAAGCTGAGAATGCGGAATGGGCGAGCCGTTCGAACAGGAAAAACAAGCTCGCCTCCGCGACGACTGGTGGTTGTTTGTGAAAACGGTGGGCAAGCATGGTCACGCCCTGATCACCTTAATTAGTGGTTGCGGTCTTCTCTGGGTTTTGGAAAAGATCGGCCTTTCTATCCCTCCCTGGACTGTTCCTTGGGTCGTCGCCCTGTCTGTGGTTATCGGGGCTTTTATATCTTGGCGCACTGAGAGGGACGCTAGGGAAAAAGCCCAAGTTGATCTAAGGACGATGATCGATGCCAAAAACGCAATTCCCAACTTTGCTGGCATTTGGTTTACGAAATTCGGAGGGAGTGTAACAGTGTCTCAACAAGGAAGAATGGTCAGTTCAAAATTTCCTCACGGAAGCGTAGATCATTTTTCAGAAGGCCAATACGACCCTTTAACTAAGAAGATTGCAATGACAACGGTACGGGTCGATGCCGCCCTTCCAGTCGAGACCCAAAGATATGTCTATCCTGAAACGTGGGAATATTTGGACGAAAATCGTATTTTGTTTGATTGCCCGCGAAATTTCCTCGGAGACCACGAATATGGTATTTTAACTAGGAGAAAATGACCATGAATCTCAAAGAAGCCCAAAAGCAAAATAAGCTCCACCACTTCGTAAAGGAAAAGGAGAAGACTCACCCGCAGGCGAGCCATCTCCATTTTCACGGCGTCATTAAGTCGATGGCTGGACAAAAGTCGAAACCAAAGAAGGGAACATCGAAATAGGAGCGGACTTCGAGTTGTAGCGAAACTCAAATTCCTTGGCGTACTTACCTAGATGCTTTCTCGAAACGTGAACATGAGTGCCTTTAACGCTGTTTTTCAGGCGAGCCCAAAAGCTTTCGAGGCTGTTGACGTGAGAAATCCCGTTCACGTACTCGCCCTTGATATGGCTAACCTTCTTGTGATCGTAGCCGACCCTTTCAAGGCCATTGTAAGATTTAAGCTCGTCTGTGTGAACTGTGGAGCCTTTGACGACGTTCTCTTCAATGATAGGCAGCAACGTCCTTCCCGCATTCGAAGGAACAATCTTCGTCATCACCTGCCCATCACGTTGCAGCATCCCGAAAACGATAGTCTTGTTCTTGGTGTAGCAACGGCCCATGCCGCGACGCTTGCCGCCAACGTAGGTTTCGTCGATCTCGACTTGGCCAAAGAGAGGAAACTCGCCGTCAACTTGAGTAATGTGCTTGCGAATCTCATGACCCATGCGCCACGCGCACTTGTACGTCACACCAAGCTGCCTCTCCAATTCCTTAGCGGGAACGCCATGACGGGAGGTTGTGAAGAGGTAGATCGCGTAGAACCAAAGCTGGAGCGGAGTACGGCTATCCTCAAAGGGAGTGCCGACCGTGGGGTGAAGATGATGCCCGCACCATTGGCAGGAATAGGCCCGCTCAGCCTGAATCTTGTACCAGTTCGCCTTACGGTCGCATTTCGGGCACTCATGGCCTTGTCCAAAGCGAATCGTGAAAATGTGCTCCAAGCAGGCCTGATCTGTGGGGAACTGCTTGAAGAAATCGCGGATCGTTATGCTCGCCTTTTCTTTCTTCCGTTTGGTGGGCTTCGTCTTCATGGAGCTAACTTATGACAAAGCCTACCGTATGTCAAGGGGATAATCCCGGAATCTTTAGGCTGCCCCGAATGGGGCAAAATACCCCACGGTTCGACGCCGATGGGGTGAAATCCCCGATTCGAAGCGTGGCCTCGGAGTGTCTACCCAAGCGTAAGCGACTGACCCTCATTTGATTAAAGGTAGACGCATCAGGTGGGCACGACGCGAGCTAGATGGGGAGACGACCATGACGCTCAACCGCCGCCTGCTCTTGGGCATCTCGCCCCTGCTCGTGATCTTCCTCGCGGTAGGCATCTACGCCATTTATTTGTTCACCAAGCTCGGCGCGGTCATGGACGTCTCCTGGCGCGAGAATTATCTGAGCGTGGTCGCCTCCCAAAACATGAAGGAAGCGTCGGAGCGGATGGATTCGGGCCTGCTCTTTGCATTGGCCGGTGAGGAGGCGCGCGGGAAGGAGCTTTTTCAGCAAAACATGCCGGTCTTCGAGAAAAATTCCGAGGTCGAGGCGAAAAATATCACGCTGCCGGGCGAAGGCGACCTCGAGGCCAAAATTCAGCGGTTGCACGCCGATTATCTGGGGCTCGCGAACAAATTCTTTGCGCTCTCGCCGAGCGACTCGGCGCGCCGGGCGCTCTACTTGAATGAATTGTTCCCCACTTTCCTGGATGTGAAACAAACCGCCGATCAGATTCTGGAGATCAACCAGCAAAACATGGTCAAAGCCAACAACAAGGCCCGGAAGCAGAGCCGCGATTCCTCCCGCTTCATGGTCGTGGCGCTGGCGGCTGGTTTCGTCACCGCCACCGGCGTCGTTTACCTGCTCTCGCACTCGATTGTCCAGCCGGTACAAAACCTGACCGAGTCGGCGCAGCAACTCGGCGAAGGCAATCTTGATCAGCACGTGCCCGTTCAGTCCGGCGACGAAGTCGGCCAATTGGCGGAAGCTTTCAACCGGATGTCGGCCAAGCTCCGTGCCTATCGCCAGAGTACGACCGAACAAATTCTCCAGGCGCAGCAAACCACCGAAAGCGCCCTGCGGGCTTTTCCTGATCCCATTTTTGTCTTTTCGCCGGCGATGGAAATCCAGCTTCAGAACGCGGCGGCGGATGATTTTGTCCGGCAACTAGGCGGCAACGTTTTATTGCTGGGACCGCTTTCCTCGTACATCGACGAGAGCCTCAAGGGAGCGGCCGATTTTCAACCGACGAGTTTTGACAAAGCGATCCTGTTCAACCCTGGCGACGGCGAGAAGTTTTACCTGCCCCGCGTCCTGACCATGCGCCGGGAAAGCGGCGCGGTGCTTGGGGTGGTGCTGGCGCTGCAGGACGTCACGCGCTTTCGCGTCGCGGACGACGTGAAGACCAACCTGATTGCCACCGTGAGCCACGAGCTCAAGACGCCGCTGACCAGCATGCAGATGGCTGTCTATCTTTTGCTCGAGGAAAAAGTCGGGCCGCTTAATCCCAAGCAGGTTGAGTTGCTTCTGGCGGCGCGCGCAAATTCCGACCGCTTGTTTAACATGGTCGAGGATTTGCTGGACCTTGCCCGGTTTGAAGGTGGCGCCGGTTTGATCGAAAAAAAGCCTTTTTCGTCCCGTGAGCTGGTGGAGGCGGTCGCAGCCCGCGAACGGGAACTGGTCACGTCCCGGGGTCTCCATCTGGTGGTGCAAATGGAGCCGAATCTTCCGGCGGTCGCGATCAGCCGTCCCCGCATCGACCAGGTCTTTTCCAATTTCATTTCCAATGCGGTCAAGCATTCACCGGCGGGCGGAACGATTACCCTGACCGCGAAAAGGGACGCCGCGCAAGGGGTCCGCTTCGCGGTGAAGGACGAGGGCCCGGGCATTCCCGCGCAGATGCATCGGCGCATTTTCGACAAATTCTTCCGGATCTCAGAAACGAGCGGTGATGAAGGCGCCGGCCTCGGACTGAGTATTGCGCGGGAAATCGTGCTGGCCCACAGCGGCACCATCGGCGTCGAAAGCGAACCGGGCAAAGGGAGTGAATTTTTCTTCACGCTGCCCGCCATCGCCTGAATTTGAACAAACCAACCCAAGAAAAGAAATGAAAGAAAAAATGTTTGCCGGGGCCTTTGTGCTCCTTCTGGCCATCACCGGCCTGGCGGCCGCCCGGTCGACGGACGCCGTTTTTATCGCGGTCACCGTCGGATTTTTCCTGCTCTGCATTGCCTACGCGGAAGGATGCGGACGCCTCTAAAGAACACCTCTATGGACATCCTCGTCGTCGGACTTATTTCACTGGGACTCCTGGTCTACCTCGTGGTCGCCATGCTCTGGCCGGAGAAATTTTAATCTATGAATACCCTTGGCTGGCTGCAACTGGCTCTCTACCTGGGCCTTCTTTTACTTATCACGAAGCCGCTCGGCCTCTACCTGCTTCAGGTGCTCGACGCAAGGGGAAGGACCTGGCTCGACCCGATCCTTGGCCCTCTCGAACGGATGACCTATCGCTTCTGCGCCGTCGATGCGCAGAAGGAACAGTCGTGGAAAGGCTACACCATCTCGATGCTGATTTTCAGCCTGGTGACCACTCTGATCACTTATGCGCTTCTGCGCCTGCAAGGCATTCTGCCGCTCAATCCGCAGGGATTCTCCGGCGTGGCGGACCATCTGGCTTTCAATACCGCGACCAGCTTTGCCACCAACACGAACTGGCAAAGCTACGGCGGCGAATCGACCATGTCGTATCTCTCGCAGATGGTCGCGCTCGCCAGCCAGAACTTCTTTTCCGCTGCGGTGGGCATCGCAATCGCGGCTGCTCTCGTCCGCGGCATCGCCCGCGACACGATTGCGACAGTCGGGAACTTCTGGGCCGATCTGGTCCGTATTATTTATTACCTGCTTCTGCCGATTTGCGTGGTCTTTGCCGTCTTCCTTATTTCGCAGGGGATGATCCAAAATTTCAAAGGCTACGATGCGGCGGCGCTGACCGAAAAGGAGACCATCCAGGTCCCCAAGAACGACGCCAGCGGAAATCCGGTCAAAGACGCGCAGGGCAATCCGGTCATGGTGCCGCAGGTGGTCGATACGCAGACGATTCCAGAGGGGCCGATGGCTTCCCAGGTCGCCATCAAAATGCTCGGCACCAACGGCGGCGGTTACACGAATGCGAATGCGGCGCATCCGTTCGAGAACCCCACGCCGTTTTCTAACTTCATCCAGATGCTCTCGATCTTCGCGATCCCCAGCGCGTTGACTTACTATCTCGGGCGCATGGTGAAAAGTCCGGCCCACGGCTGGTCGGTGTGGGCCGCGATGGCGATTCTCTTTCTCGCCGGGTTTTTCGTCTGCTGGCATTACGAAGCGGCCGGCAATCCGATACTCACCCAGCTCGGCGTCGATCCGGCCGATGGCAACATGGAAGGGAAGGAGGTCCGCTTCGGCATCGCCAATTCGGCGCTCTTTGCCACGATTACGACGGATGCCTCGTGCGGCGCGGTCAACTCGATGCACGATTCGTTCACGCCGCTGGGCGGGCTCGTTCCTCTCTTCAATATTGAATTGGGCGAAGTCGTTTTCGGCGGCGTCGGCGCGGGCCTTTACGGCATGCTCGTCTTCGTCATCGTCGCAGTCTTCATTGCCGGACTCATGGTGGGCCGGACGCCCGAATATCTCGGCAAAAAAATCCAGTCCTTCGAGGTCAAGATGTCGATGTTGGTCCTGCTGGTCCTCGCCATCGATATTCTGGGATTCACCGCCTGGGCCTGCGTCAGCGACTGGGGCAAGGCGGGATTGAATAACAACGGACCGCACGGCTTCAGCGAAATGCTCTATGCCTACAGTTCCGTGACAGGCAACAACGGCAGCGCCTTCGCCGGCCTGACCGCGAGCACCTATTGGTATGACACGACGCTGGCCATCGGATGTTTGATCGGTCGCTTTCTCATGATTGTCCCGATCATGGCCATTGCGGGCTCGCTCGCGGCGAAGAAACTGGTCCCACCCGGGCCCGGTTCGTTCCCCGTCTCGGGCGGCACGTTCATTTTCCTCCTGATCGGAACGGTCATCCTCGTGGGCGCGTTGAACTTCCTGCCCGCCCTTACGCTCGGCCCTGTGGTGGAACATTTCCTCATGTTGTCCGGAAAACTTTTCTAAGCATTCGATTAACCAACTGAATTTATGAGCACCAAAGCCCACTCTCTTTTCGATCCCGTCATTGTCGTGCCCGCGTTGGGCGATTCGGTCAAGAAGCTGAATCCCGCGGTGATGATCAGGAACCCGGTCATGTTCGTGACCATGGTCGGCGCGGCGGTGACGACCGCGGAAATCTTCATCTCCCGGGAACCCCTGGCCTTTACCATCCAGATTTCGGTCTGGCTCTGGTTCACAGTCCTCTTCGCCAACTTCGCCGAGGCGATGGCAGAGGGCCGCGGCAAAGCCCAGGCGAACGCCCTGCGCCAGTCCCGGAGCAAAACTTTGGCGAAAAGAATGGGCGAGGACGGTGCGCTCTTCGTGGTTGACGCCGCGGCGTTGCGCAAGGGCGACATTATTGTGGTGGCGGCAAATGAAATCATTGCCGGCGACGGCGAAATCATCGAGGGCGCGGCGACGATTGACGAATCGGCAATTACGGGAGAATCGGCGCCGGTCATCCGCGAGGCGGGCGGCGACCGGAGCTCGGTCACGGGCGGCACACGCGTCCTTTCGGATGAAATCAAGATCCGGATTTCGGCCGATCCGGGCCACAGCTTTTTGGACCGCATGATCAGTCTGGTCGAGGGCGCCAAGCGGCAAAAGACGCCCAACGAAATCGCGCTCACCATCCTGCTCGCTGCCCTGACGGTGATCTTCCTCATCGTATGCGTGACGTTGCTGCCCTTCGGCGTTTATTCCCAGGTGGCGTTTTCGATCACCGTGCTGGTGGCGTTGCTGGTCTGCCTGATTCCGACGACAATCGGCGGCCTGCTCAGTGCCATTGGCATCGCGGGCATCGACCGCCTCGTCCAGAAGAATGTGCTCGCGATGAGCGGTCGCGCGGTCGAAGCCGCGGGCGACGTCGATGTCCTGCTCCTCGACAAAACCGGGACGATCACGCTTGGCAATCGCCAGGCCGTCGAATTTTTCCCCGCACCCGGAATCGCCGTGAAGGACATGCTCGACGCGGCGCAGCTTTCCTCTCTGGCCGACGAGACGCCGGAGGGGCGCAGCATCGTGGTGCTGGCAAAGGAAAAGGGTGTGCGCGGACGGACGTTGCACGATTTACCCAACGCGACCTTTGTCGCCTTTACCGCGCAGACCCGCATGAGCGGTGTCGATCTCGACAATGTCCAATACCGCAAAGGCGCGGCGCAGTCGGTGAAGCAATATGTGGGCGGAGTTTTTCCCCAGGCGGTCGATGCGAAGATTGAGGAAATTTCCCGGCTTGGCGGTACGCCGCTCGTCGTGGCCGCGCGGCACAGCACGAGCAGCGAGCAGGCGCCGACGGTCTATGGCGTGATTTATCTCAAGGACATTGTCAAAGGGGGACTGGTCGACCGCTTCGCGCGGTTCCGCGCCATGGGCATTCGCACCGTGATGATCACGGGTGACAACAAGTTGACCGCGGCGGCCATCGCCCGGGAGGCGGGTGTCGATGACTTCCTGTCGGAGGCCAAGCCCGAGGACAAGCTCGCCCTGATCCGCCGGGAGCAGCAGGGAGGACGCCTCGTCGCCATGACCGGCGATGGCACGAACGACGCTCCCGCGCTGGCCCAGGCCGACGTGGGCGTGGCGATGAACACCGGCACGCAGGCGGCGAAGGAAGCGGGCAACATGGTCGATCTCGATTCCAATCCGACGAAGCTCATCGAAATCGTGGAGATCGGGAAGCAACTGCTCATGACCCGCGGCGCGCTGACCACCTTCAGCATCGCGAACGACGTGGCGAAATATTTCGCCATCATTCCCGCCATGCTCATGGTCACTTTTCCGGCCGTCGCGCCGCTCAACGTCATGCATCTGGTCAGCCCCAATAGCGCCATACTCAGCGCGGTGATATTTAACGCCTTGATCATCGTCCTGCTGATTCCGCTGGCGTTGCGCGGGGTCCAATTCAAGCCCATGCCGGCGATGGCGCTGCTGCAACGGAATTTGCTGATCTACGGCCTGGGCGGAGTCATCGCGCCGTTTTTTGGCATTAAGCTCATCGACATGATCATCACCTCCGTTCACCTCATCTGATTCCCATGAATATGCTCCAGGAAATCAAAACATCTCTCATCGTCACGGTGATCCTGCTGGTCGTCTGCTGCGGGCTCTATCCCCTCGTCGTGTTCGGCGTGGGACAGCTCCTCTTTCCCCGGCAGGCCAACGGAAGTCTGGTCCTGGACGAGAAGGGCAAGCCGATTGCCTCGATCCTGCTGGCCCAGAATTTTACGGCCGACAAATACTTCAACCCGCGTCCTTCCGCCGCCGGGACCGGTTACGATTCGACCAGCTCGGGCGGCAGCAACTTTGGGGCGACGTCACAAGCCCTGCATGATGCTGTCAAGCAACGCATCGCCGATTATCGGAAGGCAAATCATCTGCCCGATTCGCAACTCGTACCCGCCGACGCGGTGACAGCTTCCGCCAGCGGGCTCGATCCTCATATCAGCGTCAAAAATGCGATGTTGCAACTTCCCCGCGTTGCCAACGCCCGCGGGATCAGCGAGAACGATCTCAAAGTTCTCGTCGCCACCTATACCGACGGCCGCGACTTCGGCATTTTGGGCGAGCCGGGCGTCAACATCGTCAAACTCAATTTGGCTTTGGACGGAAAATACAAATAGCCTAGGCTGATTTCCATGGAGAACGCGCCTCCGGTTTCCGACCGACCGACGCCGGAGGATTTTCTCCAGCTCATCCGGAAGCAGAGTCGGGGAAAGCTCAAGGTCTATCTCGGCTCCTCGGCCGGCGTGGGGAAAACCTACGCGATGTTGCAGGAGGGAAACCGGCTGAAGCAAAGGGGAGTCGACGTGGTCGTTGGCTATGTGGAACCCCACGAACGGCCCGACACCATGGCCCAGCTGGGCGCGCTCGAGGTGGTTCCGCCCCGGGTCACGGTTTATCACAGCATGCAAATCCGCGAGATGGATCTCGACGCGATCCTGAAACGCAAACCGACCATCGTGCTGGTGGACGAGTTTGCCCACACCAATGCGCCGGGCAGCAAAAATCCCAAGCGTTACGAGGACGTGCAGGAACTTCTCGACGCAGGCATCAGCGTGATCACAACGTTGAACATCCAGCACCTCGAATCGCTTTACAACGTGGTCGAGGCGGCGACGGGCACCAAGGTCAAGGAACGAATCCCCGATTCCGTGGTCACCGACGCCGACCAAATCGTGAATATCGATTTGCCGGCCGAAGATTTGATCGAGCGGCTGAAGGCCGGAAAGATTTACGCGCTCGACCGCGTCGAAAACGCGATGGCCCATTTCTTTACCGAGTCGAATCTCACCCGCCTGCGGGAAATCACCTTCAGCGAGGTGGCGAATTTTTTGGATCGACGGCAGCGCCTCCAGCAGCCCGATCATAACAAGCCGAGTTCGATGGCCAAAGTCATGGTGGCGATCAGCAGCCAGGGGCCCCATCCCGAAACGCTCTTGCGGAAGACGGCCCGTCTGGCCAACCAGCTCAACGCCGAGTGGTACACCGTTTATGTGCGCACGAGCAGGGAGGCTCCCGACCAGATCGCCGCCGAAACGCATCGCCGGCTGACCGACACGCTCGAGATCGCCCAGAAGATGGGGGGGACCGTGGTGATCCTGAAGAGCGATGATGTCGGCGCGGCACTCACTTCTTTCGCGAAAGATTACGGCATCACGCAGGTGGTGATGGGTCGGTCCAGGGCGTCCCGGGGCCTGAAACGATTTTTTCCGTCGCTGGTCGACACGCTCAGCCAGAAACTCAGCGGCGTCGATATCATCCTCTCTTGATTCACGCGGAGGGCGTTACGCTAGTGCGATATTTTCCCGGGCCAGGATCGCGTTGATCGCGACGGAAAGATCGCTGGTGATTTTCATCCACTCATCCGCGGAATCGATCCACGCGGACAAGCGGAAGGTCTGGGACGCGCCTGCGAAGGTGACCAGATACGCGCGCGGCGCCGGGTTCTTGAGCACGTCGGAATGCCGGGCTGCGACACTGACCAAAAGAGAGATGACATGCTGGGGATCGACTTTGGAGGCAACCGCGATGGAGATTTCGATCTGGCGTTCGCAGTTCGAGAGCGTCCAGTTGGTGACCGGATTGGAGATCAGGTTGCCATTGGGCACGATCACCTCTGCGCCGTTCGCGAGAAGAATGACGCTGGCGCGAATGCCGATGCGCTCCACCTTCCCCATGGTCGCGGGATCGATCTGGACCACATCGCCGACCTTGATCGGGCGTTCGAAGAGCAGAATGATGCCAGAGACAAAATTATTGAAAATGTTTTGCAGGCCGAATCCCAATCCGACTCCGAAAGCTCCCGCGAGGAATGAAAATTGAGTGAGGTCTCCACCGCCCGCCTTGACGGCGATAAAAAATCCCACGACGAGGATGGCGTAATGGACCATGGTCGAGGCGGCGTAGGGAATGCCGCGGCCCAGGGACATGTGGGGATAGACCTCCTCTTCGAGTAGGAAGCGGATGAAGCGCGAGATCAAAAACGAGGCCCAGATCGTGATGGGAAACGCCAGGATGGCGCCGATCGTGATCTTGATGGAGAACCACGAGACATGGGTCGCCAGCACGTTGTTAATTTCCTGCCACATCAGGTCGCGCTGTTGGAAGAATTGCAGGCTGGCCACAAACCAGACCGCGAAAAAGAACCACCGGATGGCGACCGTGGTATGGGCATACAGCAGGTCGTGATGCCGCCGCACCATGCCGAGGCCCGACAGGGGCCGGATGCTCATCGCGCTGATCGCCAGGGCGTCCACGATCCGCAAGGCGGCATAGAGGATCACGGCGAGATAGCCGCTGTCGAGCATGCCCTCGCCAACCAGGGCGGAAAGCTGGATGTAACCGAACACGTTCGCAATGCCGGCAAAGACGAAGACCAGGAAGGCGACGTGAAGATAAAGCCGCGTCAGCCGTTTCAGGCGCGTTTGATTGGGGGCCGAGGCGGCGAGATGTTTTAACCGCAGCGCGAAAAGCAGGAAAAGGGCCGCCGCCAGCAACTCGAAGATGAAGAGAAAACGCGCGAGAATGCCGGCCGGTGTGACCACATATCGCAATTTATCGACGAAAAAAGCGATCACCGTCGCATAGAGGATCGGAAAACTTGCCGGATCGATCAGGCGTCGCGTCACGACGACCGTCGGGATGAGCACCGTTGCGCCGAACGCCGCCTCAAGGAGCCGCGGCTGGCCCGGGTAGAGCCAGAATTCAGCCAGCAGCCCGATCAGGGCTGCGTTGGCAATGGGGGCGTCGAAGACGTGGGCCGCGCCCGCCAGCGCCGGTTCCTTTTCGACATGCGCTTTAATCACATTCCGCATCCAGAAAAAGCCGACGATCAAAACGACGAAGATCAGCCCATGAACGAGCACGGCGCCAATTTTCGTCTTCAGGTAGGTGGCGACCCCCGCGGCCTGGGCCTTGAGCGATGCCTTTTCCTGGACGACGATGCCGCCGGTCGGTTGCGCGAATGCCTCCGGGTTCCACAACGCGGGCCGGTTCTTTTTCAAAAGCTGCTGACGCGCCGTATCGAGCCGTTTATTCACCGCCGCCAGGCCGTTTTTGGCGCGCGCGTCCTGCGCCGCCACCCGGTTCTGCATGGCGTAGAGCGGCGCCTGATGATCCTGAACGGCCTTTGTGGTGGCGGCGATGCGGGCGAGGATCCCATGGATGCGGTTCGTGACCTCCGCCGGTGCCGGGGCCTTTTGCGCCGAGTCAAGCGTCGCCTTCCAGTTGGCGTTCATTTGACTCAATTTCCACAAGGATTGATCGAGATCCCGCACCCGGTCGGAAAGACTTTTTTGGGCTTCGGCAAGACTCTCCGAAAGCGACTGCCAGTCAGCCTGCGAGGCTTGCAGGCTGCTGAGCGGGGCGGTGCCTTCGGGCTGACGGGCGTCTTCCGTATTTTGCTCGTCGATCTTGGCGGCAAGTTTGGGCAGTTCATCGTTGACCTGTTGCAAAGCCACATCCGGGTCGAGGCCGGCCTGAAGATCTTGCACGGTGGTCATGGCCGCCTGCGCTTCGGTGATGACATCAGCGAGCGCGATGGGCTTGGCCGCCGGCGGCGTGGCCGCGGGCGCGTTCGTCGTTGCGGTATTTGTCGACACGGAAGCCGAGTTGGTTTGCGCGTCCATCGAAACGAGTCCCGCCACCAGGAAAAAGGCAACGGCCGAGAGAAGGTGGATCGTAAATTTCGACATAGGGGTTGATTTGTCGGCGCGCAGGATCAGTTCAGCCCGTTCTCTTTTTCAGAGTAAGGAACCGATGCTTCGCCGAGCTCGGGATGAGACAGGTCATGCTTCCAGCGCCGCCTTGATTTGCTCCTTCGGCGTGCGGCGGGCGAAGGCGTGGAACGGTTCGTTGGGCAGACGATGTGACGTGTAATAGTCAAGCAGCTTGCCGACGGTGTGATGGATGTCGGCGGCCAGGACTTTGCCTTTCACCAGTTCGTTGAAGCGCGCGCCTGCGCCGAGCTTGCCGCCGATAAACAGGTCGAAGCATTCGGTGGGCACGCCATTGACACGGGTCGATCCGCCCCGAAATCCGATGTCGGCGATCTGGTGCTGGCCGCAGGAACTCGGGCAGCCGCTGAAGTGGATGCGGATCTTTTCCTGATAGGCGGCGCATTCGGTTTCAAGCTGCTCCACGAGCAGCATCATGCGGTTTTTCGTCTCGGCGATGGCGAGGTTGCAGAACTCCATGCCGGTGCACGAGACACAGCCCTGCCGGAAATTCGAAGGCCGCCACGACAACCCGTTCACGTCGAGTTCGGCCTGGAGGGCCGGAAGATTTTTTTCGGGAATGTTGAGCAGGATCAGGTTTTGCTTGTTCGTCGTCGTGATCCGGTCAAGTCCGGACTGCGCGTATTTCTTCGCCAGTTCGGCGACCTTGACCAGTTGCTTTCCGTGAGTGCGGCCGCCCGCGAAGCAGACGCCGATGTAAACCAGCCCTGGCTGTTTTTGCTCGTGGACGCCGAGATGGTCGGTCTCGGGATCTTCCGGGAAAACAAATTCATCGTGACGCTGGAAAGTGCGACCGGAAATTTCCTCCAGCTTCGCCACGATTTTCTCCGTGCCCCAATCGGCCACCAGAAATTTGAACCGGGCGCGGTTGCGTTTCTCGCGATAGCCGAAGTCGCGGAAAATCACCGACGTGTAGTGGACGGCGGGCAGGACATCGTCGGGCGTCAGGAAAATCGGCAGGGTCTGCGCCAGGTGCGGCGCGCTCGAAAGACCGCCTCCCACTTTAAGACCAAAACCGGCTTCGAGCTTGCCGTTCACCGTGCGTTCCAGGCCGAACACGCCGACGCAGTTGATGTCGGGCTGGGCGCAGTGGATGCGGCAACCCGAGACGGAAATCTTATACTTGCGGGGCAGGTCGGAAAACTCGCGATTGTCGGTCAGGTGCCGGCTGACATCGCGCAGTTGCGGCGTGGCGTCGATGATCTCGTGGCAGTCGATTCCCGCCACGGGGCAGCCGACGACGTTGCGCGTATCGTCGCCGCACGCGCCCGAGGTCGTGATGCCGACCGCGCTGAGCCGTTCGAAAACCTCCGGGAAATCCTCGATCCGCAGCCAGTGGAACTGAAAAGTCTGCCGCGTCGTGATGTCGCCGAACCCATGGCCGAAATCCTCCGCGATGCCGCCCATGACGGCGAGTTGCGCCCCGGTGAGCTGGCCGCCCGGGATCTTGGTGCGAAGCATGAAATAGCCGCTGTCCTTCGGACGCTGACGATAAACACCGTACCATTTGAAGCGGTCGAAATCGTCTTCCGGAATTGCCTTGAAACCGATCTGCGCATAGCGGTAGATGTCGTGGATCACGTCGAGGCCGTCCTTGACGACCTTGAGCTTTTCCTGCGGCGTCGGGCCGGACACGAAGTTACGCGGAGTCGATAGAACCTGCATGATCTTCACCACTTTACATGCGCGGCGCACCCTCCGCAACGTGGAATGGCCCGCTCCAATTTCCCCCGCCGTCGAAATGGCTGCGGAGGAATTGACCCGGGCCGAAAGCGCGCCCTAAGCTTTGGGATGGATGATTGCCCCGAGTCGGCGCGCCTCGCCGAGGATGCTTCCCGCGCCAAGAACTGGAAGCGTTGGGGGCCTTACCTGGCTGAGCGGCAATGGGGCACGGTCCGCGAGGATTACTCGGCCGATGGAAATTGCTGGGATTATTTTCCCCACGACCACGCGCGCAGCCGCGCCTATCGCTGGGGCGAGGACGGCATCCTTGGCTTCACCGATCGCGAGTGCCGCCTCTGCTTCGCCCCCGCCTTTTGGAACGGCGTCGATCCGATTCTCAAGGAACGGATGTTCGGCCTGACCAATCATGAGGGAAATCACGGCGAGGACGTGAAGGAGGCCTACTTTTTTCTCGATGGCCTGCCGACTCATTCCTATCAGCGCGCGCTCTATAAATATCCGCAGCGGCCCTATCCCTATCTGGAGTTGATCGACACGAATCGCCGGCGCACGAAACTCGAGCCCGAGTTCGAAATCACCGACACCGAGGCCTTCGCCGAGAACCGCTACTTCGATGTGGAAGTCGAATACGCCAAGGCCGGCTCCGACGATCTCCTGATCCAGATCACCGCGACCAATCGCGGTCCCGACGCGTCCACGCTTCATCTCCTGCCGACCCTCTGGTTTCGCAATACCTGGTCCTGGGGACGATTGGCCGACGACACGACCAGCCGTCCCGAACTTTATCAGCGCGACGACGGGCGGATCGAGGCGGCCCACGTTACGCTCGGTACTTTTCTTTTTCTCCTCGATCCCGCCAACCAGGCTGATTTGCGCGATCTTCTCTTCACCGAAAACGAGACCAACCGGCAGCGTCTTTTCGGCGTACCCAACGAGCAGCCTTTTGTGAAGGATGCCTTTCACGACGTGGTCATCCACGGGCGCGAGGACGCGGTCAACCCCGGCTGTTTCGGGACGAAGACCGCCGCCCATTACGCCATGGAAATCGCGCCCGGAAAAAGCTGGTGCCTGCGCCTGCGCCTCGTCGAGCAAAGCCAGGCCCCGACGGACTCATACGCCTTCGGCCAGCCTTTTTCCGATCTCCTCGATCAGCGCCGGGAAGAGGCGAACATTTTTTATCAAAAGCACATTTCCTATCCGCCCGAGAGCGAGGAATTCCGTATCATGCGCCAGGCGCAGGCCGGATTGCTCTGGTCGAAACAATTTTATAATTACGAGGTGGTTCGCTGGCTCAAGGGCGATCCGGGCCAGCCGCCTCCGCCGCCCGAGCGGCAGGCGCATGGCCGGAACTGGGACTGGCCGCATGTTTTCAGCCGCGACGTTCTTTCCATGCCCGACACCTGGGAATATCCGTGGTTCGCGGCGTGGGACCTCGCCTTCCACACCGTCGAGCTCGCGCGCATCGACCCGGCATTCGCCAAGGGCCAGCTCGAACTCCTTTTGCGCGAATGGTACATGCACCCCAACGGCCAGATTCCGGCCTACGAATTTGCCTTTTCCGATGTGAATCCGCCCGTCCACGCCTGGGCCGCGTGGCGCGTTTATAAAATCGCCGGGGCCCGGGGCGCGCGCGATCTCCATTTTCTCGAGAGCGTTTTTCAGAAGCTCCTCATGAACTTCACCTGGTGGGTCAACCGGAAGGATTCCTCGGGCCGCAATCTCTTTTCCGGAGGCTTTCTCGGTCTCGACAACATCGGTGTCTTCGACCGCTCGAAGGCGCTCGGCAACGGCAGCTTTATCGAGCAGGCCGACGGCACGGCCTGGATGGCCGCTTATTGCCTGACCATGCTCGGCATGGCGATGGAGCTGGCCGAGCATAATCCGGTCTATGAAGACATCGCCTCCAAGTTCTTCGAGCATTTCGTCAGCATCACGAATGCGATCAACACCTTCGGCGGCTGCGGGCTTTGGGATGGAACCGACGGCTTTTATTACGACCGGATCTCGCTCGCCGATGGCAGCCAGGTCCCGCTCAAGATTCGCTCCATCGTCGGCCTCATGCCTCTCATCGCCGTCTCGGTCACTCCGGGCGAAACGATCAGCCGGCTGCCGAACTTCAAAAAGCGCATGACCTGGTTCATGCGCAACCGGCCCGAGCTTTCCCTCCATATTTCCGAAATCAACGAGCTCGAGACCCACGCCACCGCGACGCGCATGCTGGCCATTCCGTCGCGCGATCAACTGGTGCGCATGCTCGGCTACATGCTCGATGAAAAGGAATTTCTCTCTCCCTACGGCATTCGTTCCGTCTCGCGCTTTCATAAGGACCACCCCTACATCCTGAAGTGGGATTGCGAGGATTTGCGGGTCGACTATTCGCCCGGCGACAGCACCACCGGCGTCTTTGGCGGCAACTCGAACTGGCGCGGCCCGATCTGGATGCCGATCAATTACCTGCTGGTGGAAGCCCTGGAACGCTACCACCATTTTTACGGCAATGCGCTCAAGGTCGAGTGCCCCACCGGCTCGGGACATCTGATGAACCTCCGGGAGGTTGCCAAGGAGCTCAAGCGCCGGCTCGCCGCCCTTTTTCTCCCGGGGCCCGACGGCACGCGGCCTTATGCCGTCTCGCTGGGCCGCTACGCCAACGACCCGCTGTGGCGCAACAATCTTCTCTTCAACGAATATTTCCACGGTGACAACGGGCGCGGGCTCGGCGCCTCGCATCAAACCGGCTGGACGGCGCTGATCGCCGATTGCCTCCGCGATTGCAAGCTCGGGAAATAACTTCTACGGCCCCGCGTGACCCGATTCCAGCTCCGCGATCAGCGCGTCGGCGTGATAGATCCGGCGGAGCGCTTCGATGATCGCCGCACTGTCCACGGCCACGGAACGGTTCTGGGCGGGATCGTAAACATACCGCCCGCAGAGCGAGGGCTCGTTGCCGTCGAAAATAATTCCGACAAACTCTCCCTTTCGATTCACCACCGGGCTGCCTGAGTTCCCCCCCAGGATATCGGCCGTGGTGATAAAATTGAACGGCGTGGCCAGGGCGAGCTTCGATTTTTCTTCTCCCCAGGCGCGGGGCAGATCGAACGGCGCCTGGTTGTGATGTTCCGCCGAGCGGGCGTAGAGTCCCGCGAAATCAGTCAGCGGATCGATGGTGCGTCCATCGGCTTGGTAGCCCGAAACGGTGCCGTAGGCGAGCCGCAGCGTTCCGGTCGCATCGGGATAGGCGGGCGCCCGTTTCAAGTCGACGCGCGCCTGGTAGATGGCCGCGTAGGCGCGGTGCTTGATCTCGTCGTCCTCGTCGTCGATCTTGCGCGCGGGCCGGGCGGCCAGGTCCACGAGCGCGGCAAACTCAAGCAGAGGATCGAGGTTGGTCCGGAGCGCCTGTTCCCCGCCGGCATAAATTTTTCTTCGGTACGAAATGTCTTCCAATTTCGTCTGCCGCACCAATTCCATCGCCCGATCATGGGGAGATTTTCCTTCCAGCAACTGGCTCACCAGCGGATCGTTCCCGCCATAGTGATTAAGCAGATTGGCCAGGCCCTCGGTCAGGAAAAAAATTTCCAGATCGGGATAATAGGGTCGTCCGGAAAATAAGCGGAATTCGAGGCTGGGAAGACTGCTCTCCCGATAGGCGGGCAGACGTTTGCCATTCGGTTTGGCCCGTTCCGCGGCGGCCCGGACCAGAGTGCGCGACAGGTTGAACAGATCGCTGCGATAAGCAAATCGTTCGTAGGCCTCATAGGCCTTGAGGTTGTCCCGGTCGGCTTGAACGGCTTCATCCACGCGGCTATAGGCATCCAGCGCTTCCTTTTCTTCAGGGTGTTGCGCGAGCGAAGCGCGAAAATCGATTTCTTCCCGCGCCCTGGCTTGCAGCAGGCCGGGGTCGCGCAGGCCTTTGAGAAAGCCGCGATACGCCTTGCGCGAATTGGCCACGGAGGCGAGCGCTTCACCCGCCTCCCGGGCATGCTCCGGGCTGGTCGCGCTGAATTCCTCGAGCCCCTGTTCCATATGCTCGAGGTCGTCGACCAGGAACGGCAGGCGAACGTCACGCTGGTACGCGATCTCATCCATCGTCACCAGCCGTTGCGAGGATCCGGGATGCCCCGCCACAGAAACGAGTTCGCCCGGGGCCGGTCCGGCCGAATTCCATTGCAAATAATCCCCGGTCTTCAGCGGCTTCCCGTGCTCGTAAATTCGGAAGAGACAAATATCGAGATCGAAGCGGGGGAACTCAAAATTATCGGGGTCGCCTCCGAAAATGGCCGCCTGCCGGTCGGGGGAAAAAACGAGCCGGACGTCCGGATACTTTTTGTATTGATAGAGATCGTAGCGCGCTCCGCCGAAGAGCGTGACCACGTCGCTGACAAACCCCGTGCGATCAAACGATTCCTTTTCAATCGCGGCTTCCACCGCCGTGTGGGCCGCTTCCGCCTCGGCTGCCGTCGCGCCCGGTCGGACCGCGGCATTGACCCGCGCCGTCACGTCGCTGGTCTGTTGCAGGACCAGCATTTCAAGTCCCTGACAGGGCAGCTCGTCGCGTTCGGTGGGAGCGTAGAAGCCGTTCTCCTCGTAATTATGACGGCTCGAACTGAGCGTGTGAAGCTGGCCTTCCCCCACGTGGCGGTTGGTGATGACCAGGCCGTCCGCGGAGACGAACGAGCCCGACGCACCGCCGATGCGGATCGCCGCGCCGCTGAGATGTTTCAACCACGCGGCGTCCGGCGTGAAATGGTATTTCTCGGCGATGGCCGTGAGCGGCGGATCGTTGAAGAGCCAGTAGCCCTCATCCGCGAACAGTGGATTTCCCGCGACGCCCAGGCCCAGAACGATGAGGACTTTCCATTTGATTCGTCTCATCGCCGGAAAACAAAGGGGGCCGTCTGCGGGACTGCCGTGCGCAGCACCTACTCGATCTCCTGCGGCAGCGCCATCCGCGTGCCCAGATCGGTCGGCTCCGCGCGCACATCCTGCAGGACCTTGTCATAATAGAGGCCGATGACAAAGCCGTAGTATTTGCCCTGGACCGTGTTGTTGGGGCCGGGCGTTCCCGGGACCGGCATGACATAGTCGACGCCGAAAGCCTCGCTGGTTTTGTCGCCCCAGAAAAGGAACGTGTCGTCGAAGGCGCCCTTCCGCTGGTTGAGATCGGGGACCAGGTTGCCATCGGGCATCTGCTGATAAAAAATCACGTAGGGCTGGAGCTTCTTTTGGTCGAAATCGGGCATCTTCGGGTCCTTGCGCTTCAGCACCGCGCGAACGCGAAACTGCGCATCGCCGTCGCGCGTCTCCATCGGTGTCTTCTCGACCGTGTCGACGTAAATCTGCCGCGCCAGAGAGGAAGGCTCCTTCAGGGGGCTCGCATCGTGACCCGAATCGAGCAGCAGCACATGGTCCCTCGCGGCAGCATACAAGGTGTCCATGCCGGGCCCGAGGTCGACCAGCCGCTGCCAGTACATCTTGGAGCGCACCGGGTCATTCATCAAATCGTACGTTTGGGCCAGATTTTTCAGCGTGGTGGGATGACGCGGATCGATGTCCTCCGCCCGGATCAAAATATCGAGGGCCGATTGATAATCATTCTGGTGCAGGAAAACCTGCGCCTCTTCGTTCAGGGTGCTGATCTGCTCCAGTTCGTCGGAAGCGCCCGGCACTTTTAGCAGCGCCGGATGAGCTCCGATGGTCAGGCTGGGCAGCCTCAGCAGGCCGGAATTGTTGGGCGTGGCGCCGGGAGTCGATGTCGTGGGGCCGTTCGGATAAGGCGCTCCCGTTGGGCCGCCCTGTCCGCGGGGAAAGTTTACATTGACCGACACGACCATGGCCCGCAGCCAGAACACTGAAATCAACATGACCACCTGCAGCAGCACGATGGCGACCACCAGGTAGACCGCCACCGAATAGGTCTTGGGTCGCAGCCGCTTGACGTGCTGCGGAGCCGGAGGATAACGCTGGGGCGGGGGAAGTTGGGTCACATTCAGCTAGGGGGTTGCGCTGCAAGAGAATAGCACCTCGAAGAATGGCTTAATTGCCGGGGCGACGCAATATCTATGCTGCTTCCCCAGGTCCGGGAATTTGACAGGCGAAGGAGTCGCGTTATTTTCATTCGTTAACGCCTATAAGTCGCCGCACGTCCTCATCCCCAACGCGAACTTCGCTTTTCGCGGCGCAGCCCCCCATGAACACCAACTCCATCGACCTGAACCATCGTCAATTCTCTTCACCGGGCCAGGGTTACTGGCCCGACGCCACGCCGGAACAATGGAACGACTGGCAATGGCAGATGCGCCACAGCGTCAAATCGCTCGATCACCTGAAGGGAAAGATGGAGCTGACCGGCGAGGAACATGCCGGAGTCCTTCTGGCCAATACCAAGCTGGCCATGGGCATCATGCCCTACTTCTTCAACCTCATCGATCCGTTCGATCCCGATTGCCCCATCCGCCGCCAGGTCATCCCGCGCATCGAGGAAATGACCTATGAACCGACCGACCTGGCCGACCCTTGCGGCGAAGACCACGACATGCCGGTCCCCGGGTTGGTCCATCGCTATCCCGACCGCGTCCTCTTTCTCGTCACCGATCGCTGCGCTTCCTATTGCCGCTACTGCACCCGCAGCCGTGTCGTCAGCGGCGTGGGCGAGCAGGAACTCGAACTCGATTTCGACCGCGCCATCGACTACCTGCAAAAGCATACCGAAGTCCGCGACGTCCTTCTCTCCGGCGGCGACGCGCTCCTCCTCTCCGACGGCAAGCTCAAGAATTTGCTCAGCCGCCTCCGCGCCATCGAGCACATCGAGTTTCTCCGCATCGGCAGCCGGGTCCCCATCTTTCTGCCACAGCGGATCACGCCGGAACTCTGCGCGATGCTCAAGGAATTCCATCCGCTCTGGATGAGCGTCCACGTCAATCATCCGAAGGAGCTGACCACGGAAGTGCGGGCTGCCCTCGGCCGCCTCGCCGACGCGGGCATCCCGCTCGGCAACCAGTCGGTGCTGCTCAAGGGCGTCAACGACGACCCCGAGGTCATGAAGGTGCTCGTGCAAAAGCTGCTCCGGTGCCGCGTTCGACCCTATTACCTCTATCAGTGCGACCTGATCCAGGGCTCCTCGCATTTGCGCACCTCGGTCAGCAAGGGCCTCGAAATCATCGAGAACCTGCGCGGCCACACCAGCGGCTACGCCATCCCGCAGTATGTCATCGATGGTCCCGGCGGCGGCGGCAAGATTCCGATCAATCCCAACTACGTCGTCGCCCAGACGCCCGACAGCATCGTCCTGCGCAACTACAAGGGCGACATCTACGAGTATCCCGAAATCGCCTCGAAGGACAAAACGAAGCCCGAGCCCACGCCCATCTACCGCCATCTTGAATTCCTCGACCCCATCGAGGAGCGCGAGGAAATCACCTCCCGTTCCTGGCGCGCCGGGCGCCGGGACTAACCTCGGCCTGATTGAACGGATTGACAACTAACCGGCGCCCTCTAGCCTTTTCCCTATGACCACGTCCAAGACCAAGAAGCAATGGAGCAAGCCTGCTTTCAAAGAGATCACCATCTCGATGGAAAGCACCGCCTACTCCGCGACGGCCTAACTTCGGTTGGGTGAGGAGCCTCTATTCGCATCCGACTCCTCGGCGCCTCCGCCGGCGGGGGGCTGCCTCAATGGAATTGTCATTGCGATAATTGCCTTGAAGCGAGGGCGGGCCGGATTCCATCCCTGACCCAGTCGGGGCTTGCCCTTTCCGCCGACGGCCATTCCTGGTTTCTCGTCAACGCCTCCCCCGATCTCGGCCATCAGATCAACGCGTTTCCCGATCTTCATTCCGGCCTGATCGAGGGAGTCCTGCTCACCAACGCCGATCTCGATCACGTCCTCGGCCTCTTTCTACTCCGCGAAGGTACAGCTCTGCAGGTGACCGCCACGGCGGCCGTCCGGGAAACGGTGGCGCGGGGACTTCGACTCGAAGCCGTGCTTTCTTCTTATCTGCAAATTAACTGGCACGAGCCGTCGCTTAAAAAATTCGCGACGTTGCCTTCCGCGAGTGGAAAAACCACGGGCCTTTCCTGCCGCGCGCTCGTGCTCTCGAATCAGCCGCCGCTCTATTTTTTGAAAGACGCTCCGCCCGGCCCGCAAAGCGTCGCTTACGAGATCAGGGACGAAGCGAGCGGCAAAACCGTTCTGGTCGCGCCCGACGTCGGCGGGATGACCTCCGAGTTACGCGACGCTCTCCAGCGGGCCGACGCGGTTTTCTTCGACGGCACTTTCTGGTCGAACGGGGAACTCTCCGCCGTTCGCCAGACCACGCGCACCGCGCTCGACATGGGCCATCTCCCGCTCCAGACCCACAGCCTGAAACTATTGCGCGAGGCGCCCGCGAAGCATAAGATTCTCCTCCACATCAACAACACCAATCCCATCCTTCGGCCCGGTTCGCCCGAGCGGGCGGAAGTCGAGGCGGCGGGAATTGCCGTCGGCTACGACGGACTGGAGCTAGAGCTATGACGGAAGGCCTCTGGGATCACGAAACGTTTGTCGCCCGGCTGAAGGAAGTCGGCGGCCGTTCCTACCACGACAAGCATCCCTTCCACCTCCTGATGAACGCGGGAAGCCTCCCGCCCGAGGCGATCCGCGGCTGGGTCATCAATCGCTTTTATTACCAGACCAACATCCCGGTGAAGGACGCGGCCATTCTCTCCAACTGCCCTTACCACGAGATTCGCCGCCTCTGGACCTACCGCATCATCGAACACGACGGCCGCGAGGGCGAGGAGGGCGGCATCGAGGCATGGCTCCGGCTCGGCGCGGCCTGCGGTATTCCGCGTGAGGAAATGATCGGCCACGGCCAGGTGCTTCCCGCCGTCCGGTTCGCGGTCGACGCCTACGTCCATTTCTGCCGGGAAAAACCGTGGATCGTCGCGATGTCGTCTTCGCTGACCGAGCTTTTCGCGCCCGATCTCATGGCCCGGCGGCTCGAGGCTTTCCAGCAACACTACGGTTGGGTCCAGCCGTGGGGCTTCGATTATTTTCAGCGCCGTTTGACCCAGGCGCGGACCGATTCGCAGGGCGCGCTGGCCCTGACCCTCCGTTATTGCGACACCCCGGAGCTCCAGCGCGCGGCCATCGACGCGCTGGTCTTCAAGTGCGATTTGCTCTGGGCCATCCTCGACGCCATCCACCTGAAGTTTGCGCCCTCGTCCTCTTCATCCGGCCATGGACCAACCTGATCTCCAATCGAAGCCGGTCCTGGCCCCGCGCGTGCGGCTGCAGATCGACCCCGTGACCGGCGAGCCGGTCCTCCTCTATCCCGAAGGCATCCTCGTGCTCAATCCGACGGCCCACGCCATCGTCGAACGTTGCGACGGCGCGCGGACGGTCGGCCAGCTCGTCGCCGGATTCCAGGAGGAGTACGAAGCCGACGAAGAGACCCTGCGCCGCGATCTCCTCGACACCCTGGGCGATCTCAGGCAGCGGCAGCTCATCGTCTTCGCGCCATGAACGAACGGCCCTACGCGCTGCTGGCGGAATTGACCTACCGCTGTCCGTTGCACTGTCCCTATTGCTCGAACCCGGTCAGGTATCCCGAGGGCGGCGAGCTCGCGACGGCGGAATGGCGGCGCGTATTCGCCGAAGCGGCCGCTCTCGGCGTTCTCCAGCTGGGACTTTCCGGCGGGGAACCGCTGGGCCGCGACGATCTTCCTCAACTGGTCGCGGCGGCCCGCGACGCCGGGCTCTACACCAATCTCATCACCAGCGCCGTCGGTCTCACCGAAGCGCGGGCCCGGGACTTGCAGCGGGCAGGACTCGATTCGGTGCAAATCAGTTTCCAGTCCGATGAAGCCGCGCTGGCCAATGAGATCGCCGGAGCCCACGCCCACGCGGTCAAGCTGGCCGCCGTTCGTCATCTCCACGCCGGGGGACTGCCCTTCAGCATGAACGTGGTCCTCCACCGCGCCAACATCGACCGGCTCGAGGCGATCATCCGCCTGGCCGAGTCGCTGGCAGCGGAGCGGCTCGAACTCGCCAATGTGCAATATTATGGCTGGGGGAAATCGAACCAGGACCAGTTGCTGCCCACCCGCGCCCAGGTCGCCGCCGCGGACGAGGTCGGCCGCCTCGCCCGGGATCGGCTCAAAGGCAAAATGGAAGTGATCTATGTCCTGCCCGATTATTATCAGGATCGCCCGAAGCCGTGCATGCAGGGATGGGGCCGCCGCTATTTGACGGTCAATCCGGTCGGCCAGGTTTTGCCCTGCCCCAATGCTTCCAGCATTCCCGGAATGATCTTCGAAAACGTGCGCGAACAGAGCCTTGCCTCGATCTGGCACGATTCGCCGAGCTTCAACCGCTTTCGCGGGACCGGCTGGATGCCGCTTCCCTGCCGCGAATGTCCCCAGCGGGAAATCGACTACGGCGGCTGTCGCTGCCAGGCCGCCCTCCTGGTCGGAGACCCCTCCGCGACCGACCCGGTCTGCGCTCTCTCGCCCCATCGCGGCCTGATCGATGAGCTGCTGGATCATCCCCCTTTGGCGAAGGAAGTCTGGGCCTACCGCCAGAACCCCGTTTGACCGTAACGTGACCTTCCGTGGGCCTTTTTCCGTTTCTTGTGGATTTTGACCCACGGACCTGATAACGTTCCCAACCATTTGCCTGAGTCAGTCGCTCTTCCTATACCTACTAAATGAACCGTCACGTCAGACAAACCGCGATCCGGCCGGAGAAGCCCTGCTTTCTCTCGATGGCCTGTGGAATTGCTTTGGCCCTCGCGCTCGTCGCCTCGATGCCGGGCTTACGGGCCGACGACTCCGATTCATCCACCTCATCGAGAAGTTCTCATAAAAGCGTCGTCTATTCCTCCAAGCAGGGCGTGCTCCGGCAATACTCGCAACAGGATCGCGTCCGGTACCAGCTTTGGAATTATACCTGGAAGCCCGATCCCAATCTGCCCATCACCCGGGTGGAGGTGTGCATCGGCGAGCAAAAAGTTTACGTCTACCAGGGGGACGATGTCGCCGGGGAGAGTCCGACCACCACGGGCAAGCCGGGCCACGAAACGCCTCCCGGCCACTACACGATTCTGGTCAAGGACATCGACCATAAGTCGAATCTTTATGGCGTTTTCCTCGACTCCCACGGGTATGTCATCAGTGGCGATGCCAAGGCCGGGGACACGCCGCCGGCCGGCTCCGTTTACGATGCGGCCGACATGCCCTACTACATGCGCATCCGTGACGATGGCGTCGGGATGCACGCCGGCTATCTGCCCGGCTATCCCGCCTCGCACGGCTGCATCCGCCTGCCGCACGCCTTCGCCGAATTGCTTTTCTCCAACGTCTCCGTCGGCACGCCGGTCGACGTTGTGCCGTAAGCGACCACGCTTTCGAGCCGCGGGTTACTTGTTCCCCCGTCGCGTCAGCGACCCTTTAAAGCCTGTCATCCTGAGCAAGCCGCGCTTTTGTCTCCAGAAGCGCGGCGCCGTCGAAGGACCTCTAACTATTCCCTCCCTTCCGTCATCCTGACTTGATACTTACAAATCCTGCCCGACAGCCTGGAGCTGCTGATATTGCTCCAGCGCCTGGCGCAGAAAGATTAGGTTCGCCTCAACCTGCTTTTCGAGGTCGGCGTGATGGGGCGTCTCAAAGACAATCTCGAAGGGGCGCGGGCTCGCCTCGGGCGCGGCGCAGAGCATGCCCGGATATCCCTTCCGAATCAGCCCGTTCCGCGCGGTGAAATTATCGATCGTCGCGTCGCAATTGCGCGGCAACACCTTTTCCGCCGCGCGCAAGGCCGGTTCCACCACATGTTGCGTCACCTGCGCGCCGAGGGCGAAGGCATAAAGTCCGCCCGAATCGGTGTCGGCATGGAGAGAGATCAGCCCGTCAAAGCGAAGCGTCCGGATTTGCCGTTCCAGCAGCTGCACCTCCGGGTCGCGCGAGCCGGTCCAGAATTCCCGGTTCAAATCGCGGCCGCCGCGCGAATGGCGCGTGCCGTCCTCGAAGCCCGAGGGATTGCAAAGCGGGTAAAGATAAACCTCATAGCCCCGCGCCAGGTCGGGATTTTGCGCCAGCTCCTGGAGAAAACGAATCGCGGCGAAAACACCCGCCGCTTCGTCGCCATGCACGCCGGCGAAAATGCCGACCCGGAAATAGTCGCCGCCGCCCCGGGGTCCCACGAAGAGATATTGCTCCAGCGAATAATGATCCAGGCCGATGCTCCAGGTTCCGAGGGTCGCCGGCAGCCACGGGGCCTTCGCCTTTTGCAGCGGCGCCAGTGTCTCTCGAAAATTCTTGCGGCCTGCTTTCTCCATGACGAAACCGGAGGTTCGTTTCTGAGTCTCCGGTATTCCTCGCCTGGAAGCAAGCTGGTGCATGGCAGCATTATAAAAACTCTATCGGTTTTGTCTAGTTTAACCTGCGGCAGGGGCTAAATTGATCTTCGGCTCAGCGCAGCCACCCCGACAAATCGCGGCCAAGCAGGGCTTGCAACTGCTCGATATCGGGACGGTAACGAGCGGTGAGGGCCTCGAGAATTTGTTTGTCGGGATGCAGCTTGCTTCCGCAACGAACGTTCCATTCCATCAAAGGCCGGACGAGCTTCCGTCGCAACGAACGCGAGCCGATTTTTCGTCGACGGTGCCATTCCCCGCGCAGCCAGTATTGGCAGGCGATTGATTTTGGGATCCGGCCTTCATTGTGAACCTCAAGCTTCGGCACAAAACCGTCATCGACCCCCAGGAACCGAAAAATATCCTGACAAACCACCGTCGGTTCTTGGGTAAATTCTTCGAACAAATAAATTTTTACCCGTTCACGCCCAAATGTCTCGAGGCAGCGCTTTACCTGCTCAAAATAAAGCCCGCTCGTGAAATAAAGGTAGTCGGGAAAAAACTGCGGACACTCCGCCCGGAAGGCCGAATCTTGCATCCGCACCGGTTCCCGTTCCAGCGCTTCGGCAAAGGTCGGCGCATCCTCGTAACCTTCCCGCACCATCCAGGCGTAAAGCGAGAAGGCGCGTTCGGCCGGATTTCGAAGGACCAGGATCATTTTAACATCCCCCAGCACGGTCTTGATCCAGTCGGAGCTTTCCTCGCAATAACAATAAACGGACGACGCCTCACCAATGACTTTTTTTCCACCCGCATCTTTGAACAGCGAAAGATAATCGTTCCATTTTTTTATCCCGTAACCGCGGACGAAATAACAGGGCTCTTTCGTGTCAGGCAAAAAAATCTGCGGATGTTGCCTCAGATATTCGTACAACGATGTCGTTCCCGCCTTCACGACTCCCGCGATAAAAAAATTAGGCTGGGGTTGGGCAGGTGGAAGCGCTTCGGCCATGGAGAGTGGTTTGTAAGGCAGACTCCCTCAATGACGTAGGGCTTCGCCCTACAGTTTCATTTATTTCATGACGCTCCGCCGGGAAAAACCAGGGAAGTCCAAAACCTGATTTTCGCGGCTCAAGATTCCGCGCGCGCGACAGCGGCGTTAGGCGCTGCTCATCAGTGTCTTAAGGCCAATGGAATCAGCTTGGCCCAAGTTCAACGAGGAAAGAAAGGGTGCGCGGTACAGGGTTTGAACCCGCAGGTTCCACTCTGCAACAACAGCCACTTGCAGAGCATGGCACAAACAATTCCGCACCAAAACCAAATGTGATCGTCAACCGGGCGGGTGATAAACCAAGCGCCTCGCCGCTGTCAGGTGCGGGAACGGAACCATCCTGCCCGAGTGGTTCCACGGTCAAGCCCTTGGCCCGCCGGAACCAGCGCACTCATCGATCGCCTTTTGTATAGCCGCCGTGTCATAGGTCATACCATCCCCCACGGCACCATACTTGCGAACATCAAAGACGGGCGTGGGTGGCTTTACAATCTGTGCGGGAACAGCCCGAATATCGGAAGCGGGCTTTTGGAAGTCAAAGGGCAGAGATGAATTTGATGTTGCATCGAGGGAATCGCCGAAGGCCGGATGGTGGGCAGCAGGACAATGAGACCGGCAAGATTCGGTTTGAAATCATAAGAGCATCAAAACGATGCATTACTATTCCGGGCAAGGAAGCCATTTTTAATGCCTCAACGAGCAGACGCAGAGGATCAATTTATTGATAATAAGGCAAATTCGAGGTCTAATCGTTGGGCATGCGCGGCAGCAAAATCGTTGTCCTGGTCCTGATCGTGGGGACGATCGGCATCTGGCCCCTTGCCGCGGACGCCCCGGCAATGCCGGGCAGCTCTACACCCTCATCCAGTCCAGCTTACCTGCCGAAGCCCCACGATCCGGCCATCGATGTGGACGCCGCGCAACCGGTCGTTTCCACGGCCGTCACGGCGACCCGTGTCGCGGGGGGAGAATTTCAACTTCCCAATCAGTCCGGGGCTGGATCCGCCGTTGGCTCCGAGCACCCTGACCTCGATCCGGGCTATTTCAATTACGTGGAAGTATGCATCAAGGTGCCCCAACTTTTTACGGGCGATATCCAGTTGAATTATCGTTGCACGGGCCCAGGTTCGAACGGCGCTCCGGAATCGGACGGCACGGTGACAATTCCGAACTCCATGATTCCAAGCGACGGCGCGGTTCATAGCTACCGGATCGACATGGGCCTGCAACCCTACTGGCGCGGGCGTTTGACCGGCCTGAGCCTGAAGGCAACGGCAGGCGCGTTGGACCTCACGGACGCGACCATTAATATCGGCGATCTACCGGGGGATACTTACGCTGCCAATCGAGAATTGCCCAACAAAGAGGATCCCAAAGTCGGTGCCACCCACGAGTTGGAATCCAAGCATTTTCGCATGGTCTGGTCAGTTGAGCGGGAGCGGTTGGGTTTCACCGAGAAGGACGCCGAAGGTTGTCTGCGAAACGCCGAAGAAGTCTGGCAGGTGTATATGAAAATTCTGCATATGCGAGAACCGTGCCGCAGCATGAAACCGGAGAATGAGACCTCGCAAAAATTAAAAATCAATTTGCTGAATATATATAATGGATATTGGATGTCAGGCAGCCCGTCCGGCTACGGATATTTAAATATCGAAACGAGCGGCTTGAGGGTCGATCCGCCCACCTGGGTGATACCCCATGAACTGATGCACGTTTTCGAGATGCATCAAGGCGGCAAGATGTCGGGGCAGTGGTGGGAATCCTACGCCAATTATGGCCGGGAGCGGTGGCTTTACTATTATTCCCCTTTTTTGTTTCCAGACCCCCAAGTGCCAGACGAAACCGTAAGCAACCTGGAGAAAGGATTTACCAGGATGGCCCATTGGTTTATTCCTCATCCCCGGGATTACTATCTTTGCTGGCCGATTTTTCTCTATTTAGATGAGAACCCCGATCATCTTCCCCTGCTCGGTGGAGGAGATTTTACGCCGAAACTCTGGCAGCAGGCCCAGGCTGGCGATACGATCTTCGATACCGTTCAGCGTTTGACCAATGGTGCCACGTCAACCAAGGACATCATCGGTCTTTACGCGCGCCGCAATGTGACCTGGGATTACTCACATCAAGCCGCCCTGCGAAAGAATGCCGATATCGATAGCAAGTCTTTAAGCCGGGATGGCCTGACGGAACTCGATCAAACCGGAGAGGACCCGACCTGGTGGAGAGTGCCGCTTGATCGAGCGCCACAGCAGGGGGGCTATGCGGTGCACGAATTGACGCCCACACCGGGAGACAAAAGCCGAACGATTTCCGTCAATTTCCGCGGTCTGCCGGATAAGGCGCGTGGGGCCGATTGGCGGACGTCTTTGGTCGTTGTCGGTAACTCAGGTCACACCCGCTACAGTTCCATGTGGAGGAATGGCACCAATTCCGTCACATTGGCGGCCGACGAAAACAAAGTTTATCTTGTAGTGGCGGCGACCCCCGATCCATACTTGCCGGGAGAATTCGATGACGAAGCTTTCCCCTATCAGTCCCATCCTCAGCGGCAACGATTTCCTTACGAGGTGCAGATCACCGGAGCGGTGCCGTGCGAACTACATAATTCATCGACCGCCGGGCTGATCCAGCATCCGAATGGAGGCGGATGGAAATCCCCCACTTCCACGGTCGATCCGACTGCCTATGTGGGGCCAAACGCCCGCGTCCTGGACACGGCTAAAGTTGAAAGCAACGCCCGGCTGGAGGATTTTGCCGTGGTCAAAGATAATGCCAGCGTGCGCGACCATGCAGTCATCAGCGGTCATGGCGTGGTCGAGGCTGCTTCGATCGTCAAGGATTTCGCCAAGGTGCGCGATTGGGGCATGGTTTCCGCTGACGCCGTCGTAGGTTACCAAGCCCGCGTCATCCAGCATGGCTCCGTGAGCGGCAAGGGCTCCGTGAGCGATTTTGCCACTGTGGAAGGCTACGCCGGGGTTACGAGAGACTCACCCGCAGACCGGGTGGGTGGCGACGCGGTTCTATCGGGCGACTATGCGTCGGGTCGAACGGTTTTAAACGGATTCCAATTCGGCTTCCTGCCGTATCAAGGCACGCTGCAAAAATGGATTGATGAGCGCAAGGCCCCGGCCCATTTGTTCCTGGATTATGAGTTTGACCAGACGAACGACTCGCTTGCCAAGGACTTTTACGGGACGTCGGATGGCATTTTGAAGGGAGCGCCGGAATGGAACGCTGGTGACGGGGAGCGAAAGGGATTTCTGGTGTTCAATGGAGCCAGCCAATTCGTCTCCTTGCCACGGGAGGCGGGCGATTTCCACGAATGCACCATCATGGCATGGGCGCGCCCCGACGGCGGTGCACCGAACCAGCCGATATTTTTCTTTGGCGCTGCCGCTGACCGCTTCTTTTATGCCACGCTCAACAATGGGAATAATCCACCCCAATTGGTGGTGAGGTATAAGGGGACTGACTTGACAGTAACTTCGGATTCCCCCTTGGTGCTGCAAGGATGGATACACGTCGCCATCGCCCTTAACGGACAGACCGCGACCTTGTTCATCAATGGCAAAACCGTCGGATCCGCCCCCTGCTCCTTAACCGCCGACCAATTTCTCGCACCCAATGTGACCACTGGGCGGCAACAAAACTACCTGGCGCGCGGAATGGGGGATCAGTTACCTTTTTTTAAGGGTGCGCTGGATGGTTTTCGTGTCTATTCCAAGGCGTTCACAGAAGACGAGCTTCAGCAGATACTAAACTCCAGCGCCGCCGCAACAGCAAAGCCCTCTCCAACATCACAATTACTTTGCGCTTTGAAACACAATTAATTGGGCTTCTCCTGGGCTTGGGCATGGGCCATCTCCTGGCGGAGGGAGGAGAGATTACCGTCCAAGTAGACCAACCGGGAATCAGAATCAGTCCCATGCTGTATGGTCTGATGACCGAGGAAATCAACCATTCCTACGATGGCGGCCTCTACGCCGAAGTGGTTCAGAATCGGGCGTTGAAGGACTCCTCCACGGCTCCGGTTCATTGGGACCTGGTAAAGAGCGACGCTGCGGAGGCTACCTTGTCGTTGGACGTAAACGATACGATTCCCGACACGGCGTTATCGAACAGTCTGGAATTGAATGTGGCGAAGATCGCGCCCGGCGGTCGGGCTGGCATCGCGAATGGTGGCTTCTGGGGAATACCGGTGCGTCCGAATACGACCTATCAAGGCTCGCTCTATGCCAAAGGCAACGGGCCACTGGATGTGGATTTGGAAAGCGTGGACGGAAAGCAGGTTTATGCTCAAGCCTCAACTGTGCCCTTGCAACCGTCATGGCAGCACATCTTCTTCACGTTGAAAACAGGCGAAATTCCAGCCTCAATAACAAACCGGCTGGTTCTCTCGACAAAACAGGCCGGGCAGTTTTGCATGACTCAGGTTTCGCTATTTCCCCCGACATATAAGAGCCGTCCGAACGGCAACCGGATCGATTTGATGCAGTTGCTGGCCGGTCTTCAGCCTGCTTTTCTGCGGTTGCCGGGGGGTAATTATCTCGAAGGCGGCACGATCAAAGATCGCTTCGCCTGGGAGAAGACAGTGGGGCCGCTGGAAATTCGCCCCGGTCATCAGGGTCCCTGGGGCTATCGCTCTTCCGATGGAATGGGCTTGCTGGAATTTCTCGAGTGGTGCGAGGACTTGCACATGGAGCCTGTCCTGGCGGTATATGCAGGATTTTCCCTGGGTGGAGAGCATGTCAGCCCGGGCCGGGACCTCGATCCTTTTGTGACGGAGGCCCTGGAAGAGATCGACTATGTCATGGGGGATGAAACGACTGCCGGCGGCAAAAAACGAATTCGGGATGGACATCCTGCCCCGTTCCCATTGCATTATGTGGAAATCGGGAACGAGGACGGTTTTGATCGTTCGGGCAGCTATGACCAAAGGTTCACTCAATTCCAAGAAGCGATAAAAAGCGCCCATCCCGAGTTGCAGCTCATTGCCACGGCCGGAGTACTTAGCGTCGTCCCGGATGTCATGGACGACCATTATTATCGGACTTCTCGCGCCATGGCCGCCGACTCGCATCATTATGATTCGTACAGCCGAAGCGGCCCCAAGATTTTTGTCGGTGAATGGGCTTCGGTCGAGGGTAACCCAACCCCGAATATGAAAGCTGCCCTGGGTGACGCGGCCTGGTTAACCGGGCTGGAACGCAACTCGGACCTCGTCGTCATGGAAAGCTATGCCCCGCTTCTCGTCAACGTAAACCCGGGAGCGGCCCAGTGGGGAACCAACCTGATCGGGTTTGACGCGATGACCAGTTTTGGTTCTCCCTCCTATTATGTGCAGAAGATGTTCCGCGAGAACCGGGGTGATCGCGCGTTGCCGGTAAAAATCGTTCAACCCACCCAGCCTCCTGCCCCTCCGCCACCCTCCCTGCCGGGCCAAATAGGCTTGGGCACGTGGGCAACCTCGGCCGAATTCAAGGACATTACGGTGACGCACAACGGGGAAGTTTTGTATCAATCGGATCCGACCAAGGGCATGGCTTCCTGGAACCTGAAGGGCGGAGAATGGAAAGCGGTCGATGGAGTTTTTCGGCAAAGCAACAGCCTGGGAGCCAATCTCGGCGCGGTGACGGGCGACACGCATTGGACTGATTACACGTATCATGTGAGTGCCAAAAAAATCGCAGGAAACGAGGGCTTTTTGATCCGGTTCCATTATTGGAACGGCGGGAACCAGACTTGGTTGAACGTTGGCGGCTGGAGAAACTCTTTCATCGGGCTGGAACGGACCCAGGATGGAGAAAAATTTCCGATTGGAGACCGCGTGCCTTTCACTGTTGAAGCGAATCGTTGGTATGACATCGACATCGAACTCCAGGGAAACAAAATTCGTTGTTCGGTAGATGGAGAAGAGCTGATCGAAGCGGACGAGAAGGCGCTGGCCACGCCGCCCGCACTGTATTCGACCGCCAGCCTCGATGAGTCGACAGGGGAGACACTGTTGAAGTTGGTTAACTTTTCAAACTCTGCCGAACAGACCAAGATCAACTTGGTCGGGTCATCTCAATCGGAATTCTCCGGTACCGCGACCGTTTTGACCTCGACTGACCTCCATGCGGTGAATTCGGTCGGCGAGCCGACGAAAGTAGTACCCTCGGTGCAACCATTAAACCATTTGGCTCCCGCCTTTAATTATCTGCTACCAGCCAATTCCGTGGCGGTATTGCGGTTAAAATAAACCAACTTGCCCTCACAAAAAAAACCGCAAATGGTGCGCGGTACAGGGTTTGAACCTGTGACCCCTACAGTGTCAGTGTAGTGCTCTACCGCTGAGCTAACCGCGCCTCAATGCGGGTTCCCTTTATAAAGGACTCCACCAAAGGGGCAAGGTATTTTGGCCCGGGAAAGGCGACAACCCGTCGCCACTTCCGAATGGAAATGAGACGACGGATGATCTCCAATCCGCTTCATGGTCTCGGCAATTTTTGCATTTAGAGCTGCTTTTTACCCACGCGGCCTGCTCTTTGCGGAGAGGCGTCACCTCTGAAAAGGAGGGGCTGACGGCGGATGGTCTTAAGCTTGCTGGGGAAAGAGCATTCCTCCGACTCCTATGCAACATAACGAAACCCAAGAATACCGCCGTTTTCTGAAACGTCTGACCAATCATCAAATCGACAAACTCCAATCGACCATCCTGAAGGAAATGCGTCGCCGCGATTTGGATCATGTCAAAGGCGATGTGGTGGCCAACAGCCAGGCCCTGCGGACCCTGCGAGCCTCGACCAAGCTTCCCTGAGGTGCAAACCCGAAGAATTACGGCAGCAAAAAGATGGTCAGCTTTTTCGGTCCGTGCGCGCCGAGGACGAGAATGCGTTCGATGTCGCCGGTGCGGCTGGGGCCCGTGATAAAGGAAAGAAAGCTCGGCCAGTTCGGCGCGTAAAGTTTGCGGACCAACTGCAGCGCGGAGGCGAGGTCGGGAACAACCTGGCTGCGCCGGGCGATGACGATATGATGCGGCGGCAGGACCGAAAGCGCGCGTCCTCCCGCGCTCGCCGTGGTGACGAGAACGCTGCTGGTTTGCGCGACGAGCGCATCGCAGCCCGTGATCGCGGCGTCGCATGACTCGAGCTCGGCCGTCGAATATCCCGGGCCGGTCAGCAGGCAGGGCAGCCCGAGATTTTCGGCCAGGCCCGAGGCAACGGGATGACGATGGCTGGCGATCCGCTTCCAGTTGTTTTCGCCCGCGAGCGCCGCGAGTTGCCGCGCCGCTTCGTCGATCGAGGCGACCGTCCGAAAATCGGCTTTCAGTTGCGCGGCGTTTTGCGCGAAAAGGGCGATCTGGTCTTCGAGGCTCGCGCCCACGGCGGGCAGCCACGCCTGGAACGCCTCCGCGGCGGGCGGGGCCGCGTGAACAGACGAATGCTTCGACATGTCGTAGTCGACGTGGCCGTCATGCCGATGCGGCGCGGGCCGGCGCAACGCCTCGCGGATACGGGCAAAAACCGCTTCGCGTTGGTCAGGGAGCGCCATGTTTTGCCTCCGCGTCGGTTTTCTTTTTCCGCCAGTAATCGGCAAAGCTCTCCCGGGCGGGCGCGGGAAACTCCCGGGTCCGGGTCCAGCTTTGCAGCGGATCGAGCGGCGTGCCGTTGACCAGTTTGTGGAGCGGGAAAAAGATCGCGCCCAGCTTTCCGGCCACCCGGTACAGCGCGGGGCGGCGCATGAGGAAGACAAAGCCCGCGTAAAGAATCTTCTCCCACCAAAGCGGCTTTTCGCGCATCGCGTTGCGGCGATTGTGCAGGAGATGATGATGAAGATCGATGCCGACCGGGCACGCTTCGGTGCACGCGCCGCAGAGCGATGACGCCGAGGAAAGATGCTTCCAGTTTTGCAGGCCGCGCAGGTGGGGCGTGATGACCGAGCCGATCGGCCCCTGGTAGGTCGTGCCGTAGGAATGGCCGCCGACGTTTTTGAAGATCGGGCAGACATTGAGGCATGCGCCGCAGCGGATGCAATGGAGCGCGTCGCGCTGTTCCGCGTCGGCCAGCAACTCCGTGCGGCGATTGTCGAGCAGGACGACGTGAAATTGCTCCGGGCCGTCGACTTCGCCCGGTTGGCGGGGCCCTCCGAAAAGGGAATTGTAGCAGGTGAGCGGTTGCCCGGCCCCGGCCGTGGCCAGCATCGGCAAAAAGAGAGCGAGGTCTTCAAGATGGGGCACGATCTTCTCAATGCCGAGAATGGCGACGTGGATCCGGGGCAGCGCCGTGGTCAGCCGCGCGTTGCCTTCGTTTTCGGTGATCGAAATCATCCCCGTTTCGGCCACGGCGAAGTTGGCGCCGCTGATGCCCATGTCGGCCTGGCAATAATTTTGGCGCATGGCGCGGCGGGCGATCATCGTCAATTCCTCGGGGCTGTCGGTCGGTTCGGAACCGAGTTCCTTCTGGAAAAGATCGCTGATTTCGTCGCGGGTCAGATGCATCGCGGGAAAGACGAGATGGTAAGGCTTTTCGTGGCGCAGCTGGACGATGTACTCGCCCAGGTCCGATTCGAAAACGGTGCAGCCGCTGTGCTCGAGCGCCTCGTTGAGGTCGATTTCCTCCGCCGTCATGCTCTTCGACTTGATGATGGTGCGGACGTTGTTTTCCTTCGCCACGCCCAGGATGTAATCGCGCGCCTGCTGGTCCGTGCCGGCGACGTGGACGCGCGTGCCGCGGGCTTCGAGTTTCGTGATGAATTCCTCGAGATACTTGTCGAGATGATTGATCGCGTCCCACTTGATCTCCGAGGCCGCCTGGCGCGCCTCGCCCCAGTTTTGGTAGCGGCCCTTGAACTCGTCGCGCTTCAGCTCGTAGCTGTGCAGCGCGCGCTGGATCAGCCTGCGATGGCGCAGGTCCTTGGTCAGCCGCGCGGCGGCGATCTTGAAGCCATGGGCGAACGTGCTCATCGTCGCTCAGGTTTGGGCGAGCACCTCGGCGAGGTGCAGGCAGCGGACCGGTTTGCCCTGGTGTTGAAGCATGCCCTGGATCTGCATCAGGCAGCTCGAATCGTTCGAGACGACCACCTCGGCCCCCGTCTCGAGCAGCGACGCGCACTTGACCTCGCCCATCGCGGTCGAAATGGTCGGGAATTTCACCGAGAACGTGCCGCCGAAACCGCAGCAGGTTTTCGCTTCCTTCATCTCGACCAGCGTAAGTCCCTTCACATGCTTGAGCAGTTCGCGCGGCTGGCTTTCGATCCCGAGTTCGCGCAGGCCGTGGCAGCCGTCGTGAAACGTCACCGTGCCGTCGAAGCGCGCCCCGACATCGCGCACGCCCAGCCGGTTCACCAGAAAATCGGAGAACTCGTGGATTTTCGGCGCGAGCTTGAGCGCATCGAAATGGCGCGTCGTGCCCTGGAAAAGCTCGGGATAAAAAATCTTCATCATCGCGCCGCACGAACCCGAGGCGCTCACAATCACGTCGCTGTCGGCAAAGACGTCGAGCGAGTGCTCGGCCACCTGGCGCGCCTCGTCCCAGTAACCCGAATTGAAGGCGGGCTGGCCGCAGCAGGTCTGGCCCTCGGGATAATCGACTTCGCACCCGAGCCGCTCCAGCACCTTCACGATGCTCACCCCGACATGCGGATAGATCTGGTCGATGAAACAGGGGATGAAGAGCGAGACTTTCACGAAGTAGGCTAGCGCAAAAACGCTTCGTGCAAACCGCCGTCGACCGTGATGACCTGCCCCGTGGTTTTGCTCAGCCGGTTGGTCAGCAGGAGAAAAATCGCCTCGGCCTGGTCGCCCGGCGTGATCGGGTTTTTCGTCAGGGTGCGGTCGGCGTAGAACTGCGCGAGTTTCGCGGTCAGGCTGTCGGACGATTCGTCGTCCTTGTAGGGAATCTTGTACTTCGCCAGCGAAGCGATGACGCGGTCGCGCGGAAACATCGCGCTGCCCTGGATGACCGTGGCCGGTGCGACGCCGTTCACCCGGATCAGCGGCGAGAGTTCCACCGCCAGTTCGCGCACGAGATGGTTCGCCGCCGATTTGCTCGTGTCGTAGGCCACGCTTCCTTTTTTCGCCACCACGGCATTGGCGCTGGTCGTCAGGACAAGGCTGCCGCGCAGGCCCTGTTCCTTCCAGAGCGGACGCGCCTCATCGGCGACGAGGTAAAGCCCCGTAACGTTGATGGCAAAGGTGAGCGCCCATTTCTCGTCCGGGATATTTCCCGCCGTGTCAGGCGGAACGAAAATGCCCGCGGTGACCGCAATCGAGTCGATGCCGCCATACGCGAGCACGGCCTGCTTCAGCGCCGCGCGGATGCTCTCGCGATTGGTGATGTTGGCCGAGACGGCGACCGCCGGTCCGCAGCCCGAAATCCCGCTCCCCGCCACGCCGATGCCGAGCCCGTGCTTGTCGGTGATTTCCTTCGCGGTCGCTTCCACCGCGCCCTGGTTCAGGTCGACCGCGACGACATGCGCGCCTTCCTTGACCAGCCGCAGCGCCACTTCACGGCCGATGCCGCTCCCCGCGCCGATCACCGCGATGACCTGCCGCGCCAGTTCCTTTTCCGCGGGCATCCGCTGGAGTTTCGCCTCCTCCAGCAGCCAGTACTCGATGTCGAACGCCTCCTGCAACGGCAGCGCGATGTAAGTGTTCGCCGCCTCGGCGCCGCGCATGACCTGGATCGCGCAGCCATAGAATTCGGCCGTCACCCGCGATTCGCTCTTGTCCTTGCCCCACGCGATCAGGCCCAGCCCGGGAATGAGCACCACGGTCGGCGTGGCGTCGCGCACGGCGGGCGAGTTCGGGTGCTTGCACTTCTCGTAATATTTCAGGTAGTCCTTGCGGTACGATTCGATCCCCGCGTCGAGCTTCTTTTTCAGGTCGTCGAGCGTCTCCGTCTTGGCATTCCAGGCAACGTAGAGCGGCTTGATCTTCGTGCGCAGGAAATGGTCGGGACACGAGGTGCCCAGCTCGGCCAGGCGCGGCGCGTCGGCGCTGTTGACGAAAGTCAGCGTCGCCTCGTCGTCCTGGAAGGTGCCGATGAAGCGCTTGCTTTGGCTGACCCGGCCCCGCAGCCACGGCAGCAATTGGGCCAGCGTGTCGCGCCGTTCCGTCTCCGGGAGCGTCTCGAATTTTGCGCCGCCAAAAGTCTTCGCCCCCTTGTCGTGATCGTGGAGATACTTCGCCGCCTTTTCGATCAGCGTCAGCGTCAGGTCGTAGCATTCCTTGTCGTCGTCGGCCCAATTGATCAGCCCGTGCTGGCCCATGATGACGCCTTTCGCCTTTGGGTTTTCCTTGCAGATTTTTTGCAGCTGGAGCCCGAGATCGAAGCCCGGACGCTGCCACGGCGTCCAGATCACCTCGTCGCCGTAGATTTTCTTCGTCAGCTCGGCCGAGTTCTTCGACGCGGCAATCGCGATGGCCGCATTGGGATGGGTGTGGTCGACGTGCTTGTAGGGAACGAAGCTGTGCAGCGGCGTATCGATCGACGGCGCGCGCGGGTTCAGGTTGAACGTGCAATGAAGATAGCTGTCGACCATGGCGTCCTCGATGGGGGTCTTCGGCCCCTTCTCCTTCGCAGCGCCGTAGATTTCCTGGAGGGCGAGGAGCTTGTCCTGGTAAAGCGACGAGAAATTTTCGCGCTTCGAGGTCCGCAGGTCGCCACCGGAGCCCTTGACCCACAGCACCGTCACCGGTTGGCCGGTGAGGGGATCGGTCTCGGTCAGCTTGGCCGAGGTGTTGCCGCCGCCCGTGTTGGTGATGCGCTGGTCGGAGCCGAGCAGGTTGGAGCGATAAATTAGTCGGGCCACCGGGTCGAGCTTCGCGGCGTGCGCGCTGTCCCAAAGATAATTGACGAAAGAGTAGGTGGTGGCGCTCATGATGATGGATGGTTAGAATTTTTGGAAACGGACCCGGACCTCGTCCGAGAAACCGGTCCCCGGAAGGAAGGTTTGGGTCGGAAAGGAATTTTCGACGATCTGGCGCAAATGGCCAGCCGATTCGAGATGCCCCAGGGCCAGCGCCTGGATCAGGATATTGCCGATGGCGGTCGCCTCGACCGGCCCGGTGATGACCGTGAGCCCCGTCGCGTCGGCCGCGAGATGATTCAGCAGATGACTCCGGCTGCCGCCGCCGACGATGTGGAGCCTTTCGAACTTGTGACCGACCAGGCCTTCGAGTTGCCGCAAGGTTTGCGCATAGGTCAGCGCCAGGCTTTCCAGGATCGTGCGGACGAATTGCCCCGGCGTCGCTGGTTCCGGTTGTGACGTCTCGCGGCAAAACGCCGTGATCTTGTCCGGCATGTCGCCCGGCGACAAAAAGCGGGCTTCCTTCAGTGAAATATGCGCCTTCGCCGGGCCATTTTCGACCGCCAGCCGCGTCAATTCCTCGTAAGTGAAAGTCTGCCCGGCGGCTTCCCACGCGCGCCGGCATTCCTGCAAGACCCAGAGCCCGGCGATGTTTTTCAGAAAGCGGATCGTGCCGCCGAGGCCGACCTCGTTGGTGAATCCCGCCGCGCGCGCCGCGTCGCTCACGACCGGTTCGGCCAGCTCCGCGCCGAGCAGCGACCAGGTGCCCGAGCTGAGATAAGCCCAGTTATGGCCCTGCGCCGGAACGGCCGCGACCGCCGCGCCGGTGTCGTGCGAGCAGGTCGCGATCACGCGGGCCTCCGCCAGCGCGGAATGCTTTTTAAGTTCGCCCGTGACCGGCCCGAGCACCGTGCCGCTCGGGACGATTTTTGGGAAGAGCGATTTTTTCAGCCGCAGCGCCGCGATCAGCCGCTCCGACCACGCGCCGGTTTTCGGATTGTAAAGCTGCGTCGTGCTCGCCATCGATTGCTCGATCGCCTCCACGCCGCTCAGCCGCGCGTTGAAATAATCGGCGATGGTGAGGAAATGATCGGCGCCGGAAAGCACCGCCGGGTCTTCGTGCTGCTGCGCCTCGAGCTGGTAGAGCGTGTTGAGCGCCATGAACTGGATGCCCGTTTCCTCGTAGATTTCGGCGAACGCCATTTTTTTGAAGAGCCGGTCGGGGCTGTCGGCGGTCCGGGCATCGCGATAACAATAGGGTTGTCCGAGCGCCTGCCCCTTCGCGTCGAGCAGAACGTAGTCGACGCCCCACGAATCGGCGCTTATTCCCGAGATGGGCACGTTGCGCCGGGCGGCTGTTTCGAGGCCCGCAGAAATTTCCTTTTCCAGGTGGGCGAAATCCCAATGCAAATGTCCCGCCACCGTCACCACGCGATTCGGAAAACGGTGCAGGTCCTCCAGCGTCACGCGTCCCTCGTCCAACGTTCCGAGCATCACGCGCCCGCTTTCCGCGCCCAGGTCAACGGCGAGGTAATAAGTCACGCTCATAACAAATCAATTCCCGATAAAAATCATCTCCGCGCCGAGCACACCTTCGCTTCGTATTGCTTGACCGTCTTCATCCAGTCGAATCCGGCGGGCACGTTTTGTCGGCGGCAAAACTCGTTCCAGACTTCGCCGAAGGGCAGGCTCTTGGCCTCCTCGAGCAGCGCGAGACGGCTCGTATAATCACCCTCCGCCTCGAGGCGGAGCAGCCGCTCGAGCGGCTCGAGCAGCGCCAGGAGCAGCGCCTTCTGCGTCGCCCTCGCGCCGATGACCCAGGCGGCGATGCGGTTGATGCTCGCGTCAAAATAGTCGAGGCCGATGTGGACCCGCCCCAGGTACGCGCCGCGCACGACCGCCTCCATCAGCGCGCGGGTCGGATCGTCGAGGATCACCACGTGGTCGCTATCCCAGCGGACGCCGCGGCTGACGTGGAGCAAAATTTCGGGCACGAACATCAGGAGCGACGAGATTTTATCGGCGATGGTCTCGGTCGGATGAAAATGGCCGGCGTCGAGGCAATAGAGCTTCTGGTTTTTCGCCGCGTAGCCGAGATAAAATTCGTGCGATCCGACGACGTACGATTCCGACCCGATGCCGAAAAGCTTCGATTCGACCGCGTCGAGATGGAGCTTGGGATCGAGCTTTTCCTTGAACAGGGCGTCGAGCGACGAGGCGAGCCTTTCCCGCGGTCCCTTCCGGTCGACCGGCACTTCCTTCGAGCCATCCGGAATCCAGACATTCGTCACCGTGACCGAGCCGAGCTGGCGTCCCATCTCCGCGCCGATTTTCCGGCAGGCGATGCCATGCTCGATCCAGTAGGCGCGGATCGCCGCGTCGGGACTCGAAAGCGTCCAGCCGTCGTTGGCCAGCGGATGCGAGAAAAAGGTCGGGTTGAAATCGAGTCCCTTCACGTGGCTCTTCGCCCAGTCGATCCAGCTCTGGAAATGGGCGGCGGTCAGCGCGTTGCGCTCCACTTTTTTCCCGCCGAGATCGGCATAGCAGGCATGCAGGTTCAGCCGGTGTTTTCCGGGCAGCACCGAAAGCGCCGTCTCCAGGTCCTGCCGCAATTCGGCCAGCGTGCGCGCCTTGCCCGGATAATTTCCGGTCGCCTGGATGCCGCCGCCGCTCAGTTCGGCGCCCGCGGTTTCAAAACCACCCACATCGTCGCCCTGCCAGCAGTGGAGCGAGAGGGATGTGTCGGCCAGTTTTTGCAAAGCCGATTCGGTGTCGACGCCAAGGTCCGCGTAGGCTTGCCGGGCGGAGGGATAGGAGGAAGCGCTCATAAAATCAATGGGTCGGGGGAACCAGCGTGGCCAGGTAATTGCCGTAACCGATGATGACCGTGGACCCGACCAGCACGGCCAGGCTCAGCACCAGGAACGTCATGGCCTTCGCGCTGGCGCCGCGCCATTCCTTCAGGGCCAGGCCCCAAAGCGTGCTGAAAATAATGATGCTCGCCATGTGGAGCGTCCAGCTCGAAAACTTATACTGGCCCATCTGGCTTTCCCCCATGGTGTAGAAGAAAAACTGGAAGTACCAGGTGACGCCGGCAATCGCGCAGAAAAGATAGTTCACGGCCAGCGGCACCTCTTTGGTCTCGACGCTCGGAAGATCGGCCTGCCGTGCCATCTCTTCGCCCGGCGCATCGGTGGTCGTTTCCAGCACCGGACCGGAGCCCGATCCCTGCGCCTGCGCGGCGAAATACTGGCCGCCCGTGCGATTGCGGATATTCAGCGACACACACCAGATGAAATTCGTGGTGAATCCGCCGAGCAGCACCACGACCAGGACGGGCAGGCCCTGCCAGAGCGGCGCGGTGCCATGTTGCAGAGTCAGCGCCTTGATCGGTTCGCCCGCGGCCAGGCCGTACGAAAAACAGGCGCTCATCACGCCCGAAAACGTCGCGACCAAAATGCCCTTCTTGAAATTGAATTCCTTGATCACCGCCCGCTTTTGTTCCTCCGACATCTCCCGTTCCTTCGTCATGCCGGCCGTCCCGGAAACGCCGATGCCGGCCAGGCAAACGCCGACGCCGAACAGGATCACCATCCCCGACTGGGTTCCAAAAACATGGGAGAGCGGCGGGCTGCCGGCGACGAAAAGCGCGTTGAAAATGGGCGGGACCAGCGTCCCGAACGCCGCGCAAAAACCGAGCGCGACCGCCATGCCGAGCGAAATGCCGAGGTAACGCATGGTCAGGCCGAAGGTCAGGCCGCCCGTGCCCCAAAGGATCCCGAAGAAATAGGCCCAGAAAAGCGTTGAGAAATGCGCCTCGCTCAACACGCTGAAAAGGTCCTTCGTCATCAATAAGGCAAAAAACCATGGCGCGATGATCCAGCTGAAGAAACCGCCCACCAGCCAGTAGGTTTCCCATGACCATTTTTTGACCCCGCGGTAGGGAATGTAAAAGCTTGCGGAGGCCAGGCCGCCGATCCAGTGAAAGATGAGACCAAGGAAGGGATTGCTTACCATATTCGATGGAGCGTAGTGAGCATCTCAATGATTGCAAAGCCGACAAAAAGATTTTTTACGGGCCGCTTCCTACGGCCGGCAGCACCCGCTCCAGCAGCTTCGCGCTGCTCAGCACGCCCGGCACGCCCGCGCCCGGATGCGTCCCCGCTCCAACCAGGAAGAAATTCTTCACGTCCTCGCTCACGTTATGGGGACGGAACCAGGCGCTCTGGGTCAGGATCGGCTCGAACTGGAACGCGGAGCCGAGATGCGCGTCAAGCTGGGTTTCGAAATCGAGCGGCGTCCAGATCAGCTTGCTGACGATATGCTTACGCAGATCGGGACACAGCTTTTCCAGCGAGGCGAGAATCGCGTCGGCATAAAGGTCCTTCACCGCGTTCCAGTCGACCTTGCCGCCGAGATTCGGCACGGGTGACAGCACGTAGAAGCATTCGCAGCCGGGCGGCGCCAGCGACGGATCGGTCCGCGTCGGCGCATGGAGATAAAGCGAGAAATCGTCGGCCAGAATCTTTTTCTGGAAGATGTCCTCCAGTAATTCCTTGTAGCGCTCGGTCAGGACAATCGTGTGGTGCGCCAGCTCGGGGTAGGTCCGGTCGGTCCCGAAATAAATCAGGAACAGCCCCATCGAGTAGCGCATTCCGTCGAGCCTCTGGTCGGTCCATTTCTTCCGCGCGGCGGCGGGCACGGCCTTCTTGTAAAAGTTGGCCACATCGGCGTTGGAGACGATCACGGCGGCCGGAATTTCCTCGCCCCCATCGAGCCGCACGCCGCGCGCCGTGCCGTTTTCCACCAGCAACTCCGCGACGCGCGCATTGAGCCGCAGCTTTCCGCCCATCTCCGTGAAGAGACGCAGCAGCCCCTGCACCAGCGCGCCCGTGCCGCCCATCGCGAAATGGACGCCCCATTTCCGTTCGAGATAATGGATCATCGCGTAGATCGACGACGACTGGAACGGGTTCCCCCCGACCAGCAGCGGATGAAAGCTGAAGACCTGTTGCAGGAGCGGGTCCTTGATGTAGTGCGAGACGAGCTTGAAGACCGATTGATCCGAGCGGAGCCGGATCAGGTCGGGCGCGACGCGCACCATGTCGGCGAACGACGAAAAGGGCTTGTCGGCCAGGTCGATGAAGGCGCGGTCGAAGATGGCGCGCGATTTCGCCACGAACTCCAGGTAGCCGGGCACGTCCGCCCGATTGAATTTCTCGATCTGCGCGACCATCCGCGCTTCGTCGCCGGTGTAGTCGAAGGCGCGTCCGTCGTGAAAAACGATGCGGTAGAACGGCGTGACCGGAACGATCTGGACGTAATCCTCCGTCCGCTTGCCGGCCAGGGCGAAAAGTTCGTCGATCAAAAACGGCGCGGTGATGATCGTCGGCCCCGCGTCGTAGGTGAAGCCCTTATCTTCGAAGACGTAGGCGCGGCCACCGGGCTTGTCGCGCATCTCGAGGATCGTCGTCGCGTAGCCCCGCGCCTGGAGCCGGATCGCCGCGGCCAGCCCGCCGAATCCCGAGCCGATCACGAGGGCGGGCGGAAAGTTGCGGGAAAGGGGCGCGGTCACGGAACGCTTAGCCTAGCAGAAGATGCCGCGCGAGCAATTGGCGCGTGGGCTTCTCCTCGGTCGCAAGTGCAGCACGCACTCGTGCCGGGAACGGTTCGTATTCTTCGCAAAATTCATTCGCGCCAACCGCAGGCGGGTGGCCCGGGCTACTTGTTGCCCGGGTGCGCTCGAATCTTTTCGAGCGCACAGGAGGTCACCGGAATAGTCCCACCTCAACGGCTGACCTCCTGTGGCCTTCGGCCACCCGGACAACGAGTTGCCCGGGCCACCTTCCTTGCGATAACGAGAATGGAAAACGCTCCAAGAGGTCGTCTTTTAAGATGGCAACGGACGGGAGAGTCCTGAACCAAAAACTCTGCAGTCCTCTTCAGCCCTCCGCGCGAAACCTCGGCCTTCCGCTCGTCGGCTTTAGTAAGGCGCGGTCGCTTCGCCCACTTCGCTGCGGGGAGGCTGGGCGATGTCTTCCTGGTCGGCGTGAAGGATGCGGCGCTCCACGGCCCGGATGATATAATGGGGATCGTCGTCCCGCATGATCGTCAGTTCCACGCCTGTGCCCGGTTCGCCGTGCAGGGCGAGGCTGACCTCTTCCTGCGTCAGCGTGCTCGTATAATTCTTGTCGATCCGAATGATCACATCGCCGGCGCGAAAACCGTAATCGGCCGCGGGACCGCCCCGGGTCAGCGCGACGATGTGCGGCAGGCCGGAAACCTTGTCAAATGCCAGGCGCACTCCGATGCGGCCCAGGCCCTCGTGTTCTTTCGCCACGAGCGGTTGGAAAGGCGCGGGCTTCGTCGTCGCGTCGGGTGGCGGCGTGGCCTGGGCGAGCGCCAGGGCCGGAAGAAAACCGGTGAGGCAGGTAGCGAGAAACAATTTCATGATAGGCTTTCTGTTTGGGACCTGAGGCATCGTGATGCAGTTTCTATACCTGACTTTGGTAAAAATGAACAGAAAAAGTTGTAACCAAGGCTCTTTAGGCGTTTCCATCGTTCCCAAGTCACACTTGGAAACGGACTTGCGGAGCTAATTCTGTCCCTTGGTGCAGAATCTACCCCTCCACCACGTCGCCGATCTCAATCCCGATATTGCGCGCCAGCCGGATCGCATCGCCCGGCAGCGCCTTGCGGCGGTCCAACACCTCGTCGAAATCGCGCAGCTGCGTCTTGCCGTTCACGGTTGAGATCATCGACCCGCTTTCGCCCGACATCAGCGCCAGCACCGCCATCTCGCCCATCCGGCTGGCCAGCAGCCGGTCGTAATGGGTCGGCGTGCCGCCGCGCTGGATGTGGCCCAGCACCGTCAGCCGGACCTCCTGCCGCACCTTGCCGGTCGCGACCAGCCGTTCCAGGAATTTCGCACCCTCGCAGACCCCTTCGGCCACGAGAATGACGCTGTTGTTGTGCAGCGACGAAAACCGGTGATCGAGCACCCCGACGATGCTCTCCATGTTCATCCGAAATTCGGGAATCACCGCGACCTGCGAGCCGGTGGTGATCGTGGCCATTAGCGCCAGGTAACCGCTCCCGCGCCCCATCACCTCGACCACGAAGCAGCGCCGGTGCGACGCCGCGGTCGCCCGGATCATGTCGACCAGGCTGATGATCGTGTTCAACGCCGTGTCGACCCCGATCCCCATGTCGGTCCCGAAAATATCGTTGTCGATCGTGCCCGGCAACCCGATCACCGGCAGGCCAAGCTGGTGCAGCTTCCGCGCGCCTTTGAGCGAGCCGTCGCCGCCGATCACGATCAGGCCGTCGATGCGGTGGTCCGCCAAAATGTCGAGCGCCCGGCGCTGCCCCTCTTGCTGCACGAACTCGGGACAGCGGCTCGTCTGCAGAAACGTCCCCGCATCGCGGACCCGCCCCGAAACGATGTGATTATCGAGGTCCATGAATTCATTTTCCAGCAGGCCCTGGTAACCGTTCCGGATGCCGATGATGGCGAGCCCCTTGTTCAGCCCCGTCCGCGTGATCGACCGGATGGCGGGGTTCATCCCGGGGGAATCACCACCTGATGTGAGTACGGCAATACGCTTCATGGAAAATGCACCACCTTTCCTTTAGCGGGAAGCCACCCTGAGTCGATTTATTTCCAGAACTCCGGAGGGTCGACGCCAGGCGTCCCTGCCGTCCCCCCCAATTAAATTCATTTCGCACAGAGGACCGCAGAGGAACTGAAGAGGGGAAGGCAGCTTCGGTTGTGGCGGCGGTCGTTGACCCCGAACTGCCACTGTGCAAAAAAGTTCCGTCATCCTGAGCAAAGGCGAACGGGAGCCTGGGCTGGACGAAGAATGTCGCTGAGCCGGAGCCGAAGGACCTGCCCTGACTCAACGCCAGCCTACCGTGTCACGCAAGATGTCCTCGAAACAGAGCGGCCCGACCGGCTTCGACTTGGACGACTCGAATTTGATCCGGTCATTTCCGGTCAAAGCAACAAGGTCCATCGACTCCGCTCGGGTCCACCCGCCGGGGAAATAAAGCCTTTCGCCTCGCTCCGCTCTGGATGACGGATTGAGGAAAGAGAGACTTTCGCAGAGGTCTCCTTCCGGTGGTGGAACCGCAAAGGCCGACGCGTTCTCCGAACCAAAACCTCTGCAGTTCTCTTCAGTTCCTCTTCAGTCCTCTGTGCGAAACCTCAGCCTTCCCCCTCCGCGCCCGGGAAGCTGCAGGCTGGCCTTAATCGAACTCTGTTGTATCTTGGTCGGTCTATGAGTCTTGTTGTCAAAATTGATGCCGACCTGAAAGCGGCCATGATCGCGCGTGACGCGGAAAAACTTTCGGTCCTGCGCATGTTAAAGTCGGCGGTGAAATATGCCTCCATCGAAAAAGGCGGCGCCGATTCCGTCCCGAGCGACCTCGAAGTCCTCGCCGTCGTCCGCAAGGAAGCGAAGAAGCGCGAGGACTCCATCGCCAGCTTCACCCAGGCGGGCCGCGCCGATCTCGCCGACAAGGAGAAGACCGAACTCGAATTCCTGAAGACCTTCCTTCCCGCGCAGCTGACTCCCGAGAGAATGGAAGCGCTGGTCAAGGAAGCCATCGCCGAAGTCGGCGCCACCAGCAAGGCCCAGATGGGCTCCGTCATGAAAGCGGCGCAGGTCAAGGCGGCCGGGCAGGCCGACGGCAAGGCGCTCAGCCAGATCGTGCAGCGGCTGCTGCCGTAAAACTTCATGTCCGTCACGCGCGGAAAATTCCTGAAGTCGCTCGGGAAATCGATTCCCGGCCTGGTCCTCGGCAGCGGTGTCGCCACGGCCGCGCACCGGCTTCTGGGCAAGATCGCCTCGGCTTCCGGCGCGATGGAAGGCCCCGCCGTCCCCGCCGCCGTGGAACCGAAAGCCGCGTCCGCCGAAAGCCCCGGCTTCATCACTTGCGGTTCCCCGGATGGCAACCGGGTCGCGCTCACCTTTGATGACGGCCCCACGCCGGGCGTGACCGACCGGATTCTCGACGACCTCAGCCAGCGCCGGCTCCACGCCACCTTCTTCATGATCGGCGAGCGCATCGCCGCCGCGCCTGAGCTCGCCCACCGCGTCCTCGCCGAGGGTCATGAGATAGGCAACCACACCTTCACCCATCCGAAGCTCACCACCCTGTCCGATGCACAGGTCGCGGAAGAAATCCAGAAGACCCAGGACCTCATGGCCGAGATATTGAATCATCGCGCCGCCTGGTTTCGTCCGCCCTACGGCGCCTTTCGCCCGAACCAGGCCGCCCTCGCGGAGAGAGCGGGTCTTCGCGTCGTCTTGTGGAATGTCGATCCCCGCGATTGGTCGCAGCCGGGCGAACTCAAAATCGTCGGCACCGTCCTGGAAGAAGTGAAGCCCGGCGCGATTATCCTCTGCCACGACGTCCATCCGCAGACCGCGAACGGCGTCGGCCCGATTTTGGACGGCCTCTTCGCCCGCGGCCTGGCGCCCGTCACCCTTTCCGGGCTGCTCGATTAGCCTAGACCGTTTTCCAGTTAGATGGACGCCCCGCATACGGGTGGCCCGGGCTACTTGTTGCCCGGGTTCGCGTGGAGACATTCCACGCGAACAGGAGGTCGGCCGGCGATACCCAGATTCCGGTGACCTCCTGTGCGCTCGCGATGCCGCGTTCGCGCACCCGGACAACGAGTTGTCCGGGCCACCTTCCTTGCAACAACGTGAATGGAAAACGTTCTAGTGGATCGTGACTTTTCCCTGGAGGCGCAGATCGCGCGATGACGCCCCGAGATAAATCGGGTAGTCGCCGGGCGCGACCTTCCAGCCGTGCGTGCTCACGTCCCAGTAGGAAAACGCGCGCGGGTCGAGGCTGATGGTGCCGTGCGCGGTCTGGCCGGCCGCCACGGTGAGCCGGGCGAAGCCCTTGAGCTGATGCGGCGGCTGCTGGACATCGGGCTGGGAAGGCAGGCCGACGTAAAGTTGCACGATCTCCGCCCCGGCCACCTTGCCGCTATTCGTCACGTCGAAATCGACCTGCAACTTCGGCGCATCCACCGGCAGCGTGTCGGCGGAAAGCTTCAGGTTGGCGTAGGTGAACGTCGTGTAGGAGAGCCCGAATCCGAACGGAAAGAGCGGCTCGATGTTTTTCGCGTCATACCAGCGGTAACCGACCAGGACACCTTCGGAATAGTGGGCGGTCTTTTGCTTCTCGGCCCCTTCGCCGGGATACTGCTCCGGCGTGTGGGCCGGGACATCGCCCAGCGATTTCGGAAATGTCATCGCCAGCTTGCCGCTCGGATTGTAATTGCCCACAAGCACGTCCGCGACGGCGTTCCCGTCCTCTTCGCCCGGATACCATGCCGCGAGAATGGCCGGGACCTTGTCCGCCCACGGCAGCAGCATCGCGCCGCCGCTTTTCAACACCACGATGGTCCGCGGGTTCGCCGCGGCGACCGCCTCGATCAGCGCGTTGGTTTCGGGGCTCAGATCGAGCGGGAAATCGTGGCCCTCGCCTTGCTGGTTGCCCACCATGATGATCGCGACGTCGCAAGCCTTGGCCAGCGTGACTTGCTTGGCTTCATCACCGCTGCCGAGGGTGACCGTCACGCCCGAGCCGAGCGCCTTTTTCAGGCCGTCAAGCGGCGTCACGGAATAAACCGGCTCCACATGCGAACTGCCGCCGCCGCCGGTCGAGGCTTTGCCCGCCATCGGTCCGAGCAACGCGATCGACTTGATCTGGCCGGCCTGCAAGGGGAGCAGTCCGCCCTCGTTGCGCAGCAGCACCATGCCCTCCTCGGCCAGGTCCCGGGCCAGCGCGCCATTCTCGGCGGCGGGGATCGGCTTTTGCGCGGGCAGGTGGTCCCAGACGCCCATCTTCATCATCGTGCGGAAACGGCGGACCAGGTGCTCGTCGATTTCCGCCTCGGTCACCTGGCCGGAGGCGACCGCCGCCTTGAGCTTGTCGCCGAGAAACTTGCCGGTCGGCATCTCCAGGTCGAGCCCGTTCTTCACCGACGGCACCGTGCTGTGGACCGCCCCGAAGTCCGAGGTCACGAAGCCATCGAAACCCCAGTCCTTCTTCAGGATCTGGTTCAGCAGCACATCGTTTTCGCAGCAGAAAGCGCCGTTCACCTTGTTGTAGGCGCCCATTGCCGAGGCGACGCCGCCATCCTTCACCGACGCCTCGAAAGCCGGAAGGTAGATTTCGTGCAGGGTCCGCTCGTCGATATCGTCATTGACCGACAAGCGCTCCTCCTCCTGGTTGTTGCCCGCGTAATGCTTGACGTTCGCGATGATCCCCTGGCTTTGAATGCCCCAGATATTCGCCACCGCCATCCGGCCCACCAGATAGGGGTCCTCGCCGTAGGCCTCGAACGTCCGCCCATTTTGCGGCACTCGCGCGATGTTGATGTCGGGCGCTTCCAGCAGCGTATTGCCGAAGTCGATCGACTCGCTCCCCTCGATCACGCCATACTGCCGCGCCGCGTCGACGTCCCACGTGCAGGCGAGCGACATCGGTGAGGGCAGCGCCGTCGCCTTGCCCTGGTGTCCCGGACCCGCCGGCCCAAATCCCGCCGGTCCGTTCGTCACCAGCAGATCGGGGATGCCCAGCCGCGGCACGCCGACCACGATGCGGAAAACCTGCTTCGTCCCGGTGCCATGCATCTGCGAAATCTTTTCGTCCAATGTCATCTGTGAAACGATTTGCTTGGCGCGCGCGTCGAAATCCTGCGGCGCTGCCGGGGTCTGCGCGTGACTCGACGCCGGGGCCATCGCCAGCGCGGATACCGCAAGATAAAAAAGGGAACGAAGAGCGCCGGGGCGCGGTGAGTAAAATAAAGTCGGGTTTTCCGACCGGAAAGGCTTAACCATGCGACAGGCTAGGGATATTAAACGGAAGTCGTCAAAGCATTCTCTGCCGCTTTGGCCCTAACGCTTCACTGCACCGTGGTCTGGCTGAAAAACTTTTCCCGGTGTGGCAGGACGACATTCTCACCCGTCAGGTCGAGCGTGGCCCGAAGCCGGATGTCGGTCGAGGAAGCGCCCACTAATATCGTGTAGCTCCCCGGCTCGATGGTCAGCGTGCCCGCGTCGTCATGCCGCGCCAGTTGCTGTGGAGAGACCGCGATTGTCACCGATTTCGCCTCGCCCGGCTTCAGGTCGATCCGCACAAAACCCTTCAGCTCGATCGGTCGTTGCCCGGGAGACGGCTTCACCGGCGCGAAATAGAGCTGGCCGATTTCGACCCCTTCCTTCCTTCCGGTATTCGTCAGTTGAAACCGGACCGGAATGGTCGTGTCGCTGGTCTTCGCCGTCGCGGGCGTCTCCAGTTTCGAATACGAAAACGTCGTGTACGAGAGGCCGTAACCGAAGGGATAAAGCGGCGGGTCGCTCGCGGAATAACCGGCCCGGTAGAAAACCGGCACCTGCTGATTGCTCCGCGGCAGCGTGATCGTCAGCTTGCCCGAGGGATTGAACCGCCCGAGCAAAAGATCGGCCACGGCAAAACCGCCTTCCTGGCCCGGATACCACGCGTAGACAACGGCGCGGCAACCCGCGGCCGCGTCGGTCAGCGCCATCGGCCGGCCGCCGAAAACGACCAGGATCACCGGCTTCCCTGTCGCCACCAGTTGCCGGACGAACTGTTCCTGCTCGCCCGGCAGGCGCACATCCGCGCGGTCCTTGCCCTCGCCGCAAAGATAACGGTTCTCGCCCATCGCCGCGATGATCACGTCGCTTTGCGCCGCGATTTTCAGCGCCGCCTGCGGATCGGTCTCGGGAATCGCCTCGAGCGGTTTACGCTGGGCCAATTTCTCGCGGGGATCGCCCACCCCCGGCGTCGCCGATCCGACTTTTTCCAGCCGACTGCTCCAGTCGCAGCCGCGCGCGTAGGAAATCCGGACCTCCTTCCCGAGCCGGTCCCGCAAGCCCGCCAGCAGCGTGGTCAGCTTCGGCGAGTTGACATCGACCGGCCTGCGCCACCAAAACTCGTTCAGCATTTGGTGCGTATAGTCGCCGAGCAGCGAATAATAAGAGTCGGCGTTGGGACCGACCACCGCGATGGAATGGATGCCCGCCCCGAGCGGCAGAACGTTGCCCTCGTTCTTGAGCAGCACGAGCGATTCGCACGCCGACCGGTAGGCGCGCTCGCGGTTCGTCGGCGAATTGACGTCATAGGTCTTCGCCTCGTCGATCTCGTTCGCCGGGTCCATCAAGCCGAGCTTGAACTTTTGCGTGAGGACGCGCCGCACCGCCCGGTCGACCAGGCTGACCGGAATCGTCCCGTCGGCCATGGCCGCCGGAAGATTACGATACGTATCGCCGCTCGGCAGGTCCACATCCATGCCCGCCTCGAGGCAGACCTTCGCCGCCGCCACCAGGTTCGGCGCATACTTCTGGGAGCTGAAAACCCCCTTGATAGCCTGGTAGTCCGAAACCACGATGCCTTGGAAGCCCCATTCCCGGCGCAGCACATCGCCGAGCAGGAACTGCGACGCGGAGCACGGGACGCCCTGGAACTCGTGATAACCGCCCATCACGCTCGAGATATGCCCGACCCGGACCGCCACTTCGTGCGGCATCAGGACCTCGTCGCGAAACAGGCCCAGGTCTTCGGTTCCGCCGCCGTAACCGGCAAAATGCTTCGCCGTGGCGCCGATGCCGTGACGCAGGTCGGACCCCTGGATGCCCTCGACAAACGCGAGGCCCATCAGGCTCGTGACGTAGGGCTCCTCGCCAAAAGCCTCCTCGATCCGCCCCCAATGCGCGTTATTGTGGACATCGAGCACCGGCGACAGCGCCTGCGCGCCGCCCACCCAGCGCATCGCCTGCCGCGTGGCGTCGGCATTTTCCCGCATCAGCTCCGGGTCCCACGTGCAGGCCATCCCGATCATTTGCGGATAGGTGGTCGATCCGGTCACGGCCATGCCGGTGATCGATTCGTCGTGCGGAATGGCCGGAAGGCCGGGCCTCGTTTGCGTCCGCAGGTAGTTTTGTAAATCGGCCAGCGCGGTTTTAAGTTCGGGCGCCGTCAGGGGAGTCGAACCGAAAGCGCTGACCTCGCCGATGCCGTGGGGCATCTCCTTTTGACATGCCTCAATCGAGAGCCGGTTTCCAACGAGCAAATCCTTGAACCAGACCCCTTCCAGTTGCGCCGCTTTTTCTTCCGGGGTCATTTTGGCGATCAACGCGTCGACTTTCGCCGCCATATCCGCGTCCTGCCCGCGTCCGATCGTGGAAAAAAGAAAAAGCCCGAGCGCAACGGCCAGAAAAGCTGTGGAATTTAAGCGCATAAGAAAAGGTAAGAAAGTCCACCGCACAATAAAAGCTTCGTCATCCTGAGCGAAGGCGAACGTGAGTTTGGGCTGGCCGAAGTAAGGGGTAGAATCTTCCCCGTAGAAGAAATTTAATGACTGATCAAGACCTGCCAATGCGCTTGCCATCAACGCAATGGTGGCGTTAGCGTCGAAGCATGAAACTCCTTCGACGGGCGGTGATCAGGCTGGTCCTCCTTCTCCTTGCCTTGGGTTTCGCGCCACTCTCTGCGCAATCAGAGCCCACTCCCCCGTCCGCGCCGGACGCGCCCACGGACGCGGTCAATCTCACCCTGGGGAAGACCATTTGGGCCAGCTTCAGGCCGGAGGACGCACAGAAGGAATTGTCCGACGGTGCGAATCTGGGGCCCGCCTGGTGGGCGGGATTCCGTCAAAAGGCCTGGGCTGTCGTCGATCTTGGCAGCGCGACGCAGTTCAATTACCTGTCGGTTGTCAACAAGCAGGCCCTGCCCAATTTCGGGCACTTCAGTTTCCTCTATTCCAATGAGGAAGGTCCAAACAAGAAATGGACCAAGATCGTGGAGGTGAGCGGCAATTCCGCGCGCCAGTGGAATGGATACATCGAGCCGATCACCGCGCGCTATGTCCTCTTTTATCTCGATCCTCCCTCCTTTGACGTCCATCTCAAGCTTTTGGGAATCTATGACCTGACCGAGCCGCTCAAGAATAAAGACGGAACCGCCGTGACTCCGCTCAAGCCGCTGGAAACGCCCGCTCCTTCCGCTCCCGCGCCAACTCCCGCCGCGGCGGCTGGGGCGACGCCTCCCAAGACGCCCTGATCAACTAAGGAGGGCCCCGGGGTCACGGACAGCTTGGGCAGCCGATTTTCCCAAAGTTCGACGGCGGCAATACAGGCAAAAGCGACGATTTCCTGTTGACGCTGCGGCTTTTGCTCCGCTAAATTCTAGACGTTGGGAGCATGCCAATGCTCATTGTTCGAGGGACTTTTTTATGAAATCAAATCAATACTTTTTGGGCTTTGCCGCCTTCGCCTTAACCTTCAGCCTCCTGCTCGCCGCGCCCGCCTACGGCTCGAATAAAAACAAAGCAGCTGCACCCACTCCGCCGCCCGATGATCGCAAGATGATTCAATCGGTGAATGTGGCCGACAGCTCGGTTGTCATCGAATATATGCATGACAAGAGCACGCACACTTACAAAGTGGACGGCCTGACCCAGCTCAAGGTGAACAATATCGCCGGGAATATCAGCGAGGTCAAAGCGGGCATGGAAGTGACCGATTACGTCGAGCGCGACAATGACGATCTCGACGGCCTTTCCGTTTCCGGCAGCGGCAGCACCGCCAGCCTCGATACGCCCAAGAAATCGAAGAAAAAGTAGAGTTAGGCCCTCGGCTCGTCATGGGTCTGCGGTCTGTTGCACTGCGCAGGCCGTCTTGTTTGTCCTCTATGTGCTAAAATTGCAGGCTTTTAAGGGTAAATAAGCCAACTCAGTCCACCACCTCGACCGGGCACTTCGGCAGCACCGCCAGGAACGCCTTGCCGTAGGGCTTGGTCAGCACACGGTTGTCGAGGATCACCACGATGCCCTTGTCGTGCTGGGTCCGGATGAGCCGCCCCACACCCTGCCGGAATTTCAGGATCGCCTCCGGCAGCGAGAACTGGCGGAACGCGTCCCCGCCCTCCGCGATGATCCGCTCGCACTTGGCCTGGGTCAGCGGATGGTCCGGCACCGCGAATGGCAGCCGCGTCAGGATGACGTTGCTGAGCGCTTCCCCGGGCACATCGACGCCCTGCCAGAACGAGTCGGTGCCGAAGAGGACCGAGTCGCGGTCTTCCTTGAATTTTTGGAGCAGGCGATGGCGCGGCAGCGCGCCGCCCTGCACGAGGCAGGTGATTTTTTCACTGCGGAAAAAAGAGGCCAGCGACTCGGCCAGCTTCTGCATCGTCTGGTAGCTGGTGAAGAGCACGAACGCCTTGCCCTGGGTCATCGCGACGAAATGTTTGATCCAGTGGGCCAGGGCGCTCTCGTAGGCGTCGCGCGCGATCGGTTCCGGCATTTTCCGCGGGATGAAGACCCGCATCTGCCGCGCGTAATCGAAGGGCGAATCGACCTGCAGTGCGGTCGCGTCCTCGCCGCCGACGCGGTTCACGAAATAGCGGAGGCCGTCGCCCACCGCGAGCGTCGCGCTGGTCATGATCGCGGTGTTGTCGGGGCGGAAAATGAGCTTCCGCAATTGCGGCGCCACGTCGATCGGCGCGGCGGTGAGCGTGAGATGGGTGTCGCGCTTCTCGTACCGCTCGATCCAATAGACATGGTCGGCGCGCGACTGGCTGAGGAACTCGGCGAGGCCGACGCGCATGCCCTCGACCCGCCGCGCGGCTTCCTGCACCTCGGCCTTGAAGATCTCGTCCTCGATGTCGCGCGCCGCATCGGCCAGGTTGCGGTAAAGCCGGGTGAGGGGCAGGTCGAGCGTGTTAGCCGCGATGCCCGGCTCGCGCAGCCGCAGTTCCTTGCCGCGCTTGAAATCGAGCGACCGCTCGAGCCGGTCGAAAAAGAGATCGGCCTCATCCTCCGCCTCGAGCACGAGCTTCATCGCCTCGCCGTCGTGCAGGGCCGCAACGATTCCCTTCTGCGTGCGCGGATGGAACAACCGGTGGAGCAAATAGCGCAGGCTGCCGTGGGAAATCTCCAGGCCGAGGTGCCGCGCCGCCACGCTTTCGAGCGTGTGCGCCTCGTCGAAGATGACGAAGTCGTTGTGGAAAAGATAGCCCCGCTCTTCCAGCGTCTCTTCCGCGCCGGCGAGAAAATTGAAGAAGAGCGAGTGATTAAGGACAAGGATTTTCGCCACGTCGGCCTCCTTGCGCGCCCGCTGGTAAAAGCATTCGGTGCCCATCCCGCAGGTGCGCGGCGTGCAGACGTGGGGCTCGCTGCAAACCTGGAGCCAGACCTGGGGATCGGGTGCCGGGTCGAGATCGGAAAGCGTGCCGTCGAGCGTGCGATGGCTCCATTCCCAGATCCGTTTCATCTCCTCCTGCTCGCGCGAGGCGAACAGCTCGCCGCCATGGCTCATGGCGCGTTGCAGCCGTAGCGGGCAGAGATAATTCTGGCGGCCCTTCAGGAGCACCGCCTTGAATTCGGTCGGCAGGAGCTTTTGCACGAGCGGGATGTCCTTGTAGAAAAGCTGCTCCTGCAAATTGATCGTGTGGGTCGAGACGAGCGCCTTGCGGTTCTCCGCCAGCGCGTGGAAAATCGAAGGCACGAGATAGGCGAGACTTTTGCCCACGCCGGTGCCCGCCTCGACGATGAGATGCGTCCGGTCCTGGCACGCCTTCGCCACCGCGGAGGCCATCGTCTGCTGCTGGGGCCGGTACTCGAACTGACTCGATTTCGACAGCAAGCCGCCGGGACCGAAGGCTAGGTTCACCTGCCGCTCGAACTCGGAGGGAAAATCATCGCGCGGCGCAATCATGGGTCGACCACCTTACCGTGAATCGGCCCGCATGTAGCCAAAAAAGAAACGCAACCGCGCAGGCAACGCGGCGATTGCATTGCGCGCGGCATTGCGCTTATAGTTTCCGGCTCGCGTCGGAACACCCCATGGAGTAGCGGTTAGCTCACCTCCCTTTCACGGAGGTAGCACGGGTTCGAATCCCGTTGGGGTGACCCTCTTCGCTCGGGCTAAATGGAGATGAAAATATTCCGGTTCATCCTGTTGGCGGGGTTGGTTGTTTTTATTGCCTACGTCAAGCTCACGACCGTTTCCACGGACCCCGGCGCCGGCACGCAGCCGATGGTGAACGAGTCGAGCCGCCCCGCCCCGCAGTTGGTCCCGAAAAAAGCCCTCGATGTGCTTCAGATTGTCCGGAGCACCGGTCGGCCCCCCGAGGGCTATGTGGGCGGGCGGGTCTTTGAGAATCGCGAAGGCCGGTTGCCGGACGATGGCGACTACCGCGAGTTCGATGTCGATCCTCACCAGGGCGGTCGTAATGCCGAACGGATCATCGTCGAATGGAGGACAAAAAAGGCGTGGTACACGGGCGATCACTATCAAACTTTCACCCCCTTGCCGTGATTCCTTTTCATTTCCAGGAGCAGCCCTTGACTGAGGCGGAGGAGGGATGCGTCGTTCTGCCCGCCAACCTCGAAAGTAAAGCCGATCTCTTTGCTTTTCTGCAACACGTGCTTCCGTTGCCCGATTATTTTGGCCATAATTGGGACGCACTGGAGGAATGCCTGGGTGATCTTGGTTGGCTGAACCATCCGAAAATCACCCTGATTCACCAGGACATCCCCTTGGAAAAAATGCCGTCCGATCAACGAACTTATCTCCAGATTCTTGCCCAGGCCGCGCGCGAGTCCGATCGCCTCGACATCGTGTTTCCCGAGAAATACCGCTGGCAGATCACGCGCCTTCTCTCCCCTCCCGGGTAATCTTGCGCCATGCCGTTCACCCCACGCCTCGTCTTTGTCACCGCCCCGGGCCTGGAGGAGGCGCGGAAGCTCGCGCAGGGCATCCTCGATAAACGCCTGGCGGCCTGCGTGAATCTGGTCCCCGGTTTGGAATCGCATTACTGGTGGCAGGGCAAGTTGGAAACGTCGGCGGAAGTCATGATGGTGATCAAGAGTTCCGCCGAGCAGTTCGAAACGCTGGCTGGTTTTGTCCGCAAGCACCATTCCTATGAATGCCCGGAAATCGTGGCGGTGGCGCCGCGCGAAATTTCGCCCGGGTATCGATCGTGGTGGGATGAGGCGATGATGCAGCCAGATGACGGGAAGGGGTAGGATTTCAGACCGTGCAAACCGCTGCCACTTTCCTTTGATGTTTTTTTCAGAGGAGAACAAAAGATTTTAAGCGATGCAGGCTATGCACGGTTTGCAAGGCTAACGCCCCCGGCCGAATTTGTGGCATGATCGCGGCATGAAAGTTGGCTTCATCTCCATTTTCGCGGGTTTCATCTGAACCCTTAAGCGTATCCCATTCGGCTGATTCGCCTGATTCGGTTATTTTTTTTCCGCAGGTGGCGAATCGGGCGTCCCCGATCGTCACGACAAGCTTCTGCAGGGGCGGGGTGGTGCGGTTCTTATCCAACCGAGCCGGACCCTCCGCCACATTTACGTTTGACCCTTTCCGCCGCAAGCCTTACGGTCATTACCCCTTATGGCAGAAGAACTCAGTTACGTGATTATCAACCCCTACACGATTTACAAATCGCGGACGGGGGGCGTCCTGGCCCGGTTGTTGACGCGTACCTCGCTCGATCTTGTGGGGGCCCAAATGTTCGCTCCCAGCCAAGCGCTGGTCGACGAATATGCCCGGAACATCGTCACGGAAGCCGATCCGCAGGACCGGAAGATCCAGGAACTGATCCGCGACTACGTGAAGGAAAATCTGGCGCCCGACCCGGTGACCGGTTTGCGCGAGCGCGTCATGATGCTGCTCTTCCGCGGTGAGAACGCGGTCCGTCGCATCCGTGAAACGGTGGGCACCTTCAAGGAAAACTTTTTGGGCGGCGAGTCGATCCGCGACACCTACGGCGACATCGTTTTCAACCGCGACGGCTCGGTCAAATATTTCGAGCCGGCCGTGCTGGCTTCGCCCAATATCGAGGAGGCCCGCACCAAGTTGAAGATTTGGGCCAAGTACAGCGATTCCGACGGCGGCCTGCTCGACAAGGTCGTCTCCACGGTGACCGATCCGCGCCATGAGCGGACGCTGGTCATCATCAAGCCCGATAACTTCAAGTTCCCGAGCGGCCGTCCCGGCAATATCCTCGATATTTTTTCCCGCACGGGGCTGGCCATCACCGGCATCAAGGTGCACCGGATGTCGGTCGCCCAGGCCGAGGAATTTTATGGTCCGGTGCGCGACGTCTTGAAGGAAAAGCTGGCCGGGCCCATCGGCGAACGGGCCAAGGATATTCTCAGTTCCGCCCTGAACATTCCCGTGACGCCCGAGATGCAGCAGCAGATCGGCCAATTGCTCGGACCCACCGCGGGCGAACAGCAATTCCACAACATCGTCAAGTTCATGACCGGGCATACGTCGGCCGACACCAAGGGCGAGGCGCGGACCGAGCCGGGCACGGAGAAGTGCATCATCCTGATTTACGAGGGGATCGACGCCGTGCGCAAGATCCGCGAGGTCCTTGGCCCGACCGATCCGGCCAAGGCGCCTCCGGGATCGATCCGGCGCGAGTTTGGCTCGACCATCATGGTCAATGCTGCGCACGCGTCCGACTCACCCGACAACGCCCGGCGCGAAATGGGCATTGTGAAGATCCGCGAAAACAACTTCAAATCCCTGATTCAAAGTTTTTATCAAGATTAATGCGCAGAAGGCTGGCTTGTAGCCGCTCGTCGTGCTTTGATCACCATTCCCCTTCATCCCTGATTCTTAACTATACCCTTTATGGAACCCTCCACCCGCGTCCAAGAACTCACTCCCTCCCTCACTCTTTCCATCGATAGCAAGGCCAAGGCCATGAAGGCCGAAGGCCAGGACGTCATCGGCTTCGGCGCCGGCGAACCCGATTTCGATACGCCCGAGCACATCAAGGCGGCGGCGATGGGGTCGCTCGATGCCGGGTTCACGAAGTACACGCCTTCCTCCGGCATCCCCGAACTGCGCGCGGCGATCAGCGAAAAACTCAAGGCCGACAACGGGCTCGACTACAAGCCGTCGCAGGTCATCGTGACGTGCGGCGCGAAGCATGCCTGTTTCAACGCGATGCTGGCCACGCTCGACCCGGGCGATGAAGTGATCATCCCCGCGCCTTACTGGCTGAGCTATCCCGAAATGGCGAAGCTCGTCGGAGCGGAACCGGTCATCGTCCCGACCACGGCCGAGAATAATTATAAGATCACGCCCGACCAATTCCGCGACGCGATGACGCCGAAGACGAAGATGATCGTCATCAATACGCCGGGCAATCCGACCGGCTCGGTCTATACGGAAAACGAACTGGCCGGCTTGGCCGATGTCGCGCTCGACGAGGACATCCTGATTCTTTCCGACGAAATTTACGAAAAGCTCGTCTACGACGACGCGAAGCACGTCAGCATCGCGACCCTGAGCAAGGACGTTTACAACCTGACCCTGACCGTGAACGGCTTCAGCAAGCCTTATGCGATGACCGGTTGGCGTCTCGGTTATGTCGCCGCGCCTGAAGGCGTGGCCAAGGCGATCGATTCGCTGCAAAGCCACTCGACCTCCAACGCGACCTCCTTTGCGCAAAAGGGCGCGCTGGCCGCCTACAAGGGACCGCAGGACTGCGTCAAGCAGATGGTGGCCGAATATGCGAAGCGCCGCGACCTCGTTTGCGAGCTGCTCGACGGCATTCCCCAGCTGAAATACGTGAAGCCGCAGGGCGCCTTTTACGTCCTGGTCGATATTTCGGGCACGGGCCAGAACTCGACCCAGTTTGCCGAGCGCCTGCTCGACAAGCAGAAGGTCGCGGTCGTGCCCGGGATCGCCTTCGGTGACGACAAGACGGTCCGGATCTCCTACGCGACGAGCAGGGAAAATATCCAGAACGGCCTGAAGCGCATCGCGACCTTCGTCGGGGCGTAACTTCTGGAGGGTCAGGCTCCGTCCTGACCCTGATTTGGTGGCCGTCCCGCTATTGCGGATGGTGCAGTTGTAGCGGCGGTCTCTGACCGTAGCAAGAATACCGAATTATCAGCTACTTAGGTGAGTAGCGCGGCTTTTGCATAACGACTACATAACAATCACAGATCAGGTGACATTCCGCCATAAAGTTATGGCGACAGACATCTCAAATGGAAATCAGACAGTCAAACTGTATCGCTCAGTAAATCGCGGTAAGGCGATGTACCAAGTTGCATTTTATGCGGCGGGTCGGCGCATTCAAAAGAACTTCCGAGACAAATCGAAAGCAAAGCGGGCAGCCGATCAAATCCTTCGCGGGTTGACACTCGATGCAAAGTCAGTCGATTCTTTGCTCACACCTGACCTTGAAAGTCTCGTGGCGGCGCGGAAGGCTCTCGCGCCAAATTATGCGCTGCATGTCGCCATTGAGGAGCACGCGCAAGCCGTCACCAAACTCGGCAAAACCACATTGCGGGAAGCGGTTGAGTTTTTCCTGCGGCATAATCGGGTTGACGTGCCTCGGCTGACGCTGCTCGAAATCGCGGAACAATTCGCGGCTTCACGCCGCCAGTCGGGTTGTTCGGATCATTACATCAGCCAGTGCAAGAAAACGATGTCAGATGTAGCCAATGCGTTTTCTGGAAAAATGCTGGCCGATCTGAAAACGGCGGAACTGGATGCTTGGCTCGGCGACCTCCCTTTCAGCGCCAAAACCAAGAACGGAATGCGGATTATTCTTGTGGCTTGTGGGAATTGGGCCGAAGGCCGAGGCTATCTGGTTAAGGGTGGAAGTCCCTTTCCGGCGATGATTCGGTACAAGGAGACCAAGGCGCCGGTGACGATCTTCACACCGGAGAATATCACCAGCCTTCTTGCCAAGGCTGATAAGACCCTCCGCCCCTTTTTGGCCATTGGAGCCTTTGCGGGACTAAGGATGGCTGAGTTGCAGCGCTTGGACTGGCGGGAGATCGATTTGGAGCGGGGCTTCATCACTGTGGCGGCGAGCAAAGCCAAAACCCGGCAACGCCGCCTAGTGCCGATCTCGGACAGTCTCAATCTCTGGCTAACGCCCTGCAAGCGGATGATTGGACCGGTTTGCGCGCATCAGCGCCCGCAAATTGCCGCAGCGGCTTTATGCAAGGGTTTCTCGTGGGCTAAGAATGGACTCCGGCATTCGTACATCTCCTATCGCCTGGCCATCCTGCACGACACCGCGCGGGTAGCGTTGGAAGCAGGCAATTCGCCAGAAGTGATCTTTGGTCATTATCGGGAATTGGTGACACCCGAGGCGGCAAAGGCATGGTTCGACGTAAGGCCGAGTTAACGAGCTTTCATTTCAACCCCCGTTGGACTCATCATCTGACGGGGCAGCGCCCCGACCGCGGTCTGAATAGGTAAATCTATAGATTCCGGTATCCGGTGAGATACCCGTTGATTAACTTCGCCCTTTGAATTTTCAGATATTCCGCCTTGTCCCCTCTCGGGTGGCAGGGCCTAATTCTCGCTATGGCTGATCCTGTTGCGCACCGTGAGCCGCATTCCTCGCCCGTTCGATTCTCTGTTTTACTTGGGAGTACGTTCGTCTTAGTTGCAGCTTTATTGTCCGCGCACTTTCTTGATCCAAAGATTGCTTCCACTCAAAGGAGCGCACCGACTAGAACGGCCTCAACCGGCGTAGAATATCCAGCAGTTTCACCTACCCATCTTCCTCTTCCTTATCCTCCAACGCGCACTACGGACGACCATGACAACTACTTTGGCATAAGGGTATCGGACCCATATCGGTGGTTGGAAAAAGGGGATGATTCTGAGGTTGAAGACTGGATCGAGGCCCAGAATCATCTTGCCCACGCCTATTTGGAGGCGTTGCCCATCCGAGACGCATTGAAGAAACGCTTCGGAAAACTCTTTCATAGCGAAACCATTTCAGTACCAACCCGAGCGGGTGACAGGCTTTTTTACATGAAGCGCCGACCAACCGATGAAAGGAGTATTCTCTATTGGCGTTCAGCTATTACTACCGAAAGCTCCGAACACGTCCTCATTGATCCCAATCACGATAACGGTTCCGATAGCTTGGCTTTGGGTGAGGCCGTTCCGAATCCCGAAGGCAGGCTCATTGCTTATACCTTGCGCCAAAACGGAGGAGATGAAGCTACTTTATTTGTAAAAAATGTGGAGACCGGCAACGACCTTGCCGGCGAAGTGATCGACGGTGCGAAATATGCCAATCCGTCCTGGATGCCAGACGGCTCCGGTTTTGTTTACACGTATCTTCCTCCGGCAAATCTCGACGATCCGCAAGATCGTCCCGGTCTCGCCGTCGTGAGGTATCATAAGTTGGGAATTGATCCAAAAAATGATCCTGTGCTCCATTCCGCGACCGGCGATGCAACCAAGCTTATTAGCGCGAACATCTCTCGTGATGGGAAATGGTTGTTCCTCGAACAACAAAACGGATGGGACAAAAACGATCTTTATTACCAACCCATCAACGCTGAACCGACCGCTACGATGGCTCAAGGCTGGATGCCAATCGCTTCAGGGGAGCTCTATCTTTATTCTATCGAAAGCTGGAAAGACGAAGCATACATCTTAACAAACGAAGGTGCCCCGTGTTATCGACTTTTCAAAGTAAACCTAAATGACCCGCAGCGCTCACGCTGGCAAGAGATTATTCCCGAATCCTCCAAGCGAATTCTCCAGAGCGTCGCAGTGATTGGAAGCAGGCTGGTAGTCAATGAATTGGTGAATGTTACCAGTCAGGTCGAAATCTATGACCTAGACGGCAAACAGATTCGTAAGCTCGCCCTGCCGGCCCTTGGCAGCGTTTCCCGTATAGAGGGAGACCCGGACCATACCGAAATCTATTATGACTTCACGAATTTTACCACGCCACTCGAGATATTTAAGACCAGCGTGGCCAACACTGTTCAAACGTGTTGGGGGCGCATCCAGATTCCCGTTGACCCCACGCCCTATGTGGTCGAGCAAAAATTCTTCGCCTCCAAAGATGGCACCCAAGTTCCGATGTTTATCGTCCATCGCAAGGACATGCCCCTTAACGGCAGAACGCCTTTTTTGCTTCATGGATATGGTGGGTTCGGCTTGAGCCAGACACCATTATTTTCGTCTGGCCTCTATCCCTGGCTCGAAGCTGGTGGCGGCTATGCTCTGGTCAATCTCCGCGGTGGCGGCGAATTTGGTGAGAAGTGGCATAAGGACGGGATGCTTTTGAAAAAAAAGAATGCTTTCGACGACTGTATCAGTGCGGCGGAATACTTGATCGATCATGGTTATACCAAACCGCAGCGATTGGGACTTAGAGGAGGATCAAATGGCGGCTTACTGGTTGGGGCTGTTTTAACTCAGCGCCCCGATCTCTTTCGAGCCGCAGTTTGTGAGTCTCCGCTGTTAGACATGATTCGCTATGCGAAATTTGATAGCGGTGCCACTTGGATACCTGAGTACGGATCGCCCGAAAACCCCGAGGAATTCAAGGCTCTATATGCCTACTCGCCCTATCATCATGTTGTGCCGGGAACGGCCTATCCATCCGTTCTTTTCTGCACGGCGGCAAACGATGATCGGGTGGATCCCATGCACGCGCGCAAAATGGTGGCGGCTCTCCAGGCAGCAACCAGCAGCCCGAACCCTATTCTTTTACGCATTGAATCGCGAAGTGGCCACCATGGAGGCAAACAAATATCCAAAACCATTGAACACGCCAGCGACTTATGGGGCTTTCTGATCCACGAGTTAGGGCCCTTCCCACAGACGAAGCCGAAAACTCCACTGTAACTGGACTTGGCAAATGAGTTTGTATCCAACAAAATGAGGCTTACCGACGAGACGTCTCAACCCAAAATAATCCACCTATGGTCACATGGATCGCTCGCCTTTACGGGCTGATTTTCGTATGGCACGCCATACGGCATTTCCGATCTTACCCATTGCTTGGAAGCCAGTCGTACTTCACTGATCCAAAGCCCGAATGGATCATTCTTGGCTCGCTTCAGGCGATGGTTGGAATCCTCCTTTTGTATAAGCCAAAAGCTTGGCACCTATTTCTGGCGGCACTAACCCTTTTCTTGTGGTGTTCGGCCTATCCGGTAGGACGGCATGTGGGTGATTCCGCCTTTATCTTGCTCCTGATTGGACTGGCAATAGTCGAACTTGGGGGCGATGGCTGGATACCTCTCGCAACCCTCCCGAGCATCACCGGATTACTTTTGGCAGGATTATGGAAACTACATGGAAAGGACTTTTCTCTTTGCGATCTTACAAATTGCGTCCTCGTCCGGTTCCCCTGGGTAGACTGGCTCAATCCGACGCTCCATCACTATTCGACAATCACAAGACTTTTGAGCGATGTAGTTATCTGCATCGAACTTGGAGCGGTCCTCATTTGGCTTCTCTTGTTTTTTCCGAAATTATGGCTGGTGCGGTCGTTCCTTGCTTTAATACCCATTGTACTTCTGTTCGGAATCGGGATAACCGGAAATTTAGATGAATTTCCGTGGATCATGTTGACCGCATGGCTACTTATGCTCGGACCTAAACAGGTTCCTCAGAGCACTCCGTTTAGATGGATAATTTATCCGGCAGCACTTCTTCTCTACACCGCTGCTCTTTTTAATCTTGAAATCAACTTGCGAAGAATCCACGCAAGAGAAAATGACTATGTTTTCGAGAAATCCATAGGGATATTGCCCTCAGATCGCTTAGGGAAAATGGGGCTGTTTCTGGTTGCGCCCTACTGGAACATGTATGCCAGCCCGATTCTGCATGAACAAACATTTGGAGGTGAGAGCAGCCGCATAGACAACATCCACAATAGAATCATCGCAAGTCAGGGTTGCGGTCTTGAGCTAAACCGCTGGGAACGAATTTACTGGGAGCGCGTGGGTCGGGGTCTTAAGAATCCCTCCGAGATACAGATAGCTACCCAATTGAAAAGGCGGTACGAGCAACTGGAAGGAAAGCCTTGCTCTCTCACGAATACTATCATCTATAAGTAACCGACAGGCGTTCATTTATTTGTCGATCAAGAGATACTTGGGCCAATTAGGTATGAAATCACCTACCCCCGCAAGCACTGAGACATTGCCACCATAAGCAGCCTTCCAATCCCGGATTGACGAGGATCGAGTATATTCTCCAAAAATAGCCACAATTTGGATCGGATGCTGAATGTGTATTTCTTGCGGGTAAAAGCCTGGATTAACAAACAAGAACTCGTGAAAGTGACTCGCGAGAGAGTCCAATTTCTGAAGCTCTTCCGTTTTAGGCGTTCCCCCGATAATAAGAGTGTCGCCCTTAAAGCTGTCACTTAAATGGGGGGACGTGATGAAGCCAACTGCGTAAGGCGGAAGATCGTGCCGTAACAAACGTCCAAAGTCGGTTCCGATTATTTGAGGATCGACGAAAAGCCAGACTTTAGGTTCGCCTTGGCCGATAGTTATGGTTTTTTCAGAAGCAACAATTTTCGGATTTGCGCTGAGGCTTCCAGTAAGAGCAAGGGCCGTGAGGAGCAGAATCGGCACGCCAGTGAGGGGCAGCCAAGTAGAGATCCTGGGCCATCTTGCGGAATGCCACCTATCGCACAGGGCGGCAAATAATCCACAGATCGGCACGATCCAAAGCCAAAATGATTCCGCGACGGAACTGAAAAACGAACCAACAAAGAATGCTACCCATATCCCGAATGGGATTGCCGTCCATGGTCGTTCAAATGTCGGGAATGTTATGGCCAGGATAGCAAGCCATCCCCAAATGTAAATGAACCGCATCGGCCAGCCAAACTCCACCAGCCAGGTAGCATGGCTGTTTACAAGCGTCCTATACTTTTCATGGCGATCTAATGGCTGATACCACTGCATATAAGCCTTGCCCGAATTTCCAAGCCCCCAACCCAACGGAGCGTCAACCATCATGCGAGGCGAAACCCGCCATAAGCTTAAGCGATTAGCAATTGAAGGGTCTTCTTGGACGACGCCTTCGGCGTACCGGGTGTACGTTTTTAGCCATACCGAAGTTCCAATGATGAACAAAACCCCGAGAGTAATCGCCCCAATTCTTAACTGCGGCCAAGGCTTGGGAAGACAGGAAAGAATAGCCGTAAGTCCACAGCAGACGGAAACCAAGCCCCCTCTGGACGCGGTATGAACCAGGCACATACCCAAACCGATAAAAGTGAGAAGAGATGGCCAGAATCCCCATTTCCTAAAATAGGCCAACGCCCAAATACCGATCATCAGGGTCGCTATAAGAGCGGCAGTCTTATTGGTATTTCCAAAACCCCAATCCATCCGCCATACACCGTTAAAGTACGTACTCTTCACCTTATAATTAGGGATAAATCTCTGCCTTCGGGCGATAAAGTAAATGACGATAGAATATTATAGCTATTATTAATAATAATCCATCGCGAAACAAAGCTGTCCACGGACTAATTTCTAACCATGCCAATGGTCCAAAGCAACCACAGTCAATCGAAAGACCACGTGCGATTACCGCTATAATGGCCGCCATAAAGAGCAAGAGACTTATAGAAATGCCTAGAGTGGCAACCCGCGGGTAAATCCCAGTTAACATTGATAATCCGCAAATGAATTCAAAAGGAGGAAGCGTTAAAGCTATCGGGTTAATAAGAACCGCTGGCAATATGTGGTAGCTCGCCACAATGTCACTAAAGTCTTGAAGAAAGAATATCTTAGAGAGACCTGCATATATAAACGTAGTCGCCAGAACAATCCGGATGAAAAGCCACCAATAACCTGTACCAGTGGAGCGACCGATGTTCATTGTTACTGCTCTACAGGTTGATCAGCTCTTGTCCACTTAAGCCAGCCACCGCGAAACAAGACGACGTTTTGATAACCAAGCTTTTCCAAGGCCTCTGCTACCATTTCTCCGTCATTGCAGTCATGGTCAGAGCAGTAGACCACTAAATTCCTGTTCTGGTAATGAATCAAGGTATTACGCAACGCCGAATATCGAATCGCAAAATTTTCACGAGGTAGACTAAGCGAATTAGGTATGTGGTTAATCGCATAAAAAATGGCCGGACGAGCATCTAAAATTACGTATGTATGGTCTTTATTAATTCGCTCCATTTCTGGTAGATCCACTTCACGAATAGAAAGCCGTTTAGTTGCGATCGGCTCTCCCATTTGCGCTACGATTTCATTTAATCGAGATTGTGGAGCTATATAAAGGAGCGTAATAGGAGAGCGTTGGAATTCATTGAAGATAATTCCTACCATCAGCGATATAATTATCAGTATTAGAACTCCGATTAGGTCTCGGGGTAATTGCTTCAGCATCGCCATTTTTATTTATGGGGCTGTATCGTTATTGAGAAGACTCAAGGGGAGTAGGCAAACGATGCGGAACCAAGCTGCACCATGCGCGCTCGGACTATGATTCATGACTCTTAACTTTTCTTTTTAAGGTAATGAGTCCATAGCTTGCGATAATTATCAAAACGATCCCAGACAGCACACAAATATCTATAAATAGTTCTTCAAGATGTCTACGGTTTCCGGAGACGTTAATATTGACATTTTGAGAAGAGGATTCCAATGAGGCTGAGCCGACAGGTGGAAGAGCCGATTCAAGCTGACGGACCCCTTCGGGTTGAGCTGAATTCAATTGAAAGAAAGTCAATGAAGCTATTATTATGAGTGCAACTCCGAAAGCGAGAAAGACCTTGTAGGTTCGATTCATATATGGGAGTAAAGAGCGGCGACAGCGCCTTTTTAAATTATTTACATTTATCGGGATAAGAGGCGGAAAGCATCTTGCATCTCGCTTCCAGTCTAAGGTCCCGGAAGACATGCCGACGACGACTAGACATTCTTTTACTGAAAGAGCCTCCATAAAACATAAGGACTATTTTATATTCAAGTCTACCTGTAATTTTTGCAGTCCACCGTTATTAATCCACTTTTTCCATGCATTTATATAGAAATCTGGTTTAGTAGAAAATTGCTTAATGAAAGCAATAGGCACGCCTTCCTCTCTGAAAAAATCGGGATCTAATGAGTAAAGTCCAAGCATGGCATGATATCTAGCCGAGCTTTCCGGGTCATCTAAACCAGACACAAGCTGCGGTAAGTAAATGGGATCTTTTGCGGTAGCAATAGCGGAAAAAGCGTCTATTCGTACAGAGGGAACTTCAGAGGTTAAGAAAGGCACGATATTAGAAAATTCTTTTGCCCTCATCATTTGAAAAATTGCTCTTGAAAGAGGCGCCGAATAGATTGCTTTTAATCTTGGGTCACTGGGGTGCAATTTCCATTCGTCTGCGCAGTATTTGAGCACAGATTCATCGCCAATACTGAGAGACGCACTCAAAGCTTTTGATTGAATCTCTTCGTCCGATGAACTCCAAAGAGATGAAATAGAATGGAGCACTTCTTGCGATGATACATGTAATGTTGACGCGCTATCCAGGGATTGAATCAACGCATACCGCGACTGTTCAATGTATAGAGCTTTAGCCTCATCATTTGTTAGATTCCACCCATCGAGGGATTTAAGATCTGCTGAAGTTGGAGGTTCATTGGTACTTTCCTTCAGATTATCACGCAAGGCATCGTTTATGAAGCCCATCAGATTAGGTTGACCATTTGCTAATTGGTAGCCCCTTGTCAAAGACAGCCAAGAACCTGGCATAACAGGTTCGTAGGAGCCATTACCGCCATTGACATTCCTTAATATTGCAAGAAGTGGCCGCCCAATAGATAATTCACAGCCCTCTGTTAACCGCGATGGTTTTACAGGCACAGCTACATTAATATAAATATCGGCAGGGCATACTCCCTTGAAAACGTGTTTAACTGAGGCAAATAATCTAAACTTTTTCAGTGTCGTAGGCTGACCAAACAGTGAGGCTATTTCCTGTCCTAGCGACTGAAACGAGTTAGAACCAACAGGACGCACTTCAACAACAGCAACGACATCTGCTTGGCTAAGTTCGTCAGAATTAATGCCCGAAGTGGGTGCATCGGGCTCAACCATAACTTGAGCTAGGATATCGACTTGAAAAAGGCTGAACAAAGCTATTAGAACCATTGCCCAGCCTGTAAGCAGCTTCCTAGGGCCGCAGTATCTTGACGTAAATGAATCTCTCATGGATAGTTTTGGCGCGCATAGCCCAAGTAATACTCTAATGTGTGAGATTCAAATAGCTGCCCAGACCCAGCAGTAGATGAACCACCATAGTACGTCTGAGGCTCACTAAAAACAGGCGTTCCCGCCGAGGGATTGGTGGAGGATACCGGAGCCGGACCGTTGCCGGTTCCATAATAAAAGGACACTTCATAATTATCCTCCCATTGACAGAAGGAGGGCAGAGTAGTCCCGCCATGGGTCGGGGCTAGGCTGGTCCAAGTTTGCCCAGAATACAGCGATGAAGCAGATCCAAAATATTCATTTATATCCATACCCCCCATACCTCCCGGAACGTCTTCATTATCGTGAGCCTGCATATAATAATCTGACCCCATATCATAATAATATAATCCAAATAAATAGCTGTACCCGGAATGATTGAAATCCGAGGGAGTTGTGCCTACATACGTTATAAACTGCGGAGCGTGGACACTAAAAAGTGCTGAATCGAGAACTTGGCCGCCGTATTCGATCGATACAGTAACGTCGTAGGGGTTGATGCTGGGACTTAGAGATGTCACTGTACCACTCAATGTATCAGTACTGGCCTGGACGGACGCGATAGAAGCACCATTAGTGATCTCCCAATCAAGGCTTACCCCGTCTGCCGATGTGATTCCTGTGGTTTCAAATGTAGCCGTTGTTTGAAAACTATTGTCACTACTAACGCCTCCAAGATACCATATGAATTGATCCGTCGTGGGCCACGGCAATTTAATTTGCGGTACCACAACCTGTACCGTGGCTGAATTGAAATTGCCATTTGCGTCGGTAGCGGTCACCGTTGCAGAATAGGAGCCCGCACCGCTGTAGGTGACCGCTCCGGGGGTCTTTCCATTATAGCTTCCAGGACTACCGCCGGTCAAAGTCCAATCGTAGGTATAGGGGCCATTTCCACCAGTAGCCGTACAATCTAAACTAACCGTACCCCCAGCCGCAATTACCTGGGTATCAGATGGATTAATAGTTACGTTTACACAGCCTTGCCCCGATGCATGCAGAGGAATTAGATGTGATATGATAATTCCTATAAGCGCTATTAAGACGGGATGGGAATTGTTATTGATTGGCTTCATTTTGCTCCTCCGAGGTTCTCAGTTGTATTAGTTGTTCTAGAAGCTTTTTGTTTGCCGGGTACATTTCCAAAAGTGTCTTGTAGTATTTAATTTTGTCTGCTGGCCCAAGGGACATATCGTGATCGTATGATTGCAACAGGATGGTAAATTTTGTTTTCGGATCCAAAACATCTTCCGCTAACTTGCGTGCGTTATCGACGTTCCCCAAGGAGTTGACATAGAATAAACCCAACTGAAGTGCCGCTTGGCTCTTTGCTTTTAGCCCTATTGCCAAGACAAATGCATCCTGCAACTGCTTAAGCTGAACCAGCAGTGCTTTCTTTTGGGCATCGGAAAGTTCGACTTTGCCAATTGATTCACCATTTTTGTCGTATGAATAGCAGATAGATCGACCGTCAGGGAATTTGACGAGGCTCAATCTTCCGGAATCATCGTAGCTATAAGTGGTAGTCTGTCCCTGCGCATCAGATTTTCGAAGAAGCCTTCCTAATTCATCATAGTCACAATGTGAAAGTATAGTGGTCGAGCCGTTCTTAATTTCTGTAACAGTCCGCACCCGCTCATAAAGTGGTCCGGGTTCAATAAATCGCTGAGTCACCAGTCTTACTCCATTAAGTCCTTGCTCGGTAGTGACGCCGGTTGTATTATCGTTATAGTAATACTCGGTTTGGAGGGGTTTGTTAAGGCTGGACCGCTCTATCTCCGCATTTGCAAAAGGCTTTGTTCCAGGAGTTATCTTGTATGACCAATCGCCATCTTTCAAAATTAGCTTGGTGAAAGGATCCCAAGAAAAGGTGCGATTATTTACCCCTGAAATAACCAATGTTGGAACGAGCTTTGGATCAACTGCGAACTTATAGTTTTCTATCTTGCCTCCAGACATAGTTACTTTGTCCAAGCTGCTGCTCATGTTCCCGATGACTGTCTGACCCCCTATACTTTCGACATTCGGCTTTTGACCTTGTTCAAAATCAACCCGCGTTCCGTTAAAAGTCAGTCCCGAAACGCTACCTTTGGCATTATCGAACACTGTCAGTAAGGGTTTCGATCCCTCATCGACCTCCGTCACAACCCCGTTTTTGTAGAGATAAGTGATTTGCTCATTCCGGGGAGTCGTGATTGAACTAATCTTGCCTTCGTTAAAAACAATTTTCCAACCACAAGTAGCCCATACAGTAAAAGAATTTTGGTCGAGTTGTGCCATCCACCCGCCCTGTCCTTGTAAAATTTGCGATGTCTCATCCTTACGCTTAAAGCGGACGTTCTCTCCATCCGGCAGCATCATTAAAAAGCGCTTGCTGTCCACCTGGACCACATTGGATTCCAAGAAAGGTAGCGTCCACCCGTCCCCAAGATAAGGAGAGGTCGAAGTACGAGCGGAATTGAAGCCGATCACCAATGGGACATTTGTAGTTTCGTTTAAATGAACATCGCCAACTTTTTCCCAATAGGACAGGTTACCGCGTTCGTTAACCCCGTCAAAGTGGTTCTTGGGGACTTTCCAATCCAAGCCGCACGCAAACGACTTCTGAGCCGACGCCAGTAGGAGCAACGAAATAGCAATGGCTATCGAGGATGGCCTTGGAATATTCATTGAGTCCCCTCGAACAAACTTATTCTCCGCCGTCGTCCGCGTCACCGTCATCGCAGCCAGAGTCATCAGGCAAAAGAGAATGCGCATGCTTGAGAGTCACATGAGTCGTCTTAACCGAGGTTGCGTACGCCGTTACGCCGATGCTCCACAAGCAGAGTGCGACTAAGGCCAATTTGTTTGTGATTTTCATTTTTTCTCCTTTGGTTAGTTTTTAATTCGCGGTTAAATTTGCAGAACTGTCATGTGTGGTCAAGCGCTATTTTCCATACATTAATTATTTCAAAACGGCGACTACTGCAATTGTGATTTTATTATTTTTAGTTAGAATCTCTACGACCGATTTTTGGGTGAATTAAGTCCTTTTTGTAAAAATTATCGCTGGAAAAATTCATGACCTCAGTTGCGGCTAGGGCGGGCGGGGGCTGCCTCCAAGTATTTGTAATCCACCATTCGAAACCTCTTACGAGTTGCATCCGGTCGTCAGAGGTGGACTTCGCAAAAATTTTCCGCCGATATCTAACGGGAGACAGGAAAAGGTGGAGTCACTGATTAGCTCCAGATGTCTTTCCAACTTGAAAATTATTTCGGTATCTGCAAAAGTCCCGCGCAATGGAACCGATGCGCTCCGAAGATTCTCCGGGAACCGACAAGGTAATTTCTCCGTTTGCGGAAACTGAGGCTATTGTTTCGCGAAGGAAAAGTGGGGGCGGGAAATTATTTTTGATTATCGGCGCAGCTTTGCTTTTGGTGGTGGTGGGAGCGGTTGTGGCTATTTTTGCCATGCGTTACGTCAATGATCCCTTCCGAACGCTAGAGACATTTCCCGTCGGAAAGTATTTCGATGGCTACCAAGCCTTGGCCGGTTCAAAATATAAGGCGGATTTGCGAGTCGAGGCCGATTTAGGCTGGAAGGACGGCGCCGGACGTTTAATGCTGTTCTCGACGACCGATGATTCCCGTCCTATTGCTGTCCTCATTCCCGCGTCGGTATCCACGGGCATTTACTTTACCAAAGGACAAACCTACACCGCGGAAGTCGAAGTGAAAGAAGGGGGACTCATCTATGCGAACTCATTCCAGAAAAATTGAAGGTTTTGCGTTTTTTACGTTTTTGATGCTGAGTTGGTCTCACGACCTTCCCGCTCAACAACCACCTTCCAGTTCTTCTCCCAATCAGCCGACATCGCAACCAGCCCTACCGCCACCTAACGCGGTACAAACGGCAAATCAAGCCCCGACGTCAGGTGGGTCGGCTGCCGATTCATCCACAGCGTCGGCTTTGGATTATCTGTTCAACCATAAACCGCAACAAGGGTCCGTGGCTAAAGAAGGCATGGAGGCAAATGAGCAAGCCAAGACGGATGCGTTGGCGCAGGATGCTTTGGGTGACCAGCAGATTCAGGACCCCGATATACGGGCACAATTCGAGACTTACCTGGCCATGAACGAAGTGCCCCAAGATCAACTCAAATCCTATGCCGATAGCATGAGTAATGTCATCGACTTGTTACATCAGCGAAAAACGACTCAAGCTTGGCAGCAGCTCTATCAGTTAGCCAAGTATCAATCCATCGATGCAGGAGTGAGTTGGGAGTTGGCCAATCGTATCGAATCCATCTGGAATGCGGGGCAAACCAAGGATCAAATTGCACAACAAAATAACCAACTTCAGCAGCGTTCCGACACAGACAATCGAAACGCCGACATGGATTCTGATGACATCAAAGACAAGGAACTCGATTATGAGCGGCGAATGAAAGACGCCATGGGAGGGCAGACCAAAAAATCGTCTCAATCTAGCCAAAGTCCTAACGGTGGGGCACCCCAATCAGGTTCTCAGCAAGATAGCTCTCCCACGATGACCGCTCCCCCGTCGGATCAACTCCTCGGCAAGCTTCAGCTTACTCAAGAGTATCTTGATTCGCTGGCTGCCCAAGCAAAGATCAAACTCAATGAGATGAAGGTAGACAAGCTTTTCGACCAAGCCAAACAGGATTTCGCTGATTACATCATGACGCTTTATAAAAGCGGACGCTATCAGCACGTCTTAATCGCGGCCGATTTCTGGCGGCAAATTTTCGACGAAGGTGATTATCCTGTTTCCATGGCTCAACAGGTTAATGCCAGTCTCGAAACCATCGGCCAGGTCAATACGACCATTGGAGTTTTTAATAACAACCTCAATCAAAAAGATATTGCGGCTGCAGCGAACAATCTTCAGCAGGCGTATGTCTTGAGTGAATTCAGCCCGGCAGTTCTTGGAGTGCCCTTAGCAAGCAAGAAGCCAATCCTAGCCTTTTCAAGAGAGCTGAGCAGGATGCGAAACATGATCGAGGCGCGGGATTTTACCGATCTTGAATCGATCCTGAATGAGATCAAACAAACGGCCCCCGATTTTGACGCGGTGAAAGCCATGTCCATAATTAATGGAGTCAAACTCGAAAGTCAGTTGGACTTGGGCAAGGCCAAATTAGCGGCACAACAAGGCGATCTTAAGTCAGCAATGGACGACTTTCAGCAGGCGGCAGAGGCTTGGCCGGGAAATCCCGATCTCAAAAATAACGCGCTGAGCTTTTTCAGTTCACAAGATACCCAAAATCAGTCCCTGGAGGAGTTTGATCGCCTCGTAGCCGAGAACAATTATCAAGCCATTTACGATAAGCAGTTGGCCTTCGCTCCAGCGATGAAAGACGACCCTAAGCGGCAGGATCAGCTCAAGGCTGCACTCGAAAAAGTTAAGATCGTGGAAACTGCTGTTGAAAAAGCAAATTTGATGCAGGCCAATGGCGACGTAGATGGAGCATGGGAAACCGTTCAACTCGCGATTAAAGATTTGCCCAATGATGTTAAGCTCAACAGCTTAAGAGGCGACTTGGCCGGCAAGGGCGCAGAATTCGTTTCCGCCATCAGCCAGGCCCAGGACGCAGAAAGTAAGCAAGAGTTGGGTTACAGCCTTAGTTGGTACGCCGTGGCACAACGGTATTATCCGGCCAGTCAGATTGCAAACCAAGCGATCGACCGTATCTCCAAGGCTATTCTTGCCAAGTCAGGAATCTAGGCGACTCCGGCGTTGACTATGGAGAACGCACTTCCATGCGCGGTCCATGTCTCGAATTTGACCGTCGCTACCCGCGACAAAAAAGGACGTACAAAAATCCTGTTATCAGGGATCAATTTTGGTCTTCAGTCTGGAAAATTAGTCGGAATAATCGGTGCGTCTGGATGTGGTAAGAGCACTTTGGTGCAAGCGTTGGCTGGACAACTTTTGCCGACGAGAGGGCGCGTCCTTTTCGCGGGACACTCCATTGCTGATATCAAGGAGCAATACCCCTTGGCTGTCGGATACCTCCCCCAGTTCGGGGCGTTCCACGGCGAATTGACTGTCGAAGAAAATCTTCGGACCGCCGTAGCACTTCGCCTTCCGAGTTCCGTTTCGCAAACCGTTCGCGAAAATTGGGTCCAACACATTATCGCACTGGCCCGCCTGCAAAGTTTTTTAACTCAGCCCTACTTGACCTTGTCCGGGGGCCAGATGCGGCGGATGGCGTTAGCAGAAGAACTCATTGGCGATCCAGCATTTCTTCTCCTCGATGAGTTGACTAGCGGATTGGACGCATTTTCTGACCGGGAAATGATGCAATGGCTACGGGACCTGGCGCACGTTCACGGCAAAACTATCATTTTAGTTACCCACGCCGCCTATCACCTCGACTATTGCGATGCAATTTTGTTCCTGCATCAAGGACGCCAAGTCCAGTACGGATCATACCAGGAAATTTTGGACACCCACCAAGTCGGTTCTATCGCTGATCTCTTTCAGATTTATCAAAATCAGGAAGTTGAATTTCCTCCAGTAGAACAGCAACCGGAATCGGAAGTTGCCGTCCAAAGGTTAAAAACGGCAAGACCTCCTCGTGGACTGGCTCAATTTCCGACTCTTTTGGCGAGACATATCCAGCTTTTCTGGCGCGACCGAACACAAATCTACCTGCATCTGGCGCTCATCATTACCTTTCCGGCCTTGATAGCTGTTTTTGCCGTCAAAGGGTTGCCCCAAGTTAGGCAACTGACTTTAAGTTTGCAGTCTAATATCGTCCAAACGCTCGGCGACCAATTGCTTTACCTAAAAGAAGCTTTTCATTCTGCCTCACTAGTGTCGGGGCTGGCCATGTTCCAGGTCATTCTTTTGACACTGATTGGAGCTAATAACGGGGCAAGAGAGATTGCAAAAGAAAAAAGCGTTCTGGCTAAGGAACTCCGAGCGGGACTCTCCCCCATTGCTTACGTCATGACGAAGTTTCTTCATCTCGTTTTTCTTAGTTTGATCCAGGCTTTCTGGATGGCTTGGTTCGTCAAAGCCATGTGTGGTTTTCCCGGTTCGTTACTGGCACAGTTCGGCATTCTTTTTGCCACGACTCTGGCCATGAGCACGGTTTGTCTGGCCATTTCCGCAGGTTCTCCTTCGCCGGAAAGAGCTTCACTTTTGGCTATTTATCTCGTTGGCTTTCAGCTTCCTCTTTCTGGAGCGGCGCTTTCTCTTCCCGATTGGCTTTCCACTTTGTGCCGTCCATTTATCAATGCGTATTGGGGGTGGAGCGGTTATTTAAAAACTCTTGAGTACACTCGGCACTATGACATAGTTGAGCAGTCAACAAAAACCACTATTGCATCCTATGAAAACTGTCTATTGGTGCTGACGTTACACGTACTGGTGGGAATTTCCCTCGCATGGTGGTTTGTCATTCGGAGCAAAGCGTTATGAGCTTCTGGACAGGCTTATTCTACATTTTGGCGATGAGTGTCATTCAAGCCACAGAAATTGAGAAGATTACGCTCCCCCTGATTTCCGACCTGCAACGGGCTGATCTCTATATCCTGAAATTGAACGAGGCCCCTTCTGGCCTATTGGTCTTATGCCCTGGTTGCAATGGCAACGGAAAGGACTGGATCGAAAATCCCGGATGGAAAGAGTTTGCCAGGGAACATAATCTAGACCTGATTGGAATTTCTTTTGCATCGGATGTTTCACTTCTGAAAAACGGCAGGGGCTATTACTATGCACGATTAGGCTCAGGACAACTATTGCTGGATGGCATCAAACAGTCCTACCCTCAAGATTTGCCCCTTCTCTTATACGGTTTTTCTGGTGGCGCTCATTTTACTTCTGGCTTCGTAGAATGGAAACCTGATCGGGTCGTAGCATGGTGCGCCTATTCCGCTGAATGGTGGGACAAACCTATTTCCGCCGATAGCAATCCGCCTGGCTTGGTTGCTTGTGGAGAAAACGATCCACGGTTGGGGGCATCGTTAGCCTATTTCAAGCAAGGAAGAGCTTTAGGAAAACCCTGGTTATGGCTATGCGCTCCGAAAACGGTGCATTCCATCTACCCGCCCGCCGAGATCTTCATCCAAAACTATTTCTCTGCAATCCTGAAAAATAACGGACAGATTAAATCTGGCGAGTGGGTTGATACAGACCATAAGACTCAAGCCGATCAAGAAGTGCTAAAGAGCCAGCCCTCGTTGACGGGTTGGCTTCCCAATCATGACTTAATGGCAGAATGGCAGGAGATTCACCAACCATGAAACAGTTCCTTTGCATCCTTCTCGTTTTACTAAATACTGCCGGTTACCGATTGAAGGCTGACGATTTCTTTGAGGTCGACCGCGTTACGTTTCACAATTCCGCAGCTCCTGGCGAACCTCAGGCAACAAAGCCTGTGCCGCAACTTGACGCCGACAATCATCCGGTGTTGGACAAGCGAGGAAAGCCCATTGTTAACCAAGTTCCAACGCCATTTATTGCGGCTCACGTAAGCGCCAAAGAGCAGGTCAAAGCCGACACTGTGATGGCAAAGGCTTACTTCTATGACGAAAACCGCCAACTGATTGCAACAGTACCGGCCCCATCTCTAATTCAAGGCGACTGGTCCGTCTTCGTTCCCAAGGATGAGAAGCAGCTGATTCTTTTTTCTGTGCCCGACAATGTGCTATCGCAAGAAAATTGGTCTGCAGTTGTCGTTTTCGGAGACGCGAAGGGAGTTGACGCTCAGGACTATTCCGAAGGGAATCAAGTGGCCGATTATGATTTTCCAGAAAAAAAGATTTTGGAGGATAAGAATGGCCCTCCAATTGAGCGTAAAACCGCAATGGATCCGTTGATTGAGCACGTCGTTCAAACAGAAAACCCCAAGCAGCCTCAAATTACGCTTTTTCTTCGTCCCCCTTTGGGGATGACCGACGCATCCCAGGCAAAAGGTGTTCTCTGCATGAGTCTTCTGGCGGGTAGTCTCGATGGAGTAAAACGCCAGTTACAAGGTTTTGAAGCTGGCCAGGACTTACAAGGAATTTTGAAATTCGCGGAAGATCATAAGCTAATTATTCTTTGTTGGGGATCACGCGGGCTATGGAATCCCCACAAGAACTGGGATGATCTCTCCGCTGACAGCGCGTGGAATACGGATAAGGGCTTTGATGATGTAGCAGATGCCTGGAGCAAAGGGGTTCAGTATTTTGTAAAAGAGTATGGAATCCCCTCGAACGGGTACCTTCTATGGGGAGTCTCGGGATCAGCACAATATGCTTGCCGGCTTGCTCTGCGAAAACCTGACTATTTCCTAGCGATCCATGCGCATATTCCGAGCAGCTTCGATAAGCCGACCCTTGAAGGCAGGAAGGTGCTCTGGTGCTTGACGACGGGTGAACTTGAGCCAGGTCACAAGCGATCCTTGCGTTTTTACGCCCAGTGCCGAGCGCTTGGCTATCCCATGATTTATAAGGCCATTGTAGGTTTAGGGCATGCGGGTAGCCCCATCGCCGATCGGATTGGATTACGATTCTTTGAATTTGCACTCAGTATTCAGGATCAGCGCTCGGCTTACGACCTAAGTCTTTCCAATCCACTGCAGTTTCAACTGGCACAAACGGACGCTCAGGCGCAGCCATGGCCAGAATCTTTCCGCAAACCCGCTTTTGTCGGAGATGCGGTTAATCAAGGTATGGTTCCTTACGACCAAATGGCGAGAGTGCCAATGGGATTTCGCGTGCCGCTTCCCACCAAGGAAATTGCCCAAGCATGGAACAATTAAGCCCTTGGAGACCACTGAAAATTCGGCAACCATAACCACATTGATGCCTTCTTTCGGCCTATGGCCGCTCATTTGGCGGTGAAAGGGTAAAATTATCTTCAAGATGACTAGCCTTGCCACTTTTTACCTTGGACCAATTAAACGCAGCTAAAGCGTGCGTTCGAGCTCTGATCCTTGCGGATTCCTTGGTAGCAGGAACAGTTAATCCTCGAAGACGCTCAAAGATAGAATCTTCTTTCATGCCTTACTGATCTCTGCATAACAGGCTGACAGATTGGTGCGCGTCTTGCTTCATGGAGGAATGAGCAAGAGAAGAGATTATGAGCATATGGAAGAACGGCGATTGCAGGGAGCACGCCTTCTGGAAGACGGAGTGAGCCAAGCCGAGGTGGCACGGCAGTGGGCGTTAAAAGACAGTCGGTGCATGAGTGGGCCAAAGTCATGGCTACGGAAGGAGAGAAGGGATTAGCGCGAGTTCCCACCGGACGTAAGCCCCGGCTCAATGCGGTGCAGTTGGCTCAACTGGCCGGGCACTTGCAGAACGGCCCACAGGCTCACGGATATGCTACGGCCTTGTGGACGACCGAACGCATCGCGAAGCTCATACACCGCCAGTTTAGGGTGCGTTATCATCGCGATCATGTTGGGCGGTTGATGGGGCAGATGGGTTGGAGTTGCCAGCGTCCCACTGGTCGCGCACGCGAACGTAAGGAAGAGGAGATCGCCAACTGGAAGCGGGTGGAGAGGCCCCGAATTAAAAAAAAGCCAAAGAAGAGCGTCGTACTCTAATCTTCATCGACGAAAGCGGGTTGAGCCAGAAGCCACACCGGGTGCGCACATGGAGTCCCAAAGGCCAGACCCCGATCTTGGAGTTCAACTTCAACTGGAAGAAGCTCTCAGCCATCGCCGGGCTATCTTGGTGGAACTTTTACTTTCGCCTTTACCCCGGCGCGATCAAGACGGAGCAGGTGATTGATTTCCTGAAACACCTCCAACGCCACGTTAAAGGTAAACTCCTCATCGTCTAGGACGGCGTGGCCACCCATCGCAGCCAACTCGTGCGTCAGTATCTGACCAGTCTGCGCGACAAAATATGGGTGGAGCGTCTTCCGGCCTATGCCCCAGAACTTAACCCGGTAGAGTACCTCTGGGGCTATTGGAAACAGCACGAGTTACCCAACCTTTGCGCCCGCGATTTCTGGCAACTCTCTGGCTGGGCAGCCCATGCTCTGCGCCGCATCCGCCGGAAACGCTCCCGCCTCATCTGCGCCTTCTGGCGCCAAGCTGAGCTTTGGTAATAGTGCAGTTTGAAATTCAGTAGCAGGGAAGTGGGCACTGCCGATCACGTTTGGAGCTTGGAAGAGGAGATTGCGCTGTTAGATTAAAGCATGGCCACGAGAGCGATCCTTCTGCCTGCTCATGCCGCCTTCCTAGTCGCTGGAATGGCTCATGCCGATGATGTCCAGAACCTTACTGGTAGCATTCTAAAAACAGAAGATGCCGTTGATTGAGCCCCCTGAAACTGGTCCGGATTGAGTGAGAGGTTCCAACCTGAAAGGCTAGGAACCGACCATGAAACAGAAGAGACACAGCGTAGAGGAAATCATCCGCATCTTGCGGGAGGCCGAGAGCAGCAAAAACGTGGAAGTGGTCTGCCGGGAGCACAACATCACGGCGACGAGTTATTACCGCTGGAAGAAGAAGTACGGCGGGATGGAACTCCAGGACGCCCGGCGCTACCGGGAGTTGGAGCGGGAAAATACCGAACTCAAAAAGCTGGTGGCCGACCAGATGCTCAAATCCGGGTGCTGGAAGAGGTGAACGCAAAAAAATGGTGAGCCCTCTGCACAAGCGTCGGGCCGTCGCGCAGGTGGTGACGGCGGGACTGTGCTCGCAGCGGAGGGCGTGTCGGTATTTGGGCCTGCACCAGCGGGCGTTACCAAAACAAGGGGCCGACGCAGTGGCTGCTGCGGCTGGGAGAACGGCTCGAAGCTCTGTCGCGCAAGCATCCACGCCTGGGCTACCGCAAGCTCACGCGGTTGCTGCGGGCCGAGGGCTGGAAGGTGGGCAAGAAGCTGGTGCAGCGGCTGCGGCGCGAGTGCGGGTTGCGGGTGAAGCGGTGGCGGCCCCGGCGGCGACGACGAGGTCCATCCACCGGCACGATCCCGACGGGGGCCGAGCGGCTCAACCACGTTTGGAGCTGGGACTTCGTGGCGGATCGCACCGACAACGGCGGGCGACTGCGCATCCTTTGCCTCATCGATGAGCACAGCCGGGAATGCCTCGCGCTGCATGTGGCGCGCAAGCTCACGGCCCACGATCTGGTCGAGGTCATGGAAAGGTTGGTGGCCGAGCGTGGCGTGCCCGAGCACATCCGCAGCGACAACGGCTCGGAGTTCATCGCCCGCATCCTGCGCGACTGGCTGGCTCGACGCGGCGTGAAGACGCTCTATATCGAACCGGGCAGCCCCTGGCAGAACGGGCATATCGAAAGCTTCAACGGCAGCTTGCGCGATGAGTGCCTCGACCGGGAACTCACGCTCAGCGTCGCCGAAGCCCGCGTCCTGGCCGAAGATTACCGCCGCCACTACAACGAGGAACGGCCCCACGGCGGCATCGGCTACCGCACCCCCGCACAAGCCCGCCAGGAAGCTCTGGCCTCCAGTCGCCCTCTTGTTGCCTCAAAAGTAAATGACACCCGAGGTGGAGGTGAGGAGGGGAGTCGTTGACTCATAAGTCATGACACCGTGGTTATAGTTTCAGTTGGGGGTGTAGCTGCAACGGGCTCGGAGTGCAAGGAGCCCGTAGGGCGACTGGAACGGAGAGCCCGTTGCAGGATGGGGCGCAGGGCGGTATCGAGGCGGCGTTGCAGGTCAAAGGGGTAGAGGGTAGCGCGGGTCTGGCACAGCTTTTTCTTGGCGGCCTCACTCACGTCGGGACTGGCCAGGAGCCGGTCGCACGGCGTCATCGGGCGATCATGGCGGCGTTTGATTTTCGCCCCGTGGCGGTCCTTGCTCAGGAGTTTGGCCGAGGGGCAGAAGTAGTTGTGGAACGGTTCCCAGATGTCACGATAAAGCGCGTTAATCTCTTCGCGCAGGCGCGGGTCTTCGAGCCGGTCGTAGCCGAGCAACTGTCGCACATGCGTCCAGTTCTTCTGCTCGACGTGACCATTGTCGTTTTTGTGGTAGGGCCGACTTCGGGTGAAGCCGACTTTCTTTTCGCGCTCGGCAAAGTAACTCACCAGGTGCCAATTGAGGAACTCTGAGCCGTTGTCGCAGTCAAAGCCGAGGATCGCGAACGGCAGCGCCTCCTCCACGTCGCGGGTGGCCGCCACGACCCCGGAGGCACCTTTGTTCCACACCGCGCGGTTGGTGGTCCAGCCGCTGAAAATGTCGGTGTAGGTGACGCTCCAGATGAACTCTCCCTCCAGCGAGCTGCCGCAGTGGGCCACCGTGTCGGCCTCCAGGTAGCCCGGCATCGTCACGTCCCAGTTGTCGGTGCGGATGGGGATCTGATGCTTGAGCAGCCCGCCCGGCTTGGTGCCGCAGCGTCCGCGCCGGGTGCCGGCTTTGTGCGGGGCCAGCAGTCGATCCACCTGGGCCGGGCTGATGCCGAGCACTTGGCGGCGCAACCCTGAGGTCAGGCGACCGTGCTCTTTTTCGCCATAGGGCAGCCACTGCGCCAGCAGCGCCACCAGACGCTTTCCGCAGGGCTGTTCCGCTGCCTTCCAGATGCGCAAGAGCACCTCCACCACCTGCGGCCCGTAGCGCGGCGGACGCCCTTTTCGTACCTGCGGATCGCCACCCCAGCCTGCTTTGGCTCCCAGCAACTTGATGGCGTGTTTGCGGCTGTAGCCGAACTGCTCGCAGAGTTCCGTGATCATCCCGCTGCGGCCTTCCACCCCTCGGTTGGCGTACCTCTGCCGCAAACGCGGCAACATCTCTTCTCGTATCTTTTGACTCTTCGACATCCTTTCGGTTGTCGGTGTCATCCTTTTTGAGTCAACGTCCCTTTTTCCCCAACCCTATCCTCATCCCTCGGGTGTCAAAACTTTTGAGGCAACAGGCCCTCCGGGCTCCTTCCGCCCAGAGCTTGAATCCACTCATGACCCTGTTACAATGAAAACTTAACCCCGAACCTCACACTCCTTCTGGACCAAAAAGGGAGGCTCGATCACCGTCTCGCGATCCGATGCCGTCTTTGTTGGGGAAATAACAGAAATGGGGACGGAAACCGCGTTGCCGGTTACAGTAATGTATGCTGGCACTGCCTATAAGGGATTTAAGATTAAAGTGCTGCAGGTTGTTATGGGATCAGTTGGTGCTCAGACTTCCGTCACCCTTATTGTGGAAGTTGCTCGTGGCGAGATGAAGCCCGCCGTTGGACGTTCCTACATTTTTTTCGTTTGGAAAAACAATGATACTGGCGATCCCTTTTTTGCGGGCAAACTTCTAACCGCTACGCATGGCAACATTGCCAGTATTAAGAAGCTTCTCGCACTACGACCGAAAAGCTAGATGGCTTCAAACTGTGCCGCTAAGTCAGTCTGTTATGCAGAGATCAATAAAGACGATTATCGCGCGAAAATCCTTTGCAGATTACGCAGAAAAGTGAAAGTGAGCATTATTTTTCAGTTTTTAAGGTCTTCAATCAAGATCGACCGAACGGCAACCTCGCCGGTCAAGACTGGAGGTTGGCTCAATTGTACCAATCGGAGCTGCCCCAAGGTTAGAGCCTCGGCTAAACGACGCAGACCGATTCCAGATATGATGACATGAACGCCGCCAATCTGGATTTCCAGGGTTTCGGGCGCACCCATGCTCCAGTTCCACTTTCCGATGGTACGGTACGGGTAGTAATAGATGCGGGTCTTCCCAATCTCCTCTTCAATCTGGATGCAAAGAATCTCGACGGATTGTGGCGTCGGGGCGATGGCTCCCCACGACCCATCCCATTCAATATCTTGCACGGGCGCTTGGGACGGAACCTGATCCGGCGTTTCTTCAGGCCGCATAGCGCATTCCTCCCGGCTTCAAGGTTTGCTTATTCGCCTGGTTGGAGGCGATGACGCGCTCGCGGACTGCCCGCCACTGTTCGCCTTCGGCTACGAGGCCTTCAATGATTCGCCATTCCTTGGCACGCTTCTCATGAAGTTCATGTGCCAGTTTTCGGTCATTATCGTTGGCCATCGCGTCTTTCGCCGCCTTCAGGTTGGTCGTGTAAATGGTCTGCCGTTCCCTGAACCGGGAATTACTCACATACGCCTGCTGAAGATTGGCGGCGCGGATGCCTGCATCGCCCAGGATTAAAATTCCGCGATCCACCGTCCGCCCCTGCGCGGCATGGGAAGTCGTCGCATAGCCGTGGGTGTATTGCCGGAACGTCCTCGGCAACAAACGCCCATCCTTGAGCCGGATTGAGCCGTCCGGGGCGAAACCCGCGACCTCTACAATATCGCCGTTCTTGATTTTTGCGGCTTTCAGATTGCCCCGCATCAGCAGTTTCTCGCCCCAGGCAACGGAGATCTGCCGGGCCTCGCCCACGTCGAAGCTGTGGACACGTTTGGGATCGAAAGCCCATCGGTCACCATTCTCCCGCTCGACGACGAGGCGTTCGCCTCGCACCTCGACCATTCTAACCGCCTCATCTTTGGCAAAGGCGGTCGTTTCACGGTGGAATTGGAGAATGTATCCCGGCTTGTAATTCCCAACCCGTTTGCGTTGTGCAGCCGTCCACCCGAAAGTGGAAGTCACCATGACCTCCCGTTCGCTGCCGGAGACGAGGCCCCTGGCCTTCAACTTGTCACGCATGACCTCGGTAAATTTCTCGATTTCCGACCAGACTGGCGCGATGGCGAGGCAACTCTTGCCACTGGTGATGGTTTTAAGATAGTCCTGCGCTGCCCGCTCGAAGAGAGATGGCGCATTCTTAAAATCATGAACCTCGCCCAATTTCTGTAATTGTTCGAAGGCTTGGTACAGTTTCTTGGCTGCGAGGAATTCGACCACCTTCCGATAAGCCGGATCATGCTGACGCTTGATTTCGGTCAGCCGGACAGTTTCCACCTCGCAGTATTTCTGGACGGCACGGAGGGCGTCGCCGGCCTCGACGGAGCGGTGCTGCTTGATGTCGCCGACCAGGATGAGACGGTTCTTATTTGCCTTGGCTAAACGGCCCAAATCACGCATTTGCCGGACGGAAAGGAGGCCCGCCTCGTCCACGATGATTGTTCGGCCGGCAATTTTCTGCTGGAGTTGCCGATTGACCAGAAGGTACTGCAAGGTCTCGGCCTCCGGCGTCAGTTCTTCCCTCAATTCAGCCGTCGCTTTCGAGCTGGGGGCACAGGCGAAAACAGCACCACCGGCAGCCTCAATGCCCTTCAGAACTTCCTTCAAAGAGGTCGTCTTGCCGGTACCGGCATCGCCTTGCAGGACGATGATCCGGTTTCGGCAGCGCAGGATTTTTCTCACGGCTTCCTGATGCTCACCTTTCAAGCGGCGACTGATAGCTCGCTCGTCACCCATCCGAGCGTACTTGTCCCAATCGGAACGCGCCCAACGGATGAACTCCGCTTCCATCGCAAGGGTTTCGCGGGAGGTAATTTGATCCTCGTGGCGAATGAGCGATCCCTGGGCAATGCGACGCTCCAATTCCCGCCGGAGTCGATCCAATTCCACTGAACCCCGCCCACCAATCAGCGCCTCCCGTAAAAGAATGCGTTCATTCAAGACCGACTCTCGCTCGAAAAGGAGCTCTTCGGCGTAGTCCACCGCCTCCCGGTGACTTGATGCCACGAATCCGGGGGTGCGACTCTTGGCTTCCCGAATAATCCGTTCGATGGTCTCGAAGGACTCCCCGGATTCTTTCCTCCACCCACTGCGCAACTCTTCGGCAGTCACATGCTGCTTCTCGGCCCGCGTGTCGGACGCAATTTTCTGCAAGCGCCGCTGGTCAGTGATGCCAAGTTCCGACGCCTTTTCCAGTATCTCATCCCTGCGCTTGCTAAACTGTTTGCGCAAGTGGGCTGGAAACCCCTTTATGTCGAATCCGAATCTTTCTGACGGCTCCAGTTCATAACCTCCTTCCCTCATCCTTTGCGCCAGCTTGTTGTAGCTGACCTCGCGGAAAAAACTCTGGTAGCGGTAGAAGTTCGAGGGCTGAACACCTTTCCAACGCTTCTCCACCGGATCATAGGTCGCGTTCATCACGCAAAGGTGGGTGTGAAGCTGCGGATCGAGGGCGCGGCTGGCGTCGTGGGTGACGACTGCCGCCACCATATTGCCGGTGATTCGGTTTTCATCCTTTTTACCGCCCGCTCGGATTCGGGTTTCCACCACGGCCTCGATTTCTCCCAAGGTTTCCTGCACGGCCTCCTGCCACCATTGTTCGATGCGTTTGTCTCCCCCGACGAGAAGGGCAATGGAAACGTCCTTCGGGACCGACATTTGGGCGAAGTAACAGACCCGGCGATTGGCCTTTTCCCGAACCGTCAGCTTGTCGCCCGTTTCGGGATGCTTCCCGGCACAGAGGCGGGCAAAATGCTCCATTTGGACTTCACCGCGCAGGCCCAGGCGCTCAGCCCCTTGACCGACCCACATCATGGGCGACTGGCCACCTTGGGTCAGGTAATCACCTTTACCCATGTGCTCGGAAAAATAGTTGAGCGCTGCCTTCACGGAACGACACGGACGGTCGAATCGAACCATGCCGCATTTTCTCATTTGCCCCCGGTCCAGGTCTAAGACTACTTAGTAGCTCTTTGGACTACCGGGATGCCGAAAAATAGCCGTCGTCCGGGTAAAAGGCTTCCTCCAAGACTCGTTGGACGAATTCCGCTACTCGTGGTTCCTCGCTTTTCCTGGGACTGGCCAGATTAAGACGCTTGATACCCTGTTCCGTGACAAAGCGCACAAGAGCCGCTGCGTGACGTTGTTTCGATTGAGCCGACAGATGGAGAACCGGCTTAAGATGAAGACGCGCCATCTCCATCATGTCTTTTGAGCCAGCGGACAGATTGGTCGTCAGGGAAAAGATCACGGTTCCATTGGAGTCGCGCACATTCAATTCCGTCCTTTGCGGATGATCAGAAGTAGGAGTTTCCTTTAGCGAGTAGGCCGACGAGATTAAGCCGTCCTCTGCCATTCGACCTTGAGGACACCAACCACCGTGAGGAATACGATGACCGATAGCCCAATCCAAAGCGCCCGATCAACCCCGGTCTAGCCACCTGAAACAATGACCGGAATGGAAATAGGCTTCTTCATGTTAAATAACGATGGCTAATTCACTCTACCACGTTTTCTTCACTTCCCGACTAGCGACCAAACATCCGCGACAAAGATGCTGTAAATCCAGTCTGCATATTATTTTTGAGGGACACGTCACCCCTAAGCGTTCGCTTAGGTCTATATCTGACACCTACCGGGATTACCAGTAATTCAATAGACCGGATCAGTATCGCGAACGAACACTAGTCGCGCCATAGCAGCAAGCGATTGCCGGGCGCAATACATTTTGCGTACCGCATCAGTAGTTCATCAATGAGGGATTATTTCTTAAGCAGAATCTTTTCAGTGCCGCAATAGCAACGCAAGCGACGCCATTGCTTCAGCAGTTTCCAATTCATCTTCTTTCACTGGTGGCGTAAAAATGCTCCGACAACAAATCAGTTTTTACCTGTCTGTACATTTTTCTTGGCACAGCAGTTTTTCATTGGTGAATCGAAATAGCGCATGGGCAAAGCGGCGACGACAGCACACGCACGGCAGCAGCACCGAAGGCTCTATTCACACGCCACCGCAGCAACACTGTAGGCGCAGCACTACCAAAAACTACTTAGTAGTTATGGCGAAAAACAAGCCGGATATGATTTAACAACGGCATGGGAAAATCTACATCCAGAAAAATCAAACCACCAACGCTAGAAGACCTGATCGACCTCTACAACGAAAAGAAGATATCCGTCGAGGAGCTGACAGAAAAAGCAATACCCTTGCTGGTACGTCAGCGGCAAAATTGGATTTGCCACTTCATGGGGCAGTTGGCCTCCGACAGTCCGGAGCGTTACCACATCAGCAGTCCTCATCATGCGAGTCTTTGGACTGATGCCGAAGCCGCTTATGACGCCAAAATAGCAGCAGACCTGGCAGCGAAGCCGAGCGTCCGCATGACGGTCGAAGAAACCATCCGGCGCGTCGAAGCGAAATTCAATCAGGCGGAAGATCAATCCGTCAGCAAATGAGGTTTTGACTGCGCATGAAAACCTCTTGGGCACTGCGGCTTCCAGCGTAAAAGGCCCGCATGACTACTAAAAACTACTTAGTAGTCATGGCGAAAACCGCGCCGGTTATGGTCTAAGATAGGTATGTCCACCACCACACCCACCACATCTGAGATCGCGGCAAACATGGACCAGATTGCCGGCGATTATGAACACAATCCGGTCCAGCACGTCATCCTTAATCCGTTCAAAAATTCGATCCTCGTCTTGCGGGCGAAGTACGCCACCTACGAGCACATAACGACGACGTTGAACGAACAGGGCGTCAAGGTATCGGAAGCCACCGTCCGCAAATTCTGCCGTACCCACCAACAGGAGGTTAAGCGCCTGCGGACCGAGACCGATCGGAAGCGGCGGGAGACCGCAGGTTCGGGCGATGCAAAAGGCGAGGTCCATAAAACGTTGTCCGAGCCGGGCAGTCGGCCATCGTCAACCATGGAATCGGGTAAGCCGGGACCGAAGATCGCCCGCGAAAGGCTTTAAATCCCATGAATGCGAAGCGACTCATTCTTTCTCCCCAGGACCGGGGCGGCATCGGCAAGAGCTTTGTGGCGACCTTGCTCTACGACTATCTCACCGAGGCGAAGGTCAAACTCAAGACGTTTGATTTAGACCATGCCAACAGCACGTTCAAGCGACTCGTGCCGGAAGCCGAATTTATCCATACGGACGTCGATCCCAACAAACTGGCCGTGCTTGATCCTCTGGTTGGCGCATTGGCCACGGTCGATGTGGTCCTCGTCGATAATCGGGCCACCGGCGGTTCCAAGCTCTTGACCTATATCGAGGACAGCCGGATCACCGATCTACAAAAGGCGCTCGAATTCGATCTTGTCTTCGTCATCATCGCCGTCGATGACCGGGACGCCATTTCCCAGGCCGCCGATGTGCTGGATGAGTACGGCAAGCGGGTCCATTGGCTGGTGGCCAAGAATTACCGAGATTCGACCGAACTGAGGTTGTTTGACGAGTCGGATACCCGAAAACGGCTGCGCGATTTCGGCGCGATTGAGGTCGAAGTGCCCTGCTTGTCCGAGGTCACCAAGAACTATTTGCAGATGTTCAATCTGACAGTTGGCAAGGGGCGCACTAGCGAGAAATTGCACCTTCTCGACCAGTCCAGGTGCCTGCGGTTCCACGCCTACATGCAGAACCAGTTCGATAAAGCCCAAAACTTACTCCTGCCATGAAAGAACCCGCTGAACTCGCTGATCCCAAGAAATTACCAGACGACCTGAAGTTGCTCCTGAAAGAGCACAACGTCTCGAACGATGATCCGCTTGTCGCGGTGCTGGCGTGGCACTGGCTGAGGATCAACAAGAGTCGAGACTTACTTGAGGAAACGACCTCGACCCTCAAGGCTGCGCTCGATGAACGGCAAAACGCGATTCAGGAGAGAGCATTCCAGATCGGGGCACTCCTCGATGTGCGACTGAAGCAACTGGACGAGTGGACCAAGACCCTGCGAGAGGTCTTCGGGCATCTCGAAGCGCTCAACAAAGTGTTGTCGGAAAAGCCGTTGGCCATCAGCGAACAAATCACCAAGGAATTGGCCCACCCCATTGGCCAAAGCGTAACGCTGGTCCAGAAACTCGCCGCCGATACTGCCGGACTCCTGGGTGACGTGGAAAAATCGCGCCAGCGGCTCCATCGATCCCACGTCATCACGGCGTTCCTTTCCGGGTATGCAACCGCAGCCCTCATCCTGTCATGGACACTCTCTCATTTCTTTTCGCACTAAGCGCCGCCGTCTTGGGCATCGTATTGGCGAGTTGTCCCGGTGTGCCGGAACTATCGACATGGATTTTTCCTATTCCGATAGCGTGGTTCCTGCATCTGGCCTTCGAGCCACAAAAAGCTGGAACATTGCCGTATGTGCTGAAGCTTGGCGGCGTTGTCTGGAAGGAAGCCGACTTTTGCCGGGGCTGGGAAATTGATGGACGCACCGGTTCAGGCAAGACGGCTAGTGGCGTCGTGCCTTTCATTCATGCCCTGAAACGAAACCGCCCCGAGGTCGGCATCATGGCCCTCGATACCAAGGGCGATTTGAGTGAGCCGTTGGAAGCCATCGCCAGGGAATTGAAATGCGAAAAAGACCTGCGGCAACTGGAAGTCAGGCCGGATGACGCGCCTCTTAATTGGAAACCTCGCTACACCTTCAACATGCTGGCCGACGACAGCATCCCCTATTCGACCTACGCAAAAATGCTCGTCGATGTGGCAACGGCGGCCGGCCAGAAAGGCGGGCAAGCCTTTTTCAAGAATGCAGCGCAAATCGCGATTCAGAACGCGATGGCCACGCTGGCGGCGCTTCATCGCCCTGTCACCATCGACGGCTGCTTTCAGCACGCTACCGATCAGGATGTTCTCAATAAAAACCATACCGAATTGGCCAAGCTCCCACGGTCGCGGGTCGGTTACCTCCTCGACTACTACCGCGAATTCGGCAAGCAGCCTCCCGAGCAAAAGAGCGGCATTGTCTCAACCGTTTTCAATTATCTCCAGCCCTACACCGCGCCCGATATCACGCAAATTTTCAGTCCGAGCGATCCAACTTTCGACATCAAGGAACTCGATCTTGGCCGGTTGGTCACGGTGAAGATTCCGCAAAAATACCAGATGGAAAAGAAATACATCAGTCTGTTGTTGAAGATTCTTTTCTATCTCCATGCGCTGAGACGCTACGACCTTCCCGCCGCGCAAAGGGACGCAAAGAATCTCATCGTTCTGGTCTTGGACGAAGCCCAGGAAACTGTGCTGGTGAGCGAGGACGGCATTTCCGACTACAACGTGGTGGACAAGATTCGCGGCGCGCGCGCCACTACGATTAATTCAACCCAGTCGCCCACCTCGTACATCCCGCCGATGGGCACGCGGGAAAAAGCCGATGTCTTCCTGCTTAATCTCGGCAACAAAATCTATTTCACCGCCGCCGACAAGCTCGCCTCCGAAATGCTGGCCGATTCCATCGGTAAGCGGACGATCAAAAAAAGAACGTGGGGACGTTCCGGCGGCAAATCGACGGTCAGTTGGACGGAGCACGACGATCATCACATCAAGCCACACGTCCTGCGGTCACTTCCCAAGCATGTCGCCGTCATCAAGCACTGCGAACGCTCCTACAAACGCGTCTATCTGCCTCCGTCACGCTTCACCAAACCGAAACCCCCACCCCCGAAAGAAACCAACCTATGAATCCCATCCATGATTGGATCGAAGCGATCCTTCGTATTTCACGTGAGCAAGCGGAATGCAACGAACTTAACCGTAAAATCCTGCAACGGGTCTTTATCTTCGGCATTGAAATTGGCCGGGGAAAGAGACTCACGCCCAGGGAACGCGCCCGCCTGGAGAAAACCCTGGCCACGGCGGAAGCCTTTATGGCCATCGCCGAAAAGTGTCCTCCGAATAGAAGCGTTGATCGGATCATTGATGATTGCGTGGCCGACTGGCCCAAGCATCAGCCCAAACTCAAAAAATTACTGGAAAGGCTGATGGGGCACCGTCTTGACGAAGTCAATCCCGGCCCCGCCGTCTGGCCGGAAATCCGGGAATGGATCGCCGGCCAATTCAGGGCCGTTTCGCGCGCATATCCCGATCAATTTCCACCGAGCGAAATCCCGGCGATTCTGGACCGGCTGGACCATCCCCTTGACCGGGCATGAGGCCGCGAAATGGCGAAGGAATCGAGATCGTTAAAGCCTGACCAGCTCGACCTGTTCGACTACATTTCGCGACATGACCACGCTAACCCAATACGGACGGATGGCCGAGAAGCATTGGCGGGAGTTTCTGCCGAAGATGGTTCAGGAACTGGAGGCGAAGGGACAATTTCAGGAGATGCTTCAGGACGCCGAGGAGAAGACCAAGGACGAGATGGAGGAAATCACCCGAAAGCTGATTTCGGAGCAGGACTACACGCCGGACGCCGCCGAGCGGGTGGCCTGGGAAATGGTTCGGGAACGGTACATCCTTCTCCCGCCGGAAGAGTCGTAGCCTCAAACGCCGGTAATTACCGGATCACCGGGGTCGACAAGATTGGCCTCGGCAGGTTGAAACAGAAATTCCGGCAGAATGTCGCCGCGATTGAAACGCTGCGGCAAATCGAGGCTGAAAATCGGGCCGCCTCACCGAAAGAAAAGGCGACACTGGTCAAGTATGTAGGATGGGGTGGAATGCCTCAGGTCTTTGCGGAGGTGCCTCCCAAAGACTGGCGCGAGGAGCACGCCCAGCTTGCCCGGCTTCTCTCGAAAGACGAGTTCGAGGCAGCGCGGGCCTCGACTCTCAATGCCCACTACACCGCGCCGGAAGTCATTCAAGCCATGTATGCCGCTGTGGAGCGGTTGGGATTTCAGGGCGGGCGGATCCTCGAACCTTCCTGCGGCCTCGGTCATTTCATCGGTCTCATGCCCGAGACGATGCACGCCCAATCTCCCATCACCGGGATTGAACTCGACTCCATCACCGCCCGACTGGCCCAAAAACTTTATCCCGGCGCCGACATCCGGCAGGGCGCTTACGAGGATGCCGAACTCAATGACGGCGCATTTGACCTCGCCATTTCCAATGTCCCGTTCGGGGATTACCAGCCCTACGACAAGAAATTCAACACCTACAAATTCCCCATCCATGACTACTTTTTCGCCGCCTCGATGGACCGGATACGCCCCGGCGGGCTGATGGCCTTCATCACCACGAAGGGTACCCTCGACAAGCGCGCCGGTTTCCTCCGGCGCTACGTGGCGAAGCAGGCCGACCTCGTGACGGCGATCCGGTTGCCCAATACCGCCTTCAAGGGCAATGCGAACACGGAAGTCACCACCGACATTTTAATTCTGCAAAAGCGGCTGCTGGGGCAGACTCCGGCCGGCCCGGCCTGGGAGAAGAGCATCACCTACAAAAATGAGAAGGGCGAGGAAATGCTTCTCAATGAGTATTTCGTCGCCCATCCCGAACAGATGTTGGGACGAATGGCCCTTGAAGGCACGATGTATGGCGGGAACGATGCGGCGCTCATCAGTGATGGAAGAGATTTAACTGAAGCCTTGCAGGAAGCCGTCGGACGATTTCCGGAGAAAATTTATCAGCCCGTCAAGTTGAACGTGGCGGCGACTGATGAGAGAATGACCGTCCCGGCTCCCGGCCACATCAAACCGAATGCCTTTGCCATCGTCGAGACGGCGGGAGGCAACCGGGTCGCGGTGCGGGAGGGTAATGACCTGGTGCTGCTCGATCTTCCTTCCAGCGTCACTTCACGGATTCAGGCGATGGTGCGCTTGCGGGACGCCACGAGGGAATGCCTGCGCACCCAGGTTGAAAATGCGCCGGAAGAGGAGATCCTCGCCGCCAGGAAGAAGCTGAATAGGGAATACGACCAGTTCTATGCCCGGTTCGGCCCGGTGTCCGATCCCGTCAACACCCGAGCGTTTCGGGGTGATCCCGACTTGCCGCTTCTCCGGTCGCTGGAGAGTTTCAATGAAAGAACCCGGCTGGCGAAGAAGACGGCCATCTTCCGCGAGCGGACCATCCAGCGGCTCAAACCGGCCGAGTCGGCTCAGACAGGCAAGGAGGCATTGCTCATTTCGCTCAACGAGAATGGAAAAATCGACCTCGACCATATGAGCCGGTTGCTCCGCAAGCCGGTCGAAGAATTTCTGCCCGAATTGAAGGGCGTGATGTTTTTCGATCCGCAAACCCGCCGTTGGGAGCCGGAAGACGCCTATCTCTCCGGCAACATCCGCGAAAAGCTGGCCGTGGCCGAAAACGCCGCGCGCAACGATCCGAAATTCCGGGAGAATATCGAGGCGCTGAAGACGGTCATGCCCGAAGACCTCAAAGCCACCGAGATCGACGCGCGGTTCGGTTCAGTCTGGATACCCGAAACCGATATCGAGGTGTTTACACAGGATTTGCTCAAATATGACCGACCCGCGGACGTGAAGGTTCGCCATGTTGCCGCTTTGGGCGCATGGAGTATCCAGGCGGGAGCGGGAGCCAAGAATGCCGTGGGCAATTCAACGGAATGGGGAACTCCCCGCTATTCCGCCCTCAATCTCATCGAAGATTCTCTCAATCTTCGCACGCCCACGGTCTATGATCCCGATCCGAGGGATTCGGATAAGCGGATTGTTAATGCCGCCGCGACGGAGGCAGCGCGGGAGAAGCAGCAGCAGATCAAGGAGCGGTTCACCCAATGGATTTGGCAGGACGACGCTCGCCGCGAACGGCTCGTGCGCCAGTACAACGACGAGTTCAACAATATCAGGGTTCGGACGTTCAACGGCGACCACCTGACGCTGCCGGGAGCCAGTGCCCAAATCACGCTACGCCCACATCAGAAGGCTGCGGTATGGCGCATTCTCCAGACCCCGAACACCCTCCTCGCCCATGTCGTCGGAGCCGGGAAGACCTATACCATGGTCGCCGCCGGCATGGAATCGAAGCGGCTGGGACTGGCGCAAAAGCCAATGATTGTCGTCCCGAATCACATGCTGGAACAGTTTTCGTCCGAACTGCTCGCACTTTATCCCGGCGCGAACATTTTGGCGGCGGGCAAGGACGACTTCGAGGCGTCCCGCCGCGCCCAACTCTTTTCCCGCATTGCCACCGGCAACTGGGATGCCGTCATTGTCACCCATTCCGGCTTTGAACGGATTCCCATGTCGATGGGAGCGCAGGAGGATTTGCTGCAAAAGCAAATCGACGACCTCCAGGACATTATTCGGAAACAAAGCGGCGACCGGAGTTTTACCAGGCTGGTGAAGCAGCTTGAGAAGGCCAAGCTGCGGCTCGAAACACGGCTCAAGCTTCTTTCCGCCGAGGAAAAGAAGGACAATACGCTGAACTTCGAGGAACTGGGTATCGACCGGCTCTTTGTCGATGAGGCCCACTATTTCAAGAACCTGTTTTACGTCACGAAGATGACCCGAGTGGCGGGCCTGCCACTCACGTCATCGCAGCGGGCTTTCGATATGTTTTTGAAGGTGCAACACCTTCAAAACCTGAATGGCGGTGGCGGGGTCACTTTCGCCACGGGCACGCCGGTCACGAACACGATGGCCGAAATGTTCACGATGCAGCGTTATCTGCAAGGCGTGGAACTGGAAAAACAGGGCCTGCAACATTTCGACTCGTGGGCGGCCACGTTCGGGGAGCCGGTGACCGCGATGGAGCTGTCACCGGATGGGGCCGGTTATCGCCTGAATACCCGGTTTGCAAAATTCGTCAATGTCCCGGAACTGATGCAGCAGTTCCGGCAGATGGCCGACATCCAGACCGCCGACATGCTTCAACTGCCCATTCCGAAGCTGTTTCAAGGGAAAGCCATTGTGGTTAGCGCCCCGGCCACGCCCGCACTGAAAGCATTTGTCGCGTCGCTGGCCAAGCGCGCGGAAAAGTTGAAAGGCGGCCGAGTCGATCCATCCGAGGACAATATGCTCAAGATTACCGGCGAGGGACGGAAGGCTGCCCTCGACCTGCGCCTCGTCGGCATAGGCCGGGATCGTCCCGACAACAAACTTTCCCTTGCCGCTAGGGATGTGTTCAAAATTTGGGACGAAACCAAGAAAGAGCGATCCGCCCAACTCGTTTTCTGCGACCTATCGACGCCGCAGCAGGGAACGAGTAAGGAATTTTCGGCCTACGACGACCTGAAAGCCAAGCTGGTGAAGCTTGGCGTTCCTGAGCCTGATATTGCCTTCATTCAGGATTTTGACTCGGATAATGCCAAGAGCACGCTTTTCAAAAAGGTTCGCGTCGGAGAGGTGCGCATCCTCATGGGCAGCACCCAAAAAATGGGCACTGGCACCAACGTGCAGGAACGGCTGATTGCCGTTCACCATCTCGACCCTCCGTGGCGGCCTGCGGACATCGAGCAACGAGATGGCCGCATTCTGCGCCAGGGAAATAGCAATTCCGAGGTGAAGATTTTCCGGTACGTCACGGAAGGATCGTTCGACGCCTATATGTGGGGGGTGCTCGAAACGAAGGCCAAATTCATCGGCCAAATCATGAGCAGGCAGAGCCATGTCCGAAAGATTGAGGACATGGACGCCCCGGCCTTGACCTATGCGGAGGTCAAGGCCATCGCGTCGGGCAATCCATTGGTGATGGAAAAGGCCCAGGTCGATGCCGAGGTGATGCGGTTGACCCGTCTTCGCGCCCAGCACAGCGAGGCCCTCTTTCACAGTCGCCGTTCGCTGCGCCACGCGCAGGAGGACATTCCCCGGCTGGAAGAAAGGATCGCCAGTATGACCGAGGACCTGAAAGTACGGCAGAACACCCAGGGCGATGCGTTCGCCATCAAGATAGGAAATCAAGTTTATCGCGGTCGTGAAGTGGCGGGCGAGGTCTTAAATCGGCAGGCGGACAAATTCCATCTAGAAAGCAAATTGATCGAGGTGGGCTCGTTTGCCGGATTCACCCTCCAATTTTGGCCTGAGCGAACAGGAGAGATCATGGTGAAGGGGAAAAATGCCTATGCCGCCAAGATTTCCGATTCGGCGCTGGGCACCGTCAGTTCACTGGAGCATGTGGTACGCTCCCTTGACGACCACGCCAACGAACTTCGCGACACGCTCACCACGACCCATCGCCGGATCGAAGAATTGCGTCCTCACGTCGATAAGCCCTTCGAGCATGAAGAGAAATTGCAAGGGTTGCTCCAGCGGCAGCTGGAACTTATGAAGGCCCTCGACCTCAACAAAAATCAGGCTTCCAATCAGCTATCGGCGGAAGAGGTTCCCGTTGTCGAGGAGGCGGTTCAAGCCGAGAGTCTCACGGCCTTCGAAATAAGGTCTTCGGCCATTTCTGGAGAGAATGCTTCGCGAAACTGGGGTACACTCTGCAGGCGCATTTCACCGCTCCGCTAACGTGAGTTAGTTTTTATCGTGCTAGCCAATACTGGACTCTGGTGGTAGCTTTCCCTGATAATTTTATGCCAGCAGCTTCTATCGTTAATGGACGCACAGGTACTCTGAAATCAGCCAGTAAGAGTGAATTCGAACTTTGGAGTCGGATTGTTGCTCTTGGCGCTGATGGAAGTGTGGATTCGTACTCTGCTGCGCGCCAAAGCATCGGGCAACATCTCCACTGCGTCGAGTTCTGGATGCCAGGAGGGTGTAATCTTCGTTGCCGACATTGCTACGTTGCATCAAACACTCCAGAAGTGGTTCTCCAAGAGGCTGAGTATTATGCAATTGCGCTCAAATTGATTTCGGATGGATTGGTTGACGTGGTCGTTCCGGGGATGGAGCCCCTCCTGCGGCCAGAGCTTTGGGCTGTCATGGATGCAGCACGAGATGCAAATGCTCGGTCAGTTGGTATTACCACAAATGCTACACTTCTAGCTGTCAATGCAAACCGACTTCACGAATCGCCACTCACAGTTATCAACGTCAGCGTGGATGGCCCGCCAGATATACATGATCGAATTCGTGGAAAAGGGGTATTTCGACGCGTGGAAGAAGGTATTCGAGCTTTCCGCAATGCCAGCAATAAGCGACTTATTACGAACACGACCGTACACCGTGAAAATCTTGAACACTTATCATCCATTGCCTCCATTGGGCACAATTTGGGAGTAGATTACTCGGCGTTTCACCCGTTTGAATTGGCCGCCGAAGCTGAAAACTCTCTCGCCGTGGGTTCCAACGCAATCGTAAAGGGTTACTTACGGCTAATTGAGGATTTTAGAAATGGGCGGCTAGGCTCCATTGTGCTGGAAGCTGAGGCATCGACGCTTGGTGTGATTATTGAGCTAGTGAAAACTGGGGCCTTGGATTCATGTCATCTGGTTGTGGATGAAGCTGGCTTTTATTTTTTACATGAAGCAATCGGCGAACGTGAAATGCTTATCAGTTTGATGTTTTATCCGCATCACTTTGTTCGCACAATCAGAGTGGCTGACGATGGAGGGCTTTCAAGTTGCCGTTCAATGGCACGGACAGGTTGGGAAGGTGTTGGTGATCTTAGGAAAGACTCTCTCAAGTCTTTGCTGAATTCAGAGAAGGCAATTGGAGCTTTAGCGATCATTTGGGAGGAATTCAAAGAGGCTCAAGCGCCATTTGAAAAAGATGCTCTCCTCAAGCTTTGCGAGTTTCTTGCATCACGAACCGAAACCGGCAAAACAAATGCAACTAAGATAGACCTTGCCGTAAAAGCTTGCTGAAAAACACCCATTTCCAATTCGAAAATTTCTCAAAATATTGCCAGAGGCCAATGTGGCTTTAGGGTTAACCACGAACCCCTTGCCTGACAATCGTAAATCGAATGAATGCGCCTTTCTCCCAACGCGGGCCTCTTGCGAGATTAATAATACTATTTTCTCTCCTATTCGTAGCTGCAGTTGTTGTCTCACAAGTGTTGGTTAATAAACCTGCACACCAGCGAGAGAACAGTTTCTCAAATGAAATCCGAATTCCCATTCTTGCTAGCAGCGCGTTGCAGACACTCGACCCAAACAAGTCTGTAGAGCTTGTTCAATACAATCTCGATTTGCAAATATTCGAGTGTTTGGTGGGTATTGGCCCTGAGGGCCAGATCGTCCCAGCGCTTGCTGAACGTTGGGAGTCCTCTTCGGACTTCAAGGTTTGGACATTTCACCTGCGCGAAGCCAGCTTTTCTGAGGATGAATGCTTTGCCGGACAGAAGACTCGTCAGGTTACGGCCGATGATGTCATTTATTCATGGAAACGCGGCCTGAGCCCTAAGTTGGGATCGCTTAATTCTTGGGCGCTTTCGACTTGTGTTGTGGGAGCGGATGCCTTCGCAAAAGGTGAAACGGAGGATGTGACTGGCTTAAAAAAGATCAATGATACGACTGTTCAGGTCGAACTCATAGAGCCAGATCGAGATTTTCTAACGCGTTTGAGTGTTCTTTCGACAGCCATTGTTGCGCCTGAGGCTGTCAAATACTATGGGGAACAATTCGGTGCTCACCCAGTGGGCACCGGTCCATTTAAACTAAAGGAATGGGCCGCAGGAGAATATGTTCAGCTTGAGCGAAATCTAACCTACGGCAAGGGTGCTGGATGGCAGCCAAAGGCACCGGCTATCGAGCAAGTACGCTTCACCTTCTTTCGTTCAGAATCTCAAATCTCAAAAGCCTTTGACGACGGACTTCTGGACGTGCGGGACATCAACGGCGCTGACCTCGCGCAACTTCCTGACATAACCTCTTTGGATCCCTTGGCTAAACTTCATCCGGAAGCAATCTTGGTCCATCCAGGTACAATTTGTCGACTTCATCTGTTAGCTCCACTCATAGGCGATGATTATGCCTTTGGTTCGTCTTCCGCCCTACGCCGTTCGCTTGCCGCTTCTTTTGACCATGAACAACTGATGGCATCGGCAGTTGGCCTTTCGGGGGTAATGACTAAAACACTCATGCTACCATCACCAGTTTTAGTGGATGCACCGTCATCAAATAATCAGCCTTTGCCTGCGACGGCACCAGATGCCTCGTCCGAGGCTTTGCTAAAGGGTAAAAATGTAAAGATTGCCTACGTTTCATCACGCATTGATGACGTTACGGTCGCGCTATTACAGAAATGGATTGAAAAAAGGGAAGGAACGGTTCGATTATATCCGAGTGCCAGCATCAATGCGCTTTTTGCGTCAGTAGGGGCAATCAAGCCGGATCTCACTCTCATTTACTGGTCACCCTATTACCCAAATGTGGAGAACTTTCTGACCGCCCTCCTATCTACTTCGCGTCCAGTTCCCAATTTCACTGGGTTTTCAAACGCCGAACTGGACAAGTCTGCGGAACATCTCAAGATTGCAACCGACAATGAACACCCTCAGGTTTGCCTTACAATCAAGGGAATCCTTGATCAGGAAATGCCATGGATACCTCTTTACTACGAGACGCCGTTAATTTTGGTGAAATCTCATGTGCGAAACTTCAAAATCAACCCTGTCTCGGTAATGCTACTTTCCGGTGTGGAGATTGACCATGTTGCAGGCATTGAAGAACGTAATCAGTGAAGCATGTCGCTTATTGGCATGCTGGTTCATCGTTTGGTTCATCGTGGCCTGCTTGATACGTTCTTTGGTTCCAGATCCTGCCACGCAGGTAGCCGGTCCTTTGACCGATGCAGCCACGCGCAAGCTCTTCACCGAAGAATTTGGACTAGATCGCCCGTTGGCGGTTGAGTCAGTTCATCGTGCGTATCAAATGCTGCACGGTGATTGGGGTGTTTCTTGGCGAACCCGTCTTCCTGTTACCGAGGTGGTAGCTGGACCGACCTCTCTTTCTGTAGGACTGGCACTGGCGGCTACAATGGTATCCCTGACGCTCTCTTTAATCGTCATTGCCGCTAAATCATTTCACCAGCGTATTCACTCTTGGGCCAGATGGTTGTTCAGCAGCTCCACGATTTGTCTTTTTCTGGCTGCCCTTCCGGCATTCATTACTGCCCTGTGGCTAAGTAACAGCGAACTGCCTGGCATGCTTGGCCTGCCGCGTCAGGGATTCAGGTCCGCCGGGGTGCCGCTGTGGGAGGCATTACTCCTACCGTCCTTCTGCCTCGCTTTACCCGGAATCGGCTTAGCTCTACCACGATTGCTCGCTGTTCGATCTAATATTGTCAGTTCGGGCTGGTATCGTTCTGCCCGCTCAGTTGGCCAGTCCCCACGATACACTTTGCTCGTTCAGGGATGGCCCTTTTTCGCCGCAGCTCTGGGAGATGCTTTTGCACAAGTATTTCTTTCTAGCGTTACGGCCGCTGTGGCAGTGGAATATGTATTCTCGTTACCTGGTTTAGGAACACTCTTGGTTGACTCAGTTCAGTTAGGAGATGTCCCGGTACTTCTTGGAGTTGTTGCGATCACCACGATTTTGACTTTCAGCGCACTCGCAATCCGCACTACTTGCATGTATGCGTTGCCCTCTGGACTGAGACCCACTTCCACTTTTCAATAATCTGACAAAGACCCGAATGAACCCGCTTTTTGTCGCTGAACTAACTCCCTATGCGCCTCCGTCATTGGATAATTGGATGGGAAGTAATGCGCTCGGGCAGCCGTTTCTTCCATTGCTCATGCAAGGAACCGCCTTTACGCTTGTGGATATTGGCGCGGCTACCAGCCTCTCCTTGGCAATTGCCATTGTGATCGCGAGCCTTGGCTCCATTTTTCGTGGAACGTGGGGAAGATTCGCCTTCACACTTGCTTCCACCTTTTCCTTTTCTACGCCTTTAATTGCCGTACTGCTGCTGCTTTACAGCATTCTGGGAGATCGTCCTGAAATATTTCCGATCACCGCTGGGTGCCTTCTCTGGGGAAATGCGACGCTTACGTTACAAACGGCAATTTCTCAAGAATCAGGTTCCACTTACATCAAAGCTGCACGCGGACTCGGCATCGGGAGAATCCGACTCATTTTTTATTATCTATTGCCGAACCTTATGGCCCCTCTGCGTGCAGCGTGGCTAGCCAGCTGGCCAGCCACGCTTACAGTTAGCATTTTAGCGGCATATTTGGGAGCCCATGGCGGTAGTCCTAGGTTGGGATCCTTGCTTAATACCGGCTATGAGATATTTCCCGCCTGTTGGTGGCTCTGGTTGCCTCCGACTATGATTGTATGTGCAACATTTGCCGCTAGCTTCATCGCTACTGAGCATCTATTTTGGAAAATTCGCTCATGAGTAAAAAGAAACTCCATTTTGACTATCTTAGTCCACTTAGATGGAATGTTTTTCATGAGCACAAGTATAAACTAGAGGCAAAACATAAAACGTTGATGCTTTCTGCACAGGCAAAAACCACTAATATGGGTAAGGCCTCTACCCTTGATCACTTTATTTGGGAGGAGATTGTTCAGAAAAAATCGAGCAAATGGTGTGATTGCTTAACGCTTTGGACCGAGGATCTTGAATTCAATTTACTTGTATTTGGTGAGGACCATACTGCATCGAGACTTCGGTGTGCTTATTTTGCAGCACCTGAGGAAGAGATGTGCACAATTCATCTCAAGTTCTGGGGCATAATAGCAAATGGAGGAGAAGTTAGGAAAAAACATACTCTCCTTCAGAATTTAAAATTCTATATTGATCAAGCTAAGAAGAACCCAAGAAACATACCTCAAGAAGGGGCTAAATTTGTAAAAAAACTTCTCCCACAAATTGTTGTGTGGAACCGCTACAGTATCACTCGGATAACTAGGTCTCAGGGAGTCATATTTAGCAGAATTAATGCGTATACATTGGATCCTTTTAGACATGCGCTTCAAACCATGCCTGTTCCAACTGGTTTCCTAGAAGAACAAGTGACTCCGTTTCGCTACATCTCCAATTCTCAACAAGCAGCTCAAAATCTTTATCGGCAAGTTTTACAACGCTACGATACAGTTGCTGGATGTGGAAGTCCAATGAAGCGTAATCTTCTTACACTAGCCTCACTGTTGGCCGATCCAAACATCAAAGTAGCTCTTGTCACTGGTGAACCAGGCACAGGCAAAGAAAACCTCTGCAAAGCGATTTATTATGGCAATAAAGTGCGACGACCAGCGAACACAACCCCAGAGGCAGTATTTTTGCAAACAACAGCTGTTGAGATTCAAACTGCTATGAAAGCAGTTCCTCCAAAAACACCAACTCAATTCCTAAAAGAAAAGTTAAACGAACAAAACCTAACCTGTTCCAAAGCTAATCGACCTGTGCTTTTTATCGATGAATTGAACAAAGCAGAGCCAGCATTCCTAGCTGCCATGCTTCGCCCACTTGAGCAAGGAGAAAATGAACTCGATGTCGATGGCAGCCCAAAATTTGTTTTGGCCGCAAGCCAGCACATTGATGATCTGGCCAAAAATCCGCCGCAGGATTTCTGGACTCGCGTAAGCCATCAGTTGCGAGTTGCCCACCCACTTTCGCGCGTCAGCGAGGATGATGGCGAAGCATTCTTAACATCGTTTTTCTATTCGCAATGGTGGTTATTTCTTGAACCTATGGTTCGAGGTCATGAGACAACGAGCGCTAAAAATTTTATCGAAATTTTCCTGGGAAGCGTTTCAAGGAAAGGCGAACTGAATCCGTCCCTCCTTTGCAAGCGTGTAAAGGATGAATTTGTCAACACACTTGTTCCCCTTGTCTCACGAGACACGTTGTCAGTACGTGGTGCGCGCTCTATGTTGAGTCAGGTTTTTGCTCGATTAAGTTGGTTTGTGCGGTTCGAAGATCCAATGGGGAAAAAACTTGATACACCAACTGAAAACACTGTGGCTCGCTTGGTAAACAGTGCCGTGCAGGATGTGATGGCCATACTCAACCCAGCTCGGGGAACGCCAGCAGGAATGGACGACACAAAACAAAGCAAAAAATGAGCTGACTCTCCTGCCGGTTCATAAATGAGCACTCAACTAGTATTAACGACTCAGCTTTAGCCCTTGCTACGGGCCAAAGTATCAGGAAACAGTACCGATTGAAGCAAAACTCGTGTGTAAGGGTGAAGGGGGTGGCGGAATACATCCATTGTTGGACCATGCTCTACGATCTGGCCAGCATAGATTATGGATACTTGATCACATAGTCGTGCAATCACACTAAGATCATGAGAAATAATCAAGATACTGAGACCAAGAGTGTCACGAAGTTCTCGGAATAGATCGAGTAGCTGGGCCGCAATGGTAACATCGAGAGCGGATGTGGGTTCATCTGCGATAAGAAGGCGCGGTTGACAAGATAGAGCTAGCGCAATAGCCACGCGCTGCGCCATGCCGCCGCTCAGTTCATTTGGATAGCTGCTCATAATACGTTCTGGGTCCTTAAGATGCACCGCCGTAAGCAGGCGTAACGCTTCCTTTCGAGCATCAATACAATTCATATCACGACGAAACCTCAGTAATCCGATAATTTGCGTTTCAATTTTCAGGGCGGGATTGAGACTTCCTGGGGCATTTTGAAAAACCATAGCGATGCCTTGTCCTCGAACATCATTAAGCTCGCGTTCCGTCATTTGTAATAAATTCTTACCCTGCCAAAGAATTTCTCCGTCAACCGCACGCCCAGGAGAGTCAATCAGTCCAAGAATGGACAGCGCCAACACCGTCTTGCCAGCCCCAGATTCGCCCACCAAACCGTGAATTTCTCCTTCCCCCACCTCCAAGTACACCTCATCCAGGGCTCTTAAAACAGTCCGATTCTTGACCGGAAACTCAACCGTCAATTTCCGTATGTTGAGCGCTAGGGGGGGGGCGTGTGTTATAGCGGACGTAGGCATCTCAAAATACAAACACTATGAGATTTCTGTTGACTGTCACGCCTTCACGCAATCTCCGGGAAGTTTATTACATACCATCGGCTCAATAACCAGCAAATTGCCGAATACATTCCGTAGCAGCATCGGACGGAAGTCTCAGCCTTCAGTTGCTGGCCAGAACTGGAGGCGCAATTGGAGCAGGTACCCTTGAATGTGCTCGATAGAACCGGCCCTTGGGAAATCCACCTTTTGCCGGTAAAGTGCAAGACGAAAGCATTCTGAGCGGCAGTATGACTGCGGATCCCAAGACTATAACCGATGAAATCTCCTTGACACACATCCGTTTTCCCTACACCTACTTATTTCACACCCGATACTCACTATAGGCAATCTTTTGCATTACAATGTCGCCGGATCCGCCCAATAACCTTCAACGAAGCCAACCCTTGGATTCCAATCCCTTGGAAGTTCAAGTCGGGCCGGATGGGATGTCGCTGGCGATTTCGGTCGAAGTCAAGCGCATACGCTTGCGTCGTCAAGTGTGTAAAATCGAATATAACGACGGCCACAATCAGGTCTCCGGCAGCGGTTTTCTGATCGGTCCCAAGTGGGTCATAACCAATTACCATGTGGTGGAAGCCGCGATCAAAGACGCGAAGTTGTGGAGCAACGTAACCGTTTATTTCGATTGGGATGGGAATAGTCCGGGCAATCCAACGGATCTGGATCCAAACGAACCTCTTTTGTGGGAAAGCCCCTATCATTATCTCGATCTGAGGGCGAGCGGATGGGATAAAGACTGGCCGGATGATTGCCTGGACGCTGCCATTCTTCAACTCGCCGACGAGGTAGGCAACCATGTTATCCGCGCGGATTGCGAGCAAAGGCGGGGATGGCTCTCGCTCTCTTCCTCAGGCGAACTCGTCTCGAAAGGGGGGTTGCATATCTTTCAGCATCCACACGGCCAGCCATTAGCTGCGGCGGAGGGAAACCTTTTGCTGGAGGCGTGGAACAAAAATAAAACTCGCGTTCGTTATACCACGGCCACCGCCAAGGGATCGTCGGGGAGCCCAGGCCTTAACTCAAACATGCAGCTACTGGCGCTGCATCACGCGGGAGAGCCCGATAATCCCCTCAAATGTCCTCCCGAATACAACCAAGGGGTCCCTACGGGCACCATCTGTGCTTATCTTAGGAAAAATCCCAAGCTTCAGAAAATTGCTGATCAGGAAGAAGATGGTTACATTCCGGTTACGACCGACCAAGCGGTCCTGTACAATACCTTTAGAATGATCCTCCAAGGTCAGTTTAATGAACAACTTGAGGCACAGTTGCCCGCTGAATTGCGGGGCAGATTCAATCGCGCGGCTTATGAGAAAGCGCCGGATCTTGCCATCATTGAAATCGTCATCCGAGCGCAAAAAAGGGGCTTGGCGGACGCCTTGTACAAAATACTAGATGATTTTCAGCGCGCCAACCTGGGGATGGCAGCGGTTGCGAAGCCCAAAAACTGTGAGGTGCTTCTCGGGGGCGCCGACGCGCTGGTGGATAGAAAGGACCTGATCGCGTCCGCCCAACGCCTGTTAAACAGGAGCGATACGACTGTGATTACCGTTGAAGGGCAGCCCAGGACTGGGAAAAGCTTCGTTTATAAATATTTTCGTCATCTTTGCGCTCAGAACCCCAATTTTGACTTGCACAACATCAATGCGCGCAAACTCGCGACCAATGAGGATCCAGTCGTGGATGCCTATCGCTTGGCGGAGCAACTCAATGCAATCCTAAAAATTCAATTTCCCTTTTTTGAACGTGAAGAAGATCGTAAAGCATTTAAAATCGAGCCCTTCGTCCATCATTTAAGGTCCAGACTGGCGGCGGCCCAACGCAAGACGGTTCTGTTCATCGAAGGGATCGATTTGGCGTCGCCCATGAACGATTTTTACACCCTGATCTCTCGATTGGTGGAACTGGCGGACAACGGTCTGGAGGAGATCAGGCTGGTGGCAGTCGGCTTGGATGAAACAAAGGCCAATGTATCCCAGTTTTTAGCGGCGCAAAAAATCGTAACGCGCGACTTTACCGAAGACGATGTCTTAAAGTTTTTTGTGGAGATCGATGCCTATCTTCGTCCGCCAAATCTCAAATCCCGGTATGCAGATGATTTTCTTAAACAAAAAGTGGGCAAGATCTGTTACGAGGCCGACTTTAACAATAGCCCGAATGTGGAACGCATCGGAAAATTGTGTCAGGGATTATGCGGTATATTATTAAGCACCTGATTTCTCATGAATTTCGACGACTTTAAAAAAGGGGTTAATAAGGAAGTGGCCAAGCTGGAGGCCATTGGCGAAAGGAAACCCGACCTTCCCGCAGACGAAAGCTTATTGAATCCCCTCCTCTACAAGGCGGTCGTTCGGCCCACTTTCACGGTGGACGAGATTCTCGCTGACATCGGAGAATCCGAAGAATCCGTCTCCCCTGCCGAAGTGAAGCGTCAAGCCGTTCGTCTGCTGGAGTTGAGTTATACCGCTGAATCTCAGGAGGAAAATAGCGGCTGGCAATTGCGACCCGAAATCAAAGCCAAGATCATTCGCCAGCTCAACGAAAAAATCTCCCTGGCAGATTATCTTCCGCCCCAATGGCGTGTCGCCTCAAATATCGTCCAGAAACTCATCGGCGAATATCTCACGGGAACTGCCCCCTCGATTTACAAGCAGTCGCTGGAGGAATTGACGGCGACCTTGCAGATCGAACCCTGGCTTAAATTCTTAAAATCGGTCGATTTTCCAAAGCGCAACGAGGTGCAGAATGAGAGGGAACTCCGTGAGCTCACCGCACCGTTTGAGGCCCTGACCCGCAATTTTAGCGGACGGACTGCGGAACTGGATGTGTTGCGCCAGTACGTCGAACTTTTGCCCTCGCAAGGATTCCTGGAATCGGCCCATCGCGCGGTACGGTCGGCTCTGGATTTGACGGACAAACCACCGCTCATGATCACGGGTTTGGGCGGCATTGGCAAGACCACCCTGCTGGCGGAGTTCATCCTTCGCCATCTGCACTTTGCTTCCGAGGATGACGAATCCAAGTCGCATCATACCCGACTCCCCTTTGTCTATCTGGATTTTGACAAAGTCCAGGTATCGGTGAGGGAACCTCTCACGCTGCTGACAGAAAGCGTTCGCCAGCTCTCCATTCAGTTTCATGGCAAGCGCTACGGCTCTGATTGGGAGGCGCTCTACGAGGACTTGAAAGGGGAAAGCCTTTTCGGCAGACAGGACATGTCTCCGAACTCATCCTCCAATTCTTCACACGGCATGCAGCCTTATATGGAGCGCTTGTGGCTTCAGAAATTTGGAGACTTGTGGACACGCATATATGATGAGCGGAAAACACCACTCCTTGTCGTTCTTGACTCTTTTGAAGAGGTGCAAAGGAGGCTCGGAACCTCGTTGATCGATTTATTCGGTTTTCTCAACGACTGGAGAGCGGTGGCTCCCAAGCTTCGCATCGTTATCTCGGGAAGATGGCCCATCAAAGAGATCACGCCTTTCTTTCACCAACCCATGGAAGTATTACTTTTGGGAAATTTTGATGAGGCAGCAGCCCTCGGCTACCTCAAGACCTGCGGGCTGGAAAACCCCGATCTGCGAATGCGGGTGTTTGATCGTTTCAAGGGAAATCCGCTGACCCTTCGGCTGGCGGCGGCCGTCGTCATTAGAAGCAAGGACCAGATTGACGCGACGAAAAGCATTCGTATCTATGACTGGCTTTTTCGACGCATCGAGGAAGAGCAAGTACAGCAGCAACTTTTCCGAAGAAATATCTCTCACATCTCCGATCCCGTGGCGCAAAAAGTGGCGATGCCGGGACTTATCGTTCGCCGATTGACCGCCGAGATTATTCAACGCGTCCTGGCCGGGCCGTGCGGTTTGAAAGATGTGACGGCGGAAAGGTCCGTCGAGATACTCCAAATCTTGGAACGCGAACCCAATATCATTGAAATTGATTTATCCGGCGTGGCGCAATACCGGCAGGATCTTCGCAAACAAATGATTCCGCTGATAACGGTGGCTGAACCGGAAAAGGTCCGTCAAATTCATGACCTTGCAGTCAAATTTTATGCCGGCCGCCCGGATGCCGCCGACCGGGCGGAATGGATTTATCATCGACTGGCAAGAGGCGACTCCATGCATCAACTGGAAGAGCATCTGACGCCCGATCTTCAGCCTTTCCTGGAAGGTTCGCTCGAAGAGCTGCCCCCCTCGGCCAGTGTGGCGCTGGCGGGAAAGCTCGGAATGACCATTCCGTGGGAACGGCTGCTTCTCGCCAATGTGGAAGCATTTGAGGTATCGGCCATTAAGGAAATTCAGGAGGCGCTAAGCTCGAACCGCTTTGAGGCGCTTCTTCAATCACGGGCTCTCCTGCATCAAAAAACGGATCGAACTTTAAACAGCAGGCTAAGGCGTATTGAGTGCCAAATTTATGAACGGCTCGGGGAATTCGAGATCGCGAAGCCTCTGGCTGAGGTCAGCATGAAGGAGGCTGCCACCGTTTGTGATTACCAAAGTGAGGCAGAAATGAGCACTCTTCTGGGTCGCCTACACGAGCGACTTTTCAAATGGAGCACGGCCGCGTCCTATTATCGCCGGGCATTCAGTTTGTCTCTGAAAATGGGAAACACCCAGGCTTGGTCGGAAACATTGATCGCCTTGGTGCGTCTGGCCAAACGTCGAAACCATGATCCCGCCCGGCTCTTTTCCAGATTATATAAATTGGGAAGCCAGAGCATTAACATAAGGTTTGAGAATTTCGCCGCTTCCAAGCAGTCCAACCCATCCATCTGGCCGGCCGTCACGGCGAGCGAATCCTCGAGCCCGCAGGAGTTCCTTTGGAATTCGTGCAAGACCGACAATATCCTGCCCTCAAGACAGTTTCAGGGCCTCTACGATGAAATCTTGGAAATCCACGGCGCGGAGAAAGTTCCCTCCTTCCTCAGCGACTTTGCCCAAAACAATCCTTCTTTCCAATCGTCGCCCACCGTTTACTTCCTGAGCCGGGCCGGCGATCCGAAGGTGGTTTTGTTCGATTTTCTCTTAACGGCAGAAATCGAAAATATCATCGCCCCGTTGCGCCTCGCATTACGGTCTCCGGTCGCTTAGGGGGCATGGCATCATCGGGCAATCGTGGCGATAAACTGTCGAGCTTTGAAACCGGAAACCATGCATCTCTGCATAAAGGATATTATCTATGGACCTTAAAACGAAAGAAGACCTGCTTCGTCGATTCATCAAAAAAATAGCTCCCTCTGTTGATGACCTCATAGACAAACAGAAATTAAAAAAAAATAGGGCTCCCGTCCGAGCTACGGAGGCATTCGAAGCAGCGTTCGCGCCCGATGACGATGCCGTGGCGATGGAGGCCTTGGAGGACCTGGCGGCAGGCCGTCCGCTTTCGGCGCAAAAGATGTCTGCGCTCGAAGCCATTATTATTCCGGATGAGCGTCCCGTGGTCGACATTATAGGAAATGAATTTGACCGTCCTGAGCAGCCGTTCGGTCATTTTTTTGACAACCGCGATATTCGCTTACGTATCGATTCGGTCATACCGTCGGTAGGTAGAATCGAGCTGCCTAATCAGCGTCGGATACCCTATGCTGGCACAGGCTTCGTCGTCGGTAAGAACCTTTTGATGTCCAATCGGCATGTGGCGGAGTTATTTTGCTCGGGCTTGGGTCAGTCCCAGCTGATTTTCCGGAACAACCAGGCCGCCTATGTGAATTTCCAACAAGAAATCAAACCCGATGCAGCCGCGTCACCTCAAGCCTCATCCCCCTCTTTTCGTCTCGAAAAGCTGCTGATGATCCACCCCTATTGGGACATGGCCCTTTTTCAGACTGAGGGCCTTGGGAAAATTTCATCCCTCATCCTTTCGACTCAGCCCCTAGAGGACCTGACCGATCGCGAAATCGCCTTGATCGGCTACCCGGCCCTGGATACCCGCAATAATATCCCCTTGCAGATGAAGCTTTTTCGGGGCGTGTTTAACGTCAAAAGATTACAGCCGGGCAAAATCAACGGTGTCGATGAGATCGAAAGTTTTGGCAAGCAGGTAAAATCATTAACTCACGACGCCACGACTCTGGGCGGCAACTCGGGATCCCTTGTCCTAGATGTGAAAACCGGCCATGCGGTAGGTCTGCATTTCGCTGGCATTTATCTTAAAAGCAACTACGCGGTGCCCACGTTTTCCCTGGCGCAGGACAGCCGCGTGGCCGGCACGGATATTTGTTTCGAAAGTGGGGTCAAGGTTGACTCGGGACCGTGGCAAAAATTTTGGACCGAAGCCGAAAGGCTGTCCGAATCGGAGAGTTCCAATGTTGTTCCGGGCGGCACTCACGACGTCAAGGTTACCCCGTCCCCCTCGCGGCAATCACGACGCGACGTGCCGTCGGCAAGTTTCATTCTACCCCTGAAAATAACCGTCAGTTTGAATGGCAGCCAGGTGGGGGAGGTAGCCGATGGGCTGAATTCTACTAGCGCGAACCCAGCCTCACTGGCGGGGATGCCGGAAGGTTTGCCGCCTGCCTACAGCGTCTCCGTTTACGAAAGCAGGAATGAGTACAAGCCGGATACTTTTGGCCTGCCGGATCTGACAGTCGCCACCGGCCCTTCCATAAGCGCCCCGTTGGGTAGGCAGCCTGCGCAGGGGGAATCCCTCGTAACGGAAATGCCCACCCTTCAGGACGAAGGAATCGATCTAAATTGTCTCAGCCGTCGCGGGCTGGACTTAGATATCGCAGTGTTTCTAGCCCGGGCAAGTCAAATGGCCTATACGGATGACGCCACCAGCAAGGCGTGGTCCCAAGCCCAAGGATTTAGTTCTAGCAGCTCCTTTAACCTTGGGAACATCCAGGGATTTTGGTGCAAAACGGACAGTATCGCCTTGCTGGCTTTTCGGGGGACCAGCAATGTCGGCCAATGGCTGCGTGATGCGCGTTTTCTCCCCGCCCTCCATCCTTGGGGTTTGGTTCATGGTGGATTTTTGACCGGGCTTTTTCTTGCGGAGGGCCCCCTCCAGGAATTTGATGAAGCTGCGGGCCAAGCAAAAGACATCTGGATCACGGGGCATAGCTTGGGAGGCGCCCTGGCTGTTTTGGCCGCGGCTCGCCTAAAAATAACAAAGGGATTGGCTCCTTCGCTCTATACCTATGGACAGCCGCGCGTCGGGTTTTCGAATTTTGCCGATCGATTTGGTACGGAGTTGGCCGGCAAGCTTTATCGTTTTGTAAACCAGAGTGATATAGTCCCACGGGTACCGCCCGGTTTTCTCTACCAACATTGCGGAATTTTAAAGCGTATCGTAAAGCCGGGAATCTTGGAAACCATAAACGAGGGATTTCCACTTCCAACCTCGCTTCTCATCGACAACGAACTGCCCCCCCTGACTGAACAAGAGTTCCTCCAGGTACAAATGTCCTTGGAGACCGCCTCAACGGGACCTGGAACCGAAATTCCATACGAGGAAGGTATCATGACGCTACCACTTTTTCATGATCACTTCATGAACGAATACATTCAACTTTTATCAGATATACGAAACTCCACGTTCTAAAACCCTCGCATGGTGTATCATTCTTTTCATTTTCCACTAAGCCCTGCAAGATAGGGTTTTGGTTGGGGTGAAGGGGTTGGTTTGAGAAGGGCATGTTCGATCAATCGGTCGAGGAGAACCGAAATATCAGCGCCTGAATCATCCCAGCAGTGGGTATGTGAACCTGCACCCAAACAGACGTTCTTTTTGCCTTCGACAACGGCAATTTCCTGAAGTTTAACATTGTTGAACTTGCAGGGATTTCGCTCATTTGGCTTGCCCAAAGTTCTGAACGTGAATCACATCCTAGGCTCTAAATACACCTTTTAAAGCATGCACAACTTGGGGCAGGGTAGGCGCATTGGGGCCGGTGACTGTTTCTTGCGGGTTGGGATGGCTGGAAAAGGCGTTGAAATATTGGCGAATCATTTCGACCTGTCTCAGCATGCTGGGTTTGACCAAGGACTCATTGCCATACGCGGTCTCTACAATCGCATGTCGCTGAGCATCATTCAGTGGGGATGTGCCGAATTTCTTTGCCAATATATCCATTATTTCCAGGGCATAAATGGAATACCCAATTGCGGAGGGGTGGCATCCATCCAGACTGCAAAAACCGCCTCGAAGAAACTTATAATAAGACAAGCCGCGAGGAGCCTGCGCGCTCTTGTCAACCGTTCCTTCAACATAGTTATTATCAATGTCAAGGCCTTCGACCGGAATTGAAATTCCAAGGCGCAAACCGTACTGTGCATGCTTATAATCGTACTTTTCGAGCACGGCATACGAGTCGATAATGGTAAAGCGATTCCCGGTATCCTGCGAACTGATATAGGAGGTAATCTGCTTGTTCGCTTCCAACACGGCCTCGTCCAAAGCCGCCATTTGTTCGAGCGAAAATTCGTTCTGGCTCGTCGAAAAGGCCGGCCAGTAAGTCTGGAAATAGCCGCTTCCCGCAATGGGAACACGATTGGGCTCCATGTTGGGAACTGCGCTTGGTTTGGGTAGGAGGCTAAAAAAAATCTGGTCGGGGAGTTTACTTAGTTGGAGAAGATTATTGACCATCATCTTCATTCTTTCGACATAGAGACTACGGTTAAAGCCTTTCGCAGCAGGGTTGCTAACCGTCACCTGTGGGTTTCCGGAAAAGACACTGCCAAAGAGAGACGAATCGTCCGTATTATGACCGATGTCAACGAATAGATACCTGGGCTGGCGGGCATCGACCCATTGGAGCTGGGATAATTTCGCGTAGGCTGGATTGTTGGAAGGATTGAGCGCGTATCTTCCCGTGATGGCGATATGGAGATCTCCAAGCTGGCCCTTCTCAATCAATTCGAGGACGCCCTTTTGCGCGTATTGCTCAATCTGTTCTTGATAATAGGCGGCGTCACGGCTGACCACATCTTCGAGCACGGCGCCGGTGATTCCAACGCAGTCGTGCATTTTGGTTTGTGAACTCGCCCATTCCGCAGCAGGGCCGCTCCAAAAATCGATATTATTCTGAATGCCTTGAAGCACGAATGGGATCGCGCCAACCAGCAAAAAACCATCGACTTTACTCAGCACGTCTTCCAAGTCGATAAGAACAGCCTTAGGGTAATTCGCCGTGACAAAGTTCCAGCCTTTAGATCGTGCAATCACAGCCGAATACGACTGCGAACAAAAACGAGAAGTAACACTTAAGCTACGACATCCTTGAGACAAGGAATCTCCAATAGCCATCATCTCTGGATGATCTGCAGTTAATCCCGTAATCGAAAAAGTGGAGCCGTCGGTTGGGGTGTTCATAAAGAATTGATACCACTGGCTATCTTAGCGGAAAGGAATCGTTTGTTACATTTGGGTGTCGTATCTTTCAAATGACAAGGTTAAAACGACGGTTTAGTGTTGCGATTAGCAGGGAATGATTGTTACATTGAAAATCAGAGGCTGAAATGGCAGAACCTGTTACAATTGACATCTCCCGTGCAGCTGTTTTTGCTCCGAACACGCCAATTGACGTGTCGGCATCTGACAAGTCCGCAGATACTGATAAAACCAGTGGCATTGAGTCGCAACCAGTCTTTTCGCCCCAGAGCAGGCCAACACCCGCGCTTACGCCCACAGGAGGTAATCAGCCATACTCAAAAACAGTCGCCACCGTGGTCGCTATTGGGGTGTCGATCATAGCGATTGTTTGGTTTAACAGTGCTAGCAAGGCGGTAACTTTCAAGCAGTTTGATGGAACCACATTCACTGGAGCTCTTACCGGCTTGATCGCCGTAGCTTTGTTTATCGAGCGCGCGATAGAGGTGTTGGTCGCAGTTGTGCGCGACAGGCAGGCTGATGAGTTGCGATCGGCGCAAGACAGGGCGCAATCCGACCTCGATGCCGCCACGACGACATGGCAATCACTGCAGGCCTCTTCAGACCAAGCAAAGCGTCAGGCATTCGAAGAAGTAAAACGAAAGCAGGCGGCGCTCAATATCGCTACTGCAAATTTGACCGACTACAGGTCGGCGACCAAGGAATTTGCCATGAAGGCGGCCCTAATTATCGCTGCATTGGTCAGTGTTGTTGGAGTAAGATCGCTCCAGGTGCTGATTGAACCCGAGCCTCAACTTCCTGCCTCTTTTGTTCTAGTTGATATTATTGTGACAAGTCTTCTCCTCGCCGGGGGTAGTGAAGGCATTCACCGGATTGCCAATGTTTTCACTAGCTTCATGGATGGAGCCTCAAGTCGAATTGATGCAAACACAAGTGCACAGCAGGTTGCCTCAAAAAAATAGTCCTCTACGACACACATTCTTTAGCGTCGGAACGGTTAATGAGGTGTTTAATGGAAAGATATTTAATAATAATCTTATTGGATATTAGTCAAATAATTTTTATTTCGGATATAGACAGGATAACTTAAATTCCTCTAGGATTAAGAATGCCCACGCCGCAAATAGATAATTCTCCGGTTGATGATCGCAGCGAAACGAATATAAAAACTCTCCTTCCCGAAGTTCAAATTCTTGCGCGGTCATTGGTTCATTCCGCCGATGAAATCGGAATCGCCGTCAAAGTTATTTCGGGTACTCGCACTTATGACCAGCAACATGCCATTTATTTCCAAGGGAGAAAGCCGCTCGGCGAAGTAAACGCTGCAAGAAAAGCAGCAGGCATGGACTTGATCTCTGATGATGAGAATCAAAAAAGAGTAACCAATGCCGATGCGGGTTATTCTAATCATAATTTTCAAATCGCGTTCGATATTGGTGTATTCGACGGTGGAAATTATTTGGGAGAGTCGCCACTTTATAAGGCCGTGGCGGTTCTAGGTAAGCAATTGGGGTTGAGCTGGGGTGGAGATTGGAAGTCTATTCAGGACGAGCCACACTACGAATTGCGGCCGGCTTGGGCGTCCGACTTAAGCGAAGATGCTATGCTCGCCCAGCTCCGCGCCCGCAGAGAGGCGGGAAATACGGCATTCGTATGAAATTAAGGCGAAATTGCTTTGGTTGCGATTACTCGACTTGATCCCAATCTTTGGACCTTCAAGCGGAGGGAAGCTGAGCGAGGTGCCATGACGAGCTAAATAAAATGGCAATCCATGCAAACTAATGGCGGTTGAAGCGTGCCTGAGTTATCGGCTTTCGTGGCCAGCGCTTTCGAACGCTACCAAAGCGCGAAGAATGCAGTAAGTAATAGCGGTGATCAATCGGCCTTTGGCAGAGGCCGTGTGCTCATATTTTCTCGGATTTCCCTGTTTGGGCCATCCTTTGATAAAATCGGGGGTGTCAAAATCTTTTCTTAATTTAGTGACAATATATATTGACGGCAAGTTATTGGGAGATAATTATTGGCCCGCAAAAACTTTAAATTTCATGAGCCAAATCCATCTTTCCCTCGCACCCGCATTACTTATACGGTGGGCATATCTCTGGGTCGCTGTCGGTATCGGATTCACCTTATCCGGCTGCGCGACCGTCACGATGGCTCCGGAAAAATCAGACGCACTCACTCAATTGACCACCTATTCCTTGGACGACTTCAATGCGGATCTGAAGTTGTACAATGCCAATCAAGGAATAGAGGCCAATCGAAAATTTTACCGCAACAGAATTGTCACAAAAATTGGTGGGGCAATTTATGCGCATTTTATGGAGTACAGCACCGATTCCTTTACCGAGCAGGGATGGACTGATACCGCGCTTGATGCTGCGGTTATCGGATTGGGCGCGGCAGGGTCACTCACTGGAGGCGAGGGCCTCAAGAACATCATCCTCGCAACCACGGGGGCACTGACAGGAACACGTAGCGCATTCAGTAAGAATTTCTACGCAGAAAATTCACCTAAGGTCATCCGGCTCCGCAACATTGCGCTTATGACCGCGAAATGGAATCTCATCACCCCCTATCTCGATGTGCCTGACAGCAAGTTCGACCTCGACAGATTCGTTCCGCTTCTGGCGGCATACTACAACGCCGGAACCGTCCAGGCGGCCTTTGATGACATCGACGCCGAGAGTGGCATTAAGTCGAAAGATGCGGAGAGCGACCAGGACGCACAACTGGTTGCCACCGCAGTAAAGCTTGGCGCGCAGGTAGAAGTCTCGGACTCCGATTTTAAGGTGGCAGAGGAGATCGCGGCCCTGATGCCCAAAGTTTCCCCTAGCCAAGCCGCGGCGATCCTCAAGCAGATTCCTGACGTCAAGCGAACCGATTCCAATCCCGCCACTGCGCCGGACGACCTGCGAACATATCTGCGTAGTTTACGGCTGCTAGATGCCGTTCCAAGGGCCGAGAAAATGGCTCAATTGGATCGCCTGTTAAAAGACGCCCTAAAATGACTATGAAAAAACGAACCACCGCAAATGTACTTCCGCGTCGCCCCATCCCATCGGACCACTTTGCCTTAGTGAAAAAGATCAGCTTGTTCGTCAGAGGACTTAAAACAGGGCCGAAATCGTCTACCGCCCGATATCGCCTGTTTAAAAAGCTGGCAAGCATCGATCTGGAACAGAAGTCAACCCAGCATCTCGAACTGTTCTATGAAAGCTTGAAAGTGCGCGGCACCGTTTCCAAACCTCTAAAATAATCCTTATGGCTGATGATTCACCTATTGAAGATCCAATTCCGGGATCGTTTACCTTGCCTCAAACTGAGAAGGAACTCCAATACACAGAGTACTTTGGATACACATTTCATCTTTTCAAGACGGATGCTACGTCAAAGAGCAATGAAGCCTATTTTGACGCCAAACTGCCTCCCGTCCAAGTCATCAATTTGCAATTGAAAGCTGATCTACCCGCCGACGCAACCAAGATTTGGGATGGACAAATTTATGTCAGCGGCGCCCTAACCGACGTCAATGTTTATCGTTTGAAGGCGTAACCTCATCATCTCCATCCGGCCTGCCAGCGACTCGGCCAGCGGCCAGCTTCGGGAGAAGTAGGACATTGGCCGAGCCGGTGAGCAGAAACCGTCCTAGCTCCCGTTTTTTATCGACGGCCGCCTCGATGACAGGAAAATGTTCAGGGGTATGCTGAACTTCATTGAGCGTGACCGGCGTGCTTTAGCCCGCGATGAAGCTGTTTAGGATCGTTCTTGGCGGCGGATAAGACGCCCGGATCATCGAAGGTCAGGTACTGGCGGTCTTGGTCCTTCGGCGCCACCGACTGAGCCAAGGTGCCCTTGCCGGTTTGGCGGCCTCAGTTGATCAAGGCCACGCGCGTATCCGTCAAGGCGTCGAGCATGGGTGATAATCAACCAAAATTACGGCCGGATCGAGGCTGAATTTTGAACCGTTGCGGTGTCAAGTAGCTGTCAAGTTAGGTGTCAAGTAATAACCCTCTGTTTCCGATACTCAAAGATAGTCGCCGATAGGCTTGCATTACCTCTGAAAAATGCCCTTAAATAGAGCTTTCAATCCCCGGTAGTTAGGCCGAGCCCTACCTCCGAAGCCAACCTGCAATCGACTTAAAATGAGGGAGTTGAAGATGGCAAAAATGGATTAAGAGACCATGCACTAGCTGGCCTTCCTAGGCTTGAAATAAGCAAAAGTAGCGGGCGCAACTTTCTTAATCTCACCAGACGTAATAAGCGACTTGCCGGTGCCATAACACCACGCGGTGACATTTCCCGGACGGGTCTTTACGGCGATAGCTATGTCTTTCACATGAGCACCCTTTACGCCTTTGGTTTGGAGATATTTCACTATTTTCTTCGACAAACTGCCGCGACGCTTGCGGCGCGTCGGTCTTTGAACTTTTTTGGGCGGAGTGGCGCGCGGCCCGCGACGTTCGCGTCCGCCACCGATACTCCAATTACCCTACGCGTCAATGATCCCATTCCTTTCCAGCAAGGCGATGGTTTCGGGAACCTCCTCAAAGGAGACATTTTGGTTCCCAATAAAATGGGCGATTTTCAGGTGTGCGAGCGTGTAGTTCATGACCGTGAGGGGATGGTAAATAAGAGAGATAAAAAAGCTATCCTCTTTCGAGAGCAAAAGAAGACAGATCGAGCCGGGCCTTGATTTGACGGCAAAGCTCGACCATCGGGTCGCGTTCGTCGGGATATAACGCCTCCATGGGAATTGCGGCATAGTCTCTCGACCAGAAGTCCTTTCGTTGAAGACGGAATTTCGCCAGCAATCTCCGGCCAAAATCAATTTCATAGGGACGGTAATCCTGCTTTTCATCCACCGTTGCCAGGTCGGGATATTCGGCCAGCAAATACCCTTCCTGAAAATAGGGCCGCCGTGCATCTGGAGGGCAAATGCTGCTGAGCCGGATCGTCTGGATGCCCTGCTCCGAAGAAGCCGTGATGCTGCCGGAAAGAGACGGCACGGCGAGGACGTAGAGAACCGGTTCGGCGTCTGCGGCCTCGTTGGTCGCAAAGGATGCCGCCACGCGCAACGAATGAGTGACATCCAGCAACGGCGTTCCGCAAACCTCGTAATGCTGAAGAATGGCCCAGCGCAAAAGACGATGCCTCACGATCCGCTGACGACCGACAAAGCGGCTTTGGGCAAAGGCATCCGCCAGAATCTGTTCAGCGCGCACCAGAATCCGGTAGCGCCGGTTCATCTCGGCGATGGATGGCGGCTTGGTTCCATCATTTTCCGAACGGAAGATGCTCGGCTTGATCGACGTATTGCCCCGGCGATTGAACCAGTCCCGCCTTTGACCCCGGAACAAAAGAATCTGTTCAGCATTGAAAAAAGAGAGTCGGGCCACGGTTTCGACCAGTTCAGGAAAATCCCGAATGAGCAGTCCGCGGTCGGCCCGAATGTCGTGATTGGTGACGAAACGAAAGGACGCATCCCTTTCCAGGATGGAACTGATTTTGCGACTGCGAAGGGTTTCCATAGTGGCAATAGCTCAGTTAGTTTTCAGGGATCGCTTTCAAGAGGGCGGACGGGGCGTGGCCAGCCGCCGCGCTTCGCTTCCAGCTCCCACTCCGGCCTCCGGATGCCTCCGGCCGCAGCGTCCGCCTGCCGCTCGCTTGCGCCTGCCACCACCCGTCCGCCCGGAACCTGGGGTGGCCGCGCGGGGTCCTTCTGACCCCGCGCCGCCCCAATCAGGACACTCATTTCGCCAGGCAAAGCCGACTGCCGCAGGCATCAACGATGAGGTTTCCCGAACCATCTCCGTCCTCCATCACGTCAAGGACAACGGCATCCTGAAGATACCGCTCAACCGTGTTGCGCATCGGACGAGCGCCCAGCGTCCGGTGATAGCCTTCCCGGATGAGAAATTCCAGCGCGGGAGGTTCGACCTTCACCGAATGGCCCAATCGTTTGAGCCGGTCTACTTCGCGTCCCACCATGAGCACGCAGATTTGGCGCTGAATCTCGAAAGTCAGGCGGGTGAAGACGACCTTTTCATTGATGCGCGCCACGAGTTCAGGCCGCAGGGTTTGATCGACCCGCTTGAGGACGGTGCGTTCGATGGTCGCAAACGCCGAGTTTTCCATCCGCATCGATTCGGATGCACCAATGTTGGAGGTAAAGACAACATAGTAGCCGTTGATATTTTTCGTTTCGCCCGTGGCCAGGGTGATGCGCCCGGCGTCGAGAATTTGCAGGAAGAGATCAAGCACCAGCGGATGGGCCTTTTCCATTTCGTCGAACAGGAGAGTCCCATGATCCGCTTTTGCGAGGGCACGGCCCAGCATCCCGATTTCGGTGACGCTTTGGCCGAGCAGGAGTCCCACCGAGGACTGATTTTGAAATTCCGACATGTCGAAGCGATGGACGCGACCGGAGCCGAAAAGATAGTCGGAGAAGGAAACGGTCATCTCGGTCTTGCCGACGCCGGTTGGCCCGACAAAGAGAAACGATCCGCGAGGACGCAAGGCGTTCGCCAGGCCGATTTCGCCCCGGCGCAGGACAGAGCAGACGCGGGGAATGACGTGCTCCTGACCTCGTATTTCATGCGAAAGGTGAGTATGGAGATGCTGAAGTTTGTGATGAGAATGAGTGTTCATAGCGACCGAAAATAAGGCCATTTTTTCCCGAAAATGGCGTGCTCGCCAAAGGTCGGTCACTACTTGCGTAAACTTGCGCTAACACAAACACTACTCAGTAAGTAAAAGAGGCCGAGACGTGATGAAGTAGGCGGCGTGATAACGACCACCTCTTCTCTACTGGCCAGTGTATCAACTGGAAAACCTCACTTCACCACCCTCATCTTCGCCCAGGCCGCAGGCGGCGGAGCGGCCCAACTCGTCCAGGGCTTCAGCCTCGCCCTCGGCGTCATGTTCCTCTTCGGGTTCATTTGGGGCGTGCTTAAAATCTGGAGCGGCGCGAATGCCATTTCCAAGGGCGATCCGGATGGCAAGGCGGGCATCATCGCCGGCATCATCATCGCCGGGGCCGCCGCCATCATGGGCGCGCTCTTCGCCATCTTCGGCCTGAGCGGAGGCGTTCTGACGCCGAGCTTCTAATCACCGGACTCGATGCAAAATCTGCGCTTCACCGACACCAACGCGGCGGACGATTCGGGAGGCTCCGTCTGGGGCCTCGACGGGAACCTGTTCATGCCCGTCGTCGCTTCCGCCGCGCTCTCCATCGGCGTGGTGATGATCCTCTTCGCCATGTTCCACGTTTACTGGCTCACCAGCTTTGTGATTGGGGCCGTCCCCTTTGGCGGAACGCTCGGTTACGTGTTGCTCTTCAGGCAAGGAAAGCCTCCCGGTTATGACCGCGACCTGTTCGACCTCTGGATAAACGGCTTTGGGTTTTCTCCGGTCGCCAGCAACCAGGATTCGTTCCGACGACCCAAATGAAACGTCACGACAAAGCTCCCAACGGCCACTTCGCGGAAGGAATGATTCTTTATGGGAATCTGGAAACCGGAAGTCTGGTCAGCAAAGGATTCATTCTGGAGCCACCCGATTTACACAACGCATCGGTGGCGCTCCTGAATGAGTTTCAGGAGAAAATCCGCGTCTTCCTCGCCACCCTTGGGCCGAACCAGCGCGCCCAACTCCAGTGGACCTGCAATTCCGACTACAAGAAGGAACTCGTCCACTACCGGGATGAAACGGCGAAAGCCGACAACGACTATATCAAGCGCATCCGCAATGAACGGCTTTCCCGGTACTGGCACCGGATGGTCCACCGGACGTTGCGGCGAGAGCAGCTCGTACTCTTCATTTCGCAGGAAATCGAAACCTATTCCGGCTCACTCAAGAATCGTCCGGGCCTTCTCGACTATTACGAAAAGACCCGGAACCAGGTGAAGCACGACTTCGAGGAAATCAGCATGACGCTGGCCACGATCTTCGGCAACGGCACCACGGTGGAGCCGATGAGCGACCTGCAACATTTCAGCTACTACAATCTCTTCCTCAACCCAACGCTGGCTGACTCCCCTGATGTCAAGTTCACTGAACTCTACGATCCCGAGAAAACCATTCAGGAATTGTGCTGGCACGGAGAGGGCGTCGGGTTCGACGCCAAAATCGGATTCTATCTCGCCGGCCATTTTCACAACATTTTCGCCCTGAAGCGGTGGCCGCAGAAAACCTATCCGAGCCTGATTCACCGGCTCACCAGCCTCCCGTTTCTCGATTATCAAATCACCATCAACTTGGAGCCGATTCCGGTCCGAGGCGAAATCACCAAGGAAGAAAAGGCGATGGATCGGCTGCGCGGTGATTACCGCGAAGACGGCAAGCATTCCATAGCGGTCGCCCTCAAAAAAAAGGAACGGAAAATTGATTCGCTTGCCCAGGGATTTTCCTTTCCGTTCAACGTCCAATACCTGATTCGCGTGTGGGACCCGACCGAGACGGGCCTGCAATCGAAAAGCGCCGCCGTTCGCAATGCGGTCAATAATATGAACGGGGCACAGGTTCACGAAACCTCGCTGCCCACCACGGCCAAAAAGCTCTTCTATGCCAGTTGGCCCGGTTGGACGGCGAGCAGCCACGTCTATCTGAACCTTTACGCTGAAGACCAGTATTTGGCCGACATGCTGCCATTCTCCTCGACGTTCACGGCCCATCTCAAGGACGCCGAGGCCATCTATGACGGAACCAACGGCAATCTGGTCGGCGTGAAGACCTTCGTGGGCGGAACGCCCCAACACTCAGTTCTCATCGGCATGACCGGCGCGGGCAAGTCGTACCACATGGATGACCTCCTTACGCAGACCCAGCTCTATTATCACTACAACGTCATCATCGAGGAGGGGCTTTCCTACAAGCGATTCACGGAAAGCCTCGGCGAAAAACCGATCCTGATTCACCCGGACGGACAATTGACCATTAACTATCTCGACACGCAGGGATTGCCCCTGAACCAGCTTCATATTGCGACCGCGGTGGCGCTGGTTTCCAAAATGATCGGGGAATCGACCGACCCGGAAAAACAGCAGCTTCGCCAGGCGCAAGTCGGGCAGTACGTCAACCAACTCTACGTCGATACCTTCCACGAGTGGGCCAGAACACATCCTGAACTGATGCCGGATATTCAGCGACGGGCTTGCGCCGTCCACCGTTGGCGGGCCGAAAAAATGGAAATCGGCAGCACTTATCTTGAAGCTTTCGCCGACTTGCGCGACCGGATGAATGCGAACGATGCCGAGGCGCTGGCTTTTTGCGAAAGTCTCACGCCATCGGAAATCACCAAATTCATCAAGGAGCCAGCGACCGAACGACTGGTCATGACTACGGCCTACAGCGTTTTCCAACCACACGAGTTTCCCACCCATTCGGCCCTGATCGACCTGATGTTTTTCTCCCGGTTTTCCGAGCACAAGAAAGAGGACATCGATCATCTGGCCACGCTGTTGACGGCGTGGACGGCTAGCGGCCAGTACGGAAAACTTTTCGATGGGCAGACCAATGTTTCAATCACAGGAAAAGTAGCCCATTTCGAGTTGGGTTATATCCGGAACAGGCGGTGGAGCTCAAAACCGCCGCTGGCCTGCTCATCTCCGGTTTCACCCGCCAGCACATCATCACGCTCCCACGCGCACTCTGGAAGCGCATCATCTTCGAGGAGGTGGCTCGCTTTCTCGATGTGCCCGGTGGGGAAAAGATCGTGGCCGAAAGTTACGCCCAGCTTCGCAAATTCAATTGCTGGACGATTTCCATCGTCCAGCAGTACAGCAAATTCAAGAGCACGCGCATACGGCCCGTCATCATGGGCAACTCGAAGCAGTTCTTTTTGATGCGGCAATTTGACCGCTCCGATTTGGAGGACATCTCCAACGACATCAAGCTGCCCGAGGTGACGATTGATGCGATTCAGCATTACCCGCTGCCGGAACAGCAGCCCCCCGGACAGAAATTTTCCTCCATCTGTTACTACTCGCCGACCACGCAGCCCGCGCTCTGCGGGACGATACGGAACATCACCGCCCTTCAACCCGAGCAACTCCAAAAATCATTATGAGCAAACGACCTCTCTTATTCTCCGCGATCACGCTCTGCCTTGCGGCGTGCGCCTCGACCTCAAACCCACCAGGGCCCGAGGGCACCGGGGACCACAAGACCGGCTATCTTCTAGGGCGCAGCGACACGGTGAAGCAGGAATACTGGATCATCCAAGACCAGCAGAAGAACCTGCATCCCGCAACGCAGCCCCGCATCACTTACCTGCCCATCACCACCGGCGGCACCACCAACAACGGTGTCGTCACCGTCCCCACCACCGAATACCTCCCCGTTCAAGAATCCAAATAATATGAAAATCAAACTTCTCATCCTCATCGCCCTTGGCTGCCTCCTATTCGTCCCGAAGGCCCACGCCGCCTATCCAGTTGCCGTTGTCGCCGATCCGATTGCACAGATCAACCATGCGCAAGACATCACAAAATGGCTCCAATCCATCCAGGCGTTAAACACCCAAATTCAGCAATTCCAGCAGCAGATTCAGATCGCCCAGACGGTCGAGGGTTATATCGGCAATCCCGCTCAGGCGGCACAGGCAATGGAGCTGAAGCTGCTTGATTCGACCGGACTGACTCAAACGGTCGGGCAACTGACTTCTGCGCTCAATCAAACCGTCGATGGCGCAAAAGCGTTGGAAAACTCAGGTTCCCAGCTTTTCAACGCCGTTGCAAACCAGACGCCGTCCGGATTCACCATGAATTTCGATCCGAGCCATTTCACGACCTTCTCGGCGATTCAAAACCAGAACGCGAATGTGGGGAATGTCATCCAGAACACGATTTCACAGATTCAGGCGTTGCAGCAGCAGAAAGCAGCGACGTTAGCGCAAATTCAGACCGCGCCCGACCAGAGTACGGTGCAGAAACTCTCCGCGCAGGCCAATGCGATTGAAGGTCAAATCGCCGCGCTCGGCCAGCAACAGCAGACCTCCACCGACCAGATCGTCACGCAAAATATCGCCAATCAGAACGACAAGGCGATGAAGGCCCAGGCCGCGAACGAAGCCGCCGACCACGAGATGAACGTGTCGGTGCAGAACTTCATGCAATGGCAGGGGCAAATCACCGACAGCACCACCGACTTTCAATAGACAAAGGCATTCCCATGACAATCAGCGACCTCATTCCCACGTTGCAGCCCACCGTTGAAACCATCAGCATCCAACTGCGGTTCATCTGCTTCTTCGTACTCGTGGCCGCCATGATCGTTCGCACGGGCACGGGCAATACCGACATCGTCCATTTGCTGCGACCGTTGACGACCAACGCCATCATTTGCGCGTTCCTGGCCACGCTCCCGTTCTGGTTCAACACCGCGCGGGACAGTTTTTGGGCCATTGCCGTGCAAATTCAGCAGGACTTTACCGGCAACATCGCCGAAACGGGCACGAAGCTCATGCAGCAGCTCCAGCCGCCGGACGGCCAGATTAACTGGCTCGATGTGACCGGCTCCTTGTGGCGTGCATTCCAGTGGGCGGTCGCCTGGGTCATTGTCTGGCTCGGGGCCATCATCCAAGGCCCGATGATGTTCTTTCAGTTCATCATGGCCTGCCTCTGCTACATGTTCCTTCCCATCGCCGTAAGTTTGTTTGCTTTTGACGGCACCAAGGGAATCGCCACCCGCTATGTGCAGCAGACGCTGGCGATTCTGGCGTGGCCCATCGGCTTTGCCACGGTCGATTTGGTCGGCAACGCACTGTTCAATAGCGTCGCCACAGCCGTCGCTGCAGGAGGTGCCGTGGCCGTTGGCACAGCTACCGAGTGGGGGCCGGCCTCCTTCCTTATCGCCGGTTTCGTCGCCGTATGGCTCATTCTCGGAAGCATCGCCACGCCGATTGTCATGCAGGCGCTCTTTTGCTCCGGCTCGCCCATGTCATCGGTCGTTGGCCATGCGATCCAATATGGGATGGGAGCCGCCGGACTCGCCCGGTTTATGAGCGGAGGCGGCTCGCCACCACCTTCATCGGATTCCAAGGGTTCCAATGGCGGATCTTCCTCGACTACCGCCTCGTCATCTCCGTCTGGCGGCGGTGGTGGAGGAAGTTCCTCGACACCGGCCTACACGCCAACATCGCCGCTCCCCCCGCTCATCGGCCCGGTCCAGCGGACCGCGCTGACCGCTCCAATTTCACAACCGGCTCTCGCCGGGCCACCGCCACCGGCCGCGCTACCTGCTCCATCGTCGCCCACATTCGCGGCCCTGGCAGGCAGCCCCACGTTGCCGCCGTCCCCGGTAGCCGCTACCGCTCTACCTCCACGCGGCTACACCGAATCCCGACCCGCGCCCAGGGTCATCGACATGGCCAGCGACCCCAGCGGCACGCTCTACGCCGCCAGCATCATGGAACAAAATCAAATCCCCACCGCCATCGCCTACTGATATGACTGAAACACTCCGCGAAACCCCCGTTCCGGCCACGGTGCCCAAGCTGCCGAAACCCACCCCCAACGTCCTGCGCCTGTTCGCCGATCACGGCTGGGCGGCCCGCATTTGGTTCCTGGTGGCCATCGTGTCACTCGCTGCCGCGTTGCTGGAACCCTACTTCATCATCTCGGCCTACCGGACCCGCGAGCGTGTCGTCATTCTCGACGAGACCGGCACGTACCATATTTCGCCGCTCCTCAATTTTGAGGACGCGACGAAACTCCACACCTCGCAAGCCCTGCTGGGCTGCATCGCCCTCTTCGAGAGAAATCCCACCGGGTTCGATTATCCCGAAATCCTGGCCAAAATGTTTCTGCCCGATGCCTTGAACAAGGCGAATGCCATTCTGACCGAACAGCGAGCCGAATTTCAGGCCAAACAGATTCATCAGAAAGTTGAGATTTTCAAGATCAACATCCTCAAAACCCGCAACGACCAGGTGCTGGTCGAAGTGGAGGGACAATTGATCCGTGCCGGCATCTTCAACGAGCAGCCCTTCATGGAATCTCCCACCTTCAAAGCCCGGTTAGTACTCCTTCGCAACCCCAACCTGACCGCCAACGGTCGCTTCCCCCTCGCTGTATGCAAATTCGATATTCAACAATAATCTTCGCTCTTCTTTTCACCGTTCCAGCCTTTGCGCAGAGCGCGCCCAATTACAAGGCCATCAAGCAATTTCCGCTCGATGACCGGACGGTCTACCAGATCAAGGTGGGCAAAAACCAGGTCACGACAATTATGTTTCCGAGTGCAATCCGCGCCCTCGAAGGCGCGAACGTTACCCGCGATCCGAAAACTCCGGCAGACGTGTTGCTCAATTACACCAACGGTCGTTATTTCTTTTCCCTGCGGGCGCTGCATGAAGACGTATCCGCCAACCTCAACGTCGTCTGGAATCGCAAGACCTACGTGCTCGAAATCCAGAGCGACGACCAGCCGTTTAATTCGGTCACATTTTATCAGCCCGCCGAACCCGGCTCATCTTACCAGAAGGAGAATTTGAGTCCCGTCCGGTTGCTTGGTTTGCTCGACAAGGCGAAGGCGTACCATCTCATCCAATCGCAGTATCCCGAGGCCATTCCCCAGGTCGACACCGCCCAGCCTCACAACCGGATTGCCTACAAGGATTTTGAAGTCGAGGTGGCCGAGGTGTTTCGCTTCGACCCGGAGGACACGCTGGTTTTCAAGATTCTCCTCTACAACAACACAGCGCACGAGATTTACTATCAGCCGCAGTCGCTCGCGATCCGCGTTGGCCTGGACGTATTCTTCAGCGCCTTGTCGGATGCCTCCGGCATCATGCCGCCTGCCTATTTCAATCCCGTAACGAAGAAGGTCGAGCCGAGCGTTTCACTGGCTTATTTCGTCGCCACCGGCACGCCCAACGGCGGGCGCAACAATCTGGCCGTCACGAATACGTTCCACGTTATCGTCAACCGACAAGTACCGTTGATCCCATTGTCTATTGGCAAATAGTCTGCTGGTTTAAAGAAAACGGTCGAAAAATTCCGCATGTCCGCTCTGGGGAGGAGTTCCTGCACAGGAACATAAGCAGCCAAATGCGACCTTTTCTACCAAACGTCGCATTTAGGAAATTCGACCTTCGACCAATGAATGGAAATTTCCTGCTTGAGCCGCACGATGCTCGCCTTGCGCTCCGAACCTGCGGGTTTCAGGAACACCGAGAATAGCTCCGTCACCTAACAGTCGCCACTGGCCTCAAGTAACATCCTAAGGTGAGAGCGTCATAGTTGTTAAAGAATGTTTCAAAATGGAAGACGTGTTGAATCCCGGAATCATCACTCAGCACCAACTCAGATGCACCTAACGGACCGCCCCGCTGAGACCCGCAATATGATCGGATAGCACCGAAGACGTCAGTAATTTGTATCTTCGAAAAATTCGTCGCAAAAGTCGGGGACTGGATGAAATGAGAGCAAGGAAGGTTCGGATTAAAATCCGACTTTGCTTTGCTAGGGTGGGGGTGCCCACTGACTACTCCAAGCATGGGAACGTCCGGAAATACCATCTCGACATACCTCCACAAGGTAGTCGTCAGTGTATTGTTATACCGCCCTTTGAGCTGCTGGACCGCAGCTATTCCTTTCGTTAGATCACGCGCTTCGTTTATGAACAACTCGCGAAGAAAGAGAAGTTGGCCAGCCCCGTAGTTCGCCTCGCATTCCACCTGTTCATGGCAAGCAGGCATGATTGTTTGCTTATTATCCCCAAACATCACCGTTTCATGCCAAGGGATAATGTCATGAACGACTTCGTGGGCTTCCAGCCATCGATGCTTTAAAACGGGAACCGTACTATCCAAGAGAATTCTTTTCTGATCCGGAATATAAAGGGCCCGTAAATCGAACTTGGTTATTACATCCTTTAATAATGCTGGACGTTGATAAACCTGAATGCCCGCAATCTTGATTTTGTGCACGGCACTCGCGAGTAACCCCGTATCGCTGCTGGAGTAAAAGGATTTATCCAACTTCAACAGGTATCGCACAGTTTCCAAGTTTAAGGGTGGGGAGGGATTGCCCAGATCTCGGAGAATCTTATCAACCCTCAAATTGATGTCCGACTGGGTCTGAGCGGGTAATATTCGATTCTTCACTGCGGTTATACTGCCCCTATTTCCGTTCCAAAATTACCGAGACGAAGTGGTTAAGGGCTTCCCTTTCTTCAGAATTAAGCGTGGAAACGCATTTTGAATTGGCGGCGAAACGCAATGCTTCTTGAGTAAATTGAGGGTCTCGCTCTTGGGTAAGTCCGGCCAAAAGCGTCAGCTTTTTTGCAGGGAGATTGAACTTAGTTGCTAACTGATAAACCGTTCTCAGCTGCGGAATGAAAGCGGGATCTTCTTCGATATTCTTCAATTCCGCTTCATCCACGGATGCTTTGGAAGCCAAGTCATGGAGTGTGTATTTGAGATTCATTCTCATTAGTTTAACCAACTTGCCGAAAGCTAGTTTTAGTTGAGCCGTAGCATCCAGTATGTTTGCTCCAACCAGTTGGTTTTGGTCTAAGAATGGAGGTAAGCCAGCTTCCGCTCCGCAGGCTTCCTCTAATTGATCCCACTTTTTGTGCCATTCCTCGCTAAAATTTATTTTCATATCAACTTTCAAGTAATGTGACGGCTTGTTCAGCTGTGATCTCAAAGTTTGTAAGAGCCGGACAATGTGTTGGATGTCCACATTCGGTCATCCCGCACGCATTTTTGTAAAAGGCCACTGACTGAGGTAATGAGCTTAATCCAACTCGACCACGAAAACCTTCGTCAACGCTCAGGCGAACCGCTGTCCTATAGAGAAGCGAGCCAACCCGACCGAATATCGGTTTATCGGTCAAATCTTTCCTATTCCAAGGCGCGCTCGACAAAAAATCGATGAAGACTAAGGGTTTCCCCACCTGACCCTCGAGCTTGGCGTGCTTGATCAAACTTACTTGCATCATCCCCTGCAACTGCCCCTCACAAACTAGAGAATAGGCTTTCAATCCCAACTGACCGCGATAAGGGGTCAGCTTTGCATTCCAATCCCAGTGCATATCACCAGGGCGTTTTTCCTTCGGGACATTTTTCGCTTCAAATTCATCCTGCCTTTGTCGGATGACAGGCAGCCACGTGGCTTTCCACATCGCCAGATGATCATCTGTTATGTCATCGATTAGATCGGCGGTCATAAGTTTACCCGTGCCCAAATGTTTTAGATGGGCCTGAGTTGTTTCCATCAAATGAGCATTAGTTCAGCCTTCTCTTTAGTCGAGTCATTTTCAAAATAGAGTTTCTGCCCCTCGCGGGTCTTGCATTCGAGCATCTGGTAAAGACGTAATGCCTGACGTAAAAGTGCCGTTTTGCTGAGATCCTTGGCAGAGCAGAGCTGCTCTAGCACGGTCATTTCAGTTTCCGTCAGGTTCAAAGTCATTGTTTTGCGTGTTGCCATAACATCCTAATATCTCATTGTTAGCCTCTGAGTCAATAAAAAAACATCAAATAATACTTGCTTTATAGCTAATTTTACATTAAAAAGAAGCTATGGATCAGCAGACAAGCTCTCGAGTGACCTCTACTCAGTTGGAGGCGGCATTTCACCCAAAAGTTCCGTCCAGACAGCAATTCCGCATTCTTTCTCTGGACGGTGGCGGTCTAAAAGGAGCTTTCGAGGCGGCCTTTTTGGCTGCAATCGAAGACGATCTCAACGTATCGGTTGTCGATCACTTCGATCTAATTACAGGCACCTCTACTGGTTCGATCATTGCAATGGGGCTTGGTTTAGGTCTCTCCGCCAAACAGATTTTAGAATTTTACCAATCGAAAGGCTCGCGCATTTTTCCTTACAAGGAGAGTTCGGAATGGCTCCGTCGGTTAGCCCAGTATGCTGCGACTAAGCACAAACCCGACGGCCTCCAACAGGAGCTTATAACCGTCTTTGGCGACAAGAAGCTGGGCGACAGTAGAAAGCCATTGGTTATCCCCAGTTACAACCTGGACGCGGATGATGTGTATGTTTTCAAAACTCCCCACAGCCGAAGATTTAAACGCGACTGGACGGTACCCGCGTGGCAGGTCTGCATGGCGTCGTGCGCTGCGCCGACGTTCTTGCCGACCTTTACCGGCGTCGGCGGCCTGCGCCTTATCGACGGCGGCGTGTGGGCGAACAATCCGATGATGGTCGGCGTCGTCGAGGCCATTTCCGAGTTCAAGCAGGATCCGAAGAACATCTCGGTCCTGAGCATCAGCACCACCACCGAAATCAAGGATCGTCCTGACCATCTCGATCACGGCGGCAACGTGGCCTGGGCCGGCGCCAGCGTCGAAGTGACGTTTGCCGGTCAAAGTGTCTGCGCGCTGGGGCAAGCCCAGCTGCTGTGCGGCCACGACAATGTCTTCCGCGTCGATGTGCCCGTGCCCGCCGACGCCTACAGCCTCGACGGGCCGATCAAGCAATCACTTATCAGCCGAGCACTCGTGCGATCGCGCAAGGACATGCCGACCATCGAGGCGAAGTTCTTCTTCGGCAAAGCCGAGCGCCAGTACACCCCCTTAAACCAACCAGCCCTGAAAGGATGCACCCTATGAGCGGACTACCGCCCCAACTGTTCCGTAACCCCATCGACCTCCTGGAGCTTCTCTGCGAGGAGCTCGAACTCACTGACACCCAGAAGGAGAGCGCCGAGCGCAGCTACAATAGCGTCAGCGAGTGGCTCAACGACCGTGACTCGGCCATTGCACGATATAGGCCTCACATTCACCCGCAGGGCTCGATTGCCTTGGGCACGACGGTGAAACCGCATAACCGAACCGATTTCGATATCGACCTGATCTGCCTTCTTCAGGTCATGCACGAAATCTCGGCGACCGACCTGTTTCACTTAGTGTACAATCGTCTGAACGCGCACGGTACGTACAAGAACATGCTCTCGCGGATGAACCGCTGCGCGCGGCTCGATTACGAGCCCGACTATCACTTGGACATCACGCCGGCCAAGCCGCATCTTATCGGCGGCACGCACATCTATGTGCCCGACCGTGCACTTGCCGTTCTGAAGGATTCCAATCCGAAAGGCTATGTCGATTGGTTCACGCGCATCGGCCACCGCATTCCAGAAATTAACCGCTTGATTGCCCTATCCAATGCAAGGATCGAGAACCGCGCTTCCGTCGAGCCGCTGGAACTACAGCAGTCCTTCGAGAAAAAGCCGTTGCAGCGCATCGTTCAGATCCTCAAGCGGCACCGTGATTTGTACTTTGAAAAGACGCCGGATATGGCGGTAATTTCGGTGATTATCACGACGCTGACCGCCATCTCCTACAACCGCCTGGTCGGCATCGAATACGCCACGATGGAGGACTTCGTCGAGGCCGTGGTCCTCGATCTCCCCAATGGGTTGGAATGCCGACAGTTCCGCGGCCAGGTCGAGTGGTGGCTGGCCAATCCCTCCAGCCCGACCGAGAACTTCGCCGAAAAGTGGAACACCGATCCGAAGAAGAAAGAGGCCTTCGACAAGTGGCATGCCCACACAGTGGCCACGCTCGATCAGGTGCTTCGCCCTGAGCCCCGTGGCCTCCATAACTTCGCGGCTGCGAATTCTCGGCTTATGGGGGAGAATCTCGTGAACCGGGTGATGGCGAACCACGGTAAGCGTATTCTCTCCCTCCAAGAGACGGGTGGCCTCAACGTCCTTACTGGCGCGTCGGGATTGACTCTCGGATCGTCGCCGAAAACGTCGGGAATGCCGGTTCGCCGCAACACGTACTACGGTGCATAGACCAAACCCACTCCGGTACAAGCCGATCACGCTGCCGGTCCAGCTCCATTACCTGAAAAGTGCCTACCCTCAGAGCAAGGGCGACATCCAGGGCAAGGTTATGAACTGGACCTCGTGGATTCGTCCTTCACCGTTGTCTGCTGACTACCGTATTGAAGTCCAATATGACATCAAGACGTCGCCGACGATCTGGGCAAGAGAACCTGACCTAAAGGCGATGGCTGGTGGTCAGAAGCTGCCCCACCTTTATTATCAGGACACCCAAGAGCTGTGTTTGTATCAGCCGCGATACCGGGAATGGCACCCTAAGCTACTGCTCTCCAGGACCGTGATCCCGTGGGCAGTGCTTTGGTTTTATTACTTTGAAATTTGGCTGGTAACTGGCGTCTGGCCAGGGAATGGCGAACACCCGGTTATCGACGGCCCGGCGGGATGTGGATCAGGAAACCTTTAGAAAGCTACACAGTGTTAGAGAGGAACGTTAATTATGAAAAGAGTTAGAAATTTTGAAATTGATCTACCTTGGCAGATCCGAGGCGTTGTTCTGGGTATATCAATAATTCTATCAACGTTAGTAGTCGCTCTTGGCTGGCGGTTACTGGACTCGGCAATGAATGCGTTGACTCAGGGAATAGGAGGCAATGCAGGAGATGTAACCACGCCCTTTTTCTCGCTGGCGAACATATGGCCTTGGCTGTTAGTGGTGCACCTGATTACTACTGTGCGTTTCTATCTTTTTATCAAAGGAGCCTTAGTACGACGGATCGCATCACTTTGAGTAGCTCTCATGGCGCATACCGCCCCGACTTCCGCTGTGCTCTCGCCCTTCGCCTTGTTCCTGCTGAGTGCGCCTCCATTGGCGGACGCGGCTTGCAATTTTAGGCCTTTTTACATTCCAGTTAAAGATATAGCATCTATCCCTGATGCTCCACGTTGAAGTAGTCGATCTCTCCTCTCGCGGCATCGCGCTTCCTGGGAACAAAGTCGGCATGGTGATGGCGCAACCTCACTTAGCTCTGACTCAGACAGAGCCCTACCGTTGGGTTGCTTCTCAAAAAGCGAAGCAGATGGAGGTCCTCTCCGCCACCCTGAACCTTGCGGAGTCCGCGCCCCATCAACTTTCGAAAACGCATTTCACCATTTTTCCGGAGTACAGTATTCCCGGAGTCGAAGGTATCGCTCTGATTGAAGAGAGAATTGGCCGGTCTACGTGGCCCGAGGGAACAGTTGTCATTGGAGGGACCGATGGGTTGACCAGGGACGAATTTGTCTCCTTGTCAAGGGCACCGAAGACCTACGTGGTTCAAGATGACGGGGTGCCCGGTCGTGTAGCTTCTAATCAATGGATCAACTGCACTGCTATCTGGGTGAAGGGCAATCGAGGTGTTGAGAGATGGCTTCAGCCTAAAATCCATCCCGCCTGGGAAGAACAAAATATTACACATCAGTCTATGTTTCAGGGTAACGGTGTTTTTGTTTTCAAGGGCATACTGGACTCAGGAGCACCCTTTCTATTCAGCACCCTGACATGCTTTGATTGGATCGCACTCCTAGACGGAAAGAAAATCTGGCGGCATCTGGTGGAGAAACTTTCGGAGATTGCTAGCTCCGCAGGGGCTGAGCTCTCGATGTCCTGGCTTTTTGTCCTCGAGCACAATGCGAAACCTTCGCACGCTGACTTTCTTCGCGAGGTAACTGACTTTTTTAACCAAACCATCGTCACGAATGTGCGTCGCGAACGGGCATGCGTAATTTTTGCAAATACAGCTGGCAAAGAAGTTCCCGGAGCAGCCGATAAATATGGTTCTAGCAGCTTGATTTTCTCGCCTCACTCCCTGTTTGTCCCTCCCACATGCGCTCCGACCTTTTCGAACGGAGGGCAAAGGTTCCGTTCGAGCACGCTCTTGGGTTTATGTAAGGACACAGTCTTTCGTGAAGGCGGAGCCTGCATCCATTCCTTCGCGCAGGTCCATCCGGGGTCCGTGACCCCCGGGGCTTCTGATCGGACCATCGCTCTTATCAATGCCTCCGTGTTTCCAATGCCAGGTGTCCACGATCCAAGGGCCCCATCCGTGGCCGTGCCGGCAGATGTAAAATGGTTAAACGACCAGCTTGATGTTCTGAATGATTTGGGAACGAGAAATCATCGAGCAGCACTCGCAGCTACGGTCGGACTGAAACATCGTGAGACAGTCGGAGAACTGCGAGCAATTTCGGCGGATGCGATCACCTATTCTATCGAATTAGCGACCGCGACATCCACAGCCAAAAACGCAGATGAGTGGTCTAACCAAGAAAGAGCCGGATTGAAGAATCTCGTTGATACTTTTGACATTCTTCGCCTGGGCGGCGACGTAACAATGGTGGGGCAGAAACCTGCTCACGGAACAGCGGTAATCAACCAACGTTCTCTTGATGTCATTTCGGTCGAGGGGATAACTCACGAAGATTGCCACAAACACGCGATGAGGAAAATTGTTGCAACGCGGCCGCGACGTCAGACCGTCCTGATTTCACGCGACAGCGACAACAACAACTACCTTCAACGCCAAGGCAGTTTCCTCGATGAAAAATCAAATAAGCTAGGAAGCGAGCCAAATATAACTGATCCCTCCAGCTCTTGGCTCCATATCGGTTTCAGAGCTGTACTTGATGCTTTCCAAGGTGCAGCAGACGTACCTGCCCTAAAGAGTTCCCTCCATGCCGCGTTTGCCTGAAAACACTTCAAAGTTGAGTGACTTGCGCCTTGAACTCGCGCGTATCCTTCCTGATGCGCGCGTGGAGGAACAAGAAATCGATTCTTCGGAGGAGCCGCTATTGTTCCTTCTAATGCCCCGCAACATAGCGGCTTTTGCTCTGTCCGGTAACGACCCAAACGAGTCGTATGAAAAGCTGTATTCAGGCTTCAAGAAGTATTGCACCGAGAGCCGTCGAGAGTGGGACGGCTTAGACTTGGTGTTTGTCTTTTGCGTACGACCTTCCCAGCCCAATTTAGAGCAACTCGCCTCTTCCGTTGAAACGGACGTCTATTTTTGCAGGAAATTTGTTATCCACATCCTTCCGGACTTGGCCATGGTGCTGGCCCGCCTGCCATTCCTCCCGCTGGCTGCGTTGGCGCAAATCTCCATGCGCCCGCCTTCCGCTCAAACTCTGCTTCAGCAGTGCGGGATGCCGTCCGACCTAGCGAGAAACCTTGTGGTACAACGCGAGCGAGGAGCTGAGGGGATTGTGGGAGATTGTGTGAAAACATTGTTTGGGCCTCCGGGTGCTTTGGTGGTTCCTTCCAACCTTCCACCCAGTCCGTACGAGACAAATGCGTCAACCGTTAGGCTGGATACTGTTACCATTGAGAACTTCCGGGCCTATCGAAGTGCAAGGACTTTTAAGTTAGGAAGCGACGTCACGATATTGTATGGGCCAAATGGATTCGGGAAAACTTCCTTTTTCGACGCTGTTGATTTTGCGCTCACGGGAGGAATCGGCCGAATGACGGGCTTGGGGGATCAGCCTTTTATTAGAGCCACCAAACATCTCGATGCAGGCCCCGACGAAGGTCGTGTGAGCGCATCGTTTTTTTCAACGGCAGGAGAGAAGAAGCTGACGCGCAGAGTCATTACTCGCAAGCAGGCTCAGATAGATGGCAGAGACGCTGATCGCAAATCGGTTCTCACGCAATTAACTGGTGGTCACATGGCTAGTGCAGACCGCATCGAAAATTTCGTGAACCTATTCCGAGCTACACACCTGTTCAGCCAAGAACAGCAGGAGTTGATGAAAGATTTTTCCTCCAACTGCGAATTGCCATCCCACATTGTCTCGAGAATGCTGGCCTTTGAGGATTACTCAAACGCAGTAGCAAAAGCCACCGCTGTCCGAAACATTCTTGCCGACCGGGTTCAGAAGGCAGAGGTGCGGCATCGTGAACTCTCTGCTCAACTTTCAGCTGAGCGCCTAGAACTGGAGCGTCTTTCTCGGATTGCTGACGGTGTGCCCAACACAGAAACGTTGGGTACCGAGATTTCATTGCTTAAATCCAGACTAGAAGCCGCTCAGATCTCAATCGCTGCGGCGACCGGTTCCGCTATCATCAAAGTTGCGACAGTTCGAAGCTGGCGAGCAGCGATTGAAATCGCTCAGGGGGAAAGTCGCAGTCGAAGCGAAAGGTTGATAGCGCTAACCACTGACTTCGCTCGACGGCCTCAGTTGAATGCGGAATTGGATTCGATCAGGGAACAGATTTCGCTGAAGGAGACGGCACTTGCTACTGCAAACGAGAAGCAGGCGAATCTTGAGGCGGAACTGGCAAGGCAGGAAACAAATCTGAATCAGCTTATTTCACGCCGCGCAGAGGAAGAAAAGCGCGCCGCATCGATTCAATGGGTGAGTACTAGCCGACCGGAGTTCGCACGCTTACTTCAACGGCAACAGGCTCTCACAGGCGAGCTGCAAACCTCGGCACAACTTATCGAATCGGATAGGGAGGCAGAAGCTGCTGCTGCTTCGCGGAAAAGGGAATCCGATGCGTCCGTCCTCGAGCACGAAAATGCTCTGGGTGCTGGAAACCAGCACCTTGCCAATCTTAGGAAATTGGTCGAGTCGTTAGAGGGCTGGGTCTCCGCCCAACGCAGACTCACCGACCTTCAGGCCGCCGAAAGCCAGCGAAGTTTAGACCTCGCGCAATTACAGGAACGGGCACCAATCTTGGCTGGGGCTCTCCAAGATATAAAAAACCAAGATGAGCGACTTCGCCGTCAGTTGGTGTCCGCGGAATCTAGTCAGACCGAATTGACCAATCTTCTCGCGCAATTGCAGACCCATGTTTCAAGCGGTTTCTGCCTAGCATGCGGCGTGGATCATGGGACCAAAGACGAGTTGTTATCCCGAATGCGGCAGGTCGCCCATACGAACTCTGCGGCAACTCGTATCCATTCTGAACTCACTGAAACTCAGGTCAAAGTCGCTCAGGCTGTCACGGCCTCCAATGAGAACAAACAAAAGCAGGATGCCATTAACGTAGAGCTCCGCGAAATATTCGCGCAACGCCAGAGAGCAAATGAAACGATCGAGGCGTTCGAGTCGCTCGTAGCCATGCTGGGATTTTCGTCTTTTGATGCTGCTCCAGTGTTACGGGAAGCAATCTCAGTGCGCCAGGCTCAAGCTCAACGGGAGGTGGAATCCGCGACAGATCGCGTCAGCCGAGCTAAGCAAGCTGCCGAACAGGCGGAGACGGTTCTGAGAGCCGCCAAAAGCTCCCTACAAACTAAAATTGACGACGCGTCTGGAAAGCGCATCGCACTGGCCCAGATTGAAGCGGAACTCGCCGTACTCCGTGATGATCCGCGACAAATTTCTGCTCCATTGGATTCGACAGAAGAACAACTCACGTCTCTACTGCTGACGGCGGAACAGGATCTTGCGGAAAGGCGGGAAGAAGCTTCAAGAGCGGAGGCGGCGGTGTCCAGTCAAAGACCCGAGGTCATTGCAGCTCGACAGGAGGTTGTCGGCCTTAAATCCCAAGTCGCCACACTTCGCGGACAATCATCAGGCTTGCAAAGGTCGATTAGCGAATTTGAAGCTCGTTTTCGGGATTCCAATATACCGGTAGCAACTGATGAGTTAGGGTTGCAACAACGCGTATCTGAGGAAACCACTCGTCAGACCCATTTAGCTGAACTCTACGAGACAACCTCTAATCTCGAGATAGCGATGGATGCAGCCACCACTTCCGCCGCCCTGAGACAAATGCAACAAAACTTTCGCGCCAAGGAAACGGAAGTCGCGGATGAAGCATCCGACAAAGCGCAATGTGAGCCATGGCATCGCTATTTTGAAAACGTGATCAAAATCTTGCTGGCGGAACAAAATAAGGCCATTGCCAACTTTACGAAAGCATACGGCCCCAGAACCTCCATCATCCAAGCGCGACTTAGGTCGGTCTATGGATTTGAGGATGTTGAAATGCAGACACGGGATGGCGCGATTGTCGTCCGAGTGAAACGTAATGGGGAGGAACTAAGACCAATCGATTACTTCAGCCAGTCCCAGGTGCAAACGCTCCTTCTCGGTTTGTTTTTGGCCGCCTGCACTTCGCAAACATGGTCCGGGTTCTGCCCAGTCTTGCTCGACGATCCAGTCACTCATTTTGATGATTTGAACGTCTATTCGTTTCTGGATTTGATCGCAGGGCTCCTGGAAACGGAACGTGGACGCCGGCAATTCATCATTTCCACTTGCGACCAAAAGCTGATGAAACTCGCCCGGCAGAAATTCCGCGACGACGATGGCTCAGTGGTGTTTTACAGGTTCAGCGATATCGGAGCCGATGGACCCACGGTGGAAGAAATGACGTTTAGTTGATGAACCGATCGTCATATTGACTTTCAGTACTCAACCGACGATGAGATAATGCGTGCCATATCCTTTAACTATCACAGAAGATTGCTTCCCTTTGTATGGGCCCGGCAATCTCCTGAGAGCCTGACTGGATACTGACCCTTAAAACGACCAATATCTAACCTTCGAGAATCGCCCGATCAATCTCCTCCTGCTTGAAGGATAAGTACCTGAGCGTCGTCATCGGCGACGAGTGACGCATCGCCTGCGCGGGCCGAAAGAGATCGCCGCCGAGTGCCTTGTGGACATTGTTGGCAAATGTCTTGCGCATGCAGTGTGTCCCCGCCATGCCGGAAACGCCGGCTTCTTGGAACGCCCTATGCAGGACTTTCCACGCAGCCTTCCGTCCCAGACCGCAACCCTTTCGCTGGCTCGGGAACAAGTAGCCGTTGGGTCTATCGATCAAACCCACCAGACTCAATCCGGTCAGTGAGGGCTTCAGCAGCATCGGGGTGCATGATAATCGAAGCCCCGGCGTGCTTGCCCTTAGTGCCTTCACGGTTGACGTAAAAACGCGCCACAACTTTTCTACCGTCCCAGAGTTGGCTGACTTTCATGGCAAGCAATTCGCTGATCCGCAGCCCCGATCGTACCCCCAATATAATAAGGGCCCGATCCCGAAGGGCATATCGGCCGTTGAGGCTGGCGAGCGCAGGTTTAAGTTCTTTCGACGATAATGCTGGGCATCCAATCATGTTTTCTTGTTTCAGCCGGGTCAGACAACTCAGCTTCCTTTTCCCACTCCCCATTGAAGAAAGCTCCCCGACCGGGCAGACCTCAGCGAGGGCCGAGGGAAGCTTTCAGCCGGCCGTCAGCCCCAAAACACGAAAAGGCGACCTTTCATGTCAAAGGTCATCCATCCTTGATAGCGGTCAGATATTTCGGGCACGTCCCTTCTCGAGCTCCAAGTGCTCAATGTGACCACTGGCCACTATGATTTCGCCAAGCTTCTGGGAATTCGCGGGTACGTGCTCTACCGTTTCAGCAAGATCCGGGATCTGACAAGAAAGTCGCTCGATGTCCAAATCTCGGTGCCGACCATGCCCGTTCCGCCAACAAAAAATTAAGTGGGCCGAACGAAAAATGGGTAAGCGCGCCCTGTCCTGTCTCCAAGTATTGGGCGCAATAAAACCAACGCCGGATAACCAAGGGCCTAGGCGTAATCAATTTGCGTGGAGATTCTTCCTCACGGCGTAGTCGGAATTTCCTCAAAATGGAAATCGATGCCGAAAGTCTTTCCGGGTGAAGAATAGAGGACGATTGCCGGATCAGTCGAGTAAACTAGCAGGCATGAGGCGGGTTTGGCAGGGACAATGGTTCTCGGCCAATGCAAAAATCGAGTACGCGTGGAATCAGTCAGAATGCTCAATTCTCGACGTATCCCAAGTATTTCTTTGAGTAGCTTCTTTGCGTAGTCCGTTTCCTTGCACTCGACCCCGAGCCATATCTGATCATGGCGCGGCCGCCCTGAAACTCCGGGATCGATGATGACAATATCCAGTTCATGGTAATCCCCGTTGGTGAGTGGGTCGCTTGTCCCACTTAGAGCATAACTGAGAGAAATAAACTCAATGTCGGTCCAAAGCTCTGCGACCTTAACGCCGTCGCGATACAGGTCGAAGTGAGGATACCTAGTGTTGACTGGGCCAGGCGCGCTCTTCAACGGAATGAACTGGCTATTAACCAGGACAATTCTGAAGCCCTCCGTTCGATTGAGCCTTTCCAACAGCACAGAAAGCACATGCGCTTCGTACAGCTTGCCGTTTGTCAGTGAGTTCGGGACCAAGGCGTATGCTTTGGAGGTCACGGCCTGAGCGTAAAGTTTGATGGCTCGTTCGATTCGCTTCTTTACCTGTTGCTTAGTCACGCTCGTTCCTCGTTCCCGGGAGGTTGGGTGCGGTCAGTGTGCAATTCGTCCAGCAGACGAAGCAGGTCCGTTACTACTTCCTGTGATTGAGGATCGGGAGCGAAATCTATTGTCTCCGTCTGAAAGACTCTTTGCTCCTCCTCCGTCAACGAGACTCGAATGCCTTGAATCGATTGATCGCTCTCGGTTTCCACGACGTCGCGAAAGCGACTGAGGACCGAGCCTAACTGACGGTCAGTTCCGAGGTTAATCTCTTCGATCAGGCGCTTGAGAAAAAAAACCAGATCGTAGTATGCCCCCTCTGACCCGCGAATGCTACGCGTCAGCCGGTCATCCATCGAGCCCAACCCGTTCTGTTGAAGCAAACGACGAAGAAACGAAAGAATCTCAGCGTAATCGGTATCGTTGAGAGCCATATCAGTCTTTTTGCTTCGAACGTCTTAAGAGGAAATGTAAGCGTATTTCGCTTTTCCGACTTTTTTGATTCCCTTAATTTTTTTGCCTGTTGTGTAGAACCAGGCTGAAATGCTGCCGTGATTGGCTTTTAGAATTTGCGCCAACTCCGAGACCGTGAGCCCCTTCTTTCCAGTGGTAAGTAATTTCTTCAAAATACCGTCCTTCAAAGCCGCCTTACGCCTCCGCCTCCGCGGCTTACCACCGGCAGAGGAGTTCAACACTCTTGGTTTGCCCTCTCTAAAACTTTCCAATAACCGCTCTATTGAAGAAAGCTTCGACTGCAAAGTCTCTCTTTCTTTGACGAGTCGGACAAGCCTTTCAAGTTGGGTGCTAGAGAGGGAGGACAGGGACATGTAGTTAGCGTAAGGGTAAAGAATCGCTGGAACAACTGTTGATTCACCCCGTCTTGCTCGACATGCTGTGGGGAACCAGCTCTAATTCACGGTCAAAGCACACCATGCGAATCCTGTATATCGCGAGCAACTCGGACGACGGTGAGAATCTTTACCTCGAGCGCGAAATAACCGAGCTTCAACAACGGCTAACCCAGAGCCAAGCTCTGCCGAAAGTCCAAATTAAATTTCTGCCGGCGCTGGAAATCGAAAAGCTAGCGACCGAAATCACCAACTTTGCACCGACGATCCTACATATCTCTGCACATGCCGGGAAGAAACACATTTGCTTTAGCAATCGGCTCGGAAAGGTGATTCCCGTTACCGCCTCTATCCTGAATGCGCTCATCGACGTACCGAAGCCTCCGAAGCTGGTCTATCTGAACGCCTGCGACTCGACGAAGCTTGCGGAGTCGGCCTCCAAGATCGTTCCAGCCGCCATTGGGACAACGGCTACTATTTCCAATCACGATGCGGTTGTTTCCGCGGTGAGATTTTACGAGGCGCTCTTGGAAGGTTCGACAGTCGACCGAGCCTTCGGCAGTGCCAAAGCATTGTTAGAGGCTGTATCGGAGAAAAGCACGAGCGCGGCTATTTTTTACAAGTTCGACGAGTTTGCCAATTTTCGCTTGATCGAACCCTTCCAGGTGATTGCCCGATTTGGCACTGCCGACGAGTTTAACTTCAAGCCAGATACTGACGGAAATTACTATATTGAATGTGGGGTTTTGGGGTGTCCTGATGACACCACAGTCGTATCGTTTTTCTCCGATGACGAGAGCTTCATTCGGAAGGAGAATGATAATGATCTGCTTATTGGAATCGCCAAGGGACCTCCCATCCGCGCACGAATGTGGGAGGGAGTCTCGTATTCTTATGAGGGAGATTTTCGCATAGGCGCATCGGGAATCACAGGCGGGGGCCAAGCGTTCGCGGCTTATTCCACTGCCTGTGATGCCTTGGAGCTATATTTCGAGAGGGATGGGTATCGCCATTTCAATCTCAGAAAAAAGCAGGTGGAAAAATTTCGCCATGCCGTTGCAACGCTTCGAAAGTATGACGGAAGTTAAAGGGACGAACTCCCCTTGAAGAAAAAAGGTTAAATGTCTTGAGACGCAGTCGACACTTATATATTACTACCCGAATGAAATCGAGTTCTCGTGCCACAGTAAAGCGCGCCAGTGTTGGAGGCCGTCCCAAACTCAAAGCAAGTCGTCGTGCAACCGCGAAGAAAAGTGCTGGTGGGAAGCCGCGTCCAAAGCCCAAATCCAAACCTAAAAAAGCCTCCCCAAAGGCGCCTAAAAAGTAAGAGGCTTGATCGAAGGCAGGTCAATACCGTCACCTGGACACTGCCATGTCGATACTCACCTGCATTCCTCGTCTTTTGACCTCAAACGAGGAAGAGCTGGCACGGCGCGTAAGCTTGGAGATCAATCCTGCGAATGCAGCCGTTTCGCGAACGGTCGAACGACGATCTGGAGAAGGGGCCGGGGAACGTCGACTAGCCCTATTGATCGGTAATCGTTGGCCAGAAAAAGGCGTGCGTCTCTCCGTCCAGTTCCTCGACAATCCCCCCGGCGATCTCCGCCAGCGGCTCTTGTCTCACATGAATGCGTGGAACAAATCGGCCAACATTCTATTCGAAGAAACCCGAGAGATGGGGCACGTTCGTGTAGCCCGTTTTGACGATGCGGAAATGGGGGGATATTGGTCTTACGTGGGGACCGACATTCTCAGTATTAAGGAAAAGCACCGGCCCACGATGAACCTTGAGGGATTCACCATGAAGACTCCCGATGCGGAGTTCTATCGCGTCGTGCGACACGAAGCTGGCCATACCCTTGGCTTCGATCACGAGCACATGCGCGCAGATTTGGTAAAGAAAATCGATGCGAAAAAAGCCATAGCCTACTTCCACAGGCGATGCGGCTGGTCACCGTTAGAAGTACGGGAACAAGTGCTCACTCCTCTGAAGAACAAGGCGGTCATGGGGACGACCGAAGCAGACCCGACATCCATAATGTGCTATCAGGTGCCGGGCGGAATCACCAAAGATGGCAAAGCCATTCCGGGCGGAAATGATATCAATAAAAACGACTTTGCCTTTGCTGCAAAGGTTTATCCGAAGACCGGCAGTGATCCAGTTGCTCCTTCGAGGACACCCCTTGAAGCTTCCGCAAATCTTCAGCGGATTAGCCCACCCAATGATGGACCTAAGTCGTTGACGCCGCCGCGGGAAATCGCATCCATCGTGGAAGATCCGGACACTTTCCACATTGTCGTCATGGACGATTTCGATCCTGAGGGAATGCGTTCAAAATTGGCCGAATGCGAAGCAAAAGAGACGTCTAGCGGGCGCAAGGCGTCAAAAAAGAAGAGCCAGAAAAATCCAAAATTTGCACGTATTTTTGCCTCTTATGCCGGTGCTCGCGTAACTTGCGCACTCCGCTTGCGAGCGGATAAAGGCGAGGGAATCACGCCGTTTGGAAACATCATCCGGGTTCATGAGAGGATCAAGAAATACACTAATCGCGAGAAGGGCAGTTTGCCGGACGATGCCCAGATGAAGCAATTTGGCGAAGACCTATTCGCTGCACTGTTTCCTGGCGTTATAGGTCGCCTTTATGACGAGGCGCGATCCCGTCAGAGCAACCGAAAACTCGATTTGGTTTTCACGTCGATGATTCCCTGGATTGCCGAGAAGCCTTGGGAATTTGCTTACGACAAGGTTCGCAACAGCTTCCTGGCCACAGAGGAAATTCATTTGATCCGCAATGTGCTGACGGCGGTGCCGGCCAACATAGTTTCGGTCGTGAAGGGCCCGTTGCGCATTCTGGTAGCGTCCGCTCAGCCTGTCGGTTTCGGTCGTCTGTCCATTAAGCAGGAGGAGGAGGTTATCCGGCGCGGTTTCCAACCATTAATTGATGCTGGAGCTGTTCGGATCAAAGTCGTGGCCCATGCCACCCCCACATTGATTCACGGTGAACTCGCAACCGGCAGATATAACGCAGTCCATTTTATCGGACATGGAACCTTCGATGAGGACAAGCAAGAGGGAATGTTGATTTTCGAAAATGAACGCGGAGCAGAATATCGTTTAGGAGAACGCTCCGTCCGCGAGATATTCTGTCAGCGCGGAGTTAATCTCGTGTTTTTGAACGCCTGCCAAACGGCAACTGGTGGCAAAGCCGATTTCAACAAAGGCGTAGCCCAGTCTCTTGTGGCCCATGGTTTGCCCGCGCTGGTCGCAAACCAATACAGCGTCCTCGACGCGTCGGCGACTTCCTTCGCGCAGTTCTTCTACTGGTCGTTGGCTCAGGGCTTGAGCATTGGTCAGGCGACGCGCGAAGCGCGCATTGCGGTGAATTACTCCCTTGCGGGTGAATCCATCGATTGGGCTGTACCTGTGGTTTATGCCAGGGATCCAAACCGGTCCTTGTGTGCGAAGCCTGAAGAAGTCGACTCGGTTCCCGCGACAGCCATACGCCGGGAGGCGCGACAACTGATGAAAGGCCGGAGGATACGCGTGGCCTTTTGGGATATCGACAACGTCTTCCCTGCTCTCGATTCAACTCTCGAGAAAATGAATGGCGCCCAGCAGGTATTTGGCTTTGAGATCGTGGCTCTTTCAGCACCTATCGACGCTTGGGATCTAGAGTACAAAGCGAAGGACGGAACTCCCTACCTCTGGGCGAATAAAGTTGCGGAACGTCTCAAACGAGCAACTTTTGACCTCGAGGTTGACATTCTTGTTTGCATCACGCGGCATTGGATGTGCGACGACGAATCCCTAGACATTTACGGTTGGTGGGCAGATAAAAAGGCTGATACGCCGGTCGTCGTGTTCTCCGCCGCCGGCTTGGATCAAATTGGGCCGGAAGGAAAGCAGACCGATCGCTTGCTCGCGAACATGCTGGTACTGCTGCTTGCGGGCTACCTGAGCGAGATGGATTGCCATCGGAAAAAACGCGAGACGCAATGTCCGTTGTTCAAAAACGAACGACGCTCAATCAGCCACCTAATCGCCGAGCAGAAATTTGACAAGATCTGCCGCGCTAGCCTCCAGAGAAAAATCCCGAACGAACTTCCCGCCCTCGAGTCTCTTCTAGCTACATTCCATTAACCCACTCAATCATGAAGCGACAAAAAAGCCGAAAGTTTTCCCCTTCGCCGCGCCGTAAAAAGGTCGCAAAAGCTAAAACTGCGAGAATGCGCCGGGCGATTGCACCAGACGACGGCCCAGTCACGTTAGAGCAGGCTAGAGCCGCGGTCCAAGTCCGCAGACCGCGTCATGCCATTCGACGGCAGGGTGGAGGTGTGCCCGCCGCCTCCCCCCGAAGGGTCGCCGAAGAGCGGATGCAACTTCAGGCAGAACAACTCCGGGAAGAACGCCGCCGCATTTCTGAGTACACGGCCACGATGGACATCATGAAGGATCGTGGAGTCAAGGGCCTGGCATCCAAGGAGCGGAGGACCGCGAAACGCCGTGCACCGAGCGCACCTTCGGTCCCTGCTGCCAACCAGCCCCTTCAGATATTTGCGCAAGGTGATTCCTGGTTCGACTATCCCGTTCCCTTGTTCGGCGGAGGTATTATTCCTCGTTTGGAAAAAAAGCTTGGCGTCCCGATTCTCAATCTAGCGAAAGCCGGCGATGAGGTTCGTTTTATGTTAGGCGTTGCGGAACGCAAAGTCCTTGTGAAGCAACTCACCGAAGGCTGCCCGTCCGGTGGTCCTTGGGACGCCTTGCTGTTTTCGGGAGGAGGAAATGATATCGTTGCAAATCCCATGGCGCTCTGGGTCCGCGACTATGCACCTGGAGTCCCTGCTCAAGCACTCATACATCAACCGCGATTCGATTCTGCCCTCGCGCTGGTCCTCGCCGGTTATGAGGACTTGATCGACTTACGCGATAACCTCAGCTCCAACACGCATCTTATCTTTCACGCCTACGACTTTGCGATTCCTGATGGACGTGGAATCTGTTTCATGGGGCCTTGGATGAAACCTACCTTTGACCTTCACAAGTATCCTGTCGCAACCTCGATAAGATTCGACGTTGTGAAAGCAATGCTGACCCAATTTGCGGCCATGCTTCAAGCACTCACGAGTCACCAGGGGGTGACATTCATCAACGGGCAAGGGACCTTAGTGCCTAGCGCCAATTCCTGGCACAACGAGCTACATCCAGCAAAAGCCGGATTTGACAAGTTCGCAGCACTTTTTCATGCCAAGTTGAAGGCGCTGTTTCCCGCGCGGGTGCTTTGACGCGTTACTTCAGAGGCGACCTTTGCGGCAAAAGGTCGTATTTGCGGGACAACAGACTTCAGTAGGTGAACTTTGGCATGAAAGATCAGCTTTGCCGATTGGACATTTTTTTCAAATTCCTTCCTGATCTCTGGCAACGAATAGCCCATACTCCTCCACTTAAAAGGAAAGTCTATTGAGGATGGCAAACGAGGTTTTCCACGTCGCCGGCCTGAATTGCCACTACTTGCGTAAACTTGCGCTAACACAGCCACTACTCAGTAAGTAGTTTTGATCTCGTCATGCTGAAATCATCGGCATGAACCCACGGAAGTTTCTCGACTTCTTCAAAAGCAAGACAGGCAAGATTATCATCTTTCTCGCGCTCATCGGTCTTGGCTGCATCGTTTATTATGGGGCCGCGCCTCCTGCCAAGACAGCACCGCCGAAGCAGGAAGCCAAGTCGCAAACTGGCGCCGAAAGCAATCAGCCAACTTCGGTTGATCGGGGCGGCTCCCGTTTCATCATCCCAGGCTTGTCCTTGCGGGAACTGACAGGTGCAACGAACTCCGCGCCGACGAACGCGCCGCCCGTCCTGCCCATTACCCTTTACAACGCCGATTCGGGCAACGTGGAAATCTCCGAAAATTACGCTCCCTACGGTCGCCTCATTACCTGCGAAACGATCATCACGATTGATTCCGCCAAAATCGAAACGCCCATCATCGGATTTGTCACAGAAGATGTTTATCACGATGGCAAGCTCATCATCCCCGCGGGCGCGGAAGTGCACGGCAAGGCTCAGGTGGACCGCTCCCGCGAACGGATCGCCAGCGAAGACAACTGGTATATCGTCTGGCGCACAACCGACCGGTTGAACGGCGCGGAGCTTCCGCTGCATGGCGTCGCCCTTGATATGGAGCGCGACTATCGCACCGGCACATGGGCCTTGACCGATGGCTCAGCCGGTTTGCGCGGAGACCTGCTCAAAACGGACAACTGGGCGGAAATCAAACTTTTCGCCGCCACGTTCCTGAGCGCCGCCGCCAGCGGTCTTCAGCAGACCGAGAATGTCACCAGTCCTCTCACGGGTGCCACGCAGCAGGTGCCGACTGCCACACCACAGAATGCCGCGCTGCAAGGCACCAGTGCCGTGCTCAACGACTACGCCAAGCAGATTGCCGATTCGATCAAGGAGAACGGTTTTTACGTCCGCGTGCCCGCCGGAAAGCAATTCTACTTGTACGTCACGCAAACCATCGACCTCGATAAAGCCCGGCAGGGCGAATCGACTCTCAGCCAGGAAAAACCCGAAACCAAACCCATCGCCAACCAACCATGAAACTAATCTATCTTCTCGTTCCATTCTTCCTCCTCGGATGCAGTACCCAGAGGCCGATGGCTGAAATTCAACCCACCGATCCGCCAGCCACCGTACCGGGCACGGCCCTGAGTCTGCCCAATGCCAACGAGGTTCGTCATTCCGAAGCGTTGAAAGCCTATCCCGTCGGGCGCTACGAAGACCCGAACGACCCTTCGGTCATGCACGAGGCGCACGTTATTTACCGCGCCGAACAGCCGCCAAGTTGGGACTTCAATCCGACCGTCGAGACCGCCGTGCCGCTCGGCCCCACCGTGGCTGTGAACAACCCGGCCAGGGACGACACCGGCATGACGGGCGAACTGGAGCAGAAAATCCAGCAGCAGAATCAGCTCCTCCAGGCGACCTTCGAGCAGAACCAGCAGCTTGCCGATGAATTGAAGAAGTTGCAGGACGACATCGCCAGAACACGGGGACTCGCCGCCGCCAACGACGCTCTGCAAAAGCAGGTCGCCGACCTTCAGGTGCAACTGACCAGGCTGCAACAAGAGTTGGAAGCCCAACACCATCCCGCGCCGCCCAAGCCCTCTGAACAGAAACCCTGGTGGCAATTTTGGACTTCCACGCCAACTCCGACACCAACCCTTTCACCCATCAACCCAACCCCAACGAAAGGAAAGAAATGACACATATCACCGTGCCTTTGCCCGACGACGTGGCAAAGACCTACTACGAGGCAGCGCAAAAGCTGTCCGATCATCTGGCCGAAATCGGCCAGGCCCCCAACGCCCAGACCCTGATGCGCTTCATTCTGGCGTCCTACACCGCCGACGAGATCGCCGAGCAGTTTGACCTCGCCTTACGAAATCTGGTCGGAGCACCGATTCCCGATGAACCGGATGTGTACGTCTTTGCCCCGGAATTTGACGAGGTTCCCGCCTAAACCCTAACCCTGAACAAAACAACGTGACCGGCCTCGACGAGTGACCGGCATATCAACCAGAAAAAACTTATGGCTACCAAAGAAAAAACTCAACCCGCTGTCGCCGCATCTGCCGGATCTGTCAAAGCTGGCTCACCCGAAGGTGGATTCGCCGTCAACCCCGAAATCAACGCCCGGCTCGACAAGTTCATGGCCGATAATCCGCAAATCACGGAACATTACACCAAGCTCGTGAAAGAGAATCCCGACCGGGCTATCCGGTCGATGGCTTTGAATTCCATGTTCAGACGGGAAGCCTTGGAGCGCCAAATCCAACGACAAATGCCCCAGGTCCAGCAGTGGGTTAAGGAACAACCCGGTTTGGAACAACAAATCGAGGCCAAAATCAGGACGACGAATCCACTTATGCGGATGGCGGCTTTTATTAAAGAAGCTGTCAAGGCCAAGGCGAACATCGACTTCGCGCCTAGTACTGCTCCTCGTGCGGGCACCGGCATGTCGGTCTAACGACCAGAAGGGAGGTTCCTTTGGGGAGCCTCCCTTCGCTGACAACGCTTGCGTCCAGTATTGAAAAAAGCCAACCGTTAAGGGCTGACCCGGATATTGAAGCCGCTTTTCTGGAATCCTATCTAGCCCGCTTCAGATTTTTCAACGAGTGCTTTGCGCACCCTTGCCACAAATGCGGGTACGTCTTTTTTATCTGAATCATCGACCATTTCAAAAAAAGTACGCGTGAGACGAGCCACAACTTCCTCGTCGCTGGCCCCGGTTTTCAGGGCGATTTTGTGTATCCTGGCCGCAAGTTCTTTCGGGAACTTGGGGAAAGGAAGGTCTTTAGTCATACTTTGGTTGGCGTTAATTTAGGTCTTAAATTTAGGGTTTGTTGTCCGATAATCTCCAGCCTTTGGTACAAACCTAGTTCAAATCCAAATTATTGCTATCCTAGCTTTGACTGACAGATTCTCAATGAAAAAGCGAGCTAAAGCTCGCTCCCAATTTTCACCAGCACGGCATGATAAGGAAGGTGAAGCGGGTACCCTATGTTGTTTTTGGCCAGAATGTTTGTCGCCTTCGTACCGCTGCCAAGCTGACCCAGGAAGGCTTGGCTGAAAAGGCCGATCTAAGTCGCCGCTTCGTTCAAGAAATTGAAGCGGGCAGCAAAAGTGCCACGGTCAATACGGTTGTTCGTTTGAAAAAGGCCCTTGCCTGTTCGTGGAACGACCTGTTTATCCAGACTGATGAAATAGAGTTGCCGCTTATTCATCGACCGGCTGAAACTGAGAGCGTGACGCTATGCTCCCCACCACCGTTTAATCCGATCCTCATCCGGAGATATATTCCCAAAGTGCGACGGAGCCGTTTGATGCTTGCGGGCTGAACGAATAAGGACCACAACTCGCGGAACTGCATTACTTTTATCATCAGCCACATCGAGCGTCGCTTTTACTGACTCGACGATAAACTGATTTTCAGAGTATCCGATCAGGTGGGCAGTTGCTTTTAGACGCGCACTAATCTCGGCTTCCATTTTCACCGATTTAGGTATCAGTGGTAACATATGTACGAACGTTAGCATAAATTAGGCCGTCTTGTTATAACTACTAAGTAGTCTTTAGTAGTCATGGAAATTAGGGCTACGGATTGGGTATGAATGGAGGTGGCCCAAACCCACCCCATTCCCTCTTAAAACCCGTGAATCCCGAGCGCGAGAAATACCTCAATCTCCGAACCAAACCCGGTAAAGTGACCGCTGAAGAGGCTGCCTGGCACCTCGGCTTCCTCACCCACGAAATTCCCATGCTCATGGCGGCGGGCTTGCTCCAGCCACTGGGCGAACCGGCTGAAAATGGCGTCAAGTTCTTTGCCAGTAATGACCTGGACAAACTAAATCAAGACAGGGCCTGGCTCTCCAAAGCGTGCAATGTCGTCGTCAAATATTGGAAGGAGCGCAATCTTCTCAGACCCACGAGAAACCCCCAGGGTAAGTGGACTCCAAGGCGGTACGGCGGTGCGATCCGTCACCGAACGGATTCCAAGCCACTTTCAGCCCGTCCCATGAGGAAGCCCAAACCATGACTGTTTCTCCAACAGAATATATTCTGGCCTTGGCACGCTCGTTTCCCTGTTTGAAGCGTAAGCTTCAATGGTGGCATCCCAAAAATTTCGATGCCAAGATTTTCCATGACATGATTGGAGGCTGGTCGAGTAGCGAACGTCAGGCTGCTTATTTCGTTCTGACGGTCTGGAATCCGGGTTATGCCCGCGAGCAGGGTTGGACTTTCGATGTTGTGGAGGCCGTCTCATGTCTCGACCCGGTGAACCGTGCGCCGATTCTCGCATGGATTGCCCAGCCCTATTATCCGTAGAAGCTTCGGGGTTGTCGTGATTGTTTCGGCCTTCTTCCGGCTTTTTTTGGGATTAATTTTTCCGCCTTGCCTCTTCGGATGTTTTCCGCAGGCAATGTGGTCCCTCCGCTTCGACGACTGCACCCCGCTGCCAGGGCCGCGCCAGCAGAGCTGTCACGGCCCTGGCTCGCCCCGTTTTCTTTCGTCGCGGCTTGCTCGCGGCCCCTTGGGATACCGGGGGGGCCGCTCGCTGCGCCGCCGGGTTGGATTGAGGGAAGGTAAAGGAAGAGAAAGGTCGCCGCGCTTGCCCCGGCGTCCGCTACGCTCCCGCCCCCCCGCCGCTCCCTCCTGGCCGATCTTGTCCGTGACTTTGGTCGTTTTTCCGCGCGTCAGGTTCCGACCCTCTCACCGCCGCTTGGCAGATCCTTCCGGCCTTGGCGGGCGGCCGCCATTTTCCTCGCACACTTCCTTGACAAGATGGAGCGCAATCAGCGCCTTCGTGAACCCGACATGGACGATGCTTTGAATGGTGACTTCGATGATTTCCTCCGTCGTGCAGCCCGCGCGGCAGGCGGCCTGGATGCGAAGCCGCAAATGCTCCTTGCCCTCTCCCATGGAAATCAGGCTGGCGATGGCGATCAACTCCTTCACTTTCGGTTCGAGGACATTTCGGGCGTGGATTTTTCCCCACGCAAATCCGACGAAATACTCCGCGAAATCAGGAGAAATCTTTTTTAACTCCTCCACAAAAGCCGGACCACCCTCGGGGTCAATTCCGGCGATTTGTTCCAGACCTTTCAGGTAAGATTCAGGCACGGCGTAATCTCCATTTTGGGTTTAGGATCAATCAACACATCGGTTTTCAATTAAAAACGCTCAGACTGGAGTCCATAAGCAAGTTGCGTGACAACGGCGCAAAAAATCACCCCGGCAGATTACGATTTTGTGACAGGGGGTTTTGGCGACACTACTAAGTAGTCTTTAGTAGTCGTGGAATTTCCGATTTCGCATGTGATTTACTGGAAGCTCATCTATGAGCGTTCCGAACGATCTTCCTGCGTCTGGCGAAGCGCAAATTCCATCCGCCGAAGCCGAGTCCGGCCTATGGACGAGCGAAAAAGTCGCCCAATACCTTCACGTCAGCCTCAAAACGGTCTTTAATCTGCGCAGAAACGGACTCCCCTTTCTCAAGCTGGGCGGGGCCGTCCGGTTCATCCCGCAAGAGGTCAAAGATTACCTGGTCACCCATCGCGGTTTGGCGGCGCATCGCTGGAGGCAGGTTATCCGAAAGGGAGGGGCTCCATGAGGCGGATTCGGCCTCGTCCACTCCCAGTGGAGGCCTATTTTGACGAACGGCCGGCCTATCTCGACAACGCCACGAGGAATATGGCGTTTGCCCTCGGCAGTTTCGGCATAACCCGCGTCCAGGAATGGATCACACGAGGCCAGGGCGGGCCGAGGCAACGGGGCTTGCGTTCCGATGTTGTCACCTTGTGCGTCTGTCCTCAAATGCTGCCCTGCAAGCGTCCGTCGGCGGGCTGGTGCGCCCGCGAGCACGGCGTTTCCCGCCAGTATGCCTACCGGCTCCAGCAGGAATTTTCCCGCGAACTGGCCGACTACATCCGCTTTCGCGGTCAGCGCTTTCAAACGATACGGGAAGAGTTGCAACGCAAAAAGCAGTAGCGCCCAAAAGCCCATACTAATTTCTCATCGAGGCCACCTATCCGTCCAACCGCCGCCCTGCTTGATCCACTGCAAAATGACTGAATACCGGGCCTTCCCAAGATTGGGAATCTCGCCCTTGTCTGGTTGAAGCCGACCTCCCAGGACGGCCTTCTCCGCATCGCTTACCGTCCAAACCCCCATTACTGCCAACAGCCAGGCCAATTCTGGATCGGATTGATGCAGGGGATGAGTGGGTTGAGGATACGGAACATTGTCGGGCGGCCTGATCAGTCCAAGCTTCTGCATAATGGCGAGCGTCTTTTTCCCGACAAGGCGATACCGGAGCGCCTCCGCCTCTGTGATGGGGAAAGGACGTTCCCGTCTTATTGCTTCAATAAGGTTGGAAATTTTCTTCGTAACAATCGACACCACTCACTCTAGGAACCAGGAAAATTACAGGCAAGCTTACAAAGAAAATCTCAACCCCAATGCTACGAAACCAGTGCCTATTCTTACTGTCATTCGTCATTCAGTCGCCCCCTCATGACAACGCTTACCATGTCCGAATATCAACCCAGCCATTTGGGTTGCCTTCATCCGCCTAAAGCGGTAGAGAGATTGTCACGGGGGACAATATGAAGCTCAAGCTGATATTCTTGGGGGACGATCCAAAGCCAATAGGGCCGGTCATTCAGTTATTTAATGCGATCGAATACAGACTTTTTGAACTTGAAAAGAGCAGAATTTTTTCGCTTCCCAAAGAGTTTCCTGAAATAAGCGAAAGGCTCGCTATCAATTGTGTCCAACGATTAGATACCGAATATAAGAGCGGCACATTATCCATGCTGCATCTCGAGTCGGTGCGGCCTGGATGCCTAATCTTTCTCGCAGTGATGTCTTCTGTGGGCACTTGGGTATTCTTGAATACAATCGGAGAGGATTTTAAAACTGCCTATCAAAAGACAGACCTTTCCAAACGGGTAAAGCTGTTCTTTCTTATGGGGCAGAAAGATGTACTCGAGAAAGCCGTAGAAGATGTTGCAGCAGACTACAAGAGGCGTGAGGAACGGAGACAATCCGATGGCCACGGAAACCACGTCAACATACAAAGTATAACCGTCAATAAGTCCAACCCTGACCAGCACACATTGGACGTCAGAATCGCGCTTTCGCGGGTGAATGGTTTCCAGACCTACGCAGAACTTGCTGATGATCTCAATAAGGGGAAGTAGCCCTACGCGATTGGCTCCATGAAAACCTACCTAGCTCTGGTTTTCCTGCTCATCGTTCCGATTTGCCGCGCTGAAGATTGGACTGTAAAGGGCAAGACCTACCAACAACGTCACAGTGACAAATTCACACGCCGAGTACGCTTCGATCTTGGGCGATGGTGGCATAGGGAGCGTGAAGCGCCGTCACGCACCCCCGGAATAAAGGGCCTGCGGACTTCGTTTCGACATCAATTCTGCGATGGATTGGACGGCATCGCTGCATAACAACCGCACACCTAAACGCATAACAAATGGTTGCATTTTCTAACGATTTTTTGCCAAAAACGTCTTGCTATTCACGCAATAACACGTTAGCATGTAGAAACTTAGGAAAGGAGATGGCGGGGTGACATCTGTCTCTGACCGTCGTTAAAGTAGACCGAGCCTAATTATTTGCCGCGACGGCGAGCTTCGAGCGGTCCGCTTCGAGCGGCCGTCCAAAGGCGCAGAAGCGGCCCTGGTGATGCACCAGCCCCATCCACGTCGTGTAACCGCCGCAGGGTTGGGACGGCCGGAAAACGTAAATGTCGGGGCCGCCATTTCGGCGATTGTGTTCGCCGCCCCGGCTGGTTTGCGAGCCGGCCATAATCCACTCGCCCCGGCTGTTGGTGCCGAGGAAAACCATGACATGGGTGATGGGCGGCTGGCGTTCGGGCCGGTAGGTGTTCTCCCAGAAAAGAAGATCGCCCGGCTTGAGGTTTTGGCGGAGGAACTCGGTATCGACAATGCCATTGGACAGTTGAGGCACGTCCCACGCCTTGCCTTGGAGATGAAGGTAATAATATTGGTCCGAAGCGGTGCGGGGGAGCTCGATTCCCGTCGTGACCTTGTAGAGGTAACGTGTGGTATTGGAACAATCCATGGTCCACGATTGAGACTCACCGGGCGGACGCCAGTCCTCATCGTATTCGATGCCCTCATTGCCGAGCGCGCGGGCTTCCTGGAGGAAACGGCTTCCCCAATCATTCGAGGGCGGCGTGGTGAATGGATTGGGATTCGAATTCAGGCTCAGGCTGAGGCTTCGGCTGCTCGGGCGGGAAGAGGGTGAGCTAAAAGCCGAGAGGGCATTGTTGCGCACAGGAGGAATGGCGCTCGTGGAATAAACCGTCCCAGTCTTGGCGGTAGATTGGCGGGATACGTTGGGCGCAACCGCCGCGTCGCTGGCCTGCGGTTGCTCCTGGGCGGAGATCGCGGCCAATTCGGCGGGGGAGACAAGCTTCGCAACGGGAGCCGGCTTTTCTTCCGCAGCGGGCGCGGGCGTTTCGTCATCGGGAGAAGGCAACGGCACGGGGCACGAGGCAAAGGTCGAGGCCGGAATGTCGAAGTCCTGCACCGGTTGCGCCACGAGATAAGTGTGATGAACCTTCGGCTTGGCGCTGGTCGAGGCGATGGCCGATTTGCTGTGTTTGGTCGACGGAACGAGCAGGACCTGTCCCGGCTTTATCTGGAAGACCGTGAGATTGTTGAGCGCCTCCAGCTTTTTTCGCGTGGTGTCGAACTTCCTCGCGATGCCGGTCAACGAATCGCCCGCCACCACCGTGTAAGTAAAGGTATGCGCCGGGGTCGGCGTCATCGGCGCGCCGCCCGTCGTCGGCGCGGGAGCATAAATGGCGCCGCTGGGAGTCGACGCGTCGGGCTCGGCTTTGGAAAGCAGAGGAGCGCCGGCAACAAGCGAAACAGCGAACGCGCAGAGAATCGGGGAGGGCAATTTCCGATTTTTCATGGATGCGTTCGGATGCTGGTTTAACTCAAGGGCGTTCGAAGGTGAATCGTTGGACAGTTTGCCGTCAGCGGACTACTTGGCGGCCGCGTCGCTCGAGGCCGGGGGAATCTGCAGGACCTGGCCCGGGTGAAGAAGTGCACCCTTTTTGAGGTTATTGGCCTTGCGAAGCTTGACGACCGTCGTGCCGAACTTATGGGCGATCGACCAGAGCGAGTCGCCTTTGGCAATGGTGTAAGTCGAGGGCCGTTCCGCGGACGTCGGGGCGGGAGCAGCATTGGTATCGGCGGGAGCAGTCGGAGCCGGGGCAGTGGTCACGGGCGCCGCCGGCGTCACTGGAGCTTCCGCTGGCGCATTGGTGGTTTGGGCGCGGGAGAGCACAGGAGAAGCGACGAGCGCAAAAGTGAGCGCGCAGAGAAGAGTGGAGGAAAGATGCCGGGTAGTCATAAAGGAGAGGGTAGGAGATTTATTACGTTTTTAAAGTAAAAACTTGAGTTCGCTTATCTTAAAGCGAACGGGTTGTAGGTTATGCAAATTGTCATCGCCGAGGTCAAGCCCGGTGATGACAAATTTTAGAGAATGAAAGTGCCGGTCCCAGGACATTCGCCGCAGCTTTTTGTGGCAATCGTGGAAAAAAATGCTATGGGTACTTCGGTTAAACCCAGATACGGCTATGCCTTGCACGGTCACTGCTTTCAGCGTGAAAATCGCCTGTCCTGGAGATGCGGCGATGGAATTGATCATCGCGCGCGAAGTCATGGGTGAGTGGAATGCCCGGCATGCCATGGAGCAAAAGCGAATTTTATTGCCGCTCACCCGGGAGAGCGGACACGAGCATTCGCCCTGCGACCTTCTGATCGCCTTTTTTTGCGACTCGCCGGGAATTCCCTACGAACAGGCGGCGGAAGGCGCCGAGGAGGAAATCGAGAATCAACTTCGCGAGGGCCGGCCGGCCCTTATTTATTTCTCGGAGGCCCGCATCGACCTGGGAGGCGCCCATGTGCTTCCGGGAGGGGCGCTGGAGGAATTCAAGCGACGGTACATGATGGCGACCGTCGATTCCTACGCCGACGACAAGGAATTTCGGGGAAAGTTCGCGCGACAACTCGACGTCACGGTCGGCACCCACGGCCATTTCAGGATGGACGCGGCGGCTGCTCCATCCGTGGCGACTCCGAAGGTTTTGGATCCCCGTCGCACGGGGCCGTTGTCACCCTGGGCCCAGACGATTCTGATCGAAGCGTGCGACGATTTTGAGGCTTACATCGGCCGGATCAAGGTGGGGAACACGCTCAAGATCCAGGCCAACGGCAAGCAATTGGTCGCGCAGGAGTGCCCCGAGTCGATCGCCAAGTGGGAAAGCGCCTTTCAGGAATTGCTGGACGGCGATTTCATCCGCGATGCGGGCTGCAACGGCCAGCTCTTTCAAATCTCAGCCAAGGGGTTCGAGTTTCTCAAGAGCATCGGCAAATCGCCCGTCGGTTACATCGCCGAGCTGGGTGGGATGTAATTTAACAGAGTTGTCCGAAGCCCTGGTAGCTGTTAAGCTGCTGCTGTGAGCACACTGGAGATCATAGTCGAAGACTTAAAGGCCCTGCCGAAGCCCAAACTGGCGGAGGTGGCTGCGTATGTCCATCGACTCCGTGAGGTGAATCGCGAGGAGCGTTTTTCCGCCATCGAACGCAGCGCCGGAATTCTTTCCGAATCCGAAAGCGCGGAATTGGATCGGATCATTCGGGAAGGCTGCGAGAAGGTCGATGCCCGCGACTGGTAGAGTGTTGCTCGATACCACGATTGTGGTCTCGGTGCTGCGCCGGGTGCCCGGAATGCAGGAGAGATTGAAATCGGCGACTGAACTTTGGCTGCCCTTGTTTGTCTTGGGCGAACTGGAATACGGAGTAAGTCATTCGAGTCGGCCCGACAGGCAGAGAGAGGCTTTATCCCTTTTCATGCAGGGAGTCGATTTGCTTTTCCCGAGCGAAATAACGACTCGGGAATACGGAAGAATCAAGGCTGAATTAGCGCACGCAGGAACGCCCATCCCGGAAAATGACGTGTGGATTGCAGCCCAGGCCATCGAGCACGGATTGCCCTTAGCCACCTGCGATGCTCATTTCAGCCGCGTGGCTGGATTGACTGTGTTGGATTGGCAATGATCCAATCCAAATCGAAGAGCTGGCTGAACGGTTGATGCGGCCCGTATCTACGCCAGGAATTTGATCTCTTTCTCAGAAGGGAATGGGGGTGCGTTCTACACCTTGAACTCCGCGACATGGCGGACGAATTCCATGGCGCGGGCGTAGAGCGCCGGATCGTCACCCGCCTCGTAGAGGCCGCCGCCGATGAGGAGAATCACTTCAGTGCCATAGAAGGCGAGCACCTCGGCCACACTCTGGTATTTGATTCCGCCGGCCGGCATGGGCAGAGTCGGAATGAGACCCGGCTCGTCGGGATCGACGAGAGCGTCGGCGAGCTTGCGGCACGTCTCCTTGCTATAGGAAAAGCGTCCGCCGAAATTCGCGAAGATCGTGGCGTCGGCGCCGTAAAGCGGGAACAGCTTGCCGTAGAGAAGTTCCGGCGCAATCCGGGTTGCGCCACCGAAACTCGGGTGGGCGATGACCGGGACCGAGGCATGATGCGCGACAATTTCGGCCATGAAGGGCAGGCCAAGCAGCATGGGCGCGATCATCACGGCGCAGACCCCTTCGTCCTGGGCGAATTTAAGCTGGGCCAGAACGGTCGAGGGCGTTCCGATGAGGTTCGGCACGTAGATCGACTGGCGGCCCGACTTGCGATTGGCGTCCCGCACGGCTTTCTGGCAGGCTCGCACCCGATCGGCGAAGGGATGAAAGTCCTGGTTGGCCAGGCCGTGATCATCCTTGATGATGTCGATCCCGGCCTGGGCAAAAAGACCGCAGAGCAGCGCAAGACGGTCGGTGCTCAGGCCGATCGGTTTCAGCGCGGTGCTGGTGAGCGCGCGATCGTGGACGTCCGTGATGTGGCGCAGGCCGGCGGTCCCGAATTGAGGGCCGGGCAGCGCCTGTTCATGACGCGGCCATTCCTTCGCGGGCGGGAGTTGGAAATGGGCCAGGGCGACATGGTCCTGAATCGAGGAATTACCGAAGAGGACATTCAGAAATTGCGCCGGATCGTTCGCGGTCGCCCGGATCGGAAAGTCAATGACGACCGAGTGTTTCTCGGCCGAGAGGGTCTTGATGGAAATGAGCCGGCCCACGATATTTTCCAGGACGAACTTGTCCCGGAGCGCGCCACGGGGCAATTCCACGGTCTGTTCCAGCAGCAGCGACTCGACGCGGGCATCCAGATCGACTTGGGTGGCGGCCGTCACGACGTAAGTAACGCGCAGGGCGGGCCAGGGTGACGGGGATGACGTGGGCATGAAAGGGGACAGCAAGGGTAGTTCAGCCGACGCAGGCGCGGCAATGGGAATCAGAGAAACGGAGGTTGACGGGCGCTGTGCCAGAAACGAAGGACGACTACCGTGCGTTTTGTTTCATTTACCGAATAATAGATCGTATAGGAACCGACCGGTATCTTCCTGATTCCTGTCCGATGGCCTCCCCTGGGGTGCCGATATGGGAAGCGGTTCAATTCAACTGACGTTGCCAAAAGCTTGTTGCGAAGTTCCCGGGCCGCGTCGGGATTGTCCTTCGCGATGAACCGTGTGATCTCCCCAAGTTCTCTTAGCGCGTTTTTTGAGAGGACGACTGTGAAATCCATTGCTCGGTCAAGGTTCGGGCTTCCTCGATCGAGTAAACGCGGCCAGCCTCCGCGTCTGCAAGACCTTCATCAATCGCCGCCCGAAATTCAGGCGAGTTTTCGTGCGCCTCCATCGGCGTGTCAAACAACTCGGCGAGGAGAAGCTCCCGCTCCTCAGCATTGAGTTTGCTGATCGCCTCGCGGATTTCAGTCACCGTGCTCATCCGTGCAAAGTTAAGACCATCGATTTCCGCGATCAAGGGCAATCGATCCCACGTTTTCCTCTTGACCCCTTTTTTACACAAGGTAATCTTCCCTTTTCGGTCCGCGCCTGCGGTGGGAGCCTTAACGGGTTTCCCACCTTTTTTTTCCCCATCGCGGGTTGTTGATCGGAAAAACTGGAAACTGCTATGAGCCAAGAATTTATTGCTGTGTTGGATTATATGGAGAAGGAGCGCGGAATTAAACGCGAACTTCTCTACGAGGCCGTGCATGCCGCCCTCCTGGCCGCGGCGCGCAAAAGCTTCGGCCCGGCCCGCGACCTCACCGTCGAGCTCGACCAGAAAACCGGCAAGATCAAGGCCATCGCCCGTTTGCTGGTGGTGGAAAAAGTCACCCTCCCGCACGACGAGATCAGCCTGCCGAAGGCACGCCTGCTCAAGCCCGACGCCGCCCTCGGCGACTCGGTGGAAGTCGACGTCAACACCAAGGATTTCGGCCGTATCGCCGCGCAGGTTTTCAAGCAGGCGATGAACCAGACGCTGCGCGGCATCGAGCGCTCCATGGTCTTCGACGAATTCAAGGACCGCATGGGCGCGATCGTCACTGGCACGGTGCGCCGTTTCGAGCGCTCCGACGTGATCATCGACCTGGGAAAATTCGAGGCGGTCATGCCCGCTCGCGAACGGGTTCCGACCGAGGAATATACGCCGGGCGAACGCATCCGCGCCTACGTGCTCGCGGTCGAGAACACCCCGCGCGGTCCCGAGATCATCCTTTCCCGCAGCCATCCCAATTTCGTCCGCAAGCTCTTTGAGCTGGAAGTAAGCGAGCTCAACGATAAGACCATCGAGATCAAGGCCATGGCCCGCGAGGCCGGCTACCGCACCAAGATCGCCGTTTGGTCCGCCAACGAAAAGGTCGATCCGGTCGGCGCGTGCGTCGGCATGCGCGGCGCGCGGGTCAAGAACATCGTGCGCGAGTTGAACAACGAAAAGGTCGATCTCTTCAAATGGTCGGCCAACATCCGCGAACTCGTGGTCGAGGCGCTCAAGCCGGCCAAGCTCAAGACCCTCGAGGTCGACGAAGCGGCCCATAAGGTGACCGTCCTGGTCGATGAAGAGAATCTTTCGCTGGCCATCGGCCGCCGCGGCCAGAACGCGCGCCTGACCCAGAAGTTGACCGGCTGGGAAATCGACGTGAAGAAGGAAGAGGAAGTGGCCGCGCTCGGGTTCGAGCAAAAGCTGGCCAAGGCCACCGAAGCGCTCGCGCAGACGTTGCAGATCGAGGCCGACGTGGCCGAAAAGATCGTCCGCGCGGGGTTCCTCAGCGTGGAGGGCGTCGCCGAAGTCGATGCCGAGGACCTCGCCGGCGCCGTGCCCGAAGTTGAGCCGACGCTGCTCGCTGAAATTCACAAGAAGGCCAAAAATTTACAGAGCCCTCCGCAAACCTAATTGACCGCCGTCCGCCGGACCATGCCAAAAGATAAACCTGAAAAAAAAGCCAAGGACCAACCCAAGATGAACGCCGCACCCGCGCCCGCCAAAAAGGCAGCCGCGAAGGCCTCGTCGGGCGAAGCCAAGGCCAAGGCGCCCAAGTCGCCGAAAGAGCCGGCCAAAGAACCGGCGAAGGCGACTCCTGCGCCCGAGAAGGCCGCGCCCTCCGTCAAAAAAGAGATCGCGGAGCCTGTGGCCAGCGTGGCGGTGGAAGCTCCTCCCGCCGCGCCGAAAGCGCGCCGGCAGGTTCTGACCGCGTCGGAACAGCGCATGGAGGAAAATAAACCCGACTCCACGACGGCCAAGCCTGAGCCAGTGACGCCGGCCCCGGCGTCTCCCACCCCGGTAGCCGCTCCCATGCCTGCTGGAAAAACAGCGGGCCAGCCGGCGGAAAGCCACTCGGCTGCGGTGGACGACGCGGCCCTGGCCGCCCAGCATCTTCGCGAGAAAATTGTCGTCATCAAGCCCCCGATCATCGTCAAGGACCTCGCGGCCAAGCTGGGGCTGAAGCCCTACCAGATCATCCATCACTTGATGGAGATGAACATTTTTACCAGCGCCAACCAGGCCCTGGAGGAAGAAGTCGCCCGCAAGCTTTGCGCCAAGCTCAACTTCACCTTCGAGATCGAAAAGCGCGAAAAAGGCGCCGGGCTGGTCCATGCGCCGGTTAAAATCGTCGAGCCGCCCAAGCCCGCGCCGGTCGCGGCTTCCGAGCTCCTGCCCCGTCCGCCGGTCATCACCTTCATGGGCCATGTCGACCATGGCAAGACCTCGTTGCTCGATGCGATTCGCAAAGCCCATGTCGCCTCCGGTGAAGCCGGCGGCATCACCCAGCATATCGGCGCCTACACGGTCAAGCGGGGCACCCAGACGATCACGTTTCTCGACACCCCGGGCCACGAAGCCTTCACCGCCATGCGCGCCCGCGGGGCCAACGTCACCGACATCGTCGTCCTCGTCGTTGCCGCCGACGACGGCATCATGCCGACGACCATCGAGGCGATCAACCACGCCCGCGCCGCCAAGGTGCAGATCATGGTGGCGATCAACAAAATCGACCTGCCGGGCGCCAATTTGGTTCGCGTGAAGGGCCAGTTGCAGGAGCAGGGTCTCGTCGCCGAGGAATATGGCGGCGACACCATTATTTGCGAAGTTTCGGCGACCAAGGGCATCGGCATCGAGAAGCTGCTCGAAATGATGTTGCTTCAGGCCGAAATTCTCGAGCTGCGGGCCAATCCGCGCGGGCATAGCCGCGGCACGGTGATCGAGGCGCAATTTGAGCAGGGCCGCGGGCCGACCGCGACCGTCCTGGTTCAGCAAGGCACGCTTCGGGTCGGCGATGCCCTTTTGGCCGGTCCCTATTATGGCCGCGTCAAGGCGTTGATCAACGATGTCGGCCAGAGTGTAAAAGAAGCGGGGCCTTCGATTCCGGTCAAGGTTTTGGGCCTCGATGGCGCGCCGTCTCCCGGTGAGGAATACAACGTCCTGAAGAACGAGCGGGAAGCGCGCGAATTGGCGGAAGATCGCCGCGACAAGCTCCGGCTCGGCAAGCTCGAAGCGCCGCCCCGGATCACGCTCGAAAATCTTTTCGAAGCCATCGCCGACGAGAGGCACAAGGTGCTCAAGCTCATTATCAAGGGCGACGTGCAAGGCTCGGTCGAGGCGATTGTCACCTCGCTGAAAAAAATAGACAGCAAGAAGATCGATCTCGATATCGTGCTCGCTTCGGCGGGGGCCATCTCCGAGTCGGACATCCTGCTGGCCAAGGCCTCCCAGGCGGTCGTCATCGGCTTCAACACCCGCACTGACAACGCCGCCGCCAACGCGGCCAAGCGCGAAGGCGTCCAGATCAAGCTCTTCAGCATCATTTACGAACTGATCGACCAGGTGAAGGAAGCGATGGTCGGCCTGCTCGATCCCGAATTGCGCGAAACCGCGCTTGGCACCGCCGTGGTCAAGCAGGTGTTCCAGCTCTCGAAATTTCCCGTGGCCGGTTGCAGCGTGGTCAGCGGACGCATCGTGCGCAACGCCCGCGCCCGCATCGTGCGCAAACGCCAGCCGATTTACGACGGCGCGGTCGCCACGCTCAAGCGCTTTCAGGATGATGCCGGCGAAGTGCGCGCCGGTCTCGAGTGCGGCATACGCCTGGGCGACTTCAACGACTATCTGGTCGATGACGTGATCGAGTGTTATCAGCTCGAGAAATTTACCCAGAGTCTTTAGCCGCTGCGGTGAGCCTATCTTTGCGAGCTTGAAAGCAGTTCGGTCCAATCCTCGATCGGCGCGGACTTATTTCGACCGGATTAAATTCCGCCGACGCATCCGGCTGAGTCAAAGATTAATTCGGGCTATGGTAAACAGCTAAAAATAGTGCAGCGCGTCACTTGCTTCTACTTGGCAGCGATAATAGCATGTACTACTTTAGTTAATGTCAGATGAATAAGGAAAGCTGTGGCCGCCAACGACGATTTTATTCTTGAGCTTTTGATCAAGCACGGTTTGATCCAACCGTCCGACCTGGAGGACGCCCGCCGCGCGGCGAGTAAGAATGGCCATGGGCCCGTGCAGGAGTTGGTGCAGAACGGACTTGTGACCGATCTCGATATCCTGCGGACCACCGCCGCCGAAGCCGGGGTCGACCTGATGGAGAAGATCGAGGTCGTGCCGGAGGAAGCGGTCAAGGCGGTGCCGCGCCAACTCGCCTATCGGCTTGCGGTCATGCCGATCAACCTCGACGGGCGCCACTTGCGGGTGGCGTTGACCGACCCCTTTAATTTCGACGCGATCGACACGCTGGCCAAGGAACTCCGTTTTGAAATCGACCCGGTCGTGGCGCCCCAGGAACAGATCGAACAGGCCCTCAAGCGCCACTACGGAAGCGCGAGCGAGATGGTCAACACGTTGATCGGCGGCTACAGCGGCGATAACCTGAAGGTCAAGGATTTGAAGCCCGGGGAGGTCCCCGAGGCCGAGCGCGAAGCCGGTGATGATGCGCACATCATTCGCCTGGTCAATCTCATGATCCTGGAAGCGCACCGTTTGCGCGCCAGCGATATTCACCTCGAGCCGCTGGAAAAGCGCCTGCGCCTGCGCTACCGCATTGACGGCGTGCTTCAGGTCATGAGCGATCCGCCGAAGAAGCTGCAGGCGGCGCTGGTCAGCCGCCTCAAGATCATGTCGAACATGAGCATCGCGGAAAAGCGGCTTCCGCAGGACGGACGCATTCAGCTGCGCACGTCCGACGGCAAAACCTCGATCGATCTGCGCGTCTCCACCATTCCGACCAATCACGGCGAATCGATTGTCATGCGTATTCTCGATAAAACGAGCCTGACCCTCGGATTGACGGAGCTCGGCTATCTCTCCGACGACCAGGCCACGATGGAGCGCATTCTCGCCTTGCCCGACGGCATCTTCCTGGTCACGGGACCGACCGGTTCGGGCAAGAGCACGACGCTCTACGCGTGTCTGAACATGATCAACAAACCGGACCGCAAGATCATCACGGTGGAAGATCCCGTCGAATATCAATTGACCGGAATCAACCAGGTGCCGGTGAACGCGGACGTGGGCATGACCTTTCCCGCCGCCCTGCGTGCCATGTTGCGGCAGGCGCCCAACATCATCATGGTCGGTGAAATTCGCGATTTGGAAACGGCCAGTATCGCCATCAACGCCTCGCTCACCGGCCACCTGGTCTTCAGCACCCTCCACACCAACGACGCCCCGAGCGCGGTCACGCGACTGGTCGATATCGGCGTCAAAAAATTCCTCGTCGCCTCGTCGGTGCGGGCGATCATGGCGCAACGGCTCGTGCGGCGCATCTGCGCCAACTGCACCGAGCCCTACGAGCCGACCGAGGTCGAGCTGCGCTCCCTCAACTTGAAGCCCGAACAAATCGAGCAGGCGAATTTCCGCAAAGGCCGCGGTTGCGACAAGTGTCGCGGGACCGGGTACAAAGGCCGCATGGGGATCTTTGAAATCTGCGTGCTGGACGATGAAATCCGCCGCATGGTTAATGAAGGATTGAGCGTGGCTTTGATTCGGCAGCGGGCGCGCGAGCTGGGCATGCGCACCCTGCGCGAAGACGGCGTCCGCAAGGTCATGGGCGGAATGACGACGCCCGACGAAGTCATCACCGCGACCATGGGCGACAAGGAATAAAGGAAACATCGTGAACCCTGAAATGCTGCTCTCCTTCCTCCGGGACAACGGGATCATCGACGAAATTCAGATGACCGATCTGCTCGAGGAACAATCGCGCGCGGGCAAGACCATCGAGGAGGTGGTGGCCAACAGCGGCGTCATTCGCCTGACCGATCTTTATCAGATGATCGCGCAATCCCTGGGTTCGGAAGTGGTCGACGTGGGGTCGATGGAATTTCCCGCCGACTTGCTCAGCCTTGTTCCGCCCCAGACAGCGCGTCTCCAGGGTGTCCTGCCGCTCGATTTCGACGGCCATGTTTTGCGGGTGGCCGTCTGCAATCCACTCGATCCGAACGTCGTCGACAATCTCCGCTTCGCCACCCAGAAGGACATCATGATTTACGTCGCTCCGGCGGCGCAAATCCTCTCGATGATCGAAAAATTCTATGGCTCGGAGGTTTCCGACATGGAAGAGGTCCTGGCCAGCCTGGCCGGCGATGCCGCGGCCAAGGTCGGCTCGGGCGACGTGGTCGACATCGAGAGCGCCTCGTCGGCCCCGATTGTCAAATACGTCAATACCGTCCTGGCCCAGGCCATCCAGGCGCGGGCCAGCGATATTCATTTCGAGCCGTTCGAGCATGAATTCAAAATCCGCTACCGGGTGGACGGCGCGCTTTATGAAATGTCCCCGCCGCCGCGAACGCTCTCCACGGCCATCACTTCGCGCCTCAAGGTCATGTCCAACCTGAACATCGCCGAGCGCCGTGTCCCGCAGGACGGACGCATCCAGACGACCATGGCCGGCCGCCAGGTCGATCTGCGCGTTTCCACGCTGCCGACGCAGTTTGGCGAGAGCATCGTGCTCCGCGTGCTCGACCGCTCCACGGTGAAGCTCGACCTTGCCGCCATCGGTTTGCCGAAACGCATTTACGATTATATTTGCGAGATCATCGAGAAGCCCAACGGCATTTTCATCGTGACCGGGCCGACCGGCTCCGGCAAGACGACCACGCTCTACGCCTGCCTGAACCGGATCAACACGCCCGATGCCAAGCTGCTCACCGCCGAGGAACCGGTGGAATACGAAATCGAGGGCATTCAACAAGTGCCGATTCACGAAGCCATCGGGTTGACGTTCGCGCGTTGCCTGCGGGCGTTCCTGCGGCAGGATCCCGACCGCATCATGGTCGGGGAAACGCGCGACCTGGAGACGGCGCAGATCGCCATCCAGGCCTCGCTGACCGGCCACTTGGTTTTCACCACGCTTCACACCAATGATGCGCCCGGCGCCGTGGCGCGATTGATCGATATGGGGGTGGAGCCCTTCCTGATCGCCTCCAGTCTCGAGGGAGTGCTGGGCCAGCGGCTGGTGCGCAAAATTTGCACCGCCTGCCGGACTCCCTACGAACCGAGCGAATCCATTCTCCGCCAGATCGGTCTTTCTGTGCATGACCTCGGAGATAAAAATTTCTATTACGGGACCGGCTGCGACCAATGCAACCAGACCGGGTACAAAGGCCGCAAGGGTATCTACGAGCTGCTCGATATCACGGAACCGATCCGCGAACTCATCGCCCAGCGGGCGCCCTCCGTTGTCATCCGGCAGAAGGCCATCGAGCTGGGCATGACCACGCTTCGGTCGGACGGCCTGCGCAGTATTTTCGAAGGAGAAACCACGATCGAGGAAGTTTTGAAGTATACGTAGAAATCAACTCAGCCACCCACTCCATATCATGCCCAAATTTTCTTACACGGCGGTCGACGCGCGCGGTAAACAAGCCAACGGATTCGTTGAAGCGAACGACCAGAACGATGCCATCACGCAGATACGACAACTCGGTTTTTACCCGCAACGGCTGGACGAGGCCCGGGAAGAGGCGGTCGTCGGACCCGACAACAAGCCCGTGGTCAGAAAGGGTGGGGCCAAGGTCAAAGCGAAAATCCTTACCATCTTCACGCGGCAACTGGCCACGCTCATCGAGGCCGGCCTACCCCTCATGCGCAGCCTCAACACGCTCGCCCGGCAGGAGAAAAATCCGGTCATGCGGACGACCATGGGCCAACTCGCCACGGCGGTGGAAAGCGGCGGGACTTTTTCCGAGGCCCTCGCGCAGCATCCCCGCATCTTCGACAAACTTTACATCAACATGGTCAAGGCCGGTGAGTTGGGTGGCGTGCTCGAAATCGTCCTCAACCGCCTGGCTGAGTTTCAGGAGAAATCGCAAAAAATCAAAGGCAAGGTCCTTGCGGCGATGGTCTATCCCCTGGTCGTGCTGGTCATTGCCGCCGCGATCCTGACCTTCCTGCTCATCTTCATTGTTCCGAAGTTTCAGCAGATCTTCCAGGACGCCCTGCCGGGCAAGCCGTTGCCGGGCGTAACCCTGTTTGTCATCGCGTGCAGCCATCTTCTCGTTTCCCAGTGGTACATCGTCCTCGGCGTGATCGCGGCCGCGGTTTTTGGTTACAAGGCGTTGTCGAGCACCCCGGCGGGAACCATTTTCCTGGACCAAATCGCCTTGAAAATTCCGGTCTTTGGCGATTTGACCAGCAAGACGGCCATCTCACGTTTTGCCCGCACGCTGGGGACGTTGATCAGCAGCGGTGTGCCCATTCTCCAGGCGCTTAATATCACCCGCGATACCGCGGGCAATACCGTGGTCGCGAACGCGATCAACAAGATCCATGACAGCGTGAAAGAGGGCGAGTCGGTCGTGGGGCCGATGGAATCGTCCCCCATTTTTCCGCCCATGGTCACGAGCATGGTGCAGGTCGGCGAGGAAACCGGTCAGTTGCCGGACATGCTGGTCAAGGTGGCCGACGTCTATGAAGCCGAGGTCGACAATGTTGTCACCGGCCTGACCAGCATTCTCGAGCCGATCATGATCGTGATGCTGGCGGTGATCGTCGGCACCATCGTCATCGCGCTCTTCATGCCCATGGTCGGCCTTATCACCGGCATGAGCGACCAGAACGGCAAGTAAGCGAATCGTTGGCGGACGGCTCCCGTCAAGGGCGTCGTCCGCGCGATTTACACCCCCAGATTGAGCTGGTGGCTCGACTCCGAATTCTCTCTCTGGACCAGGTCGATGATCCGGTCGACCTGCACGTGATCCTGGATCAGCTTCTGGATGACGCCGATCTTGTCGCGATCGCCCACCTCGGTTTTCACCGTCATCTGGCCAATGGTCGTGGTCGCGCAGGAAATATCGGCCTGGGTTGAGATAAAGGGAATGGAGCGCTCGCGGATCATTTGCATCACGCTTTCAGGCGGAAGAATTCCGTCGGTGAGAACCACCCCGGCCAGGTGGCCGCGGGAAGATGGAAGGGAGTTATCATTCAGGATCATCATGATCAGGTCTTCCCGGTCGCCCGGCGTGATGATGAGCGTGCCCGGTTGCAGTAGGCGTTCAGCGTGTCGACACGACATGGCCCCGACGCCGATGTGGGAAACCCTCCGCCGTTTGTGCTGGGCCCCGGCGATGAACTCGCCTTTCAGACGCAGACAAGCCTGGTTGACCGTCGGCTTGTAAAGCTCCGTATGCATGGGAATCATGCCGAGCAGCGGCAACCCCAGCTTGGCCAGCCCGAGCGTCGCGTACTCCTTCAGCATCGCCATCTTTTCCGGGTTGACCTTGTTGATGATCGCGCCGATGACTTCCACGCCCTGCTTCTCAAAAAGCGCCAGGTTGAGGCTGATTTCATCGATCGGCCGCCCGATCCCGGCACGGCTCACGATGATCACCTTGCTTTTGAGCAGCTGGGCCACCGTCGCGTTGGAGAGATCGAAAACGCTGCCCACCCCGGCATGTCCCGTCCCCTCGATGATGACAAAATCCTTTTCCCAGGCCGCAATGTCGAACGCCGTGCGGACCCGGTCGTGCAGTTGATGCGTGATGCCGCCCGAAAGGTAACGGCGCGTGAAGTCGGGCTCGACGGCAATCGGGCTCATCGCCTTCAGCGGGGTATGCGGATGATAGGTCTCGTTAATAAGGACCGTATCCTCGTCGATCTTGGCGCCTTCAATTTCGACAAAACGCTGGCCCACCGGCTTGATGAATCCGATGCGGGGAAAACGTTGCTGCAGCGCGGCGAACAACCCGACCGACGTCGTCGTCTTGCCGTCATCCATGCGCGTCGCCGCGACGAAAATGCGCGGAGTGATCGTGTTGCGCAGAACCAACTCGGGGCGGGTTGGGTTGGGTTCGAGGAAAACGGAGTCGGCCATATCAATGCAAAGGGTTGATCCTCTTACGCCGTTTCCCCGGAGAATGGAAGGCAATTGCTCCCGCGGATGAGGGCTCCCGCCGAGGCCCTAAGCGGCGATCGGATCCAACGAAGCGGTATCGTAGCGGCCGGCGCCCTGCTCGGGATAGAGCCGGCGATATTCGATCGCCTGCAAACTCACGATGGCCGCCACGCCGACGATCTCGTGGATGCTGGCGCCGCGCGAAAGATCCGCCGCCGGCTTGTCGAGGCCCAGCAGAATTTGGCCGTAAGCCTCCCCGCCCGCCAGCCGATGCACGAGCTTCACCGCGATGTTGCCCGAATTCAGATCGGGGAAGACGAGGACATTGGCCTGGCCCGCTACCGAGCTGCCGGGCGCCTTGATGTCGGCGATCTCCTGGACGAGCGCCGTGTCGACCTGGAGTTCCCCGTCCACTTCACCCAGCTGCTTTTTATCGAAAAGGAGCTGCTTGACCAGCGCGGTCGCGGCCACGATTTTTTCCGTGTCCTGGGTTTGGGCCGACCCCTTGGTCGAATACGAAAGCATGGCGACGCGCGGAATGCCGCCGGTCAGTTGGCGGAAAAGCCGCGCCGATTCGAGGGCGATCGTGGAGAGCTGATCAACGTTGGGATTCGGAATGACGCCGCAATCGGCGAAGGTGAACACGCCTTTTTCGCCATACTCGGCCTTCGGAACCTGCAGGACGACGCACGACGAGATCGACTTGATTCCCGGCAGCGGCTTGATGAGTTGAAACAGAGGCCGCAGGATGCTGCCCGAGTTCGACGTGGCGCCTCCGACCAGCCCGTCCGCCTGGCCGTTCTGGAGCATAAGCGCGCCGAAATAATTCGGGTTCGTCACGATTTTGCGCGCGTCGACCTCCGCGATGCCTTTATAACGGCTGAGACCCTCAATGCGCTTGATAAAGAAAGGGAGATCTTCCGCCGTCTCGGGATCAATGATGTGAATTTTGTTGAGAGAAATCTTCGCCTTTTGCGCGGCGGCCTCGATCTCCTCCCGCTTTCCCAGCAGTACGGCCACCCCCAGCTGGAGATGCACGAATTCCGCCGCGGCGGCGAGAACGCGCGGCTCGTTTCCCTCGGGAAAAACGATCCGTTTCGGGTGATTGCGGAGCTTTTGGAAGACACTTTCGATGAATTTCATGGATAAGAAAGGAGCCGTCGGTCATCGGGCGACCGGGACGGTAACAAAACAGGTTGGATCAAACGCGAGCCGGCAGATTCATGCCAATAAGCAGGAAGTCTAAGTGTTGGAGGAAGCAGTGTCGAGGAATCTTGAATCACGGGGAGGTCACCTCGGTTGCCCCAGGATGCTTCAATAACGTTTCATCGTCGGTTCGACCTGGACCGCCCAGGCATCGATGCCTCCGGTCAAGTTTAAGACGTTGGAGTAACCCTGAGCCTTCAAATAGCCCTGGGCCCGGCCCGAGCGCATGCCGTGATGACAATAGAGAACGATGTTTTCATCGGGCGAGAGCTCCTGCGCCGCGCGTTGCTGAAACTCGCTGAGCGGAATCAGTTCGGCTTGCGGAAGACGCGCCACCGCCCATTCATCCGACTCGCGGACATCGATCAGGCGAAGGCTCTCTCCCCGGTCCAGGCGGGCCTTGAGTTCGGTCGGGGTAATGGTCATAAATCGAAGGCCAGAATGTTCGCTCGCCTCACGGGATGCAAGTTCAGCCTATTTTGACCTAGTCGCCCAAATGTAACAAAGCCTGAGCTTGGCTCTGCTTTCAGGGTCGGCTACATGTCTAGGTGGTCCGGGCCTGCACAGGGCGGTCTCCTAACTTTATGCAACATAAAATCATGGTCGTCGATGACGAGGCGGATGTCATCGATATGCTCGTCATCAATCTTCGCGCGGCTGGTTTTCAGGTCGTCGCGGTCGAGGATGGAGCCACGGCCCTGGCCAAGGCGCGCAACGAGGCGCCTTCGCTCATTGTTCTCGACCTGATGTTGCCCAAAATGCCGGGGCTCGAAATCTGCCGGGTGCTCAAGAGCGACCCCGCGACGAGGCACATTCCCGTCATCATGCTCACGGCCAAGGCCGAGGAAGTCGACAAAATCGTCGGGCTGGAACTCGGCGCGGACGATTACGTCACCAAGCCCTTTAGCCCGCGTGAACTTATCCTGCGGATCAACCGATCCCTGCGCCGGGGCAAGGACAAGGTGGTCGGCGTGGAGAAAATGGAGATCGGCGAACTTGTCCTGGACCAGACCCGGCACGAGGTTCGGGTGAAAGGCAAGCCGGTCGATTTGACCGCAACCGAGTTCAGGCTCCTGGCTTTGCTCATGGAACGCCGCGGGCGGGTGCAGGGCCGGGACAGCCTGCTCAACGATGTCTGGGGTTACGAAAGCGTCATCGATACCCGGACGGTCGATACCCATGTGCGGCGTCTTCGCGAAAAATTAGGACCTCTCGCCGCCTACATCGAAACGATTCGCGGCGTTGGTTATCGCATCAGCGAAGGCGAGCCAGCCCAGAGCCCGCTGCTCGCCGTCCGGTAGCATTCCTTACTTTTCTTTTCCCGGGTGGTCCGAGCTACTTGTTGCCCGGATTCGCTCGCGCTGCCGGGCTCGCTCACCCGGACAAACAAGAGACTTCCGCGAAAGTGCCGCTTCGCAAAAAAAGCTCCGTCATCCTGAGCGAAGGCGAACAGGGACCTGGGCTGCCCGGAGAATATCGCTGAGCCGGAGTCGAAGGACCTGGTTTGCATCAATGCTAACGTGCCGCGTCGGGCAAGGTGTCGCCACGACGGAGCGGCCGACCGGCTTTTGATGGAGCGAGCTGAATTCGATCTGGTCGTTCCCGGCCAGAGTCACTAGGTCGTTCGACTACGCTCGGATCGACCTTCCTGTAAAAGCAAAGCTTTCGCCTCGCTCCGCTCACGATGACGGATTGAGAAAAGAGAGGCTCAAGTTGTCCGGGCCACCTTTCCTGCGCCCATTTTACTGGAATAGGCTCTACCGCTTGCCGTCGAGCAGCTCGTAAAGGCGATGGGCGTTTTGCGGAGGCTGCACGGTCCCTTCCAGGATGTCCCGCACATGGGTATGCTCGCCGTAGGCTTCCTGGTTGATCTCGTTCTTCACCTCGATCGAGCTTCCGCCAAAAGTGGCGCCGCCAAAAAGGCCGCCCGAATCGCGATAAACCAGAACGTCGCGCTGTTCGAGCTGGCGGGTCGATTCGCTTTCCACGCCGGTGTCAGACCCGGCGGTGCCCGTGGCCGTGGCGTCCCACTTCATCTTGCCCTCGCCGATGAACTGGCCAATGGCCCGTTCTGTATTGAGCACGATGATGTAGCTGATGCTCGAAAAACCGAACTGGGCTCCCAGGCTCGCGCCGCTGATATTGAACGCGGAAGGAGCGCGCCACACGGGACCCGCTGCGCCCATGTGCCGGATCAAGACGATGCCTTCGCCGCCCTGGCCGCCGATGCCGATGCCGCCCTTGAGGATCGTGCAGATGGCGATGCCCTTGGCGTTCTGAAGAATCTCGGCCGGGATGGGGTCGGCGGAACCCTGCCTCTGTTCCACGATGCGCGTGGCGCTATGGATCCGTTCATCCATGTCGGCGGCGCGGACGAAAAGGGTTGAGGCGAGGAGAAGGGAGAGGGCGGTCGAAAGAAGGAATTTCATGTTTTGGATGGGTTTATCGAAGCGACCATCTTAGGGCCCGTTTTCCCCCAAGGGCAAGGCCTTCGTTGCCGCGGCACATTACCGCGGTTTAATGTAATAACCGGCGGCGCGCCAGCTCCCGTCGGCTTCTTTTTGAAAGGTCACCGTCTCGCGGGCATACTCGAGATTTTCGAAGGACGAATCGAACTGCGCGATGACGAAGTCGCCCTTCACCATCTTCACGCCCGGTTTCGGCACCACGGTCTGGTAAGCGGCCGTGGCGAGTGTCCTGACCTTCGATTTGCCGAGCGGCGTCCTGACTCCGTCGAGCGCGGTCACCCACTGGTCCGAGCTGACCGCCTTTTGGAAGCTTTGCGCCGCATCGCCCCAGCTTTTGGCATAGCTGCCGGCGTCGATTTCGCCGAGCCACGTCTGCATCGCGGCGACCGCCTCCTTTTTAGCCGCCTCCGGGTCGTCGTCGCCGGCGAGGATGGGTGAAAAAGCCATCACCACGCCCAGGGTCAAAATTACCGCCGAGGCAATCCAGCCCCGGCTCGATTTCGAGTGATAATTGCGGATCATGACGATTCTCCTTTTGAGGTTTTCGATCGATTCTCCGATGGCCAACGCTCCATAGGGCGCGCTGCCGCCGGAACATTTTCCCAGCGTCTTCAACAAAATTTCGCCATAAGTCGTGCCGGTCGGTTCCTGCATCCAGCGGATGGCGTTTTCATCGGCGGCCTCCTCGCGGAAGCGGATCCAGGCGGCCGAGGCCAGCCAGGCGAGCGGGTTGTACCAATGGACGATGCGGGCTCCCGCGAAAAGCCAGTTGAGGGGAATGTCGAGCGATTGGAAGTGGGCCAATTCATGCAGCAGCACCGCCCGGAGTTCGTTCGGCGACCCGGCGGCCAAAAAGTTCGGCAGCAAAACGCGCGGGCGCAGCCAGCCGAGCAACGCTGGCGCGGCGATCTCGTCCGATACGATCAGGCCGATGGGCGCGGTCACCCCCGCCGCGACCTTGGCGTCCTCCAGCAGATTCAGCAACGCCGGATCGGTCGAGAGACGTTTCGCCGACCATTTCCGGTCGACTTTCCAGGTCGGAACGATCACCCGCAGCGCCCCCGCGGCCACTCCGGCCAGCCAAACCAGGCCGATCCAGGAAGAAACCGATCCCGCGAAAGGGCCCGCCGGAATCAAGAGAGGCGCGGTCAAATCAAAATGACGATCGACCGGAGTTTGAAGATGTGAGATCGGCGAGGAATAAATTCCATTTAAACTCAGCATGTAGGTCGGCAACGCGGGCCTCAGCGAAATCGGCAGCAGAAAGGCGAGGGGAACGAGAAGCCACCAGACCCTGCGCCAGCGGGTGGTCATCTTTCCCGCCCAGAGCAGGTCGCAAAGCGCCACCGCGACCAAGACGAGGGAGCCCCTCAGCGAGAGGTCCAAAAGCAAAGCGAGGCTCACTTGCTCTCCTTCAGCAGGCGTTCGAGTTCCCGGAGGTCTTCCCTGCGCAGCCGGCGCGAGCGGACGAAATGGGCCAGCATCGGCGAAACCGCGCCGTCGAAGACGCGATCGAGGAACGACTCGGCTTCCTGTTTCCGGCATTGCTCCTCGGTCCAGGCCGCCGAGTAGATATACGATTTGCCGTTTTTCGAAAACTTCAGGGCCCCTTTGCGCAGGAGCCGGTTGAGGAGCGTTTTGACCGTGGTCGGACTCCAGTCCGAAGAGGCGGCGAGATCATCGACGACCTGCTGGGCGGAGCAGGAGGCCCTCTTCCAGACGACCTTCATCACTTCCCACTCGGCGGCGGAGATGTGGCGCGCGGCTTTCATTTACAGATGTAATCGCACGAGGAATTACATCTGTAAACACTAAACTTATTGGGGAAGCAATCTGTCGACCCACCAAAAATGAAGGAAAACGGCCATGGCCGCGAATCGATTTCGAAACATCGCCTGCCAGCGGCCGCAGCTCGCTGTGCAGGACCCAACGGGGAAGTTCAAGATTACACCGCGTCCCAGTAGCCGCGCCAGCGGGGACGCAGCACTTCGCGTCCGAGAAAAACCACAATGCCGACGATCACGCCCGGCGCGACCAGGGAGAGACCAAGCAGGGAAAGGGGATCGGTCAATCCCAGCGTCTGAGGGGAGAGATTACTGAAGAATTGGCTGATTTCGTTTTGCATGTCCCTCCAATCGCAAGGTTGGTGCCAGCGTGGCGAGGGATGCGGCAATAATGATCTTCCGACCTCAGATAGGACTCGATTTAGCTATTTTCAGAGGAGAAGGAACTTTCACAGGCTGTATTATAAAAGGACATAAAGGGCAAATTATATCCTTCGAGGGTGCGCAATGCAGTAAATTATACCTAGCATCATCGGACTAAGATGCAAAAAATGCCTATTTCCCACATTCTTAAGGCAGGTCCAAACTTACCATCTAAAGACCACGCAATTGCGGGACTGCTTCCACCTTCGGGCTCGGCTTTTGGCCCACGGCTTGGGGCAAATCGCCTTCGACAGGCGGCGCCGAAGTATCGCTCTGATACTCATTTTGGATGCGGGCAAAAAGAGCGTCCGTTGTCTGCTGGGAGTTGCGGGCCAGCAAACCGATTTGTTGATCGAGAAATTGCGCCATCCGCGCGGTTTTGGGTTCGATCCGGGGAACCAGGGCATTCCCGAGCGCCTCATAGCACAGGGCAGCCGGCGAATCAGCCTCCGTCGGCTTTTGGACCGGGCTCCATCCCGCGTGGACCGGCTGATAGGCCAGGTACCACGCCAACGCGCGGGCCGCATCGGCCTGCGTCGATCTCGCGGTGACCGCCCAGCCATTGACCTCCGCCAGGCTCGCCCGCTCCATGTCGCGCGGCAAAAGGGTGAAGGCGTAGGGAAACGCGGGCAGCGATGCCGTCAGGTCCGACGGCGCAATCAGCAGCGAGGCGCGTTGTTGCGCGAAAAGGTATCCCGGCGGCTCGCCCGCTTTCGGCAGCGGCGCCGTGACGGTGAGCCCCTGGAAAATCTCGTGAATGAAATCGAGCGCGCGCATCTGCGATTCCTTCGTGTCGACGTCGCCGAGGTGCCACACATCGAGGTCGAGCGCCGGATGGCCCGCCTGCGTGCAGAGGATGTTCCAGAAATCGAAATCGGCCGGCAATTCGAGCGGATAGATCGCGCGGCCCGCGTCGTCCTTGAGCTTGAGCGATTCCAGCGCGCGCGCGTCCGCCTCGAGGATGTCCCAGTTCCAATGCCGGTCGGGATAGCCGATGCCCGCCTGGTCGAAGTGGGCCGGGTTGTAAAAAAGCACATCGACCGAAAACTCATCCGGCGCCGCCTTGATTTCTCCGCCCACGGTGAAGGCCGCGATGCTGCGCGGCGCGCTCCCGGTCGCCGGCGTCGCATCGGCCAGATCACGCGCCGGGTCGAGGCCTGAAAAATCGCGCGCGGTGATCAGGCAAACGTCGGGCGGCGAGTCGGAAGCCACGGCCTGCCGCAAATCGCGGCGATAGGTCGCCGCGTCGCCGTCGATGGTCAGCGAGGCATGCCGGCCGGTCGCCGTGCCAAAGGCGTCGGCTTCCGCCTCCAGCGCCTTCGCCTCGGCGCCCGAGGCCCAGGCCATCACGCGAAGCGTCGGACCCGGCGGCACCTTGGGCGGGTTGGGATGCGGCACCGTCTCCGGCACCGGCACGCCATTGGGGCCGTTGGGACTCGGCGCGGGCACCTCAGGAAAAGGACGCTGGTTGTTGCTGGTCGGAATTTCCTCCTTCGTGCGCGGGAAGGTGAAATAGACAAAAATTGCTGCTCCCAGAAACGCGAGCAGGAAGAAAGTGGCGACGGCTTTTTTGGGCACAATCAGACGCTAGCCCAGAACCCGCCAGAACTCATCTGGAAAGTGGCCGGCCTACCGTCGCGCGATAATAATGCCGATGAGAAATCCAACCGACGCGGCAATCGCCACCGACTGCCACGGATTATTCTCGATAAAATCCTGCGTGTTGTAGCGGGCGCTCGTGGCCGAGTCGCGCAGGACGTTGGCCTGGTCGTTCAGGGTTTCGCTGACCTTGCGGACAGCCTCCGAAGCTTGCGCTTTCAAGACATCGGCAGCGTGGGCGGGATCGGTGCTTGTGCTCATGCGGTTACTATATAAGCGATCCGAAAATGTGCAAAGGCAGAAGGTTTCGCACAGAGGACTGAAGAGGATGGAAGCCAGAGGGCTGAAGAGGAAAGCAGGAGGATTTTTAATAGGATAAATGCAAATGAAAAGAGGCGCTTCCGATCCAAGGCGAGCATTCCCCAAGCTTCCTATTCTTATCCATCCAGTTCTCCTCTTCCGACCTCTGCCTTTTAACTCTTCGGTCCTCTGTGCGAAATCCGCCTTCCTCGTTCCCAAGTTGCACTTGGGAACGCACTTGTCCGCGAAGCTTCGCTTCCCCTACTTCAGCTTCCCCAGCGCGGCCTTGACCGCCTCGAAGTTCGGCAAGTCCTTCGGCGTGGCGGTCTGCTCCACGTGAACAATGTTCCCCGCCTTGTCGATCACCACCGCGGCGCGCGCGGCGGTATCGCCCACCCCGGCCAGCATGGGGAAAACCACATCGTAGGCCTTGATCACCGTCTTGTTCAGGTCGCTCAGGAGCTTGATCGTGATCTTCTCTTTCTGCACCCAGGCCTCCTGCGCGAACGGGCTGTCGACGCTGATGCCATACACCGCCGCGTTCAGGCTTTCGTAAGCCGATATGCCGCCCGAAACGTCGCACATTTCCTGCGTGCAAACTCCCGTAAAGGCGAGCGGAAAGAAAAGCAGCACGGTTGCGCGCTTGCCGAAATTATCGCTGAGTTTGACCTCCTCAAGGCCATGGGCGGTCTTCGTTTTGAGGGTAAAGTCGGGGGCGGAAGTTCCAGTTTTGAGGGGCATAGGTGAGGAAGGGTAAAAGGAAAAAGTTAAAGGGAAAAGGGAGAAATTTGGTGATGTGTCAACGGCAGGTTGGATCAAAGCGTTCTCTTATTTCAAGGTTGAATCCAGCGGGGGAAAGGCCTAGCTTCGCTACAAGATGCTTGAGCAACATCCTGACATCCAACGCCTCTCGCCCACCGAGAAGCTCACTCTCGTCACGGAATTGTGGGACGATCTGGCTTCGCACCCCACCGAGCTTCCGGTTACCTCCGAACAGCTGGCCGAACTTGATCGACGCATGGAGGATTATCGCAAAGACCCGACGAAGGTCACCACTTGGGAAGCCATTCAGCAGCGGCTTCTTGGGTCGGGTACATGAGCGAGCTGGTCTTCCTCTTATCTGCGGACATCGATATTCAGGAAGCCTACGAATACTACGAGGAGTATCAAGAAGGTCGAGGCACCCTCTTCATGAGCATCTGGATGCCGCCTTTACTTACATCCGCACTTTTCCCGAGATCGCACCCCTTTTTCACGGTCGCTACCGGCGGTTGCTTATCCCACACTTTCCTTACGGCATCTTTTACTCGCTTGAATCCGATCGAGTCATCATTGCGGCAGTCATGAACCTCCAGCAAAACCCAGCGGTTATCCAGCGGCGACTCGGCTAAAAGAAAAGGACGCCCTATGAACGCTTTTGATAATCATCGAGCGCTTCTCCCCTTAATCGGCCTTCCCTTACGCCGGATGGGACGGGCGGCTGATTTGTTTTGGCTCCACTTTGGCGAGTTAAGAGAAGTTCCAACGCATGATGGTAGCACCAAATGCGTCGGCGAGTGGGCGATTCATGTACAATGCCCTTGGCGCTTTTCGAGGATCGGGCTAATCATAGTTGCTAAGGGTGACTTTTACCGAAGTCCAGAAGGTGACGCCCTTGGCAAAGATTGGGATGTCCTGGGCAAAAGTAAGTTTGATCAAGTGGCTGAGGCTCTTTGTCGTGAATCTGAAGTCCATCCATCAACTGTGGTATCGGTGGATTGTGATGAGAAGGGAGGTTTCTCGATGCACTTTGATGACGAGATAAAACTCGAGGCTTTTCCCGAGGGCAGTGTCGGACAGGAACAATGGCGACGATTTCAGCCAGGAATCCAAAATCCGCACTTTGTTGCGAGCGTCTAACGAAAAAGCCGTCCCGCTTGCGCAGGACGGCTTTTCAGGCGGCGACGGTCGGAGACCGCCGCTACAGCTATAAACTTACGCTTTTTGCGCGGGCGCTTCGAGGCCCTGGGCGGCGCGCTCTTTCATCGCGGCTTTGCGGCTGAGTTTGCTGCGGCCTTTGTCGTCCTGGCCGATGCATTTGACCCAGACTTCATCGCCGACCTTGGCCACGTCGTCCATGCGGTTGACGCGCTGGTCGGACCACTCGGAGATATGGACCAGGCCGTCCTTGCCGGGGAGCACCTCGACGAACGCGCCGAAATCCTTCAGCGTCACGACTCGCCCGCGATAAATCTTGCCGATTTCGATGTCGCCGACCATGCCGAGGATGATTTCCTTGGCCCGTTCCATGGCGTCGCCGCTGGTCGAGTAGATCTTCACGCGGCCATCGTCCTCGATGTTAATTTCCGCGCCGGTCTCGGCCACGATGCTCTTGATATTCTTGCCGCCGGGTCCGATGACGAGGCCGATCTTTTCCGGGTTGATCTGGATCGTCTCGATCCGCGGGGCGAACTGCGACATCTCCGTGCGCGGCGCGTTGATGACCGTTTCCATGAACGAGAGGATTTGCGTCCGCGTCATTTTCGCCTGGTCGATCGCCTCGTTCATGAGCGAGAGCGGAATGCCGCCGAGCTTCAGGTCGAGCTGGAAGCCGGTGACGCCGTCCTTGGTGCCGCACAATTTGAAGTCCATGTCGCCGTAGTGATCTTCCGAGCCAAGAATGTCGGCGAGGAGGAGATACCGCTTGAGGTTGTCGTTGTCGTCGTGCTCGGTGACGAGACCGACCGAGATGCCCGCCACGGGCGTTTTGATCGGCACGCCCGCGTCCATAAGCGCGAGACAGCCGCCGCAGACGGAGGCCATCGAGGTCGAGCCGTTCGACGCCATGATCTCCGACGAAATGCGGATCGCGTAGGGGAAATCATTTTCGCTCGGGATGACCGCGAGGAGCGACCGTTCCGCCAGCGCGCCGTGGCCGATTTCGCGGCGGTTCAGGCCGCCGACGCGACCGGTTTCGCCGACCGAGAAGGGCGGGAAGTTGTAGTGAAGGATGAACCGCTTGGTGATCTCGCCGCCGGTATAGCCGTCGAGGTCCTGCGCTTCGTCGCTCGGCGCGAGCGTCGCCAGGCAGAGCGCCTGGGTTTCGCCGCGCGAGAAAAGCGAGGAACCGTGCGAGCGCGGGAGCAGGCCGACTTCGCCCGCGAGCGGACGGATCTCGGTGGTGCCGCGACCGTCGCTGCGCTGCTTCTTGTCGAGGATCGCGGTGCGGAACGCCTTGATCTGCACCTGGTCGAACGCGGAGCTGATGTCGAAGCTGGTCGCATCGGGATACTTCGCCTTGATCGCCACGGCCACTTCGTCCTTGAGCGCGCCGACCGCGGCGTAACGCTCGACTTTGCTCGGGCGATAAATCGCGCCTTCGATGCGGCTCGAAACGAGGTCGTACGCCATCTGCACCAGCTCGGGCTTCACTTCATAGAGAGGCAGCTTGCGCTTGGCCTTGTTGACCTTGGCGGCGAGGTCCTTTTGCAGGCGGATGACGATCTGCGCCTCCTCCTGCGCGTAGGCGAGGGCGGCCTTGAAATCGGCTTCGGGCATTTCGAGCGCGGAACCCTCGATCATGAGGATCTCGGTTTCCGTGGCGACGTAGACGAGGTCGAGGTCGCTCAGTTCCATCTGCTGGTGAGTCGGGTTCGTGACGAACTTGCCGTCAACGCGTCCGACGCGCAGCGCGCCGATCGGGCCGCCGAACGGAATGTCGGAAACCATCAGCGCGGCGGAGGCGCCGTTGATGCTGAGCATGTCGGGATCGTTCTCGCCGTCGGCGGAGAGGAGAGTGGTGATGATCTGCGTGTCGTAGAGATAGCCCTTCGGGAAGAGCGGGCGCAGGGGACGGTCCGTCATGCGACAGGTGAGAATTTCCTTTTCCGAGGGACGGCCTTCGCGCTTGAAGTAGCCGCCCGGGATCTTGCCGACCGCGGCCGCGCGCTCGCGGTATTCGACGGTGAGGGGAAAGAAGTCCTGGCCTTCCTTGATCTTGGTCGAGGAGACGGCGGTGACGATGACGAGGGTGTCGGCGTAGCGGACGGTGACCGCGCCGTCGGCGAGGTTGGCGAGCTTGCCGGTTTCGATGATGATGGGGTGGGCGCCAAACGGGGCCGACACCGTGTGAATGGTGGACATGTTGTTCTTTTCTGAGTTAGCGCGCAAACAGGCGCCCAACCGGAAAAGAAAACGCAGAGGACAATGAACTCAGCTGCTGCGCAGGGTGGTATTTTCTAAATACCGCTGGCGGGAACGAAGTTGATTGTACTCTGAAGTTTCCGGATGACCCGGTCCGCCAGGCGGAAGGGCCTTTCGCGGTGCGGGGGTCTACTTACGCAGGTTTAGTTTCTGAATGACCTTATCGTAGCGGGCGGAATCGGACTGCTTCAGGTAATCCTGGAGCTTCTTACGCTGGGCCACCATCATCAAGAGACCGCGGCGCGAGCTATGGTCCTTTTTGAACTTTTGCAAGTGCTTGGTGAGGTCGTTGATGCGATGGGTAAGGAGCGCGATCTGGACATCGGCCGAGCCGGTGTCCTTCTCATGCAATTTGAACTCCTTGGTATATTCCGTTTTCAGCGCTGCTTCCATAAGGTGAGGGTCGATTTAAGCAGAGTCGCCAAAGAGCGCAAGGGTAAAATTGGAGGAATCAGCGATAAACATCGCGCCGATGGCCAATGGCCGTGACGTTCACGAGTTTGGATGGTTCATCCACCTCATAGAGCACCCGATAATCGCCGACACGAACGCGATAACCTCGCCGACCCTGTAACGCAATGGCTCCCGCAGGAAAGGGTTCATTTTCCAGGAGGAGAAGTTTTTTGGAAACCCGCCGCTGTTCCTCATGTCCAAGACGTCCCAGTTCCTTTTCCGCACTGGGGCGAATAACGATCCGGTACTTCACTCCGTCTGGATTCCGAGTTCGGCCAGAACAGTGCGGAAATCTCGCGCCGGTTCATTTTTCCGTTCTTCGAGGACGGCGAGATCGATCGCGTCTTCACGGGCTGCGTCTTGAGCCCGCAGCCACGCTTCCACCTGGTCGCGCTCACCCTGCGGCAACGATTCGATTTTCAAAATGACATCCCGTGCGGTCATGTAAAAAGGATAATAGGCCTTCAAAGTAGGGTCAAGCTGTGGCGAACCCCTTTACCTTGAGTTCAAGCCTGCTTGTTCGGGGTCGCCGTGGTGGTGTAAATCGTGTTTCCGAGATTGTCGATGTAGCGGACGTGCATGTCGTTGTGACGCACTGAGACCAGGAGAAAGCCCGAGGTGGCCTGGCCGAATTGAATCTCGTGCGTGGTCTTGACCGGACGATGCTCCGACCCGCCGCCCGAGATATAATAATTGAGGTCATCGTCCTTCAGGTGCTGCAGGTCGTGGTCGTGGCCGGAGAAGTAGCCCTGGATATTATAATTTTGCAGGATGGGGAGCACCCGGTCGATCATGTCCTGCTGATTGCCGTGGCCCGTCCCCGCGGAATAAATCGGATGATGCCCAAAGACCAGCTTCCATTGGGCTTTCGAGGCGGTGAGCGACTGGTCGAGCCATTTGAGCTGGCGATCGACGTCCTGGGTGAAGATGGCCTTCATGTCGGCCTCGGTCTTGTACTCCGAGATCAGCGGCGTGGTGTCGATAAAGAAGCATTCGAGGCTGCTCGACGCGTCGATCGGGTAAACATGCGTGTAGTACCGGGCCGGCATGTTCCAGCGCGGATGGGTCTTGCCGTAATCGAGCTCGGCCTGGCAGTTGCCGCGATAGTCGTGGTTGCCGAGAATGACGTACCACGGGATCTGGAGCGAAGGAGCGTTATAGACCTTTTCAAACGTTTGCTGCCATTGAGGATCCTCGACCGACGCGACGCCATTCTCGTAAAAGTTGTCGCCGACGGAGACCACAAACGCCGCGCCCGCCTTCTTGCAGGCGATGGCCATTTGCTGCGCGACCTGCACCTGGTCCGGTCGACCACCCCGGCCCCAATCGCCGACGACGGCAAAGTTGACCGCGCCCGCGAACGGATCGGCCGCGTAAAGCGGTGACGACATAAGGCGACCGGCCAGCGCGGTTTGCGAAGCGACAAAAAGCGTGCGGACAAAGTCACGACGGGTCAGGGGCATGGCGAAGATTAACAGGCTTGGAGTGACGGCAAAAGGGCATTCGTGCCGCCTTTTCCGCTTTTGGGAGCGATGCGGTGATGATAACCTGCATCATGCGCGCCTTCCTTTTCGTCCTGCTCGCGAGCGCCTGGCTCGCCGGCCTGCCCGGCCGCGCGCAGGAAAAAGTGGTGCAATCGTTCGACGGCGCGACCGCCACGACGACGCCTCCGTTCCAGGTCCAGGACAAATGGGAAATACGGTGGGATTGCCCGGCCGTCATTTCGATCACGCTGCTCGCCCCGGACGGCACCGTCGTCACGGGCGCTTCCGGCTCATTGAAAGGGTCGCTTTATCAGCCCAAGGGCGGAACTTTTTCTCTTCAAGTCAGCCCGGCGCCCGGCGGCCAAACGTCGCCGTGGCATCTCTCGGTGGTCGAGATCGGCTCGGGCGTGGCCGCCACGAATTCCACGAACGTGCCGACCAACTATCTGCCTCCGTCATCGATCTCCGCCTCGGCTCCGGTGGTATCCGCGCCACCGGTCGCACCCGCGGTTCCCGTCGTCAATTCCGCCCCCGCGGTCCTGAACGCCGCGAGCACGGCGGAGGACCTGGCCCACGCGGTCGTCGTGATCAAGGGCGACGTGGCCGAGGGAACCGGTTTCCTGGTCCGAACCGCGGACGGTCCCGCCGTGGTGACCAATCTTCACGTCATTTCCGCGAATCCGAATATCAAAATTCTGACCACGACCGGCGCGGAAATCAAAACGCTGTCGCTGAAGGGCGCGTCCGACCGGGACCTCGCGATGTTCCTGATTCAGGACGACCATTACAGCTATCTCGAGCTCGCCACCAACCTCGACGCCACCGTCCGCCCGGGCGACGCCGTCATCACTCCCGGCAACAGCGAGGGCGGCGAGGTCGTGCTCGACACGAAGGGGACCGTGCTCGGGATCGGGCCGGAGCGGGTCGAGTTCAGCAACCCGATTTATCACGGCAACAGCGGCGGCCCGGTTTTCCACGTCAAGAGCGGCAAGGTCCTGGCCGTGGTCACGCAGGCGTTGCGCGTGAACACCACCAGCGAGATCGACAAGGCCTCGTTTGCCAACAAGAACTCGGCCATCACCGGCGCGATGCGTTACTTCGGCTTCCGGCTCGACACCGTCCCCCGCTGGGAGCCCTACGATTGGAACCGCTTTCTCGCCGAGACGACTTTCCTGAAAAATTTTCATGACGTGAGCCGCTGCCTCGATTCGTTCATGAACGGGGCGAGTTACGAGAAGGCGAACCTGGTCAGCACCGACGAGTATGGCCATCCCGATTCGCGCTATTATCTGCGGAACGAAAAACTCACGGCCGCGCACGACAACTACCACAAGAGCTCGACCGATACGGACAAGTCGCAAAACCTCGATGCGGTGCGCGAATTGGTCATGGATCTCGAGGGCATCGCCGACCAGGACATGGACGCGGTCCAAAATCCAAATAACTTTTATTCTTTCGACGAAATGCGCGCCTCGCTGGAAATAAAATATCGCAAGGCGCTCCGGGCCGAGATCGAGAACATCGGCGGCAAAGTCAGCGACCTGGGGCATTGAGGCGTCGCCCCGACGTTTTACGTGCAGGGGCGCATGAGCTGTGGTTTACTGGAGTGCTCTATGTTTTGGTGCGATAAATTGGTGGAAGGGCAGGCGGGGCCGCAGACGATCAACGACTCGAAGACGCCGTCGGGCCGCGCCCACATCGGCGCGTTGCGCGGGCCGCTGATTCACGATGCGATTTTCCGGACGCTGCAAAGCAAGGGCGTGCCGGTGCGGTATCTCTTCGGCGTCGACGATTACGATCCGGTGGACGAAATTCCCTACGGCCAGGCCGAGGTCTTCGAGAAATTTCTCGGCGCGCCGCTCTGCAACGTCCCGCCGCCGCCCGGCTCGAGCGCCACCGACATGGCCGAGCATTTCATCTCCGAATTCTTCAGCGTCTTCGCCGATCTCGGCATCCGGCCCGAATTCTACCGCATGCGCGACATCTACCGCTCGGGGAAATTCAACGAAGCCATCGACGCGATCCTGCGCAAGGCCGATGTCGTCCGCCGCATTTACAAGGAAGTCAGCGGATCGGACCGGCCCGAGACGTGGCATCCGTTCCAGGTCATTTGCGAAAATTGCGGACGCATCGGGACGACGGAAGTGACCGCCTACGACGGCGCGGAAGTGACCTATGCGTGCCGGCCCCATCTTGTGAAATGGGCGAAGGGCTGCGGGCATGAGGGAAAGATGTCGCCCTTCGACGGCCGCGGAAAATTGCCGTGGAAGCTCGAGTGGTGCGCCAAGTGGCGGACATTTCCCGTGACCATCGAAGGCGCGGGGCGCGACCACAGCACCAAGGGCGGCTCGCGCGATGTGGCCGCGGCCTGCCTGCGCGAGATTTTCGGCCAGGAACCGCCGCTGAATTGTCCCTACGATTTCTTTCTGGTCGGCGGCGCGAAGATGAGTTCCTCCAAGGGCATCGGCGTCACCTCGCGCGACATGGCCGATTTTCTGCCGCCCGAGGTGCTCCGCTTTTTGATGATCCGCACGCCGCCGCGCCAGCACGTCAATTTCGAGGCCTCGGAAGTCCACATTCTCAAGGCGTTCAACGAATTCGACCGCGCCAAGCAGCGCTATTTTCACGACCCCAATCTCAAGCCCGACGACCAGCGCGTCTACGAACTCTCGCAGGTCGCGCCCGAGCCCGATTATTGGACCGCCGATTTCCAGCTCGTCACCGCGCTTATCCAAATGCCCCATCTCGACGCGGTCAAGGAACTCGAAAAGCGGAAGGGCGCGCCGTTCACGGAACTCGAGCGGAAGCATCTCGACCTCCGCATCCGCGCCGCGACCTACTGGCTCGACCACTACGCGACCGAGGAGGAAAAGACTCATTTGCAGGAGACCCTGCCGGCCCGCGCGGACGAGCTTTCGGCGACGCAGCGCGGATTTCTCCATATCCTGGCCGACCAGCTTGGCGCCGCGACGTGGCAGGACGAGGCGTTGCAGATCGCCGTTTTCAATGCCGCGCGGCAGACTCCGATCGACCAGCCGAGCGCGTTCAAGGCGATCTACCGCGTCTTGCTCGATCGGGAATCGGGTCCCAAGGCGGGCAATCTGCTCTCGTTTCTCGACCGCGACTTCGTCCTCCGTCGCTTCCGCGAGGTGCCCTGGAGCGAGCGCGAATTCCTCGAGGCCGCCGGCTTGACCGTCGAAGGCTTCGAGCAGTGGCTTACGTCGGAGAAGGCGAAAATCGTCTCGGTCGCGGCGCGATACCGGTCGCTGCCGGACGACCTCGGCACCAGCGTCGTCGAGTTTTCCATCGGCATGACCGACGGGAAGAACCATGTCCGGCGCGTGTTGCTCGGAGAAGGCAAGGTCGAGGAAACGGCGCGCCGATGGATGCACGATCTCGAGAGCCAGTTCGGGTTTGCGATTGCTTATGTAAACGGCGGGTGACAGGTGTTAGTGTTGCCAATCTCGGGTTGGGCTTCGCATACTTCGAAATGCCCCCACCAAGCTCCGAGGCGCTCGAAGCCGCGCGGATGACTCCGGAGCGGAGTCTGCGCACGGGGCAGGGCTCCGCGCTGAAGGCGATCCTGGTCAACGGCGCGCTGGGCGCGTCCAAGCTGGCGGCGGGCGTCCTCGGCCATTCCTACGCGCTGATCGCCGACGCATGCGAGTCGTTCGCCGACGTCATGGGTTCGTGCGTGACCTTCTATGCCTTGAAAAAGGCGTCGGAGCCGGCCGACGTCGAGCACCCGGCCGGGCATGGGCGGGCCGAGACGCTCGCCTCGATGGTGACGGCCCTCGCGTTGTTCGGCGTGGGAGGATTGATTTTCTGGCAGGCGACGCTCTCGCTGAGCGAAACGCGTCATGCGCCGAGCCCGTTGACGCTGCTCGTTTTGGTGCCGGTGATCCTGGTCAAGGAACGGATGTTCCACTGGATGCGCGCGCGGGGGAAGGAGATCGGCAGCGTGGCGGTCGTCGCCGACGCGTGGCACCAGCGCAGCGACGTCGTGACTTCGGTGGCGGCGCTGACGGGAATCATCGTGGCCTGGGTCGGCGGCCCGGCCTGGAACCATGCCGACAGTTGGGCGGCGATGGCGGCGAGTGTATGGCTGATGGGGACGGGGCTGTGGCTGCTCGGGCCGACGCTCCACGAATTGATGGAAGGCTCGGTCGACCCGGCGCTGTTGGAATTTATTTACCAGACCAGTTGCGCCTGTCCGGGAATCAAGGGCGTCGACAAGGTCTGGGTGAGGAAGCTCGGGATGCGGTTGATGGTCGACCTTCATATTGAGGTCGATCCGAAGATTTCGGTGCAGGAGGGACACCGGTTGTCGCACGAGGTGAAGGCGCAATTGCAGCGCGAACTGCCGCAGGTGCGCGACGTGATGGTCCATGTCGAGCCCTACGACCCGGAGCGGCCGAAGCGGCCCTTCCGCATCCAAAAGGGCGGGATGAGATGAGCGCGTTTCCGCCTGAATATGTGCGCGCGCACCTCCTCGCGCTCGGCTGCGATTTGGCGCGGGTGGAGGAATCGTTCATTCATTCCGGCGGCGCGGGCGGGCAAAACGTGAACAAGGTGGCGACCTGCGTGCAGTTGCGTTACGCCCCGCGGAATATCCTGCTCAAGATGCAGGAACATCGCACGCAGGCGTCGAACCGGCTCGCCGCCTGGAAATTATTGGCCGAGCAATTGCAGCGCCTCCGCGACCGGCAGGCGCAGGAAAGGCGTTCCGCCCGCGAGTTGAAACGCCGTCAGAACGCGCCCCGGCCCCGCGGCATCAAAAAGCAGTTCGTCGAGTTGAAACGCAGACGGGCCAAGACAAAGAGTGGTCGGCGCGACGTCGGCGCGGACGAATAATTTCTGGAGGGTCGGACTCCGTCCCGACCCTGACTTCTGCCCGCTCCCATTTGTCCCCTGGGTTTTATCTGTCTTATTAAGCCTTCATCGCAGCCGCATAGCGATCGGAGATAAAGTCCCAGTTGACCACGTGCCAGATCGCCGCGATGTAGTCGGCCCGGACGTTGTGGTACTTGAGATAATAGGCGTGCTCCCAGACATCGATGCCGAAGAGCGGATAGTGGCCCTCCATCAGCGGGCTGTCCTGGTTGGGCAGCGTGAGGATCGTCAACTTTTTGCCGCCGTCGAGGACCAGCCAGACCCAGCCGCTGCCGAAGAGCTTGCCGCCCTGCTCGGCCATTTCGGTCTTGAGTTTGTCGAGGCCGCCTACGTCATTAGCCAGCGCCTTGGCGAAGTCGCCACCCGGCTTCGAGGGGATGCTTTCATCTCTGTCGTGGTTTCCGAGACCTCGGTGCGAGAGTGTCTGCCAGAAAAGCGAATGGTTCGAGTGTCCGCCGCCTTGGTTCCGCACGGCGGTGCGGATCGATTCGGGGACCGCATCGAGATGCGCGACGAGATCATCGACATTGGCCGGCGGCGTGAACGTCGGCTCCTTCGCCAGCGCTTCATTGAGCTTGGTGACGTAGGCCTTGTGATGCTTGTCGTGGTGGAGATGCATCGTTTCCGCGTCGATGGAGGGCTCCAGCGCATCGTAGGCGTAGGGGAGTTTGGGCAGCACGTAAGGGCCGGTGGGCGCAGGCGCAGGCGCAGGCGCAGGCGCGGCGGCGGCGGTTTGCGCAAAGACCGGAAGGCGGCCGAGAGTGGTCGAGGCGATGGCGGCGGCAGTGAGGATTTTGAGGACCTGGCGGCGAGAAGTGAGCATGGGATCTCCTGGGTGAAGGTTAATTTAACTTAACGGGCGGCCCGCTTTGCGCAAACCGGGAAATCAGCCTCTGCGCTCCATCCCCTTTTTCGGCAAGATGTGCTAAAAAAATAAGCCACCAACGCTCTTTAAGCCAAAACGTCAGAAGGGCCCCGGTCACCTTCCCCACTGGACCGTGATGAGCTCCGCCCCTTCGCCGACCGGCTCGAGGTTGTAGGTCTCGGCGCTGGCGGGGACGAACCAGCTGGCGCCGCGCTTGAGCGTGGTGTCGTCGATCTTCAGTTCGCCCTGAGCGAGGAAGTGATATTGGAAGCTGCCGTGGTCGCTGGTCCAGACGCGGTATTCGCCGGGGTAGATGAAGGCGCGCTCGACGGTGAAGAAGGGGCACTGGATGACCCGCTCGCCGTGCGGCTGGACGAATTGCGGCTCAAAGTCGTTGAAGCGGATCGAGGCAAGCGCCTGCTCGCGATGGAGCGCGCGCGGCCGCCCCTGGTCGTCCACGCGGCCCCAGTCGTCGACGCGGTAGGTGGTGTCGGAGTTCTGCTGGATTTCGAGGATGACGTTGCCGCCACCGATGGCATGGACGCGCCCGCTCGGCAGGAACATGGCGTCGCTCTGCTGCGCGTGCAGGTGGCCGAGAAGCTGGGGAAGCTCGGGCGTGCCGATGGCCTTCTCAAATTTTTCCCGGGTGACGCCTTTTCTCAGGCCCGCGTAAATCTTGGACTCGGGGGTGGTCTCGAGGAAGTACCACATCTCCGTCTTGGGTTCGCCCTCATGACCGGGCGGCGAATGGACCTGGACGCTGAGGTTGTCCTGGCAATCGAGCAGCTTGATGAGGATGGGAAAGCGGGCGAGATCGGGCGCGCGCGTGCCGAAAACGTCGATCCGTTTTTCCTGCCACAAGGTGTGGATGTTTTGATGGGAACCGGGCGCGATGCCGGGGCCCGATTCGATTTCGCTGCACGCTTCGGGACGGTCGACGAGCTCCCAGCTTTCGCCGATTTTTTTCCCCTCCGGCAGCACGCGGCCGAAGAGCTGGGTCAAATTATGGTCGCCCCAGATACGTTCCTGGGTGATGGGTTTGAAGAAGTAGGCGTTCATGGTCGCAGGTAAACGGTCGTGCCGGGCTCCACCTTCAATTGGTGCGCGGCGGAGCCCTGGTTCATGCCGATCTCCAGGAGGCCGCTGCCGCCATAGAGCAAAAGGAGTCGGTTCTTGTCGACGTCGCCGTAGGTTTTGACCAGCGGGGCGGAGTAGCCTTCCCGGCCGATGGAAATTTTGACGAGGTTGCCTTCCTTAAGCTTCCCGGCGAGCTCGTTGCCGCTGTCGAGATTGAGAATCACGTTCCCGTAGCGGTCGATGTGGACCACCTCGGTCGAAATCAGTCCGCCAGAGAAGGTCGGTTCCATATCGGGTAACATGAGCAATGTCTTGATCGGGGAACCGAGCCGCTCCGGATCGGTGCCGGCGGCAAGGTGCGCGGCGACGGGACCGAAGATGTCCCGGCCATGGAAGGTGTGGGAGGTGTCGCCGGGGCGGAAGAATTCAGGCCGGTCGAGCTTCCACGCCTTCGAAAAACCTTCGTGCTGGATGATCTGGCTGAAGAGCCCGTTGTCGGGGCCGACGAAGAACTTTCCCTTGGCCGTCTCCACCAGGATCGGGTCGCGGGGCGTGCCGACCTGGGGATCGACGACGGCGACCACGATGGTGCCCGCAGGAAATTCCTCGGCGCTTTGATCGAGGAGCCACGCGCCCTCGGTGATGTTGAAGGGGGTGATGCTATGGGTGAGATCGATGATCCGCGCGCTGGGATCGACGGTCAGGATGGCGCCCTTGAGTTGGGCGACGTAGGGGTCCTCCCAGCCATAATCGGTAAAGAGCGCGATAACGGGGTGGGGCGCGGCTTGGGCAGAGGAAATCCCGGTCATGATGAAAGCAAGGACGACAAAGCCAAAAATACCAAATCGACGAAGGTTTGGCATATCCCTTAAAGGCTGTCGGAAAAGTCGGTGCGGGTCACGCCGAAAGGATTTTTTCTACCGGGCACGGAGAGGCGCAAAGACAAAGCAGACTCGCGCCATGGAAAGAATCCATCCGTCATCACCCCAGATGCCCGGAACGGGACTGGGGGCCTTGGGAAAGATCCCCATCGGCCCCCAGTCAAAGCTGCGTGGTATTTTTTACGATGTTAGTGGTGGGACTGCATGTCCTTGGTGTCCGTTTGCATCGACGCCGATTGGTTCGTCGTGCTCATCGAATGCTTATCGTTGTCGCATGAGCAGGCGGCCAGGGAAACAAGGGCGAAAGAGGCAAGGCAACAGAGAATGAGGTTTTTCATGGAACTATCCTTTGCAGGGAGCGTGCCAGTAAAGAAGTAGGGTCGTTAGGCGCTAAAGGACAGAGACTTGGGCGCTGGGGTGAAGCGGCCCACGTAGCAACGAATCCGCTAAACGCTCGAAGTGGAGTGGCAGGCCATGCAAAGCGCGAGTCGGGATTTCAGAACTGTCCCCCTATTGCGGGCCCTGTTCTTCAAGGTGCTGCAGGCGCGGGCCGACTTTCTTGTCCGCGTAATTGAGGGATTTGAAGAGCATGACGTAGAAGCCAAGGGCAGTGGCCAAGGCGATTCCGCCGACGATCCAGTGGTGTGCGCGCATGCGTTGGAGCGGAGGGGCAAACGCGATCAGGCCGAGGAGGCTCGCGACGACGATGACGGCGTCGAAGCTGGCGCGCTGCCAGTAGCCGCCGCCGAGATGGAGCCACATGCCGAATTCATCGAAGGTCAGGGCGAGGCTGAAGCCGTAGGCCACGGCGCACCACCAGCGCTCGCGGTCGCTGACCTGGAAGAAAAGGAGAACTCCGGCGACGGTGCAGAGAAGGAAGATGCCGTAATTGAGGTGGTGGACATGGGTCTGTCCCATATGCAGGAAGAGATCAGGAATCATCCGACCCATGATGAGAATGACGAGGAGTCGCGAGGCAATGAAGGTGAGCAGGAAAACGGTGAAGACGACGCGGGCGAGGTGTCGAAGCTGAAGCGGCGCCAGGGTCGCGGAAGGTGGCTCCGCAGAAGAGGGATTGGTTTCGTTCATGGGCAGAAAAAAGCCTCTGCGAAAAAATCGCAGAGGCTTTTCGTCCTGGATTAACGGAGGGTTATTTCTTCGACCAGGTCGCGCCGCCGTCGGAGCCGATGGAGAGCTTCGCGTGGCCCGAGGCGAGACAGGCCTTGCTCGCATCCGAGAGCTCGTAGTGGTCCATGACGTTGTCCCAGCTCGCACCGTCGCCGAAGCTGACCGGCACAACATAGCTTTTCTTGTCGACCATCACCGTGGCGGTGGTGTCGCTTTTCTTTTGGATGGTGGCCATGTCGCTGTCGTACGAATCGGCGGCAGCCAACGAGACAGTTGCGAGGAACGCAACGAGTGATAATGAGAGGAGGAGGCGGAGATGTTTCATAGGATATTTAGATGGGGTGAGGTTTCCGGCACGCTAACCAGAAGTTGGCCTCCCGACAATCCCTTTTTGGAGCGGGCAAATCCCCCCAGGTCGATGTTTGACCATTCTTGAGTTGGAGGGATGGTATAACTTATGCCTACCCTTCAAGACCCCATCCGCATTGGACCCTGGAACCTGCGCAACCGTATCATCATGGCTCCACTGACCCGTTGCCGTGCCAGCGAGGGGCGCGTGCCGAATGAGTTGATGGCGGACTATTACCGTCAGCGGTCAAGCGCCGGGCTGATCATTTCCGAGGCAACGTCGATTTCCGCCATGGGCGTCGGTTATCCCGATACGCCCGGGATTTGGTCGGAGGAACAGGTGGAGGGTTGGAAACTGATCACCAGCGCGGTGCATGAAGCGGGCGGGCTGATGCTTTTGCAGTTGTGGCATGTGGGACGCATTTCCGATCCGAGCTATCTCGACGGCAAGCTGCCGGTGGCCCCGAGCGCAATCGCCGCCGACGGCCATGTCAGCCTGATTCGGCCGAAGAAGGCGTTCGTGACGCCGCGGGCGCTGGAGTTGGACGAGATTCCCGGCATTGTTGAGCAATATCGCCTGGGTGCCGCGAATGCGAAGACGGCGGGATTCGATGGCGTGGAGCTACACGGTGCCAATGGCTATCTGCTCGATCAATTTCTCCAGGACAGCACGAACAAACGGACCGATGCCTACGGCGGACCGATCGAGAACCGGGCGCGGCTGATGTTCGAGGCGGTCGATGCGGCGATTTCCGTCTGGGGCGCGAACCGGGTCGGGCTGCATCTCGCGCCACATGGCGATGTGCACGAGGGCGATTCGAACCCGGCGGAGACTTTTGGTTATGTCGCGCGCGAAGCGGGAAAGAGAAAGATCGCCTTCATCTGTGCCCGCGAATCTCTCGACGAACCCCGCCAGGGTCCGATGATGAAGAAAGCTTTCGGCGGGGTGTTTATCGCGAATCAAAAATTTACAAAAGAAACGGGGAACCAGATTCTCGCGAAAGGTGAAGCGGATGCCGTGGCTTTCGGACAACTCTTCATCGCCAATCCCGACCTGCCGCTCCGTTTCGCCAAGGACGCGCCGCTCAACATGCCCGATCCAGAGACGTTTTACGCGCATGGGCCGACGGGCTATACCGATTATCCTTTTTTGGCGTCGCCGTGATTCTTTTGCAGCGCCAGCGCAAATCAAGGGTACTGTTCTTACCCATGACCAAGAACCACTGCGGATGGATGATTTCGATCGGACTATTACTGACAGGTTGCGCGTCGATTAGCGTGCAGCCGGGGACGGCGGTCGCAACGCAGCAGAAACCCGACAAAGTCTATGTCGAGGCGTTCGCAACGGATGGGGAGTTCAACGTTGACCGCGATGGACAGGAGTTGCAGGAATTTAAAGCGGACCTTCAGGCGATGATGATCACCGGAATCACGGTCGATCTTTCCAAGCGGCTGATTCCCGCCGTTGCGGCCCCGAAAAACTTTCCTCCGCAACGGGAGAGTGCATGGCTTATCCGCGGCCGTTTTGTCCGGGTCAACCAGGGCAGCCGTCTCTTGCGCGGAGCGGTCGGTTTCGGGGCGGGGGCGACGAAGCTGGAAACTCAGGTGCAGGTCTATGATTTATCAACTGGTGACAGCAATCCTTTCATGACCTTTTCGACGACGGGAGGCAGTAATGCCGAGCCGGGCGCGCTCCCGTCACTGGCCACCGATCCCCTGACCCTGGTCATTGAGGCGGCCGGTGGCGCGGGCAATGTAGCTCATGGTGTGACCGAGGATACTAATCGGACCGCGCGCGAGATCACCGCCCAATTAAGCGATTACATGTACCGTAGCCGCTGGATTTCCGAAGATAAGTGGATTCAGCCGAAGGCCTATTCCAACTAGGCAGGCCCGTCTCTTGGGATAGTCGGCGAACCTCTTGAAAATGTGAATCTTGACCGTTGCGTCTGGCTTCGGGAACTTGGGCCATGATCAAACGACTCAAGCGTATTGCGCCGGTGAAATTCGGGATCGTGCTCGGGATCATTTATGGACTGATTTCGCTCGTTTTTGTTCCCTTTATCCTGCTGGGTTCCGTGGCATCTCTTTTCGCCTCGACTCAGCAGAATTCCACGCATCAAGGATTCGCCACAGGCTTGGGCTTGGTTTTTTGTCTTTTTATTCCCGTGCTCTATACCGTTATGGGCGGTCTTTTGGGAATGCTGATGGCGTGGCTCTATAATGTTGCTGCCGGCTGGGTGGGCGGGATTGAGTTTGAGGTGGAGTAAGGAAACGGCCACCCGAAAGCGAAAAGCCCCTTCACCGTGAAGTGAAGGGGCTTTGTTTCCAGACCAACCGCCGCGAGGGCCCGCGGCGGCTACCTTAAGAGCAGCCGAGGGAGGCGCCGCAATTCAGGCAGGTGGCGCAGGAGCCGGTGTGCTTGATCTTGTTGGAGCCGCATTCGGGGCAGGTAAGGCCGTCCTTGAAGCGGATGATGAGTTCGCTCGAGTCGGTTTCGATGGTGGTCGTGCCGCCCATGCGATGGCCGGGGGCCAGGAGGGACGATTCCTCGTTGACCGGGAGTTCGGTGATCGGCTTATTCAGCGTTTTTTTTTCGATCTCCTGGATTTCCTTCATGGGGAGTTCCTGCTGGTCCTTGCCGGGGTTGCTGGCTTCGCGATAGCCGGGAATGAACTGGATGCCGAGCCAGCGGAAGATGTAATCGGTGATCGACTTGGCGATGCGGATGTCGGGGTTCTTGGTGAAGCCGCTCGGCTCATAGTGGACGTGGGAGAATTTCTTCACCAGCGCTTCGATCGGCACGCCGTATTGGAGCGAGAGCGAGACGAGGGTGCCGATGGTGTCCATCAGACCGCCGATGGTGCTGCCTTCTTTGGCCATGGTGATGAAGAGTTCGCCCGGGCTCTTGTTGTCGTCGAAGAGACCGACGGTGAGGTAGCCTTCGTGGCCGGCGATGTCGAACTTGTGGGTGATGGAGACGCGGGTGTCGCCCATGCGGCGGCGGACCGGCTTGTTCGTGACGACGACGGGCGCGGGAGCAGGCGCGGCCACGGCGACGGTCGTTTCCACGGTGCCCATGTCCTTGTTCTTTTTGACGTTGAGCGGGGCGGAACGCTTGGAGCCGTCGCGATAGATCGCCACGGCCTTGAGGCCGAGTTTCCACGCCTCGACGTAGGTCTGCATGATGTCCTCGACCGTGGCCGAGTTGGGCAGGTTGACCGTTTTTGAGATGGCGCCGGAGAGGAACGGCTGGGCCGCGGCCATCATGCGGATGTGGGCGCGGTAGTGGAGCGAGCGTTCGCCCTTGGCGGGACGGAAGGCGCAGTCGAAGACGGAGACATGGTCGGGCTTGAGATGAGGGGCGCCTTCGATGGTGTCGTTCTTGTCGATGTAGTCGACGACGTCCGTGATCTGCGCCGCGCTGTAGCCGAGTTCCTTGAGCGCGCCGGGCACGGTCTGGTTGACGATCTTGAGCATGCCGCCGCCGGCGAGGAGCTTGTACTTGACCAGGGCGATGTCGGGCTCGATGCCGGTGGTGTCGCAATCCATGAGGAAGCCGATGGTGCCGGTGGGCGCGAGGACGGTGACCTGCGCGTTGCGGTAGCCGTGTTCGGTGCCCTTGGCCAGGGCGCTTTCCCACGACTTGACGGCGGCGACGCGGATCGCGGCGGGCGCGGTCGAGTCGATCTCGGCGCAGGCCTTGAGGTGGCGCTCGATGACTTCGAGCATCGGCTTGACGTTGTCGGGCGCGAGCGGCTTTTCGACCCCGGCGCAGCGGGAGTTGTGGTAGCCGGGGAACGGGCCGGTGGCCGCGGCGATTTCGGCGCTGACTTCGTAGGCGGTGCCGGTCATGAGCGAAGTGATCGCGCCGGCGAGGCCGCGGCCTTCGTTGGAGTCGTAGCCGCTGCCGTAGCTCATGATGAGCGAGCCGAGATTGGCGAAGCCGAGCCCGAGCGTGCGGAAGATGTGGGAATTTTCCGCGATGGGCGCCGTGGGATAGCTGGCATTGTCGACGAGGATTTCCTGCGCGGTGATAAAGAGGCGGACAGCGGCCCGGAAGCGATTGACATCGAAGGAACCGTCGGCCTTCTTGAACTTCATCAGGTTGAGCGAGGCGAGATTGCAGGCGGTGTTGTTGAGGAAGAGATATTCGGAGCAGGGATTGGTCGAGTGCTGCCGGTCGGTGCCCTTGCAGGTGTGCCAGCCGTGGATGGTGTCGTCGAACTGCATGCCGGGATCGCCACAAATCCAGGTGCCTTCGGAGATGCTGCGCAGGAGATCCTTCGCCTTTTTCTTTTCGCAGGGCTTGCCTTCGCGAACCGTCTTGGTCCAGTAATCCTTGTCCTCGATGGCCGCATTCATGAACTCGTCGCTGGCGCGGACGGAGAGGTTCTCGTTCTGGTACATGATCGAGCCGTAGGCTTCGCCGTTGTAGGAGCCGTCGTAGCCCTGCTCAATGAGCGCCCAGGCTTTCTTCTCCTCCTTCTGCTTGGCCAGGATGAATTCCTCGATGTCGGGGTGGGTGTCCTTGAGGGTGTTCATCTTGGCGGCGCGACGGGTCTTGCCGCCGCTCTTCACGACGTTGGCGATCTGGTCGTAGACCTTGAGGAACGAAAGAGGGCCGCTGGGCCGTCCGCCACCGCTCATCTTTTCGCGGGTCGAGCGGATGGTGGAGAGATCGGAGCCGGTCCCCGAGCCGAACTTGAAGAGCATCGCCTCGGAACGGGCGAGGTCCATGATCGATTCCATGTTGTCGTCGACGGCCTGGATGAAGCAGGCGCTGCCCTGGGGATATTCGTACTGGGTTGCGGCGCGCTCGGTCTTGCCGGTCTGGCGGTTGAAGAAGTAGTTGCCCTTGCCGCTCTCGCTGCCGACGCCGTACTGGTGGTAGAGGCCAACGTTGAACCAGACGGGCGAGTTGAAGGCGCCATGTTGGTTGACGCAGAGCCAGGTGAGATCGTTGTAGAAGACTTCGGCATTGGCCTTGGTCTTGAAGTAGCCGTCCTTAAGGCCCCAATCGGTGATGGTGCGGGTGACGCGGTGGACGAGCTGGCGGACGGAAGTTTCGCGGCCGTTCTTTTTCGGATCAGTGCCGTTTTGGATGTCGCCGTAGAAATATTTCGAGACGGCGATCTTGGTGGCGAGGACGCTCCAGGTCTTGGGGACTTCGACGTCTTCCTGCTTGAAGATGGCCTTGCCGGAGTCGTCGGTGATTTCGGCGGTCCGCTTTTCCCACTCGATTTCGTCGTAGGGATGGATGCCGGGTTTGGAAAAGGCATGCTCGAAGGTGAGGCCGCGATCCTCGAACTTGGTCTTTCTTTCCCCGTTGGCGACGGCGGCGGCGTGGATGCCCGCGGTGCTCGTTCCGGCGCCACTACCATTCGTCGTGGGGGTCTCGGAGGGGATGATTTCGGTGCGGCGGACGCTGGGCAGGGTGGTTTTCATGGGGCGAAGAGGAGGCATTGGAGTTCGGTGGTGCGACGGCTATCCGGCAGTCCGATTTCTACCGTATAAGGTAGCACGTCGCGGGGGCTACTACTACTAATTGTGGTTTATCTGGTCAATTAAAAAGGTGTAATGGAGCTCATTTTGATAGTAAATAAGGCAATACGAAGGAGATAAAATTCCTTCAGAGGACGTGAGAGGCAATATATACGAGTGTATAATAGATCGCAAGCACTCTGCGACTTTGTCGTCGGGAGATTGTTCTGGAATGGGGGCTGCTTATTGTGCGAAACTAAAATTTCAGAGGCCGGGAGACATTTATGGGTATCAACTTCAACGACAAGATATTAGTCACCAATCCGACCACCTATTATCTGGGGCTGGGAATCGTCTGCACCGGAATCCTTATCATTCTGGTGGGAGCTATAACCTATTTTACCGGCGATTTTCTCATGCCGCCGGTGGCGTGGGGGGTTTTGGGCACGCCAGCCCTCGTCACGGGCGGAATCTTCATGGCTTGCGGACTGACGAAATCGTGAGCGAAGCCCGCTTAATCACACTTCGGAAAAAGAATCGTAAAGACTTTCTCGTTCGCGCCGCCGGCATTGATGATGTAGAAGGCGTGATCGCCGTGCTTTTCGACCCGGTCGCCATTGTCGAAAACCAGGGCGGAGTTGTGCCGCCATGGATGATCGGAAACGACGCGGAGGTAGGCGGGAATGGAATCTTTGGAGGGGTTGCCCGTGAAGGTGATGCTTTTCGACGGGTCGCGGGTAAAATCGGAAGCGGGAAAGCCTTTTCCTTCGAGCGTCCAGCCCGTCGGCGTGGGGGTCCAGACGTAGCTCTCCGAATTGCTCGTGGCGTAAATCATCGGCGCGTGGTGAGGCCCGAGGTTGAGCGCGAGGAAGAGAAGGATTTTGGCGGAGGGCAACACGATCATGGTGCTAAAATATGGTGGAGAATTTAAGAATATGCAATCACGGTCCTGCGCAGGGCGCTATTTTCCGGCCAAGGCCGCCGCTGGCCGCGCGATCGGCGGCGCCGCGCGGTTTTGGAAAAAGTCCTTTGCGAGGGAACACCAGTGACTTAGGGTAAAAACAGGTCATGAGCTTTTATCAACTCCTCGCCTCCTTTAGCGAGGCCTTTATGCGCCTGGCCCAGACGCGGGACCGGGGCTGCCTGCTCGTTTTCAACGCGCAGGAGGCGATCCATCTTTTCGTGCAGGATGGAATCGTGGTTCATGCGGCCGCGGGCAAGATGGAAGGGACCGCCGCCCTGGACCGCGCCTTCGAGTTGAAGGGTTCGTCGTACGGATGGATTCCGGGCGCGGAGCCGGCGGCGAAGGATCTCGAAGTCGATATGCAGGAGTATATGCACAAGAATTCGATCGGCTTGGACCAGCGTTTTGGCAAGACGATCCGGATGTTGTCGCCGGTCGACCGGAAGGAGAAGAAGCTCGAGACCCATTATTATTTCATCCCGGAGGAATCGCCGACCTTCAAGCTGAAGGTGAAGAAGGTGACGAATGTGGTCGGTCGCGAAGGGACGTGCGATGTCTACGTCGAAAGCAAACAGGTGTCGCGCCGCCATTGCCTGCTGCAGGTGACCGAGCGGGGGCTGCTGGTGAAGGACCTCGAGTCGACGAACGGTACTTTCGTGAACGGAATTCCGATGACGGACGGTTACATCAACGAGGGCGACCGGCTGAGCCTGGGCACCTACGTGTTGACGCTCTACCGCGACACGACGTAAGGGCCAGCTGACGTGCCGATGTCCGCCTTTGCCCCGAGCGCTTTCCCGGCCGGCTCGTGGGCCCATTCCTTCCGGGTCTGCGCAAGCCTGGTCTGGAACGACTGCAAGCAGGGCCTGCGCAAGCATCTCGCTGGAGCGACGACCCGGGACCGGTTGCTGCGGGCGGGAGGCGGGCTGTTCGGACTCGCTTTCCTGGCTGGACTCCACTTTGCGGCCTTTGCGCTCTTCACCTACACGTGGCTTTCGCCGTCGAAGGACAAGGCCGATCTCATCGCGGGCCTGAGTACGTCGGTCTGGGCTTTTCTTCTCTTTGTCATGTTGAGCGGCGGGCTGGTCCGCGCGCTTGTAGTGCTGCATGAGCAGGATGACAGCAGCCTGCTCCTGAGTTCGCCGGTCTCGCCGCGGGCCATTCTCGCGGGACGGCTTTTCGGCAACGCCCTGCAATCGTGTCTCGTTGACGGCTTCATCATCATTCCCTACATCAACGTCCGCATTTTCGTGCTGGGACTTCATCTCAACTTTTTGTGGGGCTACGCCGTCTGGTTCGCGCTGGCCGTCATCGTGACCTGCATCGACGGGCTTTTCTCGTTCGGACTGATCCGCTGGCTCGGGTTGCGCCGGGCGCGGTTCTTCTCCCAGGCGGTGCCGTTCCTGCTTATCTTCGGGGTGACTTTTCTTGCGGGAACGCTCAGCGTTTCGCTGGCGCAATTGACAGGCGACCAGGCCCACATGCCGCCGGAGATGCAGGCCCATTTCATCGCGCTCAGCCAGTCGCCGCTGGTCGGAATCGCGAAGGCCGCCGCGGGAAATCCGCTCGATCTCGCCGTGATTTTTTCGACCGCGGTCGCCCTGGCGATGATCACGCTTCGCCTGACGGAGCGCGCCTTCGTCGAGGGGTCGCAGCACCTGACGGAAAATGTCGCCTCGGCCCGCCCCGGCACGGCCGACGCGCCGTTTCGTTCCGGCGTCCTGCGGCTTGAAGTCGGCAAGAACCTGCGGCTGATCGTCCGCACGCCGATGATGATGGTCCAGTGCCTGGCGCAATCACTGATGCCGATTGGTATCGCCTGCGTGCTGGGGCGCGAGGACCTGGCGCGGGCGATCACTTTCTTCGTGATCTTCGCTTCCGGGGTGCTCTCGGGCATGTTCACCATCGCGGCCGGGACGGTGGAGGAATGCGACGATCTTCTCGCCATGTCGCCCCATCGTGTGCGGCTCTTTCGCTTCGGCAAAATGCTGAGCGGTTTTCTCTGGCCGCTGGGCGTTGCGCTGCTGGTGGCCATCGGGCTTGGGCTCGACGGCGAGGGACTGCTCGCGGCGGCCATACTTTTCGGCGGCGTGCCGCTCGGCTTGGCCTCGAGCGTCGTGGGGGAGACTTTTGCCACGCCGGTCAGGCCGGGAATGAAGCCGAAATTACTGGCCGACCCGATCATGATGATTCCGTTGCTCGGGATGCAGATTGCCAGCGGCGTGGTGGCGGGCCTGACGGTTTTTGCCGCGGCGTTTTCGTGGTCGTTGCTCGGCTTGAGTTTGCTGGCGAGTTATCTCGTGCTCGTGCTGGCGATGGGCCTGGCGCAATTGCGCAAGCCGCTTTTCTAGGGCGAAAGGACGACGGTTTGATTCAGCGAGAGCCCAAACAAAGGCGGTGAAATATCTTGGAACAATCTTCATGCGCGCACGCGCCGCTGCCCGGCATGCGTGGAAGCATTCTTCATGGGAAAGGGTGTCCGGTTCGCGAAAAAAAGTACATCCTCCCATGTTGCTTTGGGTTGAGAGACGATCACTTTCGGGATGCTTTCCTCCGATGCGATCCGGCTTGCATGGCGGGCGGGGTTGGGTAGTCTGGGTTGTTCACGTTGACCAGCTCTCTTATGCACGCACCACGTTCCGAAGAAAACAGCCGCCCGGAGGTCATTTACCTCGATAACAATGCCACCACGCGCGTTGCGCCGGAGGTCTTCGAGGCGATGGTGCCGTTCCTGACCGAATACTACGGCAATCCTTCCAGCGCCTACAGCTTCGGCAAGTTCGTCGAGGGTCACCTGAAGGAAGCGCGGGAGAAGGTCGCCGCGCTGCTCGGCTGCACGCCGAAGGAAATCATTTTCACCAGTTGCGGAACCGAAAGCGACAACATGGCGATCTGGTCGGCCTTGCAGACTTCCGGCAAGCGCCACGTGGTCACGACCCAGGTCGAGCATTCGGCGATCATGAACCAGACCGAGCAACTCGAGCGGATGGGCTTCGGCGTCACGCGGCTGCCGGTCCAGGCCGACGGCACGCTCTCGGTCACGGATGTTGAAAACGCGATTCGGGACGATACCGCCGTGGTCTCGATCATGTGGGCGAACAATGAAACGGGCATCGTTTTTCCGGTCGAGGAAATCGCCTCCATGTGCAAAAAGAAGGGCGTTCTTTTCCACACCGACGCGGTGCAGACGCCCGGCAAAATCGATTTGAGCCACGTGGCCAAGAGCGACATCGATCTGCTCTCGCTCTCGGGCCACAAGCTCCATGCGCCGAAGGGCGTGGGTGTTCTCTACGCGAAGAAGCGGACGAAGCTGGTCCCCTACGTGATCGGCGGAGGCCAGGAACGGGGCAAGCGGGGCGGCACGGAAAATGTCGCGTCGATCATCGGCCTGGGCCGCGCAGCGGAGTTGTCGCTCGAGCGGCTTTCCGACGAGCAGGTCCGCGTCCGGGCGCTGCGCGACCGGTTTGAGGATGCGCTCCTGGAGCGTCTGCCCGACATCTACATCAACGGCAAGCGCGACCAAAGGCTGCCGAACACGAGCAATATCGCTTTCGATTTCGTCGAGGCCGAGGCCATCCTGCTTGATCTCGATCTTCTCGGCATTTGCTGCTCGTCCGGCTCCGCCTGCACGACCGGGTCGCTTGATCCCTCGCATGTTCTCGTCGCCATGGGCCTGACGCCGGCGCGCGCGCGAGGCTGCGTCCGCTTTTCTTTCGGCCATTACAACACCGAGGCCGATGTCGATTATGCGCTCAAGGTTATTCCTCCGATCATCGAAAAGCGCCGCGCGATGTCACCCTTGAGTCCCGATCATCGCGATAACTTTGCTTACGATGTGGAAGCGGCCCGGGAAAAGGAAGAAAAGCTCATGGCCCAAACCATGGCGGCGATCAACGAATAGGTAGGGACAAACGGACGATGAAGCGGTTCTATTTGCCGGGTTTTGGGCAACATGAGCCTGAGAGTTGTCGTAAAAGGTGACAAAGTTGTCGGTTTTCTTGGGACTTCTGGAACCTAAATACATGATAAATGAGCTGATTCGCTTGGTTTAGGCGAATAATTACAGCTTAACGATACAAATGTCGGGGTCCATTTGCGGAACTGGAACAAGGCGTGCTAATTTTACCTGCCGGGAGGAAAAAAGAGCTCGCCTCGGCGGTGTAAAAGCTGGAATAATGAGACGCTTAGGACGATATGCGACGAAAAAGCATTGACTCATCCTTTGTTTTTATACAAGAATGCGTGAAAATAACTGTTAAGGGCCGGAAATAACACTGTGAAAAAGAAATCGCCGCCTTACGCCATCATCGGCGCCGTAGTCTTGGGACTTATCGCCATCGTGGCCTTTATTCAGTGGAAAAAGGGCCAGGATGCGGCGACGCAAGCAGCTTTGGATAAGCAGAAGGCCGACCTGCAGGCGCTAATTGATCAGGCGAACGCCAATAAGGCTCCCGTCGTTCAGGAGTCAGACACCCACATGCGGAAGGTCTACTATGCCACGCAGCCGGTGGAAGCCGGGGTGAAGCTCAGTCCCGCTTTCTTTGAAATGAAATTGACTCCCAACGACATTTTGCCAGATGCCTTTTCGGAAGGAACCGATATGGCTAGTTTTTATGCGATCCGCAGGATCGAAAAAGGCGATCCACTGACTCCCCGCAATGCCGGCAAAAGCCTGCCCTACATGACCCAGCGCATTTCGCCGGGAATGCGCGCATTGTCGCTCCCGATCTTCAATGCGGAAGTCAACGACACCGGTGGTTTTGCGGTGGATGGCGACCGGGTCGACCTGCTCTTCACCACGCTTTCGCCGGACAACTCCTTCATTCTCAAAACGCAGCTGGTGATGCAGAATCTGAGCGTGCTCTACGTTCCGGGCCCGCAGATCAAAACGGATAAAACCGACGGGATCAATCCGGCGCCGCCGCCGGGCGATACGATCGCGGTCACGTTCGAGGTCACCCCGGAACAGGCGCAGGCGCTGATCTTCATGTCGCAGGTGAAAAATGGAAAATTCAGCATGATCCTGCGGGCCCGCAGGGACAATTCGGAGATCAAGATCAAGCCCTTTGCTTCCGAGGACTATCTGGGAGACTACAGCAAGGTGCAGAAGAAGGTTATCGACCCGTCCATGGTGCGCGTGCAAGAGCTTGCCCAGAAAATCGAAGCGGAAGAAAAAACCCAAGGTTCCCAGGGAAACACGAATGAAACACCCAATCCCACTCCACCTAGCCCGTAATCTGGCTCTCCTTGTGTGCCTGCTGGCACTTGGTTGCGGGCTGGGCCATGCCCAGGCTCCCGTCGCCCAGCGGCTGGACGTCTACTTCGGCGAGACGACCCTCCTGCCGATCGACGGGCCGATCGACAGCTTTACGGCCTCACCCGATAATATCCTCAAGGTCGACAAGTCGGATGTTTCTCCCAACGAGCTTTCGATCGTCGGAATTTCCGGCGGCAGCGCCACGCTGACGATCAAGAGCGGCGACCGCACACTGCTCTATGACGTGGCGGTCAGCCCCGCTCCGGTGCGGCTCTACATCAATCTCAACGAGTCGAAGCGGCTGACCTTTCCCGGTCCGGTCGATGACTTCTCCGTTTCGCAGCAGGGGATCGTTCACGCGTATCAGCCCGACGTCAGCGATAGCGTCGTGCTGGTGGAAGCTCTCCAGGCGGGAAAGACCACGCTGACGGTCACGGACAAGGGGCAGATTTACCGCTACTTCATCTCGACCTTTGAGAACCGGGGCGCCGATGTGCTGGAGATTCAAAATGACTTTTCGGCCAAGGGCTATCGCAACCTGACCATCACCTTCGACAAGGACCAGGCGATCATCGGCGGCACGGTGCCGACGCAGGAAGAGCTCGACGACGCGGTCCGGATCGTCAAGCAGTTCGCGGAGTACGTGGTGGTGAAGGCGCAACTCGGGCAGGAGATCGAGGAGAGCGAGTACAGCGAGCAGGAATCGATCATCATTAATAACATCCAGCGCATCGCCAACGTGAAGGGGCTGACTGTGCGGGTGAAGTTCCCGATGCCGACCGTGATCACCACGAGCAGCTACACCAAATCGACCGGCGATTACATCGAACCGACGACGACGACGACGCCCCAGGGCGGGACTATCCGCGGCTCGGGCTTTACGCCTCCCGCCAATCCGAACGACCAGCAGGGCACGGGCGGTGGCTTGCTCGCCCCGAAACCGCAGGAGAACACGACCGAGACGACGACCACGAGCGAAAACACCACCATTCCCGAAAAGATTTTTCTCTACGGCGACCTGCAGGATGACCTGGACGAAGCCAAAGTCATTCGCGTTGCCCGCACTTTTTGCCCCTTTATTGTCAATTTTCTCACCGTCCGCGACCCCATTCAAATTCGGACGCAAATCCGTTTCATGCAGATCAAGGACGACGACACGCGCGACACCGGGTTTGACTGGTCCTCGGGCGGCGCCGGTCCCAGCATCACCCTGGGTTTTGGCGCCTCGGCCTTCAATTTGCTGCCGAACCCGATCGCGGCGTTCAAGAACTTCATCACCAGCCCGACCGGCGTCGGGGCGACGGTCGATGCGGCGGCCATCTTCCGTCTTTATGAAGTGCTGAACCTGGCGAAGATCCTGCGCGAGGCCGATATTTTCCTCACCAACGGCCAGCCCGGCTGGTATTCGGAAGGGGAAGTGCAGTCGTACATCAGCGCGGCGGTCACGACAGCCTCGAGCCCTCCGCTCACCACGCTGACCGCCTCGTCGGTCTTCCTCGGGGTGAACATGGATATTTCTCCGCTGAACTTGGTGAACGCGGGCGGCACCGAACCGGCCGGCCAGAAGATTTTCGGCATTCCGAGCAGCGTCGGCGCGGGCTCGAGCAGCGGTTATAATCTCCTGCAGGATTCCGAGCCGACCGCGGACAAGGTCGCGCGGATTTCCAATCCCATTCAGTTGTCGGGAACCGTTCCGGTCATCGACAACACGGTCAAGTATGTCGATGAAAACGGGCTGATCGGCATGAATATTTCGACGCAGTTGACGCTGCCCAACGGCGGTCTGACGGCGAACGCGGTGGCGCTACCGAACAACGGCGGATCGATCGATCTGCCCGACTTCTTCGTGCGCACCACCCGCACGCGGGTCAATCTGCGCGACGGCCAGACGGTCGCCATCGACGGGCTGATCGACAAAGAGGTGAGCAGCACCATCAACCAGGTGCCGTTCCTGGCCAAGATTCCGCTTTTCAGCACTTTCTTCAAATACCACGCCGACGACTTCACGAACGAAGAGGTCATCGTCCTGGTGACGCCTCACATCGTCCGCATGAGGGACTCGGATGCCGCGCGTTATCCGCAGCCGCTCTTCCCCGAAATGCACGACATGGCGCGTGAGTCGGGCGACGTCCCGATCATCAAGCCGGTCCGTTACGACGCGCAGGCGGTCGACATCCGTCCCGAAACCCCGAAGGACATGAAGGACGCGAAGAACGCGCAAACGCCCAGCGAACCTCCGCCCCTGGCCCCGCACGCCACGGGCGGCATGCAAACCCTGCAACCCCCCGCGGAATCACCCACGGCTGAGCCCCCACCGGCAGTTGACAACACGCCGCCGGCCTCGGATAATTCCCGGCAACAACCGAGCGGCGCTCCCCTGGCCCCGACGTCGACTCTGCCGTGACAAATGATTGATGTTCTTCTTGTCCATGACGATGTTGAGCGTTGCACTGCGATTCGCAACGCCATCAAGGCTAATCCGGAACTAAATCTGATCAGCGAGACGCAGACGGGCCGGGAAGGCCTGTTTGCGGCGGCCACCATGCTGACCGGGCATCCGCGGATGCTCATCGTCCGGCTCAACCTCGGCGACATGACCGGGTTCGACTTCATCGCCCAGGTGCGGCAGAAGGCGCACGATATTTATGTCATTCCCGCCCTGGAAGGAACCGAGGGCGGGCAGGTCTGGCAGAACCTGCTCCAGCTCGAATTGCGGGACGTGCTGGTCGGGCCGATTCCTCCGCCGGAGATCGCCAAGGTCCTGGCCACGGCGGCTCCGCGGGCGCAGGAGCGCTTCGATCAAAACCGGGCCCCCGCCAGCATCGAGGGCGAGGCGTTTGTCATCTCGGTGGTTTCGGCGCGGGGCGGCATCGGCAAGTCGGTGGTGGCGACGAATCTCGCGGCGGCCATGGCCAAGCTGAGCGACAGCGTCACGCTGCTCGATTTCAGCCTGAACCCGGGCGACTTTGCGGTGATGCTCGACGACGTGCCGAGAAACAACATCATGGATGCGGTGCAGCAGGGCGGCGCACTCGATGCGGAATACCTCAACAATACGCTCGCGCTGCATCCGCGGCTCCGGTTCCGCTATCTCGCTTCTCCCAACCAGGAATTTGACGCCTCGGGATTTGATTACAACGTCGGCGCCGCGATCATGGCGGCCACCCGGACGCTGAGCCAGTACATCATCGTCGACACCGGCATTGCCATGGCCGGTCCGACCATCGCCGCCATCGACGCCAGCGACATCATTTTCCTGATCACGAGCCGGGACGTGGCGCGGCTGCTCTCGGCCAAGAGCATGATCAAATTTCTGAAGAACGACCGGCAGGTGACCAACCAGAAGCTGAAGGTCCTGGTCAACGAGGCCGAAATCGGCGCGGAGATTTCGGAAAGCGAAATTGAATCGCTGCTCGAGCATCCGGTCGCGGCCTACCTTCCCTGCAACGCCGGTCCCCATCACGTTTTCGATCAACAGCGGCGCGCCCATTGTCGTGGCGGAACCGCATCATCCGATTTCGGTCGTCTTGAATAAACTGGCGGAGCTTTCCTTCTACCGTTGGCAGGAAAAGCCGGCCGACGATTCGAAGGGAAAGAAGGGCCTGGTGCCAAAAGGAGCATCGACGCGCCTGAGTATGAAGTAATGTAGTCCTTCGTATGCTATCTTACCTGAGTCCAACTTTTTTCGTTTATGGCCATTCCTCCCCCTAATTTTAATCGTCCGGTCGCGCCCGTCCCTGGAGCCATCCCGCGCCCCGGCGGGGTTCCGGCCCGGCCGCCCGGCGCCGGAGGCATTCCTCCGCGTCCCGGCGTTCCGCCGCCCGCGACGCAGGCGCTGCCGAGCGTGGCCACCTCGACTTCCGCGCTGCATCCGTTGCAGACCTCACCGCTGACCTCGCAGCGGGCCGCTTCGGCCCAGCCCGACGCGGCGCAGGAATTTGTCATGCAGTTCAAGAAGCAGCTCCTGCCCTATCTCGTGCAGGCGCTCGATCCGAAGCTGCTGGAACGGGGCAACGAAGGCGCGCTCAAGAAACGGATCGAGGAACTTGTCGACGAACGGCTCACTGCGGACAAGGTGCCGATCGGACGCCAGCTGCGGGTCAAGCTGCTCGGCGACATCATCGATGAAATGGTCGGCTTCGGTCCGCTCGAGCAATTGCTCAAGGACGACACGATCACGGAAATCATGGTGAACGGACACCAGGTCATTTACACGGAGCAAAAGGGGCGGCTGAGTCTTTCGCCGATCAAATTCCTCGACGTGGAAAGCTGCCGCCGGGTCATCGACAAGATTCTTTCGCCGCTCGGACGCCGAGTGGACGAGTCGAGTCCGCTTTGCGACGCGCGTCTGCCCGACGGCTCGCGGGTCAATGTCATCATCCCGCCGCTGGCCCTCAACGGCCCGGTGATCACGATCCGTAAGTTCAGCAAAAGCCCGCTGACCATGGAAAAGCTGATCGCGTTCCGGGCGCTCTCCCAGAGCATGGCGATGTTTCTCAAGGCGTGCGTCCATTGCACGCTCAACATCGTCATTTCGGGCGGCACGGGCTCGGGCAAGACGACCATGCTCAACGCGCTTTCGTCCTATATTCCCGACGGCGAGCGGATCATCACGATTGAGGATGCGGCCGAGTTGAATTTGCAGCAGGACCACGTCGTGCGCCTGGAAAGCAAGCCGAAGAACATCGAGGGCAAGGGGGAAGTTTCCATCCGCGAACTCGTTAAAAACAGTCTGCGGATGCGGCCGGACCGTATTGTCATCGGGGAGTGTCGCGGCGGTGAAGCGCTCGACATGATCCAGGCGATGAACACCGGCCACGACGGATCCCTGACCACGACGCATGCGAATACCCCGCGCGACGCCATCGCCCGGCTCGAAACGCTCGTGATGATGGCGGGCATGGACCTGCCGCAGTTGGCCATCCGCCAGCAGATTGCGGGCGCGGTGCACCTCATCGTCCAGATCAACCGGCTCGCGGACGGGAGCCGCAAATGCGTCGCCATCACCGAAATTCAGGGCATGGAAGGGAATATGGTGACCCTCCAGGACGTCTTTAAATATGAGCAGACCGGCGTCAACCCGGAAGGCAAGCTCATCGGCGTCACGCGCGGGCTCGGCATTGTTCCGAAGGCCCAGGCGAAATTCAACGCCAACGAGCTGAACATCCCGGTCGAAATTTACCAGAGCGTTCTGCACCACAACAACCCCGAGTATCCCTAGAGAGACTTTCCGGCCCGCCTTTCAAAACCAATCGCGATTATGGATCTGATGACCATTCTCATCTGCGGCTGCATTTTGGGCGCGGCCATCCTGGCGGGCTGGGGCATTCACCAGACCCAGGCTTCGCCGCAGATGGATCTGCGGGAAAAGCTGAAAAACCTGGCCAAGGACCCGGAAGCGATGGCGCGGGAAATCGAGCTGGGCCAGGAGAAAAAATCGGCTCTTGCCGCGGTCGATTTCCGGGGCATCTTCGCGAAGTTCACCGGGCAGAGTTACATGGACGTTCTGGAAAAGGAATTAACCCAGTGCGATATTCCGCTGAAGCCGGGCGAATTTTTGGCGGTGCGGTTTGGCGCGGTCGTCCTGGCGTTCATTGTGGCGCTCCTGATTTCGCACAACCCCTACCTGGCCTTTGCCGTCGCCGGCGTGGCGGCCTTTTTGCATATTCCGATTCTGAAGATCAAGCGCTCGATGCGCATCGACAAGTTCGTGACGCAACTAGCCGAATTTCTGGTCCTCATCACCAACTCCCTTCGCTCCGGACAGACCTTCCTCCAGGGAGTCGACATTGCCAGCAAGGATTCGCCCAATCCGATCGGCATGGAATTTCGGATGCTCCTGAAAGAAACCAACCTGGGCGTGCCGGTCGAGACCGCCTTTTCCAACATGCTTTTGCGCGTGCCGAGCGAAGACCTCAAGATTGTCATGAGCGCCTTCAGCATCCAGCGCAACGTCGGCGGCAACTTGGCCGACATCATGGACCAGGTGGCCGCGATGATCCGGCAACGCATCGCGATTCAGGGCCAGATCAAGGTGCTCACCACGCAGGGGAAGCTTTCGGGCGCGATCGTCGGACTGCTTCCCTTCGGACTGGGGGCGACCATCGCCATGATCAATTACGATTACATGTCCAAGCTCTGGACCCCGCGCGTCGGCGATAACCTGCCCTTCGTTGACCGCTACCTGGGGCCGCTCCTCCTCGGCGGCGGAATTTTCCTGGAACTTCTCGGTTGCTTCGTCATTTACAAGATCTGCGACATCGAGGTCTGATCGTATGGATCCGCTTTTTCTCATTTTCTGCGCCTGCCTACTGGGGTTCTTCATTTTGATGGGCTTCGCGTTCCATCCCTCGTCCGAAACGACGAGCATCAGCCAGCGTCTCGAAGGGCTGAAAGCGGGACAGCAGCAGCGGACCATCACGAGCTTGCGCGACCAGGATGAGATGGGCAAAAGCGCGTTCACCCGGGTGGTCCTTCCTATGGTGGATAAGCTCTCCAAGTTTTTAGGCTCCATGACGTCGGGCGCGTCGCTCAACCGCGCGCGGATCTCGATCGCGCAGGCTGGCTTGCAGGGCAAGGTGACGCCTTCGCAGATCACGACGCTCTCGTATATTTTGATGATCGTGGTGCCTTTCATGTCGCTTTCCTTTACGGGAATACCGAACGGACTGCTGACCGAATCGAGCGCCGTCCTGTTTATTGGCTTCATCCTGGGTTATCGGTTGCCCTTCGGTTACATCCAGGGCAAGGCCAAGGCGCGCCAGCATGAGATTCGGAAGGCGCTCCCCTTTACGCTCGACCTTATTTCGATCAGCGTCGAGGCCGGCATGGCCCTTGATGGCGCGATGGCCATCGTCCAGGAAAAGTCGACCGGTCCCATGGCGGAGGAGCTTGGATTGACCCTGCGCGAAATCCGGCTGGGGAAGGGTCGTAACGAGGCCCTGGTCGACATGGGCGAGCGGCTTGGCGTCGAGGAATTGAAGTCGTTCGTCACGGCCGTCACCTACATCGCGCGCCTGGGCGGATCGCTGGTCGACGTGATCCGGATTCAGGCCGGGGCGATGCGAATCAAGCGCCGCCAGCGAGCCGAGGAAAAGGCGATGAAGACGCCGGTCAAGATCATGATCCCGCTGGTCCTCTTTATTTTTCCGTCCATGTTCATCGTTATCCTGGGGCCGGCCGCCATTACCATGACGGAACAGATGACCCAGGTTCCGGGACACTAGAAGAGCACTTGTGGAATATCTCACCGGCCCAGCTTTCAGTCATGGCTGAAGGACCCCTTACTCCAATGTGGCGCGGTAAATGCACTTCAATGGTGAGAATCATAATGGATCGCGTAGAGAGCACGAAAACTGTAGAGCGAGTGAAATCGACTACAGAGAAGTGTCTGAAACCACTACTCTTTTCACGTCGAAGAGGGCGGAACGGCGGTCAGACCACGGTGGAGTTTGCCCTTATTTGTCTGCCGTTTTTCGTGATTCTTTTTGCCATTATCGACTTTGCACAGATCTATTTTTACGAAAACTCGGTCCAGAACGCCCTGCGCGAGTCGGCGCGTTTTGCCACCTCAGGACGAATTATCCAGGCCACGAACTCCACGGGAGGGCTCGCCTACGAAACCAACAGCAGCGGGGTTGTCGTTCCCAAGGCCATCACCGATTCATCGGGCCGCGAGGCCTCGCGCAATGAATGCATCCGGTACTGGTTTTTGAGCAACTGTGTGCTCTCGAATTTTCCCATCTCGAATATCGTGATCATCAGCGCGCCCACTTTGCCCGGCGTTCCGGCCGTCACTTCCACCAACAACCTGGGCTATCTGACCCTGCTTTCGGGTTACACTGTTTCCACCAATTCGGGCACGGTCTCCACCAATACCGCGCCGGCGATAAAAGGCCCCGGGGGCGCCACCGATTATGTGCAGATAACGGCGACCTATTACGTCAAAACCATCACCCCGTTGATCGGTTACATGGGCGGCTACAACGGCGTGGCGAATGTTTTCCCGGTGCACGTTTCGGCAATTGTCAAAAAC
>CBDDEB010000002.1:0-701088 GCA_965226715.1 Methylacidiphilales bacterium | reverse complement strand
AGCGGGGCGCGCCCATGGGCGAGACGCGGGGATGTTCGGCGCACCAGGCGGCGAGGTCGAGCAGCAGCTCGCTGTGGAGCACCTTGAAGACGGGAAGATCGACGGCCTCGGCCTCCTTTTCGCGCCAGTACCAGAGTTCCTTGACGATGGCGAGGGCCGGGCGGTGAAAGCAGCGCGGAGCCGCTGATGCGCCACTCGTTTTCGGGGTCCTCCTCGCGAACAATCCTGGCTCGCGGCCACGACGCGGGCGCACGATTGCTCGTGCCAGGCGCGGCGGCCTCTTCTCGTCCAGCCTGCGCCCCGAGCACCTCGGCGATCGGCTCCAGGTATTCGGTGTCCTGGACGGCATAGTCGATCATGGTTTGCGAAAGAGGCCGGCGGGACCAGTCGGCCTTCTGGCTCCCTTTGTTAAGCGTGATGCCGCAGAACTGCTCGACCAGCGCGCCGTAGCCGAAGGCTTTCAGGCCGAGCAATTGCGCGGCAAGCATGGTGTCGAAAACGGCTTGCGGTTCGGGCGCGCCGGCGCGGCGGAGCATGCGCAGATCGAAGTCGGCGCCGTGAAGGATCCAGGTGTGGCGGCTGGTGGGCGGCCAGAGCTCGCCGAGCGGAAAGGTCGTCGAGCGGGTCGATGAGGAAGTGGCGGCTGTCGTGGGTGACCTGGATGAGGCAGACGCTCTCGCGGTAGTGGTGGAGGCTGTCGGCCTCGGTGTCGAGGGCGATGGGAAAGTAGCCGCGGAGGTTGGAGATGAAGGCGTCGAGCGCCTGCGGCGTGTTGACCCAAAGGAACTCGACTTTGCTTGGTGACATAAGAGGCAGGCGGAGAGCATGCGGGTTTCCGCGGGAGGGTGCGAGTGGAATTGTTGACCCTGGCTGAAAACGGCCGCACCAGGGTCCATCGGCGCACCGGTTGGACTTACTTCGATTCAGGGAGGGGAAATGGGGGCAACCTGTAGCACGATACGGAAGCCGACATCGCTGCGACGGCTGCCGGGATCCCCCGCGTCGCGGAAGCAGGAGGCCGGTGTATTGCCACCGTCGTAGGCATATGAGCCCCCGCGCAGGACACGGTTGTCGCGATAGCCGCCGAACTCATCCTCGCACCATTGCCAGACGTTGCCGCCCATGTCGTAGAGGCCATAGGGGTTTGGTCTGTAACTGCCGACGGGCGAGGTGGTGCCGTAACCGTCGGGCGAAATATCGTAGTTGCCGGATCCGGCGGGCGGCGGCCATTGCGTACCCCACGGGAACACTTTCGGCGTGCTGAATCTTTTCATGCCGGGCAATCCGGCGTCGCTTTCGTGGAGGCCAACGGCACGGCTCCATTCGGCATCGGTGGGAAGGCGATAGACTTCATCAGGCGCGAGATGGCCGGCATCTTGCTCGTGGCGCGTGAGCCAATCGCAGTAGGCGTGCGCGTCGTTCCAGCTCACCATAACGACGGGGTCGTCGGGCGTTTGCGTGACGCCAGGATTTTTCCATGTGATGCCATGCGATTGCCACGGGACTTTGCCATCGCGAAACATGCCCGTCGTGGCATCGTAGCCGGTGGCATCGACGAAGGCAGCGAAGTCCTTGACACGGACGTCCCAGATGCTGAAGAGGACGCCATCGGTGCCGGCGGGTACGAAGGTAACGCCCTGCAGGTTGGTCCACGGGTGGCCGGCGACGGGCGGGGTTTGCGATGGAGGCTTCTGGAGGTCGGTCGGAGTAGGGCTCGGCGGCGAACCACCGATACTAGAACCGGGCGTGAGTTGGCGGTAAGTCTTCCCCTGCGCGTCGAAATCCGGCGGGACGAAGTTGGCCACCTCAGTGGCGTTGGGGTCAGCGGGCTTGATGAATCTGGCGTTGTTGCCGACGTAGAATACGGCGAGGCCGAGTTCGGTGAGCCGATCCGAATGATCCGACCACAACCAAGACCAACCGCTGCTTTCGCCAAAGGGGGGAAACGGTTTGGTGATCGGCACGGCCGAGCCACCGGGCGCGTAGGTGACGGCGAAACCGGTCATGAAGAGGAGCGGCAGACTGGGAGAATCTTTCGTGGAGGCGCCGAGGGTGAAGTCCCATGAGACGTTCTCGGGTCTCAATTTCTGACCGGGTACGGGTGCAATTTTGCCGGGAAGCGGGATGTAAAATATGGAGGGATCGGTGACGTAGCCACCATCGAGGAGTTGCTGAAAGACTTCGGTGGATGTGGTGCCTCGCGGATATTTTTGGCTGTGGTCCTGCGCGTAGGAATAAAGGGCGAGGCCGAGCGCGTGGCTTGTTTGCATACAGCTACTCTCGAACGCCCGCTTGATGCCGCTCATGCGAGGCGTGAAAACTATGGTTAAAAGGAGAAACAATCCGATCGCGATGAAGAAAGCCTTCGCGAGCATGACCAGAATGGACCAGATGGGGGATGCGTGATCCGCTTCGGATCGCGCGGAGGCTTGAGAAGCAAGCTTGCTCACGAACATCAGAGTAAACCTCGAAGAGGCGCATGCCAAGAGCGCAAGCAACGGGGACTTGCGAAGCAACCTTTTTCGCTTCATAGTAGGAGGCCCATGAGTTTCATCCCGCGCATCAACAAGGTCTACCAGGACGTGGCCTTCACCCATGAAGAGATCCGCCGTTACGGGCGGCATCTAATCATGCCGGAGGTGACGCTGGAGGGGCAGCAGAAGCTGAAGGCGGCGCGGGTGATCGTGATCGGCACGGGCGGACTGGGCGCGCCCATTTTGGCTTATCTCGCGGCGGCGGGCGTGGGGCAGATCGGCGTGGTCGATTTCGACACGGTCGATCTCTCGAACCTGCACCGGCAGATCATCCACAAGACGGGCAACGTGGGCAAAGCGAAGACGCTGTCGGCGGTGGAGATGATGCGGGACATCAATCCCTCGATCGAGATCAAGACCTACGAGACGTCGCTGCGGTCGGACAACGCGCTCGAGTTGCTGAAGGACTACGACATCGTGATCGACGGGACCGACAATTTTCCGACGCGCTACCTGGTGAATGACGCCTGCGCGCTGCTCGACAAGCCGAACGTCTACGGCTCGATCTTCCGCTTCGAGGGCCAGGCGACGGTTTTCTGGGCATCCCAAGGGCCGTGCTACCGCTGCCTCTATCCCGAGCCGCCGGAGCCGGGCACGGTGCCGAGTTGCGCCGAGGGCGGCGTGCTGGGCGTGCTGCCGGGGGTGATCGGGACGATCCAGGCGACGGAGGCGGTGAAGCTGATCATCGGCCAGGGCGATCCGCTGATCGGGCGGTTGCTGCTGTTCGACGCGCTGAAGATGAAGTTCAAGGAACTCAAGCTGCGCAAGGACCCGAAGTGTCCGCTCTGCGGCCCGAACAAGACGGTGACGGAGCTGATCGATTACGAGTTTTTCTGCGGGACGACCCCGGCGCAGCAGCAGAAGTCGGTGCACGTGGAGGAGGTCGACGTGGAGGATGTGGAGGCGGCCATTAAGGCGGGGAAGATCCCGGCGGAGATCGACCTGCTCGACATTCGCGAACCGTTCGAGGCGAAGATCGCGCAGATTCCCCATTCGCGGCTGATTTCGCTGGCCGAATTCAGCAAGCGGATGCATGAACTCGATAGCGCGCGGGAAATCTGGCTTTATTGTAAGGACGGCGCCCGGAGCGGGAAGGCGTGGAAATTGCTTTACGATGCCGGATTCAGGAAGATTAAAAATGTCGCAGGTGGAATCGATGCGTGGAGCGAAGATATTGACCCCGAAACGCCGAGGTATTGAGGCGGGCGTCGGACCTGCGGTCGGCAGCAGTAGCGGCGGTCTGCGCCCGCCGTCGCTCGCCCATGGCAGCCTTCGGGCGACCTCCTGTTCGCGCGGAATGACTCCGCGCAAACCCGGACAACAAGTAGTCCCGGCCACCCGAGCCAGCCACCGCTACCCTGCCCTCGCCGCGAAGCCGGGGACGGAGACGAGTCCCGACGTCGATGTGGAGGAAAAGCTGAAGGAGGCTTTCGCGCGGGGCTGGTCGGTGATTGTCTGGAACGATCCGGTGAACCTGATGGATTATGTCGTCTTTGTCTTCAAGTCGGTGCTGAAGATGAACGAGCAGGACGCGTCGCGCCACATGTGGGAGGTCCACCAGAAGGGCAAGAGCGTGGTGGCGCGGGAAACGCGGGAAAAATCGGAATTGATCGTTCATCGCTTGCGCGGGTTCGGATTGAACGCGACTATGGAGCAGGCATGATCTCCGAACAAATCGCCCCGGGCCAATGGCGGCTGAGTTTCAATGAGCCGGAAGCGGCCTTTTTGATCAATGTGCTGGCGCGGCTGGGGAAGCATTACCAGGAGGACGTGGCGCGGATGCCGCCGATGTTGCGCGCCTACTGGCAGGGAACGATCGCGCGGGGCGACGCGGCGGGCAAGGAGGAGTTGAGGGAATCGCAGGAGGTGCTGGCCGAGGCGCGAGCCGAGTTGCGGGCGGAACGACTGGCGCTGGTGGAAAACTGGATGCGCGAATTCGAACTGGCCGAGGAGCGCGATCCGTGGAGGGTCGAGATTTCGGGCGCGGAGCGGGACGAGTTCGTGGCGATGCTGAACGACCGGCGGATGCTGGTGGCGCTGGAACTGGGGGTGACGGAGCAGGACATGGACGCCGACCTGGGCCAGATTTCGAACGAGACGCGACGCGCGGGCATCCTGGAAATTGATGTGCTGGGGCATTTCATCCTGGTGATGCTGGGGCCGCAGGTTCACCGGCCATGATTACCTTTGACCCGGCCAAATACGACGGCTTCATTTTCGATTGCGACGGAACGCTGGCCGACACGATGCCGCTCCATTACCAGGCCTGGAGCGAGACGCTGGCGCTGAAGCTGGGCCGGCCCTCCGATTTCAGCGAGGCGATGTTCTACCGGTTCGGCGGGATGCCGGCGCGGGAGATCGTCGAGCGGTTGAACCGCGATTTCGGTTACGGCCTGCCGCCGGAGCAGACGGCCCACGACAAGGAGATGCGGTTCATGGAACTGCTGCCGGGCATCGGGCCGATTCAGGAGGTGATCGACGTGCTGAACCGGCTCGGGCCGGAGGCGAAGGTCGCGGTGGCGTCGGGAGGGCTGACCGGGATTGTGCGGGAGACGCTCCAGTTTTTGGGCCTGCGGGTGGGGCCGAAGGAAAAGATCAAGTTTCTGGTCGGCTCGGACCAGGTCCTGCGCGGCAAACCGGCCCCGAACCTCTTTTTTCGCGCGGCGGAGCTGCTGGGGGTCGATCCGAAACGGTGCCTGGTTTTCGAGGACGCGGAGCCCGGTTTTGTGGCTGCGAAAGCGGCGGGGATGGACTATATCGACGTGCGGCCGTTTCGGGCGACGATCCGCGCGGCGGCGCGGTATTGACGCTGTCCCATCACATCTTTTTTACAATTTTTTTCCACGGTGCTGACACGCGCTTCCTCCTTTCGCGCCAGATTGTGGGCATGAAAATTCCAGCGCTTCTTTTGATTGCATCCATGGGGACTTTTGCTTTTCCCGCGCTCAGGGCGGAAGAGCCGATTCCGAACCGCCTTATCGATTACGCGGGCTTCCAAAAAATTGTCGATACGTCCGAGAAGGAACGGGAATCGAGACGCCTGACCGAGGATGCTTTTCTCACCCTGATGGGCCAGGAGGGAGTCGTGGTGCTGGATGCGCGGAGCGCGTCCCGGTACGACCTGCGTCATATCAAAGGGGCGGTCAATCTGCCGTTCACCGAGTTTGCCGCCGGACCACTCGCGAAAGTCATTCCGACCAAGGAGACGAAAATCCTCATCTACTGCAACAACAACTTCCTCAACGACCCGGTGGCGATGATATCAAAGGCCGCGCCGGCATCGCTTAATCTCTCCACCTACACTTCGCTCAAGGCGTATGGGTATGACCATATCTACGAGCTTGGACCGTTGCTCGACGTCAACAAGACGAAGATTCCGTTCGAGGGGTCTGATGTGAAGTAGGCCGCGAGTAAGGGGTACTTGAAACGGGGGAGCAAAAATAGTTAGAGGTCGTTGAATCGGTTCGCTCCCGCGAACCCTCGCCCCACGGGATCGCCTACGGCGATTCCATCTTGACCGTTCCCAACGGTCAAGATTCGACAGGCTCAGGATGACGATCATTTAAAAAGGGGCTTACGCCCCACTGCAGGAGCGACGGTCGGAGACCGCCGCTACAACTGCCTTCCCCTCTTCAGTTCCTCTTCGGGCCTCGGTGCGAAATGGATTCCTTCAGACGGGCACCTGGGGGAGGTTCCAGATTTCGCGGGCGTATTCGTGGATGGTGCGGTCGCTGGAGAATTTGCCGACGCGCGCGGTGTTCATGATCGCCATTTTGGCCCAACGGGCCTTGTCGCGGTAGGCCTCGTCGATCTTGTGCTGGATGTCACTGTAGGCGCGGAAGTCGGCCAGGCAGAGGTAGGGGTCGCCCCCCTCAAGGAAGCTGTGCTTGAGCGAGGCGAGCGCGCCCGGCTCGTCGGGGGTGAAGAAGTTGGAGCCGACCCAGTCGACGACCGCGCGCAATTCCTCGTCGGCGAGGTAATAATCGTAGGGGTGGTAGCCCTTCTTCCAGAGCGACTCGACCTGGTCGACGGTGAGGCCGAAGATGAAGATGTTCTCGGCGCCGACCTCCTCGAGGATTTCGACGTTGGCGCCGTCGAGGGTGCCGACGGTGAGCGCGCCGTTGAGGGCGAGCTTCATGTTGCCGGTGCCGGAGGCTTCCTTGCCCGCGGTCGAGATCTGCTCGGAAATATCGGCGGCGGGGATGATGCGCTGGGCGAGGGAGACGCGGTAGTTGGGCAGGAAGACGACCTTGAGTTTGTCGCCGACGCGCGGGTCGTTGTTGATCTTGTCGCCGACGGCGTTGATCGCCTTGATGATGCACTTGGCCAGTTCGTAGCCGGGCGCGGCCTTGGCGCCGAAGATGAAGACGCGGGGCTGGACGTCGAGCTTCGGATTTTGGAGGATGCGGCGGTAGAGCGCGAGGATGTGAAGCAGGTTGAGATGCTGGCGCTTGTATTCGTGGAGGCGCTTGATCTGGACGTCGAAGAGGGCGGTGGGATTGACCGTGACGCCGCATTCCTCGAGGATGATTTCGGCGAGGTGGACTTTGTTGGCGTGCTTGACCGCCATGAACTCGCTCTGGAACGTGGGATCGTCGGCCCATTGCTCGAGCTTTCTGAGTTCGTCGAGGTTCTTGGCCCAGGTATCGCCGATTTTCGAGGTGATGAGGTGGGAGAGCTTCGGGTTGGAGGCGAGGAGCCAGCGGCGCGGCGTGATGCCGTTGGTTTTGTTGTTGATGCGCCCGGGATAAAAGGCGTCGAAGTCGGCGAAGAGATGCTTCTTGAGCAGCTCGGTGTGGAGGGCCGCGACGCCGTTGACGGAGTGGCTGCCGACGACGGCGAGATTGGCCATGCGGACCATCTGGACGCCGCCTTCCTCGATGAGCGACATGCTCCGTTTTTTCTCCGAATCGCCGGGATAGGCGGCCTCGATGGTTTCGATCAGGCGCTTGTTGATCTCGAAGATGAGCTGCAGATGACGCGGGAGGACTTTCTGGAAAAGCGGGACGCTCCATTTTTCGAGGGCCTCGGGCAGGAGCGTGTGGTTGGTGTAGGCCATGGTCTTGGTGACGATGGCCCAGGCCTCGTCCCAGGGGAGTTCGTTTTCGTCGTGGAGAATGCGGAGGAGCTCGACCACGGCGAGCGCGGGATGGGTGTCGTTGAGCTGGATGGCAACCTTGTCGGAGAAGTCGCTCCAGGCGCGGGGCAGGCGGTGGAAGCGGCGGATGATGTCGCGCAGGGAGCACGAGACGAAGAAATATTGCTGGATGAGGCGCAGCTCCTTGCCGGCTTCGGTTTTGTCGTTGGGGTAAAGGACCTTGGAGACGGTTTCGCTCTGGGTTTTCTCGGCAAGGGCCTCGCTGTAACCGCCGCGGTTGAAGGCCTCGAGGTTGATCTTCTCGGAGGGCCGCGATTCCCAGAGACGGAGGAAATTGACGGTGTTGGTTCCGTAACCGGCGATGGGAATGTCGTAGGGAATGCCGATGATTTTCTTGGTGTTCTGCCAGCGCGGGACGTAGTTGCCCTTGTCGTCGAAGACGTTTTCCATGTGGCCGTACAATTCGACCACCTGGGTGAATTCGGGCCGGACGATTTCCCACGGCGTGCCGAATTTCATCCAGTCGTCGGGCAATTCGATCTGGTGCCCGTGGTTGAATTCCTGGCGGAAGAGGCCGAACTCGTAGTGGATGCCGTAGCCGACGGCAGGATAATCGAGCGTGGCGAGCGAGTCGAGGAAGCAGGCGGCGAGACGGCCGAGGCCGCCGTTGCCGAGGCCCATGTCGTACTCCTCGCCGCGGAGGTCCTCAAGGTTCAGGCCGAGCTCGTGGAGCGCCTGCTCGGTTTCCTTGAAGAGGCCGACGCTGTAGATGCTGTTGTTGAAGAGACGCCCCATGAGGAATTCGAGCGAGAGATAATAGACACGCCGGACGTCCTCCCGGTTGTGGACGGCCATGGTGGCGATCATCCGCTCGATGATGCGCTCCTGGATCGCCTTCGACGTGGCCAGCCACCAGTCGCGCTTGGTCGCGGTCTGGATGTCGTGCGCGAGGCTGTACTTGAGATGGTAGAGGATGGAGTCCTTCACCGATTGGGAGGAGGTGTCGAAGGTGCTGCTGAACTTGGGTTGGGTGGTCATGAAGCTTGGAAGGATGGGGTTAAAAACTGGCCGGGAAAGGGAATGGAATCGAGCTTAAGTTGCGGCTGAAATGAAAACGTAACGTTTGAGCAGGAACCCTGCCAGCAGGCCCTCCCGGCAGGCATTGTGCACGACAATAATCAGGAAATGATCGCGAGCCAAACGCTCCTCATTTTTCCGGCGCGCCGGGCGGCAGCCGCTGCGCAGGAAAAGACTTGAACCCTCCCGGTGGCTTGGTTAGCTTTCGTTCCTTGCCAAAACGCGGGTGTAACTCAGTTGGTAGAGTGCAACCTTGCCAAGGTTGATGTCGCGAGTTCGAGTCTCGTCACCCGCTCCCCTTTGTTAATCAATAACTTAGGTGTCGAAACCCCTCGACTGCCAAAAGCAGTTAAAAAGTGTGCGCACGGGGCCGTTGGGGCAAGCGGGATCGGGTAAAAAGAATTTATTTGCGTTGGGTTTTATTTTGTTTTATATTCAACCATATGGTTGAATATAAGTCCAGGTGGTTGGATCGAACCTTTGGCGCGCTCGCGGACCCGACGCGGCGGCGGATCCTGGCGCAACTGGCCAAGGGCGATGCGTGCGTGACCGACCTGGCCCGGCCGCACGCGATGTCGCTGGCGGCCGTGTCGAAGCACTTGATCGTTCTGGAGAAGGCAGGGTTGGTGAAGAGACATCGCCAGGGGCGAGTGCATTCGCTCGCGCTGGAGGTGAAGCCGATGCAGGAGGCGCAGGCGTGGATCGAGCGGTACCGGAAATTCTGGGAAGGGAATCTCGATCAGTTCGAAAAATATTTGGAAAAACTACAAAGGAAGGAAACCAAACATGATGATAATAAATAGCGAGGTGGAAAAGCCGGATGACGCGACCTTGATCCTGAGGCGGACGCTCAATGCGCCGCAGGAACTGGCATTCAAGGCGTGGACCTCGGCGGAGCATATTCAGCAATGGATGAGGCCGGAACCGGGAATGCTGTGTCCGTCGGCGATCATGGAATTGCGCGTGGGCGGAAGGTTCCGCATTCAGATGAAGAAGCCGGACGGCGAGTTTTTCACCGCGGCGGGAGAGTTCCGCGAGGTGAAGGTGCCGGAGCGGCTGGTTTACACGTGGGATTGGGAAAAGGACGGCTGCGGAGCGAAGTTTGGCGAGGTGGAGGGAAAGCCGTCGCTCATCACGGTGGAGTTTCTCAAAAGGGGCGAGCAGACCGATTTTGTGCTGACGCACACCCGCTTTGCCACGCCGGAAAGTCGGGACAATCACGCGAACGGCTGGAGCAAAATCGCGGAGAGTTTCGCGAGCTTTGTGGAAAAAGAAGGCCTCACCCGCAGCGAAAGGAAATCATGAGCCCAGAGGCTTACGGCGAAGGATTGGGAGGCCCGTCGGGGTCGATCTCTTTTTCGAAGCGAAGGAGGACGAGCTCGGATTTGGTTCCCACGCGTAAGGGAGGTCCCCAGGTCCCGATGCCGTTGCTGGTGTAGACCTGGAGTTTGCCGATGCGGCCCAGCCCGTGGGCAAAGCGTCCATAGATCCGGGAAACCAGCAGGGTCCAGGGCCAGATCTGGCCTCCATGGGTATGACCGGAAAGCTGGAGGGCGACGCCTTCCTCTTCGGTGATGGTCAGGTTGACGGGCCGGTGGGCGAGAAGAACGCCCGGATGCCGCCGGTCGATTCGGACCTGGTGCAGGATGGAACGGAGTTCGGCGGGATTTACCGCTTCCGAATCATGGATGCCGATGATTTGCAGGCCGTCGACGCTGATCTTTTCGTTGTTCAGGACCCGGAGGCCGGCGCGCGTGGCCGCCTCGAGAAAAATGTTCCGGTCGGTAAACTCCTCGTGGTTGCCGGTGACGTAGTAGATTCCCCGCGGGCTCGAGAACTCGCGCCACGGGGCGATAAGCTGATCGACGCCGAGGGTCGAGCCGTCGAACATGTCGCCGCTGATGAAGACGGCGTCGGGCCGCAACGAACGAAGCCGGGTGATGACCCGACGAAGAAATCGGGCGTCGAAAATGGGCCCCAGGTGCAAATCGGTGACGAGGGCCGCGGTGCGTCCCTGCCAGGCTTCGGGTAAATGGGGAAGCCTCAACGTGACCCGGCTGACGCGAATCAATCGGCCGTTGATCAGCCCGAAGAGCGCCGCCGCCAAAGCGAGGCCGAAGAAGATCGCCGCGACGTCAAAGCGCGGCAACGACCAGCCCGAGAGCCACGCCGCACCCTCCACCACCCAGCACGCTACCGCGGCAAAGAAAGCAAAGTTCAAGGTCCCGACCCACGTGGCGGAAAGAGCGTAAACGATCCGAAGCGCCGGATGGGCCGAACGGAAGCGGAGGATGGTGGCGGGGATGAAGACGATCGCCATCGCACCGGGCAGCGCCTGCCAGGCGATCCATCCGGACGGGCCGAAGAAATGACTCCAGGTCGCGCAGACGACGGCATTCGCCGAGAGCAGAATGGCCGAAACGATGGAGCCGAACACGGCGAGCCGTCTCAGCGTAAACTCGGGCGGAGCGGGGGGCGTGGGTGAGCCTCCGGGCACGGGCTGCTCTTGCTCCACATTGGAAACGGGTGTCGCCATGGCTGAAAGCCTAAGATGCATCGACTTTGGGCTTTGTCACAATCTCATTGCGGAAACGAAAACCTGATGCCGATCGATGCCGGCGCGGATGGCGATGGCGTTTCGATGCGGAAGCCGGTAAAAGGCATGCGATGAAAAAGAGCAGGGCGAATCCCCAGGTCGATGTGTATCTACGCAACGCCAAAAAATGGCGAAAAGAAATGGAGAAGTTGAGAACGATTCTTCTTGGCTGTCAGCTGACCGAAGAGTTGAAGTGGGGCAAGCCTTGCTACACGTTTCAGGAAAGCAACGTCGTCGTCATACTTCCCTTGAAAGAATCGTGCGTGCTCCTGTTTTGCAAAGGCGCGTTGTTGAAGGATAGCCATGGCATTCTCATCAGACCTACGGAGAATACGCAGGCGGCGCGCCGGATTCGGTTCACTCATCTTGGAGAAATAGGCGAAAGGGAAACGATCCTGAAAACCTATATTCAGCAGGCCATCGAAGTGGAAAAAGCCGGTTTGGAAGTGATTTATAAAAAGACCAGCGACTTCATGGTTCCTGAGGAATTTCAGAAAAAAATGGATGAAATGCCTGCCCTGAAAACCGCTTTTGAGGCTTTAACCCCGGGGCGGCAAAGAGGATATCTTCTTTATTTCTCCGCGCCCAAACAATCCAAGACGCGCGAGTCAAGGGTGGAAAAATGCCGGAAGCGAATTCTCGATGGTGTGGGATTGAATGATCGGTAATGCCGGCGAAAAAATCTGAAGGATGGTGACCGTCCCCTGGGTCAAATCAGGACCGCGCCGCCAGGACCGGGTGATGGCGTCGAAAGAGGAACGCACAGACGAGACCGCCGAACAGCAGCCAGATCGGAAGAAAAACCAATCCCCGCCCGAGCGCCTCCTGCGGGCTGCCTCCATCCCGCACCGCGCGGAGCACCAGCGCGAAGAGAAGGCTGATGAATCCGTAGCCGAGATTAAAGGCGACGCCCTTGAAGGAGAGGACCGTCGCGCGATGGCCCGAATCGACGATGGCGTTGAGATAGTAGGAGACCATGTAGCCGAGCGCCATCATCGCGCCCGCCAGGGGAATGATGAAGAGGACGCCTCCATAGGTCCAGCGACAGGCGACGCCGGCCAGGCCCGCCAGAATGACGGCCGCCAAGACGGTATAATTTCGCGCGAGCGAGTTGGCGGCGACCATGCGCCGGGCCAGCGGCGAAATCACCAGACCGAGGCCGCCCATGGCCGCGCCGATCAATCCGAAGGCCGCTTCCGGAATAGCGATGATCCGAAAATAGGAACTCGAGAAGGTAAGGAACAGGCGGACCACGCTGTCCATCAACACGCCCGCCAGGATCACGAAGAGGGCCACCGGCGTTTTCGCGATCCAGGCGCCCGCGCGCGCGACGAGATACCAAGCGGTGAGCTCGGCGCCAGCGCTACCCCCAGCGGCGGGAACGAAGCGGGTCTCGCGCGCCTGGGGCTCCCGCAGGCCGAGGGCGGTCCAAAGCGTGAACAGCGCCGTGATGAGGTTGAGATAAATGGGGAACCGAAGCGTCGTGCCCTGGGTGAAAAGGGGCGAATATCCAAAGATGGAAAGGAACCGCGCGACGAAGGCGGGATCGTAAACCGCGCCGCCGACGAGCATGGCGATGACCATGCCGACGCCCTGCCAGCGCATGACCTGATCCAATACCCGGGGCCACTCGCCGGAACGGCCGCGCTCGGCCAGGGAATCGAAGACGAGGGCTTCGTCCGCGCCGCTGGCCATGCCCTCGGCCATGCCGCTGAGAATGCGGTTGGCCAGGCAACAAAGCAGCAGGATCGCGCCGCCGTGGAGCGGAGCCAGCCCAAGGAAAATCATTTCGAGAACCATGAAAAGGGCGGCCGTGACGACGAGGGGCTTGCGGCCGATCCGGTCGGCCAACACGCCGGCGGGCAAATCGGTGAAGACAATGGCGATGGCCCAGGCAAAATTGAGCAGGGTGTATTCGGTGGCGCTCAGGCCCAAATCCAGAAAGAGAACCGCGAGGACCGGGTAGTAGAAGCGCGAATTAAACAACACCCGGAAAAGGACGAAGCGCCGCCAGTTCCGGTCGGCATCACTCATGTGCATCCGGTCCCTTTTTCATTTCACCGCGGACGACCGCGGGATGCTGCTTCGCGTGGGAAGCGATTCACGGGCCCGATGTTAGAGAAGGGGGTGGTCGTTTTCATGATCGGGGAGCGGATAGGCGTCATGATAACCTGGGATTTTACGGGGACGCAACGTTATGGGGTGTTCACCCCATTATGTTAAGTTGGCGCCGCCTTTAATATCATTGCGGCATAGCTTCCAAAAGCGGATGATCTCACTGTGGAATCGCAGGTCGGGCGATAACGGACCGGTGGGACAACCTCCTATGCCTCGATGAGGCTTTGCATCTATGATCAGCGTTAAAAAATCACTTCAAACCGCTCCCCGTCTGGCGCGGGAAAATCGGAAGCTGAAGCTCCGCCTGACGGCGGAAGAGGACCGGTTTGATGTCCTGGTCGTGCAGTTCAAGTCCGAATCGTCCCGACGCAAGGAAGTCGAAATCGCCCTCAAGAAAAGCGAGAAGCACCACATCCTGCTGCTCGATCAATCGCGCCAGATGCAGGAGCACCTTCGGCACCTGACGCGCAAAATCCTCACCGCCCAGGAAGATGAGCGAAGGGAGATCAGCCGGGAGCTTCACGATGAGATCGCCCAGACCCTGACGGGGATCAACGTTCGGCTGGCGAATCTGAAACGGGAGGCGGTCGTCAATACCAAGGGCCTGAAGGGAAAAATCGCCGGCACGCAGCGGCTGGTGCAGAAGTCGGTCAAGATCGTCCACCGCTTTGCGCGTCGATTGAGACCGGCTCTCCTGGACGATCTCGGCCTGATCGCGGCGCTCGGTTCCTTTATCAATGGGCTGAAGGAGCGCACCAGCCTGCCGATCGCGCTGACGACATTTCCGGAGTTGCAGGAACTTGACGTCAGAAAAAGGACGATGTTCTACCGGGTCGCCCAGGAGGCGCTGACCAATGTCATTCGCCACGCGGAAGCAAGCCTGGCGCATGTCACCTTCAAGAATCGCCGCAAAACGGTTTTGATGGAAATCAAGGACAACGGGAAATCGTTCAACGTCCAATATGTCCTGCTGGCCAAAGGCAAGAAGCACCTCGGCGTCCTGGGCATGCGGGAGCGGGTGGAAATGGTGGGAGGCACCTTTAAAATCGACTCGAGTCCCGGCCATGGCACGTTGGTTTCGGCCGAGATCCCTTTTCCGAAGGCCGGCAAATCCAAGGAGCTGAAGTGAAGCAAAACATCACGGTCTTGTTGGCCGAAGATCACGTGGTCGTGCGGGAAGGCCTTCGTATTTTAATCGAGGCGGACGGCGACATCAAAATCGTGGGGGAGGCAAAAACCGGGCGTGAAGCGGTGACGATGACCCGGCAATTTCGCCCCGACGTGGTGGTGATGGATGTAGCGATGCCGTTGCTGAACGGAATCCAGGCCACCCAACAAATCTTGAGCGTCGCGCCGAAGACGAAAATTCTGATCTTGTCGGCCCACGCCGATCCGGAATATGTCGACCAGCTCATGGCGCTCGGCGTCGTGGGATACCTGACCAAACAGACCTCGGCGGAGATGGTGGCCCGGGCCGTGCGCGAAGTTCATTCGGGCGGCACTTTTTTCAGCTCCTCCGTGGCCAAGCATCTGCGCGATCACTACCAGAAATCAACGCCTTTGGGCTTGGGCATGAAGAGGAACAATGTACGCCTGACTTCGCGCGAGAACGAGTTGCTTCAATTGATCGCCGAGGGTCACGTCAACAAGAAGATCGCCTCCGATTTGAAGATCAGCATCAAGACGGTGGAAAAGCACCGTCAGCATCTCATGGAAAAACTCAATATCCACGAGATCGCCGGCCTGACCCGTTACGCCATCGCGGCGGGCGTGATCGAAAGCAGCGTCCAAACGACCGTCGCCTGATGAGGCCTCGGATGGGGTGTTGACCCCATTATTCACGAGACCGATCGGGTCTAGGTTTAAGGCATGAAACGTGTCATTTTGGTTGTTCTTTTTCTACCACTTCTTCTCACGGGCTGCGCCGTGGACGGTTACTATGGCGGAGGCGGCTACGGCAACGGCGGCTACTACGGTTCTTATCCCGGCTATTACTTCAACGGCTACTATGGCTCGGGCTATCGCGGCGGCTACTACGGATACTCCAATTACAATCGCGGCGGCGGCTATTATCACGGCGGTTATTCACGGGTCGGATCGGGCCGATTCGGCGGCGTCTCGTCTTCACGCCAGGCGAGCGTGAGCCGGGGTGGCGGCGGCGGGAGCTCAGGCCATTCCTCCGGCGGCCATAGCGGCGGCGGACGCCATTAGGAAGCGTCTCGCGAGGGCCGTCAGGCCTCCGACCGTTTCAGGAAATGACGAAGCGACATGATCTCGTCCATTTCGGAAACGTCTTTCTCACTGGTCGGACGCAGCACGAAAGTTTGTCCATTGCGGGTGAGCTTGACGTTGCCGTTCGGCTCCTCTTCGGTTTGGCAGAGTTCCCCGAGAAGCGCCCGAACGTCGCGCCATTCGAGGTTATGAGAGATCGGATGTTGAAAGATTCTTTCGTAGGTGCGCAGGTGCGAGCCGGAGAGTGTGTTCGGATTCATAGGTTGATAGGGGGACGGCACGTGCCGATCCAGAGCGTCATGCTGAGGCCTAAGTCCGATCAACGGTATGGGGTGTAACCCTACTCTTGCGCGATTCGCCGCGGATTGCCTTAGGGGCGCGAGGTCCGCTCGGGATTTCTCCGCCTTCGTTTTCCCAGCGCTCAATCGCCCTTGAGAGCAACCACTCGCCGCTGATCGTCCGCGCGCCGGGCGTCCTGAGACTCATCGGTTCGCCGGCCGATCAATGGCCGAGATAACCCATCAGATAAAGGACAAGGAGGACAACAAGAACGAGTCCGAGTCCGCCGCCGCCGCCGGCCGCGCCTCGAAAGGCATATCCGCCGCCGCCAAAAAGAAGGACCAGGATGACAATAATAAGAATGAGTGACATAAGAATATTCGATCTGCGATTGAGCAAGGCTAAGGCCAAAACATCCGGACTTCAATGGGGTATGTACCCCATGACCATGATTTCCGGTTACGGGTCAGATTCCATAACCCCGCGCCGGGCCCTCCGGCTCGCGGGTCCAATATGCGACAAAAATAATCTTGCGTCCGCAGCGTACTAGGTTATTAATACAGTCATGTCGCTTGTCTTCAGCCTCTCGCCCGCCAGCGACATCCCTATTTACCGGCAGATCATCCAGCACATCCGGCGCGCGGTGGTCCAGGGCCAGCTCGAAGTCGGTGAGCAGCTCCCGGCGGTGCGCGTCCTGGCGGAGGCGCTGGTCGTCAACCCCAACACGGTCGCGCGTTCCTACCAGGAACTGATCCGCGACGGCGTGCTGGAAAGCCGCAGCGGCGTCGGCGTTTTTGTCGCGGAACGGAAGGGCCAGATTTTCTCCGCGCAGGAACGGGAACGGCGCCTCAAGCACGCCATCGAACAGCTCTTGTACGAGGGCGTCCTGCTCGATTTCCCCCTCCCCGAAATCCGTTCCGTCCTGGAGGAGGAATGGAAGATTCTCCAAACCAAAATCCCCACCCGGAAGAAAAAATGAGCACGCCATCCGACACCAGTCCCGTCATCGAAATCGACCACCTCACGAAATATTACGGCACGCGCGAGATCGTCTCGGACATGTCGCTCACGGTCCCGCGGGGCTCCATTTATGGCTTTCTCGGCCGCAATGGCATGGGCAAGACGACGACGATCCGTATTTTTCTCGGCTTCGAGGACCCGACGCGCGGATCGGCCCGCGTCTTCGGCCTCGACTCGCGGAGCTTTCCTCCCGAGGCGCGGGCGCGCATCGGTTACCTGCCGGAAGGCCACCATGTTTACGGCTGGATGACGGTGAAGGAATGCGGCCAGTTTCAGGCGCGCTATTTTCCCGCCTGGAACCAGGACATTTTCGAAACGGTGCTGACCCATTTCCGGCTCACGCCGAAGATGAAGGCGGGACATCTCTCGCGCGGGCAGCGGGCGGGGCTCTGCCTCGCGCTCACGCTGGCGCCGGAGCCGGAGTTGCTGGTGCTGGACGATCCGGCGCTCGGACTCGACCCGGTCGCGCGGCGCAGCCTGCTCCAGTCGATGCTCTATGTGACGCGCAAGGCCGACCGGACCATTTTCTTTTCTTCGCATCTTCTTTCCGATGTCGAGCGCGTGGCCGACCGGATCGCGGTCCTCGACGGCGCCGGCCTGCAGGCCGATTGCACGGTGGAGACTTTTCGCCAGCAGATCCGCCACTTCGTCCTGAAGTTCCGCGACGTCCCGCCGCCCGCGCCCGATTTCCCCGGCCTGCTGGAAAGCTTCCGCAGCGACCATGAACTGGCACTGACGGTGGTGAACCTGACCCCGGCGATCGAAAACCGGCTTGAGGCGCTGGAACCGCTCTCGATCGAGCCGGTCGACCTGACGCTGGAGGACGCCTTTATCAGCTACGTGGGCGAGCGGGGCGAGAAGACCTTTTTCATGAACGGCAAGGAGGCAAAATGAAAGCGATGCTCTGGAAGGAACTGCGGGAAAATCTCAAATGGGGGGTGCTGGCCATGATCGGGCTCGGCATGGCCGAAATCTACGGGCTCAATTATTACGACCCGATGAATTACAACAACCGGGGCATCACGCTGTGCAATCCCACCTTCCTGATGGCGACGAGTTTCGGCTGCGCGCTGGTCGGCCTGCTGCTCGGCCTGCTCCAGATTTTGCCGGAACAGCGTCGCGACCAATGGGCGGCGTTGCTGCATCGACCGGTTCCGCGCGACGTGATTTTTCGCGGCAAGGTCGTCGCGGGGGTGGCGCTCTATTTATTGGCGACGATCGTGCCCTTTCTGGTTTGCGTCTGGCTCGCGGCCACACCGGGACATTTCGTGGCGCCCTTTGTGCCGAGCCTGATTCTTCCGGGCGTGGCCGATATCATGACGGGGCTCGCCTATTATTTCGCGGGGCTGCTGGTGGCGCTGCAACGCGGCTCGTGGTTCGGCGCGCGGACGATGGTCCTGTTTGCCGCGGTGCATCTCTCCTTCTTTGTGGTCAGCGCAAAGAACAACGGGCCCAGTTACTTTTACGTGGCGGTCGAGGCGGCGGTGCTGATGGCGATCGCCCTCTTTGCCGCCGGATGGGGCGCGATGCGCAGCAACGGGCCGTTTCATGTCCGCCCATGGCTGGCCCGGGTCGCGCTGCTCGCGGCGGTTTTTTACGGCATCTTCGGGACCTGTGATCTCGCCCGCACGCTCCTGAACTCGGGCGGACAGCAATCGCCGTTCATCGGTTCCCAATATCAAATCACCCGCGACGGGCAGCCGATCATCATCACGGTCAGCGAGGACCTTTCGCCGAAAGTAACCGATCTGGCCGGTAATGTGATCAAGGACGACCGCTACGTGGGGCGGCATGCCTATGAAAACTACATGAGCCTCAATGACGTCTCCGTCTTGATCGGAGATACGCACGGTTATGATCCGGTGCAGCGTTATTACCAGTACCGCGAAAGTGGGCGCTACGTGGAGGAGGTCGAACTAAACAGTTTCTATCCTCTTCCGGTCACCTGGTTCTACCTGGAAGAGAAAAAGTATTTTGTGGGCATGTCCAATCGGGGCAAGAGCCGGGTCGAGATCGCCGACAATGGCGGGTTCAAGCCGCCGCAAGCCATGCCGGAACCGTTCCCCGAGATCAACGGGTTCGTCAACACCTATGGAGTGCCCTGCCTGGTCCCGACCGGAAATACCGTTCTCGCCTTCAACTTTGAACATGAGCAGCTTTTCGAACTTCCCGGCACCGATGAGGGAAAAATCTATGGCGCCCAACTGGTCGGCTTCAGGACCAAGGCGGCTCCGGGCTATGACCAGGTGATCGCCCTGGCCTTCGCCAACGAGATGCGGGTCTACGATCTGAAGGGGAATCCGCTGGCTACCCTTCCCTATCACCAGGCGGACCTGGACCACTTTGGGCTGATTGCGCTGGGGGTCGACGAGGACCGGAGCCACTACTTTGTTGAATATGAACCGAGCATCTGGATGGATTGGCGGGTGAGGAATCAAATGCCCAGCTACCTGGAGGAGGTCGATGCGCAGGGGAACGTTCTGCATTCCTACAACCTGCCCGCTCTGCCCATGCGCAGCACGCCCCAGAAGTGGATCGATTATCTGGGCGACGATGGGAAATCTCCGGCGTTCTGGTATGGCAACCTGTCTTACCAGGAAATTGGCGGGCTCCTGGGAGTGAAGCGGCTGGGGGATAAAGCCCAAACCGCGTTCGGTTCGAATTGGGCTCATGTGCGGGAACTATCAATGCGCCTCACTCTCTACTCGCTTTTCTTCGCCATCGTCGCCCTGGCCTGGGCGCGGCGGGCGCAATTCCCGTGGAAACGCGCCGTGGCCTGGGCAGCGTTTGTTTTCGCCTTCAATCTCGCGGGTCTGATCACGTTCCGGCTCGTGGCCGACTGGCCGGTGCGGGTCAAGTGCCCGCAATGCAGCCGCAAGCGTCCCGTGGAAAAGTAGCTTTGCCCCCATTGCGGCGCGCCCTGGCCGAAGCGGGCGACTCGTGGGACCGAGATTTTCGACCAGGAAGAGGTGCCGGCTCGTTCGGCACAGCTTGCCGGTTGAGCGGTGCGAGAGGCGCTTTATTTCGGCGGGGCGGGGTGGACCGTCCCGTTGGTGACGCCCATGCGGGCGAGCTCCTGCGGGGAGAGTTGGCGCGTCGGCACGGTGTAATAGATCTCCCGGCTTTGGCCGCCATTAACGGATTGCGTTTGCACCGCGAAGAAGGGCATGCGCGGCCAGACTTCGATGAAGGTGCGCGCGATTTGATTTGTGTCGGGCATGATCCAGCTCATGTCGAGCTTGCCGAAGATCACGAAGACGATGACGTAGAGGACGACGGCGGTGCCGGTCAGGCCATATAATCGGGGCGATTTGAGAATGGAAAAAAGGGGCTTCAAGGCAGGACCACTTTAGCGCGATTTCCGCTCGACGACAACCTGAGGGTCGTTCGCGAATCGCCAGACTTGCGGCGGCTGGCAGTGGAAATTCGAGAGAGCCTCGCCTACCTGCGTCCGTCGATGAGCTCCCAAAACTCGGGCACTTTTTGGAGCATCTCGTCCTCGGCCATGGGGAGCTTGGTGCGGTAGAGAAAGTCCTTGATCGTGTTCTTATGCAGGACACGGTGGATGAGGAGGCCCGCGTCGGTGCGCTCGAAATAAATCCGGTAATCCTTGGTGCGGTAGCGATACAAATTGCGCTTTTCGCGATGGAGCTGGCCGAATTTATCGGGATCTGCCTTGTCGAGGTCCTCGGGCAGGAAATTGAATTCGCTGAGGATTTGCAGCTGGAGCATTTTGGGCAGGTGGGCCAACTCGCCTGCGCTGCGGTCGTTGAAGATGATCTGGAACACGGGATGTTGATCCTAAACGGCGCGGCGGCTAATTACCAGTCTCGCTCTTTGGCCGCTCGCCGTAAAGGAGGTAGGGAAGCCGCGCCTTGCGAAAGGCGGCCAGCCTCGGCTGCCAGGAGGTGATGATTTCCTCCGGCGTTTTGCCGGTCTGGAGCGCGATGCGCAGGGCGTCCCCGCCGGCGATGTGGTCGAAGGGGTCGGGCCCCGAATCGCCATCGGCGGAGGGGCGGAACATCCGCGTCCCGGGCGAGTGGTAAGTCCGGTAAAGAATCTGCACGGCAAGATTGCAGAGGTTCACCTTGTCGCGGTCGGTGTAGAAGATCTGCGCGCCGTTGATGAGCTGGTCCTTGAAGGCGCCGTAAAAGGGTTTGAAAGTGATGGGCTCGAAAAAGACGCCGGGAATCTGCATCTGGTTGAATTGACTGGCGAGGGCAAAGGAGTCGAAGCTCGGGTGCCCGAAGACGGCGAAGGGAAGCGTGTAGCCGATGCCGTGGTTGATGCCGCCCGCCTCACCGAGAAAACCAGTGGCGACGTAATTCAAGGCCGTTTCGGCGGTGGGAATATGGGGCGAGGTGGGGATCCACATGAGGCCCGTGTCCTCCCAGTACATGGAACGATACCAGCCGACCATGGGAACGATGGTGAGGGACGGTTTCTTTTTGATCCAACCGGGCGTGCGCTCGATCATGTAGGCGAGCTCGCCGGGCGTCATCCCGTAGACATAGGGGATGTTCCACTCGCTGGTGAAGGAGCGGAACGCGGGATCGAGCATCATGCCCTCGACGCGGTTGCCGTTGAGCGGATTGGGCCGGTCAAGGACGTAAAACTTAATGCCCGCCTCGCCCGCCGCTTCCATGGCGAGGCCCATCGTGCTGATGAAAGTGTAGCTGCGGCAGCCGATGTCCTGGATGTCGTAGACGAGGACGTCGATGCCCTTGAGCATCTCGGGCGTCGGTTTTCTGGTCGGGCCGTAAAGGGAATAGACCGGGAGGCCGGTGTGCGGGTCAGTGCTGGAGGCCACGTAAGCCCCGGCCCAATCGGCACCGTAGACGCCGTGTTCCGGGGCGAAGAGCGCGACCAATTGCACGCCCGGCGCACGGCGGAGGATGTCCACCGTGCTGATGCCGTTGGAATCGATTCCGGTGGCGTTGGTGATGAGACCGACCCGCTTTCCCTTAAGTTCGGCGAATTGGCGGTCTTCCAGAACATCGATCCCGAGTCTTATGTTGGCAGCCTGGAGGAAGGGCGTGGAGAGCAAAAGCCACGCAAGAAGGAAGGCCATGCGGGAGAAGGTCATACGTCATAAGGATATAAGAGCGGGAGCGGTGTGGGGTCAAGGTCGGGCGGGTGAAAGAATCGCGAGAAGTGGAAAAAAGAGTGAACTGGGATTAGGTTGGGTACGTCTTAAGGATAGAGATTATTATGAAAAAATTGTTACTAACCATTGCGTTGTTGGGAGCGTTGGCTTTCTCCAGCCAGGCCAATGCCGGAGTGCATGTGGGCATCGGAATAGGAGTCGGGGGCGGCTATTACGGTGGTCCTTATCCTTACCCCTATGGGTATTATCCCTATCCCGGTTATTACGGCTATTACCCCGGTTATGTCGGGGCCTATTTTGGTCCGGGCTATTATCCCTGGTACCATGGCCACTGGGGTGGTGGATACTACCGCGGCGGTCGCGGCTATTACGGCGGATACCGCGGAGCCTACTCTCACCACTAAAGGTGAGAGGGGACTCTTGGGAGGAGAAGCGGCGACTTAATAGAGTCGCTCGTTGTCGATCAGCCGGGTTTTGCCGATAAAGACTGCCGCGCAAAGGCGATTCCCGGTCATCTCAACATAATCGAGCCGGAGACCGGGAGTGCGGCTTAATTCCTTCCGCAGCCAGGCAACGGGATTTTGTTTTCGCCTTGAGGCAAGCTGCAATCGCCGCGCGAACCCAACCGCGACGCGACGCTCCGCGGGCGAGAGATAACGGTTGCGCGAACTGAGCGCAACGCCGTCGGCATCGCGCACCGTTGGGACCACCACCAGTTTCACCGGTACGTTCAGGTCGCGCACCATGCGCATGATCACATCAACTTGCTGCGCGTCTTTCTGGCCGAAGTAGGCTTTGGTCGGACGCACGAGAAGGAATAGTTTCAAGACCACGGTGGCGACGCCGAGGAAATGACCGGGCCGGGAGGCGCCATCCCTTCCGCGCGAACGGACCATTTCCTCGACGTAGGTGGAGTGGTCGGGCAGGTAGAGGTTTTCCGGCGCAAATACGAGATCGACGCCTTCCCGGCGGCAAAGGGCGAGGTCGCGCCGTCGCGGACGCGGATAGCGGGCCAGATCTTCCTTCGGTCCGAATTGGGTCGGGTTGACGTAGATGCTGACCACGACGCGCCGGCATTCTTTGCGCGCGCGATGGATCAGGGCCAGGTGACCCTCGTGCAGCGCGCCCATGGTCGGCACCAGTCCCACCGCATCGCCCGCACGGACCCAGGCGGCGCTTTTTCGCTGCATCGCGGCCATCGATTCGACAATCGTCATGGGGAAGTCTAGGGCGTCTCTTTAAACAAGGACAAGGCCGCGTTGGCCGTTGGCCGGGATTTGGCTTGAATCCGGCCCCGTAGAATTTAAGCTTCACCCTCACGCGACAAAATCTCCGGGCCGGAGATCGACTCGTTTTGCGCTTCAATGGCGGCCGTAGCTCAATGGTAGAGCTCCAGATTGTGGTTCTGGCTGTTGCGGGTTCGAGCCCCGTCGGTCGCCCATCCCCTCACCGGCGAGTTGCAGGTGGCCGAAAGCGCACGGGCCCGTTCAATCAACCCGATTGTTTTCCATTTTTGGCATGGCCGAAAAGCTGCAGGAGGCGCTGTCGGCGGAAGTCGAAAATTCGCGCCACGTCACCCCGGACAAAGAGCCAGTTGATGAGCGCGCCGCCCCGGGGACGATAGCGCACGTGGTCGCCGCAGAGCGTCCCGCCATCACGTTCGGAGAAGGTATGGGTGTGATGCCAAAGCGTGTAGGGCCCGCGCAACTGAACATCGACGAATCGATGCGGCGGGTCCCATTCGACGATTTCGGTTCGCCAGCGAATCGGCACGCCGTGGATTTTGATGCGGTAATCAATGAGCGTGCCTACCCGCATGATCACAGGCGCGGGAGTGAGGACTTCGAATTTGAGCCAGGGAGGAGTGAGCACTTCGAGATTCCGGGCCTCGCCAAAAAAGGGAAAGATTTCCTCGAGAGGACGCGGAAGCCAGAGCTCGGCCTTGAACTGGAACTCGTTCATGACTGCTCGGGTCCCCGTAATTTCCGCAGCGCTTTGCTGTTCGCGACGACGTCACCTCTGACGCGGTCCGAATCGCGCCCGCGCATTTCCTTCAAGATGGTCGCCAGTAATTTATCGATTTGCTCCGTGCTCAGCTTTTTCAGAAAATCTCCGTACTCTTGGATTTCGGTCGGTTTCATGCAATCGGGTGGAAGGGCGTCGGAAGTCGATGTTCGCAAGCGTAAATTAGCACATTTAACACCAAGGACCTCTCCGTCCCGGGGATATGATTCGCCTACACTCCCATCGCCGCGGCAAAAAAAAGACATTCTGGAAACATCAGCAGACAACAAATGGCGGCAAAAACGACTCTGGGCACCCAAATTTGCCGATGGCATGGGAGCAATGTGTCTTGAAGGTCCGCCTCCAGTCTCCAAGGTTAAAGGATGAATTCGTGCGTGGAATTGATCGCTCATCGCGGGAGCAGCTATCTTGCCCCGGAAAACACCCTCGCCTCGTTTCAACTGGGTTGGCAGGAAACGACGACGTGCGAATTGGATATTCAGCCGACCCTCGAAGGCAGGTTGCTGGTCATTCACGACGATTCCACGCTCCACACCACCGGCTCCGATTTCAAGGTGGCGGAGCACAGGCTGGGTGAATTACAGAAACTCGACGCCGGTTCCTTCAAGGGACCGCAGTGGAAGGGGGAAAAGCTGCCGTCGCTGGAAAAGGTGATCGCCGCAATGCCGGCAGGCAAACGGCTTCTCATCGAGATCAAGGCCGGGCCGGAAGTCGTCCCCGAACTGGCGCGGGTTATCCGCGCCTCCGGCAAGGAGGATCGGCTCATGCTTCAGAGTTTCGTCCAGACGACCTGCATCGAAGCCCGGAAGGCGCTCCCCGATATTCCGATCCATTTGCTGATCGCCTGCCGGCAAAATCCGCAAACGGGATCGTGGGCGCCCACGATCGACGAAACGATCGCAACGATAACGGCCACCGGATTAAATGGCCTGGGCGTGAATGACACACCTCTGCTGAATGCCGCCGCGGTTCAAAATATCCATGCGGCGCGACTGAAGGTCTATATTTGGACGGTGGATGACGTCAACGCGGCAAAAAAGCTGATCGATTGGAGAGTTGATGGCCTGATCACCAATCGTCCCGGCTGGTTAAAGGGCCAACTTTTCCGCACCGGCTGACGACGGATGGACTCCCCTGCTCGGCGGGTGGCGGAGCGGAAGGGTTGCGCGCGGGCGGTCCCGGCGTCCTCACTCAAATCATCTGCGACGAGCGCGGAATTTGTTTCACTTCAAACTACCTGGAATGCCCCATCTCATTCCCGTCCGTCTTATCCAATTCTGATCTTGGGGTTGCGCCTTCGGCGGAACTTCGTTGCACCGTGGGAAGTATCCCGGTCGCCATCGCATGCTTGATCTTGATCTCGACCTGACGCTGCAATTTTCGGAAGATTTTGATAAAATCCACCTCCTTCAGTTTTTTCTGTGAAGCAGGCGATGTACCGATTCCTGAAATAGTCGCCTATAGTGTGATGCGCGTATTCAATCCGCCCCGCATCGCGATTGTCAAAAAAAGGAATGGCCGTAAAGTTCTCGGCTCAATCGCCGATGCCGTGGCCAGCGGCACCCAGCCTTTGCCGATTCACGGCTTCGGACTGACTGCGGGAGGCGGAGGCGCGGGCTGCGGCCAGTCATCCGTGCGGAACGGAGAGGCGGGGAGACCTTCCTTGTTGTAGAGATTGCAGGGCGGATTATTCGCCCAGCCGTAACGAACGGCCACCGGCGCGGGCACCTGATCGCTCGAAACCACCACCGTGTTCCCATCTATGTTCGCCTGGGCCCAGACCCATTTTTGATCGGCGCCGGCGATGGCGAAACCAGTGAGCTCGGTTGGCGCGGGCGCGGGCACGCCGTTCGGCGTCCAGGGTGGCGCGCTCATTTGCAACCCGCCGCCCGTGTGCTTGAAACTCACGCGAATCTTGTTTCCCTCGATCTTCATCGAATCATAAATCGGTCCGGAATAGACCAGGTCCTGCTGGTAGGCGACGTGTTTGGCGGCCAACGCGAGGCGCAGCCCCACGTCGAGCTTGTCCTTGGGATGGACATCGTTCGCATTGCCGATATCGATGGCCACGGCCATGCCGGTATTGGGCAGCGCCAGGGTCGTGAGTTGCGCCTCGCGCAGGTAGGCCCAGCCGCCTTCGGAAGGCTGTTTTTGGGCCGCCAGGTAGGCGGCCAGTTGCACGTAGAGAAAAGGGAAATCGCCCTGGTTCCACTTCTCGCGCCAGTCGGTGATCATCCGGGGGAAAAGAGTCTGGTATTCGAGCCCATTACCCGCGTTCGATTCGCCCTGATACCAGATCACTCCCTTGATGGCGTAGGGAATGAGCGGCGCGATCATTCCGTTGTAGAGCACCGTCGGAGTGCTGGGCGCTCCCTCCGGCAGGGTGGGCGCCTTGGGCATCGGCGCGGAGGCTATCGGTTTGGGAGGCTCCGGCTGACCGGTCGCGTGGGCCTGGGCCACGGCATCCTGCCATTGCTTGAGAATGGGGTTGTAAACGGGGGCGACGGTTTCGTTCCACTGCTTCAGCTTCTCGTTGAATGCCGCCACCGCCGCCGGGTAATCTTCCTTCGCTTTCGGATAAGCCGCCACGCGTTTCTGATAAACGTCGACGTAATGGGCAAAAGGTGGGTCTTTCTGCAAGCCGGAGAGGCTGGTAAAGGCCTGCGCGGGCATGCCGCCCCAGTAGGTGCCGATCAAGCCGATGGGGCGATGGAGGGTGCGGCGCAATTCCTGTCCGAAAAAATAGCCGACCGCCGAAAAGAGAGCGGCCGAATCGGGCGTGCAAACCTGCCACTCGCCGACGACATCCGATTCGGGTTGGAGCGCGATTTTGTGCTGCACCACGAAGAGCCGCAGCTGGGGATCGTTGGCCGCGGGCACGGCGGTGGCGGCATTGGCTGCGCCCCCGAAGCTGTGCTTGCCTCCCCAATCGCCTCCCAGGTCGAATTCCATATTCGATTGGCCGGAACAGACCCAGACATCACCCACCAGCACGTCATCGAACTTTAGGGTGTTTTTTCCGGCAACGGTGAGGGTGAGCGGAGTAGCGTTGGTTGCAACCGGCTCCAGATCGACGCGCCATTTACCATCGGCGGCAGCGGTGGTTTTGGCGGTGTGGCCTCCGAGGGTGACGGTGACAGCCTCGCCCGGATCGGCCCAGCCCCAGACGGGAATCTTGCTCTCTTGTTCCAGCACCATGTGGCTGCCAAAAAGGGCGGGCAGCCGGACATCGGCCTGGGAAGGGCCGGCCCATGCGAAGACGAGGAGAGCCAGGGTGAAAAAACGGCAGGCGGCGCGGCGCGGGAACATGGTCATTTATGGCGCAAGATTAGCGATGAGGGCGATTAAATTCCTAAGAATGTCTCTTCGAAATAGGAATATCTTATTTTCCGGTGACGGCCGTGTTTGGCGGCGCGATAAAATTCAGGGCCTCGTCCCACCACGGCAATTCGGGCGAGTCGGGCCAGTCGCCGTGCCCGTATCCTTCCATGAGAATCATCTTCTTCGGCTCCGGCAGATGCGCAAAAAGATTCAGGCTGAGCGATGGCAAAATGGTCTGATCCTGGTCGCCGCGGAGCATACAAATAGGATGTTGAAAATGCTGGAGGTTGGCCACCGAATCGTACTTATCGATCATGAGGCGCCGTATGGGCAGATAGGGATAAAAGGAGAGGCCGACGTTCGAAATATTGTCCCACGGCGTCGAGAGCGTCAGGCCTTGGATGGGCAGCGACGCGTCCGCGCAAACGGCCGAGGCCACGCCCGCGCCCAGCGACTGCCCCCAGACATAAATCGGGCCGTAACCGGCCTGGGCCAGCGAGCGGATCAGCGCCTGGGCGTCGGGCACTATCGTCCTTTCGCTGGGAACGCCCGGTCGGCCGCCATAACCGGGATATTCGTAGAGAAAGACGCGAAATCCGCGCCGGGTGAAGGCCTCTACGCTGTCAGGACGCTCCCAGGCAAACTCGCCGTTGCCGTGGAAGACGACCATCGTTCCGCGCGGCGCAGGCTGGGCGAAATCAGGCCGGACAAAACCTTGCGGCGCGGCGGCTCCCGGGGTGGTGCGGTCCCAGGGGACGAGGCCGACCGCCTTCGCCGCATGGAGCGCCGTCTCGATCGGAACGGCTTCGGTCGATCCCACATAAATCATGCGGTTTTGCATCAGGGTGAGATACACGCAAATGGTTACATATCCGATCAGGGCGTAAATGGCGAGCCGCTGGGCCAGCGCGAAGGGATGAAGCCAGGGCCGCTTCCCGGGCGATGCTGGAGCTGGAGTCGAGCCGACCATTCGCGAGCGTATCGAGCTGGGGTCGAAAAGGCAAACGGCCTGCAGGGTCAGTAGTGTCTCCATTTGAAAGCTGTCTCCGGGTGATGGTACTGGTAGGGTGAAGCAGGGAAATGAAAGCTTTCAGAAAAATCTCGTTCTACGTTCTAGCTGCATTCGTATTGGGTATGATACTGGCCGATTTGTTCCGCGCTCCCGCACCGTTTGGCCCCTTTTTGTTCTTGGCAGGAACCGTCTCAGTATTTGTTCTATTTATTTGGACTTTTGTATTTTTGGATGAAGAACCGATCTTAGCCAGAATAGCTCTTGTCATCTTGGCCGTATGCATGGCGGCCCTCTGCTACATTGTGGCAACTGGCCCCGGTTAAGATTTTGATTTCAAATTAGGGGAATTACATACAATGTTACCCTAAGTGGCGTAGTCTCAGGCCAGAACTTTCAAGATTGTGCGGGAAGCGGATATTCCCGCACAATGCGAGAGATTCCCTAAGATTCCCAAGACTACCGCCGATAGCCATGATAAGGATGCAGTTGCCCAACAAGCGTTTGAATTCCGATATTGGAAATCAAGTTGCTTTGGCTTGACGGGTGCTGCTAAAGTTACTTTATGAGCGTTTCCACGATCAAAAAGGCTGTTAAATCCATCGAAAATCTCCCCGCCAAAAAGCGGGCGGAGGTTTCTGGCTGGGTTGTGAAGCAAGTAGCCAAGGACACCGTTCACAGCCGCATTAAAAGTGCGGTTGATGCTGGTGTCTTCAACGGACTTGTGGTGGAAGGGCTTAGGGAATACGCTGATGGCAAATGCCTCAAGTGCCTTCACCCATAGCCGTCCTTTACAAGCGCAGCTTCAAAGCTGAATACAGCAATCTCTCCGCGTCGATCCAACGTATTTTCGACGCCAAAGACCAACAATTCCAAGACAGAGAGCTTAACCTGCTTCAGCAGGGATGGATGCATTATGTCCTGATAAATGATGTCTACGTTGCCTTCGGAATGTATCCGAAGAATCGCGACGAGTTTTTGTGGCTATCTATCCGGCCAGTTGAAAATATTCCCGTTATTCTTTAGTGGATTTCGGCGGTGGCGAAGCGACAGTTTTGTTCCTCACCTGTAAAGCCCGTGCCGTCGCCTTCCCTTTGCCACTCCCCATTGCGACGGCGCATAAAATCTCGTTAAACCCGCCTTTCAGCGGCTTGTGAATTTTTTGTGGCCTACTCATGCGATTAGTTCCTTGTAGGGAAGGCAAGTTCCCGATGACATCTTGGCAATCAATTCCGAGAATCTCGCCTGCATTGACTCTTCCTTGCGATTCCAGCGGAAAACGAACTCGTTAACGTAACGTTGGAGGTGCTTCTTGCTCATCTGGTGGTAGACGCCGTGATAACCGCGCTTAAACAAGGCCCAGAACGATTCGATGCCGTTGGTATGGCAATCACCTTTCACGTACTGTTTCATGCCGTGATTGACCATGACTCGCTTATACTCACGCAAGCCGCGATAGGCAACCCATTGATCGGTATAAAGGGTAGTGCCAGGAACTACGTGCTCTTTGATTGCGGGGTGAAGATGCACCGAGCCGACAGATTTAACGACTTGAGCGCGAACTTCGCCCTCACGACTCTTTAGCCCAAAGATCGGCGTCTTACCCGTGCCGCCAGTTCCCTTGATTGCCGCGAGACGTTTTTTCTTGTGCATGTTTTTGGAAAGCCCTCCGATGAAAGTTTCGTCCGCTTCAACCCTCCCGAAAAGCTGTCCGCTATTTTGCTGCATTGCCTTGCGGATGCGATGATCCATGAACCAGCCCGTTTTTTGCGTCACGCCGACGTGCTTGGCCAATTGCACAGAAGAGATGCCCTTGCTCGTGGTCGAGAGCAGATAGATCGCCATGAACCACTTGCGAAGCGGAAGCTTGCTCTCACCGAATACGGTTCCAGTCCTGATGGTAAAGTCCTGTTTGCACTTCGAGCAACGATACCGCTTGCCGTTGCTGAAAGTGTAAATTTCCGTATGTCCGCAGTGCGGGCAATACTCACCATTCGCAAAGCGGATAGAGGCGAAATGTTTTACGCATGTTTCCTCATCGCAGAAATGATCAGTGAACTCAGTGAGCGTCTTGAACTCAAATACGTTTTTCATTCTGGTAGCAGATTACCCTAAAAAGTTAGGGTTGTCAAGTGCCAAAATGAAAATTTATTCTTCAGGAATGAATCGCGTTATTCGCCGTCGGTGAACGGCGAATAGATGAGTATTACCCACGCGCCTTACGGCACGTCGTACGCTGAAAGATCGGAATCTCCCTTACGTCTCGATCATCTTGCTCAGTAGTTTCCTCTGCGCTCTCTTGCCATCTGGAACTTGGTTCCTTGGAAAGAGCAACCGCCCTTTCGGCTGCGGCCCTGCTACTGATGCGTATTCTCTCTTTGATGTCTGTAGGCATGTTTATTCTTCGATTTCTTCCAATTTTCCGATTATCGACAGCCCATCAAGATATGGCTGCATATCCTCGAATATTTTTTCGAGTTCAGCAGTTGGACGGCTCATTTTTAAGCCCAATCCGTATGTTCCTCCGGGCATCGTGTCGGTTTCCGCCTCCTGGCGGTCAATGACAAAGCCATGCGTTGGATACTGCTCAACTAAGTGAGCCGCGATTTGTTTCGCCACTTTGAGCGGATAATTTTGCTGCATCAATCGCACCGCGTATTCCTCTGCCACCTTTAATTCGCGCGACTTTTTTGTATAATCGACGGTATCAATCTTGTCCAACAGGGGGCGCACAAAGCTGGTTGAATAATTGAGAACAAGCGGTAGAAGCGTATCAACCCTTTTACCTGTTCTCTGCGTCAGCAAAAGCATGAGCTGGTCGATAGCGGCCAAGGAAAATACGTTCAGTCTTTCCAGAGACTGAACCGCATCCAAGGCGGAACCGTACTCCTCGCGTTCGCGGTCACGCATCTGAACGTCAAGGGGGCCGAGTTCCGCGTCCCTGCCAAGGATGAGCTGAGACGCGCCTAGCGCAAGCAGAGTCGCGGCGCTTTTAGCATATCTTGGCACCAATACGGTAAAATCACGGGTTCTCCGTTGGAAAAAACGGGCTATCGAATAAGCATGGTGGGCATCACCGCCCGGCGATTGAATCAAAAGGGCTACGGGTTTTCCCTCTTCGATGGCCTCTCGATTACTCTGAAAACCATCGAGCGCATGTTCGCAAATCTGTGCGCAACAATAATCCGGGCTTCCGTTTTGGATCAAAAGCCAAACGGGCATTTTGAGCGACTCTTCCACCTTTTTCACCAGTTTTACAAAAGGATCGGGAAGCGCTCGACCTGAATTTGGATTTGGAAACACCGTGGCGTAAAATACCTTCTTTTTCAAGGCTGGTTTTGGAGATGGCAACGGGCGTGCCTTACGACCATTCCCATTTTTTAAAACAGGATGACGCTCTGCGGCGCTTCCATGATTGACAATCTTTGCCATGAATATCTCCCTAAAGGATCGTCGCACCCCAAAGCATTGTCGAGGGATTTTTCGCCCTACGAAACGGGTAGCTTGCGCCCTACTTTTCATTGGCTACCCCCCCCCATTTTTAGGGTAACATTGTATGTAATTCTCCAAATTAGGACACTACCCGAGGGTCAGCCTCCGGCCTATCCGAGCCTTTGTTCTCTCGCTCCCAAGCGGAATTTCAGAACGAGGGAGGAATTGTTGCAATTTCGCGACGCTTTCTTACTTGCCGAGGCCGCCGCGCAACGCGAGAGTTCATGGGCCATGGATAATACCGGCCCCCAAGTTTTCACCGGCAACGCCAACCCCGCTCTCGCCCAGGAAATCGCCGATTACGTCGGCGTTCCGCTCGGCCAGGCCACGGTTACCTCGTTTCCGAACGGCGAAACGTTCGTCAAAATCAACGAGAACATCCGGGGCCGCGACATCTACATCGTCCAGCCCTCCGCGCCGCCGACCAATCAGAACTTGATGGAGCTGCTCATCATGATCGACGCGTGCCGCCGGGCCAGCGCGATGCGCATCACGGCGGTGATGCCCTTCTACGGCTACGCCCGGCAGGACCGCAAGGACCAGCCCCGCGTGCCGATCACGGCCAAGCTCGTCGCCAATCTTCTCGTGGCCAGCGGCGCGAACCGGATTTTATGCATGGACCTCCATGCGCAGCAGATCCAGGGCTTCTTCGACATCCCGGTCGATCATCTCTACGCCGCGCCGGTGCTTTACCGTTACCTGGCCTCGCTCAAGCTCAACAATCTCCTGGTGGTTTCTCCCGACGTGGGCGGAATGAAAATGGCCTCGGCCTATTCGCAACTTCTCCACACGGGCCTGGCCATCGTGGCCAAGCGCCGCACCAGCCCGACCTCCGTCGAATCGCAATATCTGGTCGGCGACGTCGAGGGGAAGGACGTTCTGATGGTCGATGACCTGACCGAGACCGCCGGCACCTTGACCGCGGCGGCGAAGCTGGTGAAGGAACATGGCGCGCGCCGCGTCCTGGCCGCCGTCTCGCATTGCCTCCTGACCGACATCGCGGTCAAGCGGCTCCAGGATTCTGTCATCGATGAACTCATCACCACGAACAGCACGATCAATCGTCCCATCCCCGGCTTCAAACTCACGGTCCTGAGCGTGGCCAGCCTGCTGGGCGAGGCGATCAAGCGCATCCACGGCGGCGAATCGGTCTCCTCCCTGTTTGAAATCAATGGAAAAGGCGACAAGGGCCAGCTCGGTTGATCGTGCCCCGCGGACAGCGCTCCCGCGCAGGACGGTAATTTCTTTCCCGTGAAGATTTGCGACGTCACCCAGTTCTATTCGCCGGTCAGCGGCGGCGTGAAGCGCTATATCTCCGAAAAGCGGCTGCATGTCGTGGAGCATACGCGCGACGAGCATCACCTGATCATTCCGGGCAGCGAGACGCGCTACGAACGCGACGGACGGCTTCATCTCCACACCATCCGCTCGCCCCGGCTCGATTTCTTCTCGCGCTATCCCTCGCGTTACCGGCTGATCTTCAACACCCGGCTGGTGCTGGACCTGCTCGACGACATTCGGCCCGATATCATCGAGTCGGGCGATCCCTACCACCTCGCCTGGACGGCCCTCCGCGCGGGCGGACAGCTCCACGCGCCGGTCTTCGGGTTCTACCATTCCCATTTTCCGGAGGCCTACCTGCGCACGGCGGCGAAGTATGGCGGCACGTGGTTCCGCGACGTCGTGCTCAACTACGCGGAGGATTATATTGTGAACCTCTACAGTAAGTTCACCGCGACGCTGGTTCCTTCCGAGCACCTGCGCCAGATCCTTCACGGCTGGGGTGTGACGAACACGGTGACGCTTAATCTCGGCGTCGATACGAAGGCGTTTCGCCCCGTCCCCCACGATGAAACCCTGCGCGATGAATTGGGGCTGCCCCGCGACAGGAAGGTGCTGCTCTACGTGGGCCGTCTCTCGCCGGAAAAGAACATCGAGATGCTGCTGGCCGCGTTCGAGGCGCTTCACGCGCGGCATCCCCACACCTACCATCTCGTCATCGTCGGCGACGGCCCGCTGCGCCGCGTCCTGCCCGCGACGCGCCAGCGCACGGACGCGCTGACCTGGCGTTCCTACATCCAGGACAACACGAAGCTGGCCGACTATTATCACGCCGCCGATCTCTTTATCCATCCCGGTGTTTGCGAGACGTTCGGCCTCGTCGTGCTCGAAGCGCAGGCCTGCGGGCTGCCCTGCGTCGGTGTGCGCGGCAGTTTCATGGACGCCAACATCATGGTGGGCCTCGACCAATGGGCGACCCGGAACGATCCGAACGACATGGCCGACGCCATCGAGCGATACGAGCATCATGACCTCGCCGCGCTCGGCGCCGAGGCGTCCCGGCTCGTCCACGCCCGCTTTTCCTGGGACAAGGTCTTCGCCCGCCAATGGGCGCTCTACACCCGCGCGCGGCTGCACGGCGCGGAAGCGCTCCATTCCATCGAGACGCATCCCTTTTCGCCCGATTGGGTGGCCCCGTAACCGTCGCCATGGAGTAGCGTCCGGCGGCGGTAGCCGATTCATCTCCGTGCTGGCATCACCGTCGTGATCAGCTAAAGTGGCGATGTGAAGGCACGAGCGTTTCTTCTCGCTGCGTTGATCTTCCCGGTGATAGGCCGTGCCGGGGATACGACAAATGCAGCGCCCCCTTCGGGCGCCTACAGTGCCCAGCCGATGTCTCCGCTTCTCACCAAGTACCTCGAAGCAGCCTGCCACCGCGACAATACGGCTGCCGTTGCTCTGATTGATCAGGGACTTGATGTCAACCAGGCGGATACCTGGGGCAATTCACCATTGGCTTTGGCGGCAGGTTTCCGGATGTTCGCCACGGTCAAGGCATTGGTCGCGCATGGCGCCAATGTCCATGCGAAGGATGGCCCGCATTCGTTTGTCATGGAACGCGCCATTGATGGCGGAAGCGGGGAGGTGGTGACTTTCCTGCTCGATCATAGCGTGGGTGTGAATGAACCCATTAATGACGTCAACCGCACGTCCCTGATGGAAGCCGCCAGGCGGGGTTACAAGGATATCGTCATCCTGCTTCTTGACCGGGGAGCCGACGTGAAGGCCCATAGTATCGACGAAATTGACGCCTTGGACGACGCGGCGGACTACGGCCATACCGACATCATCGCGCTGCTGATCGACCGCGGCGCCGATCCCAATCGCCCCGGCCTCCACGGCGAGATGCCGCTCAATGAAGCGGCCCGCGCCGGTTATCTCGATGCGGTCAAGGTTCTGGTCCAGAAAGGCGCGAAGGCCGATGCTCCGAGCGGACCGGGCAACATGCCCCCCCTTGCGGACGCCTGCTGTGGAGCCGCCCGGCCCGGCAGGGACCAGGTCGGCGTGATCCAGTTTCTTCTGCAACACGGCGCGAAGGTCTCCGCACCCGACAACCAAGGCGCTACGCCGCTGATGCAAGCGGCGAGGAGCTATGGACGCATCGATATCATGAAAGCACTGATCGCGGCGGGTGCCGATATTCACAGCGCGGATGGCGAAGGCGCAAAGGCTTTTCGCAAGGCGTTTCAGACGCCCGGCCCAGAAGCCATGCAGGCGGTGCAGACACTGCTCGCTGTTGGCGCAAATCCCAACTGGCTGGTACAGAATGATTACTCCGCGCTGTTTTACTCCATCGAGATCCGGCCCAACGCGGAGATCGTTGCCGCCCTGGCGAGGGCGAAAGCGGATGTCAACGCGACGCGTCACCGGCAACCCATGGGAGAATTTGTTGGGGGCCGGCCTCCCGATTATATTTACAGCGCGCTGATCGCGGCGGTGAAGACCAATTCCGTGCCTATCGCGAAAGCGTTGCTGGAAGCGGGTGCGGACGCTCATTACAAAGACAGCGAGGGAAAAACAGCGCTCGACCGTGCCCGCGAAGAAAACAACCCGGAGATGGTCACGCTGCTGGCGAAGTATTCCTAACCTTCGCGTATGGGATGCCGCCCAAAAAGAAAACCCGGTTTGGACGTGGGTCCAAACCGGGTTTTAAATTCTCATCCAAACAAAATTAGAGGGAAAAACTTCCCCAATAATTCAGCTTGGGCTCCTTGGCTTTACGGCGACGCTTTTCGCTGGGCTTTTCGTAATTGCGACGTGTGCGCGCTTCGCGCAGCGTGCCTTCACGATCCAACTTTTTCTTGAGACGTCGCAATGCCTTATCGACGGACTCGCCTTTTTTTAATCGTACTTCGCTCAACGTAATTCACCTCGATCCATTTAAATTTAGTCCGGAAGACGTTAGTCTACGGACAAGCATTGTAATGGCCGCGGGCTTTGTGTCAAAGAAATCAGTTAAGATGCTCTCGATCAATTGCTTACGTCTTGATTTGCAGACTCTTCCGATACCGGCGTGGTCAGTTCGTGCAGCAGAAAGCCCCAAATATCGGTGCCATACTCGATCGTTTTCTGGACCTGATCGCCGCCGCCGTGACCGCTCTGGCTTTCCACCCGGAGCAAAATCGGATTGGAACTGCTCGTCGCCGCTTGCAGCGCGGCGGCCATCTTGCGCGCATGCATCGGATCGACGCGATCATCATTGGCCGCAGTGCAAAACAGCACAGAAGGATAAGACGTGCCCGGTTTGACGTGATGGTAGGGCGAGTAGGCGTAGAGCGCCTTAAACTGCTCAGGATCGTCGGGCGATCCATATTCGGGGACCCACGTCTTGCCGCTGCCGAATTGATCGTACCGGATCATGTCGAGCAGCGGCACTTCACAAACCATCGCGCGGAAGAGATCGGGCCGCTGGGTCAGCACCGCGCCGACGAGCAAACCGCCGTTGGAGCCGCCGCGCAGGGCGAGCCGCTCCGGCTTGGTGTAGCCACCGTGGATAAGGTACTCCGCCGCCGCGATGCAATCGTCGAAGACGTTCTGCTTCTTGAGGAGCATGCCGTCCTGATGCCACTTTTCACCGAACTCACCGCCGCCCCGCAGGTTGACCAACGCATAACCGCCGCCCGCTTCCAGGAAGGGATAGTAGCCGGGTGAGAACGAGGGAAGCAGGTTGACATCAAAACCGCCGTAACCGTAGATCACGAATGGCGTGCTGCCGTCGAGCAGGATGTCCTTGCGATGGACGATGAACATTGGGACCTGGGTGCCATCCTTTGACGCGAAGAATTTTTGCTCGACCACGTAGGGCGACGGGTCGACCGGCACTTCTATTTTTGCCCAGATCTTTTGTGACGAATCGGTGACGCTGGTCTGAAAAATTTCGGGCGGCTGCGTAAAATTATTGAACTCGTAGAAGAGCTCGTCGTGGTCGGGATCGCCTTCTGCGCCCGCGCTTCCAATCCCCGGAAGTTCCAGGTGCCGGACAAGTTGTCCCTCCAGGCCGCAAATGTCGATCCGACTGGTGACCTTCTCGAGTTTATCGAGCACGAGACGATTTCCCACGACGTCCATGCCCTGGAGCACGGCAGTCGGCGATTCGGGCACGATCTCGCGCCATTGGGAGCGGCGCGGGTTGTCCAGGCTGACCTTGAAGAGGCGGTAGCGAGGCGCGTCTTCATTGGTGAGGATGTAAGCCTCTCCCCTCCACGGCTCGAGGGAGTAGGAAAAGTCCTTCCCCACCACAATCGGCTTCCAATTGTCAGCCAGGTCGGCCGTCGGCTGGCCCTCCAGGGGTTGGTAATAGAGGTCGTTACGGTTCCCGCCGTTATCCTGCTCAAAAATGATCCACTTTCCGTCGCGCGAGACGTAGGCCCCGATGAACTTGGTGGCATCGCCCGTCTTGGCGTGAATGACCGGATCATGCTTCGGATCGGTCCCGAGCTTGTGAAAGCGAACCACGGCGAGGCCGGGCCGGTCCTCGGGATGGGCCGGATCAGCCGGCGGCAGGTAGGTGTAAACAAAGCCCGACCCATCGGGCAGCCAAGACGGATCGGCATATTTCGCGCCCTCGATCACCTCGCCGGGCAGGTCCTTGCCGCTCGCCACATCCTTCACGTAGAGAGTCGCCTCATCGGCATTGTTCGGCTTCAAGGTGTAGGCGAGAAGCTTGCCGTCCAGAGTCGCGGCCGAGGCGCCCAAAGCGGCATTATTCGTCCCGATGAACTGGTTTGGGTCGATCAGAACATGCTCGGGCGCATGAGGATCAGTCGCCGAGCGCCAATAGAGAACCGCCTTCTCCTCGCTCGCCTTCCGCTTCATATAGAAGTAGCGGTCGCCCGCGCGGCCCGGCGCGGTGATCGTGTCGATGCGGAGGAGCTGACGGAAGCGATTTTCGAGCTCGGAGCGTCCGGGAAGAGCGTCGAGGTAGCTGCGCGCCAGCTTGTTCTGGGCGGCAAGCCAGTCCTTCACTTCGGGCGACTTGCCGTCTTCAAGCCAGCGATAGGGATCGGCCACTTTGACTCCGAAGTGGACATCGAAGGCATCGACGGTGCGCGTGGGCGGATAAGTCAGCGGCAGGGTGGGCATGGGCGGTTGGCTGGCTTCATGTTTGGCGGTTCGAGGCTTGAGGGCGATGGTAAAAATCAGGGCGGAAAGGACGATAAAGACGAGGCTGAATAAGATACCCCCGACCGTCGGCCCGTACTGCCCGGATTTGGATTTTTCAGGACCCGATGGCGGCGGAAGGAGATTACCCATGATGCCACGAAATTACGTTTTCGTGGCAGCGCCACAAGCTCCGACTTAATGACACTCTTGCCACATGGTTTTTCTGCGACTAAATTTTTACCCACGCATGTCCACCATCCACCTATCCGCCACTCGATATACCCATCTCGAAAGCCCTCTTGGCCGATTGCTGCTGACAAGTCGGGAAGGGAAATTAAGCGGTCTCTATTTCGCAGATCAACCGCACGCGAGGATCGGTCCCGACTGGGTCCGGGAGGATGATAACGGTCTATTTGCTCAAACCGCGCGCCAGCTCGAAGAGTATGCCTCGGGGGCACGGAAGATTTTCGATTTATCCCAAGTGGGCTTGCGCGGAAGTATTTTTCAAACGCGGATCTGGCTGGAAATCGCCAAGATTCCCTTCGGCCAGACGATCACCTACGGCGAACTTGCGCTGCGGGTCGGCCGCTCCACGAAGGACGCCCGCGCCGTGGGGACCGCGACGGGACTCAATCCGATCTCCTGGATCATTCCGTGTCATCGCGTCGTCGGAAAAAGCGGCGCCCTCACCGGTTACGCGGGCGGGCTTGCGCGCAAAAGAGCTCTGCTTGAATTTGAGGCGGCAAGGTCGGCGGAGCGGGAAGCGATCCTTGCTCACCACGAAGAGCAGCCCGCGCTTGTCCTAGGGCCTGTTCACGCTAAAAGGTGGGTGGCGTTGCCAGGAATTTGCCTGCCGGGCGAGGCGACGAAGCCGGGCCATACCCTCTGCGGTCTTGACCGGTTTCGGCAACGAAGCCAGGCAGGCAAAGAACGGCAACCCTTCGGGCGAGGGTCGCAGGGGCGTGGTTCCGGCGTTGCTCACTCGGTCAAGTAGCGCTGCGGCTACATTCCCTCGCTCGCGCCTTGGCCCACGCCCCTGCGTCTCCTCGCGCCATCCGCCATTTTAGTGTGAACAGGCCCTAGTCTAGTCAGGAGCGCCGGCACTTTTCATACAACGCCAGTACCTTCTCGCCCATCGCGTCGAGGCTGTACCGCTTCTCAACCGACGCGCGCGCGGCTTGTCCCAGGCGGGCGTCGAGCGCGGGATCATCAAGGAGCGCGCCGATTTTCTCCGCCAGCGCCGCCGGATCGCGGGGCGCAACCAGCAGGCCGGTCACGCCCTCTTCCACCACTTCGGGAATGCCGCCGATCGTTGTCGCCACGACCGCGCACGACATCGCCTGCGCCTGCAGGACGATCTGCGGAATGCCTTCGTGCGCGTAGGAAGGGAGCACCAGCACGTCAAGCGAGGCGAGGACGTTCGGCACATCGGCGCGATGCCCAAGCAGCGTGACGTGGTCCTTCCACGGCTTTTGCGCGATTTTTTCCGTCAGCACCTCGCGTCCCGGTCCCTCCCCGGCAATGACGAAGTGCATGGACCGACGGGCCTCTTCGAGCAACCGGGCCGCCGCCTCGAGGAACGTCGCGTGTCCCTTCCAGCTCCGCAGCACGGAAATCATCCCAACCAGGGCGACCTCGGGATCGATGCCGAGTTCCTCATGCAGGCTTCCTTCGATCCCCGGATGGAACCGCGCGAGATCGACACCCGTGGCTATGCAGGTGACGCGCGCCGGCGGAATCTTCAGCTCCGCGCTCAACCGGTCCGCGATCCGCCGGCTGGTCGTGATGACATGGTGGGGGAGCAAGCGAAAGGCGATGCCGCTCCAGAAGCGGTTCGGATAGTCGACCTCGATGTGGCGCGAGCGGATCAGGACCGGGCGCAGGGCCAGTCGCGCGGCCAGCCCGGCCAGCCAGCCGTCGTTCGAGCTGTGGGTGTTGACCACGTCGACCCGGTTCCGAAGCAGCCAGGCGGCCAGCCGCGCCACCTCGAGCGGAAGCAGCGTCTTGTGCGTGCGCAGGGGATAAAACAAAATGCCCGCTTCCCGCGCCCGTTGCGCGATGGCGCTCCCGGGATGAGCGGCCAGCGCGACCCAGTGGCCGTGCGCGCGCATCCATTCGAGCTCGGCCAGGACGCGCACCTCCTGCCCGCCCCAGCCCAGCGACGACTCCGTGTGAAGAATACGCCATTGCGTCATGATTAGGAGCGGTTACGATGCCGGTTTCTTCCCGACAATGGAATTGCAAAACATTCGCCGCCTGGCGGTTTTCAAAATGAGGAACATCGGCGACGTGCTGATGATCACCCCGGTCCTCCGCGCCTTGCGCGAGACCTTCCCCGACGCGCGCATCACGGCGGTCGTCAATTCCGGCACCGAGGCGATGCTGGCCCACAATCCGCACATCGACGAGGTCCTGGTCCATGAGCGGGACGGCAGCCTGCTCCATGAGCTTCGCTTTGTCCGCGAATTGCGGAAGCGGCGCTTCGACCTGACCATCGGCTTGACCGAAGGCGACCGCACGGCCTGGTATTCTCTTTTTTGCGGGGCGCGGTTCCGAATCGGCATACCCCATTTTTTCTGGCCGAAGTTCGACCCGCGCCGCCTCGCCTATCATTTTCCCGTCTACCCCGCCCGGCGGGTGATGCATGAGGTGGAAAAGCATTTCGATCTCCTGGAGAGAGCCGGCCTGAAGCTACGCTCGACCCAGCCCGGAAATCTCTGCCTGGTGGTTTCGGACGAGTTGCGCGACTGGGCCCGCCGGGAACTCTCGGCCCTGCGTCCGGCCCGAATCGTCCATGTCCACCCGGTCTCGCGCTGGCTCTGGAAATGCTGGCGAAACGAGGCGATGGCCGAAGTGATCGACTGGCTTCAGACGGAACGAAACACGCGCGTGGTGGTGACGACTGGACCGGCCGCGCGGGAGCTGGAAAGGGCGCGGGAAATCATCCGCCTCAGCCGCTCGAAACCGCTCTTTTACGAGGGCGATCTTTCGCTCGGCCAGATCGCGGCACTCTCGGCCGAGTCGGACGGTTATTTTGGAGTCGATACGGCGCCCATGCACATGGCGGCGGCGGTGGGCGTGCCCGTGGTCGCGCTGTTTGGGCCGACCAACCCGAAAAACTGGGGGCCCTGGACGCCCCTCGGCCAGGTCATCTCCAAGCCCTGCATGTGCAATGATTCTGGCGGCAAGGAAAAATGCGACTGGAGCCAGGTGCGGGCCTGCCTCGCCGCCATTACGGTGCCGGAAGTCGAAGCGGCTCTCGACCAAATGCTTGCCCGCGTTAAGCTCGATCCAGCCTCCGCCTTATGAGCCCGTACCGCGCCCTCCTTGATTTCGCCGCCCTGCCGCTCGCGTTTCGGCGGCGTCAAAAGCCGCGGCGTCATCCTTCCGATCCCCGCATCCTGATCATTCGCCGCAACCGGATGGGCGACATGATTTACACGCTGCCGCTTCTGCACGCGTTGCGCCGCCATTTTCCGCCGGCCCACCTGACCGTGGCCTGCGATCCGCTGGGCGCGCCCATCGCCCGGGCCTGCGAGGCGGTCGACGAAGTCATCATACTCGAGCCGGGCTGGAATCCCTGGCAGGCTACCTTTCTCAATGCCGCCCGGCTCCAGGACTATGACTGGGTCATCGCCGCGAAAGGCGGTTTTGACCGGCGGCTGGCCGTGCTGACCCGGCTCACCAATGCCGCCACGCGGATTGGTTTCGAACGCCGCACTGATCGGCCCTCCGCCTATTATACCGATCCGGTGGCGCTGCCGGCCAACCCGCACGAGGAACACCAGGTTGACACGCTGCTGCGGCTGCTCAAGCCGGTCGGATTGGTGAAGCCGACCGAATTCACCGTCGACCTGAGCCTGCGCGTGCCCGATTCCTCCCATGCCTTCGCCGCGGCCATTCTATCCAAGCCTCCCTTCTCCCTGGCGCGCCGTTTCATGCTGATCAATTTCAGCAGCACGGTGGGCCTCAAATTTCGCGAGGAAGATTTCATCGCGCTGGCCGGACGCGTGCTCGGTTCAACCGACCTGGCCGTCGGTTTGGTGGCTGCCCTGCCCGATCAACAGAAGGCCCACGAAATCGCCCTCTGCATGGGTTCCAAACGGATCATCGCCATCGACACGCCGGGACCGCTCGATCTCGCGGCGCTGCTGGAGCAGGCTGCCTTTCTCCTCACGCCCGAGGGCGGCGCCGCCCACCTCGCCGCCGCGGTCGGCACGCCCGCGCTCGTCCTTTGGTCGGAAGGCCCCTTTAAAAAGTGGTATTCGCGCGGGAAAAAGCACGCCTATGTCCATGCCGAAGCGGGCGAACGAAGCATCCCCCTGGATCGCGTCTGGAATGCGCTGCAACCTTTCCTGACCCAGAGAAACGACGATTTGGAAAGAGTCGGTTTGGACGTCCCCGAACCGCCCACCTCGTCCGATTTCATATCCTGACCCGCCATGGCCTCGTTCATCAGCCGCTTCTCCGCCTCGGCCTACGAAATGATTTTTCGCGCCCTGGCCCGGCGCCGTCCGCCCCAGGCCCGGCCGATCGAATTGGGGCCGCGCTCGCGCATCCTCTGCTTCACCTGCGCTGGAATCGGCGACACGCTGACCGACTCGGTCGTCTTCAAGGCGCTGCGGGAAACTTTTCCAGAGGCGCATCTGGCCGGCGTGGTCCATCGCCGCCGCCGCCTTTTGCTGGAACACAATCCGTACGTCGACCAAATTTTTCTTTTCCACAAGGGACCTTCGGCATTTTGGCAATTGCAAAAGGACCTGCGCGCGGCGGGTCCGTGGGACGCCATCCTTCAGCTGCGCGGGAACGATCCCGAACCGCGCTGCCTGAGTTTTCTCATCGACCCCGATGTGACGGTCAGCGTTCCCAACATGACGCGGCTCAGCGAGCTTTGCGGGCACCGGGTCGAACAGTTCGACTGGGACACGACCCACGGGGTCGAGCAGACGTTGCGCATCGCGCGTTATGTCGGCGCCTTCACGACCGAACCGCATTTGGTCTACGCCGTGCAGGACGACGAACGCGCGCACCTGGAGGAAAAAATGCGCCGGATGCTCGTCGGGTCCAAGCCGCGGCTCGTGCTGCAACTGGGGGGAGGACGGCGAGCCTCATGGCGCGACTGGCCGGTGAAGCGTTACGCCGAATTGATTCGGATTTGCGCCCGCGAACTCGTGGCCGAAATTTTTGTGCTAGGCGGCGAGGACCAGGCCGAGCGGATCCGGGAACTCGACCATTTCTTTGTCAACGAGGGAGGAAAGCCCTATCACGACGTGGTGAACAAGCTTTCCCTGGCCGAATCAGCCGCGTTGCTGGCCAGCGCCAACGCGCTCGTCTCGACCGACACCGGCATCATGCATTTGGGCTTCGCGGTCGGCACCCGGGTCGTCGCGGTCATTCATTGCAACAACCCGGCCAATCGCGTCGGCCCCTACGGGTACGGCAAACGTCATCGCGTGGTGCAATTGCCGCGCCCGGAGAATTATCAAACGCCCGCCGATGCGAACATGGCCGACATCTCCGCCGAAACCGTTTTCCTGAAGCTGAAGGAGATTTGGGCCCGATGAACTTTCCCGGCCTCGACCCCGCCTACACCCTCGCCCACCACGCCGGGCACGCCTTGCGTTTGATCAAGACCTGGTCGCTGCCCGAGACGCGCGCGGCATTGGAGCAGGGAGAAAAAGTGTTGGTCGTCGCCACGACCGCGTTGGGCGACTCGATCCTGACCACGCCGCTGGTCGAATCGCTCTCGACCCATTTGGGACGCGAACGCGTTTCGATGTTGGTCAAAAATCCCTACGCCGGGCTTTACCAAGCCGACCCGCGGCTACATCGGGTTTTTTACGTGCGCGGCAAATATCGCTGGGGCGGCCTGCAGGAGAAGCTTGAATCCGATCCGCACGGCATCGCGCTGATCTCGAACCTGACCGAACCCGACCTGATTCCCTTTCTCTGGCGCTGCGGCGTGAGCGGTTTTCTCCGTTACCGCTCGCGCTGGACGCGTTATCCGCGCTGGATGGCGAACACCGGCATGCTGCGCCGACCGCGAGCGCCCGATTACGCGACCGGTCACGCCATTGAAAATAATCTGGCCATGGCCAAGGCCCTGGGGGTCGAAGCGACGACCCATCGGCTGGCGCTGCCCCATTTGCGCGCCGAGCCTCCCGCCCGCGAAAATTATATTCTCATTCATCCCGGCGCTTCCCGCGAGATCAAGCGCTGGCCGGTGGAAAATTGGGCCGCCCTCGCCGACGCCCTGGCCGAAAGATTCCAGTGCGCCGTCGCGCTGACCGGCGACCGCAGCGAGCATTCCCTCGCCGCCCACATAGCCGCCACGATGCGGACAAGGGGCCAGGTTCTGGCCGGAAAGATGTCGCTGAGCGAGCTCGCCACCATCCAGTCCCGCGCGCTCGCTTTTCTCTCCGGCGACACCGGGCCCTACCACATGGCGGTCGCCGTGAATTGTCCGACCCTGACGCTTTTTGCGCCGACCGACCGCGGCTCCTCCATCGAGGCGTGCGGCCCCCACCAGGCCCCGGCAAAATTTCATCGCGCGCTGCAAACCGCCAAGTTCGGCGATCCGATCCACACCATTTCTTTCGATGCGGTGCTGGCCGAAGCCGTCGCGGTGATCGAGGCATCGATCGCTCAAGTCACCCAGGCGCCGACGCCATGAAGATCGGCATCTTTCTGCCCAATGCGACCTTCGATCTTCCCGGCTCGCCCGAGGTCGGCGGGATCGAAACTTTTTCCTTCACCGTCGGCGAGGCGTTGCAGCGCCTGGGCCACGAGGTCGTGCTCTTCGGCGGAAAACCGAAGTCGGGACGCGCGCATCGCGACACGACGATTGCGCTCGAATTGCGTCCATACTGGGAAACGAAATCGATTCCCGACCTCGGCACGCGGTTTCAGCGTTTGGTCCAGCGGCTTCACTTCGCCTGGAGTTCGCGCCGCGCCTGGTCGAACCATCGCTGCGACGTTGTGCTGCTCGCCAAGCCGTTTGACTGGCCGGTGGCCTGGTACTGGAAGCGGTCGCGGCCCGGGCTCAAAGTCATCATGGGATTTCATGGCACCGACTTTTTTACGGGAGACCGCCGTTTCTACGGCGCGGTGAATGCCGCTTTCGCCGTAAGCAAAACCGTGGCCGATCTCGCCGAGGCCCGCGTCGGCCAACGGCCCGTGCTCATTCCGAATCCGGTCGATGTCGATTTCTTTTCGCCCGGCGATCCACCGGAAAAACAGAAAAACGACGACTGGCATCTCGTTTCCAGCGGACGACTCGTCGGGTGGAAAGGCTTTTCCAATCTGATCGAGGCGGTGGCGCGACTGCGCGACGAACACGGCATCCGCGCGCGGCTGACCCTGGCCGGAACGGGCCCGGAGCGGGAAAATCTCCTGGCCCAGATTGCGGCATTGAATCTCGCTGCGCAGGTGAAGCTCGCCGGGCTGCTCGACCCTCCCGCCTTGCGCGAACTGCTGCGCTTGGGCGATCTCTACGTCCTGCCTTCGATCGGCATGGAGGCTTTTTCGATCAGCGCACTCGAGGGCGCTTGCGTCGGCCTGCCGCTTCTGCTTTCGGACCAGGTCGGGCTGGCCGGCTTCCTCACTGAAGTCGATTGCGCGACTTATCCCGCGCGTGACGTGAGCGCGCTTGTCTCTCTCTTGAAAAAGCTTTACGAACGTCGTTACGATTCCGCCTGGACCGATCCCTCCCCCCGCCACGCCCGGATGCGCGAGCAATTTTCGCCGGAGCGGGTGGCGAAGCGGATTCTCGATCTGGCGGCTTGAACAAACTGAAATGCGCCTGCTTTATCTTTACTCCGAGGAATGGACCGGGCAGCGCGCCCGCGAAGTGCACACGCTCTCGACCTGCGTGGCGCTCGCTGAAAGCGGCGTCGACGTCACGCTGGTGACCGCGGGCGGCGAAGCGGAACTCCACGAACATCTGCTCGACGTCGCCGACGCGGCGGCGGTGCCCGGACTTGAACTCGTCGCTCTTTCGCGGTCCCTGGGCCCGATTCGGAGCACCGCAATTTTTTCCCGCAATTTCAACTACTGGCTGCAATCGCAGCATCCGTTCGACCTGGCTTTTATCATTCATCTGAAAGCCGGGCCGATCCTGACGCACGCGGGCATTCCCTACGTCTACGAAGCCCACGAGATCTTTGCCCAGGCGTCCGAAAGTTCCGTGCGTCAACGCAAGCTGCACCTCCTGGAAGGCCAGGTCCTCGCCGCCGCCGCCCTGCACGTGGCCACCAGCGCCGCGCTGGCCGCCGCCTTGAACACCTGGTTTGCCTTGTCGAAGGATTTCGCAATCGTGCCGAACGCAGGATTGCCGCCGCTGGACCATGGCGTCAGCGACCCGGAAGGTCCGTTTGTCTATTGCGGCTCTATCGCCGATTGGAAGGGGCTCGATGTCGCCATTCAAGCGGCCCGCGACGCGCAGGTCCCGCTCAGCATCATCGGAGGGAACGAGCACGAATGGCGCCTGGTCGGCACGCAAGTCGACACGGAGGGCGTCGGCTGGCTGCCGCGCGTGGCCGTCTACGATTTGCCGCACGTTCTCGCGGGCGCGCGCGCCGGGTTGATTCCCACCAACCTCGACATGCCCTCCGGGGAATTTTCGTGCCCGATGAAGCTCTTCGATTACGCGCGCTGCGGCCTGCCGGTGCTCAGCACCATGCTGCCTTCGCTGCAAAGCCTGGAGGTCGGCCCGTGGTGCACGCAGGTCCCGAGTCCAGCCCGCGTCGCCTGGGCCGACGCGCTGCGGACTTTTCGCCACGACGCCGACCAGGCCGAGGCGGCCCGTACCTGGTCAGGCGAGCATACGTGGGCCAAACGCGCGGAGCTTTTGAAGCAGGTGATCGGCATTTAGGTTCACCGCGCCAGCTCCTTTCGAATCGCGTCGAGCGGCATCGTATTCATGACGTCTTCGCGACGCAGCCAGCCTTTGCGGGCCATGGTGACCCCGTGGCGGAGCATGGCGAACTGAGCGATCCGGTGCGCATCGGGATTGATCACGCACTTGACTCCCTTGTCGCGCGCGCGATGCCACCAGCGCCAGTCGAGGTCCATGCGCCAGTTGCTGCAATTCAGTTCAATCCACGTGCCGGTCCGCGCCGCGCAGTCGATGATTTTTTCGAGGTTGATCCTATAAGGCTCGCGCTGCAGAAGAAGCCGCCCGGTCGCGTGGCCGAGCATGGTCACATGTTCGTTTTCCATGGCGCGGATGACGCGCGCCGTCATGGCGGCCTCGTCCTGGTTCATCGAGTTGTGGACCGAGGCGACGACGTAGTCGAGCCGCGCGAGGACATCGTCCGAAAAGTCGAGCCGGCCATCCTTGAGAATATCGACCTCGCTGCCGGCGAAGACATGGAAACCCGGGTTCTTGGCGTTGTAGGCCGAGATCGATTCCATCTGCTCCGCGAGCCGGCCTTCATCCAGCCCATGGGCCTGGATGGACGACTTCGAGTGGTCGGCGATGCCGAGATAATCGAGGCCGAGTTCGTGCGCCTCCTCTGCCATTTCGGCCAGCGTGTTTTTTCCGTCGCTCCAGTTCGTATGGCAATGAAAGGTGCCTTTCAATTGCGTCCAATCGACGAGGCGGGGGATTTGCCGCTTCTCCGCCGCTTCGATTTCCCCGAGGTTCTCGCGCAGTTCCGGCGGGATATACTGAAGGCCCAGATCGACAAAAATCTCCTCTTCCGTGCGGCAGGGAATCAATTCACCTTCCCCGTCGGCGCCCGCTTTTTTCCCCACGCCGATGGCAAAGAGTCCCCATTCGCTCAGCTTTTTTCCCTGGGCGATCGCGCGCTGGCGCATCGCCACGTTGTGCTCCTTGCTTCCGGTGAAATGATGCAGCGCGTAGGGATATTCCTTGTCGCTCACCACCCGCAGGTCGGCGCCCATGCCGTTCTTCAAAACGACGCTCGACTTGGTTGTGCCGTGATTAGTCACCTGCTTCACCCAGGGCAACGAGACGAAATAATCCATGACCTCGCCCGGTCGGCGGGAAGAGGCGACAAAATCGAGATCCTTCACGATCTCGCGTCCGCGCCGGAGACTCCCCGCCACGCTGAGTTGGAGGACATCTTCGTGTTCACGCAATGCCTCGCGGATTTCCTCCGCCTGCGCCCACGCCTCGGCATAAACAAAAAGAGCGGAGTAATCGCGGGCCTGCGCGATGCCCGCGAGAAGCTTCTCCTCGGTCTTGGCCCCGAAGCCGGGCAGGTCCCGGACCCGATGCGCCTGGCAGGCCGCTTCGAGCTCCGCGACGCTCGTGATGCCGAGCTTCTCATGCAGCACTTTGATTTTCTTGGGACCGAGCGCCGGAATCTCCATCATCGCCCGCAGGCCTTCGGGCACCGAGGCGCGCAGGTCCTCGTAGTATCCGAGCCGCCCTGTCTTGACCAGCTCGGTGATCTTTTTTTGCAGGGCCTCGCCGAGGCCGGGCAATTCCCCGATGCGGCCTTCGGTGACAAGCTGCGCAAGATCTCCCTCGTAATTATCGAGCGCGCGGGCGGCGTTGGTGTAGGCGCGCGCCTTGAACGGATTCTCGCCTTTCAATTCGAGCAGGACGGCGATTTCCTCCAGAATATCGGTGATCTCGTGTTTATCCATGGCTGAAAAACCTAGCGCACCTGGCGAAGACGCGCATCTTCGCGTCATTCCGTAAATAGATCGGCCCGGGCCCGCAGGCGTTTCAGGTGCCGCGCATGGCGGTGTCGCGCCAGGACGCGCTCGTCGGTGACCAGTTCGCCGATGATCTGGCCGGCGACCATGACGACCCCAAGCACCGGCATGACCAGAAGCAGGCCCGAGATGCCCGCCACCGCGCCGCCCAGCAGGATCATCAGGACAGTGACGAGCGGATGCATATGGAGGCTGCGGCCCACGGTCAGCGGCAGGAATACAAAGTCATCGAGGAGGCGCACCCCGATAAAAAGACCCACGACTTCATAAGGCAGCCAGGTGCGGCCGGGAAAATCAGCCGCGGCCACCAACGCCACCAGGAGAGCCCCGCCGATGGAGCCGAGATACGGAAGCCACGCCATGACGGCGGCCAGGCCGGCGAGGAAAAAAGGCGTATTGAGACCGAGAAACCAGAGGCCGACGCCGAGGCAGAGCGCATCCAGCGCGGTCAGGGCCAGCAAGCCCTGAAAATAGCGGCGGAGCTGGTCCTCGACCCGGTAGAAAAGATAGAGCGTCTTTTCAAAGAACGCGTTCGGAATCGCCTGCACGAGAAAGCGCTTGAAGCGCGGGCCGTCGAGCAGGAAAAAATAGGTGATGTAGGGAACCAGCAGCAGCGACGGAATCCAGTGGAGAAGTTCCAGCGCGACGTCGCCCGAATATTTGGCCTGAAAATTGGCCACCTTGTTTTCCACATCGTCGGTCGGAGTGACCGGCGGCGGAGTCGGCGCGGGCGGAACGACTTCGCTGCTGACAAAGCCAAGATTTTTTGCGACGGGAGGAGTCGGTTTGGGCGCAGGCGGTTTCGGATGCAGAAACGGAAAAGTGGCGTAAAGAGTCTGCTCGGCATTGACGACGAGCTGGTAACCGGTCTTCGCGTACCTTTCCGTCGTCGTGGGCAAATCGTGCGTCGCCGCGGAGATTTTGGGCGCGACGCTCAAACCGATCGCGACCAGCACCACGCTCATGAGCATGGTAACGATAAAGACCGCGCGGGCACGGGTGATTCCCCGCGCGATGGCGATGTTCACCAGGGGCGAGAGCATATAATAGGCGACGACAGCGAGCAGCACGGGCATGACCAGCCAGAGCACCGTCTGGAAAAGGACGAGCAGCAGGCAGGTCGTGATGATAATGCCGAGCCAGACGATGGGGCCGGAAGCAAGGGCGCGATTCATGGCGAGACCGGTCGGGTGGGTTCGCGGTGTTGTTCCGCATTAAGAACCGACTGACGCAATCGCGCCGCCAGCACCCGGGCCAGTTGAAAGGAGATGCGCGAGGCGATGGCCGAATGGGTTTCGAGCAGCGAATAAAACTCGGCGCGAAACAGGACGACGATCTGCGTGTCCTCGATCGCGCGCGCCTGGGCGGTGCGGAGACTCTGGTCGAGCAGCGCCACCTCGCCGAAAAAGGCGCCCGGCCCCAACTCGAGCAGGAGCGTGTTGGCGCTGGCCGGAAGCACGATTTTTACCCGGCCGCTCAGGACGAGAAAAAGGCCCTGGCCTTCCTCGCCTTCGTCGAAGATGACTTCATCCGCGAGATAATTACGCTCATGCATCAGGCTGTTGAGCATGACGAGCTCACGCATCGAAAGGTCCTTGAAGAGCACCACGTTCTTCAGCAATTGCAGGCGCGGATTGGTGGTGGTTGGAAAGCCAAAGAGCATTTCCCGAAGCTTAGGGCGTGTTTGCAAAAGAGGGCAAGGCCGCGTTGCGCGCCGTTTTCAGCGGACGCGGGAGACGCAGCTTCGCTCCCAACCCGACGAGGAGGCCAAAGGTGATGCCGATGACGGAACCGACGGCCACATCGGAAGGATAGTGGCGATTGAGCTCCATCCTCGCCCAGACGACCCCCAGGGCGAAGGCCGTCGTGAGTACGCCGAGAGGTAGATCGGTCACGACCAGGGCGGCGGCGGTCCCAAAAACGGCAGCGGCATGGCCCGACGGATAGCTTTGAAATCCGCCGCTGAAGGCATAGGTGATGCCGTAAAAGTGGTCGGGCTTGTGGGCGTCGGGACGAGGTCGCCCCAGCGTCAGGCGGAAACAATCATCGAAAAGTCCGGCCAGAGTCGCACCCAAAAAGCAGATCACCGCGACACGACGCCACGCGCTGCTTTGGGTCACCACGCCATAAAGCCAGAGGACTAGCGCCAGCGGCACGTTATAGGTCGGGTAATCGCCCCAGGTGCCGAGGAACCAGGCGATGCAACGCGCCACATCTTCCTGTCGACCGCGCCAGAAATGGATTTTCGCCAGCAAAGCCGCGTCATGAGGGAAAATCAGGAGGCCCAGCACGAACGCCCCCGCCAGGACGCCGAGCACCAGCAGCTTCCGGGCGCGGAAGAGAAACCAGCATCCGCGCGCGATCGTGCGCCCCTGGGCCACAGTGGCGACGAGGACGCGCGGCGCGCGAAATGGCTTAACCTTCACTCAATCGGTCTAGCAGCGAATCAAGAGAGGGAAAAGGCAAACGGATGGATGCCAGGTCCAAAGAAAAAGCGCGGAACGGATTTCTCCGCGCCGCGCTTTATCTAAATGGCGACGGTCCGAGACCGCCGCTCCATTATTTGGCTTTCTTGCTTTCGCCGGGACGGTAATCCTCCTCGGCGCGGTCGAAGGCCGCTTCCATCGAGCTGAGCTCCTCGCCCGGCTTGAGCGCCTCGTAATTCTCCTTTTCGCGCTCGATCTGTTCCGGCGTGTAATCAGCCGCCTTGATCGAGAGACCGATGCGGCGCTCCGCCTTGTCGACTTTGATCACGCGGGCCGAAACTTCCTGGCCGATCTTGAGCACTTCCTTCACCTTCTCGACGCGATCGTTGCTGATCTGCGAGATGTGGACCAGGCCGTCGATTTCGTCGGCGAGCTGGATGAAGGCGCCGAAACTGGCCACCTTGCTCACCTTGCCGGAAACGAGGTCGCCGATCTTGTAACGGTCCTCGATCGACTTCCACGGATCGTCGGAGAGATGTTTCAGGCTGAGCGAAATGCGCTGGTTGGCCTTGTCGATCTCGAGCACCTCGGCTTCGATATCGTCGCCCTTCTTCAACATTTCGGAAGGATGATTGATCTTGCGGGTCCAGGAGAGATCCGAGACGTGGATCATGCCGTCGATGCCCTCCTCGAGTTCGACGAACGCGCCGTAGGCGGTGAGGTTGCGCACCTTGCCCTTGACACGGGTGCCGGTCGGATACTTGCCGGTGACGACTTCCCACGGATTGGTGTCGAGCTGGCGCACGCTGAGCGAGACCTTCTGGTCTTCCTTGCTGACGCCGAGCACGACCGCTTCGATTTCCTGGCCCTGCGTGAGCACGTCGGCGGGACGCGCGATGCGCTTGGTCCAGCTGAGTTCGGAAACGTGGACGAGGCCTTCGATGCCCGGTTCCAGTTCGACGAAAGCTCCGTAGGGCACGAGGTTGGTGACCTTGCCCTTGACCTTCATGTTCACCGGATATTTCTCGGCGATCTGGTCCCAGGGATTCATCGTCTTCTGCTTCAGGCCGAGCGAAACACGTTCCTTCTCGCGGTCGATGTCGAGCACGAGCACTTCGATTTCCTGGCCCACCTTGAGCATTTCGCTCGGGTGGTTGAGGCGGCTCCAGCTCATGTCGGTGATGTGGAGCAGGCCGTCGAGGCCGTCGAGGTCGATGAACGCCCCGAAGTCGGTGATGTTCTTAACCGTACCCTTGACCGTGCCGCCCTTTTCGATGCCGCCGAGCAGCTTCGAGCGCTTCTCCGCGCGCTCCGCCTCGATCAGTTCGCGGCGGGAGAGAACGACGTTCTTGCGTTCCTCGTTCAGCTTGACGATTTTGCACTCAAGCGTCTTGCCCTCATAAATGCGCAAATCTTTCGGCGCGATGATGTCAACCTGTGAGCCGGGCAGGAACGCCTCGACCCCGACGTTGAGCATAAGGCCGCCCTTGACCACAGCCTTGACCTTGCCGCTGATGAGTCCGCCGTTGTTGAAAATGGCGACGATCTTTTCCCAGTTTTGCTTCTGCGCGGCCTTCTCCTTGGAGAGGACCACCATGCCTTCGTCGTTCTCGAGGCGTTCGAGCAGCACCTCGACTTCGCTGCCAACTTCGAGCGGTTCGCTGTCTTCGAATTCGCTCAGGCTGATCACGCCCTCGGACTTGTAGCCGATGTCGACGAGGACTTCATTGGGACGTTTTTGCAGGACGCGTCCCTTGACGATGCTGCCTTCGGAAAACGACTTCATCGTTTTCCCTAACAATTCTTGCATGGTTGAGCTCATGGGATTTAAAAGGGCGCATGGAAATGCGCCGGATGCTTGGGTGGCCGGCCTGACGAGCCGGGCCTGACTAACTAAAGACAACAGAAACCGCCGGGAATTGTGATTCCAACCTAGGCGGAATAGGGTTAAGGGTTGCCTCCGCGCCGCACGGCCAAAGCCGGGCTATTAAACGCGAATGACGATTACAACCCAAAGCGTCAGAGGGAGCAAGCTTTTGTTTGGAGCTGAAAAACGCTTGTCCAATCCGGGCCATCTGCTTACTTAAGTCGCATGAGCCTGGCCAAAGAATTCAAGGAGTTTATTTCACGCGGCAACGTGGTCGATCTCGCGGTCGGCGTGATCATCGGTGGTGCATTCGGCGGGATCGTCGGTTCGCTAGTCAAGGATGTGGTCATGCCGCCGATCAGCTACCTCATGAGCGGCGTCGATGTCAGCTCGTGGAAATACACGATTGCCCCAGCCGTCATGCAACAGGTTCAAGTAGATCCAGGAGATTCGACGAGGGGCACAGTAATGAAAGTAATCAAGCCCGAGGTTGATCTCACCTACGGCAACTTCCTTCAGGCCACGCTCAATTTCCTCATCATCGCCGCCGTCATTTTCCTCGTCGTCAAAGGCATCAACAGCCTCAAGCGCAAGGAAGCCGAAAAGCCCGCCGAGCCCCCAGCTCCCACGACCGACCAAGCGCTGCTGATGGAAATCCGCGATCTGCTGGCGAAGAAGTGATTCTGGTGGCCCGGACAACTTGTTGTCCGGGTGGCCGCAGTCCACAGGAGGTTACCGGGAACGTTGCCGACGCGAGGACTCCTTATGACCAGGCGCCGCATCCTCAACCTTCCCGGACATGGTCACTTCCTGACCTTCTCGACCTATCAGCGACGGCGCTTCCTCGATTCGCCGGAGACCCGCGACATCGTCATCGTGGTTCTGGAAAAGTGCCTTCAAAGCCACCACGCAGAATGCGCTGGCTTCGTTGTCATGCCCGATCACGTTCACGCTTTAATCTACGGAAAAGAGGACTTCAAAATCAATTCGTTCGTTCAGGTCTGGAAGAAGACGAGTTCTTACCGCACCAAGCAATTTTTTGAACGCGAACTAAAAAAGTACGAGCAGTTATGTCCCGCAGAATGCCCAATCTGGCAGGCACGCTTTTATGATTACAACGTCGACTCGGACGCAAAACTGAACGAGAAGATCGAATATATGCATCAGAATCCGGTCGTGGCGGGACTGACTGGGAATGCCCTGAACTGGAACTGGAGCTCGGCTCGGTTTTATGAACTGGATGAACCGGTGGGCGTGACGATAACGTCAAGCCCTCGGTGACCTCCTGTCGCGCTGCGCGCGACCCGGACAACAAGTTGTCCGGGCCACCCTACAGAATTATGCCGCCTTGCGGATGATCTGGCGCAGGACGTAGGGTAAAATCCCGCCGTGCTGGTAATAGTCGACTTCAATGGGCGTATCGATGCGCACGACGACGGGGACGAGGTCGACCTTGCCGTCCGCGCGTTTGATTTCGAGATTCACCTTCTGCCGCGGCTTGATGTTGTCATCGAGGCCGCGCAGTGAATAGATTTCCGTGCCGTCGAGCTTGAGGCTGGCCGCGTTCACGCCCTCGGCGAAGCAGAGCGGCAGCACGCCCATGCCGACGAGATTGCTGCGGTGGATGCGCTCAAAGCTCTGCGCGATGACCGCCTTGACCCCCAGCAACCGCGTCCCTTTGGCCGCCCAGTCGCGCGAGCTGCCCGTACCATATTCCTGACCCGCGATGATGACCAGCGGCGTGCCCGCCTTCTGGTATTTCATCGCGGCGTCGTAGATGCTCATGTCGACGCCGCCGGGATAATATTTCGTCACGCCGCCCTCGACACCCGGCACCATCAGATTCTTGATCCGGACGTTGGCGAACGTGCCGCGGGTCATGACCCGGTCATTGCCGCGGCGCGCGCCGTAGCTGTTGAATTCCTCCGGCTTCACCCCCTGCTCCAGCAGATAGGCGCCGGCGGGCGAGGTCTTCTTGAAGCTGCCGGCGGGCGAGATGTGGTCGGTCGTGACCGAATCGCCGAAGATGCCGAGCGGACGCGCATCGACGATCTCCGTGATGTGGCCCGGCTCCATCGAGAAATTATCGAAGAAGGGCGGCTCCTGGATGTAGGTGCTCTTTTCGTTCCATGCATAGGTCTCGCCGGTCGAGCCGGGGATGTTGTTCCAGGCCGGATTTTGCTCGGCGAAATCGCTGTAGAGTTTGCGGAAGATTTCGGGCTTGAGCGCGCCTTCCATCTCGGTCTTGATTTCCTGGAGCGTAGGCCAGATTTCCTTGAGGAAAACCGGCTTGCCGTCCGTGCCCGTTCCCAGCGCCTCGGTGTTGAGATCGATATCGACCTTGCCCGCGAGCGCGAAGGCGACGACGAGCGGCGGCGACATGAGGAAGTTCGCCTTGATGCTCGGATGGACACGCGCCTCGAAGTTCCGGTTGCCGGAGAGGACGCTGGCCGCGACGAGATCGCTCTTGGTGATGGCTTCGTCGATGATCGGGTTGAGCGGGCCCGAGTTGCCGATGCAGGTCGTGCAGCCATAGCCGACGATCTGGAAACCGAGCTTGTCGAGGTAAGGCTGCAGGCCGGTCTTGTCGAGGTAATCGGTGACGACGCGGGAACCGGGCGCAAGCGAGGTCTTTACCGCCGCGTTGACGGTCAAGCCGCGTTCGACTGCCTTCTTCGCGAGAAGTCCCGCCGCCAGCATCACCGACGGATTGCTCGTATTGGTACAGCTCGTGATCGCCGCAATGAGGACGCTGCCGTGCTTGATGTCGACGTCACTCTTCGGCTTGGTTCCGTTCAAAGTAACGACGGCGTGCGCGCCCTCCGCGCCCTTCTTGCCGAAACCATTTTCGGTCACGGCCTTGTCGAGCGCGCCGAGAAACTTCGCCTTCAATTCGGGCAGCGCGATGCGGTCCTGCGGACGCTTCGGCCCGGCCACGCTGGGCGAGACATCGCCAAGGTTCAGTTCGAGGTCGGAACTGTAGACAATGCCGTCCGCCTTGGTCGGAATGCCGAAAAGTTTCTGCGCCTTGAAATAGGCCTCGAAGGCCTCGACCTGCTCTTGCGTACGGCCGGTCGCCTTGAGGTAATTGACCGATTCGGAGTCGACTGGGAAGTAGCCCATGGTCGCGCCATATTCGGGCGCCATGTTCGCGATGGTCGCGCGGTCGGGCAGCGGCAGCGACGCTGCGCCGGGACCGTAAAACTCGACGAACTTGCCCACGACCTTCTGCTTGCGGAGCATCTCGGTGACGTGGAGCGCGAGGTCGGTCGCGGTAACGCCTTCGCGCAGCGCGCCGGTCATGTGGACGCCGACCACTTCCGGCGTGAGGAAATAGACCGGCTGGCCCAGCATGCCCGCCTCCGCCTCGATGCCGCCCACGCCCCAGCCGACAATGCCGAGGCCGTTGATCATGGTGGTGTGCGAATCGGTGCCGACGAGCGTGTCGGGATAATAAACCGACTGGCCGTCGATGACCGCGGAGAGGACGCCCTTGGCCAGGTACTCGAGATTGACCTGGTGGACGATGCCGATGCCGGGCGGGACGACCTTGAAAGTCTCGAACGCCTGCTGGCCCCACTTGAGAAATTCATACCGTTCGCGATTGCGGGCGAATTCGAATTCGAGGTTGCGGATCATCGCATCGGCCGAGCCCGCCACGTCGACCTGCACCGAGTGGTCCACCACGAGATCGACCGGCACGAGCGGCTCAATCAGCTTCGGATTTTGATGCAGCTTCTGCACCGCGTGGCGCATCGCCGCGAGATCGACAAGCAGCGGGACGCCGGTGAAATCCTGGAGAACGATGCGCGCCACGACGAAGGGGATTTCATCGGAGACGGGCGCCTTCGCGTTCCAATTGGCCAGCGTACGGATGTCGTTTTCGCTGACCCGTTTTCCGTCGAAATTGCGCAGGACTGCCTCGAGGACGATCCGAATGCTCACCGGTAATTTGGAGACCGGCCCCACGCCGGCTTCTTCCAGCGCAGGCAGGGAATAGTATGTTATTTTTTGACCAGACTGAGTGGTTGTTGACCGGAGGGAGTTGAATTGCGTGTGGAGGGCCATATATTTGGGGTGTTGTTACTATGACGGGGAACAAGCACGCTTCAAGCCGCAACCGTCCTAAAATGGGTCACTTCGACGGAAAGTCGGAGGACTCCGGCATCGCGGCGCACGACGAGGCCGCCACTTCTTTTGGGAAGTTGGCATCCTTTAGGCTGAGAGAAGGCTCGAACAAATAACCAGAAAGGAAATACGTCCTGATGAAAACAGCCGACACGATGGTCGACTCCGTTCGAACTCACAAAAACGCGTTCCGCCTCGCGGATTCACGCTCCAGCAAGGTCCAACAAAGCCGGTATGAACGCCGGAAGATCCGCGCTTATCTCCGCTTGGGAGACTGGCTGGCGGAAGCATAAGCCTGGCAAAGCAGGCGCTGCCTTATCGTAAAACTTAGGCAGTATTTACCTGCCGTTTCACGTTCCTGCCTAACGTACGAGGCAGGGGCGTGGTCCTGCGGGAGCCGGAATTAAAAATTCATTCGGAAAGCTTTCTCAGTTCCAGCTTGGCCTTTTCCAACTTCTTTATCTGGGAAGCCGATAAATTCTTTCCCGCCCGGTTAACGTAGAAGGAAAGCATCGACATGGCCGAGCGCTTGGGACTCGATTTTCTTCGCTTGCTCCGCGCCGCCGATCTTTTGACCGAGCGCGCGATTTTTTTGGGGTCGGACTGTTTGAAGACATTTTTCTTCAAGTCCATCGCGTTACTGGTTTTGGTCACTTTCGCCGACCATTTCCGTGCTTTTTTAGCCATATGAAATCAGGGAAGGAACCGACAGCCGGGTTGAACGGCTGCCGGTTCGAATATCCTGGATTTAACGACGATGCGACGACGCGGGCTCCGCTTCCTCGCCTTCCTCCGCTTCGACATTGATCGATTTGGCCGCTTCGGTCAGCTTTTCATCGGTCTCCACCTCTTCCTGCAGGGTCTGCTCGAGTAGCTTGGCTGCCTCGTCCTCGCCCAGCAGGTCGGCGTAGTTCTTGACCGTCCCGTAGCCGGCAATCTCGTAATGCTCGACGCGTTGGGCGGCGGCAATGAGAAGCGCGTCCTTCGCCGCCGGGCTCGCGTTTTCCTTGATCGCCTCGGCCCCCTCTTCCACCAATCCCTTCATCGCCTTGCAGGTTTTCCCGGTCGGCTTTTCATCCAGGCCCTTGAAGATTTCTTCAAGTCGCGCGGCGTGTCCCTTCGTCTGCTCAAGATGCTCCTCGAATCCCTGGGCCAGCTCCGGTGAAGAAGCGGCCTTCGCCATTTTCGGCAGGGCTTTGATAAGCTGGGTTTCCGCGCTGTGCAGGTCTTTTAGCTGTTCGACGTAAACGTCATGTAGTGTGGTAATTTTAGGCATAGTAACTTCCTTTGTTGCGGAGAGAACTGCAGGGACGATGCCATAAGCTCAAAAGTTTCGTCTCTCCTCTCAAATCAACGCGCATCGAGAATTTTAGAGCTGCCCCGCGACTGCAATTTGCATTTAATGCGTTGCGTAATTCCTTCCTCTTCCCCCCACCATCAGCGCACATTCCAGATGCCACAGGACTTAAAGGAAGCCGTCATTTAGTTTCCTGGCGGAAAGAATCAGGCCGAGATTTTTCTTGCCACGCTCTTGCAAATATCTATGTTTGTTGAACGAATTAAGGGATATAGTCTTATATAAGATATTACATGATTCGGCATAACCCATTTCCCAATAGTCTCAGCGGGCGCCGCCTGAGAGGAATAAGCGGCCAAACCTTGGTCGAGTATGCGCTCGTCATCGTGTTCATTTCGGTTGTCGCCATTTCTGTTCTCATGGCCATGGGTAACCAGGCGGCCAACACCTACACCACGATCAACCATCAGCTGGCTGCCGCAGGAACCACCGACACTTCCTCGGCACCGGCCCGCAGTCACTAGAAAAGTAGGCACGGGCCGCGTCGGGAAGGTTGAAATCTCCGGCCACAATAGCCCGAAGTCGCGTCCAAAACGTGGGCTTTTTCCACGTCACCATTTTATTTCTTGCGATTGTAACGAAAAGGTCGGCGTTTCGAATTGACTTACCTTTTGCAGCGTTTAAGAAAGTCGCGTCGCGCAGCTGTTCAACACGACTTCGGCCCAACCAACGCGAGATGAAAACTTACTTCAAACCTTCTTCGAAATGCCTGGCCGCCCTGTTGATGGCCTCTACCGCCTTGCTGGCGGTCAGCGCCGCCCGGGCCCAAAACGGACCGATCCTCCTCACGCTGAATATCACGGATCCCAATAATGTGATCGTCTCCAGTACCGGCAATGATCCTTCCCAATCCGTGAACGGCTCCATTGGCGCGGGCTTTGATTTGATCGGCTTGCTCGGATCGAGCGCCTCTTTTTCTCAGAGTTTGAGTTCGACCTTGACCACCGGCGCGACTGGTACCGAGCTAACGTTCAACGAAGCGACCAATGACGACCTCCAGGGAAAAAACGACGTCAACTTCTACAATACGGGCAGCGATCCAAATACCTTTTTCCCCATGACGTTCAGCACTTCGAAACCGGCGTTCGAGTCCGGGACCTCCTTGACCGTCGATTTTGGCGCGCTGACCCTGCTTCCCGTCGGATCCTACGGAGACATCGAAACGGGATACGATGGCAGCGCCGACTCCACGACGTACACCACTCCAAACACCGTGATCGGATCGTACGAAGTCATCAATGACGAGACCTTGAACAGCACGCCCGAGCCCGCCTCGTGGACGATGGCCTTGATTGTCACCGCCGCGCTGGCTGTTTTGCGATTTCGCGTGCGTCGGGAAAACGGCCGCTGATCTTTCCAGTGGCATCGATCCAAAATGCCCGGAATCTTTCCCCTCGATTCTGAATTCCTGCGCCGTTGGGCTGCGCCTATTCTGATCACCTCGATTCTGCTCGCGGTCATGTTTTTCTGTTTCCCCTTCGGCTCCGGCTATCACACCATCAACCGGCCGTTCGGCCCCGATTTGTGGTCGAAGTGGACCACCCTTTCCCCGGGAGGCAGGGATTTCACCTACTGTTTGTTCGCCCCCGTGCTTGGGGCCTACCTGATCTTCACCCGGCGGGTCGATCTTGGCCGCGCGCCTCTCCGGGGCGAGACGGCGGCAATCCTTTGGATCGTCGCGGGCCTGCTCCTTTTCTGGTTTGGTTCCCGGACAGGAAAATATTTTCCCGGTTATGCCGGCATCCAACTGGTCCTCCTGGGAACCATTCTTTGGTTTTGGGGCCGCGCCGTTTTTCGCCTTGTGGCCTTTGCCTGGGTCTTCCTCCTTTTTGCGTGGCCGCTCCTCTTCATCGATTCGCTCCTCGCCTTTCCCCTGCGCATGATGGTCAGCGATCTCAGTTATCACGGGCTGAATCTCCTCGGCATTCCGGCCATCCAACAAGGCACGGCCCTCCTCTCCGCACCCGATCCAACGGCCCATGTGGCGCTCGGTTCCCGTTTTGAAATCGACATCGCCGATCCCTGCAGCGGCGTCCGGGCCCTCATGCCCCTGCTGATGTTTTCGGCCGTCTACGGCTACTTTTTCCTGCCGCAACGCTGGCAGCAATTGGTCCTCTTTTTCAGCGCGCTCCCCTTTGTCGTGATCGGGAACTGCGCGCGCATTTTGCTCCTGGTCGTCGGTTGTCTCACGTGGGGAACCCAGGTCGCCCTCGGGACCAACGCGACTCCCTCCGCTTACCACGAAGGCTGCGGCTACGCGGTTTTTGTCGTATTTCTGGGACTCGAGCTCCTCCTCGCTTGTGGACTGGTGGCCCTCCAGTCACGCCGATCCCAGAGCGAGGCTGCCGCGCCCTGCGGGCAGAAGACGCAGGCCATCCCCAGCGAGATCATGGCGCCGACATCGCCCACCGTGGACGTCGCTTGGTGGCGTGGCGGAGTCGTCCTGGGGTTGGCCGGCCTCATGCTGGCGATTCACTTCCTGACCCCGGGCCATTTTCTCTACCCCGAGGCGGGGGTCGTCATGAACCTGCCCGACCAGGTCGTCCTCCCCTCCCTGAGTAACGCCACGCTCGACGGAATCCGCGCGCTGGTTTCCGAAACGGAGCTGTCGCTCCTGCCGGCGGCCACCGAATTCGTCCGCAAGAATTATGTCGACTTCCGCCGCCACGACATCTTTTTCTCCATCGTCTTGAACGGCCTCGACGAGCCCTTCTCGCTCCACGACCCCGAGGTCTGCCTGGTGGGGCAGGGTTGGTCCATCGACCAGGCGGAAAACGTCTCCGTGCCGCTCCCTTCCGGCCACAACCTGATGGTCCGAAGCCTCCTCATCCACCATCGGACCGTCGGAAAGTATGGTGAGAATCAATCGCGCGAACGACTCTACCTGTATTGGTTGGTTGCGCAGGACATGTCGACTCCTTCTCATCTGATGCGAAACGTATTGAGCGGTTGGGAACGCGTCGTGCACAACCGCGATCCGCGCTGGGCCTATGTCATTGTCACCTCGCCTATCGCTCCATCGAGCGGATTCGACGGGCGGAACGAAACCCGCCTGATGTTGCAGGATTTTATCGGGCAGGTCGTTCCCGTCACGCAGAAGAGTGAGATGCCGGGCGCGACCGACCTCGCCGCGGAAACTTTCCATCGATAGCTCTCCTCTCAAAGGGGCGGTCGTCTCTCGCTTGCCGATCCGGGAAGACTCATGTAATTTGACCCGGTGACGCCCCTCTCCGGGTCACGACCTTCATGAGTACGTTCCTGCTCTATATCGGGTCGGCTGTCTCCTTCGGTCTGGGTGCTCTGCTCATGAGAAAGACCTCTCCTTTTTCGAGGGTGGGCGGCACTAAATTTGAAAGACGGATGAAACGCAAGATTCTGGGCGAGATTTTAATGGTTGCCGCCTTCCTGCTTCTCGGGCTGGGCCTGGCCAGCCAATTCTCCTCCAGCCTTCAATAGCACGGGCCGCCTGGGGGTCAGTTGAAAGGAGCGCTTTATCGTATCAGCTAGCCCGTTTTCCAGCTAGATTGACGCGCCGCCTGCGGGTGGCCCGGGCTACTGGTTGCCCGGGCCCGGCTTATTGCGACAACGTGAATGAAAACGTGCTAGGCGTCCGGCAGCATGGGTTGACGCCGCTTGACCAGTTGGATCGGAAAGCCCCACGGATCGCGGAGCATGGCCAGGGTGTCCCCGGCAGGCGTGGTCGTGATATCTTCAGCAAGGGTCGCCCCGGCTTTGATCAGGCGATCGCGATCTTCGGCCGCGTCGGGCACAGTAAAAGCCAGGTGCAGGATCAACGGACTTTGCGCGGGGTAGTCCGGGATGGAGGCCGCGGGGTTACAGTAGACCTCGATGATCACGCGACCGGAACTGTCTGCAAGGAAGTGGGCACGCGCGGGCTCGCCGCCTTTGCGCACGACCCGAAAGCCGAAATGCCGGGCGTACCATTCCGCCAGCGCCACGGGGTCCTTCACCTGCCAAGCAATGTGTTCGATTTGCATGAGGGGAGTCGGTTCGGAAAATGACAACTTGGCCGATCCCTTATCTTGGATCAACCGAGCGGGCTGGATTAGGTGGAGGTGGGATGAAGAGCGAAGGAATCGGTGCGCGCCTGGAAAAAAGTCGGGCCGTGGACATCATTCATAACTTAGCCGCACGCGCAAAAAAACGCCAATCTCGAAATGATGGCGATGTCCGCCTTTCGCCCTTCAACCCAGTCCCTGCTCAGGCAAAGACCGGTCGAAGCGTGCTGTCTGCCGGCTGAAGCACGGTGATCAGGTTGCGCTCCAAGCCATTGGTATGGCAGATCACCCGGGCCAGCATGGGCGCGGTTTCGCCAAAGGGAACGATATCGATTTCCTTGAAGCTGGCCACGTCATCGCCGAAAAGCTGGATGTAAAAGAGCATCTTTTTTCCCTCCTCCATCCCGGGCAGGAAAAAGTCGGTGTACCTTTTGCCGACCAGGTCCGACGGCAGATATTTAAACGAGGACCGCAGGCATTCATTGGTGTAGACGATAAAATCGGCCTCGTTGGAAATCACCACCGGTATCGGGATCTTATCCAGGGTTTTCTCCAGGTCGCTGAACGCCCGTTCCGAAGCGGTCCGATGAAAAGACATGTTGATCGCCATCGCGCAGACGACGATGAAGACTCCCTCCCTCTGCACCAGGCCGAACAGGCGATTCGCAAAGGGAACGTGAAAGGGATTGGAGTGATAAAGAAAGTAAAAGGCGGAACAGGTCACCAGGACGGCGTAGACCACACTGACGGCGACGACCAGGGACGGACTTTGGCGCAAGGAAATTCCCATCAGGACGATGGAAAGACAGACTGGATAACTAAGCGCGGAGACATCGAGGCTATCCAGGAGACAAAGCAGCAGCAAGCCAAGGAGGAGAGCCAGCAGAAATTGAAGATAAAAACGCTTCATTGTGCTGCATGGGCAATTATTTTGGCCACCCTTCTAGGCATTAGCACCCCCCATTGCTTTGTCACTCCGTTTCCTGGCGCGGCCCGCAGCCCGGAGTTTGCCTGACGCTCATCCCTTTGGCCGATGCCGGCGCAATCGTGGGCTTGGCCTGTCACGAGTAAGCCGCTTCAGCCGCGAGCGGGAGCTTTCCTTTCGAGCAACTTTTTGGCCTCGATGGGGTTTGTCCTTGAACGCCTGGCAATTTTCGGACGCTCATGAAACGAGCTCGCTCGCATCTTCTTATCTCTCCCGCCGCTTTCCTGACCGGACTTATCCTTAGCGGAGCGGTTCCACCAGCGGGCGGATTACTCATGGGGGAGGAGAAGCCACCGGACGCGCCCTCTCCCATATCACCCTTGATTCTCGGATTGGCTCCCGGTGCGTCCGGGGTCGCCTTTTTGACCAAAAAAATGCGACTTTGGCTGGGGCGCAGCCAAGTGATCTGTTTTTACGCCAGGGAAACGCAGGACGAAGACCGCTTCTTTTCGTTCGCGGCGGATGAGAGCTTCGTCCATGTACTCATTCCTCCCACGCTGGCTCCCGGCGCCCACCTCGGCTACCTACGCGTGCGGCCGCTGAAGGAAGGGCACACGCAAATCACCCTGGCGGGAACCACCGTCGATGTGGAGATCGCCAAGGACACGGCGGCGAGCACCCTGGAGTCGACTCGGCCCGAGATCGTCACCCCCGTCCAGGGAGCGGTCGTTTGGGGTAAGTTTGCCGTGGGCGTGGAGCGGCTTAATCTCTCCACTTCTCCACCTCCGCCCCCTCCCGCACTGCGGTTGCCGGATGGCCGAGAAATCGAGGCGGAAAACATACCCAACCAGCAACCGGGGCCCCACCTTCGCTATGCCTTTACGGTTGACGCGAAATGGCTTCGTCCGGGGACCAACGAGTTGGTGGCCGTCTTCAAGGAGGGGCCGGGCCATGAGATCGTGAGCGAGCCGGTCGAGGTCGTAGCGCTTGAACCGAATCCCTCTGCGATCCTATCGGGAGATTGCAAGGATCTGGTTAATACCCGATGGCCCACGCCAAAAGTTCCCTATGCATTTCCCCCCGGGGAGTTCAATGCGCTGACTCCGCCAGCCGTGATTCCGGATGACAAATCGAATCTGGGTCCGATTGTGAGCAATCCGGGCGAAAATCCGGCGTGGTCCATGCCGGTGACCATTCCGGCCAAAGGCCTCTACGAGCTGGTGGTCACGGCACGAGGCGATATTGGAGGTAACGCGCTGCCGACCCTCGCTCTCATGATCGATGGCGCTTTTAATCCAGCCACGACCACCCGACTGGCCACGACCGATTGGCAAAGAGTGCCGGTGGGGCATCCCATCACCCTGGAAGCGGGCAGCCACGTCCTGTCGGTTCGTTTCCGAAACGGCTTTCGCTCCAATCCGCTCGACAGCCGCCACTTGTATTTGGCGCGCTACGAATTGGCGCGGCTGAATCAAATGCCGCCTCCACTCTTGGCCGCCAACGATCCCGGAACCGGGTCGATGCAGGATGCGGCCGCCACGCCCTTCAATCAGAAGCCGCAGCCGATGATCCAGGCGAGTCCCATGCCGGGTGCGGGGACCATGCAGGGTGCGTCCATGATGCAAACCCAGACGGCGAGCGCTCCGACGATACAGGCCGAAACCATGCAGGGCGCACCGATGATGCAATCGCAGGCGTCAGGCGGCCCAACGATGAAGGCGGAAACCATGTCAGGATCGCCCATGATGATGCAGTCCCATGCGGGGGCGGACTCGATGATGCAGGGACTCGCTGCGGTGGGAAGCTTTCATGTTGTTTTCAAGGATGCGTTGGAGGGGGCGGTCATTGCGAATCAGGTGCAGATCAACGCCATGTGCTGGTGGCCGAATCGCGAACACTCCCCTCCCCCCACGGTCGACCTGCTGGTGAATGACAAGGTGGTCGCCTCCCTGACGACTCCACAACCCCATTTCCGAATCGATGTCTCCGCCTTCCGTCCGGGGGAAAATAAAGTCGAACTCCAGGGCGTGCTTCCGAACGGCCAACGCGCTCATAGCATTGTCGAAAGCCTCTTTCTGCCCGCGCGGCTTGCCTCAGGGACCGGTCCCTACCGGGCCGCATACAGGTTCCACGTTTATGATCCGGCGTGGGAAGGCAGCCTGATCCCGCGCATCAACCCCTATGATCCCGATCCAATTGCCGCCTTCTATAGCAATGGCGATGCGTCTCTGGAGCTGCCCGATGCCTTGCAGGGACCCTATAAGCTCCTGATTGAAGCGCGTGGGACCGATTTCAAAGGCCCCGCCGTGGCGACTCTTCTTCTCAAGGTAAACGGCCAGGAAACCAAGCTGGGCGAAGTTCCGGTCGGGGGAAACCTGGCGGCGGTTCCGGTGGGGCAGACGACTTTCGCGCCGGGACCTAAAACTCTGATCGTCCGCTATGCCAACGACGCGTATGAGCAGGGCAAGGGAGATCGTAATCTCTTTGTCCATTCCGTCCGGCTCGATCCCGTCCTGCCTCCCTCCCGAACTCCTCCGATTGCCACCATCGTTTATCCACCCGCAAATGCCAAAGTGGGCCTGGCGGACGCAGTGGTGGCCGAGGTTTCGAGCAATCGAGGCGTCGTCCGGGCTGACCTCCTCATTGATGGACAACCGCAACATCTGAACCTTCAGGCGCCGAATGGTCTGGGCCCCATTCTCTTTCCTCTGCTGACCCGTAATTTAACGCCCGGAGCACACCAACTTCAAATTGTGGCCAAAGACGATGTCGGCAATTCGGGCCCATCGGGTAAAGTGAATGTCATCGTTACCGGCAAGGATGATCCTCACGGCGCTTATTCCCGGGCTGTGCTGCTGCTGAATCGCTTCGGTTACGGCCCGGAACCGCGCGAGCTAGCGGCGATTCTAACCAAGGGGCCCCACGACTGGCTGGAAGCGCGCCTGAATGAGACGATCGAGTCGCCGCCGGAAGAGAATGAACAGGAGCGGCTGCATGCCGAATTTCCCGATGTCTACGCGGTTGTTCCCCGCGCCGTGCAATATCTGATCACCGACGCCAACCCGGTGCGGGCGCGGTTTCTCATGTGGGCCGAGAATCATTTTTCCACCTGGGCAAATAAAGACGGACCGGATGAAAAATCGCGGGAGCACGACCGTTTCCTCGAGTTGGGAATTGCGCCGTTTCCCGATCTGCTCCTGGCCTCCGCGACCAGCCCGGCCATGTTGATCTATCTCGATCAACGAAACAGCGTGGCCAAGCGCTTGAACGAAAATTATGCCCGCGAGATCATGGAGCTTCATACGCTGGGGGTGAAGGGCGGCTATACCCAAAAAGACGTCACCACTCTCGCCGATCTCCTGACCGGTTGGACCCTGGCCGACGAAGCCCCCATGGATGGCGCGGAGAACCTGGAACGGACCTTTCGCTACGATCCTTATCTCAACAGTGGAACCCCCTGCCAGATCCTCGGCATGGAATTTCCCGGAGTTCCCCTCGATCACCGATTCGACCGCGTCCTCACCGCGCTGAATATGCTCTCCGCCCATCCCAGTTGCGCCTTCTTCATCAGCCGCAAACTGGCGGAACATTACGTCTCCGATCCGGCTCCGCCCGAGTTGGTCAACGATCTGGCGCGCATCTATCTGGAATCGGGCGGCGACCTGCGGGTGATGCTCCTGGCCCTGTCGGAGGAACCGGCCTTTTGGACTGTTCCGGCCAAGGTCGCCAGTCCGATTGATTTTGCGGTGCGTCTCGCGCGCATGGCGGGACTCGCCAACCCGGGCCCGGTCAATGACCTCGCCTCCCATAGCGGCATGGGCATGTTCGATCGGGCCACTCCGGATGGGTATCCCGATGCGGACGGTTATTTCACCAGCTCCAACGCCCTCCTGCAGCGCTGGCATTTCGCCCAGACGATCCAGAATAGTTTCCTGGCCAATGGGCTGATTCCCACTGACTGGAAACCGGCCGATCATCAATGGGACCCCGCCACGACGCAGCGGCTGGTTGATCTCGCCGCAGTCCGAATCACGGGCCAGGTCCTGAGTTCCAGTTCGAACGAAGCCGCTTTGCAGTTAATCGGGTCCGCTCCTGAAAATACCGACGGACGGCTTCATCTTCTTACCACCTTTCTTTGTCAAGTTCCCGAAAACAACCTAAGATGAGGAGCCGTACATGCATATAACCCGACGCTATTTCCTTCAATCAACCGGCGCGCTGGCCCTTTATTGCGGAATCAACCCATTGCGCACCCTGGCCGATGTCGGCATGACTCCCGCGGATGTCAAACCGGTCAAGCGTGGAAAAACATTCGTGGCCGTCTTCCTCCGCGGCGGCATGGACGGGCTCAACTTCATCGCCCCCTTTGGCGATCCGGGCTATCGCGTGTTACGGCCATCCCTGGGTCTGGCCAACCCGGGCGCGCCCAGCGGGCTTCTCGATCTGGACGGCTTTTTTGGTCTCCATCCCAGCGCCTCCGCGCTCACGCCATTCTTAAAGAATGGCTCGGCCATGGCGATCCATGCGGTCGGTTATGATTTGAATACCCGTTCCCATTTTGAAGAGCAGGATACGTGGGAAACCGGCGTGGCCGGCAATACCATCAATTCCGACGGATGGCTCAATCGGCATCTCCTCACCTCGCAAGGCCATGGTCCCGTCCGCGCCATTTCGATTGGCGACGTGCTGCCGCGGATTTTGCGGGGCAAAGCCCCGGCGTTTGCCCTGCGGGGCATTTCAGATTTGACTCTGCCGAGTGCGGGCAACGTTGACGACGCGCAGATGTTTGCGGCGATTGAACACGCCTATTGTACGCCCCCGCGCGAACACGAAAATGCGGCCAAGGATCTCCTGGCGGAAACCGCTCAAACCACCCTCGACGGCATCAAGCTCATCAAACAAAAAATGGCCGAGGGCTATGTTTCGACGGTCCAATATCCCAAAACGGATTTCGCCAATAAATTGCGGGAGATTGCGCGCGTGATCAAATCGGATATCGGATTGGAAGTCGCCGAAATCGATTACGGCGGCTGGGACACGCACCAAAATCAGGGCGCGGCCATCGGTTCCTATGCGACCCTGGTGCAAAATTTCGCCGAGGGCTTGAGCGCCTTTGCCCGGGACTTGGGGGATCGGCTCAACGATGTCCTTATTCTCACCATGAGCGACTTTGGACGGACCGCAGCCGAAAACGGCACCGGCGGCACTGATCATGGCTGGGCCAACTGCATGCTGGCCATGGGAGGAAATCTCGTCACAGCCAATTCCGGCGGGATCGTCAAACCGGTGCTCTCGCGCTGGCCGGGGCTGGGGAAAACCCAACTCCACGAAGGCCGTGATCTTCTGCACACGACCGATTTTCGCGATGTCCTCGCGGAGGTGGTTTCCATTCACCTGGGCAATCCGCAGATCAAAACGGTCCTTCCCAGCCACGATTTTCAACCGGTCGGATTTCTTCGGGCATAGAGTTTACCCTTGGCCTGCCAAGCGGTTGTGACTCATACCCTAAGAGACGGCTTCCAGATGGCAGAGGTGTCTGTCCCACGAGAATTATTCCAGCACTTTGAAGCCATCGGCCGTTTAAGAGTTCCCATCGCGGCCCGGGGCTGAGTGAAAACGCCGGAAAACAATCAAAAGCAACGGCTGTCACAATGCCAACAACAGTTGCCTCAATGGGACATTCCCGCTAGCTGACGTTATGCGCCGGTTCCTTGCGACGTTTCTGTTCGTTTTTTTAGCTTTCGCGATTTCCACCGCGCACGCGGCTGACTCACCGCGCCAAACGATTTGCTTCAATTCCGACTGGCGTTTCATCAAGAGCGATCCTGCCGGGGCCGAGCAACCCTCCTTCGACGATTCCCAATGGCAGACAGTCTGTACGCCTCACAGCTTCAACGAGACCGACACCTTTACGAATTGGTCCACCGCCATGGGGGGAGAAGTGAATCAGTTCGGCGGGCGCACATGGTATCGCAAGCATTTCAAGGCACCTGCCGACTGGGCGGGGAAAAAAATCATCATCGAATTTGAGGCGGTTCGGCAGGTGGCTGAGGTCTATCTCAACGGAAAGAGGATCGGCAGTAACAGCAGTGGTTTCGTGCCTTTTGCATTCGATTTGACGCCCTACCTCAAAATCGGCCAACCGAATGTGCTCGCCGTCATGTGCGACAATAGTTTTGCCACCAGCGTCCCTCGCGAAAGCACGGAACCCAACGAAGGCAATGCCAAGCTACCCTGGAACAACCCTCGCTGGCAACCGCCCCACGGGGGCATTTATCGGAACGTCTGGCTTCATATTCTCAATCCGGTCCACATTACTCTCCCAATCTTTAGTAACCTGAAAACAACCGGCGTTTACGCATACGGCTCCGATGTCACGGCCACTTCCGCCACTATTGGAATTGAAGCCCAGGTTGCCGATTCCGGCGATCAGGTCGCCCCAGTACAACTCCACGCAGTGGTGGTTGACCGGGACGGAAAAGTCGTTTTGCAACGCGACGGTTCAGAAAATCTGGCTCCTGGAGAAACCAAGGTGATCAAGCTATCGGCCACCTTGCAGAATCCGCAGCGTTGGGAGCCTGCTTATCCCTATCTCTATTCGGTGCGCCTCACCCTGGAAGCCAAGGGAAAGCTCGTCGACCAGACCCAGGTGCCCTTGGGCCTGCGCTCGGTAAAATTCGATGTCACAACCGGCTTCACCATCAACGACCATCACCTGAAGCTGCACGGGTGGGGACAAAAGCCCACCGACGAATGGGCCGGCTTGGCCTCAGCCCTGCCGGATTGGATGCATTTCTACACCATTCACTTGATGCAGGAAGCCGGCGGTAATTTCATTCGTTGGGGACATTGTGCCGCCGGTCCCGCCCAGATCGCCGCAGACGACGAATATGGCCAGATCACCGACCAGCCCGGTGTTGACGGAGAACTCGATATCAAGGATCCCGTGCAATGGGAAATCCGCGCGAATGCGTTCCGCGACACTGTCATCTATTACCGCAATAATCCGTCGATCTTGATCTGGGAAGGTGGAAATCAAAAGGTGACCGACGCGCATGCCAAGCAGATTCGCGGTTATAAGGATCAGTACGATCCTTCTGGCGGCCGCTCCCTGGGATTTCGGCGCGCCGACGCCATCACCGGCAAATACATGGAGGTAAGCATCGGCACGGAAGGAAGCCATGAGCAACGCCAGCTCCCGGTGGTCGAGGGCGAGTATGACCGCGAGGAATCGCCCCGCGGCGTCTGGGACCGGCTGACGCCGCCGAACGAAAATTTTCACGACAAAGGATCCTACGACTTGACGGCGGAACAATTCGCCCTGAATGAAGTCGGACAATGGTGGGAAAAAATCGGTTCGAAGCCGGGACATTGCGGCGGCGCCAACTGGATCTTCAGCGACACGACCACGGGAGGTCGCGTCTATACCGAGGTCGCCCGGAACAGCGGAGAAGTCGATGCCGTCCGTCTGCCAAAGGAGGCTTACTACGCCTGCGCGGGAATGTTCCTGGATACCCCGACCGCATTCCTGATCGGCCACTGGAATTACGCGCCCGGCACGGTAAAAACAGTATATGTGGTTTCCAACCAGCCAAAGGTGGAACTTTTTCTCAACGACAAATCGCTCGGACTCGGAAAACAATCCGATCAATATCTTTATGAATTCGACAACGTGAAATGGGAGCCCGGCGAGATCAAGGCGGTGGCCTACGGAGCCGACGGCGCGCAAACTGCCGAGCAAAAGAAAACCACTGTGGACGCTCCGATTGCCCTTCGGATCACGCCCATCACCGGACCGTCTGGGTTTATCGGCGATGGTTCCGATGTGGCTCTTTTTGACGTTGAAGCGATCGATGCGGACGGCCATCGCTGCCCGACGGTTGAACAACGGGTCGATTTCAAGATGGATGGACCGGCCATTTGGCGCGGCGGTTATAATACGAGAAAGCCCGGCTCCACGAACAACACCTATCTCGACCTCGAAGCGGGAGTTAATCGCGTGGCGATTCGCTCGACGATGACCCCGGGAACAATCACCCTGCAGGCGGTCAGCGCGGGCCTCAAGCCTGCCTCGGTTTCCATTAAATCGAAGTCCAGTGATGTCGCCAATGGCATGTCGCTTTCACGGCCAGCCGTTCCAGATCAAGGACCGCTGACACCTTACGATCCATCGAAGGAGCAGAAGATCACGATCCCGGCCGCGACAGTAGATCAACAGATCCAGGGGCATTTTATCGAAGACTTCAGCTACTCCGGCCCCACACCCGGCGCCGCTATCGCGGTCGATGCCGATGACGGAAAAAAGATCTACGCGGATGCACCGGACGTCTTCAGAGGACTGCCCGCGATATTGAAAAGCGCCGACTACCTGCAATTGCCGACTGCGGATGCGAATTACGTGGCGCTCGATCTGATTTCCCTCATGGTGAAGGCTAAGACCCACGTCTTCATCGCCAGGGACAATCGATTCCCATTGCCGTCGTGGCTCAAAGCTCAGTACAAGCCGACGGGCGACACCATGCAGATCGGAGGAAAACCATTCTCCATCTACGAATACAAGGGCAATGGCGGGACGTTGACGCTCGGCGGAAACACCGAAGAAACCGCTCAAGGAGATTTGGCCGCAGAATCTCCCATGTACATTGTGTTCGTTAACGGTAAATAAACCCTTTCTCCTACGTGCCTTGCCGCTAGCGTTTTAAATCTGCCGCAATCTTGTTGGGATCGTATCCCAAGAATTTTTGAACATCTGAAGTGAGCTCATCCTTTAAAAGCAATGCAGCCTTCAGTTTCCGAAAATGACATCAAACAACAAGCCTCGGTTGAGACCAGGGATGCGCTTCGTGCCGCGCAAACGATATCGCCTGAATTTCGAAAATGGGACAGCTTCAGTTTCAAATGAAGATTTATCTTCTTTTTTTTGGGATCACACGTTCGCTGCAATGGACCATCGATTCGATCAGGCAAAACGTCATTTCTCCGGCCCAAAAATATGGCGACGTATCGATTTTCTGCCATTTCTTCCAGCTCGATAAAATAATCAACCTGCGATCGGGCGAAAATGGCGCTTTCGACTCCGACGAATATAGACTTTTGCGCCCGGACTGGATTTCCCTTGAGCCTCCCGATCACTGCCTGACGCAGTGGAACTTTGAAGAAATATCCCGGCACGGAGATTGGTGGAACGACGATTACGCTTCATTAAAAAATTTGATCCACCAGTTGCACTCGCTTTATCGTGTCACCGAACACGCCCTTCAGCAGCAGGAGCCGGGCTTGGTCGTTTTTTGTCGTCCGGACCTGCGCTATCACGACAGCCTTGATCGAAGTATTCGTTGGGTAAAGTCTTCGAAGCGTCAGGTTGTCCTCATTCCTGATTGGCAATGGTGGGGCGGCTTGAATGATCGATTCTCCATCGTCAGCGGAGAAAAAGCGATCAGGGCCTATGGGCAAAGAATCCTGAAGATCCCCGATTACCTGGCCCAAAGCGGAGGAGCCTTGCAAGGCGAAAAGCTCCTCAAATTCTCGCTGGACCAGGATTTGATTCCCAATAAACCCATGCGTGCGCGGGCCTGCCGGGTCAGGATCGGCGGAGTCGTAAAACAAGAAGCGTTCATTTCCGAAACGGCGGTCTCCCTGCGCCAACGAATCAAAAACGTTCTACGACGATTTCGTGGAGCTTGATGCGCCCCGGCGGTCGATTCGGCCTGGTGGGAACTTGACCCATCCCAGGCGGCATGTACCATCCCAAGTGTAGCCCCCAATCTCACCTTCTTTGCGGAACAACTTCGGGCCTTCGATCGGGTAACATGTGTGACCAGCGTTCTGCCCTTGCCAGGGAAAGCATCGGTGTCGTCTTTCTCCATTACGCCACCGATCCGGTGACGCTGCGTAATCTCGAATCATTCCGAGAATGGAACCCCGACGCGACCATCGTGACCGTAACCTCCGACGAACGGATAGAAGGCGGCTACTCCATCAAAGACGACGAAAAAGTCTACCAAGTGTGGCGCGAGCAGACGACAGGAGACGATCCTGATCGCAAAAGACGGATTGGAGACCTTATGCTCTACTACTGGTACCTCAACCGGCGGGAGCATTGCGACCGGTGGCTCGTGGTCGAGTGGGACGCCTTTTGCGCAATGCCCATACGCGAATTCATCGAGCCGGTCTCGACCTACCCTTTCGCGGCAGCCAGCATCCATCTGCGTCGGCGGGACCGGGACTGGTATTGGTTCAGCCTGGTCAAAACCATGCCCGAGCATCTCCAGCCCTTCGCGATGGGCGTGGTCCCCAGCTCCTTTCTCATCCTCAAGGATGAAGTTCTCGACGCCTTGGTCAAACTCGTCCCCTGGGACAACCTGGGGAAAGTTAATTCGGAAGTGAGACTCGGTACGCTGGCCAACGCGGCCGGTTTTCCGGCAGTGGCCCATCCCCTCGGCGGGGAAAATATCGTCTGGCTGCCTTTGCCGTTAATGCATCCGATTCCTCGTGGCATGTGGCATCCGATCAAGTACCTCGTGCCTCGCACGGGAAGCAACGAACAACCACGGTACCTCCATCCGGTCGAGGAAGAGGATCTCGATTTCGGTTTCCGGACATGGGGGCGCCCAGCCGATGCCGACCAGCCGTCCCGCATCAACCGTATCCTGGGGCGCCTCCGTCGAATCTTTAGACCCCATATCAAACAAGTATGACATGCCTTAGGTATCCATAGAGTGAATCCGCCTGCTATCCGTTCCAATTGGCAGAGCCTCTGTCGGTTACTTTTAAAAGGCCACACTTCCCGTGGGGACCTTAGGGCTCTAATTCGCGAAGACGAAAGCGCCGTGGGCTACGACCGTAATAACGTGCGGGCCAAAGCGAAATCCTGGCTAATCGAGCACGGAGCGTCGTTAGGGGAGGAAGATATTGTCCTCGCAAGGGATCACTTTGGTGATCTGCTACCGGTGGGATGGGGATCCTGACGATTAATGGGGTGTTCACCCCATAGCGACGCACTCTCAACAGGATTAGGTTGAGGTTCACGAGGCGCGTTCGGCGAGAGAGCATCAGCCGGGGAAGCGCAAGACGAGTTAACTCAAATCGTCCTCCGTCCTTTTGGATGTCGAACGAAGTACGCTCCTGCTTGGAGCGATAGAAAGGTGACGGCATGAGACAGAACGGATCATTTGGAATATTGGTATTTGTCATTATTGCGGGTCTTGGAGGAGCTTTGGCCCTTCTCGTTAACGGCATTGCCGGAAACGTCCCCGCAGTTGTAGTATGTGTTGCAGCCTTAGTGGTCGCCATGATCGCTTCTTCGGCCATTCGAGTTGCCGATCAGTGGGACAGGGCCGTCATCTTGCGCCTTGGCAAATTCCACGCGCTCAAAGGACCAGGTTTGTTTTTCATGATTCCGGTGGTCGATTCGATTCCTTACTGGATCGATATCCGCGTTATCACGACTGGGTTTAAGGCAGAAAAAACCCTCACCAAAGACACGGTGCCAGTCGATGTGGATGCCGTGCTGTTTTGGAAAGTTGTCGATCCTAAGAAAGCGGCACTTGATGTCGCCGACTACCAGAGCGCCATCAGTTGGGCCTCCCAAACCGCACTGCGCGACGTGATCGGCAAAACGATGCTATCGGACATGCTTGAGGGTAGAGACAAGATCAGCAGCCTTCTCCAGAAGATCATTGATGAGCGCACCGAGCCGTGGGGCATCAATGTCATTTCCGTCGAAGTCAAAGATGTCCTCATTCCTGCTGGTTTGGAAGATGCGATGTCGATGCAAGCCCAAGCGGAACGCGAGCGCCAAGCACGCGTGATTCTGGGTGATGCCGAACGTCAGATAGCGGAGAAGTTCGAGGAAGCCGGCAAGCACTACGAGAACAACCCGGTGGCATTCCATTTGCGCGCGATGAACATGCTGTACGAGGGGCTCAAAGAGAATGCCACCATCGTTATCGTACCCAGCACGGCTGTGGAAAGTATGCAACTCGGCGGCCTCGCGGGAATGACCGCGCTGACCATGGGGTTAGGCCAGGACCGCGCCAACGGTGCGCCCGCGCTGCCCGGCAGACTTCCCGAACAAGCCAACTGGCATCAGGAACTCCCGCTCAAGTAAGCGAAGTATATCTGCCCCATGGGCCACCGTCTTCAAGGTGGCGGCTTAGGAGCAGGTCAATGTGAGATTCGAAAAATAGAAAGAATAAAATTATGCACGCCAACGCAACCACGCTTACCCCCGACCTCCTGCAGAAGATGAACGCCTACTGGCGTGCGGCCAACTATCTGTCAGTCGGACAAATTTATCTCTACGACAATCCGCTGCTGAAGGAACCGCTGAAACTATCTCACGTGAAACCGCTGGTAGTGGGGCATTGGGGCACGACGCCGGGCCAGAATTTCATTTATGTCCACTTGAACCGAGTCATCAAAAAGTATGACCTCGACATGTTTTACGTGGCCGGTCCTGGTCACGGCGGGCCAGCCATCGTGGGCAACGTCTACCTCGAAGGCACGTGGAGCGAGATTTATCCCAACGTGACCTTGGACGAGTCCGGGCTGCAAAAGCTCTTCAAGCAGTTTTCTTTTCCCGGCGGAATCTCGAGCCACGTCGCGCCGACCACGCCGGGTTCGATTCACGAGGGCGGTGAATTGGGTTATTCGCTTAGCCATGCTTTCGGAGCGGCGTTCGACAATCCCGAGTTGATCGTTGCCTGCGTGGTCGGCGACGGTGAAGCGGAAACGGGGCCGCTGGCCACCGCATGGCAGTCGAACAAGATGCTCGATCCCGTGACGGACGGGGCCGTTCTGCCGATCCTCCACCTCAACGGTTACAAGATCAGCAATCCGACCATCTTCTCCCGAATCGAGCCTGACGAATTGGATCAGTTTTTTCGAGGCTGTGGTTGGACGCCGATTTTTGTGGAAGGCGATGAGCCCGAAAAGATGCACGAACTCATGGCGACAGCCATGGAAAAAGCCATCGATAGCATCAAGCAAATTCAAACGAACGCTCGGACCAATAACGATACTTCAAGGCCGCGCTGGCCGATGATCGTGTTGAGATCACCCAAGGGCTGGACGGGGCCGAAAGTTATCGATGGCCTTCAAATCGAGGGAACGTTCCGGGCGCACCAAGTACCCATCTTGGTGGATGCCGAGCATCCCGATCACGTGAAGGACCTTGAAAGCTGGATGAGGAGCTACAAGCCGGAGGAGCTGTTCGATGAAAATGGCCGTCTTCTCCCCGAACTGGCCGAGTTGGCCCCAAAGGGCGACCGACGCATGGGGGCCAATCCACATGCCAACGGCGGTCTTCTCCTGCAAGACCTGCGTATGCCGGATTTCCACGCTCATGCGGTGGCCGTCCCTTCACCCGGTGCCGTCGATGGACAGGATACGCTCATACTTGGAGGGTTCCTGCGCGACGTGGCCAAGCTCAATCAGGATCAGCGAAATTTCCGGGTCTTTGGCCCGGATGAAACCCTTTCGAATATGTTGGGTGCGGTTTTTGAAGTGACGAACCGCCAGTGGGACGCGCGCAAACAGGACAACGATGAATTCCTCGCACCGGCGGGGCGCGTCATGGACTCGATGCTCAGCGAGCACCAATGCGAGGGCTGGCTGGAGGGATACCTCCTGACCGGCCGGCATGGGCTATTCAACAGCTACGAAGCCTTCATTCGCATCGTCGACTCGATGTTCAGCCAGCACGCCAAGTGGTTGAAGGTCACACTGGAGCTCCCGTGGCGTCGCAAGATCGCTTCGCTTAACTACCTGCTCGCCTCCCATGTCTGGCAGCAGGATCACAACGGCTTCACGCACCAGGACCCGGGCTTTCTCGACCATGTGATCAATAAAAAGGCCAGCATTGTGCGGGTTTATTTGCCGCCAGACGCGAACTGCCTCCTTTCAGTCTTCGATCATTGTTTGCGCAGCCGGCATTACGTCAACGTCGTGGTGGCGGGCAAACATGCCTTGCCGCAGTGGCTCACCATGGATGCGGCAGTGGTGCATTGCACGGAGGGCGTCGGCATCTGGCAATGGGCCAGCAATGACCAGAACGCCGAACCGGACGTGGTCATGGCCTGTTGCGGCGACACGCCCACGTTGGAGATTTTGGCCGCTGTTTCCATTCTTCGCGAGCATCTGCCCGACCTGAAAATCCGGGTGATCAACGTCGTCGATTTGATGAAGTTACAATCGGCGAGCGAACATCCGCATGGACTGAGTGAGACCGACTACGATTCTCTCTTCACCAAAGATAAGCACATCATTTTTGGCTTTCACGGCTACCCATGGCTGGTCCACAGGCTGACTTATCGCCGCGCCAACCGCAACCTGCACGTCCGGGGATACAAGGAAGAGGGTACGATTACGACGGCGTTCGACATCCGGGTGCAGAACGAACTGGACCGGTTCCACCTGGTGGAAGATGTGGTGGACCAGGTGCCGAACTTGGGCACCAAGGGGGCCTACCTGAAGCAGCTGATGCGGGACAAGCTGATCGAGCACAAGGTCTACATCGACCAGCATGGCCAGGACTTGCCCGAAATCCGAAATTGGAAGTGGGACGGTTCCAAGTGATTTCCTTTACCTATCCTGCGGCGAGGGAAGGAGAATAATCATGGACAGAATTCCTCTCTATCCGATGCGGTTCGAACCGATCTATCAATATCGGCTTTGGGGTGGCCGGCGTTTGGCCAGTCTCCTTTCCGCCCCGTTGCCCGCCGACGAGCCCATTGGTGAAGCCTGGATTCTCAGCGACCGCGAGGAACATGCCAGCGTGGTTGCGGAGGGAATGCTTAAAGGTCGAACTCTCGGCCATTTGCTAGAACAAGCGCCTGAACATTTCCTGGGCAAGCTCGCGGGACACTACACCCGCTTTCCATTGCTGCTGAAGTTTCTTGATGTATGCCAGGGGCTTTCCGTTCAGGTGCATCCTTCCGATGCCCACAAGGAACTGATTCCTGCGGGCGATACGGGGAAGACGGAAGCGTGGGTTGTCCTGGAAAAGGGGCCCGACGCCCGCATCTACGCGGGCCTGAAACCAGGCACCACGGCAGATAGTCTGCGGCAGGCGATTTCCAAGGGTACCGTGGCCGATGAGTTGGCCAGCTTTGCGCCTCGCAACGGTGATGCCGTCTTCATTCGGGCTGGAACGGTTCATTCGTTGCGTGACGTTGTGGTTTTTGAAGTTCAGGAAAACAGCGACGTCACGTTTCGTCTCTACGACTGGGATCACATCGATACCAAGACGGGCCAGCGGAGGCCTCTCCAGGTCGATCAAGCGATGGCTTGCATCAATTTTGCGCAAGGGGTCATTGGTCCGGTGACGCCCCAGATCCACGAGACCAAGCCGCTTCCTTGGGAGAAGCTGATCCATTGCGATCACTTTGGAGTGTGGCGGGTGAACGGAGAATTCCCCTTTGTCGCCGGTGCCGACAGAGAGTGCCGGGTGATGGTTTGCATCGAGGGCCGGGGCGAGTTGGAGCACGCCGGCGCCGATTATCCGTTCGCCACTGGGGACGTGGTGGTTCTTCCTGCCGTCGTCGGTGCCTGCCGCTGCCGGCCGAATGGGTCTGTCACCATGTTGGAAATTTCGTTGCCGGAAATTTCCGGGGACGCATGAAAAGACTCATCGTCTTCGACTTGGACGGCACGCTGGCCGAAAGCAAGACGTCCGTTGATGCGGAGATGGCGAAGCTGCTCGATGCTCTTCTCCGTCTGGTGAAGGTCTCCGTCATTTCCGGCGGAGCCTGGCTCCAGTTCGAGAAGCAGGTGCTGGCTCATCTCTCGCACGACGAACGCCTGAAGAATTTGTCCCTCCTGCCGACCTGCGGCACCAAGTTTTACCAATACGACTCGAAATGGGAACTGCTTTATTCGGAGGATTTCACTGAGGCGGAAAAGCAGAAGATCATCGGCGCATTAAAGAAGTCGATGGAGTCAGCGGGCTGCAAGGTCGAAAAGGTGTGGGGCGACGTCATCGAGGACCGAGGCAGCCAGATCACGTTTTCCGCCTTGGGACAACAGGCTCCCTTGGATGAAAAGAAAAAATGGGATCCCGATTTCAGCAAGCGCAAGCGGATGAAGGCGGTCCTCGACAAACTGATTCCGGAATTTTCCGTGCGCCTGGGCGGCGCGACCTCGGTTGATGTCACCCAGCACGGCATCGACAAAGCCTACGGCATTCGAAAACTGCGGGACGTCCTGAAGATTCCCATTCCGGAAATGATTTTTATCGGGGACGCCGTGTTTCCGGGTGGGAACGACTATCCCGCCAAAGAAGCGGGAGCGTTGTCCATCGAGGTCAAAGATCCGCATGAGACGAAGCGAGTAATCGAAGCGATCATCGCTTGTCTGGAGCAAAGTTGACCATCCCGTTTCAATTGCAGCGTCTGGGGATGCTCATGGAGCCGGAACCCGGCAACCCGCAGGAGATCGAAGGTGTACTGAATCCAGGAGTCGCGCGCGGACGGGACGGACATCTTTACCTCTTTCCCCGGCTCGTAGCTCAAGGAAATTTTTCTCGGATCGGCATCGCCCGCGTCAAATTCAATCAGGCTGGCGATCCATGCGGGGTCGAGCGGCTCGGCATCGCGCTCGAGCCCGAAGCCGATTACGAGCGGACGTTCCATGGCGGCGGTGGCTGCGAGGATCCGCGCGTTACCTTCGTTGAACCTCTTCAGCGTTACGTGATGACCTACGCGGCGCTTTCCTCGATTGGCCCGCGGATCGCCTTCGCCATTTCGGAGGATTTGATCCATTGGAAGCGACTCGGACTCGCCACCTTTGCTCCGTATGAAGGCATCGATTTCGTCCATGTGGACAACAAGGACGCCAGCCTTTTTCCTATCGCGATTTCCAGCCACTGCGGAAAGATGCAAATGGCTCTCCTGCATCGCCCCCTTTTTCCCGGCACTCGACCAGAGGAAACCGCCTGCTGCAAGGGACCTCGCAAGGTAAATCTCGACCATGAAAGCATTTGGATTTCATACTGTCCAATGCCCGGGAATGGAGAGAAAACGGAACAACTCGGTCTCTTTAACTCGCACCATCGCCTTGCTGCCCCGGTTGCTCCCTGGGCACGGCTGAAAATCGGCGCAGGCACTCCTCCAATTCTGACCCGCCACGGGTGGATGATCATTTACCATGGCGTGAGCGAAATGGCGGGTTCGAGCAATGATGCCCATCATTTTTGCTACTCGGCAGGCGTCATGGTGCTCTCCAAAGAGCACCCGCGCGAAGTTCTCTATCGGTCGGCTGAACCGATCTTGACCCCCACGCTTCCACAGGAACGCATCGGAACGATTGGCAACGTCGTTTTCCCCACCGGCATCGACCGTCGCGACGATATCGGCTCGCCGGATCGCTTCGACGTTTATTACGGCATGGCCGACAACCGAATTGGCGTGGCGCGTCTTGATTTACCAAAGTCCCTCCCTGGTGGCGGCGTCGGCGCGCAGCCAACGGGGAAGGTGTAAGGCGAGATAGACTTTCGCCATGCCCTTGTTCAAGGCGGGCTGTTCCTGGGCCTGGTTCTTGGCGGCGACAAGACGAGAGGCCTGCGCACGGTCCTGGGTGCCGAGGCTCTCCTTGCTCATCGTCGCGGTGTCGCGTACATAGAACATTCCGCCCTTGCGCCGAAACATTTTGAATCGCTCTTTCACGGTAACTCCTGGGATTGAAGCCTACCGAGGGATCCCTCCTTATCGTTAACCGGTAGTAAGCGACTACTGCCGGATTAGCGGCGGCATAGTGCGCGACTACTGCGTTATATAACCCAACTGGGGCCCAAAATTAGGCCCATCTGGAGGTTTTTGGCGATTTCCGAAAACGCAACTAATTCGTCCACAAGGACTTGTTAGTTGGCTCCGGAGGTAGGGCTCGGCCTACCCTCCACACTGAAAGCTGTTTTTAGGTTATCTATAAGGGGTTACTATTCAAGGATAAAGAGTCAGAACTCGCTTTAACTCGTCACTACTCGGTTAGTCGCATTTTCGGTCGCACTGGTCGCATTTTTGGTCGCAGTTTGACCCTTGAACTTCGCCGGATACGAGACGCCGTATCGCTTGCGCGGATCATACGTCGCCCGGTTGCGCGGGAAATCTCCGCACGGATGCTGCCACGTCTGACGCTTCTTGTTCCAGTGGAAGCCAAGCTCGGCCAGCGAGCGGGTGATGGCCTGCGGCTGCTTCTCGTCAAACTTGATCCAAACCCAGCGGCCTACCACCTCGGCGGATTCAAAGAATGACTTGGCATCCTCTCGCATCAGCGAAACCAGCGTCTCGGTCGGCAAAGCACGATTGGCGCGCCGCAGCGCGAAATCGATCTGCGGCAGTAACGGTTTGCTCACTGGTTCGGGGCGGTTCAGGAGCCCTGACTTTCTATTTTTCTCGGTATTCGTTTTCATGGTCTTTTTTTTACTAGCTCTCCCGGTTCGGTTTCGGTCTATCGCCCTTCAACCAAAAGACCGTGAAGCAGGGCGGCGCGCGGGAGTAGTCTTCAGAGGGCACCGCGCCTCTGGCCCCCTAAGCGAAATCGGGCTTAGAAGGGCGATAGCTTGAGAAACCGAGGGAGAGAAAAATGGACCTGAAACGCGCGAGCAGAGTTTCTTTCAATCCCGCGAAGCGGCTGGAATCCGCGACGGTCATACCGCCAGCGGGCGGCTGTGACGGTCGCTCGGCACTGTCAGCTCAGGCACGATCCATCTCACTTTAGGTTCAGCCATCGGCTAAAAGATGGTTCGAGGCGCTGACATATACGGTGCGTTCCTGAGCCAAGATGTTTCTTGCCGCCAATGTTTTTTTGTTCAACGCTTACTCCGACAGGAGGAGGTTATCGCAGCAAACCTTAACCGGAGAAAACAATATGGCTGGGAACGGTACCAACGACGGGAAGACGGAAGCACAGAGAGGTTACAGCGTTGCAAAAATTACGCCGAACATGTCTTCAACTTATAAAGAGAAGAAGGTGGCAAGCTTCGTCCAAGAGAAGGCGCGGCTAGGAAAAAAGAACAAGTGAGAGGCGAGCTGGCCATCGGCAGTTCAAGCCGGTGGCCAGCAGGCTAGAAAATGCTGCGGAAGTGATTCGAGCGCGAAGGCGTCGCCACTCTCCCGCGCAGCGGCAGGAATTGTCTTCGCGACGTTCTCAGTCCGTAACGTGACGCCAGGAGCTAAGGGCATGCTGAGATGGTCGCCTCGCTGGTATCCAAAGCCGAGTCTGCGGCGGTGCGCTCAAACTTAATCTTCCAGCGCCGCTGTTGTCTCGGCGTCGAGGGCGTTGCGGGATACCTCCCGCTAGAATGGGTGGCGCCGTACATCGAAGGCGCGAGGGAAAATCCTTTCCCTAATAGAAGTCTACTAAATTACACCTAGCCTGTTATTCTCAAATTTCACCCGCAGATGTCACGACATCAAAATCGACTTCAAGTGTTTCAAAATGCTTGCGACCACATCGAATCTTCTCTGCCTCAATGTTACGCAATTTCTCAAAATTCTTCGTGCTCTTAGTTTCACGCACGAGATAGAGTACCGTGTTATCATGCCTCAAGATCGCCCAATCGGGATTATAAGTGCCTAACGGTGTCTCGATCTTGAACCAGTCCGGTAATTTCACAAAAAGTTTTATATCTTCTCGCTTATCCAGAGCTAGGGCAAATTCGCGCTCGATTTCTGAATCATACACCACGGCATCATAGATGCTGTTCTTCACATCCAGCCGGTTGTTGAGATAGCTGATGATTTCTTTCTCTTCAAACAGAGTCATGCTGTATTCTTCGTCAGCTATTTTTTCATACTTGATGCCATCAATCATCAACTTATGGAGTTGGACTTTGAGGATAGCAGCGACCGCGTCCATGAACTTCTGCGGATTTACCAGGAATTCAGCCAGCCGGTTTGATTCCTTTAGAATACGCACCAGAGTTGCCCGTGTTAATTCCGTTTCTTCTTGGAGATACGCAATCACATCTGGCACAGCACCATGAAATACCACCATTTCCGACGCCTCTCTAAGCACATCCGCTCTGACACCAGACTTCGCCACGCCCAAACCGGCTTCTGTAATTTGAATTTTAACAGGTTTGATTTTTTCCATCGCTTTGATGGCTTTCACCGCGTTGGCGACTAGCGTGTCCGTCTCATACTCTACGGAAAACGTCGTTTTGGGTTTAATGCGACTCCAAAGCTCCTGAAATTCTGGATCAAGAGTAACCTCTTTTTTGAAGCGCAGGCGCTGGCCGTCCTCGTCTTTTTTGACGTGGCGTTCCAATTGGTAGGATTGCAGCACGTCAATAACGTCTGAGTGCAAAAAGGCTAGGTCTGGTGCAAGCCCAAGATCGAAGCCGGGCTTCTGTGGGTCGAATGAGGATTCAATTTTGCCGTTGGCGGAGATGAAACCCTTTGACACCAGGCCCGCAAAGATTTTTTCTGAAGTATCCTTGCCCAAAGGCTGTCCTTCACCATCGACAATTTGCATTAAATTCGAGAATGCTGTCTTAGGAATCTTACCAAAAGTAACTCCACAATCCTGCTCGTATTCGGTCTGTAGAGACCGCGCAAAATCCTCATAACTCTCATTGGCCACCACGAGCAGCTTGTTGATGTTGTCATCAAAGACACGCTCACCGCTTTGATTAACGGGAAGTCGCAGGCCGCGTCCGATTTCCTGACGCTTTTTCATCGACGACCGCGTTTCGTTTAGCGTGCAAATCTGAAATACGTTTGGATTGTCCCAGCCTTCACGCAGCGCGGAATGGCTGAAAATGAAACGCAGAGGCTCGTCCAAGGACAGCAAATCCTCTTTTCTCTGCATGATAAGACTGTAAACGTCATCGTCAGCTTGGGTGCTTCCATTGGTGTCTTTGAATATGCCCTTTTTATCCTGTGCGAAGTAGCCGTTGTGCAGCTTTTCGAGTGGGAACGGCAACAGGCCCTTGTATTTGTCTTGTGCGATCAGTTCCTTGAACGCTTCTTCAAAGCACTCGGCAAATTTCCCTTTCACTGGCTGGCCCTGCTCGTCGTAAGAGCGGTAGTTAGCGACTCGATCAATAAAAAAGAGGCTTAGTACCTTGATGCCTTTGTTCTTCAAGGCGATTTCTTTGTCGAGGTGACGGCGGATTGTGTTACGGATTTGCACCCGCCACAGGTCATCCCGAATTCCACCTAGCTCTTGCCCAACATTCAGCGTCTTCCCGTTATTGAACTGAATGAATTCGCTTCCCGGCTCGGCATTGATTTCCGTGATGAGGAAACCATCCCGATAATTGCCGCGTTCTTTCGATGCCAGAAACAAATCCGTTTCGTATTTTACCGTGACCAATTTCCGTTTTGGTCCTTCATTCGTTTGAACGTCAATTTCCACCTTGGCCTTGATGCCATTCTTTCGATCAATGGAAACCAATTTAACGTAGGCATCATTCTGCGCACCCTCGCCGGTGACACTCGAAACCACAATCTGCTTTACCAATCGGAGTTCAAACGCTCGGATTGGATTTAACGAATACACCAAATTGTAAGGATTCGTGTGCGTAGCCGAATATCGCAGCGTGCAAAGCGGATTGAGCGACCGGATGGCCTCTTGCGCCTTCTCCGTATTGTCCACGCTTTGCGGCTCGTCAATAATCACAATCGGATTCGTCGCCCGAACAAATTCAATCGGCTGTCGCCCTGACAACTTGTCCGCTTCTTTGAAGATGACGTTGCTTTTCTTTTCGTCTTCCGTGCCAGAAAAATTCTTGCGGAAGGCATCAATGTTGATGACGAGAATTTGAATCTGGTTGCTCACAGCGAATTGCCGTAGACGGCTTGCTTTTTTCGCGTCATACACGAAATATTCAAACTCCACATTGTTATAGAGTGCCTTGAAATGGTCGCTTGTGATTTCTAGATTTTTCAGCACGCCTTCGCGGATTGCCACGCTTGGCACTACGATGATGAATTTCTTGAACCCATACTTTTTGTTGAGTTCAAAAAGCGTGCGTAAGTACACGTACGTCTTGCCCGTGCCGGTTTCCATTTCAACAGAGAAATTCAACGCCGCAGGCGCGTTGGCGTTGTTATCCTCTGGCAATAGATGCTTGTCCGCATCCAGATCATTGCGCTCCTGGACGAGTTGGAGGTTTTTAAGGATCGTCTCGCGGTCAATAACGAGCGCGTTGCCCAATCCCAACTCCGTTTGGACCAGACTGCCGAAAAGTCCCTGACCCTTCGCTTCAAAGGAAATCTGAAAATCCCCTTTGTTCAACGGTTGGCCGTCAAAGAGGTTAACCACAGAATTTACTGCGGCAATCTGAAATTCCTGCTTAGCGTCAAACTGTAGCTTCATACCGTTTGGAATTTCGTCACCCCTTTCGCCTTCATCGTTTGGACGGCATTTGTCTTAAGCTGGTCGTTGTTGGCAAAACCAGCGTCGAGACAAACGACACGTTCCGGCTTGTTCTCCGCCATTGTCTTGATTACTTCTGGAGTCAGTTCCATTTCGAGACAAATGAGCATCGTGCCATCGGCGATGGAAAAGACGATCTTTCCAGCCATCGTAATTTTTTCGACTTTCGTATTCAGCGGAAAACCAGACTTTAGCAGCAATTCATAAAGAACATCGTCTTGCGTGCGACCCGCGACGAGGTGATCCACATGTAAAGTCAATTGCTTTCCAAGTTCTGCGTCGTCTTTTGGTTGCTCCGCGCTCCACGCTTTGAAATTCGAGCTTTGCAGCTTGAAGACCTTGAAGCCGCGGTCTGGATTTTCTCCCTTTTCTAATCCTAATTTTCCGCCCTCTTCGTCATTTAATTTCTTTATAACTCGTCGCACGCGCTCTTTTGTAATATCCGCAATTGTTGGAAAATCCTCGTGCTCGGTTGGTTCTGGCAACTGAACCAAAATGAATTTACGGTTTCCACCTTCCTCTTTGTTCGCTTCGAGCACTGCTTGAGCCGTTGTTCCCGAACCGGCAAAAAAATCTAAAGCGATGTCATCATCTTTCGTCGCTTGTGCAAGACAAAGACGCAAAAGACCAGTTGGCTTAGGGTTATCAAAGGAGATTTTCCCCATCAACTCCTTATATTCAAGAGTCCCGGCCTCGTTCGACACTTCTTTATCAGTCCAGACAGATTTGGGCTTTATACGACGCATCCCTTCCGCTGACTCCGCGTAATCTTTTTCAAATACATCCCATCTGTCCGCCCCGGAGACTTTTCGCGCAATCAAGCCGTTCACATTCTCGGCAGACGTTGCCTTGCCCCATCGCCACCGACCGTCTGTTCCGTCAGATAGGCGCGGCAATACCTCAAGCGAAAATGGCCCGTTTTTTTGTAAGCTGACAGCCCCCGAACCCGTATCCACGAAAAAGGGATAGAACATGTTTGGCCGGTCTTCGCGTTTAGCCCCTGCGCCACGTTTTCTAAGGCCTAGTAAGCGAAAGATCCTACCATCAGTCTCTTTTTCGGTATAACTCGCAAGATATTCTTCCGTTAGCGGTAGCCCCAAGCTCTCAAACTTGCCCTTTTGGTAAGAGAGCAGAAATTCATTCGCTGTTGCGATATATTTGTCGTCGCTTCGCCCTTTCCAATTGCTTACGACGCTGATAACCCCCACGAGGTTTTCTTCACCAAAAACTTCGTTCATTATTCGGCGAAGATTCTCAAGCTCTCTATAGTCAATTGATACGAAAATTATTCCATCTTCACGCAAAAGATTGCGTGCAAGGAAAAGCCTTGGATACATCATGTTCATCCACTTGGAATGAAAGCGCCCGTCGGCTTCGGTGTTCGTTGAAAATTTGCGTCCCTCTGCATCTACTTGTCCCGTATAGCGCAAATAAGTTTCCAAAGTTTCGCTAAAGTCGTCGGGATATATGAAATCATTGCCGGTGTTGTAAGGCGGATCAACGTAGATCATCTTCACTTTGCCAAGATATGCCTTTTGCAGTAGCTTGAGCGCTTCCAGATTGTCGCCCTCGATGATGAGATTTTCTGTCGTTTCAAAATTCACGGATTCATCCCGTGCCGGAACTAGCGTCGCCATGCTTGGACGCTGGATCGTCTTAAAGCACTCCGCCTTGCCTGGCCAATTCATGCCGTAACGTTCCTTACCAGCGTCCACCGCCTCGCCAAGCGTCAGCCTGAGCCGATCAAAATCAATCTTTCCTCCCTCGGTGACGATTTCAGGCAACAGCGATTTCAGTTTTGCCTTTTGCCCATCGGTGATGCAGGCCGAAGTCGGTTCAAACTTTTCAGGTTGTTGTGACATTATGAAAAAACTTTACTTGGGTTCTACAAAGGGATGGAGACGAACTTTCTTACTTTGTGCCTCGTGATACTTACCCGAACCATCACGCGAGGGCAAGTCACCCCCAACCGAGCAAATCAGTACGTCACCGAGAGCAAGTGTTGCGTTTGCCAATTCCTCGACATCTTTGTCCAATGTGAGCGCACCTAGCTCATTGAAATGACAGCCAACAAGGTTTCGCACTTCCGCCCATTGCTTTATGGTTGCAATAAGCGGGGCAAGCGGCGTTGAGAGCCAAACTTCCTGATCTGTTCCGGCGGCATCCTTTTGAATTGTTAGGCGCTCAACCGTCAATGCCGGAAGTAGTTTTTTGCTTGAAAAGCAATTGGTCAGTTCTCCCAAGGTGAATCCCGAACGCGCACGGAGCGGAAGTCGGCATTGATAAATCCGTGCAAGAAATTCGAGCATACTTTCAAGGAAAATGCCGGACTTGGATGCAACAATTTGCCGATCAAACGGCGGGACTGTCAGCACTTGCCGCAGTTCGTCCAAGGACAGTTTCATTTGCTGGACGCGGATGCCAGATTGAAGCGCCCATCCTCGCAGCTCGATGAAGTGAACCTTGTTTCCCGGCGCGCGGTGATGACGGTATTTCTCGCACCAAGGCCGGTAGTGCGTCGTAATTATGATTTGATTGAAGTGCTGTTCCTCGTCGTGAATGAGATTGATGAAGCGGTCCAGGTGTTGTGCGTCAACCGAGGTCAACACATCGTCAAGAATGATAATAGTGCTGTCGGTCTTGTAATTTTTTGCAAGTGCTAGGAACACACAAAAGCCGAGTGTATCCAAGTGGGACTCGCTATACACAGATTGCGGCGGAACACCTTTCTTTGAATGAAAATCGCCATGCAGGTGCAGCGAGCCAAAGTTGTTTGGATCAAGCGAGAGCTTGATGCTGCCGAGACTTTCTTTCGGGTGCAATTTGGCAAATAGTGTTTCCACTTCTGTGGAAACACTGTCCAACACTTCCTTGACGAACGCCTTCCGTGTGTCGCCAAGAACGTCCAACGCGCTCCGCATCTGCGTTAACAGGGCGTCAGTGGCTTCTTGAGCGAGACGGCTCTGCTTGATTAGCTTTAATTGGGAAGTAATTGCCGTTTTTTGAGCAATCGCTTTATCCGCCTCTTTGCGGTGATTTTCCAACGGGACTTTGAGCGACTGAACGGAAGCGATCATTTTCAGCACGGCGGCCGCTCTTACGACAACAGCCAGCGAGCAATCTGTAATTTGATTGAACTCCTCACCGGGAAGGTTTGCAGCCGCCACAGGGGACAGTTTTGATCCCACAAATTTCGGGACTGCCTTTTCAGCAGATTCAAGGAGTTGTGTGTCCGCACTTGCGAGTTGTGCTTGACTGTTTTCCAGTGTCTTTGTTGCGGTGTCGGCTTTATTCGTTGCTGTCGTGAGCGCGGACATCGCCGAAATTCGCTTTTCCAATTCTTGCGCTAGGTGTTCGCTATCCGCTGCCTGCTTGCAGACTGGGCACGTCGTGTCTGGATTGCCGGTGACAAATTCACGTGCCCGACAAAGAACTTCCAAAATCGCGGGGTTTTCCCCTATGAACTTTTTTTCCTCGGCCTTTTGCTCATTCAAAGCCGTCTTGTGCTCAGCGTCGGCGTCACCGACACGTTTTAGAATCTTCTCCCGCGATTCCTTAATCCGTTCCAAATCGGCTAAAGCTGCCAAAAGTCTGCTAACTTCATCAGAATCAGATTGCAGTTGCGTGGCGTGCTTGGCTGACTCCTGCTCCGCCCATTTTTCCGCTGATTTTCCGGGCGATTTTTCCGCCTGCCAGAGTTGGCCTAAGCTGCCTTCGGCTTGTGTGTAAGACTGTATATGCCTTTGCAGTTCTCCCTCTTTGCTCCGAATCGCATCCCCAAGTGTCTTCTCTGATTTCTCAATTCCAGAAACGTCTATATATTCTTTGAGGGCTTCAAATCGTTTTGAGGGAATTTCATCAATCAGCCGTAAAATGTTTGACCGGCGCAAGATTCGGGCATCGGGACAACCGTTAGGAGGTTTTACAGTAATTGTCTTACTGCCAGGTTTGAACAACGCCTCCCAAGCGCCCGTATCGGTCGTCAGTTTCACTTGGACTTGATCACTCTTGCCGGTGATGGAAGTGAGCAAATCTTTATCCGCACCTTTGCGGTCATTCAAAGAGCCGTAGTCCTGTTGACACAAAAAATCAAAAGCATCCACGATGGAAGATTTTCCGCTTCCATTCTCGCCGTAAATCATGGTGACCTTTTTGTCCGGGGCGAATGCGATTTTCACCGGCAATGTCGCGCCCCGAAAATAGGTTAATTCAATGCTCTTGAGTTTTGACTTTGGCATCTTGTTTTCTGGTTTTATCATCAAGTCCGAACAGCGTCACCCAATCCGAACTGCCAACACGCCCCGTTGCAAGCTTGTCAGCCAGTCCTTTTGTGGAGGCCGGAAGCAAAACATTCTTTGCTTCCAAGGCGGCAATTATACGTTCTGCGACAATTTGACTGGGGCTGCTCATTTTACTTTCCATCGGATTGTGAACAGTGATTGCTCATTGACTTGTTGTTTCAAACGCTTTTCGACTTCATCCATCAAAGCATCTTTTTTTGCTTCGATGTCTTTTGCCGCCTGCTCGTATTTTTTCCATGCTTCGTCACGCTTTGAATCCAAATTGCGCTTCTCACGTTCCAGCTTCAATTTTTCTGGCAAACTGCCAGCCAGACGGGCATTCCGGCGCGTATCTTTGATTTGATCTTCCAATTCTTTAAGGGCCATTTTGAGTGATGCCCTTTGGTCTTCGCCCCACCGATCCAGCTTATCCAACTCCCCCTCGAAATACGATGCGTTCTTTGTTTCCAATTTATCGTAAATTGTCTGACGGCTCACATTCAGCAAATCTCGAAGTTGGTTTTTGTACGCGCCTTCACCGGCTTCCGGTAGCGCTTTTTCCAATGCAGCCAGCGTCAGCAAACGACGGCACTGCTCATCTTCCAACGGCATGCCATCATCCGTCACGCCCGCGAGCAAAATGTGATCTTCCGTTTCAAACGCGGTGACCGTTAGCTTTTGGACGGTGAGCCAGCCGCTTTTGCCGCACAGCGGTTCAACAACCGAAATTATTCGTCCTGTGTCCGAATAAGCAAAAAATAATTCCGCGCTCGGTGTCTTCAATTCCTTGCACTTCTCGATAATTCGCTGTGCCAAAGGATGCCCGATGCGATAGAGGTTTGCATCTTCAACATTTTTGCCGGAGCGGTACGGGCCGGGATGGATGTTTTCTTCCGGGAACGGATTGCGGGTTAGCATAAAGGCGTTCTTGCCGTCCTCAAATTGCGCGCAGTCGTGCAAAAAGAAACGAGTAATTTGCCACAGCCACTGTTCGTAACGCCCCAAGGTTTCTTCGGTTTGCAGCTTTCCAAGGCGTAATTTCTCTTGGACTGTTTCGTCAAAATTTTCCAACAACTTCTGCCGCGTTTGGCTCATGCGCTCGTCTATATTGATTTCCAAGTCACGTTGAAGGGTGTTGAAGTTGAATTCAATTTGCTCCGTCGTCCGGCAGTTTTGATAAATGTCAGCAATGCGTTTCTCAAAATCCACGCCGGACTCGATGCTGCCGAGGACTTCATCGCTCGCTCCAAAGACACCGCTGAAAAGCTGGAACTTATCGCGGAGGAGTTGATAAACCCTTTGGTCGGCGGCGTTGTTTTTGTTCAAGAAGTTTATCACCACCACATCGTATTTTTGCCCGTAACGATGACAACGGCCAATGCGTTGCTCGATGCGTTGCGGATTCCACGGCAAATCGTAATTCACCACGAGCGAGCAAAATTGCAGGTTGATTCCCTCCGCCGCCGCTTCTGTGGCAATCATAATGACCGCCTCATCACGGAAATAATCCACGAGGGCCTGTCTCATGTCGGCACTTGGAGCGCCGGTGACGCGATCCGTGCCCTTGTGCTTTTCCATCCATGCAGCGTAAATCTGTTTGGATTTGCCATCTTTGTTTGAACCGTTGAACAAGACGGTCTTGCCCGCTGATTCCGTTTGTTCGAGAACGCGAAAAAGGTATTCTTGTGTGCGAGTGGATTCCGTAAAGATGATGGCCTTTTCCGGCGCACCAAGTTCGCGGGCTTTGGCAAAACCTTTTTTGAGTGCCGTGAGCAACACTTCTCCTTTGGAATTTGTAACGATGGAAGCGGCAAGCTCCTTGAATTCGCGGAGTGCTTTTATCTCGGCTCGCATCCCCTCCTTGTCTTCCGCCGTATAAATGCGCTCGGCTTTCTCCGGCGCGTCATCTTCTGTCCATTCTTCCTCAACCTCATCAATCGCCTCAAAATCAGCAGCGACTTCTTCGGGCGTTTCTGTTGGTGAAGTATTTTCCGCCGCCGCCGTTTCAAGGCGGTTTGCCAGTGCGTCGAGCGTGCCGGAAATTGCATAAGTGGAGGATGCCAACAATTTGCGGAGTATAAGCGTCATCAGTTGACGCTGACTTGAGGGCAGTGCATAGAGAGCTTCGCGCTGCAAATAGCCGGACACCAAATCATAAAGGCGCTGCTCCGCTTCCGACGGGACGAATTCTTGCGTTATCGGAATGCGATTGGTGTATTTGATGTATTCCAAAACTTGCCGTCGTAGAGTGCGCTGAACTACCGGCTTAATGCGTTCACGGAGTGCGGAAAAATCTTCTTCTGTGCGCAGCAGTCCAAATTGTGCCTTGAAACTTTTGAGGTCGCCGAAGGTGTAGTCGTCAATGATGCTCACCAAACCGTAAAGTTCCTGAATCGAGTTTTGCAGGGGCGTTGCCGTCAGTAAAACTTTCGGCGCCTTTTCAATGGCGCTCTTGATGGCGTTGGCAATGCGGTTTGTCGGCTTGTAAACATTGCGCAGGCGGTGCGCCTCATCCACGATGACCAAATCCCAATTTACTTGCTTGATGTATACATCTTTGGAACACGCGAAATGATATGAGCAAATAACGATTGAGTTCTGATTAAATGGATTAAGGTTGCCAAGCTTGACGGTCTGATTAAACGATCTATTTTCAAGAATAACTGATGGTAGAAAAAATTTGTCTGCAAGCTCCTGATTCCATTGTTTGCGAAGTGCCGCCGGACAGATAATCAAAAGATTTCGCTTCCGTTCGGCCCATTTTTGAGAAAGGAGAATTCCGGCTTCGATAGTTTTACCAAGCCCAACCTCATCCGCTAGAATCGCTCCCTTAGATAGAGGCGAGCGGAATGCAAAAAGTGCCGCATCAATTTGATGCGGGTTTAAATCCACCTGCGCGTCCGCCAGCGTTGCCGCCAATTTTTGGAGGCTGTCGGAAGGACAGCGCTTTGTTAGCTCATGCGCGTAGTAACAAGCGTGGTATTGGGTGATGCCATTTGTAGTCACAAATAACCCTTTTAAAGGGGTTGGATAGAATGAGCAATGGGGAATCGGAAGAATCCAAACGTCAAAGGCATTGTAAGAAGAATTTCCTTGGAAATTCTTAAAACCGCTCGACTCAAGCAGCCTCGGCGAGAGGCGGCGACGAAAGCCTGCTTTTTCGCGCATTCATCTCTTGCCAATGCTGGTTGATAGCGGCCGTAACTTTGGAGAGCCAGGCGCGATCTTTCGCCAGTTCCATCAATTCTTCGCGTGCGAAAAACTTGATGCTATTGGAGGCGGGATTTCCCAGCGGCTTCAAGAGACGAGCGGAGATCAACGCTGGCATGTCGTGCGGTTGGCAATTCAGAAACCATGCCACTTGTTCGGATGTTAGCCGAGCAGGCGGGTTTCCGAGCAACGACAAAAAGCTGTGTTGATCCTGTTTCATGATTATCGATTGTGCTCCTTACCCTTGGCGCGTTCCTGCACAAGGAATTGCTCTTTCTGCTTCTTAAGAAGGGAATGCAGATTCTCGCGGTCAACGTATTGAGGCTTGATGCCAAAACTGGCGATCACGTTATCGACTTCCTTTTCTTCGATCCGAGGAGATGGAATTTTATTTTTCATTGGGTCATTTTATTTCGGAATTAATAAACGCTGCGAGCTTCTTGCGGCCAAGGGTGATCCAGTCGCCAACGGTGGAGACGGGGACATCTAGTTTTTCAGCGATCTGTCTGTAGGTGAGGCCAAGGCGGGCATGCAGCCAAAGGGTTTCCTTTTGCAGCTTCGTAAGGTCCACGGGAAATTCCGCCCAAAATTTTTGCTGAAGGTCTGGCGCATCTTCGTCGAAGCCGTAATAGGACTCCTTCTTTTCAATGTAGGCATACTCTTCATCTATCATTTCGTAACGGCGCATTTGTCGGCGGTAGTGATCGACAAAAAGCTGGTAGGCCTTTCGCCGTAAGAGCGGCAGGCAGCGAATTTTGTCTTCCTCAAAGCGAAGCAAGACATGCTGCCACAAATCCTGCACAAGGTTTTCGGCATCGTGGTGATTGTGTGTCAGTCCCTCGATGTAATAGAGGAGATAGGTGTGATAGTCGTCCACCGCCTGGGTGACGGCGGCAAATCGCCGTTCAAAGGCGGCTTCGGAGCTATCGGTTGTTTTGGATTTCGTTGGCATCGCGTATGTCAAGGATACGCTCTGGCCGGTCGGTTTGTCCGGCTGAGCGTGAATTTTTTCGGATTTTTTTTAATTTACCTTTCGCGGGGCTTATCCTGTTGCTGGGGTTTCTTTTGTATGAGGTGCGCTGGCACGCGCGACGGCTCGTGATTAAAGACGCGAGAAAGGTGGCCTCGTTCGATCTCCTTTCGGCTCAAGGCGTGATCGACATCGAGGTTTTGCCAATCGAGGCCGAAGACCAAGTCCTTTTGCTCTCGCTCCTGGCGTCGGGTGAGCTCGTGCAGGGCGGTAAGGTTCTCCGATTCAATCTCGGTGAGTCTTTCTCGCACTTTTGCAACGTCGGCTCTAAAATGGCCAACCTGCTGTTGGAACTGCTGACAGTCTTTTCGGGTCAGTCCTAGCAGGTGCTTCCACCAGGGCGCATTCCTAAGAGCGTCCCGCACGGTTCTGAGTGCGGTTTTTCTTTCGCGGAGACGATGGGTAGCCAACAACTGGCGCTTTTCAGATTTGGAGCGGTAGCTTTGCTGTGTTTGCAAAGCCTCTCGTTGCAAGCGGTGTTTGTCTTGGAGGATTTCGAGTTTCGATTGTGCCTTTCGCTCGAAGTCGGCTTTGAGGTCGCGCGGTTCGTCAGTTTGCTGTTTTACTTTTACTGCTGCTGCCGTTGCTTCTGCTTTTTCTGCTGATGATGGTGATGGTGCTTGCGCACCCTCGTGCTTCCGTGCCGCGTCCCGGAACTGCATTTTGACCTGCACCGCCGTGGCATCGGGAAGCTTGGTCAGATCAACATCCCGCAAGCGCAGATCGATGTCCTTGGCTCTGACCCCCTGCAAATGCCGGGTCGGATTATGCGCCTTGCCGTAGGCGTCAACGATGACGAGCCGTTTCCGGCCTTGCGCCAGCACGTATCCCTTGGCTTTGAGGGCCGCAACGAAGGCGTTGCCGGTCGGCGCCGTAGTCCAGGCATCCGCGATAACGCTATCGACATAGCGCGTCGGTTTGCCTGCCTCGCGCTCGCGATGATTGGCTTCGCGCTGCTCGCAATAAATCTTCCCGCTCTCGCGTTCGTATTGCAGTGCAAAATCCGAGAGTTTGCGTTTGGAATTCCGAACGTCGCCCGCCATGCCGGAGATCGGATGAACGCGGTTCACAATAACGTGGACATGTTTTTGTGGTTCATCCGTATGCGAGACGATGATGGATTCGTGATCGTCGAGCCCGAGCGTGGACAAGGCTTTGCGGGCGGTTGCCAGCATGTGCTCCTGGCTTGGCGACTGTTCGGGATGCCACGCCAGAGAAAACGCGAACACGGGCTTTTCCAGCTTGCGACCGGCCCGCGACTGCCCCGAGGCTTCTTTCAGGCGCTCTTGGACCTGCGCCGTGAAGGCCATGATTTTCCAAGCCTTCTCGGGGTCGTCGGTGAGCATGTTTTCAGTTTGCGTCCAGGCAACGCGATGGCGCGTGTCAGCGCCTTTGTCGTGCAGGTAATAGCTGAAAGCCCCCTTGAAGCTATGGCCGCCACGCGTGATTTTAGGGACCATCGGCGTGATCCTCCAAGGCTTGGGCGATCAGCGCCTCGATGGTGTGGCACAGCGGCTCGATGAACGGCGACACCCGCCCGAAGATGTGCGCGCTTTTCACAAGCTGATTCAGGTTGTGGCCGATGCGTTCGAGGCGCATGAGAAAGGCGGGGTCGAGGCGGCGATAGGTTTGGATCAAAAGGCGCGCCCGCCTTTTGCGAACCAGCCGCCGCGCCAGCTCATTCGGCGACAGCCCCGCACGGCGTGCCGTCTCGGCGAGCTGGTCATGCTCCGCCGCTGTGAGGCGGAAGATGACCTGCCGGCTGTGCCGGTCTTTGTCTTTAGGCGGTCGCGACATGGTTTCTCCAAAACCATTCCCGCGACCCTTGGCCGCGGTGGTGTCGTCATCGACAAGACTGCGGCTCTACCGGGGGATTCAACGGGGGCGGAGCCCCTTTGACGAGATCGGTTTATGTTTACATAAACGCATCTCGCTACCCGTTTGTCTGGCCACTTTCCATAATTCTATCACGAGTTGTGCATTGGAGGGAAATTCCCGCTCCATGATACATGCTGCGCTGCGATGGAAATGGCTTCTAGATTTTGGCCAGCCGGGCCAATAAAGCGCCTCGAACCGAGACGTGTAGAGCTTCGGGAAAACCAGGGGGAAGCTGAGCTTCCAACGTTTGAAGGGCGCTCTCCGCGCCCGCTTTGAGTTCCTGCAGGGCATCGGCGGCCAACGTGGTTGGCGTGCCGGCCCGTTCGGCGGTCTGGAGGAAATGCCGTCCTTGAATATCATAGATTCCGTAGTGACGGCTGTCGCCAACCGACATGGCGAGCTTCATCTGCTTCCGCTCGATGTGGCGGGCATCCAGGCTAGGCTGGGCAGTGAGCACGTCGTAAAACGGGGTCAGGTGGAACCGGCCTTCCGGTCCTAAAAAGAGGCTGAAGTTCTTGGCGTGGCCGTCGGTCGCGCCAATCAGCCAGAAGAGGATATTGGCTTTCAGGAACGCCTTCTGGTCTTCGGCGGGCGTGTCGCTGCCCTTGAGCAGTTTCAGGACATCGACCATGCCGGGGCCGCCCTCGTTTTGATATTTCCGGCCCGGCGGTATGGAGAGCGCCTGGCAGAAATCTTCCTGCGGCAGGCGCAAGAGCCGCCCTTCCTTTGTCCAGCGGCGGTCGAAGCGCTCAACGACGAGGGCTTTGGTGCCGCCAAGGACGACGATTTTGGCGTCGTTCACCGGCAGGCCGAACGCCGCCATGAGCTTCAGGCAATAGTATTCGTTCTCTATGCTGTTGGATAAATCGATACCATTGGGCAGCGTGCCGATTTGCGTTTTGAGAATGTGAGTCGTGGGCGTGGTTCCATGCGGCTTCAGCCATTTGCCCTCATGAAAGAGCAGGGCGGTTTTTTCCTGCGCTCCGGCCACGGAAATACGGAAGGCTTCGTCGCGGCCAAGCCCCAAAGGGGCTTGCACGAGGTTTCTCAGGATCGCGCCGATTTCTTCGTCGGTAATAGGTTCGCCGTCGATAACGGGTGCGTCCTTCGCGGGGGCCGGCGTTTCATCATCGTCCGGGATGAATTGTAACGCGCCGACACAATCGCGCCCGATTTGCGACAAAAGGCTGTAGGCGTCCGATCCTTCCGCGCCGACTTTCTCCGCGACGCGCCGCCTTAGCGGCTCCGAATCCGGGAGAAGGTTTTCAAACACGGCGATGACCGGAGCGCCGTGATAGGCGTCTTCCCGCAAGGGAAGCGAAAGCGAGACGGGGAATGCCTGCTTTTGTGCTAGCCAGCCCTCGTCGTAGCGGAATTCAATCGCGCCGCCTGGGTGTTTGGCAAGATGCCCAACGAGGCGGTTATTGAGCAGGACGCGCAGTGGCGCATGGTGACGTTTGCGGCCCATTAGAGGATGCTTTCAATCTCTTTGTTCCAGTTCTTGGAACGCGGCGTGACCTGAAATTCCAAGTTCAAGGCGGCGAGTACGGCCAGCAGCGTTTCGATCTTGGTGTCGGCGCTGCCCGTTTCAATTTGGGAGATGGTTTCCTGGCGCAGGCCCGCCTTTTCGCCAAGCTGGGTCTGGCTTAGGGCGAGGTGCTTGCGGGCCCGGCGGACGACGCTGCCGATCTGCCGGGGATTTCGGGTAACCGTGCTCATTGGTAGATTATGCGCTCAAGCGCATAAATTGTCAATATGCGTTCTAACACATAAATTTGTAATATGCGTTCCAGCGCATAAAAGCTTTTTATGGTCTCTAGCCGATAAGAACAGGCCGCGTCGGTGAATTTCAGCGGGCTGGTTCGAAGTGGCTTGGCGGTTTCCTGCCGCCTTACCTGCCGCAAAGTTCCTTTCAGTTCTAAGCGCAGTTCTGGCGCAAGTCTTTGCTTATGCCTTCAAGGGGTAAACCCTGCTCCACTGCGTTGCGCTCCTTCGGATGCCGGCGCAAATCCTGTGCGCCGCTCGACCTGCATGAACTGACCGAAACTTTAACGCATCAGGAGAACGTCATGCAGACCTTAAAAGACCACTTCAACACCCAAGCCCGCCAGACCTACCTCGATCTGTTGATCCTTTGGTGGCTGCTTTTTGTGCTTATCCGGAAATACTACAGATTACAAAACGAACTTGTTCGCAGCGACTTGACTTACCGGCCTCGTTGAGTGAAAAGCGGCTCCGGTCTAACCGGAGCCGCTTTTCTTGAAAGCTGATTTCGTACATTGAGCTTCTTTCAGCAGCACAGCATTTCTTTTTGGCAACGCAACTGCGTTGGGCTATATCGTGCTTTATACCAAGCCCGTGTCTCCAATTACGATTTGCACATCGGTGTGTCGTTAAGTTGGAGATCAATCACCTCTTCTGCCCGATGACTGTTAGCTTACAATCTGATTTTCCGCGCGGATCAGGCGAGCCTCGCTCGGCGGTCGGGCCGAGCGCGGGATTTGAACCTCAAGCTGAGATCGAGACTGACGCATCATTACAATTTAATCCTGAAAATAAAGAGGGACGGTTGTTCTTGGGAGTTGTGGGCGCGGAAGTAAAACAGAAGACACTGTCTGACGGTCGCGTCGAGCGTTATATCCTTGGCGGTCACGCCATCGGTATTCCTGACGACCGCCACATCATCACGATTGCAGGCTCGCGTGCAGGGAAAGGGAGAAGCGTGCTCATCCCTAATCTCATTACTTATCCGGGTTCGGTTCTTACCATTGATCCGAAGGGAGATTTAGCCCGGTTCACGGCGGAATACCGGGCCGATATCCTCGACCAAAAAGTGATCGTCCTCGATCCTTTCGGTGTTGCCGGTGAATCGGCGAACAGCCATAGCGGCGGCTTCAATCCGATGACCATCCTCGAAGAAGGCGTTCGAAAAGAAATCGACGACAAAGAGCGAGCCTATTCCACCATCCTCGAAGACGCGGGGTTAATCGCAGATTCTCTCATTATCCCGGCCCCAGGAAGTAAGGACCCGCATTGGGACGAGACTGCTAAGCAATTCTTGGAAGGGGTTATTCTCCACGTAGCAACTTCGCCCAGCTTTGATGGTAGACGCGACCTGGTTTCCGTTTACCGCGCGATCACGGAAGACATGGACGATCTCAAAAAGGAGATGCCGGAGAACACCGCTTGTGACTTCGCAGTGGCCACAGCAGCGGCCAATTTCTTCGATAAATCCGATAACGAGCGAAGTGGGGTTCTCTCAACCCTACGCCGCCACATCCGTTTCTTGGGTTACCGGCAGATTCAAAAGGTACTGCAGAGCCACAGCTTTGATCTAGCTCAATTGAAAAAAGAGCAAATGACGGTTTACTTGAGCCTTCCAGCGATGCGCATGGGAACATGCGCTCGTTGGTTGCGGCTCTTCGTGAATCTCACCTTGGCCGCACTGGAGAAGGAGCGAGCCAAGCCTGCCTATCCCGTCCTCATGTGTCTCGACGAATTCGCGGTGCTCGGGCCTATGAAAGTGCTGGAAGATGCTGCCGGCCAGATCGCGGGTCTTGGCTGCAAGCTCTGGCCGGTCCTACAGGATTTAGGCCAACTACAGTCCCTTTACGAGAAACGGTGGGAAACCTTTATCGGCAATGCTGGCATTCTTCAGTTCTTCGGGAACTCCGACATGCAGACATTGGAATGGATTTCAAAACGCCTTGGCGAAACAACAATTCAGACACAGAGCCGCAATCTACCTTTGTATGAGCAACGCGCGCAAGGCAACACGGGCCAGTCTTACAGCCAGCAAGTGCATCGCTTGATGACTGCCGAAGAAATTTCGCGTTTTTTCGGTCGAGATGATCATTACGTCCGCCAGCTTATTATTCGTCCCACCTTTCAGCCGATAGTGCTTCAGCGGGTGCATTACGACAGCCACGAATTATTCAAAGCCTACCGGGACTATATGCGCAATCGAGGTACATGAATACTTTAAAGAATTTGAACAGGACAGACCCGAATTTTCCTACGTGGCCGTATGTTGCTGCCGTTGGTGGTAAGGAGGAAATTATTGTTTACGGCAGTCACGTTGGACTTGGACCCTATTCCTTCTTGAGAAAACTTTTCGTCCTCTTGATAGGCTTGGGGCTACCGGCAGCCTGCTACCTCGCTGTAAATAGCAGGAGCCTTAAAGAGATGGGCTATGTAATCGGCGGTTATTTTCTCGTTTACGTTCCTTTGCTTTTCATTCCTCCTTGGCCGCGGATTATCGGAGTTCGATTGTTCCCTTCTCGAACAAAGGTCCGTTTTACGTCGGATGGGGTTTCGATTGGAAATAAGACTTATAAATTCGATCCAATAGTAAACATTCAGTTTCGCGCTAATCGCTCGCCAATGCAACCCACGCGATACCAACTGCAATTAGCTAGAGCACAAGAATTAAATGGTGCCGAAGCATTCGAGCTGGAATTTCGTGTCATCGAAATGATTTACGGCTCCAGAGTCGTCAAGATTACCAACGTCGCTGACCGAGACATGGCGGCACAATATGCCATTGCACTCCAAAGGGCCTGTGAACTAGCTATGATGGGCTTATGGGATGGCGAAACTTCCACTTGGAATTCCCGGAAGTTGTGAGACATTCGATAGACTAACCTTCATTCTTTATGAGTGACCCCTGGCCGCCTCCTGCCCCAAAAGTCAAAAAAGACTTTGAGAAGACCAAAGATGAATCCGCTGAAAAAGCGCAAGCCAAAGAGCAAACCGAAATAGTAACAAAAGAGATGCTCGAAGAAATGGATAAGCTTCGAAACAAGCCTGCTTCGGAATTGGAGTTAAAACCGCCGGGCACGCCGAAAAAAGCAGTTGATCCCGAGTTTGAAAAGCGTTACCAAAAAATTCAAGAAAGACTCAGAAAAGCCGACCAAGGACGAGAGCAATTCAACGAAAAAGCCAAGGATAATGAAAGATAGCGATAGGGTTCCCGAATAAGCATCTCACTATTCTGGAACTCGCAAGTTCGCCGTCACTCCCCTTGCCCTAATGGCGGGCGCATGTCTATCCCTTGATACAGTTCCGCGACCACTTTATTCAGCGAGGCGTCTAACTCTGTGCCAGGAAAGTCCATGGAAAACGACCAGAGCGCAATGTCATCGATGGCCGGTCCTCCCCATATATCGACCATGCGCTTGGTCACAATGTCTGCCTCGAGCGGATACTGAGGTTTCAAATCAGTGGCGACGAAATTAGGATCGCACTGTTTTCGTAAAGCCAGGGCGACTATTTCGGCAACGGGCCAGCTGGCGTAGAAAAACAGCAAGTCGAACGCTCGCCACATCATTTCATAACCAGTGAACTTCATAGTTCCACCGCCGGGAGCATCAAGGGCGCGATTTTTCAGTTCGAAAAGCGCCTCGGTATGCTCGTTTACGACCAAAAGGGGCATAGCTACGTTCTCCAGTACTGGTGACTACAGCCGCAATTATATCAAAGATCTCTTCTTCATTCAAATTTTCTGGCAAAGAAGCTCGCCTTTGGTTACCAGGTTGCTAATTTCTCACTGAGCCTCAAGGTTGCACTCCAATGTCGCGAATCAGAGTCCTTAATGAAGAAGAGCCAGGATATCCAGAATGGCCCTTTATTGCTGAGTCCGAGGAACAGAATGAAATAATTGTCTGCGGAGAAAATATCTGGAATGAGCGGCGAATGCGTTTTCGGAAGGTGTCCATAGTGACCTTGTTTTTTACTATTGTTTATGGAGACTATTATATGTTAGGCGCGATTCCGCTGGCGCATAGGTTCAAGCTTTCATGGGACGTTGTTTTGTTCTACATCCCTTTGGCTTTGGTTCCTTTCTGGGCTTTTATCTTTCCTCGCATTATTGATCTCAGCGGCCCAATCGTCCGCTTCACGTCCGAAGGAGTCCTGGTCGGCGGCCAGCTTTACAAATATGCTGAAGAGGTAAGTATTCAGTTTCGCTCTATTCGCCACCCTTACCCGCCGCGGGAGTATGATAAGACCCTTAAGCGAGCGCAGAAGAGCAGATGGCTTTACCCCGTTGAGTTCCATGCTTTAAAGCAGAGAGTGGTCGAAATGATCTATGGAGCGAGAATTATTGAGATTACAATTGCCAAAAACGAAGAGCTCGCGGAAAAGTGGGCCATTGCGCTTCAGCTTGCGTTGGAACGGTCAATCTCGCGTACAAGGTAAGGAAGCTATGTTTTTGGCTGCTTAAGACGAAGTAGAACTGCTTCCACTAGGGGATTCAATGAACCAGAATCACTCATTCTGGTTCAACCATCCCGGGGAGGCGGGCGTGTTTAATAGGAAGGGGGGGGGGGGTGCAAGTGCGCCAACCGGGTGGAGCGGCAAGCCTTCTGAAGAGCATCGAAGGCGAACAGAACCAGGCGCGACGCGCGCCTCCCCAAGAGAGTTGAAGGGACCTTCATTGTAGTAGAGCGGCGATTAAAGAGGGGTTTACGCACGCCCCCGTAGTCCAGCCCACTTTTTAACCCCTTCCGGGATATAATTATCTATGCCGCCTGTTGCGGCTAGAAAGGCAGCCGCTATGTCTTGGGAGAGCGCCAGCGGTGATTTGATGGAAGCCGATGTCATCGGCTGGCAGGAGGCAATTTGGCCGCTAAGAAAATCGCGGAGAAAGAAGCCACGTCCTCGGGGAAAGCAAGCGGTCGTCGGTCAAGTCCTCAAGATTGAAGGCGATTTTATCACGCTGCAAATTCTCAAGGCCGAGGTCACGGAAAACCTTACCCGCTGGGAACTTCGGCCCTATCGGGTCGGAGAAACGATCACAAAGAAACGCCAGACACTCATGAAGGGCAGCCCCGAGCGACTGCACTGGAGCGAAGAAGATGTTCGTGCTGCCCTTCTGAAGGAGATGAAAAATACCTGAATGTTCATTCGAGAGGCGCGTTTCGGCAAGCGACGCGAAGAGCGATCCAGTTCTGGATCGTGAATTTCGAGGCGGATGCCTCTTAAGGGCTATACCTCCTCCTCTGAGGCCTCGTGACTCGTACCTCTATTGGGACGGCGTATATTGATTGCCGCCGCATCGAGCATGTTTTTGATGTGAGCCGCATAAAACTTTTCGATCATTTCAACCGAGGTGCGGCAGTTCTTGGCGATCTGGTAGATGTTCGCACCTTCCATTAGGCGCATGCAAATGTAGGTATGCCGGAGGCTGTAGGCCGTGCGCCGGTTTCCGTCGCGGTCGAGTTTGAGTTGCGCACGGCGCAGGATTCCGTTGAACAGCTTGATGTGATTGCCGGGGAAGACATGATCCAACGGTTGCGGATAGGCTGGCCCGCCCGCCTCATCTTTCCTGCCATTCGGCTTCACCCGCTTTAGCAGGCGTTGGTAAGGCAGCACGGCTCCGGGCATGCTTTTGCAAAAGCCGACCCCTCGCTTGCCTCTGACTTCAATCTCCAGAATTTTCTCGCCCGTGGCATCGTCAAGAACGATGGCAACGTCGCGGTGCTGTAGATTCTTCGCTTCATCGGGCCGCAAGCCTGTATTCGCCATGATCAGGACGTAGTCATGTACTTGCTCGGCGTTCCAGCGAAAAGCCGCAGGGGCTGTCTTGGTGTATTCGCGCGTCGCCGCGTAAAGTTGTTTGTATTCGGCAGGACTGAACCAAGGACGGTGTACGATCTTCCCCGAGGTCTTGTATGGCGGTGATAGGTCGGGAAGCGACGGCAGCCAGCCGTGGCGCACAGCCGTTTTAAGGACCTGGCGGAGGGTAACGATCTCGTTGTGTAGCGTGCTGCGTGAGGGAGCCTTTGCAGTGTGACGACGATTGCTTTTCGAGTGCGGATTCTTCTCCGCCGTCGGCGTCATTCGATGGACCCGGTATTCCTGGACTTTGCCTGCTGTTATGTCGGATATCGGCAGATGGCCAAAGAACGGATTCAGGTGGACGCGCAAATGCAAAGCGTGGATGGCCACCCAAGCGGGGCTTCGTTGGCCTTCGGTTATGACTTCGTATTCCGTTGTAAATTGCTCTGCGACCTCGCTGAATGTTTTCTCGAACTTCAACAGGCCAGCACGGGATTTGCCGCGCAACTCCAGATACCAATCCTCGGCAAACTCTTTGGCGAGAGAGAGACTGTCGAGCTTGGTACTGACCCGGATATTGCGGCCACTGATTCGGGCTGAACACTGCCAATACTGACTGTTCTCGCGCCGGTAAACGAGTGCCTTCCCACCCAAGACTTCATGCGAAATCATTATCGCCTCCGTAGCTGGAAACTGTGTACGGACTGTGTACGCGTTTCTCAGTCTATTTTGGACGAATTTCGTTAATTCTTTGTTAACGGCGCATTGATTTTATTGGGAAATTTGGTTGCGGGGAGAGGATTTGAACCTCTGACCTTTAGGTTATGAGACGAAATAACCGGACTCCATCGTACTGATATTATTTAGAAATCGCGGGCTCGCTCGAGATGTGTGAACGAAAACGTGTCGGATCGCTCCGCTTTTTTATGCCGGGATTGGCCTTCCGAGAACGATCGGGCATACTCCGTGCCATGCCAGAAGTCTTCGGAGTCTCGATGTATAACCCTTACCCTTTCGATCCTGATAATGCGCCTTTAGAAGCTCGGCGGGTACCTTGCATGGTCGCCTTTTTGCACCCTTTTCGCATCGTCAACGGCCCAGATGGTCCTCCTTGGACTCCTACAATTGAACAAATTAACGGCTGCTCTTGGGACTACATTGCCCTGCACGAGATTGTAGGTGGGGTTGATGTGGGCTTGGCGCAACCGTATCATTTGGTTGTAGGACGCGATGGCGGCTTGGCACTTCCACCTTTGCCTCAATTGAGGAACGACGCGGAAGCGGTGGAGTTTTTTAACCGCTGCTTTGCGGCTTTACTTTTAGGCGGCCAGTTTTGCGAAGCTATAAGTTTGGACGGACTTGATTTTGGCTCGATCCTCGACTGGAAGTACATCCGCATTCACAGCAACGCGGCTTCTGCGCCTAATCGATTTCATCAAATGGTGAGAATGCGGCAATCCGCAAAGATTGAGGCAATCTCTTTGATGGAGCCACGAACGGTATCTCTGACTGAACTGATCGAGGCCATGAAAACGGGCAGAGATATTCTTGATGCTGTACCCGAGCTGAGTGGTGAGTTTTTGCTCAAAGGTGTAACCGGAATCGCTCGCCGCGACTGGAGCTCCGCGTTAGCAAATCTTTGGATCGTGGTCGAACAAATCACATCTCATCTTTGGAAGACGAAGATAATTCTCCCCGCGAAGGCGGACGGATTGATTCCGGGACGGGTTGATCAGTTATCAGATTCGAGAACCTGGACGACTGCCATCAGACTCGAACTTTTGAGTCAGAAGGGCTTCATCTCGATGAACGCTCTTGGGAACTTGTTTGCTGCCAGGAAAGCTCGCAACGCGCTCGCGCATGAAGGGGCGCTCCCCGACGAGGTTGCAGCCAACTCAGCCTACAAGGGAGCAATCAGTCTTCTTCAAGCGGTCACTCATCTTCCAATTCCTTTAGCAGAGATGAACCTCGGCGATCATGCACTTTCGGATCCTTTTAAACCAATAGAGCGCGGCCCACTCAACGTCAAATACTGGATGGAAATTCTGAGATTACCAGGCGAGCTCGAGTTGGAGCGACTGGAAACAAAGGCCCGAAAAGAACAAAACTTCCAAGAACGGAAAAGCGAGACGCCGTGATAGCTCCTAAATGCAATGACGACTCAACTGATGACCTTCACGGGTTAACCGGCTTTCAGCCCGCTTTTAAGCGGGCTGTCTCCTCCGTGAAAAGCGCAGAGTTCGCTTCCGCCGCAAACTTCACGATCTTCTTCTGCTTTTCGGCTTCATAAAACTCCAGCGGCATGACAGCCACTTGCGCGCCGCCAGCATAAGCTGCGTGGATGGCTCGTGACTTGTGGCCGAGATGGTTCATGGCTTCACGCTCGGGCATGCCCGCCGCCCGTGCCCGCTGGGCCCAAGCGTAGCGGTAGGAGTGGAGGCAACGGCCTTTAATGCCGAGCGTCTTGCAGCGCCGCCAGAATTCAGTTGAGCGGTGCTTCGAGTCTTCGTTGCGGAACGTGGGGAAGAGATAGCCCTCCTGCGGCAACTCGGCGAGGATCGCGGAAAGGCGCGGCCCGACACGAAGCAGGCTATCGCCTCCCTCCTTGCCCATGAGCTTGCGACGGCTGAACCGGATGATTCCTTGCTCTAGGTCGATTTGATCCCAGCTCAGGCAAGCGATGTCCGTTTGACTGCCTCCCGTTTCCCAAAGCATCTGGTAATAGAACCGCCGTTCCTTGTTCTGTTCGCGAGCGACGATCCGTTCGTGCTCTTCCTCGGTAATCGCTGTGAACTTCACCTTGCGAACCTGCGGCCACGCGGCGTCCGCCATGACAGGGGACAATAGCCAGCCCAAATGCAGCGCGAAGTTGTGCAACCGGCGCAAATAATGATGCGTCGAATTCCCAGCCTGCTTGTGCTCAATGATGTTCAGCAGGTGAACGGCCTCGGTGTCGATCAGCTTCAAACCGCGCAAAACGGCAAAGGGGCGACTGCGGAAGACGCGCTCCTTGCGGTCGCGGGTCGATTCGACGCCGGTCTTGATGTAGTGATCCATCACGTCCGCCCAAGTGCGCGAGGCGAACTCGGGCGAGGCCGCCGACAAGTAAACTTTGGCCATGCCCTTGTTGAGCATTGGTTGCTCTGCCGCTTGGTTCTTGGCCGAGAGCAATCGCTGGGCGATTGCTCGGTCAGACGTTCCGAGGGTTTCTCCTTGGCCGGTTTGGGTATCGCGTGCGTAGTAGTTTCCGCCTGCGCGGCGGAACATCCGGTATCTCTCTTGCATGTGGTTCTCCAATGTTTTCAGACATGGAGAGATACGTTGGCCGCCCGGCTAGTGTCGGGAGAGTTCCGGCGTAGTAGTGCCGAATTCTGCCGCAGTAGCCGAAGTGGTCGCAAATCTGGTCGCATTTTGACCAAATCCGAGCCCTATCGGAGCAGTTCCATTTCGCCTTGAACGACTTGCAAAATGGCTCCGGAGGTAGGGCTCGAACCTACGACCAATCGGTTAACAGCCGACCGCTCTACCACTGAGCTACTCCGGATTAACATCTATCCACCAGCAACTTAATCGATCTGTTCGACCTGTTTTTGCATCTACTTTTCGCTTAGTTTTCGCCATGCGCCTGCATTACAGGTCAATGAACGAATTCCAAGCAGAACGGGTCGAAGGCGTATCGATAGCTTCTAGGGGCGGGTATTATGGCCGGATAAAATTCAGGGGCAAGCAAATCCGATAAACTTAAAGGCGACCATTTTACCTTGGGTGTGAAAATGCAAGATGCAGACAAGCGATCGATCGCTTCGTAAGAGACCTTGGGCCTAGCCGGAGACTTTCTTTCAGGCATGCCTCCCAGGAAGGCCAATCATTTTATCGCGACCCTTTTCTCGGGACGAATTGAGGCTAGCGTTAGGGGCTTAGAATTATGGTCACTTCCTCCCTTCGCTTGCAGGCCCAGATTTTCAACCTGGGCGTGCAGAGCAACCTGATTTACCGCTGGAATTTTTTGGTTCGTGTGCTGGTGAGTTTCGTGCCGTTGCTCGGTTCCGTTTTCCTCTGGAATGCCGTCTTCGCGGGGCAAAAGGCGTTCGCGGGCTATACCTTCAGCAGCATGGTGGCCTACTTCATCACACTAATCCTGATCGATACGCTGACCGTTCCGAACGAGGACGATTTTCAAATCGCTGAGGACATTCGCGACGGCCGCATCAATACGCTGCTGCTCAAGCCGATCGATTACCGGCTCTACCGCTTTCATCTCTTCGCGGCCGCGAGAGTCGTGCATGCCGTGTTCGCCGTGGTGCCGTTGGGCGTCGCGATGATCTGGCTGGGGCACTATTACGCCGGTTTACCCTGGCCGGAGAATCTGCCCGTCGCGCTGCTGGCCACGCTCGGGGCGGCCCTCATCCAATTCTTTTTTTGCTTCACGCTGGCGATGATCGCGTTTTGGATTCTCGATATCGGCAGCATTACCTTCATTATCTACTCGATCGAGTTCCTGCTCGGCGGACACATCTTTCCGGTCGATGCTTTTCCAGCGTGGCTCCAGGCCATTTGTCTCCGCCTGCCTTTTGCCTATGAGACCTATTTTCCGGCGGCGATTTTAATCGGCCATGTTCACGGCTATGCGCTGGTCGGCGGTTTTCTCTGGCAGTGGGCCTGGATCGGATTTTTTTACATCCTGAGCGGGATCCTGTGGAAGCGGGGCCTGCATCAATACACGGCGGTGGGTGGGTGATTTTGTGAACAACTCTGTGAACAAGCATCTGATAACCCGACATTAAAGTGTGTCGATCTTGCGAGGCAAAAAAAATATCTCCACGCTTTGAAATCAACGACATCCAGAGCAAAGTGGCCGCTTCTTTCCTTATTCCCGCTTCAACCTTCTTCCTTCTAACTTCATGATCATGCCCGCTTCCGATACCGCTCAACCCAAGCCCTCGAAGCGCAGTCGCGCCAACACCACCGCGGAGATGCTTTCGCCCACCGTGCTTTATAGCGCCGAAGCCGAAAAGGCGGTGCTTGGCTGTATGATGGCGCAACCGGCGGAAGTGATCAATGACGCGACGGTGGCGCTGCTGAAGGAAGACTTTTTCGTTCCTGCGCATCAGGAAATTTTCGGCGCGTTGCGCGAAATGTACAACTCGAGCCAGGCCATCGATGTCATGACCATCCACCAGTGGCTGACTGACCGCAAGCTAGCGGAGGCGGTGGGCAGTCCCGGCATTCTGGCGGAGCTGCTGGTCGGCTTTGCGACGCATCTCAACGTTGGTTCCTACATCAAGATCGTCAAGGAGAAGAGCCTGCTGCGCTGCCTGCAATCGGCCTGCTCAACCATTGTCCAGGATATCACCGAGATGCCCGATTCGGTGGCCGAAGTGCTGGATCGCGCCGAGACCGCGATTTTTCACGTCACGAATCTGGGCCTCACCCAAACGACCGTCCCCGCGCGCGAGGAAATCGACAAGGCGATCAAGCTGATCGAAAATTTCCAGAATCGCCAAGGGCATCTCCAGGGCCTGCCGACGGGATTCCACAAGCTGGACGAACTCACCGCCGGATGGAAATCGGGCGAGATGATTGTTCTCGCCGCGCGGCCGGGCCAGGGCAAGACGGCGCTGGCCCTCACCTTCGCCCGGCACGCGCTCGACCAGCGTTATGACGAGGCGACCGACGCCTGGAAGAAGCCGGGGCACGCCGTCGGCATGTTCAGCCTGGAAATGACCAACGAGCAACTCATGCTCCGTCTCCTCGCCTCCTACGGAAGCGAAAGCCTGCAGCGCATCCGCTCGGGCGAGCTCGACGAGCACGCCATGCAAAAATTGCGGATGGTGGCCGGTGACATGAGAGAATGGCCGCTTTACCTCGACGACTCCTCCTTCCTCACCATCAACCAGCTCCGAGGCAAGGCCCGCCGGATGAAGGACCGCTATGGCATCGAGATGCTCGTGATCGATTACCTGCAGCTGCTCCGTTCGGAATCGGCCCAGGCCAAGGACAATCGCCAAAACGAAGTGGCCGAAATCTCGCGCGGCATCAAGGCGCTGGCCAAGGAACTCGAGATTCCGATCATCATCCTGGCCCAGCTCAACCGCCGTTCGGAAGAGGCCGGCCGGGGCAAGACCGAGCCCGCCCTCCACAATCTGCGCGAATCCGGCGCCATCGAACAGGACGCCGACGTCGTGCTTCTGCTCCATCGTCCCGATGCCGAAAAGGACGAGGACGGCAACGAACGTCAGGTCGGTCCGGTCATTCCCTATTCCCTCATCATCGCCAAGCAGCGCAATGGACCTACGGACAAGCTCGACATTCTTTTCCACGCGCCTTACACGCGCTTTGACGATCCCGTGAGACATGAAACACGCGCCCGGTCATAAAATCGCGAGTAAGTCCTGATCTTTTAGGCAATTTAAAAAACCAGACTTGCTTTTAGCGAGAGAAATCACCAAAAATGGCGTTTAGTGCCTTCACACCGCTCGCCTACCGCCCGGGCCCGCCTCGTTGCTGCTGTGACGGAGGAGATTCTTAGCCGAAACGAGCAAGCCTCTTTCCCCATCTCGAGCGAACACCAGCTTTGCCGACGCTTTAATGTCAGTCGTGTGACTGTCAGGCTCGCGTTGAGTGACCTGGAAAATCGCGGTCTCATCTACCGCAGGCATGGCAAGGGGACGTTTGCCTATGGCCGGTCGACCCGGATTCATCGCTACCTCGGAATCCTGATGAAATCGCCCCAGACCGCCGAGCATCGACCCATCGCCGAAATGGTCCGGGGCGCGCAGACCGTGATGTCGTCCCTCCGCTCGGGTATACTTTTAATCAGCACACCCCCGGAAGAATGGCAGCCCGAGAAAGCGAGCAGCCTGGGCGGCGTCATTGTCGTACCCCAGGGTGTCACTGTGCAGGACCTCGATATTCTCAAGGCCCGCAATCTCCCCTTTCTCATCTTTGCGGAATCGGATTTGCCCGGACCTCGCATCTTGCTCGGCCAAAGAGAGGCTGCCCGACACCTGACGAAACAACTCTTGCGGCTGGGCCATCGGCGAATCGCCCTTTTGACCGGCTATGACATCTGCCTCGACACGCCCAAACGAATGGGCGTCCACGACGCATTTCGAGAGGCGGGCATCGATCCGGCCCAGGCGCCCGAATTCTCGACGCATGGAGAGGAGGCCGGAATTTCCAAGGCGGCGCATGATCTCCTTCACCTGCGCCCACGCCCCACGGCAGCGATCGCCTTCGATGACAGCCTCGGCTCCGTTTTGAGTTTTCAGGCGCGACGCGACTCGGGGCTACAAGTGCCCACGGACCTGAGCATTGTCAGCTTCCACGACTGGCCTTACCTGAATTATATCGAGCCGGCGTTGAGCACGGTACGGTTCGAGTTTTTCACCGCTGGCCAACGTACCGCCGAAGCGTTGAGCCGCGCCGCCTTGACCGGAGAACCCGTGGCCAACCTCAAATTTGAACCCACCTACAGTGCAGGGCAAACCATCGGCCCGGCGCCCACTCATTAAAACTGGAGATAGGTGGAGGTCTTCAAGCCCTGCTCGTACGACTCCAGCAGGCGCATGCCTTCGTTGGGCTTGAGCACGTCGGCCTTGATCGCGCGGTCAATCTGCTCCTTCATCGCGCGCTCAAGCATCGTCGTATGATACTGCACGTCGCCCAGCACTTCCGAAATGGTGCTGCCCGGGATCGTCTCCTCGATGTAAAAACCGCTCTCCTCGTCCGCATCGAGAAAGATGTGGGCCTCGTTGACCCGGCCGAAAAGATTGTGCAGATCGCCCATGATGTCCTGATAGGCGCCGAGGAGAAAAATCCCCAGGTAATAAGGTTTCCCATTGAGCGCGTGGAGCGGCAGGGTCCGGCTGACTTCCCCGTCGCTGTCGATAAATTTGCTGATCTTTCCGTCCGAATCGCAAGTAATGTCGACGAGCGTCGAGTTGTGTTCCGGCGCCTCGTTCAGCCGATGGATCGGCGCGATGGGGAAAAGCTGGCCCAACGCCCAGTGGTCGAGCAGTGATTGGAAAACGGAAAAATTGCAGAGGAACTGGTCGCCGAGCGAGTCCTTCAGGTCATGGATTTCCTCCGGCGTCGTTTTCGCGCCAACGTACAGGCGCACGACGCTTTCCGCGATCTCCCAGAAAAGCGTCTCCACCTGCGCCTTGGTGGCGAGATCGAGCAGCCCGAGATCGAAACGCGCCTGCGCGTCGTCCTTGATCTGCACCGCGTCGTGGAAATTTTCACGCCGGGTTTTCCGGTTTAGCGTCGCGCGCAATTCGAGCAGGGCGGCGACCGGCTTGGGCGGCTTGCTCCCCTCGGGCACAACGAACGGCTTGGCCTTGGTCTTTTCGATGACACCGAAGATGTCGACGATCAGCACCGAGTGATGGGCCACGATGGCGCGGCCGCTCTCGCTGATCAGCGTCGGGTGCGGCACCTTTTCCTCGTTGCAGACATCCGCGACATTGTAGACCACGTCGCGCGCGTATTCTCCGAGCGTATAATTCGTGCTGCTATCGTAAGCGGAGCGGCTGCCGTCGTAATCGACGCCGAGACCGCCGCCCACGTCGAGATATTCGAGGGGAAAACCGAGCAGCTTCAGTTTCGCGTAGTAGCGGGCGGCCTCCCGCACCGCGCGCTTAACGGTCTGGATGTCGGGAATTTGCGAGCCGATGTGGAAATGCATCAGCTTGAGGCAATCTTCCATTTGATGGGCCTTGAGCATTTCGGTCGCCTCCATCACCTCGCTGGTCGAAAGCCCGAACTTGGCGTTTTCGCCGCCGGAAGTCGCCCATTTGCCGGAGCTCTTGGCCAGGAGCCGGATGCGCACCCCGATGATGGGACGGACGCCGATTTGTTGGGAGACGTCGATGATCGCTTTGAGTTCCTCCACTTTTTCCACGACCATGATGATCGTCTTGCCCAGCTTCCGACCCAGCAGCGCCATCTGAATGTAGAGTGAGTCCTTGTAACCGTTGCAAATCAGGATGCATTCCGGGTCGCGATGGATGGCGAGCGCGGCGAAAAGCTCGGGCTTGCTGCCGACCTCCAGCCCGAATTTATAAGGCGCGCCGGCATCCATGATTTCCTCCACCACTTCGCGCAATTGATTCACCTTGATCGGGAAAACGCCGCGGTACTGGCCCTGGTATCCGGCCTCGGCGATGGCGGCGCGGAACTCCTCGTTCAAGACCTGGACGCGGTGCCGCAACAAATCCTGGAAACGGAGCAGGAGGGGAAAAGTCAGCCCTCGGTCCCGCGCTTCCTCCGTCACCGCCATGAGATCCACTGCCGGACCCTGGTCCTGAAGCGGACGCACGGTCATGTTACCGCTATCGTTGACCCCGAAGTAAGAATTGCCCCAGCGGGCGATATTGTAAGTGTGGAGTGAACGGGCCACATCCCACGGTTCTGACGGTATTCCCATTGGCCTTCTATAAATCGTGCGCGGCAATATGCAATGAAGACTCTCGAATATTTTGTCACAGCCGCGTGACGGGAATCTTCAGGGCCGGTAAATCTGCGGACGGCCGGTGGTGGCGTCGACTTTGACGCAAGCCCAGTTTGAGGGAAAATGCGAGGGATCCGACTGCGCCGCCGCGCGCACGGTTAGAAACCAATTGGTGGCGGGATTCAGGTCGGTCGTGCCGTCCGGCAGGAAATGAAACACCCGCGTCGCGGCATTGAGCCGCGCGTCGGTGGCGTCGGGCGTCGCGGTCTGGGTGTTCGAACCGATGAGGGAAGAATGCGCCGCCGTGGCGTCGATGACGACCCAGGAGGACAATACCATCGCATGGTTCACGGGAGGAGTCGTCCCGTCCGCCTTGATCCAGTGCAGTTGGACCGCATCATAAACCGGCGCCGCGCCCGGTTGCGGCGGGAGGTCATAAATCCGCACTTCCACACTCATATTTTGAGCCATGGCATATTGGCGCGCCTCGGTAAAGACATCGCAGAGCCTGTCTGCCCCGGTGGTAATCGCGGCCGCCTGAGCCATCGCGCCCAATCCCTCCGATGCCAGCGCAACCATCCCCGCGGCCAAAGCCAGGACCAAAAGCATTTCCAACAGGGAAAAGCTGCGGCATGCGCGCTCTTGAAATTTTAAAAAGCCTGTCATCCTGAGCTTGTCGAAGGATCTCTAACTATTTTAATCACGTGGGAGCATCGCCTTTATATTCCAGCGATGAGACACCCTATAAGTCTCTTTCATCACACTCACTTTGCCCTGTAATGCAGGCGTAGTTTTAATTGGTACTATAGTCAGAGATTCTTCGCCGCGCCGAGACAAGCTCGGCTTGCTCAGGATGACAATCCCATTATAAAGCGCAACTGCGCTGGCCCCGCTTTTCGAGGTAACGCTGATGATATTCCTCCGCGCGATAAAAATCGGGCGCGGGAAGAATCTGCGTCACCACTGGCCGCTTGAAACGGCCGGACGCCTCCAGTTTGGCCTTGGACGCCGCCGCTGCCGCCTTCTGGGTCGGCGTGTAATAGAAGATCACCGAGCGATATTGCGTGCCCACATCGGGCCCCTGCCGGTTGGGCGTCGTCGGGTCGTGCTCGGCCCAGAAAAGCTCGAGCAGTCGATCGTAGGAAATTTCCTTCGGGTCGTACTCGACGTGGACTACCTCGGCATGACCAGTCCGGCCCGAGCAGACATCCTCGTAGCTCGGATTTTTGAGCGTGCCGCCCTGATAACCGACCGCTGTCTCGCGGACTCCCGGCAACTCGCGAAATGCCGCTTCGACCCCCCAAAAGCAACCGGCCCCGAAAGCGGCCTGGGCCAGCCCCGCCTGCACACCTGCCTTTTCCTCGCCAACATTTTCCGGCTGGGCTTCAACAAATTTCAGCGCGGCGGAATTGAGGCAATAGCGCAAACCGGTCGGACGCGGGCCGTCGTTGAAGACATGGCCAAGATGGGCGTCGCAGCGGGCGCAGACAATTTCCGTACGGACCATGCCGTGGCTCGAATCGGTTACGGTCTCGATATTCTCTTTGGCCACCGGCTGAAAAAAACTGGGCCAGCCCGTGCCCGACTCGAACTTAGCCTTGGAGGCAAAAAGCGGCAGGTCGCAGCAGACGCAGTGATAAACGCCTTCTTTGTGATTGTCATAAAAGACCCCGCAGAACGCCCGTTCGGTCCCCTTCCCGCGCGTGATGCGGTACTCTTCGTCCGTCAGTTGCTTCTTCCATTCCTCGTCTGACTTGATGATCTTTTGCATAAATTGGGGTTTTATCTAGGATAGCACATTTGCTGATTCTTCAACCCATGCGCGCATGAAATCTCCCTTGGAAGATACGATCTGGGGCGCAACCTACGGGTCCGTCGCCGCGGTGCAGGCGGCGTTTGACCGCTTCGGGCCCGAGTATCACCAGGCGATTCTTGAAAGCGGAGCCCCAACGGGCGCGGCGCAGGCGCTGATGCCGCATCTAAAGCCCGACGCCCAGGGCATCGACTTCGGCTGCGGCTCAGGGGTGCTGGGAATCGCCCTGATGGAAGCGGGGCTGCGGAAACCGCTCGACGGCCTCGACCTCTCTCCGGTCATGCTCGACCTGGCGCGTCAGACCGGCTGCTACCGGCGCCTCTTGCGGGCCAACCTGCTCCTGCCGGAAGAATGTCCCGACCCGGCGAAATCGTACGACTTTGCCATCACCCTGGGTTTGATTGGCGATTACGTGCCCTACTATCTCGCGTTGCCCCAAATTGTTTCGTCGTTGCGAGACGGAGCCTTCGTCGGCTATGCGGTGGAGCGAAGGAGCACGCCGAGCCGCGCATTGGAAAAGCTGGCGCTGGAGCTGGGCCTTACCTTGCTCTCCGAAACCATCCTCCCCGTTCCCGAAGGAAAACTAACGGAGCAGATCTATCATTTTTTCGTCGCGCATTTAACCGGACCGCCAACATTTCGTGGCGAACAAATCACGGAACAAGGAATTTCCAAATTCCGCCCGGCGCATGCACACGGACCAAGGCCAGGCCGACCAGCGGGAGGTGAACGCCCCGGTGGTAGGCCACATAGCGGCCCTGCCAGCGGGGACGATATTTACGCTTGAATTCAAAGAGCGATTTATAGCCATAGATGCGGTTAAGATTCTCGAAGAGAAACTGCACCGCCTTTTCTTCCGCTTGAAGCCGCGTCGGCTCCTTTTCAGCGTTGGCCAGCGGCGCGTTGCCGAGGCTGATATCATTGATCCCCAGTCGGCGGAAATGAAGAATGGATTCGACCAGGATAAAATCCATCACGTTTCGCCCTTTAAGCAGCGAGCGCATCAGGTCCAGGGTCTGACCCGTCCCCCGGGCAAAGGGCCGCCAGGTGGCAAAGGCCAGGGCGTGGCCGGAGGAGTCAACCGCCACTGCAACCCCCTGCCGCCGAATATTCTCGGAAGAATAGAACCCCATATCAAAGGTCATTTCCCGGGCATTTTTTCCCTCCAGCCATTGCCGTGAAATTTCCGCAAGCTGTCGTTCGAGCGTCTCATCAATTCTCGAAGCCGCATCGTACCAGCGAAATTGGATGTTCCGTTTACGCGCCGCATTGCAGGCCGTGCGCAGATTTTGATAATTGCCTCCCTTGAGGTGAAACTCATCGGCCCGCAGGCGCGCCTCCTCCCCGATTTTGAATACGGAAAACCCGGCCTGCTGGTAATGGGGCAGGAACTCCTCGGCGACCTCATAAAAAACGGGCTCCCAATCCTGATGCCGGCAAAAGAGCGCGAATTCGGAAATAGCCGTCACGCGTTCCTCATCAGGCCCGATCGGGTCAGCCAGCGCCACTGCCAGATTGCCCGAAAGAACGTAAGGCACCGCCACCCGTTGCGTGCCCGTGAAGAAGTAACTCTTGTCGTTCAGGAGGGCATAGGGATCAAGCGGGTCCTTGCCGTATCTCGTGATTAATTTCCGCATCTTCTCCCGATGCTCGGTTCGTGTTCTCCGTCGCAATAAAACCGGCCGCAAAATGAGGACAAGCCCCACCAGGGCAATCGAAGTCCCTCCGATGCGCAGGACCGAAAAAAGATCCCGGGCGTGAGAGGTGACCGCAAGTTGGGTGTTGGTGTGATGAACAAAAACCAATTCACACGCCGTTTGCGCACAGGCCGACCAGGTATGATCTCCCAAGGTATGCTTATGCAGGGCGTGCAAACGCACTGTGCCAAACACCAGGAGCCCGGTCGCCAGGAGGGGGCAAATGATCAGCGCCGATCGAATGGACTTCGGATCCGACTCCACCACGAAGTAGCGGCGATGTAGAAAAAGAAAGACAATCAGGATCAGGTTGATCAGCGCCTGGGGCCAGATCACATCCCGGCCGAGGTGCAGGATCGGCGCCAGCAGAAGCCCCGCGACGGTTATTTGCCAGGCCAGCCTCTTGCCCCGCTGCAAACCGGAAGCGAGAACAAAGAGTAGGATCGACATGAGGAACATCCGGATCCGGTAGCCTTCGCTGATTTCAAAGGGGACCCATTTTCCCAGCCAGAAAATGAACTTCGGCTGGTAGCGCAGGAGCGCATTGAGCATGTTAAACAATGAAACGAGACGCACGGCCCAGGCCAGCATGACGATGCTGAGGACGGGACGGAATCCCAGACTGGTTTTCTCCCTGGTAAAGATGTTGCGTACGGGATGATCCGCCGGGATCAGCAGCGCTTCGGATCTCGAGACAGCCTTGTTCACGGCAATTGCTTGCTCCCGGTCAACCGGACCGCGTTTGGGTCCGAACTTAAAATCCACGGAATACTATCGACCAACTGGCTCAAAAAATCGGCGCGGTCATTGTTGTAGTAATGTCCCGTCTTCGCAAAATCGAATTCCTTGTGCGGCGCCGTCAACGAATCTAGCCACGTGCGCGAATCGATCGAATCCTGCGCGGCATGCCATTGCACCACGTGCAAATTCCCCATTGTCTTCGTGAACTCCTCCATGCTGAAAGTGCCCGGTCCGGTCGGAAGCAGGTCGGATTGATCCGAAAGGCGCAGGCCGTAACGGCCTCGGCTGCACGGATCGAGCACCAGCAGTCCGACCAATCCGGGAGGAGGATTCGGGCCTCCTGCTCCGGCAATCGCCTGTGCCGCGCCCATCGACCACCCTCCCAAAATCACCGGAGGCGGATGATTTCCGTAGGGCGCCTGGGCCGTTTGCGCTATCCGGGTAAAATCGGCCTGCAGGATGGCGAGATCGTAGTCGGTGCTCGCATAATCCTTGGAATCGATTCCGATGACTTCGTAGCCATGCTTCCGCAGCGCGCGGCTGATGGCTTCTTCAAAACCGCTCCATCCGCCGTCCCCCGAGCCAAACAAAATAATGGCGCGAACGTCCGATGCCTTCGAGGGCTGAAAATCGCGGACAGGAAAGACACCCCTGCTCAATTCAATCGAGAGTGGTTTTCCCACCGACCCGGAGGGGGCGACGATTTGGGCGGCCACACAGGCGATAATCGCCGCAAGCACGACCGCGTAGAGGCCTAGCGACACCTTCTTAAGCATGCGTTCAAGAAATGAACCATGCTTCGCATGCTCCTCATCGCCTTCTTCGACTAGTTGGGGCATTTGTGTTTGAATGAGCCTTTGAAGTTGAGAGACAATACCCCCTTTAGGCTATCGCCCCAATCAAAAAAACCTTCCCATGCCACATTCAGAAAGACGTTTAATCGAGGAAAAGGGTCACGTAAAATCTCCTTTGGGGACCAGCCCGACCGCCGGCGATGAACAAAATACGTTGTTCACTTCCCCGGCGACTCCGCAGACCGCTGTTCTGGCGATCCTCTTCGCCCTCAGTTTTTCGCACCTGCTCAACGATACGATGCAGTCGTTGCTGCCCGCCATTTATCCGCTTTTGAAAACGTCTTTCCATCTAAGTTTCACGCAGGTGGGCATGATCACGCTGACCAATCAATTGACCGCCTCCTTGTTGCAGCCGATGGTCGGCTTTTACACCGATCGTTATCCGAAACCCTATTCCCTGGCCTTGGGAATGGGCTTCACGCTCGCCGGTCTGGTGCTTTTGGGGCTGGCGACCCACTTCGCCCTGATCCTCGCGGCGGCTGCCCTGGTCGGAATGGGCTCGTCGGTCTTTCATCCAGAAGCCTCGCGCGTCGCCCGCATGGCTTCCGGTGGACGGCACGGTTTCGCGCAATCCTTATTCCAGGTCGGCGGCAATGCGGGCTCCTCCTTCGGCCCGTTGCTGGCCGCGTTGCTCATCGTGCCAGGCGGTCGGATCGAGGTCCTTTGTTTCTCGCTCGTCGCCCTCGCGGGAATCGCGGTGCTAACGAAGGTCGGACATTGGTACCGAAAGAACACCCATCGGCTCAAATCCCCGGGCGATACCCGCGCCGGAAATCCGATTCCTTCGCGAAAAGCGGCCGGCGCCATCGCCATTCTGGTGGCCCTGGTTTTCTCGAAGTATTTTTATCTCGCCAGCATGACCAGCTATTACACTTTTTTCCTGATCCAGAAGTTTCAGCTTTCGATCCAGTCGTCGCAATATTTTCTCTTCATTTTTCTGTTTGCCGTCGCGGCGGGAACGATTATCGGCGGTTCCCTCGGGGATCGCTTTGGACTCAAACACGTCATTTGGGCCTCGATTCTCGGGGTGGCGCCCTTTACCCTGCTCCTGCCCTACGCCAATCTGGTCGAGACTGGAATCCTGACCGTTTTCATCGGCATTATTTTGGCCTCGGCCTTTTCCGCCATCATCGTTTACGCGCAGGAACTGGTGCCCGGAAACGTCGGTATGATTGCCGGGTTATTCTTCGGCCTCGCTTTCGGGATGGGCGGCATCGGCTCGGCGGTGCTCGGCAAACTGGCCGATCTGACCAGCATCACCTACGTATTCCAGATCTGCTCGTTCCTTCCGTTGCTCGGCGTCCTGACCTGGTTCCTTCCCGATGTGGAAAGGAAAGCCGTCTGACCTGGCTGGTCCTACGGATGGAGGTAGGAATTGAGCAAATTTTCGAGGTACTCCTGGCGGCCGCTGGTACGTTTGGGTTCGCCGAGCTTCTTGAGCACGAGTTGGTTCAGTTCCCGAAAACCGATCTTTCCCTTTTCGATCGCCTTGCCGTAGTCGCGGTCGTAGCTGGCATAGCGCTCGGCCACGAACTTCTCGAGCTTGCCTTCGGCCCGGATCTTCAGCGCCAGTTTGTAGGCCAGCGCATAGGCGTCCATTCCGCCGATGTGGGCATAGAACAAATCCTCCACGTCGATGGAGGGCCGGCGCAGCTTCGCGTCGAAGTTGAACCCGCCCGAGCCCAGGCTCCCCGCCCGCAGGATCGAAAGCATGGCCAGGGTCAATTCCTTCACATCGGTGTTGAACTGGTCGGTGTCCCAACCCAGGAGCATGTCGCCCGCGTTGGCGTCGATCGAGCCGAGCATTCCCACCGCCGCCGCCACTTCGATTTCGTGGTTGAACGTGTGGCCGGCCAGCGTCGCGTGGTTGGTCTCGATGTTGAACTTGAAATACTTTTCCAGCCCGTAGGTGCGCAGAAAGGCGATCCCGCTGGCCACGTCGAAGTCGTACTGGTGCTTGGTCGGCTCCTTCGGCTTCGGCTCGATGAGGAACTGGCCCTTGAAGCCGATCTGCTTGGCGTAATCGACCGCCATGTGCAGAAACCGCGCCAGGTGGTCCTGCTCCCGCTTCAGGTTGGTGTTGAGCAGCGTTTCATAGCCTTCGCGCCCGCCCCAGAAAACGTAGTTCTCCCCGCCCAGGGTCTTGGTGACCTCCAGCGCCTTCTTCACCTGCGCCGCCGCATAGGCAAAAACGTGCGCGTCGGGATTGGTCGCTCCGCCGCACATGTAGCGGGGATTAGAAAATAAATTGGCCGTGCCCCAGAGCAACTTCACCCCGGTCGCTTTTTGCAGCTGTTTTGCATGGGCCACAATCTTATCGAGATTGCGGTTCGATTCGGCCAGGCTCCGGCCCTCCGGCGCGATGTCGCGGTCGTGGAAGGCGTAGAACGGCGCCCCGATCTTGGTGAAGAATTCGAAGGCCGCGTCCATCCGCACCTTGGCGATGGAGACCGGGTCGTTCCCCTTTTCCCATGGCCGCACGATGGTGCCCGGCCCGAACGGGTCGGAGCCCACCCCGCGAAACGAATGCCAGTAGGCAATCGAAAAGCGCAGCTGCTCCTTGAGCGTCTTGCCGCCAATTTTTTCCGCCGGATTATAATGCCGGAAGGCCAGCGGATTGCTGCTGCCCGCTCCCTCATACCGGATGCTCTTGATCTTCGAAAAATGCGTTTTGGCCATGGAGAGAGAAGCGTGCACCTTTTCCGGGCGATTGTTCAAGTTGATTGTGCCCGGATGGCCAGAAAACCGAACGAAACTTCGTGACGTCTGGAAAACTAAGGCGAAAATAAAGCCATGATCTACCTCGGCATTGACTGCGGCACGCAAAGCACAAAAACGATTGCCCTCGACGCGGAGTCGGGCGGGATTCTCGCCTCCGCCGCGCAAAGCTACGAAGTCCTGCCCGGCCTGCCCGCCGGGCACCTCGAGCAAAATCCGTCCACGTGGGTGCAAGCGGTGGACGTCACGATCCAGCAGGTTCTCGAGGCGCTTGGCGCGCGGCGCGGCGACGTGCGTGGCATGGGGATTTCGGGGCAGCAGCACGGCTTCGTCCCGCTCGATCACGACGGACAGGTCATCCGCCCTGCCAAGCTTTGGTGCGACACCTCGACCGCCGAGGAATGCGATCTGATGCGGGCCCATTTCGGAGGCGCAAAAGCTGTGATCGAAAAAGTGGGCATGGACATGCTGCCCGGTTTCACTGCGCCGAAAATCCTCTGGCTGAAACGGCACGAGCCGGACAATTTCGCGAAGCTGGCGACCGTCCTTCTCCCGCACGACTACCTTAATTTTTACCTGACGGGCCAGTTCCGCATGGAGTATGGCGACGCTTCGGGCACGGCCCTGATGGATGTCCGCAACCGCACTTGGGCGCAAGACGTTCTCGATTTCATCGATCCCGCGCTGGGAGAGAAAATGCCGGCCCTCGGCTCCTCGCGCAAAGCGGCCGGGACGTTGCTCCCCGAACTGGCGAGACGCTGGAACCTGTCGGCCAACGTCGTGGTCAGCGCCGGCGGCGGGGACAACATGATGGGCGCGATCGGCACGGGCAACGTCGCGGCGGGGCGCGTCACCGCCAGCCTCGGTACGTCGGGCACGATCTACGCCTACAGCGAGAAACCGGTGGTCGATTCCGGGGGGGAAATCGCGGGCTTTTGCGACAGCACGGACGCGTGGCTGCCGCTGGTCTGCACGATGAACGTGACCGTGGCCACGGAAGCGGCGCGGAACCTTTTCGGCTGGTCGCACGCGCAGCTGGAGGAGGCGGTCCGCAGCGTGCCGCCCGGCGCCGGCGGCCTTCTTTTTCTGCCCTACCTGCAGGGCGAACGGACCCCGAACCTGCCGCGCGGCACCGGCGTCTTCCACGGCCTCACCACCCGCACGATGACGCCCGCGCACATGGCCCGCGCCACGATGGAGGGAGTCACGCTCGGCCTCGCTTACGGCCTGCACCGGATGCGGACCCTGGGCATTTCGCCGACGGAGATCCGGCTCACCGGCGGAGGGAGCAAGAGCGCGATCTGGCGGCAGATCTGCGCCGATGTCTTTGGCTGCCGGGTGGTGACTCTCGCCGAGGCGGAGGGCGCCGCGCTTGGCTCCGCGATCCAGGCGCTGGCCGCGGTCGAGACGAAGAGGTCGGTCAACGCGTGGTCGGACGAACTGGTCCAGGTCAACCCGGCCGACACGACCGTGCCCGGCGACCCGGCCGACTTCGACTACTTCGGGGCGATGGAGAAGCAGGTCTCCCTGACCGGGGCGCTGGCCGAGCGCGGGTTCCTCTAGGCGGGGGGCAGGCCGGGCCGATTACCTTAAACGGCTTTGATGGCTACTATTTTTAGGACATCTTGCCGATCGAGGGTATCTACGAAGGCGGGCGTACGGAAATAAAACACCCTGTCGGTTAATTCGGGCAAAAGTGTCGGCGTTACGGGCTCCGAATCAGAGCGGGCGCGGGCTTTTCCAAGGCATTCGCCGTTCTGGCACGGGCGATGCATATTTTTTTCGCAACGCTCGAAAAACTCTCATCCCAGGCCACCATGCGCACGACGATCCTGACAGCTCTTGCTCTCGCATTCGTTCTCCTTTTTGGCCATGCGGCGCGGGCGGAGACCTATTCGTCCAAATCGCATTTTTGCGCGGCCATGCGTTGCGATGGGGATGGCCCGGACGCCACCGGTGGCAGCGCAAGCCAGGGCCGGCTCGCCCGCGTGACCGCCTACTGGCCGGGCGAGGATTATTATACGAACCACAAGCGGAGCGCGACGGGCGTGCGGCTGCGCGACGGCTTCTGCGCGGTCGACCCGAGCATCATTCCCTACGGGAGCGTGGTCAAGATTCCGGGCGTGGGCGATTACGTCGCGGTCGATACGGGCACTGCGGTGATTTCCCGGAAGGCGGCGAAGGAGTCGGGGCATAATCGCGCCGAGCGGAGCGCACTGGTCATCGATCTCTATTTTGCCAGCCGCCGGGCGGGGGAACTTTTCAGCCGGATGGGGCCGAAGTTTGCGATGGTGGCGTGGGAGAGCGGCCCGGGGCGGGAATAGGCTGGGCTCGGAAGTGAAATCGTCACAGCAGCGACGGTCAGAGACCGATGCGATGGGAGGGTAGTTTTGCACCGGAGCTTTACCGCCCTCCGCAGGAGCGACGGTCAGAGACCGCCGCTACAACTGCAATTTCGGAGTCGCGTCGCCGATTATTTCCAGAGGATGGTGCGGGAGAAGGAGAACGATTTGGTGTCTGAATCGTCCCCGTAATTGGCCTTGAGCGTGATGGGGCCCGAATAATGATCGGGCACGAAGAAAACCGTCCCCTGGACATTGGGCGCCTGTCCATTGTCGGTGGGCACATCGACCAGACGAATCCATTTTTGGGAGCCGTTCAATTCCTGCTGGTTGGAGTCGGTGGCCCTGAAATAGAACGTATAATTCTTCTCGCCGACCTTGTCGCCGCCCGCCCAGACACAGAGGTTCGGCGCAATCCGGCAGATGGCATAGTACTCGTACGTCGATTCGCCCGAATCGAGAACTTGCACGGCGGGTTGCTTCAGGCTGGCCAGGAACTGGCCGAGGGAAGTGAAGGAATTGGGATCATCCGCCTGCTCATCGATCTTGCGGAGATTCGGCTCGATTCCGAAGTTGGCCGTCTTGTCCACCGCAGGCGGGGGAACGGCACCCGGAATTTCCTTGAACCCACATAGCATGAGTTGGTGATCCTCCATGCATAAAGGGAGGAAGGTGTCTCCGACGGCGACAGGCGCGTCGGGTGAGGAATGGGCCGGTTTGCCAAAAGTGATCTTCAGCCCAAGCACAGGCGGGAGATATCCGTCATACATTTTGCCGGCCAATTCCGTCGAACTATTATCCGAGCCATTGACAGGAATCGAACTGAGAGGCACAAACGCATATGTTCGGTTGGGATTGGAAAGGGTCATGGCGACGCCAAACAATTCGAAGCCTTTCATGGCTTCCTTCGCCTTCGGGTCCAGGTGAGGGTCGTTGGCGACGAGTGCCATGTAAGCGTCTGGATCCGGCTTTTCCAGGGCGGCCTTATACTTCGCCAGGAATGCCTGTTCCATTTCGGGCGTGACGCCTGGCGGCAGAGCGGTCGCTGCGCTGACGTCAGGAGTAGAAGTTGGGGACGATGGCGCAACGGCAGGCGGAGTCGCGGCCGGCGTGTTCGTCGGCGGTGCGGCAGGCGCGGCGGTGTCACGGGCGAGCGAGACGGAGGTGGTCAACTCGGTGTCGGCGGTGCGAAGACTGGCGGCGGCCTGGTGGTCGGGGTCGCCGCTTTGGATTTCCACGATGGCGGTCCGGATGGCCTGGATGGCCAGCACGCGATGTCCCTTCAAGCGATGGTTGGGCGCTTCCTGCGCGAGCTTGATCGCCTGAGTGAGGAGGTCGATGCGCTGGGCATCGGTCGGCGGCGGGTTGCCGGTCGGATTTTCGACCTGATGAACGAGATCAAGAGCCTTGCTCAACATGTCAGTCGTGTCTTGGCCGAAAACAGGCGCAGAAAAAACGAGCGCCGCGCCGAGGAGGAAACCTGAAAGAACGCGGCGGACCAAGGGGGTTTTCATGGGAGCGGGAAAGGTCGGATAAGAATTCGGGATGACCGCCGCTTTGGCAAGCTTCCGGTTTCGCGATGAGCTTAGGATGAGGGAGTGAAAAAGAGACGTTTCCAGAGGAAATCTCTGCGAAAATTGATCCATGTCGATTTTAATCCCGAAGGGATTTTACAATCCTAGCCGGTGGTTGAGCCGACAGGCGACACCACCGGTAGGTCATAAGCTTTGTCATCGACCCCGGCCAGGGTATTTCCGTTCAGGTGGTCGCAACTCGGGTGGCCCGGACAACTCGTTGTCCGGGTGCGCGAGCGCGACATCGCGAGCGCACAGGAGGTCACCCGAATCTCGATAACACCTGCCGACCTCCTGTTCGCGTGGAATGTCTCCACGCGAACCCGGGCAACAAGTAGCCCGGGCCACCCGAGAAAGGCAAATAGTTAGAGGTCGTTGACTCGGTTCGCTCCCGCGAACCCTCGCCCCACGGGATCGCCTACGGCGATTCCATCTTGACCGTTCCCAACGGTCAAGATTCGACAAGCTCAGGATGACGGTCTTTAGGTGAGTCGCTGACGCGACGGGTAGCGCGCGTCAACGAACCTCAGACCTCTTCAGTCCTCTGCAGTCTCCTCTTCGGTCCTCTGTGCGAAATTCAGTCGGTCAGAAAGCCTTGCCTCCACGTAGACTCCACCGAGCAAATAGTTAGAGGTCTTTTGACAGGCTCAGGATGACGGAACGAGAAAGAGAGATCGCCATGCAAGGCTAAGCCAGCGTCCACCGGTGGAAGGTCTCGATGGCCTCGTAGTCGGGGAGGCCGAGGGCGTCGAAGAGGCGGCTGGTGGCGCGGGCGGAATCGCCGTCGTGGCGGCCGGTTTCGGGGCTGTCGTGGCCGAAGAAGGGGGCCTGATGACGGCGGCTTTCGTGCTGGAAGACGGCGCGGTCCCGGCAGGCGAGTTCGGAGGGGCCGATGGGGACGGCGAGGTCGACTTCGTGGATCGGCCACTCGGCCCACGCGCCGCGATAGAGCCACGCCTCGCAATCGGCGAACCACTCCTCGCCGCCGCATTGCCGGAGCGCCTGGGTGAGGATGTCGAGGCAGATGCGGTGGGTGCCGTGCGGATCGGCGAGGTCGCCCGCCGCGTAGATCTGGTGCGGGCGGATGCGGTTGAGGAGCCGGGCGGTGATCTCGATGTCCTCCGCGCTGACCTGGCGGTAGACTTCACCCGCTTTTTCGTAGAAGGGGAGGTCGAGGAAATGGAGGTAGTCGGGATTGACCTGGCAGACGCGCGCGGCGGCCCGCGCCTCGGCCCGGCAGATGGCGGCTTTCATCGCCTTGACGCGGGCGAGGTCGGGCTGTTCGTGGCGGATGGAGCGGCCGCTGATGTGCTGCTGGAAATCGAGGTAGCGCTGGAGGATCTCGTCCTTGACGCTGCCGCTGCCGGAAACCTGGTAGGCGATGTTGACTTCGTGCCGGTGCTCGGCGAGGCGGAGGAGGGTGCCGCCCATGGAGAGGACGTCGTCGCCGGGATGGGGCGAGAAAATGAGGATGCGCTTGGGATAGACGGCGGCGGAGCGGCTGCGGAGCGGGCGGGGCTGAACCACGGCGAGCTTATCGTCACCCGGCGGCTTTCCGCCCGGCCAGCCGGTGATGGTGTTCTGGAGCTGGCGGAAGACGCGGAGGTTGATTTCGTAGGCGTTGCCATATTGCGAGAGCAGTTCCTGGAGGCTGTGGCTGTTGTAGTCCTCGTCGGTGAGCTTGAGGATGGCCTTGCCGGTTTTTCGCGCGAGCCAGTTGACGGCGCGTCGGAGCATCGAGTCGGTCCAGCCGAGGCCCATTTCGTCGAGCGGGCCGACGAGCCAGGGCGTCTGGATGCGGGTGAGCCGGCTGGCCGCGGCCGGGTCGAGGACCATGAGGCAGTCGGCGTGGTCCTGGAGATAAGTCGCGGTGACTTCGGCGGTGACTTCGCCCTCGACGGCGCGCGCGACGATGGCGGCCTTGTGCTCGCCAAAGGCCATGATGACGATGCGGCGCGCCTGGAGGATGGTCTTGACACCCATGGTGACGGCGGTGCGCGGGACGAGTTCCTCGCTCTGGAAATCCTTGATGGCGTCGAGGCGGGTGAGGCGGTCGAGATGGATGAGGCGGGTGGTGCTGCGGCGCGAGGAGCCGGGCTCGTTGAAGCCGATGTGGCCGGTGCGGCCGATGCCGAGGAGCTGAAGGTCGATGCCGCCCGCCTCGGCGATCTGCCGTTCGTAGCGCTCGCAGGCGGCGGCGACGTCGGCGCGGGGGATGGCGCCGTCGGGGATGTGGATCTGGCTTTCGGGGATGTCGATGTGGTCGAAGAGATGCTCGCGCATGAAGCGGTGGTAGCTGCGCGGATGGTCGGGCGGGATGGGGAAATATTCGTCGAGGTTGAAGGTGATGACGTTGCGAAAACTGAGGCCCTCCTCGCGATGAAGGCGCGCGAGTTCCTGGTAGACGAAGATGGGGGTCAGGCCGGTGGCGAGGCCGAGGACGACCTTGAGGCCGTCGGCTTCGCGGTGGCGGACGAGCTGGGCGATTTCCTGCGCGACGCGCGCGGCGGCGAGCTTGGGGCGCTCAAAGATGACGACGGGGATGTGCTCCCACTTCGAGGTTTCGAGCGAGGACGAGAGGGCGTCCTGATACCATGAGGTATTCACCGGTCCCAAGTTCGCACAAAAAGAGGGTAAATACAGTAAGCTTTATCGGGTAAATCACCCGGGCCGGTCAGGGGAAGGAAACTTTGACCGCTTCCTTTTCCTCGGGCTTCTCGACGACGAAGAGCTCGGCGGCGGTGAAGTGGAACGAGTTGGCGATGAAGTTGGAGGGGAAGGTTTCGCGGGCGGTGTTGTAGACCATGACGGAGTCGTTGTAGGCCTGGCGGGCGAAGGCGACTTTGTTTTCGGTCGAGGTCAGCTCCTCCATGAGGCGGATCATCTCGTCGTTGGCCTTGAGGTTGGGATAGGCCTCGACCACGGCGAAGAGGCGGCCGAGGCTGCCGGTCAGCGCGGCTTCGGCGCCGGTGACCTGACGGATCGCCTGGCCATCGCCGGGATTTTGCGCGGCCCGTGCATTGGCACCGGCGGCGCTGTTGCGGGCGGCGATGACTTCGTCGAGGGTCGCGCGTTCGTGCTGGAGGTAACCCTTGGCCGTCTCGACGAGGTTCGGGATGAGGTCGTAGCGGCGCTTCAATTGGACGTCGATTTGCGCGTAGGCGTTCTTGAACCGGTTGCGGAGCGAAACGAGGTTGTTGTAGGAACCAATGACGTAAAAGATGACGATCAGCGCCGCAACGCCGAGGATTCCGAGGACGATCAAAACGATTTCCATGGCCGCTCCTTTGGTGGTTTCAAATCTGGCCGCAGGACGGGCCTATGCAACTAGATTCTGCGCGGCGGCGGTCTCGCTCGGTTTGAGGCGGAGGCGGACTTCGAGGCCGTGCGGGAGGCGGTTCGTGGCGGCGACGACGCCTCCGCATGCCTCGACGCAGGTCTTGACGATGGCGAGGCCGAGCCCGACGCCGCCTGTCTCGGAGGTGCGCGAGGGGTCGACGCGGTAAAAGGGGTCGAAGAGCTTTTCGAGTTCGCGCGGCGCGACGCCGGGGCCCTGGTCGGAGACGGTGATGATGACGTGGTCCTGCTCGCGCCACGCCTTGACGGAAACGAGGCCCGCGTCGCCGGCGTAGCGAAAGGCATTGCGGAGCAGATTGGCCAGGGCGCGCTGGAGCAGCTCGAAATTGCCGCGGACGACGAGGTCGGGCGGCAGGTCGGCCTCGACCCGCGCGGCATCGCTTTTCTCGAGGCGAAGAGCCGACTGGACGACCGCGGCGACGTTGACCGGCTCGAGCCTGAGGTGGCTTTCCCCGAGCGAGGCCTTGGAGAAGCTGAGCAATTCGTGGGCGAGTTTTCGCATATGGGTCACTTCCTCGCGGACATCGCGGACGTAGGGCAGCGATTTCTCATCGCTCTGCTCCTCGAGGATGCCAAGGGCGATTTCCATGCGGGCGAGCGGCGAGCACAATTCATGGGCGGCATCGCCGAGGAAGCGCTTTTGTCCGGTGACGAAATCCTTGAGCCGCGCGGCCATGCGGTTGATGGCGTGACCGAGGCGGCCGAGTTCATCGCCGCGGGAATCGGCGAGCTGGATATCGAAGCGGCCCTCGGCAATCGATTCGGTGGCGCGGGTCATGCGGATGATCGAGTTGGTGAGATTGCGGGCCAGCGGAAACCAGAAGAGAATGGAAAAGAGGACGATGCCCGCGGCGACGGCGATCCATGGCTTGGGATTGAAGAGAAGCGGGCTGAAGCCGAGGGAGGAGGTCGTGCCGACGAGCGTGACGGGGCCGTCGGCCTGGAGCGGTTCCGGCGGCAGGCGCACCAGGAGCCAGTAGGCCAGGGGACCCTCCGTTTTCAGCACTTTCTTGGGGAAGTCGGGAATGGAGGCGCCCGGCGGCGGCGGGTGGGACGGTTCCCCGTCGGGCGGAGGGGGCTGGCCAGGTTGGGGAATGAAGTCGGGACCTCCCTGCGGCGGCGGCATGCCGGGGCCGGCGGGAATTCCGGGGGGCGGAGGACGATTCGATTGCGCATACCGCATGGCGCGGACGATTTTATCAGGCGGCTCGAGTTTCCTCCCCGCCATCCACCGGCCGCGCGAATCGAAGAGGGCGAAGTCCATTTTATAGGCGAGACTCAGGTTGGCCAGCTCGCCGCCCCAGTCGTTGCGGTCGGAGTGGGTGAGATCGCCGATGAGAGCGACGCTCATGGCCTGGATCTGGGCCTGGGACGATTCGGGCAGGAGCCAGTTGTCGAGCGAACCGAACTGCACGCGGATCATGAGGGCGAGTCCCACGATCAGGACGAGCAGATTGACGAAGAACCAGAGCAACAGCCGGGCGAAGAGCGGGAAAGGCGTTTTCAAGGAGCCTCGGGATGGATGAGCATGTAGCCCGCGGAGCGGAAGGTGCGGATGAAGCGGGGATCCTTGGCGTCGTCGCCGAGCTTTTTGCGCAGGGCGGAAATATGGACGTCGATGCTGCGGTCGAAGACCTCGTAGTCGCGCTCGCGGATTTCCTCCAGGAGCTGGTCGCGCGTCTTCACGCGGCCGCTGGCGCGGGCGAGGCAGAGGAGAAGATCGTATTCGACCGGGGTGAGGGAGAGGGTGTTGCCGCCGAGAAAAGCGCCGCGCGCCGCGGGGACGATCCGCAGTTTGCCGATGACGATGTCGTCGTCGGACAAGGCCTGGATCGCGGGGGCCCGGTAGGCGCGGCGCGTGACGGAACGGAGGCGGGCGAGAAGTTCCCGCGTGGAAAAAGTCTTGGGCAGGTAATCGTCGGCGCCGACTTCGAGGCCGACGATGCGGTCGGTTTCCTCGCCGCGCGCGGTGAGCATAAGGACCGGCACGCCGGAGGAGGCGCGAATCCGGCGCAAGACTTCGAGGCCGTCGATGCCCGGCAGCATCACGTCGAGAATCACCGCATGCCACGAGGCGGCCAGGGCCTGCTCGACGCCCTCGAGGCCGGTATGGACCGCGACCACGTCGTAGCCGAGCGGCTTGAGGTAGGCGACGAGGAGACGGCAGAATTTTTTGTCGTCGTCGACCATCAGGACGCGGCGCGGGCCGGAGCCATCCGGGAGGGCGGATTTATCGGAAGGGGCGTTCATCGAGCGGGGAAGGTCCGGGGCTGAAGTTATCAGTTTCGTTCCGAGGCGTCTGCGGAATTTACCTTTCCTTAACAATAATCCCGGACCGCCTTCATCACCGCTTAACAATGGGCGCTTAGGTTCGGATCAAATCGACGAACCTATGAAACGACTTCCCGCCCTCCTTTTTCTTTCCGCGCTGACCAGCGGCCTCGTCCCGGCGCAGACCCCCTCCGCCACCGGCCCGGCCCAATTCTGGCAGGCCTCGCTCACCTCCGAGACGAGCAAGGATTACGATGGGGCGCTGGGCCAGATCACGGCCTACCAAAAAGCGGGCGGTAACGCATTCCTGGCGAATCTCCGCGCGGCGTGGCTCTATTATCTCAAGCAGGATTATCAAAACGCGGCCCGGTATTACAACGCGGCGGAGCAACTGCAGCCGACCTCGATCAACCCGCTGCTCGGGCTGATGAATGTGAGCGAGGCGCAGGGCGACAAGGCGCAAATCCAAAAGGCGGCCGAGAACGTCCTGCACCTCGACCCGCTGAATTACCGGGCGCAGATGGTCTCGGCCTACCAGCAATACACGGCCAAGAATTATGCCGTGGCGCTCGCGACTTACCGCCGGGTGCTGACTTATTACCCCGACGACATGACGGCCCTGAGCGGGGAAGCCTGGTCGCTCTATTACCTCGGCCAGGGCGACAAGGCGGAGGCCGATTTCGAGACGCTGCTCAGCGTCAACTCCAACGATTCCTGGGCCCAAAAGGGACTGGCGTTGTGCCAGGAACAAAAAACCAACTAACCGCGCAAATCCCATGACCACGATTTTGGAAAACCTGCTTTTGAACGATCGCGGCATCGCGTTCGACCCGGCCTCAGGGGAAACCTACCGGCTGGTCGGGCCGGCCGTGCACCTGGTGCGGCTGCTGCAAAAGGGCGCCGACGATGCCGCGCTGCTCAATTATCTGCTCGAGGAATACGATGTTGACGAGTCGACCGCGCGCCGCGACCTCGAGGTCTTTCTCGGGACGCTCGAGCAAATGAAGCTGTGGGAGGAGGCGCCGTGAAGACCGCCGCGCCGCGCATCGCCGTGAGCGGGCTGCACCGGGGGGAAAATCCCCAGCCCGGCGCGGGGATCATTCGGAGCCTGCGCCGGCGGTTCCCGGATGCGTTCATCGTCGGGCTGAGCTACGACGTGATGGAAAGCGGCATCTACGCGGAGGGGGGTCCCGACGAGGTGCATTTGATGCCCTACCCGGCGGCGGGCGGCGCGGCGCTTTTGGACCGGATCGACGCGATCCGGCAGCGGACGAAGGGGGCTCCATTCGATCTTTTCATTCCGACGCTCGACGCAGAGATTGAAGTTTTCGCGAGCCTGCGCCACGCGCTCAGGCAGCGGGGGATCGGCGTCTGCCTGCCCACGGTCGAGGTTTTACAACGGCGCGCCAAGAGCCGCCTGCCCGCGCTGGCCGCGGCCTGCGAGGTGCGGGTGCCCGAGACCCGGCTGGCGTCCGACGTCGCAAGCGCGTGCCAGGCCGGAAGCGAGCTCGGTTATCCGCTGGTGGTGAAGGGGCCTTATTATGATGCGAGGATCGTCCACAACGGCGCGCAGCTTTCGGCGGCGGCGGGCCATCTGTTGTCGGAATGGGGGCACCCGGTCATCGTGCAACGGCTTGTTACCGGTTCGGAATTCAACGTGCTGGGCCTGGGCGACGGCGCGGGCGACTGGCTGGGTCATTGCTGCATCCGCAAAACGCAGTTGAGCGACAAGGGCAAGGGCCTTTCGGGCATCACGGTGGCCGATGGGCGCCTGTCGAGGCTTTGCGCGCGGCTGATCCGCGAGCTGAAATGGCCGGGGCCGTTTGAGATCGAGCTGATCCGCGAGGAATCGAGCGGCGACTATGTTTTGATCGAGATCAATCCCCGCTTTCCGGCCTGGATCGATTTTCCGTCGATGCTCGGCGCGAATTTCGCCGGGGCGCTGGTCGACCTGCTTCGGTTCGACGGTCCGCACGCGCCGGTGTCCGACTGCCCGCCCGGGTCTTTTTATGTCCGGCACCAGATCGAGGTGGTCGGCCATCTGAACCGCTACGCCGAGCTGCTCAAGGGCGAACCGGGGGGCGTGGAACGGATTGGTCGACGAAATTCCGGACCGGTCCTCCCCCATGAAATTACCCGCATGAACCGCTCACCCTATCTTTCCCCCGCCATCCAACGCGTCGGCTCGGAGCCGTGCAATCCGTTCCGCCTCGGCTCCGCGCCCTCCTGCTCGGAAATCGACGGGGTCTCCGTGGCCGATTTGACGCGCGCCCACGGGAGCCCGCTTTTTGTTTTTTCGGAAGCGACGCTGCGCGCCAAATACCGCGAGGCCCACCGCGCTTTTTCGCGGCGCTATCCCGACGTGCAGTTCGCGTGGTCCTACAAGACGAATTATCTCAACGCGGTCTGCCGGGTCTTTCACGAGGAGGGGGCGATCGCGGAGGTGGTCTCGGAATTTGAATACGACAAGGCGCGGCAAAATGGGATCCCGGGGCACGACATCATTTTCAACGGGCCGTTGAAGGGCCGCGAAATCCTGGAACGGGCGGCGAACGAAGGCGCGATGATCCAGGTCGATCATCTCGACGAGCTGCTTTTGCTGGGCGAAATCGCGGCGCAACCCGACCGGGACCGGCCCATCGCGATCGCGCTGCGCGTGCATCTCGATACCGGGACGCATGCGGTCTGGTCGAAGTTCGGCTTCAACGCCGACAACGGCGAGGCGCTGCGCGTCGTGCGGCGCCTGCTGCAAATGCCGGGCCTGAAGCTGCAGGGTTTCCACGCGCACATCGGCACGTTCGTGCTCGATCCCGACGCCTATCGCCAATCGGCCTCGGTGCTGGTGCGGCTCGCGCTCGAGGCGGAGCGGCTCGGCGCGGAACCGGTCCGTTACCTGAACGTGGGCGGCGGCTTCGCTTCGCGGGCGCGGCTCCATTACCAATATCTTTCGCCCGAGCAGGCGACGCCGAGCTTCGACCGTTACGCGGAGGCGATCTGCGACACGATCACGCAGGCGTGGCCGGCGGGACGTCCCCTCCCCCGGCTTTATCTCGAGACGGGCCGCGCGCTGGTCGACGAGGCCGGTTACCTGATTTCGACGGTCGTCGCGGTGAAGAGGCGTCCGATGGCGGCGGCCCCGGCGCTCCACGGGCGTGCTGGCGGCGTACGGCAAGGCGATGCCCGCGGCGGCCCCGGCGCACGACCGGCCCGCGCTGGTGATCGATGCGGGCATCAACCTGCTCTACACCACGGCGTGGTATCTTCCGTCGATCCTGCCGGCGAAGGCGTGCGTCGACGTGCCCGCGCCGACGACGATCTACGGCTGCCTTTGCATGAACATCGACGTGATTCGCGAGGAAGCGCCGCTGCCCGGGCTGACGACGGGCGACCAGGTCGTGCTCCATCCGGTCGGCGCCTACAACCTCACGCAATCGATGCAGTTTATCACCTACCGGCCCGCGGTGGTCATGATCGGGCTCGGACGGCGCGGTCCACGTCATCCGGCGGCGCGAGGACCTCGCTTACGTCCAGGAGCTGGAGGAGATGCCGGGGCATCTCGCGCCTCATCGACTGAGGGTCGTCGCCCGGCCCGACGCTGAACCGGCGCGCGGAAACGGCCATCGAACGAACGGGGCTCTCAACGGAAGGAGCGGCCGGGTGATTTCGATGCCCGATCGCGACGGCGCATCCGCCGTCACCCCGTGGCAACACCTTGGGCACGGCGTGCCGCGGGCCTACGCGATTTTATTTTTCTCGCCCGACGCGCGGCTCGGCCGGCTGCTGCTTGCGATCAGCCTGCTCTCGCCGATCGGCTGGTCGGGACTGGCGGGGGCCTGCGCGGCGGGAGGAATCGCGTGGGCGCTCGGATTCGATCGCGCCAAGATCCGCAACGGCTATCTTCTTTTCAATCCGCTGCTGGTCTGCCTGACGCTCGGCCTGATGGACCGGTCCTACTTTTTTTCGCCGTCGGTTTTTCTCGTGCTCTGGCTGGCGGCGGTGCTGGGCGGACTCTTCACCGCCGTGGCGCTGCAACACGCGTTCAGCCATCATTTCGGCCTGTCGGCGCAGAGTCTGCCCGCGATGAGTTTCGCCTACGTCCTCTACTTTCTCGCGTTCGCGGTGGCGGGGCCCGCGACCGTGCCGGTCGAGACGGCCAGCGCGTGGCTCGACCTTCCGTTTTTGCCGGCGTGGGCGCAGTCGTTTTTCCAGGTCTTCGGCGCGATGATCTTCGAGCCGCGCGCGCTGCCGGGGCTTTTGGTTTTCATCGCGCTGGCCGCGACGTCGCCGCTCTCGACGCTGCTCGCCTCAGCCTCGCTGGCCGTCGGCCTGGAGACGCTGAACCTGCTCGGCTATCACGCGGGACACGACGGCGTGATCTGGTGCGGGTTCAATTTCCTGCTCTGCGGAATCGCCCTCGGCACCGCCTATTTCGCGCCGTCGCGGATGAGTCTCGCGCTCGCGCTGACCGGGGCTTTTCTCTGCGCGCTGGTGACGCTCGCGCTGGCGACCGCGCTCCGCTATTTCGGCCTGCCCGCGAGCGCGCTGCCCTATAACCTGGTCGTTCTCGTCCTCGTCTATGCGCTCCGGCAGCGCCAGGCGCCGGCGGGCCTGCACGCCTCGCCCGCGCCGGGAATGTTGCCGGAAACGGCGGGCCGTTTTGTCGTGCTCAACGCCTCGCGCTTTCCGCATCTCCAGATGCCCGCGCTCGATCTGCCGTTCAAGGACGAATGCGTCATCACGCAGGGGGTGAACGGCACGATGACCCATCGCGCGCCGTGGCATTGGGCGCTCGACTTCGAGGTGCTCTCGCAGGACCAGCGGTGCGTTCAGGCGGGCGCGGCGCTGGAGGATTATCACACGTTCAACAAGCTGGTGCTGGCGCCGTGCGGCGGAACGGTGGCCGTGGTGAAGGCGCACGTGCCGGACAATATTCCGGGCGCGAATAATCCCGAGGAAAACTGGGGCAACTACGTGGCCATCCACAGCGATGCCGGATATTATGTGCTGCTGGCGCACCTGCGGCAGGGCTCGGCGCTGGTCCATGCGGGCCAGCGGATTGTCGCGGGCGAGCCGGTCGCGCATTGCGGAAATTCGGGGCGCTCGCCGGTGCCGCATCTGCATCTCCAGATCCAGGACACGGCTTATCCGGGCGGACCGACGCGGCCTTTTTGCCTGCGAAACATGATCGAGCTCAACGCGGCGGGGACCGCGCAAACCTATCGGACCTCGGCGATCCCGGAGGAGGGAACGCGGCTGGCGCGGCCGACGCCCCTGCCCGCGCTCCACGCGCTTTTTTGCAACTGGCTGCCGGGCGACTATCGCTATCGCGTCTCGATGGACGGCCACGCCACGCGCGAGGAAACGGTCACGCTGGATTTCGACGAGATGGGCCGGTTCCGACTTTGCTCGCGCCGCCACGCCGCGCAGCTCACCGCGTTTCTTTCCCAAAATGTGTTTTATACCGTCGACTATGAAGGCCCCGGCGACAGCCTTCTCGCGCTGATTTCGACCGGGCTCGCGCGCGTGCCGTGCCTGGCCGATCCGGGCGTCGTCTGGCAAGACCAGGTGAGCCCCGCGCCGTTTCATGGCGGAGTCATGAGGAAACTTCACGACATCGTCGATCCCTACCTCGCGCCTCATCTGCTCAACTATCGCTACTCGATGCAGGCGGGCGAACAGGGCTTTGAGATTCGCTGCCAGGCGAGGAACGGCGCCGTCGTGCCGCCCGCCGCCGCGCCGCACCGGATCGCCACGACCCTAACGTCGCGCTACGGCATCCAGCGGATCGAGGCGCGGCTGGGGAACGATGTCACGTTGCGGGCGGAACTGATCGATCCGGCGGTGGCGGCGCAAAAACCGGAAAGCATCCACGTCCACGCCCGGCCCTCGGCACCGTTCGGCGTCTTGTCGCATGAATAGTCGCATGAATAAATGGATTCTCGTTTTTGGGCTGGGCGCGGGACTGAGCTGCGCGACTCCCACCCACGCGCGCGAAGTGAACCTGGCGCAGAATCCGGGCTTCGAAAGCATCGATCCGTCGTCGCGCCAACCGGAGGGCTACGAGCTGAAGGGCGCGGCCTTTCGCGGCTACCTGGGAGGCTGGGACGACTTCGCCACGAACGGCATTATTTTTCCCGGAGCGGCCGACACGGGCGGCGCGGTCAGCCAATTGGTGCGCGGCATCGACCAGGCGAAGGGGCGCTGGATCAGCTTTCGCTTTCGCGGCCTGGCCGAGGATGGATTTTCCGTCCCCGACAATTCGCTGAAGATGAAGATCGAGTTTTATTCGAAGAACGGGACCGATTATCTCGACTGCGCGTCGCGGCCGATCTACGGCGAAATCGAGCTCGACCGGAAGAACCTCACGGTCAACGGCGACCATCACCAGGGCGGCGCGGCGGTCTGGCGCAGCTACGAACTGGAGGAGCTGCTCCCTTTTCCCGAGGTCGATGCGGTGAGAATCATCGTCTCGTACGACCACGGGGTCGCGACACGGGCGCAACACGCCGCCTTCCTGATCGATGATTTTTCGCTGATGCAGCGGACCCGGTCGCTGACCGGGCGGGTCGATCCGGCGGAGCGCATTCCGGCGGCGAACAGCTCCGCCCCCGTCGACGCGAGCAAGCTCCTTTCGCTCGGCGGCCGCTGGTATTACGAACCCGCCCCAGGCGAAACGGCCGACGCCGCGCACCTGACCGTGACCGAGGAAAACGCCGACCGCCTTTTTTACAAGAGCGACCGCCTGATCAATCCGTTCCTGAACAACATGACCGCGTGGCTGCGCGCCGGTTACAAGGACGAGCAGGGCAACATCGTCACGCAGGACCGGTTCGTGCCGGACAATGTCGTGCTCCGTTTTAAAGGCGACGGATTTCTGACCGTGCAATCGAAGAACCTGCCGAACCATCCGACGGCGAAATTTCCGGGCTTTAACCCGAGCTATATCCAGGAGATGGGCCGGACCTACCGGCTGCCGCTGGAACCGGTCGTGAACCCGAACGCGGTCGCCATGGACGCCTCCGACCGCAACCACGCGCTGCCCATGGGGCCGATCGGCATCGCGGTCAACGGCGTGGTTTTCTTCAACCCGTTCGACGCGACGATGCAGGACGCCACGAACATCATGGATTACTGCTGCGGGCATCCGAATCCGATGAACCAGTACCACTATCACAAGTACCCGATCTGCGTGAACACGCCGTTCGTCGACAAGGGCGACGCGCCGTCGCAGGTGATCGGATTTGCGTTCGACGGCCTGCCGATCTACGGGCCCTACCAGGAGGCGGGCGTCATGGCGAAGGACTCGACGACGAACCCGCTCAATGCCTTCAATGCCTGCGACGACGCCGTGCGCGGCTGGCATTACCACGTCACTCCGGGGAAATTTCCCTACCTGATCGGCGGTTATTTCGCGAAGGCCGAGCCAAGCAATTTTCAACGGCCTCCCCTGCGCCCTCCCGGCGGCGTTCCGCCGTGGCAGGCGTCCGATCCACCCGACCCCGTCCAGTAAGCAGTTCGCAGTGTGCTTAGGGCCTAGTTCGCAACGCCGAAAACCATTCTCTTTTTGGAAAAATGGAAATTGGGGTCCAAATCGGGGATGGGGCTTTCCTTCAATTGGAAGACCGGATAATCGCCCTTGGGTGAATTGTCGCCCTGCTTTTGGATCATAAGCAGGAAACCGGAAAATCCGCCGGGGCCCTCGCCAATGAGCACCTGCATGTTCATGGGAACCCCGGCTTCCATCTGGATCCATTTTCCGCATTTGAGCGGCACGCCTTCCGGGCCCAGCCCGACGTCCTCATCGACATCGGCGACCAAGTCGATTTCTTCACCCGGCCAGTTCGCGTCGAGAACGTTCTGGCTGTCGATGCGCACCATCAAAAAGTCATCCGAAAAGCCGATGAAACGGAACTCGCCCGTTTCGGGCGGAACAATCCGGGCGCGATAAACCACATTCCAGCGGCGGGGATGAACCGTGTCCTGCATCTGGAAAGCGGCGGGGCCGTTTTTCGAAGTCGTGTAGGGAACGCAGATTTGGGTGGCATAGACGTTTTTCGGAGCCTGGTAATACTTGTCCAGAATCTTCGTGTCCCACGTCTGGACGAAGGAACGGAGCACATCGAGTCCGTTCTTGGTTGGTTCCGAATCGAGCCAATCGGGATCGCAGTCGTCCTCCGTGCTGAGTTCCACGGCGTTCTCCGCAATATCGGTGGCGAGCCCATAGGGAGTCTGTTTCAGATCGTACAAAACGCCGACAAAGCCGGTTCCCTGTCCCAACTGCCCGTAGCCCTCTTTTCCGTTGTCACCGGAATCGTTCTCTTTTTCGGCGGCGGCAGGTTGCTTGGCTTGAAGCCCTGGCGCAGGCAGATGATTGAGGATCTGATCGACATCCCCCCGCATGTCCACCGCGACGTTGTAGGTGTGGAAGGTCGTCAGGATGGGCCGCGTCACCACCGGGACTCCCGGTTGCGGGGGATGGAACAAAGGCACGGCCGCGGTGATGGCGCTGGGCAAAGGCGCTTTCGGCGCCGGGGGCGATGGCACCCGCATAAAAATCGCCCGGTGATAGAGGTAATCGGGCCGGGGCGTCGACCAAATCACCACATGGGCAAGCGACAAAAAGAGAATCTCATGGAGCAGGACGATGCCGAGAAAGAAGGTGAAGCGCTGAAGTCTTCGGTTCCATTTTAGCTCGCGCGCAGACTGGACACCGACTGTCATGATCCACCTATAGCTTAAGCTCAAAACGAGGGGTAGCCCGTTTTGCCGGTGAGGAGGGAGACCTCTGCGAAAGCCTCTCTTTTCTCAATCTGTCATCCAGAGCGGAGCGAAGATGATGCAACGAAGGTGCGACCCAGGCATCGGCGCGGTTCGCTGAAATGCAATGGACCCTCTTGAGATAATTCAGGACCAGTGGCTTCCAGCGTCGCCCCATGACTTTAACGGCGTGAATCACCGGACAATTTTTTGAGTTAAGAACAGGTAACTTTTGTATGACGACCTCTCAGTTCAAAAAAGCGCCTACTAGACAATTGGATACCAAGCGCACATCTTTTCTATTAATTCCAACCTTTAAATTCGTTCCACTTATGGCCGAAAATACTCCGCTCGTTCCCGCCAAGGCAGAGCCCGGACTGAGCCTCGAAGAAATGAAAGCCTTCGTGCGAGGCCATTTTGAGGATTTCGTGAATCGCAAGAAATCGGAAGTCGCCCTCAATAACCTGAGCGAGGACTTTCTCGATCACGATGAACCGGGTGGAGTCGCGGTCGGTCCGCAGGCGGCCAAGACGATGATCGAAGGCGCCTACCAGAAGTGGCCCGACCTTCACGTCACCGTCGACGACATTTTGGCGGAGGGCGACAAGGTCATGGTCCGCAATACCTGGCGGGCGACCGACAAAGCCACCGGCCAGAAGATCGCGTTTCACGGCTTTGTCCTCTGGCGCTTTGCCAACAAGAAAATTGTGGAACGGTGGGCCACGATCACCCCACCCCAGCCGGTCTAAACTTAACTCTCAACGAAAATGAACGTCACTCTCTTCGGCGCCACCGGCAAAGCCGGCGCGCGTATTCTCAAGGAACTTTTGGCCCGCGGGCACGAGGTTACGGCCGTCGTTCGCGATCCCGCCAAACTGCAACCTCAGCCCGGCTTGACCGTCCGCAACGGCGATCTGTCCGACGTCGCGCAAGTTGCCGAAGCCGTTCGGGGAACCCAGGCGGTGGTCAGCGCTTATGGACCGGGATTGAATTCACCCGGCGATCTGGTCGGCGCAACCGAAAGGCTGGTGGTGGGGCTTAAGCAGGCTGGCGTGCAACGCCTGCTCATGGTAGGCGGGGCCGGAAGTCTGGAAGTTGCGCCCGGAGTGCAATTGATCGATTCCGGCCATCTGCCCGAGGAATGGAAACCGATTGCGCTGGCGCATCGCGATGCGCTTGAAATTCTGAAAGCTTCGGACCTCGATTGGACTTCCCTTTGCCCGGCGGCCTATTTCGAACCGGGGCAGCGCACGGGCGTCTTCCGGCTTGGCCAGGACAATCTAGTCGCCAACGAAAAAGGCGAAAGCCGCATTTCGATGGAGGACTTCGCCATTGCCATGGTGGATGAATTGGAGAAGCACGCGCATTCCAAGAAACGTTTCTCGGTTGGTTATTAGGGTTCTCCATTTAATTCCGCCTGCAATCTCTCGATCTCTTTCAGGAGCCGCAGAAATTTCTTCCCGAACGCGGTCAAGCGGTATTCGACGCGCGGCGGAATTTCCGGAAATTGAACCCGCTCGAAAATTCCCGCGCGGGTAAATGTCTTGAGACGGTCGCCGAGCACCTTGGTGCTGATACCCACGATGCGACGTTCCAGCGCGCCGGGACGACTCTCTCCACGCCCGACGGCGTGCAGCACGGAGATGCTCCAGCGACAGCCGATGACGTCTTCCAGGAGCACTTCCACCTGCCTCGATTTGAGTTTGGGCATGATGGCCAAAAATTTTTTATCGCTCTCGTTCATAAATTTACACCGATTTGTGCCTACCCCCCGAAATGATGCCTACTTATGCGAATCACAGATGAAGACTAGGGTCGGGTCGTTGGAAGAATTAACCAAAACAAACCGGAACAACAACCCCGAAAGGAATCAAACCTATGAGTCGCATCAACCCCATCAACAAAGAAAACGCCAACCCCAAGGCGCTCGAAATCCTCAACGCCGTCAACAAGGCTTTGGGCATCATCCCCAACATGGTCTCGACCATGGCGCAGTCGCCGGCGGTGGCCAACGCCTACGTCGGCTTCAGCCACGCCCTTGCCCAGGGATCTCTCCCGGCCAGGATTCGTGAGCGCATCGCCCTGACTGTCGCGGAAGAAAATTCGTGCGGTTACTGCCTCGCCGCCCACACGTTTCTCGGCAAAAATGCGGGACTGAGCGAAGATGAAGTCGTGAACGCCCGCCGTGGAACCTCGGACGAGCCGAAGGTCGCCGCGGCGCTGGCTTTTGCCACCAGGGTCGTCGAGAAGCGCGGCCAGGTCACCGATGCCGATGTCGCCGCCGTGCGCCAGGCGGGTTTCACCGATGGAGAAATCGCCGAGATCATCGCGAATGTGGTGCTGAATATCTTCACCAATTACTTCAATATCGCCGCGGGCGTCGAAATCGACTTCCCCCTGGCTCCCGCGCTCACGGCGTAAAACCTAATCCGTTGCCAATCCATCCGGCCTTGCGCTAAACCGGGCAAGGCCGGATACCTTTTATGGCCGCTCAATTTCAAAAACTTACTTCGACCGAGACGGTCCGCCGGGCCCAGGAGCACTATTACGGACATTCCCAGAGCCACGAAGGCACGCCGGGAAACGATCCGCTGACCGAGGACGAGATTCGCTTCATCCAGGCACGGGACAGTTTTTATATGGCGACGGTCAGCGAGACGGGCTGGCCTTACATCCAACACCGGGGTGGTCGGCCGGGATTCTTGCGCGTGCTGGAGCCAACCACGCTGGCTTTCGCCGATTACAAAGGCAACCGTCAGTTGCTCTCCACGGGCAACCTTGCCGCCTCCGACAAGGTCGCGCTTTTCTTGATGGATTATCCTCAACGCACCCGCCTGAAAATCCTCGGCCACGCTCGGGTGGAGGATGCGCGGGAACAGCCCGACCTCGTGGCGCAGCTCGCTGAGCCGGAGATTCAAAACAAGGTGGAGCGACTGTTTTTCATTGAGGTCGTTTCCTTTGATTGGAACTGCCCGCAACATATCACGCCGCGTTATACCGTGGAGGAGATGAAGGATGTCATGAGCGAACTTCAAGACCATATCACCGAACTAAATGCCAAGCCAAAAACCGAGATTTAAAATGAACCAACGACCGCCCCTTCCGCCCTTTGACCGCGATTCGGCCATCCAGAAAGTCCGGCTGGCCGAGGATGGCTGGAACAGCCGCGATCCTGAAAGAGTGTCACTGGCCTATTCCGTCGATAGCGTCTGGCGCAATCGCGCAGAGTTCGTGACTGGGCGTGAAGCCATCGTCCAGTTTCTTGCGCGCAAATGGGCGAAGGAGCTGGAGTATCGACTGATCAAGGAGCTTTGGGCCTTCACGGAACATCGCATCGCCGTCCGTTTCGCCTACGAATGGCACGACGACAGCGGAAATTGGTTCCGATCTTACGGAAATGAAAATTGGGAATTTAATCCCGACGGACTGATGCAGCGGCGCTATGCGAGCATCAATGACCTCCCGATTAAAGAACCGGAGCGAAAGTATTTCTGGCCGCTGGGCCGCCGTCCCGACGATCACCCGGGGCTTTCTGAACTTGGGTTGTGAGTGAATTGGCCTCGGGTCGAGGCAACACCCAATCGGTAATCGAATCGTTTGATGACCGGCGTCAGACCAAGGCCGTCACCATCTCAACCCGGTTTGGAGCAGCTTCGCTCCAGCCCTATTTTTTATAATTTAAGCAAAACCTGGACGATGCCTTCCTCGGTCAGGTTTTGCACCGTAAAGTCGAGGCTTCGGCAAAGGCTTATCGCATCCTTATCGATGCCCAGAACCTTACCCGCCAAAATTTCAAAGCGAAATGCCCGGCCCAAGCCGATAAGCCGATTAAGAAGAATTTTGGCTAGTTTTGGGATATTCGCCTCATCGCCGATCAGAATATCGAACATGGCGACATAGGGTTCGGGAGTTTTGATTAAGCGGCCCACCGCCAGGATTTTCACGCTGCCGCGGGCATGGGCGGGTTGTTCCATGACCACGGAATAAACTTCGGCCGTATTGGAGCAAACCCGAACCAGACGCTCGTGGGAGGTTCGTCGATCGAGACCCAGGTATCCAAAATACCGAAAACAAATGCTCTTGGCGGAAATGCCTCGATGAAACTCGACCATCTTACTTTCGTCGTCCAGGCAGATGGGGCGAAGCTTGAGCTTGCTGAAACCGGCGACTTCAACAATTTGCTCGAGGCGCAAGCCACGGGGACGCCGTGAAAAATCAGGAATTAATTTCTTGGTTTTGGAAACGGGACGAGGGGTAATCTTCATTGCAACAATACGTAATGGCGTGCACGGCGAGAGTTCCTTTTCCCGATGAAGCGGCCATGAAGCTAAGGTGAACCCAACTTCCGGTGGCGCCTATGGGGTAAACACCCCATAACGTGCTTCGAATTCTGGGAAGCAAGCCGAGCACGCCGCACTAAAACGACAATGCACGCTCCAAGTCGGCCACTTTGAGATGCAGGGCGTTCTCGTTGTAGGCGGATGTAAAAAGGATATTGGCGCGGAGGTAAATAGCATGGATGCGGTCAGACAATTCCTGACTCGCCCAGGTTGCTGTCCCGTCTTTCTAATGGCTAGGTCTTACTCGTGGATTTGACGCCGCTTTCACCAGACTCCTCGGCTTCAGACTCTGCGTGAGCGCCGTGAGTTGCTTCGCGGGCCGTCTTCTTCCCGGGCCGGGGAATGTGGGCCGCGTCTTGGGCAAGATTCTCGCCTTGTTTCTGCTTTTCGTGAATGACTTTCTTGTCGTGTGCAACGTTTCTTGGATCGGACATGACTCACTCTAATTCATACTGGAAACGCGCCATATAGGGTGAATACCCCATACCGTCCGGGCGATTTTCCGGCTTCCTTGAGGACATGAAAATCTCCTCCAGAGTCCTCAGAGGCATAACGCTTTTATCGGGATCACCAATCAAAAGGTTCGACGCCCCACCCCGCTTTGCAAGAACCACAACCCCACCGACTCTTTCAAAAACCGCCATCAAAAAAAACAGTACATTCTGCCCCGTACTTTTTGACGATTAACAGTCCAAGCCCACGGTCTGCGAGCGGTTTGGCTTCGGAAATGGACTGTTGAGCGCGGTGAAAATTCTTTCCACCGACCCGTCGGTCAGGAACCAAACAGCTTCGACTTCAACAAGCCGAGTGCTTCGGTTTCCAATTGACCTCCGCCACTCGATGGTGCCGTTCCGTTCGGTGTAAGATGACTCACCATCAGCGGGAGTAGTTTGGAGATGCCGTCCGTTACCTGCTGTTCAGAAAGCCCAACCTTGGAAGCGATGGCGGTGATCTTATCCTGACCAATCACCTGCACGATTTGGTCTGCGGTGATGGGCGTATTGGTCGCTCCGCCCATCCAACCGGCCACGAGCTGGCCCAGGCCCTTTTGTTCAAACTGCTGGATCAGTCCGTTGACCCCACCCGACTGAGTGACCAGGTTGGCCACCTCCTCATACAGGGCTGCGTGTTGCCCCGCTTCCGCTTCCAATCCACCCAATACTTCATTAAATAGTCCCATATGCCTCCGTTGGTTCATTAAATGAACCCGGTGGATGCCAAAGATCAATCCATCTTTTTGGGATCTCTGCTCGTCCAGAGACAGGTAAGTTTTCAGAGGAGAGAGCGAGGCTCGGAATCGCCAGGGGCAAATCGTGCGGAGCCAGAGGCCGCCTGAGGCGATCGGCTACACGGTCCGATCATTGACCGGATTTTCGTAGTAATCGAAGCTTGGCCCGAGTTTGTCCGAAAGAGGTTGGGTGACGCGGTTGAGCTCCTTGACCATTTCCTCCTCGAGCGGTTCCTGCGTGGCTTTGATATTTAACTTGAGCTGATTGATATCGCGCGACCCACACAACGAACTGGTTACGGCTTTACACGCGAATGCCCACTTCAGGGCCAATTCCGGCGTGGTCATTCCCCATTTTTTTGCGAGGGCCCGAATGTTGGCCAGCGCTTCTCTGGTCTCCAGTTCCGCGCCGGGCAGTCCATGGCGGCATTGCGGCGTGCGGCGGCTGTCGAAATGGCGTGTCCGGCGCCGCCACTCCGGCAGGTCGTCAAAAGTCGGATAAGTTTCGCTCAGCACCCCCTGCATGAGTGACATATAACCCAGCACGCCGATGCCATGTTCCCGGCAAAACGGGAGAATTTCGATTTCAATGGCGCGAGTCAAAAGGCTGTAGGGCAATTCGTTCATGATGATCTCAACCCCGGTCGAGAGTACCTCGGATATCCTGGCCACCCCAAAATTACTGACGCCGATGTGACGAATCTTGCCCGCCCGTTGAAGACGCTCCAATGCCCCGAACGCTTCAGGAACGGAAGGCATTTGAATCGGTCCCGTGGTGAAATGGGCGATCGATTTTGCCGTGATTGGCCAGTGCACGAGATAGAGATCGATGTAATCCGTCTTAAGTCTTCGCAGGCTGGCCTCGCAATGCCGCACCACCTGATCCGGGTGGGTGTTTGACGGGCTAAGCTTCGTACCGATAATGACCTTCTCCCGAGGCAGTCCTTGAATTGCGATCCCCAAAGAGGTCTCGCTCGCTCCGTCATTATAGGCCTCGGCCGTATCAAAGAAATCACAGCCGTGGTCGACGGCGTACCGAACCACTTCGTTCACGTCGTTCTGATTTTGCGCGCCCCAGTATTTGCCGCCTCCGAAGGACCAGCATCCCATCCCCAGAACCGGTAGATCCAAAGTGTACTTGCCGCATTGACGCCTTTCCATCGTCATGACGCGACCCGTTTCCTGGCGGTCATCGCGCGGATCGCGCCGGTGGAGATGCCGCCGTCGACCAGGAGAGTCTGGCCGGTGATGTATTTGGACGCGTCGGAGGCAAGGAAAACAACGGAACCATCGAGATCGTCGGGTTTGCCCGGTCGTTTCAGAGGAATACGGTCGCAAAGGTAGTCGACCCATTCCTGGTTATCGTACATCACCGCGTTTTGTTTGGTCTTGAACCAACCGGGCGCCAGGCAATTGACCGTAATGCCGTGGACGCCCCAGTCATCCGCGAGGCTCATGGTCAGTTGTTTGACGCCTCCTCGACTCGCGCCGTAGGGGCCCAGGCCGGCGTATCCGGAAACACAGGTGACGGAGCCGATATTAATGATCCGGCCATAGCGCCGTGATACCATGTGGCGGGCCACGGCTTGCGCGACAAAAAAGGTTCCTCGCAGGTTCGTTTCCAAGACAAGGTTCCAATCGTCCCACGAAACTTCCAACGCCGGCTTGCGCACATTGCAACCCGCATTGTTGACCAACACATCGATCTTTCCAAAGTGAGCGATCGCGTCGACGACCATTTTCTCGATGCTCGCGTGATTTCGAACATCAAGCTCGAGCGAGAGCACGTTCCGTCCAAGACTCTCCATCTCCTTTTGAAAAGGCTCGAGGGAGGTTTTATCCCGGCTGGTAATGACGAGGTCTGCACCCGCTTTCGCGAGGGCGCGGGCCAAATATTGCCCCAGGCCACGGCTCGTCCCGGTGACAACGGCCACCTTTCCCTGCAAGCCAAATTGGGATTGATCGGCGGCACTCACGGCGTCAGGACAACCTTAAGCAATCCATTATCCTTGCGCGCAAGTCGCTCGAACCAAGCGGCGCCTTCGCTCAGCGGCGCAACGGCGCTAAGAAGTGGATCGACGTTTAGCGCGCCCCGCGCCATCAAGCTCAGGCACGCCGGGTATTCCCCGCTCGAGGCGCAGGTTCCATAAAGCGTCAGTTCGCGGGTGACGACCCACTGCAAGGGGATTTCCACCTTCGGCGCCAGATTGCCCACCAGCGTGACGCTTCCGCCCTTGCGCACCGAGCGAATGGCGAGATCGACCGTGGCGGAAACCCCCACCGCTTCGTAAGCGGCATCAGCGCCGCGACCACCAGTCAACTGTAACAGGGTGGGAAGGGCATCCGGCATGGCCGAGTTGACCGTGACGGCGCCCATTTTCTCCGCCATTTTCAATTTGTCGGGAGCGACATCCACCGCGATGATCTGCTCGCAGCCTGCCAGCCGCAGCGTCTGGATCAGGGCGAGACCGATCATTCCGCAACCGATTACGACAGCGCTGGCATTCAAGCTCGGCGAATTCCGGCTCACCGCGTGAAGGGCGATGGTGAAGGGCTCCACCAGCGCCGCATGCTCGAATGAAACCGAATCGGGCAACCGGTGCAGCACGCGCTGTGGAACCGCCACGAATTCCGCGAAGGCGCCGTTCTGACGATAGTCTTCGCACGAAACGCCTAGCACGCGGCGCTGCTCGCAGAGGTTGATTTGCCCACGCCGACAGAACTCGCACGATCCGCAAAAGACGGTCGAGTCGAAGGTCACCCGGTCACCCTTTTTCCAAACGGTCGCGTCCGCACCGGCCTCTTCAATGATGCCGGCCGCCTCGTGGCCCATGATGAGCGGCGGTCTGCGGCGCCCGGTGCTTCCATCTACGCCGTGAACATCGCTGCCGCAAATCCCGCAGGCTTTGACGCGAATCAGCACGTCGTCCGGCTCGAACCGGGGCATGGGTACGTCTTCGTAGCAAAGCTGATTATAGGCTTGGAGGACCAGCGCTTTCATTTCCCACTTTCGCCTTCCGGCTTTCTAAGACGGCTATTTGGCATCCGAGCCCATCGAAGCTCGCAAGTTGATCGCCCCCCCCAGTCGCCATCGTCTCAACTCCTGGCGAAACCTGTAGCGGGTAGCTGAGGGTCCTTGGTTCGGGCGAGGTTATAGATAGACATTGCCATAACGGTTCTTCAAGCTCAAATGTAGGGTCAAAGTTAATTTTGGCCGTTTTTCTCTCTCCCCCGACACCTTGCCGCTCGCTTATGTCGAATAGGCCTATCTTTTACATTTTAGGCATTTTCACAGTCGTAAGCATCCTTCTGCCCGCTTCATCCTGGGCGGATGCCGATCAGCGTCTTCGTCGCGGCACTCGAACCGACCTGTGCTCCTACGTCGGGGGCGTGCCCTTGGGCGGTATCGGCGCCGGATCCGTGGAAATCCGGGGTGATGGATCATTCCGCGAATGGCAGATATTCAACAACTGGGGCAACACTCCTCAGGTTGTCCTGTCGAAGCACTTCCCTCCCTTCGATCTTTTAAACGCCTTCGCCGCAGTGAAGATTGACGACCATGCCTACGTATTGGAAACCCATCCGCCGGAGGGCTTGCCGGGCGTTTCCGCCATCCAATATGACGGATGGTTTCCATTCGCGGATCTCGACTACACGGTGGCAGATCAAACCCCGGTTCGGATTTCACTAGAGGCATTCGGCTCATATATTCCGCACCACGCGAACGATTCCGCGATTCCAGCGATCGGGCTGACGTATCACTTTAAAAATACCACGGCCCAGCCCGTGAAAATCTGCCTGGCGCTTTCGCTGGTTAATCCCCTCGGCGTGGAGTGCAGGGAAGGCGCGGCGGGCCGTTTGCAAACGGCCTTGTGTACAGACGGAAAAGCCGGGGTTGGATTGGCCGCGCTGGACGACACTCCTCGCAGCTTTATGGGCGGACCGGACACGGCAGACGCCTTGAAGGCATTCTGGACCGACTTCACTGCACCGACATCGCAACTGTCGGCGACACCCGCAGGACAGCGTTTTGGACAGGTCGTTACGTTTCAACTGCAACCCGGCGAGGAAAAATCCGAGCGTTTTGTCATCGGATGGTTCTTCCCCGACCACTACGAAAACAACACCGGCCCGCTCGTCGGCCATAAGTACGAGGCTTGGACCGATTCCGCTGCCGCCTCGGTGAATCTGTTCGCCGGCCGTTTTGACGAATTGCGCCGTGCTTCCGCCCAATGGCGCGACACGATGAAGGAGTCGTCATGGCCGGAATGGGTGACGCGCTGGTTGTGCAACAGCCAATCGACCATCGTGAAGCTCACCTGGTGGGTAAAGGACGGGCGCTTCATGAGTTATGAGTCGCCCGAATGCCCCAACAGCTCTCCCGTCCACCTTATTGACCTGGCCGATTGGCCGGTCCTCGATGAATTTCCTGAGTTGGAATTGGGACTTCTCCGGCACTTCGCGCAAAAGCAGGAGGCCAGCGGCAAAATTCCGGAGGAGTTTCAGTCTCCCGGCACGAACCCCACGGTTACTTTTCCAGGCGGGCGCGACCTTTATGATGTGAATCCCAAGTATGTGGTCGAAATCTATCACCGCTGGCGGGAAACGGGAGACAAGGAGTTCCTGGATGCCACATGGCCTTCGGTCAAGAAGGCGATTGTCTACAATAACAGCCACTACGATGGACTGGAGATCGGACTGCCGAGCGGGAAGGGTATTTCCAGCACGTGGGATCACTGGACCAACGAATATGCGTTCAGCTACGGAGGAAGCGTCTGGCTCGCGGGATTGAAGGCGGCGGAGAATCTGGCCGAGGTGGAGGGCGATTCCGATTTCGCGGCGCAGGTTCACACCTTGTCGCAAAAGGCTCTGGCCACCATGAACGATCATCTTTGGAATGGCGAGTTCTACGCCATGGCCTTGGACAAGAATTTGCAGCAGGACAACCTGAGCTTTGTCGAAAGCACTTATGGCGATGACCTGGCCCGGTTCGTCGGCCTGGGCGGTGTGTTGCCCAACGACAAGGCGCTGGCCACCCTGAGAGCCATCGCCAACTACAACCGTCAACCGACGCCGTATGGCGTGGTAATCACCGCGGATAAATCGGGACAGATGGTCGAGTACATGGGCGACAAGCGCGCCCAAATAACGACGTGTCATTGCATACCCGCGCCGATCGCGCTCATCCAAGAAGGCGACGCAAAGGACCAGGCCAATGGGCTGGAGATTTTGAAAAACATTTACTCGATCGGCGAAAAACAACCCGGCGGCATCTGGAATACCCCCCACCATGTCGTTGCCGCGTCCGGCGAACGGAACGTCCGCGACTTCGGCCATTACCTGCGGGATCGCTGTATCTGGGCGCTCCTGAAAGTACTCAATGGTTGGAGCTATGACGCGGCCGATCAATCACTGACCCTCGGCCCGATTCTCAAGCCGCAGAATTCCCGCGGACCCTGGATTTGCTCGACAGCTTATGGAACATTGGGGCAGGAAATCACCGGGATGACCCAAAAAATTACGCTGATAACTAAAGAGGGATCGCTTGCTTTGGCCAAAATGACGGTTAGTTGCGAGACAGGTAATGTCGCTACCGTAAACGTCACTCAGGATGGGAAAACGCTTGCCGCAAGTTTTGTCCAGGAAGGGACCCAGGTCCGGCTAAGCTTCTCGTCTCGAATGACCCTAATGCCTGATAGCAAATTGGAAATCACCCTTTCAGGCCATTAATTTTGCAAGGCAGGCGATCCATCCAGGGATTCGTTCAGGTAGTTGTACCTATAGTGAACAGGCGCAAGTTTGTCGCAATCACCGAAATCATGGAGATTCGGGACGCTTGTAAGGTCCACAGAGCATGAACAAAGCGCTCCGCAGCTTTTTTTCAGGCCAAATTAATTCTTCACGCCGAGTCTGGGCCAAAGACTCCGATAGTGTCGTCTCCTCCTCCTTGGCTGGGTATCTTGGGGATGGCTATGAGTCCGCTGGTGGGTTTCGCCGGGGTTGAGAGAATACGCCCAGACGATTTGCCCCGGTTAGCCAGCACCTAAAAGATTACCGCGAGATAAGCTGGGCACCCTAAGGGTAGAAACTTAGACACGTTTTTAGACACACTGGCATATCTTGAAGCGGTTTTGACTCTGACTCAATTCTCACAATCCCCTCTGGAAAAGAGGGGTTTGAGAGGCAAGAGAGGCGAGGGTCGGAATCGCACAGAGATGCCGCTGAATATAAACAAGTTATAGAGTTTTCTTCAGAGGAGAACAAGCCTATTTTGGTCTATTTTGAACTACTCTTTTCTTACTCATTATCAGCTCGTTTACTGGCAGTTTTACTGGCACCTTTCCGAGGAAAACGGAGCCTTTCAAGCCGCAGTTTACCGTCCCAAATCTGCCACAAGTTGTGGCAGATTTCAGTTTTGCGTAACTATCACCGCCACGTCCCTGACTGGATTATGATTTCTCGGCTTAGCCTTTAGGCATCGCGTCAGGGTATGGTCCCAGAAATCTCTCACCGTTAAAATGAATCATGTGGTCTGGGTCTTCAGCGATCCATACCTCGGACTCCCAAGCAAGCTGCGACAGGAAAGATTGCATAGAGCGGCGAGTCTCAAATGCGGTAACGAAGACCAAACCCGCTTTGCAGTCAGCGAATAAGTGCTTGAGTTCCTTTCGGCGTTTTCCGTCCACCGGTCCCGCGCTTGTTACGGCTTCGATAAGCAGCAACCAGTTCTTGGCTTTGTAGTGAACAATTACATCGGGAATTTTGGCGGCGGAATCCAAAACTACCCCCAAGGAAGCCAACGCTGCTGCCTCCAGGTGAACAAACTTATTTTCCGTATCGCCGATATAAATGACAACCCCGCCGGGGGCGAAAGCCGGACAGAAATGTTCAATAATCGCCTTAATGAGAGGATTTTGTCCGCCAGGAGATAAGGCCACTTGTGAACCGTCGGGAAGTGTCACGGGTACCCTGGCCAAGTCTCTCTTTCGGGCAATCTCGTTTTTGAGGTTTGCTCGACTAGCGAGGTATTCAACCGTCGCTGTAGACCAGTCGGGGGTTCCGACCTTGCGAAGCAGGGCGAGCGCTGAGGGTTCTATCTGATAAACGGTATTGCCGCTATTCGTCGGGCGATTGGGATCGTCAGGATTGCGAAGGAGCAAACCCTCTTCAACAAAGAATTTAACGGCGTCATCGCGAACAGTTTCGCGAGTGTTGGGCGCAAACCGCACCCCATATGCTTTAGCGATGAAATCAATGATAGGCGTAATCCCACAGAGCGGCGCTTGAGCGTCTTCCCAAGGAACATCGGGTTGGAGATCAAGTAGGGCCAGAAGCGTGTAAGCGGCAATTTCGTTCCTTTGCTTTGGACCAAATTGCAAGGCAGTCAGAGCCTCCATGGTCTCTGCGAGTCGCCGCTTTCTGGCTGTAGCTTTGCGAATCGGTTTATCGGGAGGCATGAAGGTGCTTAGTTACAAGTCTATCCAGAGCTTCTTGACCGAGATCGACTGTTTTCAATTCGGCACCCATGGCTTGCAGGACATTCCGGTCAGGATAATTCAACTTCCTAAGGTCAGTGGCATTTACCTGGGTGTGTCCGCTGAACCGCCGGAAATAATGATCGACCATGGTAGAATTAAGATAAGCAAACAGGCCGGTCGCAAGTTTTCGATCAAGCCCATGGCCGCTCATATGAAAGTAATTCAGATGATTTTCAAAACCTAGCCACTCCGCTTTAATATCGTCCGGGTCAAATATGCAGGCCACAAGACGGCGGCGTTCCTCTTTTGACGTAAAGCGCTTCACAAGCAAATAGACTCCCGATGGTACTAACCATGGACGAGTTTCATCATTATCGAGGATGGCATTTGGCTTGCGGGCCTCGATCTTAGGCCAGTGGATTGTTCCGCCGTTAAAATGGCAGGGATACACCAGAGGGACTGCACCTTTCTCTGGCTTCCAACGAAGTGATTCTTTGAGTCTAAAATCCACGACGCGCCCGGTGGAGACGTTCACGCCTAAAGAAGTAAGGCTTGAGGTAAGGCCATCCATCGTTTTTTTGGCCTCTGCGTGACAGGGAGCCGAAGGAATATGAATAAACTTCTCTGCATCTTGGGAATGAACGACTTCAGTAAACGGGAAAACGGATTCGGTTACCATGTCTCCACGTTCTCCGCTACTGCTGGAGACTACTATCTCACGAGGATGTTTGCGGCTTTTCACGGCATGGAAAATGATGTTTTCCTGCAGCACGCTGTCTTCCCTAAACGCAGCTTCGCGTGATTCAAAAACATGGAGCCTTCGGAGCGATAAGTCATTCAAGAAGTCTTCGCGGAAAGGTTGAAAATACGGGCCGTTGCAGAAGCTTCGTGGAGTTATCCCGACAAGTTGTCCGCCAGGAACCAGTAACCTCTGAATGAGCGCGATAAAGGCCGTGTAGAGATTGCTCGTTTCAACTCTGACGGAACGCAGAGCATGTCTTTCCGCTGAATCTGTGCTGATCTTTCGATAAGGTGGATTCGCAATTGCGGCATCGAACGCAGGAGGCGTTGAGCCGAAAAGGTCTCCCCTAAGGGAAGCAGCCATTTCTTGGATAAAATCGACCTCATGAAGGGTGAAGGAGAAGCGAATACCCGCGAGGCCGCAAGCACATTGGCATTTTCTCATCGTCGCTGAAAGGGCTTCTAAAATATTAGAATCGACCTCGTAAAGGGTCGCTTCGACCGTGCGAACACCGTCCCTCCTTTTACACAATCGCGATACGAAAGCTGCGGTGAGAGCACCCGCTCCAGCCCCCGCATCCAAAAGACGTACCACTTTGGGCAACGGCTCAAATAGAGATGCCATAAAGTCGGCTACCGGCGGTGGCGTGAGGAACTGTCCGAGTTCCGCCTTGCGCTTCCGGGCAGTGGACATTGTGGGTTGTATCATGGATGTCAGCCTTCCAGCCATTCTACCATCGAACAGGTACGCTTTGCGACAAATTGCTTAACCTGATCCTCGGGGGAGGACTCTGGTCGGATGGCGTCACGCCGTTGGGAAAGCTTAGCTGGGCTCCCCTTTTACTTTTTGGCTTGGACCTGTCGTTTACGGAATTGGGCGACTTTATGCCGATTTCCACATGTGGCCACGCTGCACCACTGCCGGCGATGATTCTTAGTCGTGTCGTAAAAATAGAGCACGCAAGAGGTCGTATTGGCGCACCGGTGGACATAATTGAGATTAGCCTCGGCCAGAAAACCGGCAATCTGGTGGGCGATCAGGTTAAGGGCAAGCTTTTCGCCGTGGAGATGGGACTCCGAGCGAGTAACACGAAATCTTTTCTTTCCGTCGCGGCACAGGATTTCGTGAAAAATGTCCAGAGCAAGAAATCCATTGAGGCGTCCGAGAAAGGCGTCGCTGACCTTCCCGCCGGAGACGAGTTCCGCAAGTACTTTTTCCCACGCTTGGCGAAGTTCTAGCACACTCTCTAAAGCTCGTGTCCTGTCATTCGCGGGCAATTCCAAGCTCTCGCTCGTGACCAATTTTGCTTGGGAAAACCAGTTCACAACATCCGCCCAGGAAAGAAACAGTTCCATGGGAGCTCCGTGATCAACCACGCGAGTATTGGCAAAATCGATGGCGGGATGTTCGCCGATGAAAATGAATTCCGGGCGTGCCACTTGCTTTGTTTCAGAGGAGGGAGGCATGTTTGCAAGATAACCTATAAAATACAGGTTGACAAGTTACGTCATCGGAAGCATTGGTAACTTATCAAAGTTTAAATACAAAGTTACTAACTCGAACTTTCCACCATCATGAATACAACCAAACTCTCCTTCAAAACCGTCGCCGTTAATGGGTTCAAGATTTTCTACCGCGAAGCCGGCGATCCGCAGAAGCCGACCGTTCTTCTCCTGCACGGCTTCCCGACTTCCAGTCACATGTTTCGCAATTTGATTCCGCCATTGCAGGACGATTTCCACATTATTGCGCCAGACCTTCCCGGTTTCGGATTCTCCGATGCTCCCGGCCACGACGTCTTCCAGTACACCTTTGCCAACGTAGCCAAGGTAATGGGCGATTTTGTCGAGCTACTCGGCATGAAGAAGTTCGCGATCTACATTTTTGACTACGGCGCTCCTACCGGCCTTCGCATGGCGCTTCGCTTTCCTGAACGCATCACGGCGATCATCACCCAAAACGGCAACGCCTATATCGACGGCCTCAGTAAGGATTGGGCTCCGGTCCAGACCTATTGGGAAAATCCCACTCGCGAAAACCGCGAAGCTCTACGTAAGCTCCAGACCTTGGACACCACCCGTTGGCAGTACTACCATGGCGTTACCAATCCCGAGGAGAAGATCGCGCCGGAGGCCATTCTCCTTGATCAAACCTTGTTGGATCGTCCGCAAAGCGGCGAGATCCAGCTCGATCTCATCGGTGACTACAAAACCAACGTGGAGCTTTATCCCAAGTTCCAGGAGTTCTTCCGTAAGTATCAGCCACCCACACTCGCAGTCTGGGGTAAAAACGATCCCTTCTTTATCCCGCCCGGTGCCGAAGCTTACAAGCGCGACAATCCCAAGGCCAAAGTAGTGTTTTACGACACGGGGCACTTTGCCCTCGAAACGCATGCCACTGAAATTGGCCAGGAAATACTCAATTTCCTTAAGGCTAATCTCTAGGCTTTGCATCTGAAGCGGCGACGCCGAGCCTAGGAGTTTATGAATCCAAAAGACTGTCTGGGGCGGCGGGACTTTCTTCGCCTTACAACGGTGAGCGTGGCAGCGGGCCTCTTGGCCTCTGCTCCGCTGGCTAATGCCGCCACGCGCCCAAAAATCAAGGCTATCGCCTTCGATGCCTTTCCCATATTCGATCCACGGCCAGTGTTCGCTTTGGCAGAAGAGTTTTTCCCTGGGAGAGGCACGGAACTGAGCAATGAATGGCGAACGCGCCAGTTTGAGTATACCTGGCTACGAACAGTTTCGGGAAGCTATGTGGATTTTTGGCAGGTGACGCGAGATGCGCTCCATTACGCCGCTAAGAAGGTAAAGATTGGAATGAGCCAGCAACAGGTCTCGCAACTCATGGATGGGTACCTCAATCTCGAGTCTTGGCCTGATGTCACACCGGCACTCCGATTGCTGAAGAGTGAAGGCGTCCGCATGATCATATTATCCAACTTTACATCGCAGATGCAGAACTCCTGCGTCGTGCATTCAGGTTTGGGCGACATTTTTGAGGGTCTTCACAGCACGGACGAAGTTAAGGCCTTTAAGCCCGATCCGCGAGCCTATGAGATGGGCATTAAAGCCTTCAACCTGGATCGCGAAGAAATTCTTTTTGTCGCCTATGGAGGTTGGGATGCCGCAGGTGCGAAGATATTTGGATATCCCACCTACTGGGTAAACAGGCTCAACCTTCCGCCCGAAGAGTTGGGGGTGATGCCCGATGGTACCGCCGCTGAGCTGAAGGGATTGGCGCATTTCATTCAATCGTGGAATTCTCAATAATAGAGGAAACAACAATGGAAAAAATCTCCGAAACCATTCCGGGCTATGCCTACGGCGCAGAAGCCATTTCAAAGTCATCGATTTCACTTCAGGAACTGGAGCAGATGAAAACCAGCGTCGGGTTCACAACCGAAGATGAGCGCTTTCTGAATCTGGCGGGCGAGGTATTGAAAGATCAGGTGAAACAGGTTGTCGAGCACTGGCGCAGTAAAATCATTGCCAGCATTCCGCATCTGGCCCGGCATTCGCGATCTCCCGACGGAAATCCGCTGCCCAATTACCTCGCTGCCAGCAACCTCCGCTTTCAACAGTGGGTTCTGGACACGTGTCTGCGGCCCTACGACCAGACTTGGCTCGATTATCAGCAGGAAATTGCCCTGCGCCACACCAGCCTGAAAAAGAACCAAGTGGATGGCGTGCAATCAACACCGCATGTTCCATTGCGCGACATCATCGCCTTCATCCCCGTGATGAATGAGACGATCAAGCCGTACATGGCAGCAAAGGGCCATTCGCCCGAGGAGGTTGAAAAAATGCATCTGGCCTGGTGCAAGTCCCTGCAATTGCAAATTTCACTTTGGACAGGTCTCTACACCAAGCTGACGCCGAATGAATGGTGATCCAACGATCTTTAATCCGAGTCAAATCCAACTCTCATCAGCACCCACATGACAACACCCACCACAAATCCCGAAGAATATGATCTGGTCGTACTCGGCAGCGGCGAAGGCGGCAAATACCTCGCCTGGACCTTGGCCCGGAAAGGTCAGCGCGCCGTCGTCATCGAGCGCAAATGGGTCGGAGGTTCGTGCCCCAATATTGCCTGCCTGCCAAGCAAGAACGTCATCCACAGTGCCAAGATTGCTTCCTATTTCTATCGCAGCGAAGAATTCGGGATCAGCAAGGAGAATGTCCACATCAATATGTCGGCCGTTCGCGACCGCAAACGAAAGATGGTTAGTGGCCTAGTCGATATGCATTACGATATCTACAAGAAGACCGGGACAGAACTGGTTATGGGTTCGGGGAAGTTTGTCGGGCCTAAAACTCTTGAAGTGACCATGGCCGATGGCGGAACGCGCACGATTCACGGAAAGAATGTTGTCATCAATACCGGCAGTCGCGCGACCATCGATCACACGCTCGGCCTCAGTGAAGCCAGTCCGCTCACCCACATTGAGGCGCTGGAATTGGATCATATTCCAAAGCACCTCCTCGTCCTTGGCGGTGGCTACATCGGCCTGGAATTATCCCAGGCCATGCGCCGCTTCGGCAGCGAAGTCACCATCGTCGAGCGCAACGGGCATCTCGCCCATCGCGAAGACGAGGATGTAACTCAAGGCTTGGAAGAATTATTCCGGGATGAAGGGATTGCCGTCGCTACGAACACCAAGATCAATCGAGTCGAGGGTAAATCGGGTGAATGGGTCAAACTCCACTGCACGCGCGATGGCGTTGACTTGGTACTGGAAGGATCCCATCTCCTCGTCGCTGGCGGGCGCACGCCCAATACCAGCGGCATCGGCTTGGAATTGGCCGGAGTGGAAACGACCGAGCGCGGATTTGTGAGGGTCAACGAGCGCCTGCAAACCACTGCGGATGGCACATGGGCCATCGGAGATTGCGCCGGCAACCCCCATTTCACGCATATCTCTTTCGATGATTTCCGCGTCGTGCGTGACAACATCACCGGCGGCAACCATGTGACGACGGGGCGTCAGGTGCCATTCACCATGTTCACCGATCCCGAACTTGCTCGAATCGGCCTGAGCGAAAGAGAAGCGAAGGAACGGGGCATCACCTATCGTCTGGCTAAAATTCCGATGATGGCCGATTTGCGAACCCGAACCCTCTCGGAAACGCGTGGATTCATGAAAGTTCTCATTGATTCCCAAAGCGACCAGATTCTTGGGTTCACCATGTTTGGCGTTATGGCGGGCGAAGTCATGTCCACGGTCCAGGTCGCCATGCTCGGCAAAATGCCCTACGCCGCACTTCGCGACGCCGTCTTTACGCATCCCACCATGTTGGAAGGACTCATTCCGCTGTTTTCAGCGGTGCCTCCGATGGCCAAGTAAAATGAGACATTTTTTCGACGAAACTTATGGCCTTCAAATTCCACGAGCTTGCCTTTACCGATTCTGTGCGCAAGGCACAAGAGGAGTACTATGGCCAGCCCCGGCCCGTTCGTCATGTTCCCGGACCTGATGCGCTAACGCATGACGAAATCGATTTCATCCAAGCGCGCGACAGCTTTTACATGGCGACGGTCAGCGAAACGGGCTGGCCCTATCTGCAACATCGCGGTGGTGAGACAGGCTTCCTGCGGGTCTTGAGTCCGACCCAGCTCGCCTTTGCCGATTACAAAGGCAATCGCCAGCTCATTTCCGTTGGCAACCTCGCCGTCACGGATCGAGTGATGCTCTTTTTGATGGATTATCCGCAGAGAACACGGTTGAAGATCATGGGCCATGCTCGGTTGGAAGACGCCCGGAAGCATCCCGAGTTGGTCGCCCAACTCGCCGAGCCGGAGGTGCGCGATCAAGTTGAGCGGTTGTTCTTTATCGACGTGGTCTCCTTCGATTGGAATTGCTCCCAACATATCACTCCCCGCTACACGGTGGAGGACATCAAAGGCATCGTCTCGCCGCTCCAGCACCGCATCGCTGAACTGGAAGCTCAACTCAAACCCAAGGACTGATATGGATCAACGTCCACCCCTCCCGCCCTTTGATCGCGACTCGGCCATCGAGAAAGTCCGTCTGGCAGAAGATGGCTGGAACAGCCGTAATCCTGAAAAAGTCTCTTTGGCCTATTCCATCGATAGTTCATGGCGCAACCGCTCGGAGTTTGTCAGCGGCCGCGAAGCCATTGTGCAATTTCTCACCCGTAAATGGGCAAAGGAATTGGATTATCGACTGATCAAGGAACTCTGGGCATTCCATGAAAATCGTATTGCTGTCCGCTTCGCCTACGAATGGCACGACGATAGTGGCAACTGGTTTCGGTCTTACGGCAATGAGAACTGGGAATTTAATCCCGACGGCCTGATGCAGCGGCGGTATGCCAGCATCAACGATTTGCCCATCCAGGAATCGGAGCGCAAATATCACTGGTCTCTCGGGCGACGACCGGACGAGCACCTCGGGTTATCTCAGTTGGATTTATAAACCAAAACAAGAAAGGAACTCCAGTCATGAAAATCAAATGGATTATGTTGGGAAGTCTGGTTTGCGCGGCAACGGCATTCGCTCAAATGGATATGTCAACAATGGACATGGGATCGAAGGCTCCTGAGTCGAAATTCGCCAGTGATATGGATACGAGCATGAAAGTCATGGACAAGGGCATGGCCGACGCTCCCATGACCGGCGATGCGGATCACGATTTCGCCTCAATGATGGTCCCTCATCATCAGGGAGCCATCGACATGGCGAAGGCCGAGCTATTGTATGGCAAAGATCCGGCCATGCGTCGTCTCGCCCAGGAAATCATCGCCGACCAGAAGTCCGAAATTGATTTGATGAACTTGTGGCTCAAAAAGCACGCCACGGCGCAGAAGGATAAATAATCACATGAAAACATTCGTTACCCTAGTGGCCCTCGGCGTCGCTTTATCTTCTGCCCAAGCAGGCGACCGGGTTTATACCGGCGACCAAACCTCCAACACAGTTTCAGTCATCGACCCAGCCACGAATAAATACCTCGGCGCAATTCATCTGGGGGAAGATGTTCCCGTTGCCCTAAGTCCGCTCTATCGCGGCGAGCTTTTGGTGCATGGCCTTGGCTTCTCTCCAGACCACAAAACCCTCGACGTCATTTCCATTGGTTCCAACTCCGTAACGCTGATCGATACCGAAACGAATACGGTCAAAGGGAAGCTCTACGTGGGCCGTGCCCCGCACGAGGGTTTTTTCAAGCCGGATGGAAGCGAGCTTTGGATTGCTGTTCGTGGTGAGAACTACGTCAGCGTGGTCGATCCCGTGAAGATAAAGGAGATTCGGCGTATCGAAACTGCTAATGGCCCGGGCATGGTCATGTTTCGACCCGATGGGAAGTATGCTTTCGTGCCATCCTCCTTTACGCCGGAGATGGACGTCATTGATACTGCCACCTATGAGGTCGTTGCCCGCGTACCCCAGGCCAGCCCGTTCTCGCCCAACCTTGCCGTCGATCAGGACGAGGTTTGGTTCACCCTCAAGGATTCAGGGAAGACTCAGGTAGTCAGCGCGAAGACACCCTTCCAGACGCTGACCACGCTTGAAACGGGCCCCATCACCAATCACGTCACTTTTGTCGATAATGCAAAGGGACACTTCGCTTACATCACGGTTGGAGGAAAAGACGAAGTGTTGGTTTATACCCGCGATGTGGGAGCCTCGCCGCAATTGGTCACTACGATCAAGACCGGAGATCTCCCGCACGGAATTTGGGGTTCAGGAGATGGAAGCCGAGTTTACATAGGCCTGGAAAACGGCGATGCCGTCCAGGTCATCGATACGGCCAGTAATCAAATTGTCTCCTCGATTCCCGTGGGACAATTGCCCCAGGCGCTCGTTTATGTGCCCGATGCCACGACAGACGACACGGGCACCGCAAATCTCAAGCCTCTTAGCCCGACAACGACAGCAATCCATGTTGATCTGGTACCGCCAGCCTCGGCCCATTCCGCCGCGCATGCCAGTGTTTCCATCAATTCGCTGGGACTCATCGATAATCTACAAATTGCAGCGACAGGATTGGAGCCAGGGAAGAAATATCGTCTGATGCTGCTTGGTGATGGCGATCCCCAGGGGCTTGTCGTCCTGAATGCGGGCATAGGTGGTGCGGCCATCGCGCAAACTCTGGGACCTTTGAAGCGCGTTGCTTCGACATCGACCACCGCTCCCGCCTTGAAACTGGAGGTGCGCTCGGGAGAAAAGGGAGATGGCGATTTGATCCTTCAACAATCGGAAGCCGCTCCAACAAAAACCCCTTAACCAGTCACTCCGGATGAAGCCCCAAGAAATCACGACGGACGCTGCCAGCGGAATCATTCGATTTTCTAGTCCCTGGTCGTTCAACGAAACCGTGGAACGAATGGAGGCCCTCTTCAAGGCCAAGAAGATCAAGCTATTCGCCAAAATCGACCAAGCGGCGGAGGCTGCAGTCGCGGGTTTGACCTTGAGGCCCACCACTCTTCTTATCTTTGGTGACCCAGCCAAAGGTACGCCGCTGATGGACGCGTATCCGAGTCTCGCCATCGATCTGCCGCTCAAAGCTCTCGTTTGGGAAACCACCCCTGGAGAAGTTTATATCGGACTTACTTCCCCGGAATTTATTCAACACCGGCACGGTCTACCCAACGCACCATTTGCCGAGGTGGTGCGCCTTTTTACGACCTTTTTCAACTCCGGGGCCCAATCATGAAAGCCATCAGCTTCCGTCAGCAACTGCCCGTCGAGAATCCTGAAAGTCTCATCGATGTGGTGGTCGATAAACCCAAGCCGGGACCTCGCGATCTCCTCGTGCAGGTCCGCGCGATATCCGTTAATCCCGTGGATACCAAGATCCGAAAAGGAAGCGGCCCCGGACAACCTTCCGGTGAACTCAAGATTCTGGGATGGGATTCTGCCGGTGTGGTCGAGGAGGTTGGTTCCGAAGTGACTCTCTTCAAGCCTGGCGACGAGGTATATTATGCGGGCTCAGTGGATCGCCCAGGTTCTTACGCTGAATTTCAAGCCGTGGATGAGCGTATTGTTGGCAAGAAACCCAAGACCATTGATTTTGCCGATGCAGCGGCGTTACCCCTCACCACTATCACCGCTTGGGAAATGCTCTTTGATCGACTGGCATTGCGCCGGGACATCCCCTCCAATCAGGGCTCAATTCTCATCATCGGGGGTGCTGGAGGAGTGGGTTCGATTGCGACGCAGCTCGCTAAAAAGCTGACTGGTTTGACGATTATTGCCAGCGCGTCACGTCCCGAGACGGTCGACTGGTGTTGTGAAATGGGAGCCGACCAAGTGGTTGACCATTGTCAACCACTGGCGGCCCAGGTCAAAAAGATCGTCCCGAACGGTGTGAACTATGTTCTGGCGCTCACCAAGACCGAAGACCACTTCGATGAAATCATTGAGGCGATGGCTCCCGAAGCCGCGATGGTCTTGATCGAAAATCTGCCCCAACCCGTCGACATCAACAAACTAAAGCCGAAAAGCCTTTCCCTCCATTGGGAGTTCATGTTTGGCCGCCCTCGGTTTCAAACAGCGAATATGAGAGACCAGGGGCGCCTTCTCAACGAGGTTGCCGGGTTGATCGATGCCGGCTCTATTCGTTCCACTGTCCGGACGAATCTTGGTTTGATCAACGCCGCAAACTTAAAACAAGCCCACGCCCTTGTCGAAAGCGGAAAAACCATCGGCAAAATTGTACTATCAGGATTTTAGAGGATTATCCGTAGGGTTCGATCCTAGCGACACCTCGTGGAGAAAGAATCCTCGCAGGTCAAAAGTGCCAGCCTACCGGTATCGAATTTCCTCTAAATTGGGCTTGCGTATTCCTTAACAAGCCATGGATAAGGTGAGTCGCATGTTACTCAAATTGAAATCCCGCGTCTGGTTCGTTCAGGCTCAAAACAATTGAAGGGTTTCAGTTTGCGGCTTTCCTTTGGCGATTCCGCGGGTTGAATTTTTTCGACTGGGTGCTCTTTTTTACGCTCTGTATCCGGTGGTAATGGTTGGGTTGTAGGAATGGCCTCTTTTTCTCGTAACATTGACTCGAAAGGATCGACGACATTTGCTGCGACTGGAAATTTGAGCAATTCATGGGCGGTCATGCGTGCGCCGCTGGATTGGATGATTTCCGCCAACCGCGCCTTGTCGTCCGTGTACACGGTCACGCTGTCTCTGGCGCGGCTGACCGAGACATAAAACTGTTCGGCGGAGGATGCACCCAGAGATGCCGCCGATTGCGCCACGAAAACATGGTCCACAGTTTTGCTCTGGGCGACGTAGGACGTCTGGCAATAGCCGTGAGCCAAATTCCCGTAATCCTTGCCGATGACCCAGCCGTTCGTCAGCTTGAGATCGCCCGTCTTGGTGAACCCCTTCACTTGGTAGACGGCTCCATTATTCAGATGGTGTTTCCCGTCGGCGGTGAATCCATTTTGGCTGATCCGGATTTTATCGCCCGGAACCAGTGGCAATGTCTGAGTTTCGTAAACTTGAAACCGGGAACTTTGGTCCAACGGCAGTGCGTATTGCCGCCCATTTTCGTTCTGGCCGTACACAGAACCGTCATGGCCTACACACGATACCGTGAGCCTTTGGCCACGGGTAAAACCGGGTGCATTTTGATGGAACTGGACCGTCTGGCCGGGGCTGTAACTTTGAGGATTGCCCCGTTGCGCCTCCGTCCATTGCTGGTTAATGAGGCGGGTAAGCTTTCTCTCATCGGTCCCGAGCTTACCCCGCTTTTTCAATTCTCCCCGAATCTCGGCCGTCACGCGTTCCCCCTCGGCATGAGTGGGCGACACAACCAGGGCTGTTTTGCGTCGGGATACCGCATCGGCGTAATCCGTGGCGAGTTGCTTGTAACGCTCGTCTTCCGGCAATTCCTTGATGGCACCCATTTGATCGAGTTTTTCAAAACCGCGTCGGGCATCACCCTTGGCCAGGTCCCGAACCGCTTCCCGGTATTGGTCGCTTTTTTGCCGCCGGATTTCGGTGAGCTGAGCGGCTTTTAGCCCGGCATAGGTTTCCAGCAGCCGCAGGGCATCGCCCCGTTCGACGGACGTGTGCTGGGCCGTGTCGCCTGACAGGATCACCCGGCAATCCTGCTTTTCGGCCAATTGGAAGATTCCGCGCATTTGGCGGGCGCTGAGTAATCCGGCCTCGTCGATCCAAAGCACTTGCCCGTGCAATTGAGGATGCAACGATTCGTTTTTGAGAAGATGTGCCACCGTCTCGGCATCTTGAAAACCTTCATTGCGCAGCGTACCCCGTGAAGATTCGGCACTCGGAGCGAACGTAAAGACCCTATGACCGCTGGCCTCGATCGCTGCGACAGCCTCCTGCATCATGGTCGTCTTGCCCGCCCCGGCAGGGCCGCGGGTTGCCATGACTCGATCCGGTGAAGTCATCACATGCCGGACGGCATCCATTTGATCCTGCCCGAGATGGTTATTCTGGAAGTTATACGGCTTGCGATTCAGCCGATGGCATTGACCGTATCCTTTTTTCACGAAGTCGATATTTTCCCATTCCTCGCGGAGGACTTCTTTCGTCGTACACCATCGCCGATTGTCCATTTCCTGCGTCAGGATGTCCTCGCGCAAAAGTTGCCTTTCCCCTTGCGCGACATCGACCTGTCCGACGCCATGCCAAAGGGCCTCCGTCACCAAGGCTTTATCGGTCACGACTGAAGCCCGCTCATGGCAATGGGCCAAGGCATAATCCATTGATTCCCGCGCTGTGATTACCTGACTTTGCTGCTGCCCTAATAGGTCCGTCAGGGACTGCTTTTCCTCGAGTGTCAGACGATCCACCCACTCCCGCTTGAGATCACTCATCGAGGTCTTAACCTTCTTCTCGCGAGTCAGGGCCGCGAGCTTGTCCCTGGCAGCAGCATCGTCGATGGCACCCTCCTTAGCCGCCTGTTCGATCTTTTCCGTCCGCTGCGAAAACTTTTCCAGTGTTTCCCGAGACAACCCCTTGATTTCCCACCAGTCCCCCGAACGGCCTACTCCATACCCGAGCTCCCCAATCTTCTTCGCCAGCCGAGCATGGAAAGCCGCCTCGTAATACTCAGCATCGCGTTTGATGTCCCCGAATTGCCCGGCTTTCCATTTTTCCTCCACCGGATCGTAGGTGGCGTTAAAAGCGTAGCAATGGGCATGGAGGTGGGGATCGGGCCTGCCTTCCACGGGACGCGCCGTGAAATGGATAAATTCGCCCCAAACCATATTACCCGTTTTGCGATCTTCATCCGCACCATGAACCCGGACCCGTGTTTTCATGTCCGATTCGATCTGGCGCATCGTTTCCGAGACAGATTCCCGAAATGCAGCCAGGACACGTTCATCGCCTGTCAGGGCATGGACAATGGAAACGCTTTTCGGGCAGTTGAAATTGAAATCATAACCGACCCGGCGATGATCATTGGTCCGGGGTGTTAGCCGATTATTTGTCCCAGGGCGTTTATTGTCACACAAGGTTTCAAAAGCCGCCTGATCCACCTTTCCATGCAGGCCCAAACGCTCGGCACCTTTACCCTGCCATTCACCGATGACCTCCTGTTCCTGACCATAATACTGTCCCAATTTTGAAGGATCAGCTTCATATTTCAGGCTGCTGGTATAGTAATTCCGGGCCTGAGAAACATCCTCGCTACAGAAAATTCGTAACATATTCTACATCGCTCTTTTCATGGTTATGAACTCAGAGGGAGGGGAGAAAATTCCTGAAGACATCTCCCCGTAGCGCAGCTATGGCCCGAGAAAAGATCAGGGGAAAAGTTCCCACGAGTTCCCACAGTGTAGGAACATCGTGGGAGCTTTGTGGGAACTCGCCATCCTCACCACAAGATCGTGTGGGAACAAAGTGGGAAGACCGTGGGAACATTTTCGATTCAGAATCAGGGACCAACGCGCCAAGGAGGAAAAAGTCCGGGTGCGGTTTGGGGGTCAGAGATGAAGATGACCGCCCGCTTCGACTGATCGGGAGCCGTCTCTAGTCTCACGTCAGAAGCAGGCGTCAGGTTGAGCGCCTTTTGACCCGAGAGCGTTTGGCCGCTGTCATCCCTGACACCGGCAACCTCCAACGCGATTTGATTTTGGGCGAGCAGCGCGAACGCCGTCTTGTTCGTTTCCGCCATCCCTTGAACCTCTGCCAGTTTGGTCTGTAGGGCCACTTGATCAGCGTCATAGAACATCTTCAGGCCGAGGCCGGTCAACGTGAGGCACAGCCCGAGAATGCCCGCCGAGATACCACCGACCAGCGGCCAGACGGTGGCCTTTTTCCATGCCTTCACCGCCCGTAGGCATTCGCTGGCCACCTGGTCTAACACCTCCAGAATGTGTTCCGCCCTCGTTATGATCCCATCCAAGCGCGTTACGATCCTTTCTTCGATGCGGGTGCTCACCTTATCGCTGATGACATCCACATCGATTTGCTTCACCGCTTCCTGGGAAGACTGTTGAATGAGAGTGGCGCATTCCCGAATCATCAGGCCGTTCTTGACCATGGCGTCGTTCAGTACTTCGCCATGGTTAATGACCGTGACGCCATGCTTGGCCGCACTTTCGACCATTTGGCTTATCTCACCCCGAAAAGCATCAAGTTGCGTATTCCAGCCGTTCCGCTCGGCGATCAATGCGGACGGCAGGTCGCGCAGGATGAAGGTCATCACCCCCATGGCCTGGAAGATGTTGAGGATTTCGTCGTCCGGCCTGAGTTGGCGCAAACGGGAAACCATTCGCCAAAACTCCGTAAGGTGTTCCTCTGGGACATATTTCGCGAGGTCGTCGAATGTGTCTGGTTTCATGGGAGAAGGGCCTCCTTGACCCGGCTAAATTCCGCGAATAGCTGACGCCGGTATGCCTGTGCGCGAACAACCAAGCTACTTTTGCTCAGCTCCGTCCCGGTCACTTCCCGAGCCGCGACTTTACCGAGAGTAAACCCGTGGTTGCGCAGGGCATGTTGCAAATCAGGCAATCTCGCCTCCATGCGGATGATGGGGGGATTAAAGGCAGCGCGGAAGGCAGCCGCTTCCGCCGATCTCTCCCAATAGGTAAAATCAACCTGAATATCTTCCTGCTGGTTGAGCACTACCAGGTACGAGACCCGATTCTGCAACTGGGCCGCCCAGTTGAGGAGGCTTTCCACGCTGGCAGGGTCGCTGGTCACGACGCCGATGGCGGTAAAGGCCAAGGTGTCGGCAATCGACTCGTACATCGAATTGAACCACCCCGAGGAAACCTTGCCACTGCCCGCGCCCATGTCGGCGAGGATGATGTCCGGTTCCTTGTCGGCATGGTCAATAAACGCATCAAGGCCAGCCTGGGTGTTAATGTCGATTTTGACAGCTCGGTCGGGGAAGAAATGCGAGAAGCTTCCTTTCTTCTTATTTTCGATGTCGAGATCGAGCATCGTGCACGGGATTTGATTTTCTTCGTACCATTCGGCCAGAGCCGTGGTAACGGTTGTTTTTCCACTGCCGCCTTTTCCACCGGTGGGAAAAACGACTTTCTTTTTTCTAGTTTTCATGATTTTTCGTTAATAAGGGTTAGGGGTTTGTTTTCGTCGTATTCAAAAATGGGTGCTGATGGCGCGGCCACCGGCTTCGCTTTGAGTCGGGCAATCGGGTCGAGCGCCGACGGCGTTGGGTGCTTCCGAACGGTCTCTTCCGACATGGTGTAAACGGGCCGCGACCGGGAGCGGACTTTGACGTAGCTCCAAATACTGGTGTGATCGACGATGATGCTGTGCTCATCGCGTAGCATTTGCGCGATGAGCCGATAACTTTTGCGCCGCCGCCGCCAATCGCGGATCAAGTCCGCGAACGGCTCAAGCTTGCTCTGGAAAGGTTTCCCGCGAGATAAATGGAGAGGTTGGCTCACCCCTCCATTAAAGATGGAAATGACTCACTCACGTCAGCGAGTAAGCATAGACTATATCTACGATAGGCTATTATCCCGTAAGGGTCTCACGCCGCAATTTGTTGCTTGGCAATGTCGATAACCTTATTGACTGATAGCTGGCAAAATATATTTCGGGCGATAAGCTGCCCAGCGCTTCCGTTGAACGTCAACGCCTGTACGATTTCGCCGCATTTGCACCAAAGCTGTACTGCACTGGAAATATGTAGCGATATCGCCGTTGTTTTTGTCGCGCCGCACCCAAGCCCACAAAGCATCACGTGGAACTTTTAATGCCCCGGCTATGACCGCAGATAAGGCTCGAAGGCTCGTTCGGAAAGCTTTGGAAGACGACCGATTCACTCATCAGCCGGAAATTATGGCCAATTGCGTGCGTGTTTATTATGCGGAGGAGGATGACTACAAGCATCACATCGATTTCCCCATTTACAGGCAATATGAAAGGGACGCCAAAATAGTCCGCGAACTGGCAAGCGCAGAGGGATGGGTTGAGTCAAATCCCACCCAGGTGACGGTATGGTTTGAAGGCAAAATAATTATCCAGAATGAACTTGTAGCAGGATCAGGGAGCCAACTTAGGAGAACGATACGGCTCGTAAAGCGCTTTTGCCGCAGCCGATACGCATGGGATATGCCCAACGGCCTGAAGTTAATGATGCTTACCATCGAATGTTTCCAAGCAACCGAGCGGGACGATGAGGCGTTTTATTGGTTGCTCGTACGCTTGAAGAATAGGCTGGCAGGCAACTTAGAGATCGAAAATCTTGCCGATACCAACTTTCCACATAAAAAACTCACCAACACGAGCGCCGACGACAACGTAGTGTTTCTTCGCACGCAAATTAATGAAGCGCTCGGCAAGCTCTCGGTTCTGCATTCAGTAAATTGCACGAAGAAGGAAGCTCGCGATGCGTGGGATTGGTTATTCCAATCAGAGGGTTTTTTCGCTGAGTTCGACGAAAGCACCGAAGCAAGGAAAGCTGATTTACGTGCTAAGGCCGAATTGATTAACGCATCTCGCGCGCTGACCTCACCCACAGGAATAATTTCGGTCCTTGGCGGGGTGTCTAACCGCCCGCATGCCTTTCATGGTGGAACCATCGGAAAAGCTTCAAAGATATTCCGCAAGGGAAAGGTTACTGCACAAGAGCAGACGATCTTTAGCATTCAGGCGCAAAGAATTCGCAGGTATTTTTCAACTTTCCGCTGCTTGAGCAAAAAAAACATACTTAAGTGCTTTGGGACAATTCGTCCGACTGAGTATTCTCCTACTTACTCCATTGAAATCGACTATCCAATGGGAGGAATACCCCACGTTACAATCAAAGATCCATCGATTATAGCTAAGGCAAGAACGCACGTTTACAAGGAAGGCTGCCTATGCCTTTACGACCCACAACAAACACCCTGGCGCGGAACGAATAACCTCCATGAAACAATTATCCCCTGGATAGCAGAGTGGATTGTCTTTTATGAACTCTACTTAATCGAAGGAAAATGGTTGGGGCCGGAAGCCTCCCACTGAAAAGGAAACTTATGAATTTTGATTGGCGTTGGATTTACGTGATAGCGATAGGATCACTTTTGGCTTACATCCTGATTTGCGCTTATCGGGAGTGGGCTGAACGGCAAGAATCACTCGCTCAAAAGCCAAAAAAGCAGATTGGATTTTCTTTTGATGGAAGCAAGTAATAGATTTCCCAAACAGCATACAATCACCAAGCCGTGTACGAGGTGGGCTTAAGCGTGATCGTTCGGAATTTCTGTTCGCAATGCTTGATGATGGCCGTGTGCTTGGGCAAGTCGCGTAGAACATGCGGTTTAATCCAGTGCTCGTCCTCTTCCCGCCAACTCATCGTGCTTTTTCCGGCACTGCGGCCATATGTCCGCTTTTTCACCGTGTGCTTGCCGATGGCATCGGCGATCATTTCCGAGGCCTGTTTGTCGGCGGCGGTGAAGTAGATTTTGTTGCCGAGGTTTAGGAGAAACACCTCAGCCTTTTCCCGGCTTCCCATCGGGGGAATGTACGAGGTAGGCGATTGCGTGGAATTGATCGTGGTGGCGCGCGCGCCGCGAATCTTGTCGATCACGTTGTAATCCGAAATCCCGTCTTCGCTGACCAGCACGGTTTCTTGCGCTTCATCGAGCACCATTACGATCAGGTTCTTCCGGCTGCGTTGATCCTGGGTCAGATCGTAACGCCTTAAGGCGTGGAAATAAAAGAGCACCTTCAGGAGGAGTCCGACGTACTTTTTCTCCACTTGGTACTTTTGCGGGATTTTCACGCTGATGAGCTTTCCTTGGTCGATCTCGCTCAGGGAAAAGGTCGGCTTTTCGGGGCAGAAAACCTCCGCGATGTCCGGCGCGGTGAACGGCTGAAGATAATTGAACACGGTGGACCGAATGCCGCCGAGCTGCTCCGGCGGTTGTTTGATGAACTCGTGAAAATAATGCACGAGTGGAAGCAAATCAGGTCGGCCATCCGACAACGCGAGTAGGGTCTTTCCCATTTCCTCGTATTTGCCCGGGCTTGCGATGACCTCGGCGCACGCCGGGATGGTAACGGGACGACTGAGCACAGCCAGTGCGGAGAAAGTATTCTGAATCGCGGTTTGCGCGGCGACTTTGAAAAAGGCCTGGCCTCCCTTTTGGCCGGCAGCCATAGCCACATCAACGATGATCTTCGCGTAGGTCGAATAAGGGATGGACGTGTCAGCCAAGAAATTCATCGTCACGGCAGGCTTCCACTCCGTGAAAGCATTCTCCGGCCTGACTTCCAATTGGACCAAGCTATCCCGACAGTTCAAATCATCGGCGATCCGCGCGAGCGGTTCGCTCAAGTCGCCCTTGGTGTCTAGCGCGAGGATGCCGACCTCTGGGCGATTCTGTTTCAATTGATGAATGATGGGAACGACCGCGCTCGCGGTTTTGCCCGAACCAGTTCGGCCATCGATTTCCCATCCCCGGCAAAAATCCTCCTCATTCCAATGGACCCCGCCCAAAGCCAGAACCACATTGCGAGGAACCTTTCGTTTGACGAACCCATAATGGCCGAAAAAGCAGACCGCCGGAAGCATCATCAAAGAAATTAGCCAGCCCCAGTCTTGGATACTAAACCCAGCCGCGATGACGATGCAAAGCACCGCCCCAATAAGAGATAAGAAGCGCATACCTCCATTACACGGCATAGGAGTATTAAACTGTGAACGAGCAGCCGGAGATTAAAGTGCGATTTAATCTGAGTAGATGAGATCAATTGCACATGCCCCTCCCGCCGTGCCTGCTGGCACCGCTCCGGGGACTGATTCGATCGTGGTGGCAACCGTGGCGGGCCGTCGGCTTCGTTCCTCCGTCGCGCCCACCACCGTTGCGAACCTTACCCGGCCCCTCATAGGGCATTACTCTCCTCGCACGAAATGAACTATTGATCAGTCTTACACTCTATCAAGATTCGTCTAAGATCGTCCGAATGACCCTAAGCAAGGTTCCTGCGGTGTAGGGTTTGGTCAGGAAATGCTTGACGCCAGCTCCTGACGCTTTGGCCAGGCTGCCATTCGCATGAAGACCACTTGCGCCAACGATTTTAACTCCCGGATTGATTTTCATCAGGGCACGAATCGTGGCTGGCCCGTCTAAAATCGGCATGGCCATATCGGTCAGAACGACGGCGATCTCCTTCTTTTTTTCAACGTAAACGGCCAGGGCTTCCGTTCCATCCGTCGCCGTCAAAACTCGATAGCCGAAAGCCTGTAACGTCTGGCTGGTGATGGTGAGAATGGAAGCTTCATCATCGACCACCAGGATGGTCTCACCGTTCCCACGCGGCAAATTGACTTGCGGTGTCTCTTCCTTTCGCGCTTCGGAAGATGCCTCCAAGGCAGGTAGGTACACTTTGAAAGTCGTGCCCTTGCCGGGCTCGCTGTAAACATTAATGATTCCGCTATGGCTCTTCACGATGGCCATCACCGTCGAGAGGCCCAAGCCGGTGCCCTTATTGAGTTCCTTGGTGGTGAAGAAAGGCTCGAAAATTTTGTCGATAAGGTCCGGTGTCATGCCGGTTCCAGTGTCAATTACGCTGATGCAGATGTAACGTCCGGGTGTGGCCTGGATATTCATCGCGGCATAGTGTTCATCCAACATGCAATTCTCAACGCTGATGGTCAAAGTGCCGCCATCTGGCAGGGCATCCCGAGCATTCACACAAAGGTTGACCAAAATTTGATGGATTTGCGTGGGATCGCCCAAAATCGTCCAAATGTCGTTGGGAACAGAGAACTGCAACTTAATGTCTTTCGGGAATGTATCCTTGATGATGGATTCGACATCCTGTAACAGGTGTTTGGGTTGGACTTCAATCCTTTCCCCTTCGATACCCCGCGCAAACGAGAGTACCTGACGCACAATATCCGCTCCGCGCCTGGCACTGATTTCGATGGTTTCCAGAATATTTTTTGCCTCCGGCTTATCCGACATGGTCTTGAGGATGTCGATGGACATCATGATCGGGGCCAGAATATTGTTGAGGTCATGAGCGATGCCGCCCGCCAGGGTGCCAATGCTCTCCATCCGTTGAGCCCGAAGAAACTGATGTTCCAGCTTTTTGCGTTCGGTGAGATCAAGAAAGAAACATACGCCCTCTTCCGGATTATCTTCAAAGGAGGCTGCACCCAGCAGGACGGGTACACGTGTACCATCCTTGCAGATCAGTTCTTTCTCATACAACGCAGAGGCACCAGTGGCAGCAATTTCTTCCAAAGCACGGCGGTCGAGTTGGGCGTATTCCAGGGGAGTCATGGCCAACCAATTGATGCGTCCAGCTTCCAAGTCTTCACGAGTGTAGCGCACGGTGCGCAGGAAGGTATCGTTCGCCGACATGATCTCACCCTTGATGTTCCAAAAAATCACGCCCTGCGCATTTGAATCCACCAAACGACGGAAGCGTGCCTCGGTTCGCTTCCTCTCGGTGATGTCGCGAACCACCGCGACCAGGTAACCCCGGTTCAAGTCGATGTATTGGACATTAACTTCGCTGGGGAAAGTCGAGCCATCTTTCCGTCGATGGCGGCCCTCGATAATTTTGAACCCCGTCCTCCGTATTTCTTCTACATTAAGTTGCATGGAGAATGGGCTGTCATCGGCAACAATGATGTCTGGGATACTGAGAGAAAGCATCTCGTCACGGGTATAGCCCAACCGTTGGCAAGCCGTTTCATTGACGTCAAGAAAGCGGCCCGTTTCTGGATCAACAACTTCGATGGCGTCCGGGGACCGGTCCATCAAGGTTCGGAACAGGTTCAGCGATTCCTCGTTCTTTTTCACCTCCGAGATATCGCGCTCGATGGCCACGAAGTGGGTACATTTGCCCCCCGGGTCAAGAATAGGTACGATATCCGTGTCCATCCAATATTGGGTGCCGTCCTTTTTATAATTGATGATCTGCCGTCGAATCGGTTTCCGCTGCACCAGGGCATCTCGAATTTCTTGGAGAACTCGCCGGTCGGTATTCGGACCCTGAAGAAAGCGCGGATTCCGGCCGAGCGTCTCGGCCTGGGTGTAACCCGTGAACCGCTCCAACGCCTCGTTGGCGAAGACGATCCTCGGGCCGGGCTCGTCGATGGGATTGGCGTCGGTAATTAAGACAATATCATTGAGATTTGATACGCAGGCGTTGAGCAAAGTTAACCTTTGTTCCGTCTTTTTGCGCTCCGTGATGTCGCGAACATTGCACTGGATCACGTTGCCCTCGCCAACCTGATAGACGTTGCCCACAAATTCCACGATGATCTTGCGACCCGCTTTCGTTTCCAGCGGAAGATTTTCAAAGAGGACGTAGCCCTGCTGGTGAATTTGGTCGAACTTGGCCTTGTTGGACACGACGTCCCTAAACGGGCCAAGTTCCCAGATCGGTGTGCCGACAAGTTCCTCGTGCGAAAAGTCCAGAATCTGCATTAAAGAAGGATTTACGTCGCTGATCCGTCCGGTATCGGCGTCAAGAATGAGAATGCCATCCTTTGCTGCCTCGAATAACCTGCGATAATTGAGTTCTGAGTCGCGTATTGCCTGTTCACTTCGCGTTTCAGCTTGTTCCGTCCGAATTTCCGCTTGCTCGGTTCGCGTTTTGGCTTGTTCCGTACGTGTTTCCGCCTGCTCTGTGCGGACCTCGGCCTGCTCGGTACGGGTCTTGGCCTCTTCCGTTCGCGCCTCCGCCTGTTCCGTTCTCGTCTCGGCCTGTTCAATACGAGTGTTGTGGCCGACCTCTTTTGTCTCCTGGTCCTGCGGTATCTCGCTTTTATCAGGAATCGCGATTGGTCCGGCACCATCGGGTGTCTGTTCCTGACCTTCAGGGATTGAAGTATCGTTGGCTTTCACGGACGAAAATCAACAGAGAGACTCTGTGATTGTATGGGCTAATCATCCCAGGGATCGTCCGAAGCTTGGTTTCTTCCTTTTGAAAAGTGGAAGAATGATAGTTTGAGATTAGCGGTGGGCTGTGGAAATTATTGTCGCATCTTATTTCCTGTTAGCAACATCTACTTTATGACTCCAACGCGAGGCGGGAATTTCCGATGTCCGAAACATATTGTCATCGGATTACTGCCGTGGGCTGGTCAGCGACGACGAAAACAACCAAGCGGCCACCAAAGAGGCTTTTGAGGTTTTGCATTTATCGCTGCGAAACGACTAGCCGTCGGCAAGCTGACGGTAGTTGATGCGACCAATGTGCAACCGGAAGCTCGCAAGCCACTTGTGGCGCTAGCGCGGGAATACCACTGCCTGCCGGTTGCCATCGTCCTCAATTTGCCAGAGAAAATTTGCCACCAGCGGAATCAAACCCGATCGGATCGCGATTTCGGTCCTCATGTACCCCGGTGCCGGAAAGGCAGACGTGGCTTGGCGCAACCGGCAGTGAAATGCCGAGGACGCGAATACTTGCGTATTATCTACGGCCCCGAGTACACCGATCCGATTAACTTGTTGCGCCTGAAATCACGAGGGCTCGGAGCCAAGCGCTCATTGGCCATGCGCGAATTTGCTTTAGGTATTGAAGCCTTGGAACGTTTCGTTCGACATGAACCCCTACGGCGGATTCATGAATGCGTTTTCGGCGTACTGGCCCTTGAAAGCGAACCGGTCGATCCACGACTCTAATCGACACTACTCAGCTGTAAAAACGGGCGCGACTTGCCGCCAAACTGCCCCCCGCCGTCGGCTTTTATGGGGGCAGTTCGTCTGCAAATCGCTTCTAGGCCTGTGGTTTCTGCGCGGACTTTTCCGGTCTCGCGCTGGATTTCAGGCCCCGGAAGCGACGGGCTGTTCGAGTCTTCGCCGGATGCGAGAAGGGTTAAGAACCGCCGTCTTGCGACGGCTGTTTTTCTCGGCCCAATGGCTCTGAAGTGCTTTCATTGCCTTATCCATCCACTTTGCGTCGCGGGCGCATTGAAGAATGGTCTGGGTCGGGAAGTACTTGTGCTCGGTTCCGGTATTGTTTCCCAGCGGCTTGAGGTGTCCCAGTGCCACCAATTTCTGGATGGCGACGGGCTCAAAATCGAGGATGTATCCTGCTTGTCGGTAATCAACTTTTCCCGGCAATAGGCGCAGGTTCAAAAACTCGAATTTGTCACTCTGCTTGGGGGGACTTTCTTTGATGTAAATATCGTTACTCATGGTTTTAATTTCTTGGTTTTAAATTTGATGGCCTCCTTCTCCGTTTGAATTCGGGCCATGTTCATTTCGGTGGCCTTTTTCCAGTAGAAATTCATCGCCTCAGTCGTCAGGGGACCCTCGTGCTGATTGATCAATTCCGCCAGAAAACGGTGATGGTGCTCCGTCACCTCTTCGGTTCGCGGAGCGAAAATGGAACAGATGGCCGTGACCCACTTGGAATCGAGCACCGCTTTTTTGCGGACAGTTCGATACAGCTTGATGATCGGGATTTCATACCCGATGTCCTCCGCCTCCATGGCGTCGAGGCAGCCCTCGACGCACAAATTGACAAAGGAATTCGGGTTTTGAGAAACCACAGGAGCAAGTTTAAGAACCCGCTCCGTCAGATCGCTCCGAACCATCATGGTGAGCCGTTTGGCCCTGCCTTCAGTTTCTTTTTCCATGAAGGCAGAGTATCACGAGACTACGTAGTGTCAAGAGAGGAGTACAAAGAGTACCATCAATTTTTAGACTGCCTCCCGATGCTCCGTCTTCCGAACGACGTCCACTCCTTGTGGGGCCGGAGGAAATTCGATGATTTTCTCATGGCGATGCCGGCGTTCGTATTCTTCCAGAGGCGGAATCGTGACCAATGCCTTCCGGGCGTAAGCGCGATGGACCGCCTTGCTGTTGTGACCGAGCGCGACCTGAGCGAAGCGCTCGGGATAACCCGCTGTCTTTGCCCGTTCCGCCCAAGCGTAGCGATAGCTATGGAGGGTGACGCCTATGATGCCGAGGCCCCGGCAACGCTGCTTGAACTCCGTGGCGCGGTCGGAAGCCCGTACGGTCATCAGGTAGGGGAACAGAGGGCCTGTGCTTGGCAACGAACGAAGAATCAGCGCCACATCGGAGCCGAACGAAATCTGCGGCAGTTGGCCCACATTGCGTCCCCGCAGCTTCATCCGCTCGAAGGTGATCACCTTGTCTTGCCAATCGACATCCTCGGCGTGAAGGTGCGCCAGATCGCCTTGTGCCGCGCCCAGGTGCCACGCCAGTTGATAGAACGCCTTCCGTTCAGGATTAGCCTCCCGCTCAATGATACGGAAGTGCTCATCCCAGGTGATGGCGCGCTTTTCCGCGTGGCGGTATTTCGGCCACTGCCTTTTTGGGATCACCGGCCAAGGCAGCCAATTCATGTCCAGAGCGAAGTTATGCACCCGGCGCAGAAAGACGTTGGTTGAGACCGTGCCCGCCTGCATGACTCGGAAAAGCTCTTCTGCGACCGTTTCGGTAAGCTTTTGGTTCAGGAGCGGAATCATCGCCTTATCCTTGGCGACATTGGTCCACCGGTATTGAGTCTCTCCCGTCTTTGTCTTGATGATTTCATCCAGGACATGCTGCCACGTCCGCTTCGGCATGAGCGGATCACTCGCCGCCAGATACGTCCGCGCAATTTGGAGATTGAGCGCGGGCTGGCGCGCCGCCTCGTTTTTGGCCGCCAAGAGGACGAGGGCTTCCGGCTTGCTTTTCGTGCGCAAGCTTTCTTGTTTCTTGGTCCCCACGTTTTCGACGTAGAAGGTGCCGTGATGTTGGAATAACCGATACTGCTGCAATCGCATAATTGTCTCCGGTTTCAGAGACTAACCGCCATGCGATGCACCGAGTTAGCGAGCAAGACTGGAGTAAGAATCAAATCGCCCGCACTAAGCGCGATGCTCAATTTTTACTGGCAGTTTCACTGGCAGTCGGCGATTTTCTTCGACACAAGATATTCTCTTTCAACGAATTAGAAAGAGAGGCGAGGGTCGGAATCGGACAAGCATGTCCAATTCAGTACGAGGTAATAGTAGGTGATTTGAGAGGTAACTCCAAGACAATTTGGCCGGAACTGGTCAGTATTTTTCATTACTCAATCAGCATTTTCACTGACAGTTTCACTGACAGTCTTGGCCCCATGTTTCTCTCTAGGCGGCCCTCCCGGATGCGAAGTAACTGCCGTATTTCTGGCGCGGGTCGATGGGCAATGCCTTTTCACGAAACAGGCCGCACGGATGCTGCCATGCTTTCCGGGCATTGTTCCAATGGAAGCCAAGCTCTGCCAAAACGCGGGTAACTGCGGCGGGCTGCTTGTCCGCAAACTGAATCCAAACCCATTTGCCGACCACCTCGGCCAGTCCAAAAAACTTGGGGGCCTCGCTTTCGAGCAAGGCCAGAAGCCTTGCCGTTTCGAGCGAGCGATTCGCCCGGCGGAGACTGAAATCAATCGGCTTGCGGTTTGCATTGCTAAGCGGTTCGGGACGGCTCAAGAGCCCTGATTTAGTATTTTTCTCTGTGTTCGTTTTCATGGTCTTTTTTTTACTGCTCTGCGGTTCGGTTTCGGTCTGTCGCCCTTCACCTGGGAAAAGACCGCGAAGCAGGGCGGCGCGTGGGAGTAGTCTTCAGAGGGCACCACGCTCAGGCCCCCGTAGCGAAGCGGGCTGGTGAGGGCGAAAACCGACAACCGGGAGCAGAGGAAAAGACCTGAAATCAAAGCTAAGAGGCGCACCGCGCCGGGAAAGCCTGTCTCCAATCGGAACTGCGAGGAGTGCAATGAAGCTTCCGCGTAGTCTGCGAAGCGGGGAGCGCAATGGAACGGAGCGCAGATTCCGGGTTGGAGTCAGGGTCTGCTGCTTGGGGGCAGGATGTGGTCTTGCTTTGTCAGCGGATTCCAAAGCAAGACGGCATCCTGTCGGGGTGCAGCGAGGGCGTTGCGGGACACTTCCCGCTCGAAAGGGTAGCGCCGTATATAATAGGCGCGTAGGGAAAGACCTTTCCCGCCAAAGATTCAAGCTCTAGGAATGGGAAAGACCAATCTTCCCGGCATGACACCGGAGACTTCCTAAAACCATGAATCTTCCAGCGTTAGACTTGAACGGCGTTTTCAAAATTGATGCCAAGCAGCAAGAAATTCTTCACAAGTGCGAAATGGAGCTACAGAGGACTGCCGTTACCTCCAGCCCCTTTAAGAAGACGGGTATCGAATCGTCCACCTGATCGCTACGGAAAAGAGCAAGCCCCAGTAAGGAAAGGATAGGCGTCGCAGGCCCTTGCGACGGTGCCTTCCCTTCCTCAGCCCCAACGGGGCAACCCAACCCCAGCCCAGGGCAACGCCCTGGGAAAAAGTTCCACCTAAAACCAAGCCCTGAATAGGCGACCCAAAGCAAATTGGCGAATCGCTCATTACGCCTACCGCCGTGCCTGTCGCCTGCATCTTTTTCACCTCATCTGAAGCTAATCACAAGCACTTACTCACGCTTTTGATTGTCGTTTGATACCCAATCTGGAGTTTTAAAACGCTCGGCAAAGAGCTTTTGATGGTGCTTCTCAAAGTCTTCGATCTCGGGGCGATACTCATTATAAAATTCCAGCGCAAACCACCGGTTGAATTCGGCCATGAGTTTTTCATGTTCCTGCATGAACCACTGCAAGCGCAAATGGGGTTGGTGAGTTCTATAAAAAAGGCGCGCCGGTTCTTTCCATTTCTGCCAATCTGGGATTTTATCAAGCTCGATATACACGGTCATGTTTGGATCGACTGAGCCAGGATAGCTGACATGTGCTGCGCTGAGGAGACCCTTATGAACAACGTAGTTCCTAAGATGCTGAGTGAATTGGACGATGGGCTCTGAGGCAAATGTGTTTTTTATTTTCTCATGATACCGCTCGTAGTGTGCAGGACGAATTATCTCTGATCTCATTAGGGCACGCACATGCGCTACATACGTCATATGGGAGGATAGAAAATTATGGATATACCGAAGCAAGTGGCCATTCATCGAGAATATTTTGTCGCGAAATTCTTGTGATTCATAAAGGCTGCGCAACTTGCCGCTTTCAAGCTCCTCTGTGAAGCGCCTGAGTTCGAATGTGTTGCCTGAAAGAACATTTTTGCTGTGGCCGTACAAAACTAAGGCCTCAAGATACTTCTCCCCAGGATGATTAATGGCCGACATAATTGTTCGCGCTTTTATTTATTCCGCTATGCGCACGCAATCGTTGGTGATGTAGGCGGCGTGTTCGCCGGGCGATAGGGGGAGGCCCGGTGGCGTGATGGGGCCTCCGTTCTTTTCCTTTGCGGCGAGAGCGAGGTTGAGTTCGAGCAGGAAAGCAAGCGGGTCGGCGGAGGCGGGCATCCCGTAGGCGGCACGGACAGCGGTGTCGAGACGGGCATGGGCGTCGCGGAGGGGGTTGGCTCCCGGTTCTTCGAGGGTGCGGTAGAGGTCGCGCAGGGAGTAGCCGAGTTCGGCCATGATTTCCCGGCGCAGCGCTCGCAAGGCCACGGCGGCAGCGGCGACTTCCGTTATTTGTTTCTTCTTGGGCGCCTGCGGCCAGGGGAAGGTGTCGAAGACGGTGTCTGCTGTGTAAGCCATACGAGTTTCGCGGGCTCCGCCTCGAGCTCTCGTCCAGTCCCAATGAGCTTGGGATTGCAGTACACCAAAGGAGTAATCATCAGCGAAAGCGAAGACGATTAGTTTGTGGTCTGGATGAATTTCTGAACCGACAAAATCGAGGATTGGATGCTGCGTGACGCTCGAACACGCGATGTAACGTGGGATCGTGCGTATGGCGGCCAAGGTGCCAGGCATCGGATCGCGAAATTGCCACCAACGCTCAGCCATTCGCGTCCACCGTGTTGATTTCAAATTTCGTGCTTTCGACTCGCGTTCAGCTTTACCGAGAACCTTCCGCATTACGCATTCCTGGAGAATCTGGAAAGGAGCCGCATAGACGCGTGCTTTAAATTGATCCATTTGGCCAAAGTCGATTGCCCAACGCGTTGGGGTTCCGTCCACAACTAGGTCGCGACCGATCATGAAGGGTACGACGACATTTGCATTCCGCGAATCTTGGCGAATGAGATCGGCGGCCAATTCGGGAGCGATGAGAAAGCCAGGGTCTGCGGGATATTGCCCGGTGTAACAACGCTTTGGACGCTTGTTGCCATTGAGCTTGAGAGCTGCGGACACATCGGCATTTGATGACAGATTGGAGGGAATTTTGTCCAATTGTTCGACCTGCCACTGAGGCCCGTCGATTGTTTCCCATTGGGTTTGAAGAGATTTCTTTCCTGACTGTTCACCCTTCACCCAATCGATGATCGAAACGTAGAGTGCGGCCTCGCCGGACCATGGTTGTGACGAGACTGCCTCGGTTATGCAGCCGCTGTTCTTAAGGATGTAATCGAGAGATGCCTCTCGCGACTCGCCTTGCCGTATAGTGCGAGTCGCAACCAAGCCTGCGCGACCTCCGGGTGGAAGGGCGTCGTGTGCGAGACGAAACCAGTAAACGCAAAAGTCTGCCATTTTAGGAACGTCGGGAAATCGTGCGTGAACTTTCCCCGCGTAGTCGTAGCCATGCTCTTGGGCGAGGTAGCGCGACCCAAGATAAGGCGGATTGCCGATGATTGCATCCGCTTGCGGCCATTCGGTAAAGAGCGAGTCGGCACAAAGGATGTTGGCATCGAGGTTGTCGAGCGGGAGCGGCTTTTCCTGGAAGAAGAGGCCTTCGCTCTGGCCAAGCCGATCAGCTTCGCGAATCTCCAGTTCCTTGGCGAGCATAAGAGTGACTTTGGCCAGCTCAACCGCGAAGGGCTGGTTATCGATCCCGTGGAATTGCTGGATGGAAACGGCGCTGGCGAGCTCGACCTTGGCCTTGGCGCGCTGGAGGCGGACGAGGAGGTCGCGCTCCAGCCGTTTCATTTCCCGGTAGGCGACGAAGAGAAAATTGCCGGAGCCGCAGGCGGGATCGAGGACGCGGAAGCGGCGGAGGTCTTCCAGTGCGGAAACGAGGCGGGCGGGGGCTTTGCCAGCAGCTTCGATGCGTTCGCGCCACGGGCGGACGATGGTGGGGCCGACGACTTTCTGAATGTCGAACTCGCTAGTGAAATGGGCGCCGAATGCATGGCGTTCCTTCTCGTCCATGCTGTGCTGGAAGAGGGTGCCGAAGATTTCGGGTTTCACCTGCGACCAGTCGTTGGCCAGGGCGGCGTGGTGGAGGGAGAAAGCCTCGCCGTGCTTGAGGGTGACGGGATCAACGACGGCGAAGAGGCCACCATTGAAATAGGGCACGTCGGCAAAACGGCCGCCGCGCGCCTTATCGGGATCTGCCATCTGGCGGAAGAGGCTGCCGAGAAGGTCGTAGCTTTCGGCGGGCTTCTCCACACAATCCGCCAAGAGGGTGGTGACCATGTCGCCGGGCAGCAGGGCGAGGTCCTCCGCGACGACGGAGACGAGCAATTGGAGGATGAAGCGCTGGGCGCGGGTGCGGTCTTCCTTGCGGGCGATGAGCTTACGGAAGACGTCCGCGAAGGCGTCGGCGGCCTTGCGGGTGACTTCGACGCGGTTGTTGCCGAAGATGGGCTTTGCCTGGGTGGGGAGGAGGAAATTGAAGGCGAAGCTGTTGTCGGGCAGGTCGCGGATGAGGATCCGGTCGACGGGATCGAAGAGCTGGGTGTTGAAATCGTAAATCCAAAACTCGACGAAGTTGCAGAGGATGACGTAGGGCGGGCGCTTTGGTACTATGTGGGTCCAGTAGTCGAAGACTTGGTCGTAATGCTTTTCGAGGTTCTGGCCGCGTGATTTCATCTCAATGAGAACGCGCTCGGGCCAGAGGAGATCGGCGAATTTTTTGCCGCCTTTCGGTTTGGCGTCCTCGCCCTGGATCAGTTCCAACTGGGCGGAACCGGGCTTTTTGGCGATGCGGAATTCGTAGGTTGCCCCGGCTTCGATCACGCCGTCATGGCCCAGGGCGCGAAAGAAGTGGTCAAGGAAGCTTTGGGCTTCGCTTTTTTCATCCCCCTTGAGCTTTCCCGCGAAGGAAACGAATTTGGCGAGAGATTCCCGTAACTGTGCAGATGCCACGAAGTGACACTGGCTAATACTTGCAAACCGCGCAAGACCAAGTGCCGGAGTATTAGGTGGCTAGGCGTTAGCGCAACCTTGTTTCTCGTGCGTTAAGCTTCTCCTGACGGTGTCTGTCTTGCCGTTTCACCAAATGAGGCGAGCGTCCAGCATCGAATGCTCGCGAGAGACCGTCCCTCTCTCTCTTCTGACGAATAGAACGTCCTCGTTCGTTGAACTCATCCGAGATATGCTTGGTTTCCAATTGATCTATCACTTTCGCATCCTTCTGCCGAAGCTCGTGCATGGCATCGCGGTTTTTCTCTTCAATCTCGGCGATCTTCCCGCGAAACGCCGCCACATCCGCCCGATAGGGTTTTAGCATCTCCTCAAACTTGCGACGATCTGCACGGGTAAAGCCAAGCAAGCGTTTCCACCAAGGCGCGTTTTTTATGCCCTCCCCAAGCTGGGAAAGCGCGGCCTTTCTTTCGCGAAGATGGTAATAGGCAACCAGACAGCTCTTCGTGGACTTGAGACGGCGGGCTTGCTGTAACCGTAAGGCCTCTTCGTCCTGCGCATGCTTTTCCTTAAGAGCATCGATGCGCGATTTCGCTTGCAGGTCGGTCTTTCCTTGCGGATCGGCAACGGCCTTGTGGTTCCGGGATGCTTGCCGAAATTGCATTTTGACCTGCACGGCGTTAGCGTCCGGCAGGGTGCTCAAATCCAGATCGGCCAGAAGCGCATGCAGGTCTTTGGCTTTAATCCCCTTCAAATGCCGCGTTGGATTGTGCGCCTTGCCGTGCGGATCGATCACCACGATGCGCTTGCGGCCTTGCGCCAGCACATATCCCTTGGCCTGTAGGGCCGCAAGGAAGCCCTTGCCGTTGGTCGCCTTCTTCCAGGCATCGGTGAGATGCGGATCGACGTAGCGGGTCGGCTTCCCCGCCTCCCGTTCACGGCGGTTGGCTTCGCGCTGCTGGCAATAAATTTTGCCGTCCTTCCGCTCGTATTGCAGCGCAAAATCAGAAAGCTTCCGCTTGGAGTTCCGAACATCGCCCGCCATGCCGGTGATCGGATGAACGCGATTCACAATAACGTGGACATGTTTTTGTGGTTCATCCGAATGTGAAACAATCACGGCCTCGTGTTCGCTCAATCCCATGATGGCAATGGCCTCCCTTGCGATCGCCAGCATGTGCTCCTGGGTGGGGGATTGTTCCGGGTGCCATGCCAGCGAAAAGGCGAAGACCGGCTTTTCCAGCTTCCGGCCCGCCCGCGATTGCCCCGAGGCCTCCTTGAGGCGGTCTTGGAACTGCGCCGTGAAGGCCATGACTCTCCAGGCTTTTTCGGGGTCTTGGGTGAGCATGTTTTCAACCTGCGTCCAGGCAACGCGATGACGGGTGTCGGCACCCTTGTCATGCAGGTAATACCGGAACGCACCCCGGAAATTGCCGCCGCCTTCGGTGATCTTAGGAACCATCGCCGTGGTCCTCCAAGGCCTCGGTGATAAGGCCGTCGATGGTTCTACAAAGCTGCTCAATGAGCGGCGACAACCGCCCGAAGATATGCGCATTCTTCACAATCTGGTTGAGATTGTGGCCGATCTGGTCGATGCGCTTCAGGAAGGCGGGATCAAGGCGGCGGTAGGTTTCAATCACCAGCCGCGTGCGACGCTTGCGGGTTAGTCGCCGTGCCAGCTCATTGGGCGGCAGCCCGGCCCGCCGGGCCGTTTCGGAAAGCTGGTCATGCTCCGCTTCGGTGAGGCGGAAGATGACCAGCCGGCTGCGCCGGGCTTTGGTATTCTTTGGCGGTCGCGACATGGTTTGTTACCCTTCAAACCGTCTCGCGACCGCCAGCCGCAACGATGTCGTACCCGACTTGGTTGCGGCCCTACCGGGGGATTCAACGGGGGCCGGAGCCCCCCTTGACGAGATAGTTTATGTTTACATAAACGCATCTCGCTACTCCGCCATCCGGTACTTTCTATAATCATACCACAGGTTGCGGATCGAAGGGAAATTCCCGTCCAAGGACCCATGCTGCAATGCGGTTGGAATGCTTTACCTGCCCGGATATACGGAGGGCTTCAGGCGTATATTAGGAGACTATGATTTACGATTTTTGCGGGCGCGAACGGAGGCGCGGACACTTTCCAGCACAGTTTCACTGAAACGAAAATTAGTGGCGCGAAGTCGGGACACGGCTGCCTCAAACTCAAGCCATCCTTTCGCATCGGCAATATTGAGAACGGCCAGCGTGCCTACGACCAGCACGCCCCGCTGCTCGGCGACGATACGCCCCGCGCGCTCGTCTATCAGGACGGCAATGCCAAGCTCGACAGCAAGGGAAATGGCCTCGCTCTCGCCTGCGTCAATACCAAGGTGTAAATCCGTGAGCGGCGCTCTGACTTCGACCCATTCCGGCAGATTGCGCGTCCACGCGACAACGGGTGCCGGAGTATTGGGATGGCTTAATTCACGGATAACGGCAGGGGGAATTAGAACTTTGTCGAACAGGCGCGGCAGTACATCAACATTCCCGATTAGAATCAGGTAGTTGAGCGGAGTTGTGTCGGAGACAACGACGCTCACTTGCTGATGTAGGCTTCCAATTGCTTAGACTGGCGCTCGAATTCCTCGACGGTCAGGTCCATGTTGCAGCTATGTTCCTTCAATAGCGCCTCAGTCTCTCCAAATGACAGGTTCAGCAATTCACCAACTTGGCCGCGCGACAGTTCACCGGCGCGGTAGCTTTCCAGCGCAATCTTCATCAAAGCCCGGCGCTGTGCCTCCGGCTCGTCCAGATGCATCTGGTGAGCGAGATCGTTGGGGATTTGAACGGTTAAATTCATCAGGTTCATGGCTTTCTCCTACGCAATTATTTTATCAGAAATCACCCACAAAAACAACATAACCTTTCTTCTGAACATGTCGCGCTCGGTCCTTGAAGCGGTTCCCGGTCTTCCTGCCGCCGTACCTGCTGCAAAGTATTGCTCAGTTCTCAAGCGCAGTTCTAGCGCAGACTTTTCCTTTTCAAGGCAAGGGGTGAACCCTGCTCCTCTGCGTTGCGCCCCTGCGGGTGCCTTCGTCAAAGCCGTGCGCCGGTCGATCTGCACGAACTGACCGAAACTTTAACGCATCAGGAGAACGTCATGCAGACCTTAAAAGGCCACTTCAACGCCCAAGCCCAGAAACGCTATCTCGACTTACTGGTTCTATGGTATTTGCTGTACCTGCTCATGGTCCAGTATTATCGGCTAGAAAGAGAAGCCACGCCTTCCCACAAACCCGCGCCTTCTCCCTTCCGGCTCGACTAACTTAATCTCGCGCGGCATCGATCGAAAGGGGTTTAAGGTCGTCGAAACGCTCTTGGCGAGGGCTTCTTGGCAGCGAGAGGCAGGTTTCCATTTGACTACAAAGGGGTTAACGCCGTTCTCAAATGACCCAGGACCCAGAATTGGTGATTCTGAGACGTTTTCGAAAAATTCCTCAATTTGACTTTTACAAGTCAAACCAGCTATCCTTTCCTCGATGTTATTCGTTGATAGCGAGGGGAATGCGGTTGTTAAAACTAAACGAGCATGCACGGTTAAAGTTTGGGCTTGAATTCATACGGTTTCGGTCCAAGATCGTAACGGTAAATTCCAACCCGAAGATTGATATGATGGACACAACTCGGCGCAAGAGATTTGAAGATAGGCTCAAAGCCGCGTCTGAGCTGGAGCCTAGATGGGGAAAGCCCTCTACCGTTTCCAGGCTATTCGATAGAAATGTTAAGACGGAAGCGATTCTAGCCGATTTCATCGCTGACAGCAGAAAATTCACCGCCGAGATGCGGCAGCCTTTGTAATCTGATTGACTTGCGAGAATGCACGTAGCGTAATTTACGCTCGTGAACAGCACTCGTGAGCAAAGCTGTCGTCCGCCGAAAATTGAGAGCCGTTTGACTGTGCTCAAATCCGAGCATGGCAAAGCCCTAAAGTGCTACGAGCGAGCTTTATTTTTCACAAATGTCGAATGTCCTGACGACGGGCACCTATACAAATTTCCTCCTACTGAACGGAATTACGCGGAGGCAATCAATAGATTATATTCGGTGGCTGGAATTCTTCTAGGGCATCGGCATTACAATATTTACGAGAAGTACAAGGCACTTCATAAAGCATTAGATGCGGTGACAATAGTCCCGGATCGTGAAGTATCGTCGATCATAGATAGTGCGGGATGGGTCGGGGAGAAGTTTGGAAATCTAGGTAGTGACGCTGCTGAGTTAGTCTGTACCGCTCCTCCATTGGCTGAAATTAGGTGGTGTTGGTTGGGAATGGATAATATATGCCATCTTTTCATGGACGAAATTACGCACCTAGTCAGCCGTGTCGATGCTCTGCAAGGGCGATTAAATACGCGTGATTCTGAATTCCTAACGAGACGATCTTTGAGATATGCGGTATGGGGGATAGGCATCGGAGCCGGATTGTCACTATTATCGCTCCTGTCAGCATAGCGTCCAATCAACGAGACAGAATAGGTTCCGATTTCTATACAGTGGTCGGTACAGTTAAAGCCGAAATGATCGATCTGGAGAAATCTCGGAATTGAGGCCTCGCTCAAGTGGCATAACCGGACTTCATTAAAATGCGTATTTTGAGAAATGCTAAGAGCAGGATTTATCACCTGGAACGGGAGGTAAGTCGCCTTAAAACTGAATTGGATGCATTCCGAAAGAATAGTGCTATAATTGAGCCGGCAGTTGACCTAGCGGCGCAAGATATTAATGACCTTAAGAAAAAGCTCGAAGCACTTCAAAAGAATGCCTCGCAAATTAAGCCTGCAGTTGATGGGGTCGTGCAGGATACAAATGACCTAAAAATCGGGTTCGATAAGCTGAAACAGAGCGTTTCAGAGGTAAAGCCTACAATTGATGAGACAAACAAGGATACAAAGCACGATCTCGATTTAAGAGAAAAGAATCGAAAGTTGGAACTTGCAAAGGCGGATAAAGAGATAGCGGAAGCTCAAAGAGAGACCGCTGACGCGAAAGGAAAATTTCTAGAGCGACCAACCCTAATATCAGGCTTAGTTTTATTCTTACTCTTGATGATTTTAGGATTGGTGTGGTCTCCGATGCTTAGTGACACATTGAGTTCAAGACCTGATCCTAAATCTGTTCAAATGGCTTATGAAACTTTGTCTGATCTTCAGATACGAATTCTAAGGCTCCAACAGAAGGATACTGGTGATAAAATTAGGGACGAGAAGATCAAAGAATTGTTGGTAAGAGTTAAGAGTCTAGAAACTACCTCGTCGAAGGTAAACGTTTCAGTTAAGAATGATAACTAGCATGTATGCTGCCGTATGCAGGACTCCCTACAAGTCGATTTTCCGCGCGGGTCGGTAGATCAAGGTTCTGGCGTTGGTCCCAGCGCCGGATTTGAATCTACTGCCAAGATCGCTCAGACGCCTTCGCTGCAATTTGAGTCTGGCAACAGAGATGGCCGCCTATTCCTCGGCGTGGTGGGCGGTGAAATCCAAAAGCAACGGTTGCCCGATGGAAGGGTGGAGCGCCACGCGCTCGGCGGGCAGGCTATCGGCGTCCCCGATGACCGCCATATCATTACCGTTGCGGGATCGCGGGCGGGCAAGGGTCGCAGCGTTCTCCTGCCAAACCTCATCACCTATCCCGGCTCAGTCCTGGCGATTGATCCGAAGGGCGATCTCGCCAGCCTGACGGCGGATTGGCGGGCCGACGTGCTGGATCAGAAGGTTGTCGTCCTCGATCCCTTCGGCGTGGCGGGCAATGTGTCGGAGCGCCACGGCGGGGCCTTTAATCCTTTGACCATCCTGGCCGAGGACAGCCCGACCCTGATTGAAGACGCGGGCTTGATTGCCGATTCTCTTGTTGTTCCGGCACCGGGCGCGAAAGACCCGCATTGGGATGAAAGCGCCAAGCAGTTCTTGGAGGGCGTCATTTTGCATGTCGCAACGTCGTCCAAGTATATCGGGCGGCGTGATCTCGTGTCCGTCTATCAGTGCATCATGGAAGGCAGTGATAATCTCAAGAACGATATGGCGGAAAACGCGGCAGCGGATTTTGCCGTGCTTACGCTGGCCAGCCATTTCTTCGAGAAGGCCGACAATGAAAGAAGCGGCGTTCTCTCGACGTTGCGCAGACACATCCGATTCTTAGGATATGGTCAGATTCAAAAGGTGGTGCGCGGTCATAGTTTCGACTTGAAGCAGCTTAAAACGGAAAGGATGATGGTTTATTTGAGTCTTCCCGCGATGCGCATGGGGACTTGTTCCCGCTGGCTTCGTCTCTTCGTCAACCTTACCTTAGCGGCGCTGGAGGCCACAAAAACCAAGCCTCTCTATCCCGTCCTAATGTGCCTCGACGAATTCGCGGTGCTCGGGACGATGAAGATGTTGGAAGACGCTGCCGGCCAAATCGCGGGCCTCGGTTGCAAACTCTGGCCGGTCTTGCAGGATTTGGGGCAATTGAAGGCGCTCTACGAGAAGCGATGGGAAACCTTTATCGGCAACGCGGGCGTCCTGCAATTCTTCGGCAATTCGGACATGCAAACGCTGGAATGGATTTCAAAGCGCCTGGGCGAAACCACGATCCACACCACAAGCAAGAATCAGCCTGGTTACGATCAAAGGGCGCAAGAAGGCATCACCGGGGCATCCTACAGCCAACAGGTGCATAGCCTGATGACGGCGGAAGAAATCTCGCGTTTTTTTGGCCGCGATGATAAATATTTGCGCCAACTGATCATACGCCCCACCTGGTCACCGATGGTTCTGCAACGTGTTTACTACGATAAACACGAAATGTTTCAGGACTACCGGAACTACATGCGAAGCCATGCAACTCAATAGGCAAATTCCCGGCTTACCCGACTGGCCCCCTATCTCTGCGATAGGAAATACAGGAGAAATCGTCGTTCGGGGAGACCACATCCCCTATGGCACCCTTTACTTCTTTCAAGCATTGCTTCCCCTCCTTCCGGCGAAGCTCATTTGCCAGCTATTTTTTAAGAAATGGACCGTTGTGCGGTTTACGGCCACAAAAATCATGATTGGCAATAAGGCGTTCGCTATCGCCAACGGTGTGGCTATCCAGTTTCGCGCCAACCGTCCCCACATGAAAGAGACCCAGTACAAGGCCTTGGAGCGCAATTTGGCGGCGGGAAGGCTAGGGCGGGCCGCTGCATTGCGCCTGCAATTTCGCAAGGTGGAAATGATCTATGGTGCCCGGATCGTCGATATCACCTCGATTGAAGACCCGGACCGTGCGCAGCAGTTTGCCCTTGCCTTACAGGCTGCCTACGAATTGGCGACCTCGCGTCAGACAAACGCCGCACCTCCCCCTACGTCTCGAACCGGACACGTACACGACGCGCTGCCTGAATAATTAACTCTTTTCTTTATGAGCGATCCATGGCCGCCCCCTGTTCCGGGCGTCAATAAGGCTTTTAAAAAAGCCCATGATGCCACCAACGACAATGCACTCCCCAAAGACAGTTCTAAAATCGTCTCCAAGATGCAAATTAAGGAATTGGAGAGCCAACGCAAGAAGCCTGTCCCTCAGCTTAAGCCCCAATCGATAACGGTGACAAAGCTGGATGTGAATGCCGAACAAGAGCGCGAGAAGAACATCCAGCGAATGATACAACGGCTGAAACAGTCCAAGGGAAAATCGCGGGACGATTTCGGGCGCTCCGTATAGAGGAGCAAGCGTCTGGATAAATATGAACCAGAATCACGCATTCTGGTTCACGCCGAAAAACCTAAGCTGTTCCAATCAGTTGGCAAGCAGATTCACCAGCCTTTTCGGGCCCAGGGCTCTTGATGAACTACCGGCTCAAACCTGAGTCGGTGATCAAAACGTCAAGAAGTCCTGCCTCACCGCTTGTTCCAGGAGGAAATCTTTCAATATTGAAATCTGCCTTCTCAAGTTTGACTTTGCTGAAGATACTTCCAAATTGCTCCGCAGAAACACGGTTTCCAATCTCCGTTGTGGACGCAATATATGCGGGGCGTAGAAACCGCATTAAAGCTCGAAAGCCATTGGTTTTTGAAAGAATGTTTCCTGGTTCAAAATTGTTCCAAACATCCGGCCATCGGTTGGAGGCCGCCGTGAAGAATGACCAAATAATTTTGCCAATATCGTCATCTTGTTCGCGGATGAATAGGTTTCTAAAAATCAACTTCTTCAGGACAGAATCGTCAACCAGTTCTAGCTTCTTCTTTCGAAGTAGTCTGTCTCGGTCCTCGTTTGGAGTTGAGGTAAGGTATGGAAGTAAGGATTCTACGAAAGTGGCCTGAGTTATCGTTTCGTTCTCGCGTCCGGGGGTTGCTACGCCCAATCGCTTTATCCGTTTATGCAGAGGGCTTTCGTCCGTTCTATCCAATCCAACAGCAATATTGTGGCAGGTTTTCTGAGGGCTTCTGGCCTTTGATAAGTCAAAAAGATCGTACACCAAGCTCTTGTTTACCTTTGTCTGAGCCAGATTAACGGTGCCGAAAATACTAGCCTGCTGCGCAATGTCGGCTCCAATAAAGATAGCTACAGGAATGTCGAAGCGCTCGCCCGAGTAGGTTTGCAGGCCGGCCACCCTATGTTGCCCATCTAAGATTTTTGCGATCCGATCATAACTGATCTTCGCTTCACCCTTATCGTTGATTACCTCTGATAAAGTGAGTTCGCCTTTATTGGGATTCCACAGGGCAGCAGATTCATCCACCGCCAAAATCACCGATGAAGGAAACGTCGCATCCCAGGCTTGAACATACGTCCGAATATCTGCAACTCGTGTTTTGCTGAGCGGCCGTTGTATGCCTAGATATTTCTCGAACTCGCGATCATCGGTCATCCTTCGGACATCTGCCCACGAAATTTGAGTAAGATCATTGAACGGAAGAACTCCGACAAAGAAATCACCGATGGGCTGAGTGATTTTCAGCGCTGGGAATGTTAGGGATCGCATGGCCTTTAGGGCTTATACCCTTTGAGTTCGTCAACCATTTCGTGCTCGTCGTGCTGTTGGGCTTCCTCGTAAGGAATGCCAAATTTCTCCGAATATAAAATCGACAGAAAAGCTAAAAACAGGCTCGCTCCATAAATCCAGACGCCCCAGGAGAGAACTTGGGGGCCATCTAGGGGAATCCCTGACTGCTCCTTAATAAAGATAGTAAGCGAGAATCCAAAAATTATAAAAATTAGTATCGTGAAAGACGGATAGTTCCGAAAGCGCTTTCCTCGTAGAAGGTGCTCGCACGTCATCCAAACTGCCGGGGCAATAAACGCCAATGATGAGACCACAATCTCACCCGGTTTTAATACTTCGTTTATCCCAAATTGAAATGGTTCTGTTCTATGGACGTCGAGCGATGCAGCAAACCATGCAATGAGGGGCGGCAAAATAGAAAATAACCAAGTAAACCCAAATTGGTTGGATGCATTTATCCAATCCCTGAGAGAGGTTCCCTCGGTTTCGCCTACCAGAGGCAGACAGAACCATCCCTTCTTAATCCACTTCCAGGTAGCTTTAAAAAACCTAGAAGTAGGAATCCAAACTTGATTTCGAAATTCATCAGTCATGGGTATCCTTATCGCCCGTGCCAACATAGTTTATGGTGATCGCTATTTCTGTCGTACGACGCCGAGACTCTCCTCGTCCCGACAGCAGGCTAGTCCGACTTAGTTGGTGAGCCTTGCCCATGTTTTTATATAAACTAAGAATTGAGGGGTGATCGGCGTTTAATATTAGCACTTTGACTCCCCGTCGTTTTGCTCGAACTAAAGATTCCTTTAAACGAATCTGATCTTCCCAGAGGAATATGGAGTTATTGTACTTAATAAAGCCGTTCTGGTTGTGGGCCACAGTGTAGGGAGGATCTATAAAAAGAAAGTCATTCGCTACCGTCGTGTCTATAATTCGCTCAAAGTCACTTGCCTTAATGGAAACTTTCTTAAGTCGCTTGGCAATCTCGTGAAAATTGTCGCTTTCCAAGCTCACTGCGGTCTTAGACCCAATGGGGACGTTGAATTGCCCCTTTTTGTTTTCCCTGTAAAGCCCGTTAAAGCATGTTCTATTCAAATACAAAAAACGGATGGCCCTTGCTGTTGGATTCGAGGGAATATGTTGTCGGACTTTATAGTAGTGTTCCGAGGAGTGAAGAGGTTGGAGGCTTACGAGTCCGTGGTACACCTTCCTCCAATTGGAACGAATGCACTTATAGCACGCGATAAGGTCTGGATTGACATCAGATAGAGTCGCTGTGGTCGGATTGAGGCCAAAAAAAACCGAACCGCTTCCCAAAAAAGGCTCGACGTAGCGGCCAAATGTCTTCGGAAATAAACCCCTGTAAGGAAGCAGCCACCGCTTTCCGCCTGGCCATTTCAGAAAGGGCGTAACTTCAGAAATAGGTGCCATTGAAAAGGAAACGTATCTGAACCGTTCCCAGCGTGGAAGCCATTTTTGACGGAAGGAAAGTATCAAGCACCACCGCGCCAAGAAACGCGGTCAAATAAGGCGCTTGCAACCGATTCCTGTAGAAGGCGCTCTACTGTATTTCTCATCGGGCGCGCCCAAGCCTCCGATGATAGCCGCGTACTGATTAAGAATGGGCGGTGAGCTTACTTTGGAGAGGTAGACTTGGGCCTCCAGTACGACTTCCGTTCATCTCAAGATCATTCCCAAAGCCGCCGCGCTAAATTGCGTTCCTCGTCATCGACGACACCCAGGTAGATTGCCGTCGTTTCTAGCCGAGCATGCCCTAACCACTTTTGAACTATCGGCAGCGGGATCTTCTTTCCAATGGCGGTGACTGCAAAACTGTGACGGAGCCCTTTAGGTGAACCCATGACCCCGGTTATTCTGGCGCGGATCATCTGAGCTTTGATGTAACGGTATGCCGTTGGCCGGGAAAAGTTCCAAACCCTGTTGGATGTTTTTTCCTCCGCGATCAAGTTCTTCAGAAGCCTTACCAAGTTATCGGGAATCGGCACGGCCCTGAACACTCCGCGCTTTCGCCGCTTGAGCGTTTCAAAGACTAGACACTGCTCCGAAAGATCAACCCCCGTTCTGGTCAGATTCAAGGCCTCGGAAATGCGGCAGCCGGTATAAAACAGCGTCAGCCCGAACGCCCGCCGCGCCTTGTCCGGTTCGCACTTGAGAATACCCAGGTAGGCATGCCGCTCTGCGGCATTGAGATATTTCCGCCGCCCCTGCCGATCAAACACGTCCGCCTCCTTCGGTGGGCGTGAACCAGAATGCGTGATTCTGGTTCATCACCAAACCCTCAAACTACAAAAAGAATGAAAATCGAAACCATTATTGGAGAAAACGGAGTCCAGCCACAGCTCTGTAAAGGCGGAGGTTGCCCCGCCGCCGTGATCGCGGACGACGGTACTGTTTATGTGCAAGGCTACGATCTGGCCGAAGCGGAAAAGGCCAGCCTCGAAGCGCCTGCCGGTGAGAACTTCGTTCGGATGCCTCTGGCAACGCTGAAGAAGATCGCCGCCCACGTCGTCAGCCTCTAACACTGGACGTTATCCTGGGGCGGGCGTTCCTTCGGAGCGTCCGCCTTCGGAGGCGTAAGATGATCGATGTAACTTTGGAAGGCGGCGGGATAGTACGTGCGATTCTGCTGCCAATGGCGCTGCGCATTATCCTCCTCCATGAAATAGCGAATGTCCCTTTCCAGGCTCTCGCGTAAATCGACCGGAAAAAACTTTCGATCCTTAAAATTGTGGATCAAGGCAAAGTGATTAAACCAGAGTTGAAGATAATGCCTTTCAACAAGAGGATCGGCCTCCTGGCCGTGCAAAATCTGGAATAATTCGGGGTTTGCAAATCCGAGTGTGATGATCTCGCGATTGACGCCGTAAATTTGCAAAATGGACTCTAATCTGCGTTGATCGGTGCTGTCTCGCAGTTGCACGACGACGAGCAATAATCCGACGAACGAGACGGTCGCAGCAAATATCGCAATGTAATTGTCTAGCGACATGTCGACACCACTTGCAATTTATCAAGTTGGTGGACACCTTCGCGAACGGGCGCACCGGCGAATTTCTCCAGCTGAGAAACGCGAAAAATTGCCGCCATGGCGGTATCTCGGTTGGAATAGACTTCATGGAGAAGTCTATTCCAACCGAGATGAGTATTACTGTTCATAACTTCTGCCATGGTGCCCCTATGTCGAGCATAATGGGCTCAGTGTTAAGATATGATAAACGAAGGTCTTCTCATTTTTTAACTGTTTCTAGGCTAAGATAAGATGAATACCACTACGTACTTTCAAGTCGTGGAAGGTGACGGTATGACCTGGGAAGAAGCCACAGGCGATTTTCTAGAGTCCGATGTTGTCGAGTGGCAGGAGGCCATTTGGCCGCCCTCGACCTCGCGCAAGAGAAAGCGGCGGCCATGGGGCAAGCAGACGGTGACAGGCCAGATTGTCAAAATCGAGGACGACTTCGTTGTAGTGTTGGTCTTAAGGGCGAGGATAACGGAGAACAACTTTAGCTCTGAACTTCGACCGCATAAGGTAGGGACAACAATCACTAAGAAGCGCCAGACACTTCTGAGGGGTAATCCTGAACGGCTACATTGGAGCGAGGAAGATGTACGGGCTGCGCTCCTGTCGGAGTCGCATCATTTTGAAAAAGGATCGCACACCTAATACCGCCTCGGCGGGCGGTGTGCTTGATTGACGGAACTAAGAGCAGTCGCGGCGACTCGCCGCTTGGTGCGTCCGTCAATTTTCCCTCGTTTCGCTCGGGTTCTTGCGTTTCTTTCCGTCTGCGCCCGCGTTCACGCTGGCGACTTTCTCGCCGGAAATCTCCGCAATCGGTTCCCATCCCGATATGCCCTGCAAAATGCGCTCGGCATTTTTCGCAGGGGTGATGTGACCGTAGTAGTCTTCAATCATCTTGACCGAGGTTCCCATTTGCTTCGCCAGAAAATAAACATCGACACCTTCCATCAGGCGGAAGGTGGCGTAGGTATGACGGAAACAATAAGTGCTTCTGCGGCTGCCCGATGAACTGAACAGCAACCCGGAGCCGGTCAGGAGGCTTTCCATGTGCGCACCGTATAGGTCTTGGGCGGAGTCTCCGCTTTCCATGGAAAAGATAAAATCATCAGGCTTCGTCGCATGGCTGAGCTTCTTTACGCGGTCGAGATATTCGACGACGTTGCCTGCAGCGACGAGTTCCCGGTATTTGCCTTTGCCCCGGACATTCACGGCAACGAAATCACGCCCTTGATTGTCTTTCCGAATGTCCACGTCCCGCCAGCACAGATTCCGGGCTTCCATTGTTCTCATGCCGGTATTCGCCATGATAAGCATGAAGGCATAGGTCATTTTTCGATACCAGATGGCTGACGCTGTCAGGCCCGCTTCCGGTATCCATTGTTCGCGGGCATACTTATGAAGATGGCGATATTCCTGCGGCGTAAATTCCTCCCGCCGCGCTTTGTCGGTCGGAAGCTTGCCCTTCGGCACCTGTCTTTCGCGGATGTATTGCTTGCCCGCCGCGAAATTCATCACGGCACGGAACGTCATCATCTCCTGCCGGATCGTCCCGTCCTTAGCCGGCTTATGTACTTCTTCCTCATGCTCTTCTTCCGGCACTGCGTTGCCATTGGCTTTCCTCTTCCGGCTACCGTAGGCGTTATCGTCCTTCTTCGGAGCATTATTCTGCTTGCGCCAGAAGGGATATTCTTTCCAATGAGTTTCTCCGACATGGGCGATCTGTTCCTTGCCCATGAACGGAATGAGGTGAAGGCGGATATAGCCGTCTACGATCTTCCATCGGTTCATCGTGATCTGGCCGGATTCGGCCACTTTTTTGTGATGGGCCGAATATTCCAAAGCGACTTCGGCGAAGGTCTTCTCAAATATGGGAACCTGATGCTTGAGGCGAAAACGTATGTCGGCGTCATGGTCAAACGCTTTGTCCTTGGCCTCCTCGATATGGGGCGTCTTCAGGGATATGGTCTTGTACCGGCTGGTTTGCGGTATGCGAATACGGCAGTACCAATTCGTATGCTCGACATCGGCTCTGCGAAAGATGATAAGGCCGGTTTTTAGCTCTTGAACGTCGGTCAGAAAAGTCATGGCTGCCTCCTCTTCTGTGTACAAACTGTGCAGGACGGCAACGGTAAGCCCTTGGTTTGACTGAGGCTGTGAAGCTGTCGTGCATATGAATCATCGCACGGTTGTCGTTAAAAATCAGTTAATTGGCACAATCGCTCTCTCCCGGCGGGAGAGGGTGGTAATTATAAGCGGCTGAAAAGACATCATTTTATCCGCTAAAAGGACCTGTGTACCACTTGTGTAGAAATTCTTTATCTGAACCTCACCAAGTCGCCAATTGTAGCTGATTATCTACGCAAGAAAAGGGCTATGCAGCAGGTCTCCGAACGAACATCGGTCGTCTATCAGATGGCTTTAGAATTTACAGCTTAAGCTAGCCACCACATTTTGAGTGTCATACATCGTGTTAAACGCCTCGTAGGTGTATTCTACTTTTAAATTCACGTTTTTATTTGTATAGGCGATGGCGAGTCCAAACTTTGCCCAATTTTGATAGGGAATGGGACCTGGGGAGGCAGTCGTTGGTTCCTGATTGGTGTCGTGTAAAAGAGTATTGGTCTCGATAATCTGAATTGTTTCGGAAGCATGCGGAACCAAATCTGTCGGCTTCCTGTTAAATTTATCGACGGGTGGGTCGGTGGGAGGATGAATGGCGAACACGTAGGCATTTCGTTCCTGAATCGCTAATGTTCCGTTGGAACCGGAGGTTCCATTGTCCACCATGGTCATCGTATCGTTGTAGGTAGGCACAATGCTGATGCTGTTTGGGAGGTAGCGGGGACGCGGGATTCCGTCGGCAAGCACCGGTCGCAAAAACAGGTCGAAAACGACGGATGGAGCGACACTGTACATATTTTGATTGGAGGCCACCCAGGTAGTTTTCTTGAGCGTCGTGATGCTGGGCGCATTGAGGCCAAGATTAAGGCCCAGATTGATGTCGCAGTTAGGGTATACATCCTTCACGTACTTCGTGTCTCCAATGTATCCATTACCATTGGACAGAGACTGCGTCGCATCAATGGGCGTGGTGTCGCCTCCAGAAAAATTATACACCGCCTTAGGCTGCTTATCCGTGATGGCGGCCAGGGGAAATATGCGCTGAGTCAGGTTGAGAGAGCCGCCATAGGCGTCGGATCGATAGGTCGTCGTGCCGATCAGGTCCCGGGAAGCGTGCTGATAGCTGAGAAAGGGCTGAATATCGGTGCCGTAGCAGGTCGCAAGGTCCAATCCTACCTGCGACGTATAGCTGGTCGTCACTCCCATTCCCGTGAATGAGTCCTTAGACGAGAAACCCTGCTGGGCCAGAACGGACACTGTCAGAGGCGCAACACTGGTCGCATACCCGGAATAGGGACTGAGATAGCCGTTCTTTGTAGTCGGTGTCGACCACGGAGTCAATTGAAGGGAAGCGGCCGATTTCTGCCGTGCTTCAGTAATGTTGACAGGCGTTGCGCCCGGCGCAATCAGAGTGTCAACAACGTTTTGATCGACTTGATTTCCAATGTTGATCGAGGGATCAATGTCCTGCGCATTTGCGATTGCAAACGTCGTGACGTAACTTATCCAGATTGCGACCTGCACAATTCGATAGCCCATGACTCCGAGTTATGCCGCGCAAATAATGAATTTCAAGTAGTATTTAGCGCATGAAAGCATTTGTTTTTATCTCACTGCTGCTTATGGCGGGACTTACTCTTACGGGATGCGCCGGCACTGGCGATAGTAGCGTCAATCCACTTATTGATGATGGTACGGTTTCTCGTGAGAATGCACAGGCATTACAGCAGTAAACCAATAGGTTTTGATTGAGCCTAAATAGCACAAAATTGGGTCCGATCTCAACCACGCGCAGTAGCCCATTGTGAGAGGCGTATCTAACGATTTTGTTCGTATACTTATCACCGTATCGCGCTTGAGAGCGATAATAGGAGAAGGTTTTGTTGCATTGCCAGGAGCTTTCCAAACACTTCGTTCTTCTGGCGTTGTGCCATAGGTAACAAATAAGGTGGTAGAGTTTTCATCGAGAACGGTAACATAGAATTCGTCGTCAGCATCAACTCTAAAAAATGGGCTTAGAGCTGCTTTTCCTTCATAATTTACACATAACGTACAAGTAATATTGTCGCTGGAATAATCACCACCCCCGCGCTGAATAGGAATGTAGGGGTACACTCGATAGGCAAAAACTAGGGTTGCTAAGTATAAGAAAGTAAATGGGGCGCACAAATTAATCGCCATCATTCCGCCCTTCGCTTGCGTTGTTGTAGCTAGGTAAATAAATATTCCGGCTACACCCATTAGTAAAACATAAATCCATGCTCCGTAGTACGCCATATTAAATAGCAAAGGCCATAAGTCGCGAAAAACAAAGATCATCCATAAACTCATGATGATTAAAATTGAGTATCTAAGGGCATTTCTTTCAGGCCACGAAAAATCGATAAACCACACCTTTGGAGGACGAGGATCTTTTCTCGCCTTATAACAGAAGGCAATTACAAGTGCCAAAGTGAAAACATGGAGAAAAGCAAGCTCTTTGAAAAGGGCAACGCCTGCCATTAATCCCGAAAAGGCTATAACAAACCAGACTTGAAATTCTCTTTTTGTCGTAGGCTGGCAATTGCTAAGCAACCGATTGTCATCGATCATCCGCAGCCAAAGCACATTTCCAGTACCAAAAAAAAATAGAAGAGCAAGCTCGATTTTATGTGCCGAGAAAAAATCAGCCGTTGTAAACGTATTTAATAGAAAGAAGGACAAAAGCAAAACAAAGATTATCCAAACAGTAGGTGTGTGAATTGGAATTGCTGGGTTCTGCTTTCGTGCCTCCGTAAGCCCGAGAAAGAGAAGACCGGCAGTAAGCGGAAACTGAAGCGCCACTAATCCTATATAGATGTACTTTGCTTTAAATGCCTCAAGATTGGGTTCCTCTATTCCCATTGAATGCAGAAAGGTCGTATCAATAAGAAAACCTGTTGAATAAATTATTCCTGCAACCACGGCAGCCCAGGCTGGAATGTGACTTTTCCAATCGGTCTTTCCCTCGCCATTAGCTGGGGCATTGGTCGATGTGGAATCCATAGTTCATTGTTATGAAGATATCAAAATAAGTCGAGAATGATGTGTTAATCCACCCCCCTTCCGCGAACGGAAAGTAAAGCTTTGAAACCGCCTCTTTGACAACGATATGCTTTCCTCGGTCATCTCGTTGCAAATGGTGTCAGCGCAAGCGAGATCCCTATGGTGGAATCCCCAACGTATCGAGTATCCCAGCGAGATTAATTTCCAAAAAAATCGGATTGAACCGGATAAACCGCACTGCCCCATCGTATCCTTATGCAACACCCGCCATGAAAACCACTCCCTCAACAAATGATGCTGCGCAAGCCGCTTTCCAAAGGAGGCTGGCCGCCGTTACTGCGTCGGTGGAAAAATACCATGCCTACCTTCTCGATTATCTTTACCGTATGACGCGCCAGCGGCAGGACGCGGAGAACTTGCTGCAAGACCTCTGGAGGCATGTCTTGCTTCACTTTGACGAAGACAAGATCGGTGCTCTTCCGCTTTTGCGGCGCAAAGCCTATCAGTTGTTTATCGACCACTACCGCCGTCAAATCCGGCGCGGTGAAATCCTCTCCGACGAAATGCCAGACATAGCGGCCCCGCCTGCCCATTTTGCGGCGTTCACCGATGATGAGGAAAAGGGCCTGAGAAGAAGATTTTGGGCTGAATATCCCAAGATCGATTTGACGGAGCCACAAAAGGAAGCGCTCTGGCTGCACGCCCGCTACGGCTTTACCTGCAAGGAAATCGGACAACGGCTGAGCGCCCCTGCTTCCACAGTGGGAGACTGGATCGCGCTGGGCCGGAAAAAACTGGCCGAAATCATCAACAACGAACAAAAATGAAAAAACAAATACAGAACGCCCGTTTCGACGAAAGCGAGACGGATCACTTAATTGCCAGCTACGGTGCTAAGCTTTCACCCGAAAAGTGGCATGACCTTCAAAACTTCCTTAGCGGTCAAAAGGAGCAGTTCATCGCGAATGACCGTGATCGCGAAGCCAATACCAGAGAGCAATCGAACCGGAGCCGTTAATCTTCGATGAGGGCGGAACATGAGAGACGATCAATACCGATTTTTGTCCTTGATGGGGAGCCTCCCGACGCGGCTCACCATCGAGCAAGCCGCGTGGGTGCTGAACTGCCAGCCCCATGACGTGCCGGTATTGGTCGCCTCCCGCCTGCTCAAACCCTTGGGTAATCCTGCTCCAAACAGTATTAAATTCTTCGCCACGGCAGAGCTTTTGGAAGCGGCCAAGGATCGCACCTGGCTTGCAAAAGTGACAGCCACCGTCAATGGTCACTGGCACAAGATGAACGCCCGCAAAAAAAGCCGTTCCTGCCTGGCCTCCCTACCTGAGACGGCGGCTGCATAAAGAAACCGACGACAGAGGGCACTAAGAGCGGGCCGTGAGGCCCGCCCGGTTGAACCGTTAGTCTTTTTTGTCGGATACGACGCGAAGCGTGATTCGCCCGTCTAGCGGCAACGCGGCGACATAAACTGTGAAACCCTTATCGTCCGCGTGTCTCAGCACACGACCGATGGGAGTCCAGAGGCTTTTGCGGCCTTTGCGGTCGCGCACTTGGTATGCAACGTGGCTCATTGTCTTTGAAGTGGCGGAGTTTTCAAAAGTATCAGTCATGGAAAGTCTCCTTGTTTAGGTTTGTCGGGCTGCGCTCATCGCGGCCTCACAAGAGACAGGGCCGCGTGACGCATCCCGAAAACCACTTGAAGGAGAACGTCTGACTGATTGCGACCAATCTGCCGGGTGCTTTCTGTCGTCCGTCGAATGGCCGTTGTAAAGGACGAACCATTGGGTGTAAAACTCAGAGGATGGAGAACTTGTATTTCAGTGAACGTGAGGCAGGCGCAAGGCCGCGAATTGAAGAGGAGATTTCGCCTGCTGTTTGGGGTGGTATTGTGGCAACGACGCAAGCGTTTCTGGCCGATGAGTCATTTGGAGCCTCTTTCCCGGAAGCCTGCGACGATGGACAGGGAGTTGCAGGCGCGAATACATACCAGTTTTCATTAGCTCTGGCAGCAGAGGTTTCAGGGATTGTGTGGCCGCTCGACGCAAAGATTATCCCGGATAAGTTTCCGGCATTGGACTTCCTCGAATTCTGTCACCAACATGTGGCAAAGCCAATTCAAGGTAGTTATCATAGCTTTTTTAGACATTACCATCTCACCTTTGACCGTGAGGCCGGACAAGACGATTTTCGACAGCGCATAAATCGAATCTTTGGACGGAACGGCATCGCTTACGAACTCAATCCAAACGGACAAATAATTCGTTTGGCACCCGAGGGATTACGAGAAGCTTTGCAAACTGCTGTGTTTCGCACCGGCGATTCTGAATTGGACTCTCTGCTCGAAACTTCTCGCACGAAGTTCCTGAGTCCCGACACAAAAGTGCGCCGTGAGGCTCTTGAAAAATTGTGGGATGCTTGGGAGCGTCTTAAAACTATTGAACCTGGGGCAGATAAAAAGGACACCATCAAGGCACTTCTGGACAAGACCAGCAAAGAAACTAATTTTCGTGACATGCTGGAACGCGAAGCCAAGGATTTGACCACAATCGGAAATACGTTCCAAATTCGACATTCTGAAAAAACCCAAACGCCAGTGCAGAATAGCGAGCACATTGATTATTTGTTTCATCGGCTATTTGCAATGATTCGCATGTTAATCGCACTTCGGAGCGGGGCGACACCATAGCGGCCACCCAACCATTTAGGCAGCAACTGCTGGCATAGGCACGATGACGTTGTCGGCCAGATTCTTCTCGTAATCCTCCAAAGTGGGGATGACGACATGAGCCTTTCTCGCGTAGGCGCGGTGCACGGCCTTGCTGTTATGTCCAAGGGCTTCCTGTGCGAAGCGTTCGGGGTAGCCGCAGGTCTTGGCGCGTTCCGCCCAAGCATAGCGGTAGCTGTGCAGGGTAATGCCGGTGATTCCCAATCGTCGGCAGCACCTTTGAAACTCCGTGGCGCGGTGAGACTCACGCATGGGGGCCAGCTTGGGAAAAAGTGGTCCCGTGCGTGGAAGCATCCGCAGGATGGCTTCAAGCTCATTGCCAAAGCGGATGATGGATACGGTTCCGGTCTTCTTCCGATTAAAGCTCACCACCTTGCTTTGCCAGTCGATGTCCTCCGCTGTGAGGCAGGCAATATCCGACTGAGCGCCGCCGATGAGCCAGCAGCATTCGTAGAATGCCCGCCGCTCCGGGTTAAATTCCCTCGCAATGATGGCTTGGTGTTCCTCCCATGTAATCGCCCGCTTCTCTTTGAAGCGCACCTTGGGCCACTGCTTCTTCGCAAGGATCGGCCAAGGGAGCCAGCCCATACCAACGGCGAAGTTATGAATCCGTCGCAAGAACACGTTGGTCGCGACTGTGCCCGCCCGCATTGCTTTTAGAAGCTGCACGGATTGCGTCTCAAGGATCGGCGTATCGCGGATGAGGTCAAACGCCTTGTCCGCCATTGCCCGCTGATAACGAATGAGGGTGGGGCCTTTCTTGTCCTGCGTCATTTCGTCCATGACCGCTTGCCATGTGCGGGCGGCGATCTCGGGATCGGTGGCCGTGAGATACGTCCTGGCAATCTGGAGATTTAAGACGGGCTGGCGGACGGATTCGTTCCTGGCATGAAGAAGAGTTTCGGCTTCGCCCTCGTCCTTCGTGCGTAGGCTGACTTGTTTACGGCTGGTGGTGTCTTCGCAGTAAAATACTCCTGCGCGACGGAATAAGATGAAACGGTGCTTCATAGGAACTTTCTGGTTCCTGAATGGTGCGCTTGTCCGCGCCTCTCGCGTTAGCGAGTTGCGGGCTGGTTTCAGTGAAGTAGTGGTTAGTTCTCACGAATGGTATCCGGGAAGATTTTACACTGACATTTTCACTGACAGTGGCCGGTTCCGCCTCCGCATGTCTCACTCTTTCAACGACATTGAAAGAGAGGCGAGGGTCGGAATCGAACCGACGCATACAGCTTTTGCAGAGCCGCGCCTTACCACTTGGCTACCCCGCCGTTTGACCGCGAAGGTTCAAGCTACTCGATCAAGCGAAAAGACGCCAAGAAAAAGTTCCCGTGCGCGGAGGGCGCGCCGCATGGTTCGCGAAATCAAGGTCAACGCGGTGGCACGGCGTGGCGCGGTGTGGCTTGCGCGACCTTGCCATCCCACGCGGGCCTGAGCATACTCGCCTTCCCTTTTTCGCCATGAAATTCTCGCTCCGCTGGCTTAGCCACTACCTTGATCTCACCGTGCCTGCGCCGCAGATGCTCGACCGGCTTACACTGGCCGGAACGGAGGTCGAGCACGTGTCGATGACGGGCGTGGAGAGCCCCCTCGTTGTCGTGGCGCAGATTATTTCCTCCGCACCGCATCCCAACGCAGACCGCCTCAGCGTCTGCCAGGTCAACGATGGCACGGGCACGCGCCAGATCGTCTGCGGCGCCAAGAACTATAAGGTCGGCGACAAAGTACCTCTCGCCCTGCCCGGCGCGAGGCTCCCCGGCGACTTCGTGATCAAGGAGTCGAAGCTGCGTGGCGAGCTTTCCCAGGGCATGCTTTGCTCCGCCAGGGAACTGGCCATCGCCGAGGACGCCGAGGGCCTGCTTATTCTCCCGGCGGACGCCCCTGTCGGAAAAATTTTCTCCGAGTACCAGCCCGGCGACACTCTTTTCGATGTCGAGATCACCTCCAACCGGCCCGACCTCCTCTCCTATCGCGGCATGGCACGGGAGATCGCCGCCATCGGCGCGGGCACGCTTAAAGCCATCCCCTCCCCCGCCCTCACTTTTCCCACGACGCCTCCCGCCTGGACCGCCCGCCTCAGCGCGCTCGATCTCGGCCCCTTTTATAGTGCGACGCATCTCACCGGCGTCAAAGTCGGTCCCAGTCCCGCGTGGTTGCAGGCGGCGATTGCCTCGACCGGGCATCGTCCGATCAACAACGTGGTCGACATCACCAACTATGTTCTCTTCGAGACCGGCCAGCCGCTCCACGCCTTCGATGCGGGCAAACTAGCCGGTCGCGTCATCGAAGTCCGCCGCGCGCGCGCGGGCGAAAAACTCGAGGCGCTCGACGACAAGACCTACGGGCTGCTTCCGGACGACCTCGTCATCGCCGACGATGGGGGACCCGTCGCCATCGCCGGCGTGATGGGCGGCAAGCCGACCGGCGTCACCGACTCGACCACCGAAATTGTCCTCGAAGCCGCCTGGTTCCTGCCCGCCACGGTGCGCCGCACCAGCCGCCGGCTCGGTCTCATTTCCGACTCCTCCTATCGCTACGAACGTCGCGTCGACCCGGGCGCCTTGCTCGCCGTCCGCGACCGCGCGCTGGCCCTCCTGATCGAATTGACCGGCGCGAGAATCTCATCCGCCTCCTCGGTCGCCGGCGCCCCGCCTGCCCCTCGCGGTCCCATCAGCCTTCGCGCGAAAAAAATATCGGGCCTGCTCGGCGTCGATATTCCCGTCGAAACCGTTGAGAAAAACCTGACGGCGCTCGGCTGCGAAAAACTTCCCGCCAGCACCGCGACCGATTCTGTCTGGCAGCCGCCGACTTTCCGCGACGATCTTCACCGCGAAGTCGATCTCATTGAGGAAATCGCCCGACTCCATGGCCTTGAGGGCGTCCCCTCCCGCGTCAGGACCGGACTTCATCCCGAGACGGAGGCCGACCGCGCCCATGATCGCCTCTTAAAATTGCGGCACGCCCTGGCCGCCCGTGGCTGGGACGAATGCGTCACCGATGCACTCATCGAACGCCGTTTCGCCGACTCCGATTCGGCACTCGAAATGGCCAATCCCCTGAGCGAGCTCCAGACCCATTTGCGGCCCGCGCTCAAGACGTCGTTGCTGCAAGTCGCGGCGAAAAATCTCGCCCGGGGCGTCGCGCAACTGCGCCTCTTTGAAGTAGGCCGCGTTTACGAAAAGCGTGACAAAACGACCCACGAACCGCTCCGCCTCGGGCTGCTCATGGCTGGACTTGCCCAAGAGGCCGCATGGTATCAAGGCGAGCGTCCAAGCGATTTTTTTGACCTGAGCGGTAACATCGATTTTCTAGTCCAAAGCATATCCATTAACGATAAAGATATCTTGGAATATGCTCAAATTAGCGTCTTAGAGCTCAAAACACATGGAATCAAGATTCCGGTTTTCTATGCCGAAATTGCTTTGGACAGCTGGCTTGGCCGCGTCCCTCAGCCCGAACGCTATCAACCCATACCCGCTTACCCGCCCATCCGCCGCGACCTCGCCATCGTCCTGCCCAAGAGCGTGCCCCAGGCTCAAGTCGAGGAAACCATCCGCTCGGCTAAGGCGCCGAATCTCGAAAGCGTCCACCTCTTCGATCTCTTCCGCGATCCCAAGGGCGAAAAAATAGCGGCGGACCAAAAGTCGCTCGCCTACGCTCTCACTTACCGCGCTCCGGACAAGACGCTGACCGAGCGCGAGGTCAATGACGCCCATAACCTGGTCCGCCAAAAGCTCACCGCCGTGCTGGCCTGCTCGTTCCGCGAATAGCCGAATCCCTCTTTCGTCCGCGGAGTTGCCTCAAGAATAACCATTGACGCATCTCGATACGTGGATGTAATGGCTGGGAGGAACCCATGTCCTACCGCGCGCTTTGGCAGACCCTGCACGATCCCACCCGCCTGCGCATCCTCGCGTTGCTCGAGGAGGAGGAGCTTTCCGTCGCTGAGCTCCAGGAAATCCTCCACCTCGGGCAGTCGCGCATCTCGACCCATCTCGCCCATCTGCGCCGGGTCGGCCTGGTCCAGCCGCGTCGTGAGGGGAAACGGACCTATTATTCGCTGGTGAAAAAGCTGGGCAAGGAAACGCGGCAAATCCTCGATTCAGCCCTGCTGACACTGGCGGAAGTTCCCGGAGCCAAGGCCGATTCGTCCGGGCTGAAACTGATTTTGGAAAAGCGGCGCACGACGGCGAGAGAATACTTCAACCGGGTCGCGGGCCGGCTGGGAAAAAGCTTTTGTCCGGGACGCACCTGGACCGAGATCGGGCCGCTGCTGGCGCAACTGGTGCCGCGCGTGGTGGTGGCGGACCTCGGCGCGGGCGAAGGCTGGCTCTCGCAACTGCTGGCGCGCCGCGCGGAGAAGGTGATCGCGGTCGACAACTCGCCGAAGATGGTCGCTTTTGGCCGGGCGGAGTCAAAGAAGAAAGGCATTGCGAATCTCGAATACCGCCTCGGCGATCTGTCCGACCCGCCGATCCCGGCGCGCAGCGTCGATATCGTCATTCTCAGCCAGGCGCTGCACCATGCGGCCAATCCCCAGCAGGCCGTGGCCGCCGCCGCGAAATTATTGCGCAAGGGCGGGCGGCTGATCGTGCTCGATCTCAACCAGCACCATTTCGACCAGGCGCGCGAACTTTATGGCGATTACTGGCTCGGCTTCAGCGAGGCCGATCTGCGCGGATGGCTCGCCGCCGCGGAACTGCAGCAGATCGACGTGCAACTCCTCACGCCCGAGGCCGAACCGCCCCATTTCCAGCCGACTCTGGCCAGCGGCGTGGCCGGATGAGGTTTGGAGCTTGGAAGAAGTGATTGCGCTGGTAGACTAAGAATGTGCTCCAAATATTTCCGCGTAAACGAGGCTATCGAATTGTCATTGGCATTCCTTTTTTGGTGTTTGGAATTGTTGTTCTCGGATGCGGTCTTCTTGGTATCGCTGACCCCGGAGCCTTGTTAGTCGGATCCCTCTTCCTTGTGGCGGGCATAGGTCTGCTTTACAACAAGTCGTGTTGACGCAGTTTCAAACTTTAGCATCAACTGAATTCACGAAAGCTTGCCCCCCCCCACGAGGGAAGCAGGCGTTGCCGATCGCGTTTGGACCTTGGAAGAGCGTGGTTGCGCTATTAGATTAGGGCCGAGGCTTCGCGACCAGCCGTTCTTATTCTATTTACGCTTTGGATTTTATATGGATTCGGCTACCAAACCGTGTGGCACCGTTTTAACACGCAGATACAAGGTATCGTAATTTCAAGCCACGATATCCCGTCCGCTGGTGCACCTCGCTACGCGACAGATTATCTGATTCGTGGACAGGATGGGAAGAATAGTTCGTATGTAGCGGGATGCACTGACGCTTCTCTCCCAAGAAGCTTGCCTGTTGGCACCCAAATCACAAAAAAACGGTGGAATTGGGGCTACGAAATAAACGGTAAGTACAACAACGATTATAAGACTTCGGTTTTCTACGTCATTATTATCGGAGTTCTGGGCGGTTTCCTATTGTGGTGCATTTTCAAGTGCGTCCTTGGACTAATAGTGGTACCAAAATCAAGAAGCTGATTTCAAACTGATACACCACCCCAAACAGGCTTTCGTTGACATCGTCGGAAAGTTTCGGCAGGTTGGCGGGCTATGGCTAATACTCGTTCGGCCGCTAAGCAGGCCCGTGGCGCAATTCGTCGCCGCACTCTCAATCGCATTCAGATCGGCACCGTGCGCACGTCGGAAAAGAAAATCCGCGCCCTGGCCAAGGCTGGCAAGACGGATGAAGCGTTGAAGCTTCTGCCCAAGTTTCAGTCGGAGATCGACCGCGCCGCGAAGAAGGGCGTCGTTCACCGCAACACGGCTTCGCGTCATAAAAAGCGCGTCGCGGCTCTCTTCAAGACGGCCAAGCCGGCGTAAGTTCCCACGGGGACAATCGTCGTCCGAGTCAGCCCACGCCGACCACGCGTCTTCAAGCGCTGGAACCGTGATGGAAGCGAACCGCTCGTTTCCAAAAAGTGACATGTTTTGTTGTTGGCACTTTTGAGTGGCGCTGCTAGCACTTTGTTACTTGAGGATTACACGATTTACCCTGCTTTTTACTGCCTTTTGTGTAATTTCCACGATTGCGCCATTGTGGGGACAGGCACCCCCCGTCTCGACCACGCCTCCCGCGGGTAGCAGCGACTCTGTTCCCAGCATCTCGACCACTCCGCCGAAGAGCAGCGCCTCGGACTCGGCCGTGACCATCACGGCCGATGGAACGAACACCTATGTGGGCGAGATCGCCACGGCGGACAACAACGTGGTGGTCCATTACCGGGACGACGTCATCTTCGCCGACCACATCGTTTATGATCGGTCCAGCCAGGTGATCATCGCGACGGGTAATGCCCGGATCTTCAGCGGCAGCCGCGTTTACCGGGGCGACAGCATCACCTACAATCTCGACACCAAGGCGATCACCTCCTCCGTCTTCACCGGGGCCGATTATCCCCGCTTCCTCGCGGGCCGGCAGGTGACCACGCCCGATTTCAATCACTATCACCTGACCAACGCGCTTTTCACCACGAGCAACCGGGAAAAGCCGAGCTTCCATCTCGAGGCGAGCACGATCGAGTATCGCCCCAACGACGAGGTCGTCCTCAAGAATGTCGTGGTCTACGTCGGCGATGTGCCGGTCTTTTACGTCCCGATCTTTGTGCAATCGCTGACCGATTCGCGTCCAGCCTATCAATTTCAAATCGGCAACAGCGGCCAGTTCGGTTATTTCATGGACAATACCTACAACTGGGTGGCCAGCGACAAAATGCGCGGCAGCGTCGAGTTCGACCTGCGCCAGGACCGCGGTTACGCCGGGGGGCTCGACGTCCAATATTTTCCGAGCCTGACCAGCGATATCCTCCTGAAGACCTACTACGCCCAGGACAATCTCTATTCGCAAACCGACCCGAGCGTTCCCAATGACCCGGCCCACGGCCAGCTCAGCAACCACAACGTCTACGACGGCGTGCCCTTCGACAACCGGTACCGCGTCGCCTATCAGCACTATCTTCAATTCGGGCCCGATTTTTCCTCCACGGCCGATTTGAATTTATGGAGCGACCCCTGGATCACGCGCGATTACTTTCAAAGCGAGTATACCCAGCAAAACCAGCCGCCGAATTTTGTCAGCCTCAACCAGTACAATCCCAACTTCACCGTGTCGCTGCTGGCCAGCCCGCAGGTCAATCCGTTCTTCGAGACGGTGGAGCGCCTGCCCGAATTCACGGTGGAATCGAAGCAGCAGAATATTTTCGGGCTGCCGATCCAGTACACGAGCCAAAGCAGCGTGGTGAACTTCGAGCGGAAATTTGCCGACACCAGCAATTTTCTGAATCCGCTCGATTATCCCTACAATTCCTTCGCGCACGAGGAAACCTCCTATGATTTTTATCATTCGAATCCGAACTACGCCTACGACACGGCGCAGCAGAATAATTATAGCGCCTATCGATACGACACCTATCACGAGTTCGCCTATCCGCATCAATACTTCAACTTTCTCTCGCTCACGCCGCGGATCGGCGGACGCCTGACCTATTATTCCGACGATAACGAGAACATCACCGACACGACCAACGACAACGGCCTCCCCAACGACAAAATCGCCAATGCGAAAACCCGGCTGGCGGGCAACATCGGGCTCGAAGGCGATTTCAAGATTTCGCGCACCTGGCTCAACGTCTCCGCTCCCAATCTCGGGATCGACGGCCTTCGCCATGAGATCGAACCGTTCTTCGACGCGGAGTACGCGCCGACGCCCACGGTCACGCCCAACCAAATCCGCGGTTTCGACGACCGGTTGTATTCGACCCAGCTCCAGCCCCTCGACTGGACGGAGTACAATTCCATCGACTCGATCGACAAGGAGGCGGTGCTCCGCTTTGGCGCGTGGAACAAAATTCAAACCAAGCGGGACGGGGTCAACTACGACCTTCTGACCATCAAGACCTATGCCGATGCCGACTTCTACCACAACTTCAGCGCGGCGACGCCCGACAGCACGCTGAGCAATCTATTTAACGACATCCGTTTTTATCAGTCGCAACAACTCCAGTTTCAATCGCTCAGCGCCATCGCCGTCGAAAACCACAGCTATAACGAAATCGATAACAACGTGATTTGGACGCCCGATCCCTCCCTCCAGCTGACCGTCGGCGAGCATTATCTCAACCACAGCCCGATCTTCGGGGATAGCAATGAAGCCGCGCTCAGTCTTTTCTACCGGCTCAACGAGCACTGGCAGTTTGAAGGCCAGGAACAGTTTGAAGCCACGACCGGGCGGCTCCAGCTCCAGAAGTATACCGTTTACCGGGACCTAGACGCGTGGCAGCTGGCCATGACCTATTCGGACAGCGAACTCAACAACCAAAGCGACCATACCGTCTACTTTTCCCTGACGCTCAAGGCCTTTCCGAAGTATTCGCTCCACACGCCGGGACTCTAGGACGTACTTGCCCTGTGCCCTCGATCTGGGCACAATACGGCCTTTATGAATCTTGCCATTGTCGGCTCGGGTTACGTTGGTCTTGTCACAGGCGCCTGTTTTGCGGAAGTGGGACACCGCGTGATTTGCGTCGATAACGATCTCAAGAAAGTCCACCAGCTTCAGGATGGCCTCATCCCCATCTATGAGCCGGGCCTGGAAGAACTGGTGAAAAAGAACGTGGCCGCCGGCCGCCTTTCCTTCACCGCCTCCATCGGCGAAGCCGTCGAGGCCTCCAAGGTGATCTTCATCGCGGTGCCCACGCCGCCGCAACCCGACGGCAGCGTCGACCTGAGTTTTGTCGAGGGCGTGGCCCGCGAAATCGCCATCCACATCAAGGACTATCGCATCGTGGTCGACAAGAGCACCGTGCCGGTCAAGACCGGCGAAAAAGTCGCCCAGACCATCAGCCGCTGCAATCCCGGCGCCGATATCGATGTGGTCAGCAATCCCGAATTCCTGCGCGAAGGTTCCGCGGTGGAAGATCTGATGAAGCCGGACCGCATCGTGGTCGGCGTCTCCTCCGACCGCGCCATCCCGGCCATGAGGGAGATTTACGAGCCGTTCAAGGCGCCCATCATGTTCACCGACCTCAACTCCGCCGAGTTGATCAAGCACGCGGCCAACAGCTTCCTGGCCCTCAAGATTTCCTACATCAACGCCGTCGCGGCCATTTGCGAGGCCTCGGGCGCGAACGTCGAGCGCGTGGCCGACGGCATGGGGGCCGACAAACGCATCGGTCGCGCCTTCCTCAATGCCGGGATCGGCTACGGCGGATCGTGCTTTCCCAAGGACATCTCCGCCTTCATCCGCATTTCGCGCGAACTCGGGTATCCGTTCCATCTCCTGGAAGAGGTCGAAAAAATCAACGCCGGCCAGAAGGAACGTTTCCTCAAAAAAATCCGCGAGTCGCTCTGGGTCTTGCGCCAGAAGAAAATCGGCGTGCTCGGCCTCGCCTTCAAGGGCAACACCGACGATGTGCGGAGCAGCGTGGCCATTGCCGTCGTCGAGCAACTGATCGCCGAGGGCGCCGAGGTCCGCGCCTACGATCCGAAGGCGATGGACAAAGCCCGCTCCCTCGTGCCGCAGGCGAAGATGGTCGAGAAAGCGGAGGACGTGGCCGAAGGCGCCGACGCGTTGCTCATCCTCACGGAGTGGGTCGATTTCAAGTCGCTCCCCTACGCCGCGATGAAAAAGCGGATGCTCAGCCCGCTCCTTTTCGACGGCCGCAATCTCCTCGACCCGGCGGAAATGCGCGGCCTCGGCTTTACCTACACCGGCATCGGGCATTGATTCAGCGGCGACTCGCCCTAAACTCTACGTTACCATGAAAAAGCTCCTTCTCGGCCTTGTCGTGCTCATCGCGGTTGCCGCCGTTGCGCTCTCTTACCTCTTACAACATCACGCCAAACAAGAGACGGTTCAGGTCATCGGCGTGAAAGTCGTGGAAGAAAACGGGGAGAGTGGAGGCACCACTTATTTGCCCCTGACCGTCGGCTACAAGAGCACGACCGACTCGACGTCGGGCGGGGACGGAGGCTATGAGATCAACGAATCTTACGAGGTGGCTTCCTCCTATTCCGGACAGTATACGGTGGTGGCGCATTATAAGATCACCCGCAACGGGATTTCCACGGAGGTGGATAAGACTCTGCCCGTCCAGACCGATTATCAGCCTTCGCCCATCGCCCAGGAGAAATTGAAAGAGGCCACCTGGACCAAATTGGACGATCACTTGCGCGCTTTCGCCTACATGAGCAACCCTGCTCAGCCTCAATTGACCAGCCAGCCATGAATACGATTTTGGTCAACATCGGGAACTAATATTATGAAGCGATTTGTCTTATGGGCAATCGTGCCTGCGCTTATCGTGCTCAGCACGGTTGCGCTGGGAGCATGGGCATATCATGTTCAGATACGCAAGGCACCCAGCATTTCCGTCTACTTAGTTGACGACACCGGGGGCGGCGGCGGCCCCGGCCTTGCGGAGAAAGATGGATACGTGAATGGCGATTCGGGTTTGGATGGAGCCTATACCCATTCGGCGACTTATAAGGTGGTCGCGAATCCTGTCGGAAAGTTCTTTGTTCTGGCACATTATCATGTCGAACACGCCGGCGACTCGACCGAATTCGACCAAGCCCTTCCTGTGTTAGATCAGAGGCCGGACGAATCGAAATGGACGCAACTTAACCCGCATCTCAAGGCATGCGCCTATCTGGATGGCGGCACAATCAATTACTGAAAGTATGAATACGATTTTAGTCGGCGCCCAATGGGGCGATGAAGGAAAGGGAAAGATCATCGATGTCCTCACCGAGGAGGCCGACATCGTCGTCCGCTCGCAGGGCGGCAACAACGCCGGCCATACGGTCGAGATCGGGAAGGAAAAGTTCGTCCTGCACCTGATCCCCTCCGGCATTTTGCGCGCCGGGAAAAAATGTGTCATTGCCAACGGCGTGGTCATCGATCCGGTCGCCCTCGTGGTCGAAATTGAAGGTCTCGAAAAGCGGGGGATCAAGCTGGCCGGCCGCCTGCTTATCAGCGAAACGGCGCATCTCGTGCTGCCTTACCATCGCGCCCTCGACGAAGCCCGCGAACTCCGCAAGGGCCGCAATAAAATCGGCACGACCAAGCGCGGTATCGGTCCCGCCTACGGCGACAAGGCCGCCCGCACCGGACTGCGCATGATCGATCTCATGCGGCCGAAAAATTTCTCGCTCAAGCTCAAGAGCCGGATCGAGGAAAACAACGCCATCCTCGAATCGCTCGGAGGCGCCCGAATGTCCTTCAAGGAAGTGGAGAAGGCCTACCTGGAAGCGGGCCGGAAACTTGCCCCTTACATCACCAACACCGTCGTCTGGCTCCACGGCCAGCTGGAAAAAAAGAAACGCATTCTCTTCGAGGGCGCGCAGGGCACCTTCCTTGACATCGATTTCGGGACCTACCCGTTCGTCACCTCCTCCAACACGACCGCCGGCGGATCGTGCACCGGTTCCGGCATTCCGCCGCATCACATGGACCGCGTCGTCGGGGTGATGAAGGCCTACACCACCCGCGTCGGTGAGGGTCCCCTGCCCACCGAATGCGCGGAGGTCTCCGACATGCTTCACGCGATGGGCCGCGAGTTCGGCGCCACCACGGGCCGGGCGCGCCGCTGCGGCTGGTTCGACGCCGTCGCGACCCGTTATGCGCGGGTGGTCAATGGTATCGACGAACTGGCCATCACCAATCTCGACGGCCTCGACTCCCTCAAGGAAATCCGGATTTGCGTCGCCTACGAATGTCGCGGCAAGCGCATTCCCTTTCCGCCGAACGACGCCGAGGAACTGCTCCATTGCCGGCCGATCTACCGCAAATTCGCCGGGTGGCAAAAAGACACCAGCACCGTCCGCCACTTCAAGAAATTGCCCGTGACCGCGCAACGTTATCTCAAGGCCCTGGCCGAACTGACCGGCGCCCGGCTGCGGATCGTTTCGGTCGGAGCCCAGCGCGAGCAGACGTTTTCGGTATAAGCTTGGTGGTAGTCGCCGCTGTGCCAGCGGCGGTGCCGTTGGAAATGAAACCCTTGATTAACCCATGAGTCCCGCCCCCACCTACAAATTTGGGAAAATACCCAAGCATGTTGCCATCATCATGGATGGCAACGGGCGCTGGGCCAAAGCCAAGAACATGATCCGCGTGCAGGGGCACCGGGCCGGCGCCGAATCGGTGCGCGACGTGGTCAAGGCCGCCGGGGAATTCGGGGTGAAATATCTGACGCTCTACGCCTTCTCCGTCGAAAACTGGAAGCGGCCCAAGAGCGAAATCCACACCCTGATGGGCCTGCTGGAAAGCTTCCTGCGCGACGAGCTCCCCGAGATGATCAAGAACAACGTCCGGTTGCAGGCCATCGGACGGCTCTCCGATCTTCCCGACCATGTCCGCGACCAGTTGCATAAATGCATCCATGCCACCCGCGAAAACACGGGCCTGATCCTGATCCTCGCGCTGAGCTACAGCGGCCGCGTTGAGATCATCGAGGCGGTCCACTCGATCATTCGCGAGATCAAGCTCGGCCATCTCGACAGCGCGCAAATCGACGAGCAGGTCTTCAATCACCACCTCTACACCCGCTACTATCCTGACCCCGATCTCCTCATCCGCACCAGCGGCGAGATGCGCCTCAGCAATTTTCTTCTCTGGCAGCTTTCCTACACCGAGATCTATATCACGCCGACGCTGTGGCCCGACTTTCGCCGCCAGCACTTTGCGGAAGCCCTCATCGATTACGGCAACCGCCAGCGGCGCTTTGGGTCGCTCTAGTTAGCCGTCGCGTCAGCGACTCCCTAAAAAGATCGTCATCCTGAGCCGGTCGAAGGACCTCTGACTATTTTGCCTCCCAGAGGTGGCTCTTGAAAACGACGGCTTGGACTCGCGTTTTTCTGTGTCATCTTACAACCCATGCAGACGTCTCACTTTGCCCCGAGGACTTTTCTTCCCGAAACCATCGACCTGACCGATACCGCGCAGCTCGCGCCCATCTTCGACCAATTGACCCTGCGACTCGACGCCGTTGCCTCCACCGCCGACCTCGAAGCCTGGTTGCGCGACCATAGCGAAGTCTGCGCCGCGCTGGCCGAATCGTCCTCGCTCGCCTACATCGCCATGACCTGCCAGACCGACAACGAGGAAAAAGAAAAGGCCTACCTGCACATCGTCGAGGTAGTCGATCCGTGGCTCAAGCCGCGCCAGTTTGCGCTGATGCAGAAGCTCGATCGGTCGCCCCATTTATCGAAGCTGCCCGCCTTTTACGAGGTCTTTCGCCGCAGCGTCGACACGCAGGTGAAAATCTATCGCGAGGAAAACGTCGCGCGGGAAACGCAGGTCGCCCGGCTCACCCAGCAGTACCAGAAAATCAGCGGCGGCATGACGGTCCAGTTCGACGGCCAGGAACAGACCCTCGCGCGGATGGGACGCATCCAGGAGGAACCGGACCGGCCGCGCCGCGAAGCCGCCTGGAAGACGGTCACCGAACGCCGCCTGCAGGACGTCGACCGGCTGGAGGAACTTTTCGACCAGCTGCTGGTCCTTCGCAATGAAATCGCCGCGGCCGCCGGCTTCTCCGATTTTCGCGCCTACACCTTCGCCAATTACGAGCGCTTCGATTACACGCCGGAAGATTGCCTCCGTTTTCACGACGCGATTGAACACCATGTCGTGCCGCTCGCGCGCGAATTGCAGGAAGAGCGCCGCCGCAAACTCGGCCTGGAAAAGCTCCGCCCGTGGGACCTCGCGGTCGATCCCGAGCACAATCCGCCGCTCCGCCCTTTTACCGAATCGTCCGAGCTGCTCGAGAAGTCGCACGAAATTTTCTCAAGGCTCGATCCGCGTCTCAGCGCCTATTATCACATTTTGCGCAAGCAGGAACTGGTCGACCTCGACAATCGCAAGGGCAAGGCGCCGGGCGGCTACCAGAGCACGCTTTCGGAGGCGCGCGTGCCGTTCATCTTCATGAATGCGGTGGGCGTCCATCGCGACGTCGAGACGATGCTGCACGAGGCTGGCCACGCTTTCCACGCGCTGGCCTCGCGCGAACTGCCGCTCCACGCCTATCGCAACGCGCCGATCGAGTTTTGCGAAGTCGCCTCCATGGGCATGGAACTGCTGGCCGCGCCCCACCTGCGGGCCTTTTATTCCGAGCCCGACACGAAACGCGCCCAGCGCGACCACCTCGAAGGCATCATCAAGTTTTTTCCCTGGATGGCCGCGGTCGACGCATTCCAACACTGGATTTACACCCATCCCGGCCACACCCGCGGCGAGCGCACCGCGTTCTGGCTCTTGCTCATGGACCGTTTCGGCGGCGCCGAGGACTGGACCGGATTTGAAAAGGCCCGGGCCCATATCTGGCACCGGCAGCTCCATATCTTCGAGATTCCTTTTTACTACGTCGAGTATGGCATCGCGCAACTCGGCGCACTCCAGCTCTGGCAGGCCTCGCGCCGTGATCTTCCCGCCACGCTCGATCACTATCTCAAGGGCCTGAGCCTCGGCGGCTCGCGTCCGCTGCCGGAACTTTTCCAGGCCAGCGGCCTCGCCTTCGATTTTACGGACAAAACCATCGCCCCTCTCATGCGCAACGTGAAGGATGCGCTTTTGGAACTGGCATGTTAGACTAACGCTCTCGTGCATCGCTTCCTGTCCCTCCCCGTGACCGCCCGGCGCCTTTTTCCGCCGATAGCGGCGACCGCTTGCCTGATACTCTCTTTCCTTCCCCTCCGCGCGGAGCCGAGCGACGACGAAAAAAAGGCGCTCCAGACGGCGGAACAATCGTTCAAGGACGGCGCATTCGATCTTTGCAATGAGCGGGTCGCCGCCCTTTTAAGAAAATATCCGAAGAGCGAACTTGCGGCCGAAGCGGAAGTTCTCCAGGCCCGCGCCCTTTATCAATTGGGTCGCAGCGATGCAGCACTGGCAGCGCTGAATCTTCCTCCCGATCAGATCCCGGAAAATCTCCGCGCGGACACGCTTTTCTGGCAGGCCGAGTCGTTGCTTGATCTGGGCAAATGGCCCGAAGCCGAACAGAAATATCGCGCGCTCTCCGCGCTGAAGGAGAGCCCGGACCGCATCGACCAGACCAACCTCGGGCTGGCTTGGGCGCTCTTCCAACAGGGCAAGGAAACGGATGCCCTGCCCTTGATCCAGGCGCTGATCAAGAACAAGGCGGGAACCCCGGCTGCGCAACAGGCGCAGTTGCTTTTGGCCAAAATCGACCTGGCCAAAAAGCAGTTCCAGGAGGCGATCGCCGAACTCGAGGCGCTCCTCGCCACGCAACCCGAAAAAGGAATCGCCTTCGAGACCGATTACTGGCTCGGGGAAACGTATGCGGCCAATGGCCAGCCCGACAAAGCGGTCATGGCCTACCAAAGCATCACCAACGATCCGCAGGCTTTTCCGAGGCCGCTCGTCGCCCGCGCGTGGCTCGGCTTAGGCCGCGCCCAGCACGCGCTGCAGCAAAACGACCAGGCCATGCTGGCCTACGAACAGACGTACAAGCTGACCGAGGATGAATCCACGCGGCTCGATGCCTTCCGCGCCTATCTCGAATGCGCGCGCGCCAGCGGCCAGTTGCCGGAGGCGGTTGCCACGCTTCAGGAATTCGCCAAGACCTCCGGCCCGGCCGCACCCGGCGCGCTTCTGGCCATCGGCTCGGTTCTGGCTGAGGACAAAGAGGACGACAAGGCCATCGGGATTTTGGAATCGCTGCTGGTTGCCTATGGCACCAGCCCCTGGGTGCCCGCCGCGAATAACCAGCTCGGCCGGCTTTACGCCCGGACGGGCAAGGTCGACCAGGCGATCAAGGCCCTGGGCAACTGCATCAGCGCGAGCACCGACCCTGAACTCGTCCGCACCGCCCGGTTCCAGCTCGGCTACGTCCTGCTCCGGCAAAGTCGGGATTACGCGGGAGCCGCGGCCCAGTTCGCCCAAATTTCCAATGGCACCGATGCCTCGGCGGAGAACGCCGCTTACAATTTTATCCTGGCCCAGGCCTATATGGGCAAGACCGATGTCTTCATGAAGTCCGAGGCCGATTTCGAAAAGCGTTTTCCCAAGAGCTCTTATTTGAAGGCCCTCGCCAAGGCCAAGGGCCAGCTTCTCGCCTCCGCGAACAAGCCCGACGATGCCAAGGCCGCCTATCAAAAGGGCCTTACCCTCAACGGCTCGGGGCCTGACCAGTTGGCGCTGCTCAACGCGCTGGCCGACCTCCAGTATCAAACCAACGACCTCGAAGGCACGCTGCTTACCTGCAAGATGATCGTCGACCAATTCCCCAACGATGCGCTCGCTGCCCAGCAGCGGGGCATTCTCGTTTCCTACGAATTGAAGAAGCTGACCGAAGACCAGGTCGAGGACGCGCTCGGCAAGCTGGCCCAGCAATACAAGAACGTTCCCGGCGCACCGGAGGCCTACTTCAGCCTCGGCGAGTTTTATTTTTATCGCCAGGACTACGTGCGGGCGCAGGACGCTTTCCAGCAACTCACGACCAACTACCCGAACAGCACCTACGCCGATAACGCCTACTTTTACGCGGGCCAGGCGGCCTTTGCGCACCAAGACTACGCCGCGGCGCGCAGCCTGCTTGAAAAAGTTCCCGACAGCTCTCCCCTCAAGCCCGACGCGCGTCTTTGGGAAGGCAGGGTCTGCCAGCAGCAGGTGCAGTCTTCCGGATCGAATTTCGAACAGGCGGCGACTTTTTACGACGCGGTCCTGGCGACGGAAAAAAACGGCCCCCGTTTTGTTCAGGCCAGCCTGCTCAAGGGCCAGTGCCTCTTTGAACTGGGAGCGAAGGACCCGGCCAATTACAACCTGGCCCTGGCGGCCTTCGACCAAATCCTGAAGAGCAAGGAAGGAACGATCGCCGATCGTAACGAGGCGGATGTCAGCGCCGCCAAATGCCTCGAAAAATTAGGCCGCACCGACGAGGCGATGGCCCGTTACCTCGATGTCATCTATGGACGGGTGGCCGGAAACGACACCGGCTCACCGACCGCGCTCGAATATTTTTGGCAGAGCAAGGCGGGCTGGGAAGCCGGACGCATTCGGGAATCGCAGAAGGATTGGCGGGGAGCGATCGAGATTTATCGACGTCTCGAGCAGATCGGCGGGGCGCATGCACAGGATTTTCACGACCTCGTCAACAAACTGCGCCGCGATAATTATATCTACGAGTAGCGGTCCAAGATTATTTTCGCTGCCAAATACTAACCTCGGCCACGCTCCATTGAAATTTGCGCCGATGCTCGCGAATGAGAAACGGCAGATCGAACGCGCGCTCAAATTCAAAGGCCGGCGCGAGCCGCTCCTTTAATGCGCTCAGGGTGCCATGTCCGCCTCCGTCGAGCCACTTCTCGCGCGGCGTGTATTCCTCCAGCCACGTGTAGGGCGACGTGATGACCAGCCAGCCGGCAGAGCCCACGAGATCGGGCAGGCGCGCCAGACACCGGGCGGGATCGGGCAGCCGGTCGATAAGATTGGCCATGAGCACCAGATCGAAACTTCCGAGGTCGCCGCGCAGAGCGCAGGCATCTCCCGTTTCAAACTGAACCCGGCCGGTCCTTAGGTCGGGGGGCAACTGGACATGCATTTCATCCTTAGCCTCGCCCTCGCGCGGCGCATGAATCGTCATGAGATGCTGCCTCCGCATCCGTTCCGCCTCCGCCACGAAGAGCCGCGAGAAATCGATCCCCACCACTTCATCGAAATGGCGGCCCAGCTCGAAACTGCTCCGGCCGACCGCACAACCAAGATCGAGAGCGCGGGCGCGTTTTCTCAAATCGATATGCCGTAAAGATTCACTCACGCAACGCGCCGGAAATCCGCAGGCCGTCCGCGCTTCGGGCAGCAGCGGGCAAATCTGTTCCGGCGTCCCGTAATGAAAGAGGAGATACTGCTCCACCGCCGCGTCCGATTCGTAAAAATCCGTGGCCATGGTCGTCACTTCGTCGCGTTATCGATCTGGTTTTCCGCATCAACCATGGGCGCGACCTCCACCTGGTAGACCATGCGTCCGACAATCACCGCCACGATGAGCAAAACGAAAAAATAAACGATCTTCGGCAGCCAGTCGGCCATGCGCTCCTGGGCCACCTTCCAGGCCTTGGCCGCTTCCTCTTCCAGATTCTTGAAAGCCGTTTCAAACGCGCCCGATATTTCGCCCGTCTCGATAAAATCGATCCAATCGCGGGGCAGTTGTTTCCACCGTTCCACCAGCTTCGAAAGGCCGACTCCCTCCCGCATCGCCTGTTCGCCTTCCTCCGCAAACCGGTCGCACCCGATATACCCGGACGCCCGCCACGCATCGCCGACCGCGCGGGCCAGCGAAATGCCCGCGCTGAATTCGAGCCGTAACGCGGTGATCCAGCGATAGGCATAGGCTGTTTTCAGGGAGCTGCCGATGATCGGCACCCGGAGCCAGAATCGCCGCATGATCTCGCTCGACCACGAAATGCGCACGAGGGTGTAAACGACGAAACCGAACGTATAAAGCAGCGCCAGCAACAGGACGCAATCGACGAGCACCTCCGGCCATGGAGTCGAAGTCGTCGCCAGCTCCACCACCGCAAAAACCGCGATGGCGAGGTGAAGCACGGCCAGCGGATAATAGAGCGGGCGAACGAGCGCCTGCCGCATCTCCAGCTCCCGCGTCCAGAATTCGGAAAGATGCTGGAAAACCGTGTCGAGCTGGGCGCTCCGCTCGCCGGCGGTGACGAGATGGCATTCAAAGGGCGAAAAGCGGGCGGCGGCGAAGGCCTCGCCGATTCGTTCCCCCGCGTTGATCTTTTCCGAAAGGATTTTTACTTCGTGCTCCGGGATGCGTTCCTTCAATCGCACCAGGCTGGCGCGAATGGGCACACCCGCGCGGACCAGGACGGCCAGTTGTTGGTAGAAGCGGATTCGCCGGCGCAGCGTCACGCCTGAACCCTACCCGACGATGCGCGCATTGGCGAGAGATGTGCGAAGGACGTGACAGCAGAGTGGAAATTCTGTATGCTTCCATGCGTTAGAGCAGCCCGCCGGGAACGTTCAAGGCGCTTGCTTGAGAGTGTCCGGCACGGCGCAAGCTCTGACTGGTAACTATCGATGAACTTGCGCTCCTATCTTTATTGCGCCGTACGGACGGCCGGCCTGTTTCTGGTTCTGACCTGGACCGCCCGCGGCGCCGTGTCGCTCGGCATCGATCAACTCGAGAAATCAGGCTTTGCCCTGCTCCACGGCAAGCGAGTGGGCCTCGTCACCAATCCGTCGGGCGCCGACTCGAAGGGCCGCTCGGCCATCGACGTCCTCTACGGTGGCCAGAGCACGGGATTCAAGTTGGTGAAACTTTTCGGCCCCGAACACGGCATCGACGGCCAGACCAAGGCGGGCGACCCTGTCTCCAACAGCCGCGACCGCCGGACTGGCCTGCCGGTCTATTCCCTTTTTATCACGCCACAAGGAAATTACCGCCATCCGACGCCCCAGATGTTCTCCGGGCTCGATGCCGTGGTTTACGACGTGCAGGACCTGGGCAATCGTTCCTACACCTTCATCAGCACGCTCGGCTATGTCATGGATGAAGCGGCGAAAGACAACGTCCAGGTCATCGTGCTCGACCGGCCCAATCCGCTCGGGGGCGTCCGCATCGAAGGTCCCCGGCTCGACCCCTCTTTCAAGCCCTCTTTTGTCGGCCTCTATGACATTCCCTATGTCTACGGTCTCACCCCGGGCGAGCTGGCCGAATGGATCAACGCCAAATTTCTTTCCCGGCCCTGCCGGCTCACGGTGATCTCGATGCGCGGCTGGATTCGGCCCATGGTCTGGGAAGACACGGGGCTGCGCTGGGTCCCGACCTCCCCAAACATTCCCACCATTGCCGCCGCGCGCGCCTACACCGCGACCGGTTTCCTCGGTGAAATCGGCATCGAGAGCGGATGCGGTGGGCCGAATCCTTTCCAGGTAGTGATGGGTCCCGACTGGGACGCCAATGCCGTGGCCCGGCGATTCAACGCCCTCCGCGTTCCGGGAGTCCACGCCCGGACCTGGAGCGCGGGCCGCGACGACGGCATCTATCTCCAGATCGATCCGCGCAACGCGGGCAATCTCACCGCCATCAACTTCGAGGCGATCGGAATTTTGGAGGATGAAGTGGATCACTTTTCGACCTTTGGCCATACCGACTTCGACCAGCGCGACATGTTCGACAAGGTGTCGGGGACGACCCGAATCCGCCGTCAGCTTGTCTCGGGCTGCCCGGTCAATGACATCATCCATTCCTGGGACTCCGGCGTGGCCCGATGGGCCGTGGAACGGCAGCCCTTTCTGCTCTACGGATCGACTCCGGCCCATCCCGGCAAACCGAGTGTCGTCGCCGAAAACAGCATGGCGACGCCGTAGGTCCTCAGCGGAAAAGTCCCGCCGCACGATTCAATTCGTTTCGAAACCGTACTTCGCCCAGATGGCCCGGGCGGTATCGCTGATGCAATAGTCGATGAAGGCGCGCGCTTGGGCCGGATTTTTCGACTGCCGACAAACGGCAGCGGTATAGAAAACGGGCGGCGCGTCGTCGGTGGTCAGCGGAAAAACCTCAAAGCCCGGCAGGTTGATTTTAACCACATCGGTCTTGTAGACGAAGACGGCATCGGCCTGTTCCCGCTGGGCCACGACCAGAGCGAGCGTCTCGGTCGGCGCGTAAACGAAAATATCCTTATGGTCGTCGTCGAGCAAACCGTGCTTTTGCAGCGCGTGTTTGGCCACCCGTCCCGAGGCGACAAGGTCGGGATTGCCGAGCGCCACTTTTTTCCATTCCGTTCCGATCAAATCGAACCAGTCGAGCTCGTCGTCCTTGATCAGCGCCTTCCGTCCAAAAATGACCACGCTATTCCGCGCCAGCGAAGGCTGCTCGTCCCCGAAAAGGAAACCGCCGCTCGTCATTTCCTTCACATCCTGGACGTCGGCGCTGATGACCACGTCCCAACCCGGACCGCCCGCCTTGTCTTCCACCTTGGCGCGAAGGGTCCCGGAATTGGTCAGCGTCAACGCCACCTGCGGGCTCGAATCCTGGCTGTCGGCCCACGACTGGGCGAGTTCCTGCATGACCTGCTTGAGACTGCTTTCCGCAATAACGGCAACGGCTACCTGCGTCGTGGGCGCGTTGTTCGTTGCAGGCGCGGGCGGCGTGATCGAATCGGGGGCGACCGGCAGGGCGGGGCGCGCCTGGTTTGGATCGGCGGGACGCGCCGGGGTCGCCGTTTGGGCGGCAAGCGGCGCGCCGCTGAAGATCAGAAGAGCGATGCAAAACAGAAAGCGATTCATTGGGATCTTATTCCAGCAAGCGTTGGATTTAGCGGTCCTATATGTCCTCTATGTCCCATATGTCCAATCAGCGCAGCCCGCGCCGCCTACTCCATCAACTCGTACGCGATTGCGCTCAGCGCAAAGAAAGCGGCCGTTTCGGCGCGCAAAATAATCTTTCCCAGCGAGACCGGGATGAAGCCCGCCGACCGGGCCTGGCCGATTTCCGCCGGGGTGAAATCGCCTTCCGGACCGATCATGACGACAATCGGCGTGCCGCTTTTCAAACCCGGAAGATGCTCGCGCAAGACCGCCTTCAGGGGCTTCGCCTCGTGCTGAGAGAGGCGATCAATTTCACCGTGCCCTTGGGAAACGCCGCGACAAAATCCTTCGGCGCGCGCGGCGGATGGACCACCGGCAGCCAATTCTGGCCGCATTGCTTGGCCGCTTCGATGGTCAGCTTCTGCCATTTCTCGACCTTGGCCTCGGCTTTCTCCTCGTCGACGTGAGCGACGCTGTGGTCCGACTGCAGCGGCGACAGCTCGGAGACGCCGAGTTCAGTCGCCTTTTCAATAATGAGGTCCATCGACTTGGCCTTGGTCAACGCTTGCGCCAGCCAGACGGGATGCGCCGGACGCGGTGAAGCCGCCTTGGCCAGGATTTGGAACCGCACCTGGTCGCGGGCGATCTCGGTGATGCGCGCCTTCGCTTCGGTGCCATGGCCGTCAAAGACGGCGAAGAGATCGCCGACCCCTTGTCGCATGACCTGGGCGCAATGGTGGGATTGTTCGGCATCAAGCAGGCCGCGATCGAGCGAAGGGGAGTAATAGCGTTTCATAAATGGATTAAGTGGTCCGTCCTCATTTGAAAAAATCCTTGGCCTTCCGGAAAAAGGAATTTTCCTCTGGATGGGTGTGCTCATCACAACTGTCGGCGAAGGCCTGGAGCGCCTGCCGTTGCTCGTGATTCAGCTTCGTCGGAACCTCAACATAGAGTTTCGCGTGGAGATCGCCCACGCCGCGTCCATGGACTTCTGGCAACCCTTTGCCGCGAAGACGAAAAACCTTGCCGGAAGGCGTGCCCGCCGGGACCTTCAGCACGGCGCTTCCCTCCAGGGTCGGCACCTTGACCTCACCGCCCAAAGCCGCCCGCGCAAAACTGATCGGTACGCTGCAAAAAAGATCGGTCCCTTCGCGCTGGAAAATCTCGTGCGGCTCGACGTGCAGGACAACGTAGAGATCACCGGCCGGGCCGCCCCGCGAACCGCCCTCGCCCTGCCCCGAGGAACGGAGCCGCGTGCCATCCTCAACCCCGGCGGGAATCTTGATTTTGATCTTGGCCGTCTTTTCGACCCGCCCGTCGCCATGGCAGGTGTGGCATGGCTTCTCGATGGTTTGCCCCGCCCCGCGGCAACGGGGACAGGTCTGCGCGATATTGAAAAAGCCGCGGGTCACGGCGACCTGCCCCTGGCCGCCGCAGGTTGGGCAGGTGGTGACCTTGCTTCCCGGCTCCGCGCCGGAACCGTGGCAGGTGTCGCAAGTCTGGAGCTTGGAGATTTCGATCTCCTTCTCCACGCCGCGCGCCGCCTCCTGGAAAGTGATGCGCATATCGTAACGAAGGTCGGCGCCACGCCCGCGACCGCCGCGCTCGCCGCCATCGTGGCCCATGCCGTCACCAAAGAAGCTTTCGAAAATGCCACCGCCGCCGCGACCGCTGCCGAAGACCTCGCGGAAAACATCGAACGGATCGTGCACGCCGCCCGCCCCGCCCATGCCTCCGCCCTGGGTGAAGGCCTGGTGGCCGAAGCGGTCATACGCGGCGCGCTTGTCCACATTGCTAAGCACCTCGTAGGCTTCGCCCAGTTCCTTGAACTTTTCCTCCGCCGATTTATCGCCGGGATTTTTGTCGGGATGATGCTTCACCGCCAGCTTGCGGTAGGCCTTCTTGATCTCCTCGGGGGTGGCGCCACGTTCCACCCCCAGAACGTGGTAATAATCGCGCTTGGTCGTAGCCATTTAGTTCGTCGCTATTTAATGCTTCCCAGCTTGTTTGCCTTCGGGCGGTTTGGCCACAAAAACCGACGCGGCGCGCAACAAACGGTCCTTGAGCTTGTAACCCTTACGCATCTGGGTCAGGACCTGACCTTCCGGATGCACCTCCGATTCGTGATGCCCCAGCGCCTCGTGCCGGTGCGGATCGAACGGCTTGCCGACAGCGTCGATGACCTCGACTCCGGCATCGCGGAGGGCCTGCTGAAATTGCGCCAGCACCATCTCGAGTCCCTGGGCGATGGCTTTGGCATCAGTCGCCGACTTGGCCGCCTGCATCCCCATCTCAAAATTATCGAGCACTGGAAGCAGGCGCTCCAGAAAAGCTTCCGCCGCATATCGGACCGCCTCTTCCTTCTCCCGCAAAATCCGCTTGCGCGAGTTGTCCCATTCGGCCTGGGCACGAAGCAGGCGGTCTTTTAAATCCGCCGCCTGGGCCGCCTGCGCGACGGCCGCCTGAAACAGCTCGTTCGAAACGACGATGTAGGCCGGCTCGGGCGCGGTTGGAGCGGTGGGGTTTTCGTCTTTTTTATCGGCTTCTTTGTTCATGTCATTAATCGGATCGTTGGACTGCGGCCAGGGTGATGTCGTCGTTTTGAGGATGCCCGCTGCTGAAATTCTGCACCCGCTCGACAATCGTTTTCACCAGGAAATCGACGCTGCGGGGGCCGGCCGCCTGCAGCACGGCTTTGAGCTGCTCCTGGCCAAATTCGTTGCCCTCGTCGTCCAGCGCTTCATTGATTCCATCGGTGTAAACCACCACGGTGTCCAGTGGTGAGAGTTGTACTGTAACATCCCTGATTACTTCGTCAAAGACATCGCCGGGGTCGATTCCGAGCGCGATTCCGGGCGCCTCAATGGTCTCGATATGCTTGAAGTGGTCCCGGCACCAGAGGGCCGACTCGTGCCCGGCCCGCGCCAGCGTGAGCGTGCCCGACGCCTCCATGACCATGTAGATCATGGTGATGAACATGTCCTCGCGAATGTCGGGGTAGAGCTGCCTGTTCACCTCCCGAAGCACCTGGGCGGGCGAGGAATTTCCCGGGGCCTTGCTTCGCAACACGCTCCGGCACATCGCCATGATGAGCGAAGCGGGAATGCCCTTGCCGCTCACGTCCGCCACGGCCACCCCCCAGCGGTGGGGGTCGACCTGGATGAAGTCAAAATAATCGCCGCTGACCTGTTGCGCCGGGATATTCAGCGCGGCGCAGTTAAAGCCCTCCACCAGCGGCGCCTGACTGGGCAGGAGAATGCGCTGGATTTCGCGGGCCACCTCGAGGTCGTGGTCCAGCTTCTTTTTCTCGGTCAACTGGCTGTAAACCTGGGCGTGCTGAAGCGAATAGGCGGCCTGGTCGGCCACCGACTTCACCAGGTCGAAATCGGCTTTGCCAAAGGTCTTCCCTTCTTCATGGTTGGCCAGCGCCAGGACCCCGAGTTGCTCCTGCCGATAATGAAGCGGAACGGCCATGTAGGTCTGGGTTTGCAGGCTTTTTTGGCGAAACCAAGGAAAACGCTCGTCCAACTCGGTCCGCTCCGCATGGATGCCCACCCCGGTCTGCGCGACCTCCGCAATGACGCTGGTCGAATCGGCCGGGATGGCCTCCAGGCGCAAAAAGGCTTCCAGGTTCTCCGGTCGCGCGGCCAACTGGTCGGCCACGATGTTATCGACCTTCAATACCGGTGGGAACGTGCCGCTGACAATCGCGGCGACCAGCTTTTCCCGGTCGGCATCCCAAAGATAGATGGCCGCTCCCCGGGCCCCCGTCACCTTGCGCGCGCAGGTCACGATAATGCGCAGCAGGTGCTCCCGGTCGATCTCCTCGGTGAAAGCCTCGCCCAAATCGTGCAGGAAATCGTAGATGACTTTCTTTTCCTGCTGAAGCGCCACGAACTCATCCTGCAATTGGGCCTGCAGGCGGAGGCTCACCCTCAATTTTTTCCGGATATAAACAAAGCCCAGCGCGATCAGAACCACGCCGAAACCAAAGATATACCAGAGAGTGCCGTGCATAGTGCTTAGTCAACAAGCCTAGCAGAATCCCCTCGGGGTGTGTCTTCAAATAAGGTCGTGCCGAGAGCGGTTAGTGCCGCGTGTGACAGCCCGGTTACAAAATCGGAATCGGGCCCAAAGACACTGCGCGGCCTCAGTTCCCTAATACTTGCCGCTCGGCTGACCGAGATCTTCCCGTAAAAATTCAACGACATCCTTGAATTTTGGCACGTTCCGGGGATCAAATTCCATGAGATTTTCGTGCGCCTCGAGGATGGTCGGAGCCGCCTCCGCCCGCGTAGGAACAGGACACGGCATCTCCTCCAGCTGCTCTTCCTTCACGCCATTCAAATTGACTGCGCGGGCGCCGAGACCGTTACCGGTTCCTCGAGCCCCGCCGTTGACCGCGCCTCCCAAACCATTACCCCCCAGATTGGCAGGGCCGCCGCCATCGATATTGATTAGCCGGTCCAACCCGAGATTCCTCAACAACTCCAGGTTTCTCGGATTGGCGTTGAGGATATGAAGGAGGCCGTTTCCGGCTTCCCTGAGTTTGAGTCCCAAACCGAGCAGGATCCCGAGAAAAGTGCTATCCAGGTATGTACAAGCTTCCAAATCGACGACAAAGCGGCGAACCCCCTCTTTCAGAAGCTGCTGGTAGAAGGCTTTCAAACAGCTTGAGTTCTGGAACGAACCCCGACCGACGACTTTAATGAAACCAAGGTCGGCACTGCGTGCCACCAAAATTTTCGACATCTCCACCCTTTCAGTATATGGCGAGGGTAGGAAAGGTCAACGTCTCGATTGTTAAGAGGCTAAATTAAATTTTTGCAAGATTCCCTGGTAAAAGTGACATAAATAAGCACAGCGCAGCTTCTTGTTCCTTGGGAAACGCACTCAAAAATAGGCCAGAGTCGCGGGGCGAGCCGCTTGCGGGGGGCTTTGGTGAGGCCGAGGGGGCTCTCGGCGTAGCCTCGACCAATTTTGAATGCGCACCCTGGCTTTTGCCGGTATCATGAAGAAATGAAACTCGTCGTGGCGATCACCGGGGCCAGCGGCTCCCTCTACGCCCAGCGCCTCCTCCAAGTCCTCCACGACGACCCCCAAGGCCCCCATGAAATCCACGTCGCCCTGAGCGCCCATGCCCGCGAAGTGGCCGAGGCCGAGGTCGGCAAGCTGGCCATCCCGGACGGTTTCCAGGTCCACGGCGACAGCTCGATGCAGGTGCCCTACGTCAGCGGCTCAGCCCGGTTCGATGCCATGGTCATCATCCCCTGTTCCATGGGCACGCTCGGGCGGATCGCCCACGGCTACTCGGACAGCGCCATCGTCCGCGCCGCCGACGTCTTCCTCAAGGAAAAGCGCAAACTCATCCTCGTCCCGCGCGAAACGCCCTGGAACCTGATCCAGGCCCGCAACGTCGTCACCGTCCTGGAAGCCGGCGCCGATGTCATCCCCGCCATCCCCTCCTTCTATCATCGCCCGCAGACCGTCGCCGACGTCATCGACACCGTCGTCGCCCGCGTGCTGGACCACCTCGGCCTAGACCACGCGTTGACGAAGCGGTGGATGGAAGAGCGAAGTAAGGATTGAAGTCTTCCTACTCTTGTCATTTCATCGAAATGCAGTAAGACTGTCTTACCGTGCAAGTCAAAGTTTCCAGCAAAGGCCAGGTCGTGCTGCCGATTACGATGCGGAATAAACTCCACATCAAGGAGGGCGATACGGTGGAAGCCAAGGTTGATAATGGCAACATTCTGCTCATTCCAAAAAAGCAGCGCAAATTCCGCACTTGGATCGGAAAATCCCCGATCACGGGCCTGCCCGTTCTGATGAGTGAACCCGGCGCGCCCAAAATCACCAGTGAAATGGTGGCAAAAATGATGGAAGATTTTCCGTGAGATATCTGCTCGACGTCAATGCTCTCATGGGCCTCGGTTTCAGCAAACATACCTTTCATGACCGGGTTGAAAGCTGGCTTGAGTCGATGAATCAGATTGACCTTGCAACGTGTGCGATTACCGAACTCGGCTTCGTTCGCGTTTGGCCCAACTCCCCGATCACGAAATCACGGTCGAGTCCGCCCAAGAGATGCTGGCCTTGCTTAAGGCAACCTCCCAGGCATCCTTTACCTTTCTCGTCGATGCTGTGGGCGCTGATCTCCTGCCAAAATGGGTGAAAAATCCCGGCCAAACCACCGACGGTCACCTTGTCGCGCTAGCGAAGGCGCACGGCGCAATACTCGCCACGTTGGACCGGAAAATTCACGGCGCGTTTCTAATTCCCGCCTGAGAAACAGGATGAGTGGGAATAATTTTTCCCTCGTCCCCAACTCCTGCGGAGGGCGGCAAACTTAGGAACGAGGAAAGTGAAAGGAAAAAACCTCATCCTTTATCCTTTTCACTTTTTCCCTTAACCTTTCCCCACATGCCTTCCTCCGTTGCCATGACCTCGCCGCCGGGCAAACCCCGGTTCGGACTGTTCCGACAGCTGGCCGGCACGCTGGAGCTGATCAAGTTTTCGCATTCGGTCTTTGCGCTCCCTTTTGCGCTTTCGGCGATGCTTGTCGCAGCGCATGGTGTGCCCGATCTCTGGACACTGCTCTGGATTCTCTGGTGTCTCGTCGCGGCGCGGACGGCGGCCATGGCCTTCAACCGCTGGGCCGACTGGGACTACGACATGTTCAATCCCAGGACCAAGCGCCGCTCGCAACTCGGCACCCGCGGCACCACCCTGGCCCTTTGCGTCCTCGCTCTCATCGCCTTCGCCATCGGATGCTCGCAGCTTAATTTTCTCTGCCTCGCCCTCTGTCCGGTCGCCTGTGTCATCATCCTCGGCTACTCGCTGACCAAGCGTTTCACCGCCTATTCCCACGCCTTCCTTGGTCTCGCGTTGGCCGCCGCGCCTATGGGAGCCTGGGCCGCCACGACCGGCTCGCTCCGTTCCCCCCTGCCCTGGCTTCTGGCCGCCGCGGTCTGGTGCTGGGTCTTCGGCTTCGACTTGATCTATGCCACCCAGGATGTCGAGTTCGACCGGCAGGCCAAGCTCCATTCCTTCCCGGCGCGTTACGGCGTCAAGGCTGCGCTCCGATTAGCCCGCATCCTCCATTTCCTGACTTGGCTTATACTTCTGGCATTCGGCTGGCTTGCCCTGCTTTCCCTGCCATATTGGCTAGCGATGGGACTCATCTTCCTCGCGCTGATCTTCGAACACATCCTTTGCCGGTCGAACGATCTTAAACTTATCAATGCCGCTTTTTTCGAGATGAATGCGCTTGTCGGCCTGATTCTGATTATTGGTATCGGCGCCAGCTTTTACTTGCCGAAATTCCAGGCAAGCGCCACCCATCGCTCCATTTTCACCGTCCTCAACACGGAGCTTTCGACCCAAGATATCCCGGGCGACAGCACAAGACCCCCATCACCATGAGCTTCATGGACAAGATCCTCGCCCGCAACGGCCTGACAGACATCGCGGACAAAGTCTTCGCCGCCCAGCGCCTGACCGACGAGGAAGGCCTGCGCCTCTACGCGGTCAAGGACCTCAACGCGCTCGGGTACCTCGCCAACCACGTCCGCGAACGCAAGAACGGCAACGTCGCGACCTACGTCCTCAACCTCTATCTCAACTACTCGAACATCTGCATCCTAAGTTGCCAGTTCTGCGCCTTCGCCCGCCGTCCTCACGAAAAGGAAGGCCAGTTCACCTACGACATCGACGAAATGGCCCGCCAGGCCAAGGAAGCCTACGACAAGGGCGCGACCGAAGTGCACATCGTCGGCGGACTCCATCCCAAGCTGCCGTTTTCCTATTACACCGAGATGATCAAGGCGCTCAAGGCCGCCTGTCCCGATCTCACGGTCAAAGCCTTCACCGCCATCGAAATCCGGCATCTCGCCGAGCGGATCGCGAAAAAGCCCATCCGCGAGACGCTCGAGATTTTGCGCGAGGCGGGGCTGAGTTCGCTCACCGGCGGCGGCGCGGAAATTTTCGATCCCGAAGTGCGCGATAAAATCTGCCGCGGCAAGGAAAGCGCCGAGGAATGGCTCGAAGTCCATCGCACCTGGCACCAGATGGGCGAGCGGAGCACCTGCACGATGCTCTACGGCCACGTCGAGACCACCGCGCAGCGGATCGACCACCTAAGCCGCCTGAGGAAATTGCAGGACGAGACGCACGGCTTCACCGCGCTCGTCCCCTTCGCCTACGAACCCGACAACAACAAGCTGACCCATCTCGGCCTGGGTCGCGCCTCGGCCTTCGAGGATTTGCGCAACCTCGCCATCGCGCGGATTTACCTCGATAATTTCGACCACATCACCGCCTATTGGGTCAGTCTCGGCCTGCCCACCGCGCAGGTCGCGCTCAGCTACGGCGTTGATGATTTGCACGGCACGATCCAGCAGGAAAAGATTTTTCACATGGCCGGGAGCCAGACGCCGCAGGGCCAGACGGTGGTCTCGCTCGAGCGCGCCATCCGCGAGGCGGGCCGGATTCCGATGCAGCGCAATACGTTTTACCAGCGGATCGGCGAACGCAAAGTGGAGGGAGAGATTTTGCCTGATGCTCCGGCGAAAGAGCAGGTGCTGGCATGACCACCCTTCCCTTCAACCCCAAACCGGCCGGCACGGCCATCGTCGAGCCCGGTATGTTGTTTCCGCGTCCGGTGAAGATTCACTCCTCGATCCGCGTCGGCTCGGTCCCCTACCTGAACGCCAAACCACTGACGCGCGGCCTTTGGTCGCCGGTCGCCAAACTCGAGCCGAATCAACTCGCCGCCGAATTGCGCGCGGGCAAACTCGACGTCGCCCTGGTGCCGCTGATGGAAGTGCTCGAGGCGCCAGCGGGTACCTACCGCGTGGCCAACCATATCGCCATCGGCTCGGAACGTTCCGTCTTCAGCGTCTATCTCAACTACAGCGTGCCGCTGGCGAAAATCAAAACCGTGGCGCTTGACCCGGCCTCGAAGACCTCGGTGGAACTCGCCCGGCTGGTGCTCGAAAAATTTCACCACCTCAAGCCGCGCTACGTCTCCACCGACGAACCCGCCGATGCGCAACTGTTGATCGGCGACCCGGCCATTCTCCACCGCCAGGCCAATCCCGAGCAAAATTATCTCGATCTCGCCACGGCTTGGCGCGAACACACCGGACTCCCCTTTGTCTTTGCGGTCTGGGCCATACGCCTTCCCTTTTGGCGCGCCCTCTCGGTCGCTTTTCAACTTCGCTCCGCCAAGCGGATCGGACTTTCCTTGCGCGACATGATCGCGCGCACTCCTTTTGAACGGCAATACCTCACCGAACATCTCTGTTACGACCTCGGCTCGCGCCAGAAGAAGGCCATCGCGCTGTTCGGTGAAATGCTGACGCAAACCGGCCGGCTCCCCGCCACCCCAAAGTTGAGTTATTTGTGACCTTATCCCTTCCGTTAATTTCGTAAAATTCCGTTAATTCCGTCAAAAATTCTTTGAAACCATGATCCAATCCCTCCTCGATACGGAAATCAAAGACAAGGTCCTCGACGGCGGTCGCATCACGCCCGGGGAGGCCAAGCAGCTCTATTTCGCGCCGCTGACCGAGCTCGGCGAATTGGCCGACGCGCGCCGCCGCCAGCGCAAGGGGAATGCCTACGACGGCCACGGCAACGAGATCGTCACCTACATCATCGACCGGAATATCAACTACACCAACGTCTGCAACGTCTACTGTAAATTCTGCGCCTTCATGCGGACCGAGCGCGACGACGACAGCTACACCCTCTCGCCCGAACAGATCGGCGAAAAAATCAAGGAACTGGAAGCCATCGGCGGCACGCAGATTCTCATGCAGGGCGGGCATCATCCGAAGCTCGGGATCGATTACTATCTCAACCTGCTCCACTACATCCGGACGAATCATCCGACGATCAACATCCACGGTTTCTCGCCGCCCGAGTTCAACCACTTCGCGGAAGTTTTCGGCATGTCGCTGGAGGAGGTCATCACCCGCTTCAAGGAGGCGGGACTCGGTTCCATCCCCGGCGGCGGCGGCGAAATTCTCGTCGATGCCGTGCGCAACCGCATCGCGCCGCTCAAGTGCGACACCGACCACTGGCTTGAAGTGATGCGAATCGCGCACCGGCTCGGCCTGAGCAGCTCGGCCACGATGATGTTCGGTCACGTCGAAAGCGTCGATGACCGGATCGAACATCTGCGCCGCCTTCGCGAGGTACAGGACGAAACGGGCGGCTTCACCGCCTTCATCTGCTGGACCTTCCAGAGCGACGGTACGAAAATGCGCCATATCCCCCCCACCGGCTCGCACGAATATCTGCGGATGCAGGCGCTCAGCCGCGTCTTCCTCGACAATTTCGACAACGTCCAGTCCTCGTGGGTCACCCAAGGCCCGAAGATCGGCCAGGTCGCGCTCCAATACGGCGCGAACGATTACGGCAGCGTGATGATGGAGGAAAACGTCGTCTCCGCCGCCGGCACGAGCTTCCGCCTCACGGTCGACGAGATCAAAAAGGCCATCACCGAGCTCGGCTACGAAGCCCGCCAGCGCGATAATTGGTACCACCTCCTGGAGGGTCAGACTCCGTCCTGACCCATTTTTTGACGGAATTACGGAATTTCCAATTTCCAAATTAACGGAATTTCTCAATGGCCTTCCGTTGATCGCCGATGAAAACTAATAATTCAACTGCCACGGTTGAATTGTCCCAACTGGAACAGCGAAGTTATTGGCAAGCAAGTACACTAGCCATCATCGAAGTTGTGCTTGCAACTCTATTGGGCCGCGTCTTGTGGCAAGGATTCGAACGTTTCACGACATTGGGGCAGATGGAAGTTTCGGCGGGTCTCAATTTTTCTCCTGGTATCGCGAGGATACTGATTGCGGTTTGCCTGTTCCTTTGGCACCGCAAAAGTTTTGCGGAGTATGGCGTTTCCTTGCGGGGATGGTCAGATCACTTGAAGACCGGGCTTATTTGGATCGTGATTTTGATTCTCATCTGCTTGCCAGTACGTTTCGGTTTCATTCACAACCATGGAAGTTTGCAATCCCCTTACGGTAGCTGGCAGTCCCCCTATTTGATTGATACGGCTATAGCATTCGCTTTTTTAGCTCTCTTCCCATGGATGTTCAGGTTTTCGCAGAGCATTTCAACTATAATGCCAACACCCGTTGCCATCATTGTGTTATTGGGTTTGTGGACGACCCCGTTAGGACTTGCTTGCTACAGCATCGTCCTTTTGTTCATATTTTTCTTGGTGTAGTTGGGCTCATTGTCATGACGGGGTTCGCCGAAGAATTTCTCTTTCGAGGATACATCCAACCGCGTCTTAACGAGGTGTTGGGCCGACCCTATGGTTTCGGTGGGATACGATTTGGATGGGGCTTGGTCATTGCCTCTTTTTTGTTTGGATTTGTCCATACCTTGAATGGCGTCGACATTCTGCATGGCCATTTTAACCTCAATTGGGGATGGGGCTTAATGGCGTTTGCTGCGGGCTTGGTTTATGGACTCTTGAGAGAAGCCACAGGGAGCATTGTAGCGGGTACCGTCGCGCACGGTATCGGTGATATTTGGCTGTTGGTTGTGATCCCTATGATTCTTGGCTAACTAATCACCTCGGCAGCGCGAAAAAGAAGAGCATGACGAGCGTCGGCGCCAGCGCGGCGAGAAAGAGGTAGCCCGGCGCGATGCCGCCGGGAAAATATTTCTGGAGGATCGACTGGCCCGCCGGATTGGGCGCGTTGGCGATGACGGTCAGGCCGCCGCCGCAGATCGCGCCGGAAACGACCGCGGCCTTGAGCGGATCGCTGAAGTTCGGCACAAGCGTGGCGAGATAAGTGATGGCCGCATTGTCATTGAAGGCGGTCAGGATGGTCGCGCCGAAAAGCAGCGGATATTGTCCCAGGCGGCCCAGCACCGGCTCAATCCACCAGCCCTGGAGACCGCCATGGATGACCAGCCCGGCGAGAAAAAAGCCGACGAGCATCGGCGAGCGCATGTTGATTTCGTCCTGGTGGGCCGTGGTCGCCATGGTGAAGGCGAGGAAGAAAAGAAAGCCGCCGATGAAGAGCGCCGGTTCGTGCGCGACCAGGACGGTCCAGCCGAGAAACGCGAAATGGACGCATGTGATCCAGACCGGGACCGGTTCCCCACCCTCCGGTTCATCCGGCGGCAGCTCGCGGTGCGCGCGCGTGATCCAGGCAAATTCCTTCCGGAAAATCAGGAAGTAAGCGAGGTTGCTCACGACAATTCCCCTCACCGCGCGCAGGCCGAATTGCTCCAGCATGAAGAGCGTGCTCCAGTTCCATTTGTCCGCGACCAGCAGCACGGGCGGCGCGGCAAAATTAGTCAGCGCGCCTCCGACCGAGATGTTGACGAAGAGCAGGCCCAGCGTCGCGTACATGAACCGCGGGCTTGGCCCCAACCGGTAAAATTCGCGCCCGAGCAGCAGCGCGCAAATGGTCATCGCGGCGGGCTCGGTGATGAACGAGCCGAGCAGCGGCCCGAGGGTCAGCAGCGCCAGCCACCAGCGCGCCGGAGATTCCCCCGCGATCAGGCCGAGGACGCGCATCGCGGCCTCCACGATGGGACGGCTCGCGGCGATGGCCATGATGATGACGACGAAAAGCGGCTCGACGTAGGAAACGCCCTGGTCGAGGTAATGCCTCGTCGCCTCGGGCCCTTTGTAGATCCACATCAGCAGCGCGAGGGGAATCACCCAGATGCCGAAGACCACCTCGACCTCGCCGAAGAAATGGAGCACCGCCGCCGGGATGCTTTGCCGCAGGCGGCGCGGGATTTTCTGCTGGAAATCGGAGCCGTTGATCGCCTCGAGCCGCACTTCGTGCTCGTGCTGCATCCGATGCGACAGGCCGAGGATTTTCGGCGCGAGAAAAGTGTGGATGATCGCGAGGACAAAGATCACGGTCGCAACCACGTTGAACGGCTCGGCGAAGGCGCGGCTGATGAGGACCGTTCCGGCGTCGACGCTTCCCTCGTCCTGGTAGGAATCGAGCGGCCGCGGAAAAGGCCCGCTGTATACGGGCGCAGCATTTGTCGATGGCAGGGCCGCCTCGGCCCCGGTGGGAAGAAATCCCAGCAGGCCCAGCGTGAAAAGAAGAACGAGGCGTTTCATGGCCACCCAGGTGTCATGACGCGTTCACCGCAAAAGATCAAGGCTGTTCGCGGTGCAGTTGTAGCGGCGGCCTCTGACCGTCGCTCTTGCGGAGGGCGGCAAAGCTCCGGTCCAAAACTCCCTGGATTAGCGCGAAATGGAATTTCGCGGGAACAGGAGGCGTTCCCAAGTGCAACTTGGGAACGAGGAAAAGATCAAGGCTGTTCGCGGTGCAGTTGTAGCGGCGGTCTCTGACCGTCGCTCCTGCGGAGGGCACTAAAGCTCCGGTGCAAAACCACTTGGATTAGCGCGAAATGGAATTTCGCGAGGAACAGGAGGCTTTCCCAAGTGCAACTTGGAAACGAGGGGGAAAATCAAGATCCTTTCACCGCAGGGTCGGCCACGACAATGGTACGATAGCCCGTTTCCTGCGAGGCGAGCGCGTTGTCCTTGATGAATTGCGCCAGCGCCGCGCTCGGGTGCTGTTGCTGTTCGTGCACAACGAGCGCGTCACGGAAACGGCCGAGGCTGAGGTAATCCTGCACCAGCGGCGGGATCGTGATTCCGAGGTCGCTCAGCGGCTTCTCGCCGGCGTAGAAGGCCTGCTTTTCCTGGTCGGATAGCTTGCCCTTTTTAATCGCATCCTCCGCCGTTTTCTTGACCGCGCCCAGGTCAGGGCATGGGCCAACCGCCAGTCGCGCCAGCGCCGCTTTCTGCGCATCGGCGATGAGCTCGATCCGTCCCACCATGACGCGCGTGATCTCCGTCGGCGCGCCGGTGATTTTCAAGGGCAGCACTTGGTCCACCCACGTACGCGGCACGATGTAAAAGAAGCGCAGGCCGGGGCTTTTGAAGTAGGAAAGCTCCCATGTCTTCAACATCGCCGTGGCTTCGTCGTCGTAAAGGCCTTCCTTCACCAGCGCGTCGTGCATGGAGGCTTTGAGCTTGGTGAGGTTGTCTGTCCTGAAATCGATCGATTCAAATTTTGAAGAAAGGTTTGTGAGAGGATGCACTCGCGTTCTTGATCCCTCCTGAAATGACGAGACGGTTCGAAAGGCGCAGGAGCCATCCGCATGAATTTCCGCCAGCCAACCCTCCGCATACATCGCATCAAGAGCTATATCTCCCTGCGGAGTTGGCGCATGAGAGTCCGTGTCCAACCAACTCGGCCAAACGTAGAGCGAGTCTTTCTTACCAACATTGTAGGGATCCCTATTCAGGTAGAGCGGCGAATCGAGATGCCCCACACCGCGATAAAAGAGGAAGTGCTCGGCCTCCGTGGCCTCGTGTTTGCCCAGGTTGTCCGTCGCCGATATTTTGACCTGCAGCAACGGGGCAGCGACTTCCCGCGGTGTGGTCCAGACCTTGTCGTCGGTCTCCACCGGCTGCCCCCGCATCCATGGCACATCTTTCAGCGTTTTGTCCTCGGTCTCGATCAGCTTGCCGGTGGCGCCGAGCTGCACGCCCTTCCAAGTGAGGCCGGTCGTGGTTTCACCGGTAATCGTTCCCTGAAAATAAGGCATCGTGCCGTTCACCGGCAGTCCACTCACCGTCGCCATCGGATAGAACTGGCTGAGAATGCCGCCGTGAAAATCGACGTGGACGTCGAGCGGCGGGACCGATTGCGGGGCGCGGCCCTGGGGCGGATAAAGGTAGAGCACCGGCGTTTCGAGCCGCATGGTGACCGCGGGGTCGCCCGCGATCCAACCTTTGACGAGCGGCGATCCGTAGGGCGGCAGGCCGAACGTTCCCGGATCGGAATCCTCGCTACTGGTATATTGCGACGCCACCGAAGTACCCGGAATCTGGCAGACAAACCAGGGCACCGGCTCGTCGTCGACATTGATCCCGCCGATGGCCTGGCCGTCCCCATCCTGAAGGCAGGTAAACGTACCCCATTCGTGGACGATGACCTTGTCGTCGGCGCGCACTGTATGGGCGGCGCCGAAAAGCCCGATAAGGCACGCCCCGCAGAGATAGGAAAAAGTCCTCATAACAACAGGGTAACGCCTGCCTAAAAAGAGTTGTCAGAAAGTTGTAAAAGGAGCGTAGGGCGAGCGGATAAGGCGGTCAAGGATGGCTACGCCGCCCGGCGTGCGGCGGCTACCGACCGCCTTGGTTTTCGTCACCAACTTCCTGCCTTCATGTTTTCCTGTTAAAAGAACTCCCGCTTTGTTTAGGATGACCGACTCACCTTTACCCCTATGACCACCACCAAGCCCCGCGCGCTTCTCTTCTCGGGACAGGGCGCGCAAAAAGTCGGCATGGGCGCCGACCTCTATCAAAACAGCGTCTCGGCGCAGGCTCTTTACCAACTGGCCGACAGCCGCCTCGGCTGGCCGTTGAGCGATTACAGCTTCAACGGTCCGGTGGAAATCCTGACCGAGACGCGCGTCTGCCAACCGGCGCTTTACACTCATGGGCTGGCGATTCTCGCCGCGTTTCAGGACCAGACGGGGCGTCCGCTCCGTTTCGAGGCGGCAGCGGGCCTCTCCCTCGGCGAATACACGGCCCACGCGGCAGCAGGCACCTTCACCTTCCAGACCGGCCTCCATCTCGTGCAGGAGCGGGGACGCCTCATGCAGGAGGCCTGCAACGCGACGGTCGGCACGATGATCACGCTGCTCGGCGCGACACCCGAGCAGGCGCAGGAGATCGCCACAGCCTGCAACGTCGATGTCGCCAACCTGAATTGCCCCGGCCAGGTCGTCCTTTCGGGCGGCGTCAAGGAGATGGAAGCCGTTTCGTCATTGGCGAAGGAGAAGGGCATCCGCAAAGTCATCCCGCTTAAAGTCGCCGGGGCGTACCACTCCCGGCTCATGGCCAGCGCGGCGACGGGGCTGGCTCCCTATCTGACCGCCGCGCCGCTGGCCGCGCCCCAAGTGCCGGTGGTGGCCAATTACACGGCCGACGTCACGAACGGCGCCGACCCGATCCTGCGCGCGCTCGATTGCCAGGTTTGCGGGACGGTCCGCTGGACGGAATCGATCCAGCGGCTCATCGCGATGGGCTTCACCGATTTTGTCGAGTGCGGTCCGGGCGGCGTCATTGCTGGCTTGCTCAAGCGAATCGATCCCGCCGTGACCTGTTTGTCCTTGGAAACCCACGCCGACATCGTTAAACACGCGGACGCGCTTATCTGATTGCAAATTGGACTATGGAAAACCATACGAAACCTCTGCGAACTCCCTATTGTTTGGCAGGCGCAATCGCACTCTTTCTCATCCCATTCCTTCCCTGGCCGGAGAGCCTAATGGAGAGAATCGATATAGCTATTCGAGGCGCAAAATCAGATGTTTATCCCCTCGGAGGCCCGATGAATCCAGATCGTTGGTATCACGATTCAGTAATGTTCACTAGTATTTGGATCGCAATTGGAATCTTCTTTCTTGGCTTGATCACGAATATCTCCTCACTGGTGCGAAAGGAAAAATATTGGATACTGGCTAGCATTTGCCTTATCCCCTACGGTTTGGTCAGCTTGTGGTCTCTCCTCCTTATTTGTACGACGATTTACTATGAACTCCATCCTCACCGATAAAGTCGCGCTCGTCACCGGCGCGAGCCGCGGCCTGGGCAAGGCGATCGCCCTCGCCCTGGCCGCCGAAGGCGCGTCGATTGCCGCCGTGGCCCGCAGCGAGGAAGCGCTCAAGGAAACGGTGGAGGCCATCCGTGAGGCCGGGGGCGTGGCCGAGCCTTTTCCTCTCGACGTCGCCGACGAGGCCGCGGTCGAGACGACCGTGGAAAAAATCGCCGCCCGGTTCCAGCACATCGATATTTTAGTCAATAATGCCGGCGTCACTCGAGACGGGCTCCTCATGCGCATGTCCAGCGAAGCATGGGACACGGTCATTGACACGAATCTCAAGGGCGCTTTCCATCTGACAAAGCAGGTCGGCCGCCTCATGGTCAAACAGCGAGCAGGCCGGATCATCAACATTTCGTCGGTGATCGGCCTCATGGGGAACGCCGGGCAGGCCAATTACGCGGCGTCGAAGGCGGGGCTGATCGGCTTCAGCAAATCGGTCGCGCGGGAATTTGCCTCGCGCAACATCACCTGCAACGTGGTCTGCCCCGGTTTCATCGAGACCGATATGACCCGCGACCTGGGCGAAGAGATGCGCAAAAAATTGTTGGACCGTATTCCGCTCCAGCGCCTGGGCCAGCCCGACGACGTGGCCGGCGCGGTGAGTTTTCTTTGCTCCCCGGCGGCCAGTTATATAACAGGTCAAATCTTGACGGTTGACGGAGGTATGGTCATGTAGGGACATGAAAAGAAGGCAAACTGTCAAGCCAGGGAAGAGGACGGCGCGGCTGGACCCAAAGAAAATGTTTGCCAAAGAAGCTACGCGCCCGTAACAACGCACAACACCCAAAGGAGCTAGAATTTTTTATGGCGGAAAAGTCGATTGAAGAGAAGGTCAAAGACATCATCGTGGAACAACTCGGCGTCAACCCGGAACAGGTGACGCTCCAGGCCAAGTTTATTGAGGACCTGGGCGCCGATTCCCTCGACACGGTTGAACTCGTGATGGCCTTTGAGGAAGAATTTAACGTCGAAGTGCCGGACGAAGAGGCCGAAAAACTGCAGACGGTCGGCGATGTGGTCAAATACATCGAGGACAAAGGCTCGAAATAGCCGCAGGCACCGTTTTCCGAAACAAGGCACCCTGTGCGATGGGGTGCCTTTTTCGTTTTCAGCGACTCCCTTCTGGACTAGATTCCACTTATGAGCCAACGGCGCATCGTAATCACCGGCCTGGGCGCGGTCACTCCGCTCGGCCTGGATGTCCCCACCACCTGGGCCAATCTGATCGCCGGCAAAAGTGGAGTGAGTTCGATCACCTCATGGGACGCCTCCAAGTTCGACTGCCGCTTTGCCGCGCAGGTGAAGGAATTCGAGCCCCGCAAACATTTCTTCAATGAGAAGGATGCGCGCCGGGCGGACCGCTATTCGCAACTTGCCATGGCTTCGGCCAAGGAGGCGGTCAAGCATGGCGGCCTGGACCCGGAGCGGCTGCAGCTCGACCGCGTCGGGGTGCTGGTCGGTTCGGGCATCGGCGGCCTGAAATCGCTGGGCGACCAGGATGAAGTCCTGCTCACCAAGGGCCCGGGCCGGGTCTCGCCCTTCATGATTCCCATGATGATCAGCAATATGGCCGCGGGGCTGATCTCGATGGAGTTCGGTTTTGCCGGGCCCAATTTCTCGGTCGTGACCGCCTGCGCCACCTCGAACAATTGCATCGGCGAGGCGTGGCGCCTCATCCGCGACGACGAGGCCGATGTCATCCTGGCCGGTGGCAGCGAGGCGGCCTGCGTTCCCCTGGGCATGAGTGGTTTCGCCGCCATGCGCGCGCTGAGCACCCGCAACGACGAGCCGGAACGGGCTTCGCGGCCCTTCGACAAGGACCGGGACGGCTTTGTCCTGGGCGAAGGCGCGGGCGTGGTCATTGTCGAGGAGCTCGAACACGCCAAAAAGCGCGGCGCCCATATCCTTGCGGAGTTGACCGGCTACGGCCTCACCGCCGACGCCTACCACATGACTTCGCCCGCACCCGGCGGCGTCGGCGCGGTCAAGGCAATGCAGCATAGCCTGAAACGCGCGGGTATGCCGTTGGAAAAGATCGATTACATCAACGCCCACGGAACCTCCACCCCGGTGGGCGATATCGCCGAAACCGAGGCGATCAAGGCTGTCTTCGGCGCCCACGCGAAGAAGCTGGCGGTCAGCTCGACCAAGTCGATGACCGGGCATCTCCTCGGCGCGGCGGGCGCGGCCGAAATCATCTTCTGCATCAAGGCGATCGAGCAAAACATCCTTCCGCCGACCATCAATCTCGATAACCCCGATCCAGCCTGCGACCTCGATTACGTCCCCCACAAAGCGCGGGAAGCCCGGATCGATGCCGCGATGAGCAATTCCTTCGGCTTCGGCGGCCATAACGCCACCCTGCTCGTCCAGCGGTTTGTGGGTTAGGCCGCGGGCCTCGGCTGGGCGGTTGACTTGGACGCGATAATCGTGCTGGTCGAAAGGCGGGGGTCACGATTAAAGTGGTTGGTGCGATAGGAGAGCCTCCCGATGAATTCGATCACCACCTACGCACCCGGACGCGCCGAGCTCCTCGGCAACCATACCGATTACAACGAAGGCTACGTCCTGGCCCTGGCGGTGGATCGCGGCACGACGATCACGGGACGCGCCCGCAGCGACCGGAACGTCCACATTCATTCCCGCGAGCTGGGCAAGACGGAAACCATCGCGCTCGACAAGCTGGCTGCGGAGCAGGTCTCGCCCTGGTCGCGCTACATCCTCGGCGTGGTCGACCAGTTCCGCCGCAACGACCTGCCGGTCGACGGCTTCGAGGCCGAGATTTCGGGCAACCTGCCCCTGGGCGCGGGACTGAGCAGCAGCGCCTCGCTGGAAAACGCCACGGTCCTTTTCCTGGCCAGGCTCTTCGGCGCGAAACTCGACCCGATGCAGATGGCGCGCCTCGCCCAGAAGGCCGAGCACGATTTCGTCGGCGTCCGCTGCGGGCTGCTGGACCAGATCGCCTCGCTCATGAGCACGGCCCGGCACGCCACCTTCATCGATTGCCGCACCACCGAAGTCGGCCACGTTCCGCTCGACGGCAAGGTCAGCGTGATCATCGCCAACTCGAACGTGAAGCACGCGCTGGTCGGCGGGGAATACAACGAACGCCGCTCCGACTGCGAAGCCGCGGCCCACGCGCTCGGCGTGAGCTTCCTGCGCGATGCCACGACCGAAATGCTGAAGTCGCGCCAGAGCGAACTGGCCGACCGCATCTACCGCCGCGCGCTCCATATCACCGGCGAAAACGAGCGCGTGCTGGAGGGCAGCGCCGCCCTGCGCAAGGGCAACATTCCCCGCTTCGGCGAGCTGATGTTCGAGTCGCACCAGAGCTCGAGGGTGAACTTTGAGAACTCGTGCCCGGAGCTCGACCGGCTCGTGGACGCGGCGCGGAAGACGCCCGCGGTTTATGGCGCGCGGCTCAGCGGCGGCGGCTTTGGCGGCGCCACGATCAACGTGGTGGAGAAGGGCCGCGAGGAGGCCGTGGTGAAGGCCCTGACGGCCGCGCTGCCCCAGGTCACCTGCCTGGTCACCCACGCCTCGGACGGCGCGCTGGCCTACGCGGCGAGCCATGGAGCTTGAACCGCCCTCTAATAGGTGCAAGGTCAACGAGTGAAGAGATCAAAATATCGTTTGGCGGCTCGTTTCGCTCTTTTAAGCCTAATTTCCGTTCCTCTATTTGGGGCGGAGCCGCCACCTTTCAGTCCGCAGGAATACAAAATATCAATCAAAGCTGACGATCCTCAACTTCAAAAGGACACAGATAAACTTGTGGGCGATTCCTATGTCTACGTCGTCAAGGGTCAAATATTCGATCAACCGGTGGTAATTGAACCGGTCAGCGAAGACCAAAACACATTTCAAAATCCGTTGAAGGTAATAGGAAGATATTTGGCCGTGGCGCCGACGGCAAATAAGGACGCTATCTTAAAGCTCTATGATCCGGATGCGAGAGCCTATATAACCAAAACTTTCTTATCCGATCCCGCAATATCAGCAAGATGGACTGCTGCTGTCTCTCATCTTCAGGGTTTCAGCGCCAAGGCCATCTTTCAGGAAGCAGATAAGCTGTGGATGGTTGTTGGGTATCCAACCATGAACGGAAAAATGGATAAGTACTTGATGCCTTTGGGGCTTAAAGAAGACAACGGAAGCTTCATGTTGACCGCTTCGGCCGGACTTCCTCCCAAAGATTTTATGAATATTCAAGGAGTGCTTTGGCTGAAAGGCGTGGAAGGACTGACCTATCAAGTTGTCACTACTTCGCATTAACTTGGAGAGATCCGACCACCAGCCCCTTACAGCTTATGCCCCATCTTCGTGCGCTTGGTGCGGAGGTACGACTTGTTATGGACGTTTGCCTCGATGCGGATCGGGACCGTCTCGACGATCTTGAGACCGTAGCCGGCGAGGCCGACGACTTTCTTCGGGTTGTTGGTGAGCAGCCGCAATTGCCGCACGCCGAGGTCGAAGAGAATCTGCGCGCCGAGGCCATATTCGCGGAGGTCGGAGGGAAAGCCGAGCTTGAGGTTGGCCTGCACCGTGTCGAAGCCGTCCTCCTGCAGCTTGTAGGCGTGGATCTTCGCCGCGAGGCCGATGCCGCGCCCCTCCTGCCGCATGTAGAGCAGGATGCCGCGCCCTTCGAGCTCGATCTGCTTCAGCGCGGTGTGGAGCTGGCTGCCGCAATCGCAGCGGCGCGAGCCGAAGACGTCGCCGGTCAGGCATTCGCTGTGGACGCGCACCAGCACCGGCCGGCCGTCGGCCACGTCGCCCTTGACCAGCGCGAGGTGGTGCTCCTGGTTCATGGTCGCGCGGTAAAGGAGCAGGTCGAACGTGCCGTAATCGGTCGGCAGCTTGACCCGCTGCTCGAGCTCGATCAGCTTTTCGCGGCGGCGTCGGTACTCGATCAGGTCGAGGATGGTGCAGAGCTTGAGCTTGTGCTTTTTCTTGAACTGGAGGAGGTCGGGCAGCCGCGCCATGGTGCCGTCGTCCTTGACGATTTCGCAGAGGACGCCGGAGGGATCGAGTCCCGCCAGCCGCGCCAGGTCGACCGCCGCCTCGGTGTGGCCGCTCCGCTGGAGCACGCCGCCGGCCTTGGCGCGCAGCGGGAAAATGTGGCCCGGCTGGACGAGGTCGCCCGGCTGCGACTTCGGGTCGGCGAGGATGCGGATCGTCTTCGCGCGGTCCTCGGCGCTGATGCCGGTGGTGACGCCCTGCGTGGCGTCGACCGAGACGGTGAAGTCGGTTTTGAAGCTCTCGCGATTGTCGAGGACCATGCGGTTGAGGCCGAGCCGCGCGGCGCGTTCGTTGGTGATCGGCGCGCAGATGAGGCCGCGGCCGAAGCGCATCATGAAGTTGACGCTTTCCGCGGTCGCCTTTTCGGCGGCGAGGATGAGGTCGCCCTCGTTCTCGCGCTCGGCGTCGTCGACGACGATGACCGGCCGGCCCGCGCGGATGTCGCGCAGGACGGCGTCAATCGAGTCGATGCCGGCCACGCTCTTTTTCGGCGCCGGCTTTTTCTTCACGGATGCTTTCATCAAATCAGGTTAGCGGGAATTAAGGGATGTGCAAACCGGGGGAAGGCATGTTTCGCACAGAGGACTGCAGAAGTTGGGGAAGAGGGGCGGAAGAAAGAGGGGGGACTGGCGGGAAGAGCCTCTGCGCGAAATTTCGGCAGGTCAGAAAGCTTTGCCCGGACGTAGACTCCACTGAGCAAATAGTTAGAGCGTTTTCCATTCACGTTGGCGCAATGAAGGTGGCCCGGACAACTCGTTGTCCGGGTGCGCGAGCGCGGCATCGCGAGCGCACAGGAGGTCACCCGCATCTCGGTAACACCCGCCGACCTCCTGTTCGCGTGGAATGTCTCCACGCGAACCCGGGCAACAAGTAGCCCGGGCCACCCGATAAAGGCAAAATAGTTAGAGGTCGTTGACTCGGTTCGCTCCCGCGAACCCTCGCCCCACGGGATCGCCTACGGCGATTCCATCTTGACCGTTCCCAACGATCAAGATTCGACAAGCTCAGGATGACGATCTTTAGGTGAGTCGCTGACGCGACGGGTAGCGCGTGTCAAGGGCCTCAGAACCTCTTCGGTCCTCTGCAGTCTCCTCTTCGGTCCTCTGTGCGAAACTCAGTCTGCAATCGAGTGATTACAACAGAGACTCGGCCTTGGCGAGCGCGGCGGGGAGGCCGTCGGGATTGGTGCCGCCGCCCTGGGCGAGTTCGGGTCGGCCGCCGCCCTTGCCGCCGACGAGCGGGGCGATGGCCTGGATGATTTTTCCGGCCTGGACTTTCTTTGTGTAGGCGGGGGAGACGGAGCAGAGGAGCGCGACCTTGCCCTGGTCGACCGCCGCGAGGAGGGCGACGCCCTGCCAGCGATTCTTGAGCGCGTCGGCGAGCACGGGGAGGTAGGCGGCGGAGGCGTCGACCATTTGGTGGGCGATAAAGGGGACGTCGTTGATCGTGCGGGCAAAGGTGATCAACAGGGTCGCGTCGGCCGCGGCGCGTTTCTGGAACGCGGCCTCCTGGCGCTTGGCCTCGTCCTTTTCGTGCTGCGCGACGTCGGCGGCGGCCTGGCGCAGGAAGGCCTCGCGGGTTTCCCAATGTTTCCAGAAAGCCTGGGGCGTTTCGGGTCCCAGGTATTCTTTCATCGGGGCGAGATCGGTTTTGCGCAGGCGGAGAGCGGAGTGAAGTTCCTCCTGTTTGGGCAGATGCTCGCGGATGTGTTCGATCAGCGCGGCACCGCTGGCCGCCTCGATGCGGCGGATGCCGGCGGCGATGGCGCCCTCGGAAAGGATTTTGAAATGGCCGATCCTGCCCGACTGGCGGACGTGGGTTCCGCCGCAAAGTTCTTTCGAGAAATCGCCGATGGAGACGACGCGGACCACGTCGCCATATTTGTCGCCGAAGAATTGGAGGATGGAGGGGTCGCCCTTCACTTGGGCGTAGGGGCGTTCGTCCCACGAGACGGGAACGTCGGCTTCGATCTTTTCGTTCACGAGCCGTTCGACTTCGGCCAACTCGGCAGGGGTCAGCGCCGCGCCGTGCGAAAAGTCGAAGCGGAGTCGGTCGGGGCCGACATAGGAACCTTTTTGGGTGATGGTGTTGCCGAGGACTTTGCGTAAGGCCCAGTTGAGGAGATGGGTGCCGGAATGGTGGGCTTCGATTTTTGCGCGGCGGGGTTCGTCGACGTGCAGCGTGACGCGGTCGCCTTCCTTGACGGTAACTGGCTCGGCGAGCTTGTGGAAATAGACTTTGCCGGAGGGCGACTTGACCGTGTTGGTGATGGCGATTTTCTTGCCGGCGATTTCGATTTCGCCCGCGTCGCCGACCTGGCCACCCATCTCGGCGTAGAACGGCGTTTCCGTGACGGCAAGCGCGCCGCCTTCGTTAGCGACAACGAGCGCGACGGATTGGAGTTCGTCAAAGCCGTAGAATTTGGTGGGTTTGAGCGTGTCTTCGGTCGAGCCTTCGACGGTGATGACGTCTTTTTTCTGCGCCGCTTTGCCCTTGGCTTTTTGTTCGTCCATGAGGCGATTGAATTCGGCCACGTCAACGGTCATGCCACGTTCGCGGGCCATGAGTTCGGTGAGGTCGAGAGGGAAGCCGTAGGTGTCGGAGAGCCTGAAGGCTTCCGCGCCGGGAAAAATCTTTCCGTGGTAGCCGCCGCTCTCCGAGCGGCGGTCCGGCGCAGGGCCTGCGCCGGCTACCTCGGAGGAAGGCACCGCCGCTGGGACAGCGGCGGCTACCTTACTGACGACTGCTTCAAATAATTCAATGCCGCGTTCGAGGGTGCGGAAGAAGCTTTCCTCTTCGTTGGTGAGCGTTTTGCGGATGAGGTCGGCCTTCGCGACCACTTCGGGGAAGACGGAGCCCATGGTGGCGCCGAGGACGGCGACGAGTTTGCCGAGGAACGGTTCCCTTAAGCCGAGGTTGCGGCCATAGCGGACGGCGCGGCGGAGGATGCGGCGGAGCACGTAGCCCCTCCCCTCGTTGCTGGGCTGGATGCCGTCGGCGATGGAAAAGCTGAGGGTGCGGATGTGATCAGCGATGACGCGGAAGGCGACGTCTATTTTTTCCTGCTCGGTTTCGTTTTGGGCGGAGGTGGGCAGCGTGGAGGTGTATTTCTTTCCGGTGAGCTTTTCGAGCTCGTCGAAGATCGGGCGGAAGACGTCGGTTTCGTAGTTGGAGATTTTGGCGCTGGCGCTGAAATCGGTGAGGCCTTTGGTGCCCTGGATCATGGAGACGACGCGCTCGAAGCCCATGCCGGTGTCGACGTGGCGGGCGGGGAGATCGGTGAAGGTGCCGTCGGGGTTGGCGTTGAACTGGATGAAGACGAGGTTCCAGATTTCGATGCAGCGGGCGTCGCCTTTATTGACGAGGTTGCGGCCGGCGATCTGGCGCGGAATGTCGAGGTCGCGCGGGCCGGGCGTGAGGTCGACGTGGAGTTCGCTGCACGGGCCGCAAGGGCCGGTGTCGCCCATCATCCAGAAGTTGTCCTTTTTGTTGCCGTGGACGACGTGGACGGCGGGATCGAGGCCGGCCTCGATGAAGATTTCCGACCAATGTTCGTGGGCTTCGCGGTCGAGGCTGGCGGGGTCGCCGGGGCCGGGCGAGTAGATGGTGGCGTAGATGCGCGAGGCGGGAAATTTCCAGCGGCCGACGACGAGTTCCCAGGCCCACGCGATGGCTTCCTTTTTGAAGTAATCGCCGAAGGACCAGTTGCCGAGCATTTCGAAGAAGGTGTGATGGTAGGTGTCGAAGCCGACGTCCTCGAGGTCGTTGTGCTTGCCGCCGGCGCGGATGCATTTCTGGGTGTCGGCGGCGCGCGGGGGCGTGTAGGGGCACGGGGCCTGACCGAGAAAGATGGGCACGAACTGGTTCATGCCGGCGTTGGTGAAGAGGAGGTTGGGCGCGTCGGGCAGGAGCGGGCTGGAGGGGACGATGGTGTGGCCCTTTTCACGGAAGAAGTCGAGGAAGGAGGCGCGGATTTCGGTGGAGGTCATGGCAGGCGGGGAAATTTAGACAGGAGGAACATGAAGGACATGAAAGGGGGAAGGCAGGAGATTTTTGACGGAATTAACGGAATTTCTACCAAATTAACGGAATTGGAAAGGCAGGGGAATCCCTTTCGCACAGAGGACTGAAGAGGCGACTGCAGAGGGGGAAGAGGAATGAACGGAATTGGAACAAATTAACGGAGTTTAGGAAGGAAGCGAATACTTGCTCTTTTGCAGTTCTTCCCAGATTTGCTCCCAAGCTACGCCCGATACACGAGACAAGCTTGGCTTGCTCAGGATGACGGAATTTTTATTCCGTAAATGTGATCCTAATTCCGTTAATTCCGTCAAAACTCAGGAGGCGGCGACGGGGACGGGGGCGTCGAACCATTTGCCGTTTTCCTTGATGAGGTCGACGAGGCGGTCGACGGCTTCGCCTTCGGGGATGTTGAATTTGACGGGGGTCTTGCCGATGTAGAGGTTGACCTTGCCGGGCGCGCCGCCGACGTAGCCGAAATCGGCGTCGGCCATTTCGCCGGGGCCATTGACGATGCAGCCCATGATGGCGATTTTGACGCCCTTGAGGTGGTTGGTCGATTCCCGGATTTTGGCGGTGGTGGTTTGGAGATTGAAGAGGGTGCGGCCGCAGGAGGGGCAGGCGACGTAGTCGGTCTTGAAGATGCGGTTGCCGACCGACTGGAGGATATTGAAGGCGAGGCGGACGCTGGCGCCGGGGCCGGGCTCGCCGCGAACGAGGATGGCGTCGCCGATGCCGTCGCAGAGGAGCGCGCCGAGGTTGGCGGAGGCGTTGAGCATGGTGTCGAGGACGTCGGGCTTGGCGCCGGGCGCGGGCGGGTGGAAGGTGTCCTTGAGGAGGATGGGGTGCCGGGCGGGAAGTTGCGCGGCAAGGTAACGGTAGGCGACGATGGGCGAGAGGGTACAGCCGTCGGCGATGGTGACGACATGGGGCGTGGGCGCGTTGGCGAGGAAGTCGAGGGCCTTGCTGTCGCGGGGGTCGACCTGGATGATCGATTCCTTTTCGAGGACGAAGTCGGGAAAGAGGTCGCCGAGCTGCGCGCGTTTGTGCTCGATGGCCTGGAAGGTGTCGAGTGTCGCGCCAACGCGGGTGGAAACGGAGGGGCCGCCGAGGGCGGTTTCGGCGAAGGCGATCTGCTCCGAGGCGCGGCGGTTGAAGACGAAGGGGTCAAAGCTGAGCGGCGGTTGCTGGGGCGGGAGTTCGTCCTTGGCGTGGTGCGCGGTGAGCGCGACGAGGGCACGCGCGACGGGGATTTCGTGGACGCTGTCCTCGGTGAGCGAGACGCGGATGGTGTCGCCGATGCCGTCGGCCATGAGCGCGCCGATGCCGATGGCGCTCTTGATGCGGCCGTCCTCGCCGTCGCCGGCCTCGGTGACGCCGAGGTGAAGCGGGTAATTCCAGTCGGGCCCGAGCTCGAGCAGGCGCGCGGCGAGCATGCGGTAGGCGTTGATCATGACCTTGGGGTTGCTCGACTTCATGGAGAAGACGAAGTCGTGGTAGCCATACTTGCGGGCGATGCGGGCGAACTCCACGGCGCTCTCGACCATGCCGGCGGGGGTGTCGCCGAAGCGATTCATGATGCGGTCGGAAAGCGAGCCGTGGTTGGTGCCGATGCGCATGGCGATGCCGCGCTGCTTGCAGAGGTCGACGAGCGGCTTGAAGGTCTCGTCGATGCGCGCGAGTTCCTCCTCGTACTGGTCGTCGGTGTACTCGCGGATGGCGAATTTCTTTTTGTCGGCGAAGTTGCCGGGGTTGACGCGGACTTTCTCGACCCACTGCGCGGCTTCCAGGGCGGCGTCGGGCTTGAAGTGGATGTCGGCGACGATGGGGACGTCGCAGCTGGCGGCGATGAGCTCGGCCTTGATGGCCTTGAGGTTGGCGGCGTCCTTGACCGTGGGCGCGGTGATGCGGACGATTTCGCAGCCGACCTTGACGAGCTCGAGGGTCTGCTTGACGCACTCGCGGGTGTCCATGGTGTCGCAGGTGAGCATCGACTGGACGCGGATGGGGTTTCCTCCGCCAATGCCGATCTTGCCGACCTTGACCTCGCGGGGAAGGCGGCGCTGATAGTGGTACGGATTATGGCAGTAGGGGACGGGCGACATGACGGAGATAGCTTAGAATCGAACGGCGGGAGAGGCAAGCTTGGGCGCTTCGGGGCGTAAGCCCCTTTATAAAAAGATTGTCATCCTGAGCTTGTCGATGGATGACTTTCCGCCATCTCCTTTCCTAAGTCTCCAGACTATAACGCTTTGCTACTTTTGCTGCAAGTCTTTTTCGGTAATTGTTTGTACTAAAAGGCAACCCCTTGTTATGCGCTTCAGCGGCGCAATGTTATGCGGGATGTCTATGTCGAAGTACGGATTCCCAAATGAGATGACCCCAACTTGACCGACCATCGACCGCAGGCTGCACGCGCATGAGGCGATGACCGTCTGGATCAAATAGCGAAAGTCTCCAAATAGCTTCTCCTTCGAAGGATGCGGGCTCCAGAAGAAGCGATCCCCTGGATTCTGATTCCACATAGAGGCAGCGCTGATTTCCAGAAAGTGCCAGCCATCCATTTGCTTCACTTGCCCGGAGAACTTCGATTCGGCTCGCTTGGCTGATCCCCTCTGTCGCTACACCGGCGATCAGCGGTATTTCTCGCTGTGCTGCCGTGATCAATACCGTTCGCAGAAGATCAGGTGATACTTCGAGCGTACCTGGACGAGATGCCCCAGATAGCGGCCAGAAATTTTCCTTTTCATGGGTGGTAATGCCTTCAATAGCTTCCTCTGTTTCAAAGACTGTGGCCTGATGCATCTGTGTCCACTCTACGAAAGGCGCAAGATCAGCACCCTTCGCCAAGCAGACTCGGTGAAAAACTTCTCCAAAAGCGTTTTCGATTTCCAAGCCGTAGGTTCTTCCACAGCAGCAGCCGGAATCAAACGCAACGGCCTGCCGCCACGTAGAGAGATCGCAGCTCAACGAGCTTTCACCATCACATGCTTTAGCGACTTGCTGGTCAGATGCAAAAGTCAGTTGAGGATAGTCGCCATGCACGGCAAGGACGCAATGCCCGTTACGAACGATGCTCCAAACCGGCCCTACGCCACGGAGGTCGTCCAACATCGCCCGCCATTCGCGCCACAAGGCGACACGAATGTTACCAGGCAATGTCGTATCGACGTTTGCATCGAATATTCCTTCCGTCAGCAGGCTTTTCTCGGAACGGCGCGATTCCAAACCAAGATTGCGATGTGGGCGGAAACGATGGTTCACGGGGAGTTACTCCGTTAAAAGGCCACGGTGGTCCGCAAGCCGACCACTACAGCGTTGGGAATGCCGACGCCCTGCTCGCCGCCAGGGGTGACGATATATTGGAAGTCAGGTTGGATGCTCCACCAAGGCGCAACTTGAACCTTGTAGGTTGCTTCCAAAACGGTTTCGGCGGTGAAAGGCGTTGCGCCCTGCAAAATCTGGCTGTCGCTGAAATTGCGGCTGACATGGGAGCGGGCCACGGCGATGCCCGCAACGTCCGATTCACGTCCAGGAATAAACCCGGTAAAGTTAAAGCCGCCTTCCGCATACCAATCGACAAAATTGACATTGGAAGGAGCGCCGCCGCTGCGGACAAAAAGACTGATCGTCTGATCGGCTTTGGAATAGATCTGCTGATCCATGACGCCGTAGATGCCGTAGTTCGCGCCGGCGCTTTGCAAACTACCTGTTCCCAAGGCTGACGCGGCTTGAGAGCCCCAATTATCGTAATTGGCCGTATGGACAAACGAACCCAGACGATAAGTACCCTGCAAGCCACGATCATTCGGCGATTGATTCAGGAGGTATCCAGCCTCTGACATAATCAACATCCCACTACTGGCGGTGAGGGCGAATCGTGTTCCGTTTTGGTTATTGGTCGCAAGATTGGAGCTGTTGTCCATTCCGTAAACGCCCGCCATGACGTAAAAGGCGGAGGTGGGCAGGAATTGCAGGCGCACGCCCGGTGAGGCTGTCGGGTAGATGGGTGCATTGGGCACATTGCTACCGATGAAGGTGAAGGCTCCGAAGGTGCCGTTAATGAAGAGGGAGGCACTTGATGACTGGAAGAATTCGCTATCGACCGCGATGTTGCCGACTTTGAGGGAAATCCGCTTTTCCCAAAACCATTTTTGCAACCAGAGTTCCTGCAAACGAAGCGTGTTGTATCCGGCGATGTTACTGGTGTTGCTGAAATCTCCCACATCAAACTGAGAGAGACCGGGGCCATGAATATATAGAGCGTTGGCGTGAAGAGTCAGGCCATCAACACCACCATCCGACATGCGTTCCAGATCGAGATCGAGAGGAAGATTGAGGAGACCATCATAAATCACCCCTTGCTTCATGCCGCCGGAGGGATTGCCGAAAACTTCCCCGATATACGTCGGCGTAAATTTCACCCCGTCCTCCTCCAATGTTTTTCTGAATCCGCCCCAATCCCCGGTCATCAAATCCTGATTCAGAAACCCAGTTTCCCCGGTATCGGTCAGGCCTTCCGGGGCCGAGGGAGTCGCGGTCGTGGTAGTCGGTAATACTGGAGCATTGTCGTCGGTTTTAAGCGTACCTTCAGTGGCCGCAGGCGGAGAAATGGGAGCCTGTTGCTGAGGCGCATTGGGCTGTTCGTTAGGCAATGGCGCGGCCACTATCGGACTTGCAGTGAGGACAGTGCCTAAAAAAAGGCAGGTTAGGTACGTAGTTGTTCTATTCATAATCTCCTTGAGGGTCTTCTGTCAGACGGAAACGGGGGTCTTGGGCCGCGAGGCCGTGGCAGCGGACACGGGAGGGTCCACCGCATACTTTTGCTGGGCGCTTTTGGCCGTCATTTTGGTGTAAAGCCATGCCCCACCGACATAAACCAGTGCGAGTGGGGGAATGAGAACACCTTCCCAAGAGGGATAGATCCCCAGCCAGACTCCGACCCAATTCGGCATGTTCAATCCGGGCAGTGGATGAACCGGAAGCCAACCCACGGTTTGAAACAAACGGACAGCCGACCCGAGAAAAGTCACCATGATCGAAACGACGAGTACGCCGGTGACGATGAGCAGTTTTCGATAGGGGAGTTTCGCGCCGAAAAACATGATCAGCATCCCAATGGTTCCGATAAAAACGAACCCGGCCAGAACCCCGAGCAGAACAGAAGAGGCGCTCCCCTCCAAAACCAGCGATTGCATGAAGATTGTCGTCTCAAATCCCTCTCGATAAACCGTGAGAAACCCAACCCCAAGCAGGGCGGTGATTTCCCAGAATGGCCCCCGAACTTCCTTGGCTGATTTGGAGAGGTCACGCAATTTGGCGTTCCAGCCGACCCAGTACATCTTGTGAAAGACCCAGTTGGTCACCATGAACAAAATGACGACGGCGAGCACAGAGACGACGGCCTCAAGTTTCTCGCCATACTTGATCAAAGAACGAACGAGAGTTTGCGATAACCAAAAAGTCAGACCACTAGCTACTACACCAAGCAGCGCACCTTTCACGATTCCGTGGCGAATGCGGAGGTTTTCTGCGCCGCGCAAACCGGCGAGAAGTGCCGCCAGAATGACGATGGCTTCGAGACCTTCGCGAGCCAGAATCGTGAAGGCCGTGAACCCAATCGTTGCCGGAGAAACCGCGACTTTTAACAACGCGACACACTCGTCGAGATTCTTGAGCGCGGTTTCGTATCCCGCGTTCAAATCTTCCATCGAAGCTCCACGGTCTAGCAGGGCCTTGATACCAGGTTGTCCCTGCCCATCGAGAAAACTGCGTTCTGTGCGCGTGGCCAGGGTCGGATTGCGCGGCATGACTCGGATTTCAATCTCGGAATCGAAAGCGGTGTAGGCATCGAGACGTAGCGATTCCGCCTCTGACCAGTGGCCCGCTTTGGCAGCAGCGAGTGAGTTGTTCAACGAATCGCGCACATCAAGTGCCGTTTCTTCGATGATTTGTCCCTTGTCACCGGCACGACGGGCGCTGAGACCGAAGTCGTTTTGTAAAATCGACCCGACATCTCCGGCACTCTTTTCAATCACTGCCAAATCCTGAACCTGATCGATCTGCTTCTTAAGGACGCCCAGCTTTTGCACCAGATCGGGCTTATACTTTTCGTAGGCGTCATGCTGATCTCGACGCCAGACCGGAGAGAGTTCATTGACGAGGCTCTGGGCTTGCTGGGTGAATTGAACCGCTTCCTTGTATTCGAGCGGAATGACAATCACGCAGTTTTGCACGCCGTTGCGGTATTCCTTGGGGATAACATCAATGAATCGAGCCAGAAGGCGTTGCAACCGGGTGACGTCTGTAGGCGATAGCAGATTGGGGAGGGTCGCCTCGACGCGCTCGCGCCATGCTGCCACAACGGGAGCGGCACCGACCGGGTCGTAAGGTTCGACAAACTTAGGAAGTTCGATTTCAGCTCTTGGCACCGTCGTCACTCCAGCGGCCTGTAAAAGAGGCGCGGGGAAATTGGAGAGCGATTGAATCTCTCTTAGTTTAACCGTTGTGTAAGGCGCGGTCGCTTCGCCACTGGCCATCATGCGCTGCAACTCGTCGAAAAGCTGGCGCGTGCGCGTGACCTGCCAACCTACGTATTCCTTGGCCAGACTTTGCGTGACGCCCGGTTGCCGAACTTGCTCAGGCGCTTGTTGGAGAAGTAAGCCTCCCTCATCTGCATTGGCGAACTTCGGCAAGGTAATCAGGTCCCGCCATGTTTGTGTCTCAGTCACTCGTCCAGCACGCTGGTTTTCCAGCATTTCCAAAGCAGCAATCTGCTGGAGCAATCCACGACCTGCGCCGATTTTCGCCGCCATTTCGTTTGGAGAGGAAGCCGCTAAGTCAGTCGGAACAAGCGCCTTTGCTGCGCTGCTGGAAAGATCAGTAGCCACCACCTGCCAGGCTTTATCGAGGGCCTGTCCTGTCTGGGCCGAAACGGTGCCCTCGTACACATCCAGGATCGTGCTATCGAGTTTTTCCTGAAGTTGATGGACATCATCCACCACCTGAACCTGACCCCTGAGCAGGGTCGGGATCAGGAGCACCGAAAGCGCAATGGAGGTGAGTCGTTTCACGCGGCAATCTTTTGCAACAAAAGAGATGCTCTAGGCGAGGAACGGTTTGGGAGGCATTTTCAGCCCAAGGATAGCAGCGACCTGCTGAAGCTGGGGCGCGAGCTGATCGCTCATGTGCTTCGCCTGCTCGGCCAGTTCGTCGATTTCGACTTTGCTGAGTTTGGAATTGGCAGCGCGGGCGGCCTTGTCGCGACGATCCGTTTCGTCAATATGCTTCATAATCCCGTCGTACTCGCTTTTGAGTTGGGCCGCGAGAGCCGGGTCCTTGACTTCGAGTTGCGGACGAACGGCGTTATAGACCAACTGCAGACTGCCCATGATCCCGCGCATATCGAGCACCCGGCTTTCGGAAACGTACTTGCCGGTCGGATCGTAGAGCGAATCCTTCAAATCATCGTAATAAGTATTGAATGTCGGCGTCATCCAAACCAAGGCTCCGACACATTCATCGAGCGTAGGCTGCCAGGCTTTCGAGTCGGCCAGGAATTGATCCGCTTTGTCCGCGCAAGCAATGGACGAAGCCACCAAAACATCTGCCCGAGGTAAAACCACAATGCCCTTGAGTTTTGCCGAGGCTTCCGGGCTGAGCTTTTTCACAAGCTTGGCATTGGCACCCCATAAAGACTGTTCGATCACATAGTGAAAAATGTTGCCATCGTTATGATCAATGGTCTCACCGGAGGCGGTCTTGAGATCAATGGTCGCAGCGGGATTGTCCGTGGTTGCTTCATCGGAAGGAACGCCCGAATCGAAGTAGATGTCGTACTTGACCAGTTCCTTGACGCCAGCCGCGATGCCTTCAACGGTTTCATACCCGTTCATGTGCAGATTTTTGTAATCCGCCTGCATCTTGCCCACGAGGGTGAGCAATTCAGGACCGTTGCTGATCGCGGCCTTGTTATAGTCGCCGCCATTGGCCTCGATGATCTTGTTGTAGGCTGCGGCATTGGCCACGTAGTCATGGGCTGCCGCATTCATTTTGGTGACTTGGGTCACGAGGTAGCCTTTGATGACCTCGGTGCCACTACCATCTGCCGCCTGCAGCTTGGCGGGAACTCCAGTCAGAAGGCCGAGAGCGAGACACGAACTAAAGAGAGCAGACGTTAATTTCATGCTGCGATAAAAGCAGCTTCAACAGAAGCTCGCTAACGGCAGCTTGCTATTATTTGACGCTAGGTTGCTGTTGGATTCATGAATCCAATTGTCAGTTTTCCAACAGAGAAGATAGCGCCGCCGTGCCTGCGGCACCGCGGCGGGTTAGGTGCGTGGGCTATGCGCCTGCGACCGGGCCTGGCTGCGGCCCCCGTCTCCCCGCCGCACCCGACCCCGTCGCTATCGCAACGCATTCGCTTGGTTGAGAAAACGCTGACCCCTAAATTGGATATGATCGCCAAATTCACGGGCAAATTCTTGCTGGAGACGAGAGGCCCACTGGCGAGATACGCCATGTTCCCTTGCGCACCAAGCCGCCGAGGGATGCTTGCAGGGCAGCATTTCAGGGCAAAGGGACAGGGTGACGAGATCATGGCGCAAAGCCCGTTGCTTGGCTTTGCCCCGCGCAGCCCACTCCTTAATACGGGTCATACCGTGGCTAGCCAGGGCGAAGACCGATGGTTGCTCACTGGCCGGACGGTCTATCTTCGTCGCCGGATCGTCAACGTAGGCGCCCGGCGGCGCATGACGGGGCATAATCATTTGATGGCTCCTTTCCGCACCACCTGCCGCAAACGGTGGGCTGTTAGGCCGCGATTGGTCACGAGATAATCTTTGATCTCCTGCGGGACAAAACGGACGGCCCCGCCCAACTGGACATAGGGCAATCCTTTTTTACGCAGGTTGAAGACAGTTTTGAGACTGACATGGAGATACTGGGCGACCCTTTCCGTCGTCCATAGCCCCAAATCTGTTTCTTGGGATGAGGTTTTCACGTCCTCGGAAACCGGAGGATTTCCGAGCGTGCCGGTATTTTCTAAAGTATTCATAAAATAGATTTTGAAGGATTTTTAAGATTTGCGTTAAAGAGCATTCGGACAGTTTGATTTTATATTCACGAATAGTCCCGCCCGCTCGACTTCAATAGACACCAAGGTGCTGATTTTTGCAGACACCTTTTGGTAGTTTTTTGGAGTTCTTGGTAGTACGGCGAACTACCATGTCGCGCTTGACTCGCCTAGGTTTCACGTCGGTGGAAACCGGAGGATTTCCAGGAGGGCCGATGCTTTCTGATAAATTCATATTCTGATTGTGAAGGACTTTTTTAAAAACCGTTAAGGTGTAGTGGGAGTGTTACCGCCTAAAGTCGGGGAAAGTGGGAGGGTGACAAAAACGATGATCAAAACGGGCCGGATTTTGGCTCATGTCTTTAAGACACGGCCAAGGGCAGTTTCGTCTTAGACTACTTAGTAGCCATTTTCGTCCTGGCTCCGACGTGAGCCTAACGACCGATAAAATGGCTGGATTGCGGGCGGCAATCCCAGCTATTCAGACGCCTTTTCGGCAATTTCAATCCGCGTAACGCCGGGACTCTTCCCCTCGTAAGCAGCTGACGGCAATTCCCGGACGGCGCTGAGTTGAAAAAACTCCGCTGCCTCATGCAGTTCCCCGAGGTTCGTGCCGGCGATGGTCACGACCGAATGGCTATAATGCAAATAAAGCTCGGTCGCAGCCTCGTTCAGATCGGCGTAGAGCAGACACGAGTAGGGGATAAATCGGCGACGGGATGGCAAATGAAACGAGATTCCTAGACGGGAGCCTGCAAGCTCTCGCTCGAAGCAACGTACAGGGGTTGGGGATGCACCTTTTAGCGCCATAAAATTTGAGAGTGAGAGTTAATTACATCCCCATGCGCGGCCCTTGGCGCTGGGAGGGCACAGGGTTCCAGTCGATCTTGGGATGCACTTGAGGCCGTTGTGCGGCCTTTTGCTTTTTGGCGATGGATTCATCGCGCCTCTGCCGGAGTTTCTGCGCCATTTCTTCTACGGAGGGTGTCAACCGTTCGCCCGGTGTCTGCCGAGGGGCGGCCTGTGTGACAGGCGTCAACTTGACCTCTTCCGTGATGGTTTCCCGCACCTGCGGGCGCAGCGAATGAAAACGGGCGAGATGCTGGCGAAGCTGTTCCGCCAATTTTTGAGCGGACATGCGCGGCAGAAATTCCTTTCCCCAGGCGCGGATGGCCAGCAGCAGTTTTCCCTTATTGACCGAAGGAGCCGGAATAATCCCGGTCCGCGCGGGCACGACCGGAAACCGTTCCAAGTGCAGGGCGGAAAATTTCACATTCGTCCGCTGGATGGCTTCCACGTAGAGGCTCTTGTTTTCGACATGTAAAACCAGATTTTTGACATGGCGCGTCCCTTTGACGTGGAAAGCTTCCTTGTTCGCCATGGCCATCGCGGAGCCATTGTCTTCGATCCCGCGCACCTCAACGCCTTTCAGGCCTTGCGCCTTGTAATCCGTAAGGCAATCGCCCTGCCTCACCCGGCCATCGGCCACGCTGAGTCTAAGACCGCTTTCAAATTGGACCATCTCGCCGCTGATATGGGAAATGGTCTGGCGCGAACCCTTTTCAAAAATGCGGTCATCCTGCTTGATCTTTTCTTGCAGGAGGAGTTTTTCGCCGGGACCGCGTTCCAGACGGGAAAGGTCGAACACGGCCCGCACTTGATGTAAGGCAACCTGACAAGGTTCTCCGTTTCTCTCGACGACAACGGCATTCGCCAGGACAGACGTGACCGGCGCACGCACGACGGCATCGGCCTGTTTGTATTCGACCACATCACCCACCCCGTAAAATTGGGACGAGCGTAATTCAGCAGGCTGCAAATCTCGCTTCACATGGACATAGAGAGGCGTTTGACCGGCACGGCCTGTTTTCTCGACATGCAAATCATGCACGCGCTCCGCGAGGGTTTCATTGATCCGATGGACGGACGATACCGCCACCACCTCCTTGCCGATGGCGCGGCCCTCTAAGATTTCCCGAGCCACTTTTTCAATGGCGGCGTCAGGGGGAGTCTCACGAATCATCCCCCGATCGAGCATCTTCTGGACGGCCCCGGCAAACCTCCCGTCGTTGCCGGAGGACAAGTCGGCCGCAAGCCGCTTGTCGGCCACGCTCAGTTGCCTGCGGGAGATCGAAGCGCGGGGGACGTGCATCCCGAAGCCAAGTTCATCCTGAAGGAGCTTAATGGGCTGGCCCCGGCCCACAGCGGCCATTTGCTCAGTGTCGCCCTGAAAGATCACCCGCGCATCGACCCGTTCCGCGAGCCGCACCAAGGCGAGCGCCTTGGGCGTATCGAGCAGACCAGCCTCATCAACATAAATATCGGCCCCGCGAAACGGTAAAGGATCATTTCGAGCCTGCACCAGCAAGGAATCAACGGTGTTGGCCTGCGCGAAAATGCGGGCGACCTCTGTGTGGCCCGCAGCTTCAATCCGGGGCGCTTCGTTGCGCAGAGTGACGCGGGCTTGCTCGCCGTAAGGCGCACATAGGAAGACTGGCCGCCCTGCCTCATGACTTTGCCTGACAAGTTTTTCCATAGTGAATGTCTTGCCCGTGCCGGCCCCGCCACGGGTATTCAGAAACTGATCCCTCGACGTGCAGACATACCCATGGATGGCCGCAAATTCCGTCAGCCATTTTTCGGCTTGAGAAGGGGTTAATTGTTCACCACGGGCATGTGCGTCCTGAACGATCTCATGGACGCGTTGAGGCGTGGCGACAAGATCGGCCGGAGGCACATAATCTTTCATCAGCGGTTCCCTCTGGCCCATCCCCAGAATGACCGAAGTCAGAAGCGTCTTTTCTTCCCCAAGGATTTGCCGAGTGGTGACGACCTCCTGGCCATCCATGCGCCGGATCAAAAACTGGCGGTCATCGCGGAGCTGTTCAGCCATCTTATCATTGGCAATGGCCCCCGGCGCGAGCCGAACAATCTCACCGAGGAGATGATCGAGCCGAACGACACTCTCCTTTTCAAAAGCGATTTGCGTTCCCTGTTCGATGGCCTTAAGCAGATTGACCTCCGGCTTGACCGGAAAGACCGATGGCGTTTCGAGCATGACGCCCGCATCGTTCAATCGCTGGGCCACATCCTCCCGTAGCGTTTTGCTGGTAATGCGAACCTTTTTCGGGCGGGTCAACGTCACCGCCTGATCGTGAAGCCGATAGTCGGGCACAACACGAGGCGGGGCTTGGGGCGCTCCCATTCGTTCCCGGAGCGGCTCGACCCCTTGGGTCAGCCATTTTCGCTTTTCATCCTCATTCACTCCCTTGAAAGCGCGGCTGATTTGCTGCGACGTATAGCCGCGCTTGAGTAAAGCCATGACCGTTTCAACCTGACGACTCCGTTCGCTGAACATGGCCATAGCCGGGGCCGGAACTTCCTTTAAACCGAAACCGGACGGAGCCGTTTCAACGTGATAACCCAGGCCACCCATCCGAGCCGCCAGATTGTTGTGTATCCGCGCGTCGAGGGTTTTACGGAGTTCGAGCATCCGGCCATAATGAACCGCGAAGTAACCCTTCCTTTCCTGATCCCAGGTCACGTTGCCAATCAGGGCATGGACATGGAAATCAGGATCGTTGGTGCGACTCGTTTCATGCTGGAACAGGGCGGCGATCATCTTGCCGGTAGGCTTGGTCACCTCTTCATTGGCGAGGTTTCCCCGCCGGTCCCGCACCTCGACCTGCTGTTCAAACCAGCGCAGTTCCTCTTTCACGGCGGCGTATAGTTCGACTTTCACCCGATCATCGACAGCGGCCACGAGACTTACGGCTTTGGGAGGACTGTAGGTGAACTCGATATACTTGATCTCGGAAACCCGCTGCCGTCTGGAATCGGCTCCCAATCCCTTCATGTCGCATTGGACGAAAGCTGCGAACTTTTCCCGAGTCACCGGCGCTTCATCCAGGCCCAACTGTTCCGCAACTTTCCCTATAAACTGCCCCCGATCCACCTTCTCCCCTTCGACAAAGTAATCGGCCACATTGAGGTGATCCTCAAAGTAATCAATCGCTCCCTGTGCTGAAGTGCAAACGGCCTTGGAAACCATGGCCTATTCTAACTCAAAGAAAGCAGATTTATAGTCACTTTTCCGAGGTAACGATCTCACATTCCCATCCTTGCCTTCATCTACATATAGAAGCACGTTGTTACTTCCATTCTTTCGATACTGTAATCGGATAAGAAGCTATCAACTCATCCATCATCGTTCCATTTTCATCAGGTAGTGATGGATCAAATAAAGATCAGAGAAATAACCGTCACACATGTCCCTAAGCGTTGCTTGAGGTCATTCCGACCGCGGGAAACGTAATCACTCGTTGGCAGTTCATTGCATGTAAAACGCCTCAAGTCACAACAAGTGCCTACGAGTTGCCACCAGTGCCAACCCATCATACGTTCCGGCATCATGGCTGGAAAACCTTTTCAATCGAAACTCACGCCGCATTTCGCGCTCATCTCAGAGATGCGCCAGAAGCGGCAGAGTTGGCAGGAGATTGCTAATCATCTCGGCACGCTCTGGATCACTACCGACAAGGGTAGCGTCTGTGCTTTCTTCAAACGCCACCGCCGCCGGCCTGCGCCAATGGGCATGGAAATGGAAACGCCGTCAGCACGGCGTTTCGTTTCTCAAAAGGCGTCCTTCAATTTGCCTGAGTTGACCGAATCGTTGCCGCCTCAGAGTGACTTCGATTTGGATGAGTTGACCAGCCCTCCTATGGAGAAGACCAAGTCAAAAAATGGACCGTTCTCTAACCCAACCCTCAAATAAAATGACCGACCTTAAAAAAATAAATCACCGTTTAGTAACCTGCTTTCAATCCAGTGGACGTATTGGCAAGTCCACCGTCTTTGAAGGCATCCTCGCATGGGCGAGGTTTGCCGGAATACCCATCGCCGCCGTCGATTGCGATGCCGAACACCGGACACTCAGTAAACGCTTCCCCGAAGCCGCCTTCGTCGATGCGACCAAATCCAAGGATGAGTTCCTGCAACTCATCATGGAATTGCCAGACGTGCCGCTGGCCGTGGCCGATTTTCCGGCTCAGGCAACGGACTTCCTCTTGAACGCGATGGACACCCTTCGGGTGCTGGACGCGCTCGACACCAGTGGAACACGCCTGACCGTTCTCATGTTCGCCGCCGATGATCCCACCGCCACGGCGAGCTTGGCCAAAACCTACCGGGCTTTGGGCGACCGCGCCGATTACCTGCTGGTCAAAAATCCGGCACGGTTCCGCAGCGAGGTCTTCGACCAGACCGCTCTCGCGGAATTGTTCAGACGCAACCGCGTTCCGGTTTTGGAGTTACCTACCATCACGGCCACGACGGTTCAGGCCATGCAAGAGGCCAGCGCTGAAAAGAAGAAGCATCTGACCTACACCGAGGCGGAAAAGCTACCCGCCATCCACCAGATGTGCCGGTTCGAGATCGAGTATTTCCTGAACCGGATCTTCACCCAATGCGAAGACCTGGCGCGGGTGCTCGTGCCCGACCCGGCTCTAATCAAGAACAAGGTGAGCCGTCGCACTGACAAAGCTCCGCGCAAAGCCATCGACGAGTTCAACCCACTGGATAATCTATGAGTCAAGACGACGAACTTTTGAATTACATTGTGGACGGGTTACCGGGAAAAGAGCGGGACATTGTCGCCCGCTCGTTTTACGCGCTGGGTCATGGCGATCCTGATAGCGCACCAGTACAAATGACAGTCATGTTCACCGCCTGCACACGGAAGATCGCGCAGATACCGGCAGAAATCAGGGGAGCGAACGTCGAATCCAGAAAGGAGCTTGCGGAGGCCAGGGAACTCGAACGCCAGGTGATTCAAAGAGTGGACATGAGCAACTCCATGGTTATTTCCGCATTCAGGGACGAGGCCGTTCGCACCAAGGAAGCATTGCGTGAAACTGTCATTCAGGCCGACAGAACGAAATATCAGGCAGAACAGATGGCCAAGGAGATTAAACCAGCCATAGCCGCAACGAAGGAGATCGGGCGCGATTTAATCCTGCTCAGGGACGACTTGCGGAAATTCGATAGCTCTTTTCAAAGGATGGAGAAAATGACGGCTGATACACAGAGCAGCCACGTCATCAACTCAGATTTGTTCAAACGCTTAACCAAGGAAATTCGTGCGATTTGGACGACCATAGGCTTGGGTTTTGGAATGGTTCTGGAATATGCGCTGATTGAGTCGGAAGCGCCCCCGTGGTCTGGTTTAGTCTTCTTCGTGCTGGTAGCTGGCCTTGTTCAATGGCTTTTGCGCAGGGATTGGAAGTTTGTGCGGACGCTGGCCGAGAAGGTTCTGTCTGCCTCTAAAACCAAGTCTGCGGGTTGACTGAGGCTTTTGGCTGGGTGGTTTGGATGGGGAACCATTCCGCTTTGCCCGCAAGAAAATTCCCCGCAAGCAACGGAAGTCTGTCCCGTGGGTGGGTGGTACTGCGGTATATGTTAGGCTAACCGCTTTGAAGCACTTAGCTGTCTAGAGATGCTATTCGTCGTAATTCGCGCTCGTGAAGCTTCCTCTGCCAGCGCTGCAACAGGAAAACTATAGTCTTCGCACTAAGTAGGGCGAGTCCAGTTGTGACGACGCCCAATAAAAAGGATCTCCAGTCGATCCCTCCTGAATTTGCTGCCGCCATTACAGGAACTCGTGTTGGCGTCACATGTGTTGCGATCAATGAATCATCTGGATACTGAACCAGTCTAATCTTGCGAAGATGCACCGTGCCCGGCCCGGTCATCTGAAGATTCAAAACCACGTTTTTCAGCGTGCTGGTGGCACCGGTTGCATCGAACGGAAGCCAAAATGCCCGCCAATCATGCGTTCCTTCCAATTTTCCCATTGGGCCATTTTCGGCCAGTGTCCGCGAAAAATAAGCTCCCGCCTCGGGATACGCCCTTGGAAAGGGTGATCCAAAATAGCTCCACATTTCCAGATAACTTCCGGGGGAGACATTTTCATAACGCACGTCGCCCACGAATGCGTAGTGTTTGGTTTTAATATTACGCACAATGTCCTCGCTTAAATTCAGCAATTGCATTGGGTAGGGAGCTGAACCCGAATACATCACATTGAGTTCGAAATGGTCCGGTTCCTCTGCCAATTTGCTATACTCAACCCGGGCTAAGGGGCCGGGATTACTGGGATAAAATGGAGGGCATGGAAAGCCCCCTTTATCCATGACATCTGCCTGAGTCCACGGAAAATCCCCCACCATTTGGCCCAGGGGTACACCAGAAGTGTCCACCCCGAAATTGCTGCTAGTAGTCGAAATTGGAACTTGAGATGCCGGCATAGGCACGACCGAGGCTTGCGTTGGTGGAGCCTGCGTGGCGGGAAGCATGCCATTAGGATATTGTACCAGCTTTGCATTCCAGAGACGCACATTACCCGGTCCCGTTAAATGGAGATTCCATTCCAGTTTCAGGAGCTTTGTCTTCATGCCCGTCGCGTCAAAGGGCAACGCAAAATCCTGCTCATCATTCGTACCCTCGATGGTGACCTTTGGGCTGCTATCAGCGGCCACTTCAATGCCGCCTTTAGCAAAGTAACTGCACATCTCGACATAACTACCAGCGGGGATATTGGAGTACTTGACCTTGCCGACTATCGCATAGCGATTTGCGGTAATACCCCCGATAAAGCCAGGACCGTACCCCCGTAAAGTACATTGCAGCGGCTTGGTGCCCCGATAGGTAATCGACAGATAAGTTCCGTCGTAAGTGGAAGTCAGGAACGGGTAACCCGTCAGAGGTTTATCTACCGACCATGAGGGTTCGTCCAAAATCTCTTCAGCCTCAACTTTTACCTTTCCTACCCATAACGCGCCAAAGGTCAATAAAAGCACTATCAATAATCCCCTCTTCATTTTTTCTCCTTTTGTTCATTCCGATAGGCACCCAACAGTCGCTTAAAGCTCGCCGCATCAAGCTTTCCCTCAGCGTAAGTTGCGCGCAAATGCCGTTCAAATTCATCCTGAATTTCGTTATCATCGAAAACCTTAATCTTGGCGATAAGCCGATCCAGTCGAAGCCGTACCGTCGGATAAGACACGTCATAGGCTGTCGCTAAATCTTTGAGAGAGCCGGAAAAGAGCACTAAGCGTTTGATGAAGGCGATGTCTTCGTCCTCCAAAAAATCAATCCACTGCTTCGGATGGGTTTTTACCGCGTCCATAGTATTATTGAAGAAAACATTGGAATTATACTCAATAAAGTCAATGTTTATTTTTGGTTTGTTGATGTAGCGGTGGTGATTCAGAGCGTTCTAGGTGCTGTCATTATTCCATTTAAGCAGCCGTCGCGCCGCGTGCTCGCGTCACGACCGCTGCTTTTTTCGGAAGTTCGTGTGCCGCGTCTTGATCCCGCCCCAGCAGGAAGAGGGGGGCGGGAATCAAAACGCGGGGGAGAGGAAGGCGGCTTCCGTTGGTCGCCGTCCGCGCTGGCAATGTCTTGCGCCGGTTTGTGTGGGTCTCTCTGTTATCCATGCTTCCTTGACCATTAAAAGCTGAAATCGCAATTTGTGATTCTCAAAAACCGATCTTCTTTCGGGGTGGCTCCGGTGGCGGCAGAAGGAGCGGTTTAATGGCGCGGAAAAGCTCCTTGAGGGCGCTATCATGTTGCACCACGGTACGCTCGATCTCAGCCAAACGGCGGGCCAGCACCTGAGTGGTCGCAAGCGCCTGTCGCAGCCGAATAAAGGTCTCGATCAGGGCGACACTCATCTTTATAGCCTGTGGACTGTTGAGAACATTGGCGGCCATCAATGCGCCGTGCTCGGTGAAGGCACGGGGCAGGAAGCGCACGTTGCGTTTCGGGGATGCGGTCACAGTTTGTGACCGCATGGCTTCCATCTCTTCGGCGCTCACTTCAAACTGGAACGACTCGGGAAACCGCTCTTGATTGCGTTTGACGGCCTGATTAAGCGCCTTGGTTGGCACTCCGTAGAGTGCGGCGAGGTCGGCGTCGAAAATCACGCGCTGACCGCGCAGGGTGAGAATTAGTTGGCCCAGATCATGGGCAGGTTGTGGTGAAGTCATAATCAAATGTCCTTTCTGTTTTCGTTGTTTGTTGGGATTGAAGACCGAACGTGAAGCCCTAGGCGGGCTTCACGTTGAACCATGCTTGAGCTGTTTCCGGCGTAACCAGTTCGCGGTAATGGCCGAAGATGACTTCCGGTGAGTTGCCCGCCTCCAGCGCCACGCGCGCCGTGTCGTGCAGGATGGCCAGTCGGTACGAGATAAACGAATGGCGCAGACCGTTCTTGGCCCAGGGGAAACCTTCGCACAGGGTCCTTGCCGCATGTTGCGGACAGGTATGGAGACACACCGGCCCTGAGGCTTGCCGCAGGGGAGTGAGCCACATTTTGAGATTGTCCGAGATCGGCACCAGACGCCGTTGACGTGTCTTGGCTTTGCTCGCCGCCACGGTGACGTAACCCCGATCCAGATCAATCTCGCTCCACTCGAGCCGCTGCAATTCGGCGGTACGAAGTCCAGCAAACGCGCCAAGGGCTAAGTATGGCCGCACGCTCACATCGGCCTTCTTGAGCAGACTGGCGATGTTCTCAGGGGTGAAGATGGAAACGTCCGATTTCGTTTCCTTGTACCGCACCATGCCGGGGAATGGACTGTAGCCCTTGAGCAAATGGCCCTGCTTTTCGGCCCAATTACCGCAGGTTCCCAGCACCCTCCGCATATCGTTCTTGGTCGTCGCCCCGAGTTTCAGACCGCCGATCCACTTATCAAGGTCTGGAGTCTTCAAATCGCTCAGGCACGAGCCGGGGAAGGCTTCCGCCATCTGGCGCGTGAACTTCCGGCAAAGGAAGATGTAATGAGGCGAAAGGCCCATCTGCTCCCGAGAACGAGCAAACTGCTCCGATATTTCGCTCAACGGCAAGCGAGGGACATCTGTTCGATGATGCCGCAGGAAAAACTCGACCGCTTCCCGCAACGTCGCTTTCCCGAGTTTCGTCACCGCTTGCGCGTGTTCTTCCACCGCCACATGCAGGGCATAACCACCGACCAGAACCCTCCGCGCCGCGATGAGGCTTTCCAACTCCGGCGTGGCCATCGATTCGACCGCCACCGCGTCATTTGTCAACCCACCGAGAATTTGCTTCGCTACCCGCTTGGCTTCCGATTTGTCGGCAAAGTTTTTCTGAACTCGCTTGCCTCCCATGTAATAGGCAAGCTGGTACATCGCCTTGCCGCGATTGACCGAGCAATAAAGTTTGACTGTCTGCTTACCATTTGAGATTTCTGTCGCCATATACTATATGGCGGAATGTCAACCAAACGCATCTTGTGATGCGATTCGCTATGTACAAAGCCGTTGCTCGCGTAAGCAACTGTAGTTATAAGCTTTGTATAGAGCTTGTCGAAGGATCTCTAGCTATTCCTCATTTGACCTCGCATAAGCAAAATAGTCAGAGGTCCTTCGACTGCGCCGAGACAAGCTCGGCTTGCTCAGGATGACAGAGGTTTAAAGAAGCGGCTGACGCCGCCCGTCGCACGGAGTGCGACGGCTATCAAAACAATGTGAAACGTAATTTCGCGGGAAACAAGCGGCGTTCCCAGTGCAACTTCGAAGTGAAGAAATTAATGAAGACCGCTCATGACTGACGAGAAACGAAGAACCCCAGTCACGATAGTTCCCAACCATAACATCGAGCACAGTATAGCAAGCGGAATGGAGCTCTTGATAAAAGCGACGATACGGGCTGTCACTTTGCTAATACTATGAGGCGTATAGACGTTAACCGGTGTTGTCTACGGCCCGCTCTGCTTCGGCGCGAACTTGATTTCGTCGCCGGCGCCGGAGCCGAAGGCCATTTTGCCGGAGTCCTGGACGTCGAAGAAGGTGATGAAGGCCATGTAACCGATGAGCGCGAGGGCGCAGGCGGTCTGCACCGGCTCGAGGATGCTCATGCTGAGCGGGCGGCGGCGGACCCATTCGATGAGGGAGAGCGCGATGTGGCCGCCGTCGAGCACGGGCAGCGGGAAGAGATTGAGCAGGGCGAGGTTGACGTTGATGAGGACGGCGAACCAGAGCGCCAGACGCCAGCCGTTTTCGCTGCTGAGGACGGCGAAGAAGATGTTCATGATGCCGATGGGGCCGCTGAGCTGCGACGCGCCGAGGTTGGAGTGGGGCGCGAAGAGCGCCGAGAGCGTGCCGGTGACGGCGAGGACGCTTTCGCGCACCTGCTGGAAGGGGCTCGGATGGATCAGGCGCACCACCGGCGGCTCCCACTCGTCGATGCCGATGTCGGTCGGCGGTTCGTCCTTCGGCATGGGCGACGGCGAGATCGGTTTCTCGGGCTGGACGGCGACGGCCAGGGTCGCGCCGCCGCGGAGCACCTGGAAGCGGATGGGGTCGGTCGGATGGTCTTTCAGCACACTATAGATCGCCGTGTCGGAGTAGATCGGCTGCCCGTTCATTTGCGTGATCTGGTCGCCGGGCCGGAGTCCGGCCACCAATGCGGGGCTGTTGGGCAGCAGTTTTTTGATGATGAGCGATTCCTCGGCGGGGCCGATGCCGATTTTGCGGGTGGCGCCGCGCTGATACCAGGCGTGGTCGTGCTCGAGGTCCTTCTGCGGCGCGACCGGGATGGTCAGGACCTGGCCGCCGCGCTCGACCACAATCGGGATGACCGGGGCGGTGCTGGTGACGATGCGCCAGATGACCGAGTCGCCCATGCCCATGAAGTGGGAGATGGGATGGCCGTCGATGGAGATGATCTTATCGCCCGCCTTGATGCCGGCCTGGTCGGCGGGATCGCCGGGCAGGACGAATCCGACAGTAGTGGTCGCCTCGGGATAGGTGACCGGCTTGCCGACGGCCCAGACGATAGTGGCGAAGACGAGCGCGAGGCCGAAGCTGAAGAGCGGTCCCGCAAAGGCGACGATGATCTTCTGCCAGGGCGACGCGGGCGGCAGTTCCTCGCGCGGCGTTTCGGTCTTGCCTTCGATGGCCTCCATCGGGGCCATTTGCGGCAGCGCGACGTAGCCTCCGCCGGGAATCGAACCGAGGATGTAGTCGACGCCGTCGACTTTTTTTTGCCACAGCGGCTGGCCGAACCAGATGGCAAATTTGTCGATCTTGAGGCCGCACCATTTCGCGGCCAAAAAATGGCCGAGCTCGTGGACGATGATCAGGATGTTAAAAAGGAGAATGACTTCGAGAAACGTGATGAGGGAGAAGAAGACCGAGACGGCGCCATTCCGAGCGGCGAGCGTAACCAGGATGGCGACGATCACCGTCAGGACCGCCCAAAAAGTAAGGTTCGACGAGGACTTGGGCTGATTGGCCGAAGGAAGGTCTGACGAAGGAAGGCTGCTGTTCATGGGAAAATTATCGGGACGGATCGAGGGTGAATCGAGGGATTCAACCTAATATATCTCAAACCGGCCCCGGTCTGTAGTTAAAAGATTGCAAGGCAGGGATAAAGGATGGGCGAAAGCCGCACCGCGCCGCGCGTCATTTGCAAATCGCTTGCAACATAGTAACCTGAAATCATGAAAGCCCAGTTGATCAGCGATTCCCTCGCGGAGTCACCTTCCCGGTCCCCTGCCCCGCCGTCCGATCCGCAGTTGCTCGACGCCTATTCGCAGGCGGTGACGGCGACCGTCCGGCAGGCGGGTCCGGCCGTGGTCCATATCCAGGCCCAGACGAAAAAAGGAGGCGGCGGCAGTGGGTCGGGCTTCCTGATTTCACCCGACGGCTTCGTGATGACCAACAGTCACGTGGTCCATGGCGCGGAAAAAGTGCGGGCCCAGACGCCCGATGGCCGGGAGTCGCGGGCCGAGATCATCGGCGACGATCCCGACACCGACCTGGCGATTTTGCGGATCGATCTGCCCGAGCTGCATCATCTCCGGTTTGCCGATTCGGACCAGATTGCCGTGGGCCAGATCGCGGTGGCGATTGGCAATCCGCTCGGCCTCGACAACACGGTGACGGCCGGGATCGTGAGCGCGCTGGGGCGGACGTTTCCCTCGCGCACGGGGCGGCTGATCGACAATGTCCTGCAGACCGACGCGGCGTTGAATCCGGGCAATTCGGGCGGGCCGTTGCTCGATACGCTCGGACGGGTGATCGGCGTGAACACGGCGATCATTCCGGCGGCGCAGGGGATCTGCTTTGCCATCGGAAGCAAGACGGCCGAGTTCGTGGCGAGCTGGCTGATCAAGGAGGGGCGCATCCGGCGCGGTTACATCGGCGTGGCGGGGCAGGATGTTTCCATTCACGAACGGGTGGCGCGGTTCCATCAGTTGCGGCAACGGTCGGGAATTTTCGTGCACACGATCGAGAAGAATTCGGCCGCGGCGGAGGCGGGCGTGGAGGTGAACGATATTCTCATCTGGCTCGATCATGAGGAGCTGCGCTCGGTGCATGAGCTGCATCGGTTGCTGGTGTTGCGGGAGCCGAACCGGAAGTCGCGGCTGACGGTGCTGCGGAAGCACGAGATCGTTCATCTGTGGATCACGCCGCGGGAACGGGGTTGAGGTTGCGTTTCAGCCGTCCCTTCGGGACGGGGGCGATCCAGGGAGAAGCGCAGCTTCCCCCGACAAGTCCGTTCCCAAGTGCAACTTGGGAACGAGGAAAAGGCAGAATAGTTAGAGGTTCTTCGACAGGGTAATAATATACTTGGCGCATAACGAGCGGTCACTCTTTTGGGAAGCCTCGACCCGCTTTTTAAGCGGCCTTCGCTTCCTTCTTGGCCTTGCGTTCTTTGCGGTACTCAGCTTCGCGCCGATCAATCTCTGTCTTGGGTACGGAGACAATCTGCTTCATCGCTTCAAGGAAGCGCGTGGATTCGGTTTGTTTGGTTATTCTCATTGGTTGGAAAATACTTTGATCCATACGGAATTTGCATCAGGCCCACTGGAATCTCGGGCAGCTATAACCGGAATGGATGCCGCACGAAAAGCATTCAAGACATCGTCCGTGAATGCAGGCCGATTGGCAGGATTTTGTACGCAAACTAAAACTTTGCCGGGAAAATTCTTGCCGACACCTAATAACAATCCTGTTCGGCTGTCCGGTGGTAAGCAATCGACAATCTCCTGTGCAAATGCGCCCGATTCAGGGTCTCCCATAACAGCCATCACTCTCAGTCTTTTTGTTCCTGCCAATTGTAAAAATGCGGCTTCTAAAATTGCTTTTTGTTCCGGTGAAAGAGTTCGTTTTTTGGAGCCAATGTTAACGACTTGGTTTAGGTTGCCTCCTACTGAACCAGTATTGATGTTGCCTTGGTTGTTGGGCGCATTGACGTTGCCTTGGCCTGTTTGGTTATTCATAGGTAGGGATTCTTTCGGTGTGGATGTTTTATCCGACTCCATCCATGACGCTTGGATGCCCCAACAAGCCGCAAACACATACAGACATGCGGCAGTTCCATATATCCAAAGAGAGACATATTTATGATCAGGATTAAGCGCAAAAATATAACCAAATATACAAGCGATGGTGGCGATTGCTCCCAAGATAATTGTAATCGTGTTCAGCATTGGAATCTCTCAATTTCCGATTTTATTACATTGATTATTTTGAGCATGGGATTCGGAGCCTGTGTATCGGCAATCATTCTGGAGGCTTTGTTGAGATAATTCCTCTTCTAGGCCAACGCTTGCTGAAGGTCTTCACCACCCTTACCCGTCAAATCCGCATAATTCAAACTCTTCCCGATGATGCCCTTAATCGCCGTCATAAAACGACCACCATCCGAGTCCTTGCGTTCATTGAAGCGGAAAGCTTGCTCATCCAAATACCGAAACAAATGAAACGGCTCAACATTAACGTATGTGCCCTTGATCGTGCGCTTGAGCAAACACCAGAAGTTTTCCAGCCCGTTTGTGTGGACGTGGCCCTTGGCATAGCAAATCGCATGGTCGATGACTTGGTGAACGTAATCTTGGTTCATACCGATGTAGCTGCGAAGCGCATCGGTATGCAATTCCGATCCCTTCAAGACGTACTCGCGCACGTTGCCTTGTACCTCATGATTGCGAGTCGTCTTCAATACCGTCAGCTTGACCCGAGACGGGCCTTTGGCCGTCGTGCGCTCAAGAAGACCCTGGACTGGTGTCTTGAGCTTCCAGCCCGAAACGTCCTGCTTTTTGGCAGGATGCTTGAACTTGTTTCGACCGCCGATAAAGGTTTCATCGGATTCAACGGAACCGCTCATTTTAACGAAGCTGTTATTTTGAATCGCCAGACGAATCCGGTGCATCATAAACCAGCCCGTCTTTTGGGTGACACCAAGCGAGCGGCCAATTTCGTAGCTGCTGATACCGTTTTTGGCGTTAACGATAAGCCAGACGGCGGGAAGCCATTTGCTCAAGGGAAGCGGGCTGTCGCCAAAGATCGTGCCGACTTTTACCGTGAACTGTTTCTTGCACGCTTTGCAGTTACTCACCATGCGCTTGCCGGAAAAGCTGCCAACATCGGTAGAGGAGCAATGCGGGCACTTCACCTTGCCGTCTGGCCAAAGAACCGAGCACATAAAGTTGTGGGCTTTGATCGGATCGGCAAAAAGGGTAATAGCTTCTTGGAGCGTTTCAGGAGAGGATTTCTCTTTCATGGGCTCAATGTAGCCCATCCCCGTTTAGGCGTCAAGTATATTATTACCTTCGACAGGCTCAGGATGACGATCTTTTAATGAGTCGCTTACGCGACCGGAATTGATTCTGCCACGCGCGCGCAAAAAAGCTCAGGATGACTGCAGGAGCTTACACGGTCAGGAAGGGCGGGATGGGACAATCGAGGGTGTCGGCGATGGCGCGGAGCAGTTCCGCTTCGCTTTCCTGGATGATGCCGTCGACGGCGACGGTTTCAGCGCAGGCGGCGAGGATGGCTTTCTTGATCTGCGGCGCGGCCTGGTTGAGGCGATCGAGGGCCGCATCGATTTTGGTCAGGTCATAGGCGGTCGTGTCCAATTGGAGGACGTGGGCCGGGTCGTCGAGCTGCTTCGCGCCGAGGTCAAACGCGCTTTGGATGGCGGCGGGTTCGGTCTGCCCGGCGCAGGCGACGGCCGACAGGAGCACGGCGCAGTCGGGGAGCAGCGGCTTGATGGCGTAGTATTGGGGGACGCGGTTCGGGGGCGGATTGAAATGCGGATCGAGCCGGCGGAGGACGATTTTTTGCAGGACGTAGGCGAAGAGATCGGTCTGGCCGTTGAGGGCGATGATGGCGCCGAGGTTGCCGCTGAACTGCGCGTACTGGGCCGGGGAAAGATTGCGGAGCGCGGTGATGCTGAGGGTGGCGAGCGGAAGCCGGGCGCGGCTTTGCAGGTTCGGCACGATGGGGAGCAATTGCTCGAGCTCGCGCGCGATGGCGGGATCGGTCTGGAGTTGCGCCAACTGGGCCCGGCGGGTCGCTTCGTCGGGGCTGAGGAGCAGGGCGTAGATGAGGGCGGCCGCGCCGGTGGTGTCGCGGGCGGCGTCGGCCAGGGCGCCGGGAATTTTCGAAAGGATGTCGGCGGCGTAATCGAGGTGCCGCGCGGTGGGTGCGCCGACCTGGGAAAGGATGGCCGCGCTGGCGACGGCCCCGGCGGGTAGCGCCGAGCCGAGGGCGAGATTTCCAATTTGCTGGAGCGCGCCGAGTCCGGCCGGACCGGAAGGAGGGCCGGTCTCCGCCTCCGCCTTTTCTTTAAACACGGGATGGATCGCGATGAACTGGCCGTCCCACTGGGGATCGAGCTCGCGAATCCGTTCCTCAAGCGGCGGATGGGTCGACATCCAGCCGAAGAACGATTCGGTCAGGCCGTTGGCGAAAAAGAAATGGCTCGCGTCCTCGGCGTTGGGGTCGTCGATGCGCGAGCCGGAACTGCCGACTTTTTTCAAGGCGGTGGCGAGGCCGGCCGGGTTGCGGGTGAACTGGACGGAGGCGGCGTCGGCGAGGAATTCGCGCTGGCGGCTGACGGCGCTCTTGATGAGTTTGCCGAAGAAGACGCCGATGGAACCGACGACGATCAGAAGGATGCCGATGAGGGGAAGCGGATTTTTCCGGCCGCGTGTCTGGAGCAAAATCCGGCCGATGATAGTGAGGCAGAGGATGCCGAAGACGATGCCCATCAGGCGGAGGTTGAGCTTCATGTCGCCGTTGAGGATGTGGCTGAATTCGTGGCCGATGACGCCCTGGAGCTCGTCGCGGGTGAGGTAGCGGAGCGCGCCGGCGGTGACGCAGATGACCATGTCGCCGGTGGTGTGCCCGGCGGCGAAGGCGTTGATGCCGTCCTCAGCGGGCAAAAGATAAAGTTGCGGGACAGGCGTGCCGGAGGCGATGGCCATTTCCTCGACGACGTTGATCAGTTTTCGCTCGCTGAGGTCGGTGGTGTGGGCGTCGATGGGGCGGCCGCCGAGCATTTCGGCCACGCCGCTGCCGCCGCTGGAAAGCTGCTCGATTTTATAGAGGCTGCAGCAGAAAATGACGACGATGGTGGCGAGCGAGACGATGGTGAAGAGCTGCGGGTCCCAGAGGATGACGTTGCCGTTTTCGTCCACCCGGCTGCCGATGTCGGCATTGACCAGCACGACCGCGCCGGCATAGATCGCGACGACGGTGCCGATCACCGCAAGGGTGAAATAGACGACGAGGAATCTCGTGTTGCGGCGGGCGATTTCCTGGCGCTGAAAGAAGTCCATGTCGGAGAATCTCGCTGCCGGGAGCTTAGGGACAATCGGTCGCGACCCAAAAACCGGTGGCTGGACTGCGCCTCACATCCGACGTGCTCATGGCCTGCACGTTGCCATAAGGGGGCGCGGTTCACAAGTCCCACGGCTATTCGGTGGCGGCGAGGAGGTCGCAGGCGGCGGGGAGCTGCTCGGTCTGGCCGAGGAGGAGGACGCGGTCGCCGGAGCAGAGGATTTCGTCGGGGCCGGGATTGATGAGGCGCTGGCCGGCGCGCTCGATAGCGACGATGCTGGCGCCAGTCTGCGGACGGAGGGGGATTTCGCGGAGCTTGCGGCCGATCATGGCGGAGCCGGGAGGGATTTCCATGGTGTCGAGCTCGGCTTCGCGCAAAAGCGCGGGAAGCGGCTTGGGTTCGGCGGCGCGGAGCCGGGGGAGCTCGACCAGCGTTTCGTGGAGGGCGATTTCGGCACGGCTGTAGATGCGGACGAGGATGGGCCGGAACAGAAGCGCGGCGACGGTGACGATGAGGAGGAGCGGCAGCATGCTTTCGATGGAGCTGAGGATCGAGGTGCTGAGCAGGACGGTGAGGAAGGTCATGACGGTGAACGAGGCGAGGACGAAGACCTGCCCGATGACGGTGCGCGCCGCGCCGCCGTTCTGGCCGGTGGCCGCGAGAGGGACGCAGATTTCGGCGATGAGCATGCTCATGGCCTGGATTTTGCGGACGCTGGCGAGGTAAATGGGCGCGGTGACGATCATGACGGCCAGCCAGACGAGCGCTTCGTGAACCTCGGGCGCGCGGATCGATGGCGGCAGGTATTTGGGATCCCAGCCCGCGATCCAGGCGCCGAGCGCGAAGACGCCGACGGTGAGCAAAAGATTGATGAGGAGCTGCCAGCCCATGCGCCGCACGAGGAGCACGAGCGGGCTCGGATTCTGCCGGCCAAAGGAGCCGACCCACGCGGTGTAGACGGAGAGGGCCTGCATCAGAGGCCGGGGCGCGGCGCGATCGATCCAGGCGGCGAGGCCGTCGCTGCCGCGAATGAGGTAGGGCGTGACCAGCGTGGTGATGACCGAGACGGCGACGGCGATGGGATAGAGGAAATCGCTGGTGACGGCGAGCTTGAGGCCGAGCGCCGCGATGATGAAGGAAAACTCGCCGATCTGCGCGAGGCCCATGCCGACGCAGAGCGAGGTGCGCAGGTCGCGGCCGCCGACGAAGACGCCAAAGCCGCAGGTGACAACCTTGCCGACGATGACGAGCAGGGAGAGGACGACGATGGGCCAGACGTAGGTGACGAGCATCTTCGGATCGATGAGCATGCCGATGGTGACGAAGAAGATGGCGCTGAACATGTCGCGCACCGGCGCGGTCAGGTCCTCGATCTTGTGGATCTGGCGCGACTCGGCGATGACGGCGCCGATGAGAAATGCGCCCAGCGCGACGGAGTAGCCGAGGACGGAGGCGACGAGCGCGACGCCGAAGCAAAGTCCGAGCGCGGCGATGAGGAGCATCTCGTCGCTCTTGAACCGGGCGATGTAGTTGAAGAGCCGGGGCACGCCGATGAAGCCGAAGACGAGGACCATGGCGAAAAAGACGGCGAGCTTGAGGATTTCGATGCCGACCTGCCCGGCGTGGAGCGATCCGGTCTGGGCGAAGCCCGAAAGGAGCGCGAGGAGTATGATGGCGAGGATGTCCTCGATGACGAGAATGCCGAAGATGATTTCGGCGAAGGCTTCGCGCGATTTGCCGAGTTCGGCGAGCGCCTTGACGATGATGGTGGTGGAGGAGATGGAGAGCATGGCGCCGAGGAAAACGCTGTCCATGACGTTCCAGCCGAAGGCGCGGCCGACTTCGTAGCCGAGCCACATCATCAGGGTGATCTCGAGCAGCGCGGCGACAAAGGCCGACATGCCGACGCGGGTGAGCTTGCGCAGGCTGAATTCGAGCCCGAGGGAAAACATGAGCAGGACGACGCCCATCTCGCCGAGCGTCTTGACCGAATCCTCGTCCTTGACCAACTCGAAGGGCGGCGTGTGGGGGCCGATGAGGAAGCCGGCGACGATGTAACCGAGGGCGACCGGCTGCTTCAGCCGATGGCACAGGATGGTGGTGATGCCGGCGACGAGCATGACGACCGCGAGGTCGTGGAGCAGTTCGATTCCGTGCATGGCGCGAAGACTGTAGCGGGAGGCCGGAAACGCCGCACTTTAAAATTGCGGGATGGGACTTAGGCGACAGATGGGACGGATGTGGGCTGGCGGACTGCCGCGACGGCTAGAGCGTTTCCAAGTAGCCCGGGCCACCCGCGTGCAAGAGCAAGTGCGCTATTCGCCTTTGCGGGGGAAGAGTTCGCGGACGTATTTCTGGATGGCGGCGGTGGTGACCTGGCACCGTTCCGCGGCGCCCTGGATGCTTTTGGCGAATTTCTTCGGGCGGCTGTCGTCCGGAAATTCGTTCGCGAGGAGGTAGGCGTAGCCGAGGAGCGGCGTGAGATGATTGTTCATGTCGTGAAGTTGCTTGCGCAACATTTGGCCGGGACTCCCCTCGCCTTCCCCGGCGCGAAGATAGGCCTCGGCGAGGCTCCAGTCGGCCGGCGTGGTGACTTTGAGGTTGATGCCGTGATAGAGGACGATGCGGACGGGATGGCCCATTTTTTCGACCACGGCGGTGTCGTCGGTGAAGGTGCCGCCGACTTTCAGGGCGGCCTGGTAGGCGTCGCGCAGCAACTGGGTGCGAAAGATTTGCGGGGTCTGCACGGTCCAGAGCATGGAGCGGTCGGCGGTGCGGACGACGAGGCCGTCCTCGGCGACCTCCTTCAGGGTGTCGCTGCAGGGCGAGCCGCAGACCGCCGCGTCGGAGAGCTTGGCCGCGGCGAGGACGATGTCGATGAGTTCACGGGTGATGAAGGGCCGGGCGGCGTCATGCACCATGACGTAATCGGAGGAATCGGAGACGGCCTTGAGGCCGGCCTGGACCGAATCCTGGCGTTGCGCTCCGCCGGGCACGAGCCGGATCTCGCCCAGGTCGCGCAGGGGCGAAATCGTCGCCTCCATTTCGGCCTCGCTGCCGGGCCGGATGACGAGGATGACTTCGCTCGGCAACTGAGTCTGGAGCAGCCGCTCCAGCGTGTGCAGCAGAAGAGGCCGTCCACTCAACGGGGTGAGGAGCTTGTCGAAGCCCATGCGTTGGCTGCGGCCCGCCGCCACGACAACCGCGCTCAAGGGTTCGCTCATTTATTTTTCTTTCTCGGAGCGGCGTCGTCGTCTTTGTTGTCGGCGGAATCGTCGTGATAAAAGATGGGGCCGTGGGCCTTGAGGTTGGCGAGGAAGGCGGCGAGGTTGTCGCCGACCTGCTTGTCGTAGAGGAGCCGTCCCACCACGCCTTTGCCGGTCTTGGCCTGGGCGAGCAAATCGTTGGCGTTGGTGACCATGCTGTCGCCGTTATCAACCATTTGCCGGAGCTTGGCGATGGTTTCCTTCAGATCGTCGGTGCTGGTGCCCGAAAGGACGTCCTTGTTCAGCCGGGTGATCATGTCATCGAGTTGATCGGCAATATCATTCGCTTTATCGATGAGCGGCTTCGATGCTTTCATAATTTCGGGCAAACCGGTTTCATTCACGCCGTTAAGGACGTCACCATCCTGAACAAAAGGCGCCTTTTCCACTCCGGCCTTGTACTGGACCGGCTCCACGACAACAAATCTATCGCCGAGGAGTCCTGAACTGCCTATTTCGTAGCTCGCGTCGTTGCGGATGCCGACGTCCTTGTTGATTTTCAGGTTCACTTCGACCTGCTGAGAATCAGGGATGTAACGAGGATCCGTGGTCACCTTCCCGATCACCGCGCCCGCCAGGTAAACATCGGAGCCTTTCAGCAAGCCGCTGGCGTCATTGAATCTAACAGTCAGTTTATACGTCGGCTTGAGAAGATCGGGCACTTCGCCGAAGAGAATGATGAGGGTGCAGATGAGCGCGATGCCCAGGAGCAGGAAGATGCCGACCTTCGTTTCGAGATTCGCGGTTTGTTTCATGGGAGGGGTGGTTTCCAGACTATACTAGAATATAGCATCACTGGCGTCGGAAATGCCGTTGACAAAGCGTTTCACAATCGGGTCCTGCGATCCGAGCACCACGCCGGGCAGGTCGACACAATAGATGCGGCCTTCGTGGAGCATGGCGATGCGGTCACCCACTTCGCGGGCGCTGACCATGTCGTGGGTGACAATAACGGAAGTCATCTTGAGTTCGTGCCCGAGGCGTACCATGAGTTTGTTGATGCTGTCGGCGACCACGGGGTCGAGCCCCGAGGTGGGCTCATCATAAAGCATCAGGGCCGGTTTGGCGATAGCGGCCCGCGCGAGGGCGACCCGCTTGCGCATGCCGCCGCTCAATTCGGAGGGCCATTTGTGCTCCTGCCGGGGCAGATCGACGATGGTGAGGGCGCGCTCGACCTCGGACTGGATGTCCCGCTCGCTGATGCCCCCTTTTTCGCGGAGGGGAAAGGCGACGTTTTCGCCGACGGTCAGCGAATCGAAAAGCGCGCCGTTCTGGAAGAGCATGCCGGTCTCCTTGCGCAGCGGGACGAGTTGTTCCTCGTTCATCTGGGCGAGGTCGTGATCGCGGAACCAGACCTGGCCGGCATCGGGCTGCATGAGGCCGATGATGTGCTTGAGCAGGACGCTTTTGCCGCCGCCGCTGCGGCCGATGATGACCATCCTTTCGCCCTGGCGGATTTCGAGGTCGACACCGCGGAGGACTTTCTGGCGGCCCAGTTTTTTTTCCACGCCGACGAGGCGGATGAGGGGCCAGGCATGATTTTCAGTGGAAGGCGTGGGCACAACAGATTAAAGAATGGCGTTGAGCAGGAAGGTGAAGAAGAAGTTGGCGATCAGGACGATGATGAACGAATCGACGACCGACTCGGTGGTGGCGAGGCCGACCCCTTCGGCGCCTTCCGAGGCGTGAAGTCCCTTGTTACAGCCGACGAGGAGGATGATGAGGCCGAAGAAGAAGCCTTTGACCACGCCGATCCAGATGTCCTTGTCGTGGGTGAATTTGATCGTGTTGTTCCAGTAGTAGACGCCGGGGACTTCGAGGACGTGGACGGCGACGGCATAGCCCGCGCCGACGCCGCAGGTGATGGCGAGGCCGACGAGGATGGGCATGGAGATGAGCATGGCGAGAAAGCGGGGGACGATGAGATATTCGGTCGGATAAACCGCGAGCGAACGGAGCGCGTCGATCTGCTCAGTGATCTTCATGGTGGCCAATTCGGCGGCCATGGCCGAACCGACCCGGCCGGCGATCATGAGGGCGCAGAGGACGGGCCCGAGCTCGCGGCACATGGCGATGGCGACAACGGGGCCGACGGCGGAGCTCATGCCAAGGCTGCGGAATTGAAATTCGCACTGGGCGGCGAAGACGGCGCCGATGAAGCCGCCGGTGATGATGACGACGGGAACCGACTTGGCGCCGATGAAGTCGAGCTGGCGGACGAGGAGCCCGAACCGGATCGGATAGCGGAAGAGGCAGCGGAGGATGTCCTGCAGGAGGAAGACGATCTGGCCCGCCATCTGGAGCATCCCGAGAAAACGGGCGCCCGTCTGCTGCGCATACCTGGTCATGCTGAGAACCTAGCGTGGGGCCGCTGGGAGACAAGGAGTTCTGTGCGCCCTCGGGCCGACGCGGTGGACGCCGCGCGAAGATAAAAACGGTCAGGATTCGTCGAGAATGGTCCGGACGGTCTTGAGAAGGGTCGCCGCCGTGTAGGGTTTCATCAGTAAATATTTAACGCCGGCGCCGGCCATTTTGGAGCCGCTGTTGTTGGAGTGAAGACCGCTGGCCGCGATGATCTTGATCGCCGGATTGATCCGGACCAGGGCGCGAATGGAGGCCGGTCCGTCCATGACCGGCATGGCCATGTCGGTGAGGACGACGTCGATTTCTTTTTTGTGTTCGGCGTAGACGGCGACGGCTTCCGCGCCGTCGGTGGCGGTCAGGACCCGGTAGCCGAAGGCCAGGAGGGTCTGCCGGGTGATGACGAGGATGGAGGCTTCGTCGTCGACCAGCAGCACGGTCTCGCCGTTTCCCCGCGGCAGGGCGATTTGTTCCGCGGGATCTTTGTGTGTTTCGACGGCCGTTTCGATCGCAGGCAGGTAGACTTTGACCGTGGTGCCTCTGCCGGGCTCGCTGTAAACGTTGATGACTCCCTCATGGCTCTTGACGATGGCGAGAACGGTCGAGAGGCCGAGACCGGTCCCCTTGTTCAGCTCCTTGGTGGTGAAGAAGGGCTCGAAGATTTTGTCGAGCAGGGCCGGGGACATGCCGGTTCCCGAATCGGTGACGCTGAGGTTGACGTAACGTCCGGGCTTGGCGTTGAGGTGCATCGCGGCGTACTGGTCATCGAGCACGCAGTTGACGACGCTGACGGTTAAATTGCCGCCATTGGGCATGGCGTCGCGGGCGTTCACGGAAAGGTTCAGGAGAATCTGGTGGACCTGGGTGGGATCGCCCAGGATGGTCCAGAGATCATTGGGAGTGGAGAAGTGGAGGCGGATGTCCTTGGGGAAGGTGTCCCTGATAATGGTTTCGAGGTCCTGCACCACGTGTTTGGGCTGAATTTCCACGCGCTCGCCTTCGAGACCGCGGGCAAAGGAGAGGACCTGCCGGACGATATCCGCGCCGCGCCGGGAACTCACTTCAATGGTTTCGAGCATGTGCATCGCCTCGGGATCGGTGGTCGAGGTCTTGAGCAGTTCGATCGACATCATGATGGGCGCGAGGATGTTGTTGAGGTCGTGCGCGATGCCGCCGGCCAGCGTGCCGATGCTCTCCAGGCGTTGCGCGCGGAGGAATTGGTGCTCGAGCTTTTTGCGCTCGGTGAGGTCGACGAAGAAGCAGACGCCCTCCTCCGGGCTGTCCTCGAAGGAGGCCGCGCCAATGAGGACGGGGACGCGCGAGCCGTCCTTGCGGATGAATTCCTTCTCATAGGGCTTGCAGACCCCGGTGGCGGCGATTTGCTCCATGGCGCGGCGATCGAGGCTGGCGTATTCGGGCGGAGTGCTCACGGTCCAGCTAATGCGCCCGGCTTCAAGGTCCTCGCGAGTGTAGCGCACAAGTTCCAGGAAGGCGTTGTTGGCGCCGGTGATCTCGCCCGTGGTGTTCCAAAACATCACGCCCTGTGCGTTGGAATCGACCAGCCGGCGAAAGCGGGCGTCGGCCCGTTTTCGCTCGGTGATGTCGCGAATGTTGCATTGGATGAGGCGCTTCCGGTCGACCAGGTAGGCATTGCTGATGAATTCGACCTCGACGCGGCGTCCGTCCCTGGTCTCGAGCGGCAGGGCTTCGTAGCGGATGCGGTCCTTCTGCTGCAATTCGGCGAAGGTGATTTTGGAGGCGGCCTCGCCTTTGAAGGGACCGATCTCCCACAGTTTTCTCCCCAGAAATTCTTCCTGGGAATAGCCGAGCAAATCCTTCATGAAAGGGTTGGCATCAACCACCTGGCCGGTGTCGGCGTCGAGAATGAGGATGCCGTCCTGCGCCGTTTCAAAAAGCCGACGGTAACGGAGCTCGGAGGCGAGGATCGCCTGCACGCTTCGCGCCTCGGCCTGTTCGGTCCGGGAATTGGCCTCATTGGTGCGCGTGTTGGCCTCATCGGTGCGGGTGTTGGCCTGTTCGGTCCGGGAATTGGCCTCATTGGTGCGCGTATTGGCCTCATCGGTACGGGTCTCCGCCTGTTCGATCAGCGTGTCCTGGCGGACGGGCGTCGTGTCACGCCGGTTTTCTTTCTCGTCTTCGTCCTCGGCTCCGCCCGGGCCTGGCCCCACCACAGGCAAGGGCTTGCTCTCGGCGAAGAGAGGGTCTTTGGATTTCACGGGCGAAAGACGAAGCAGAGAACTCTGCGCGCCCAATAAGCGCTTAGCCGATTAGGATCTTTCGTTAAATCTAGTTTACCATCCTATAACGAGATGTAAACACATTTAAGGTGTTGCTTTAGAATCACCCTGGCGAAATACAAAAGGAGGGAAAAATCGAGAGGGAAGCTCGGCGGCGGCGTTTGGACGCGCACGCACGCCTAGAGTCTCACCGGCACGCCCTGCGCGGCGAGGTAGGCCTTGACTTCGCCGATGGTGAATTTGCCGTAATGGAAGACGCTGGCGGCGAGGACGGCGTCGGCCTTGCCGCGGTCGAGGACGGCGGTGAAGTGGCCCAATTCCCACGCGCCGCCGCTGGCCACGACGGGGACGGGCACGCGTTCGCTGATGAGGCGGGTGATCTCGAGATCGTAGCCGGTCTGCATGCCGTCGGAGTCGATGCTGTTGAGGACGATTTCGCCGGCGCCGAGCGCGACGGCTTTCTGGGCCCAGGCGAGGGCCTCCCAGGGCGTCCGGTCGCGTCCGCCGCGCGAGAAAACGGACCATTCGCCGGGAGCGGTTTTCTTGGCGTCGATGGAGACGACCATGCATTGGTTGCCGAAGGCGGCGGCGCCCTCGGCAATGATTTCAGGCCGCGCGAGAGCGGCGGAATTGAGGCTGATCTTATCCGCTCCGGCGCGCAGGAGAAGGCGCATGTCCTCGACCGAGCGGACGCCGCCGCCGACGGTCAGGGGCATGAAGCAGCGGTCGGCGGTGCGCTCGATGACGTCGATGATTGATTTTCTTCCCTCGGAGGAAGCGGTGATGTCGAAGAAGACGAGTTCGTCCGCGCCCTGGTCATTGTAGCGGATGGCGAGCTCGACCGGATCGCCGACGTTGCGCAGGCCGTTCTCCTCGGCGCGGCCGAATTGCTGGCCGCGGGTGACGCTGCCGTTGTGGACGTCGAGGCAGGGGATGACGCGTTTGGCGAGCATGAGGTTTTTAGTTAAGCGAGGGGAGCTTGTCGACCAATTGATCGACCTGCTGGACGACGGTCTCGCCCTTGATGGCGCGGTCGACCCGCATGAGCAATTCGGCATAGGGAAGAATGGCCATGACGTCAATTTTCCAGGCATCGCCCTCCTTGAGGAAGGGAAGGCGCAGGGCGGTCAGGGTGCGGTCGTAATAAAGCTCCGCGCTGGCGTGGTTGCCGTTGATCGAGACGCGGCCGAGGTCGATTTCCTCGACATCGCGCGGATTGAAAAGATGGCGGTCGGTGATCCGCTGCACGAGAGCGGCCAGGGTCAGCTTCGAGCGCAAATCGGGCGGCACCTTTTTCTCGAGGGCGGTGCGCAGGAAGAGATCGACGCCAGGCGAAGGGCTCGGGCCCACCGACCCGGTCGGAGAGGCGGAGGCGCCGCCCGCGTTCAAGGCGCTCAGGTAGTCGTCCACGTGGCGGGAAATATAGGTCATGGCCTGATCGGTCTGGTGGTTGATCATGGCGTTCTTCCACGAATCAAAGGCGCGCGTGACCCGGGCCTGCTCGCTGGTCTCTCCCAGCCGCCCGCAGGACGACAACGCCAAGACGGCCAGGAGGCCGGGAATGAGCAGCCGCCGCGCAGGTCCGTGAAAACAAGCCATAGGAAACCATGGTAAACGAAAGGCCGCTCCGACGCGACGCCGTTTAGAACATGGTGCGCGGAACGTAAACCTGGTCTCCCGGATAGACGGGGGGATCGGCGCCCGGAGTCCCGGCCGCCTTCACGCAATCGACTTCAATGATCTGCTGGCCGCGGATGATGCGGACGGCGCGGCGATTGGCATACTCGGTGAAGCCGCCGCAGGCGTTGATGGTGCTCATTAGGGTCGAATCGGAAGAATAGATGACCCGGGACGGGGAGCGGACGTCGCCGCCGACGTTGATGTAGCGTTCCTCGGCGATGACGGTGACGACCGGGTTGGTGTAAATCTTCTGGCTCTTGTAGGCGTTGCTGATCTCCGCGGCGAGGTCGGAAGCATAGTGGCCCGCGGCGGGAAACGACTGGGTGAGCAGCGGGACGGTGATCTCTCCCGAGGCGGGAATCTGAAATTCGTGGATCCAGCCCTCATCGGGCACGCCGGCGAGCTGGATGGTGATCTTATCTCCGACACGCATCGCCGCGCTGGCCGCGTCGGAGGGAACGGGAGCGGGTCCCGGCGAGGGGGAGTGGGAACCGCCGCAGCCGGTCAGGAGGGCACAGGCCAAAAAGGCGCTGAAACAAACAAGCTTCTTCATGAATGAGGTTAGAATTCGTCGCTTTCCAGATCAGGTTTTCGGGTGGTGGCGGGAACGGGTTTGCCGTTGGTCGGCACGGCGTCCTTCCGCTTTTTGCTGCGTTCGGTCTTCTTCTTATAATAGTTTCCGTAGCTGCTGTAGTAGTAATAGGAGTCGTCGCTCTTGACCGCAACGCAGTTAAGCACCATGCCGACGCAATTTCCATGCACTTCCTCGATGGCGCGTTTGGCGCGGAGGGAAATTTCGCGCGGATAGCGCCGGTGCTGGATGACGAGGATGACGTAGTCGACCTCGCGGGCGATGATGGAGCCGTCGCTGATGCCGAGCACGGGCGGGGCATCAATGAGGACGAGGTCGTAACGCTGCTTGAAGTCGTCGAGCATGTGGCGGATTTTATCGCCGGCCAGGACGCCGATTTCGGACATGGGCATGTTTCCCGCGGTCAGCACCTGCAGCTTGGGGATGGCGGTCTGCTGGATGAAGGTCACCGCCTCGCCTTCGCCGCGGAGATAATTGCTGAGGCCGCGCTCGTTCGAGGCGCCGAGGAGGTCGTGGAGGGTGGGGCGGCGAAGATCGCAATCGACGAGGATCACCGACTGGCCCGCCTGGGCGCAGACGACGGCGAGGTTGTAAATGGTGGTCGACTTGCCCTCGCCGGGACCGCCGCTGAGCATGGTCAGGGAGGGGCCGATGCCATTCTGGACTTTCAGGTCGAGCTTGGCGCGAAGGATGCGGTAGCCCTCGGCGTGGGGCTGTCGCCCCGCATCCTGGATGAGCGGCATGGGGCCGCCTTTGTTGGGAATGACGGTGAGGACAGGCAGGCCGAGCAGGGTCTCGGCGTCCGCCATGGTCTTGACGCTGGTGTCGAGGTACTCGATGAGGAAGGCGACGCCGATGCCAACGAAAAGTCCCGCCGCGACGCTGACAGCAATATTGAGGGCCTTCTTGGGCGAGGTCGGATTTTCGGGAGGATCGGCGCGGGAAATGATCCGGACCGGACTTTCCTGGAGCGGGGCGTCGGCTTCATCCTGCTTCAGGCGGACGTTAAGCGCGTCGAGGAGGGTCTGCTGTTGCTCGAGCTGGCGCTGGGCATCACGAAAGGGGACGAGGGCGTTGGTGGTGTCGGTGCGCACCTTGGTGGTCAACTCGTCGACCTGCTGCTGGAGAAGCCCGACGCGGGACTTGGCCATGTCGGTATCGACGACCATGGCGCGCCGCACGCCGGCGATGAGGTCGGTGATCTGCTGGTTCTTCGCGGCCAGTTCCGCCCGCAACGCCTGGACGCGGGGGTGATTTTCCTCGAAACCGTCGTTGAGCAGATTGGTGATGTCGGTCTGCATCTTGAGGGCGTCGGCGCGGAGGGCGGCGATGTCCGACTGCTGGCGGTCCAGGCCGTCCAGAGTGCTGATAAATTGATCGTCCGGCAGTTTGATCACGCTGTTGAGCAAGACCTGGCGGGCGTCGTAGTCCTCCTGCGCGGTGAGCAAGTCCCTTTTGCGCGCCTCAAGCTCCGTCTCGGCCCGTTCGGTGACGGTGTCGCCGGTGCCGCTGGGGATTTCAATGTGCTGGGCGCCGAGGTCCTGCCGCATTTTTTCGACGATCGCCCGCTTTTCATCGACCGCTTTTTGTTGCTGGACGATTTCATCCCGGAGCGAATCGCTCCCGCGATTGTTCCGCTGGGCCTCCTCGTTGTCGCGCATCTGCTGGTAGCGGTCGGCGATGTGGTTGGCGATATCGGCGGCTTCCTGCGGAATCTCGCTGGTGACGGAGATTTCGACGATGCTGGTGCCGTGCTTGAAATCGAGTTTTAACATCGAGTTCATCTTGTTGAGGGCGTCCTGGGGACGGAGAACGTCCAGGCCGGGCTGGTGAAGGCGCTTTGCCCACACTTTATCAAGCTGGAGATCGGTGATGATCGGCAACAAGACATCGGGCGACTGCATGATTTCGAACTCGGTCTGAAAGGCGGTCGAATCGAAGACGCCGTCGGTCCGGGTGTTGTTCAAACCGGGGGCATCGACCACGCCACGGGGGCGGATCTGGATCTGGGCCATGGCGGTATACTGCTTGGGGAGCACCTCGTAGGTGACATAGACCCCGCTGACCACGGTCAGGGTAAAGATCGTGAAGATGACCCACAAGCGGTTGCGGATAATCTTAAAGTATTCGTGGAAGTGAAGTATCTGATCGCTATTATCAGCCATAGAAGAAAAAGGTACGAGAGGCGGCTTGGCTCAAAAGTATAACATCTCTGAGCCGAAATATCAATACGTTCCGCGAATGCCTACATAGGTTTCATCGCGGGTATAGTTCAGATAATCAAGACCGGAGTCAACGCCAGAGAGAGTCACGCCTCCGTCAATGCTAAGGTAAGTATTATACTTGTAAGTAAGGCCCGTATCAAGACTGTATTCGTCCTCGTTATAGCTGTGGAGGGTCGTCGATGTTATAAAGGACTGCGAGATATTGCTTTCCGTATAGATTCCCTGAAGGTGCGCGGACAAAAAAGGCGTGATATCGTAGCGAAGATTCGCTGAAACCCGGTCCGAACTTTGAGCATCGGCGCCGGTCTGGTAGGTGGGAGTGACCTCGTGGGCGTAATCAAAGGTAAGTTCGCTGCGCGCGCCGAGGCTCCAGTCAAGCGAGAAGGCCGCATAGGGCGACAGGGGCGAGGAGTCGGATTGGGTGCCCGCTTGATCAAGTTGTATATATGACCCGCCACCCCGGACCGTGACATTCAGCGACGGAAGGACCTGCCATCCGGCGCCCGCAAAGCCGGTGTAGTTGGTGTAGCCGCGCGCGATCTCGTCGTAACTGATGTCGTCGATAATGCCGCCGAGGGCGAGCTGGATCTTGGGAGCCACGGAAAAATTGATGCTTTGAGAGGCGGTATTCTCGATGCTGTCCTGCCCTTGGGCGATGGCCGCTTCATCGTAGCGGACGATGGTGTTCGAATAGGTCGTTGTGCTGCCGAGAAGGGGCGTCCACTGGCCGGTGAAGGTGCCGTTGAGGGAGTTAGAGACGTAGGCGCCATTTCGATAAGGCGTGCCGACGCTTTCATAAATGCTCGGCTCGGTGTAGTAGCGGAATTGCTCGGAAACGTTGAGGTTGAAACGGTCGGAGAAGGAATGTTTGTACTGCGCGACGAACTCGTGGGTGTAGTCGACCGAGCCGTTCTTGCTGGTCTCGCCATTGGCGCCGCCCTTGCTGTAGTAGGTCAAATCGAAGGTGTAGCGGGCGGAGAAATCGTTGTCGGCCGTCGGAAAATCGACGAGCACGCTGGGCGACAATTCGGTCTCGAAGGCGGCCTGCGGGTTCGTATGGGTGGTGCCGACATTATCGTCGTAGATTTCACGCAACTCGGCGGAGAGGGTGTAAAATTTCCGGGTGGAGCTGGCATCGGGCGCGAGGGGCGGGCTGTTGGCGGGCAAGGCCATGAGGGCCGGCGGGCCGGAGGGCGAGGTAACGTCGGGCGAGCCGACGGTGGCCGGATTGATGGGCGCCACATAGCTCTGATCGACCGCCCAAACGAAACGGCAACTCAATAAAAGGCAGAGAGTTATTAAGCCATGAGGCCGTCGGCTTGACATAAGCGGCATCCATAAAAGCCCGTTTGACGGAGTGTGGCAAGGCTGTTTATTCACATCTGTTACAAATTGGCGACTGACGCGGCCTCTCGGGGGCGCTGCTTGCCCGGAAAAATGGGGACGTCGGGCGAAAAGAATTGCCCGACGACCGCGGTCACGTTAGTCACTAGAGGCTGGGTTATGATTCAATCTTTTGTATTCAACGATGGCAAACTGGTCGCCAGCAACCTCGACAGCGACGCCCTGCGGCTGGTGCGCGCGGACAAGGGGTTGCTTATCTGGGTCAATTTATTCGCCCCGACCGCGGAAGAGGCGACTTCGATTCTCGAGGGCGTCTTTTCCTTCCATCCCCTCGCCATCGAGGATTGTCTGTCGGTCAGCCGCTATCCCAAGATCGAGGATTACGAGGATTATCTGTTCCTGGTCATGCACGCGGTGGCATTCAACAAGGAAGAGCAGTTTCGGACGACCGAGCTCGATTTGTTCCTCGGCAAATCGTTCCTGGTGACCCATCACTCGCAGCCGCTGGCGACGATCACCAGCACGATCGAGCGCATCCAGAAAAACCCGGCGTCGGTCACGCGGGGGATGGACCGGCTGGCCCACTTTCTCCTCGATACCATGGTCGATGCCTATCAGCCGGTGCTGAACGACCTGACGACGGAAATCGGCACGCTGGAAGACACCGTCTTTCTCTCGCGCGATCCCGAGCCGACCGTGATCCGCGAGTTTCGCGAGCGCAAGAAGGAGCTCTCCGCGCTGCAGCAGATCGTGCGGCCGCAGCGCGACGTGGTCAACCGGCTGGCGCGGGGCGAATTCAAGCTGATCCGGCCGGTGTTGCTTCCCTATTTTCGCGATCTGCTCGGCAACCTGAACCGCATCGACACCAGCGCCGCCAGCCTTCACGACCAGCTCTACATGACGCTCGATGTCTTTCTCAACAAGGCGTCGTACGAAACCAATGAGATCATCAAGATTTTGACTTTGCTCACGGCGTTGACCACGCCCACGGTGCTGATCGGCACCTGGTACGGAATGAACTTCGCCGACATGCCGGAGCTTCATTTGCCCTACGCCTATCCGGTCGCCTCCGCCGTGACCATCCTCAGCACCATCGGCCTCGTCGTTTGGCTGCGACGCAAGCACTGGCTCTAATTCCACCGGGCGCCCGCCCTTTTCGCAGTGAAAAATACGTTCCTGGACAAGCTCCTCAACCGGATCGACCGCGTCGGTCAGGACGACCTGCAGGCTTATCTGCAACGCCTGAACAACGAGAAGGGCTTTTTCGAAACGATCTTCAACACGCTGCAGGAGGGCATCGTGGTGGTCGATTCCCAGGGCCGGATTCTCTACCTCAACCACGCCATCACTACGCTGCTGGGGATCGATCCCGCCCGGGCGATGGGCACGCCGATCGCGCAGCACCTGAAGGAACTCGACTGGCCGACGATCCTGGCCGAGGGGCGCGTGGTCAACCGCGACCTCGAGGTTTTTTATCCGCAGCAGCGCTACCTCAATTTTTATCTCGTGCCGCTCGAGGACAAGGACACGGCGCTAATGGGCTTCGCCATTATTTTCCACGACATGACCGCGCGGCGCGCGCAGGCCTGGGAGGCGATCGAGTCGGAGAAGCTCAATGCCGTGACGCTGCTCGCCGCGGGCGTCGCCCATGAGCTGGGCAATCCGCTCAACTCGCTCAACATCCATCTCCAGCTTTTGGAGCGCGACCTGCGCCAGCGGAAATCGGGCGGGGCGGACGACCAGGGACCGGACGAGGAGCTGCTCGAATCGGTCCGCATCGCCCGGAGCGAGGTCGGCCGGCTTGACACGATCATCAGCCAATTCCTCGGCGCGGTGCGGCCGGCCCATACCGTCCGGACCATGGTCAGCATCAATGCGGTGGTCCGCGAATCGCTGGCGTTTCTTCAGCCCGAAATCAAGGACCGCGACGTGATCGTGCAGGAGGAGCTGGCAGAGGCGCTGCCGCTCATTCCCGCCAATGTGGACCAGCTCAAGCAGGCCTTTTACAATTTGATCAAAAATGCCGTGCAAGCCCTCACCCACGGCGGCATTCTGCGGGTGACCACGTCGCGTTCCGACACCCATTTGCAGGTTTCCTTCGAGGACAACGGAACCGGAATCTCCGTGGAGGACATGGCCCATATCACCGAACCTTATTTCACGCGCAAAAAGGACGGGACGGGCCTGGGGCTCTTCATCGTGCAACGGATCCTGCACGAACATGGCGGCCATCTCGAACTGCTGAGCGAACCGGGCCGCGGCACGACCGCGCGCATCCTGCTGCCGCTGGCCGAGCGGCGCGTCCGGCTGCTCGGGTCGGGCGAGGAAACGCCCCCTGCCGGCGAGACCAAGGCGGACGCGCCATGAGTTCCCCGGTCAACGATAATTTGCCGACGCTCCTCGTGGTGGAGGACGAAAAGAACACGCGGGACGGCCTGCGGCGCTACTTCGACGGCAAGTTCGACATCTACCTCGCGCCCGATGTGGCGACGGCAATGAACGTGCTGGAGACGCAGCCGGTCGATGTGCTTCTGACCGACCTGCGGCTAATGGGCGGCACCGAGGGCCTCGACATGCTGACCCGCGCCCGGTCGATCCCCCACCCGCCGGTGGCCGTTTTGATGACCGCCTACGGTTCCGAGAAAGTCGCCGTGCAGGCGATGAAACGGGGCGCATATGATTATATCACCAAGCCGCTCGATCTCGAGAAACTCGACGCGGTGCTGACCCGCGCGCTCCATTCGCGCCGGGTGGAAGCGGAAAACCGGCAGTTGCGCGAGGAGCTCGACAAGAAGTTCGGCCTCGAAAAACTGATCGGCAATGCGCCGGCCATGGTCGAGATTTACGAGCGCATCCGGCAGGTCGCGCCGACGCGGGCCACCGTCCTGATCGAGGGCGAAAGCGGGACGGGCAAGGAACTGGTGGCGCAGTCGCTCCACATGCTCAGCCCCCGCAAAGGCGCGCGCTTCGTGGCCGTGCATTGCGCGGCGCTCTCCCCGCAATTGCTGGAAAGCGAACTTTTCGGGCATGAAAAGGGCGCGTTCACCGGCGCGTCCGAGCGGCGCATGGGACGCTTCGAGGAGGCGAATCACGGCACGATTTTTCTCGATGAAATCGGCGAGATCGACGCGGCGACGCAGGTGAAGCTTTTGCGCGCGCTCGGGGAGCAAACCATCCAGCGGGTCGGCAGCAACCAGAACATCAAGGTCGACGTGCGCGTGGTGGCGGCGACGAACAAGAATCTCGAGGCGATGGTGCGGGAAGGAAAATTCCGCGACGATCTTTTCTACCGCCTCGATGTGGTGCCGATCCATCTGCCGCCCCTGCGCGAGCGGCGCGAGGACATTCCGTTGCTGATCAACGCCTTTGTCCAGGAATTCTCCCGCCAAAACCAGAAAAAGATCACCGGGCTTTCCGCCGACGCGCAGGAAGCGCTCCAGCGCTACGAGTGGCCGGGCAACATCCGCGAATTGCGCGCGGCGATCGAGCATGCCGTGGCGCTCTGCCGGGGCGAACGGATCGGCGTGCGCGACCTGCCCGCGCGGGTCCTGGGGCCGGCGCATCCCGCTTCCGCTGCCCAGCTCGGGTCCGATTCGCCATCCAATCTTAACTTGGAAACGATGGAGAAAACTCTTATTCATCGGGCCCTTCATTTGACGGACCGGAATGTGACCGAGGCCGCAAAACTGCTGGGCATCAGCCGCCGTACCCTTCACCGCAAGATCAAGACTTATCAATTGGACCTGAAATGAATTTCATTCAACGGACGGTGCAGGTGGTGGAGGCGGGCAAGGGTCAGGTGCTGGCCCGGATCGTGCCGCTGCTGGTGGCGCTGATCGTCATCGGCGGCACGTGGGACGTGTGGCTTTATCGCGGACTGAATGACGCGCAGTCGATGGACAACGCGCAGCTGGCCCGCCAGATTTCGCGCGGCCAGGGCTTCACCACGGAATTTCTCCGCCCCTACGCGGTGGAGCAGCTTCACGATTACGCAATGACCCAGGGCCTGTTGACCGGCCGCGGGCGCGACCTTTTCCCGGCCGAGCAATTCCCGGCGGGAACTCCGCGCATCCTGCCCGACACCTACAACGCCCCGGGCTATCCCTACCTCCTGGCGATCTGGTTCCGGCTGACCCATCCGGAGTTCGCCCAAACTTCGGGGGCGATGTTCACCAGTCACTTCTTCTCGGGCGAGCGGTGGATTCCCGTGCTGAACCAGGGATTCATGCTCCTGACCGCGCTGCTTGTCTTTGCGTTGGGACGGAGTCTTTTCGACGACCGGGTCGCCTGGATTTCGCTGGTGGCGTTCCTGAGCACGGAACTGGTCTGGCGTTACACCTCGACCGCACTTTCGACCAGCGTGCTGATGTTCCTGGTGACGGCGGCGGTGATGTGCGCGCTCGAAATCTATCGCGTGTCGGAGGCTTGCTTCGAAAACGAAAATCTTTCGTTTGCCTCGGCGTGGCTCTGGGCCCTGGCGGTTGGTTTCCTTTTGGCCGCGGCCACCCTGACCCGGCTGAACCTGATGGTCCTGCTCGTTCCGCTCTTCGTTCTGTTGATTCTCATGCCGCGGGGGAGTTTGCTCCTTTTCGCCGTGATCGCCGTGATCGTCGGCGGCTGCGTCACGCCCTGGTTCGTTCATCTCAATACGGTTTCCGGCAACCCGTTCGGGTCCAACATGCCGTTGCTGCTCCTGGGCGAAGGCGAATACAGCGGAAACCAGATTTATTGCACGGCCACCATCCCCGGCTATGAGCAGATGTTCAGGGACGCGAGCAGGAAGGAATGGACCGGGTTTATCTGGCATTTCAACCATGCCTGGACGCTGCTCGGAGCCAATCCGCTGATTCTCTTTTTCGGCGCGTCGATCCTGCATCAGTTCAAACGTCGGCGCACCCGCGCGTTTCACTGGCTGGTGTTTGGCTGCGCTTTTGTCCTGGTCGGGGCGAATAATCTCGGCTCGGCGACCCCGGACGACCTCGGTCCCTGGAATGTGCTGGTCTTGCTTTTCCCGTGCATGCTGGTGATCGGCGCGGCTTTCTTTTTTATTCTGCTCGACCGGCTGAACCTGATGATCCGGCTTTTGCAGCACCTTATCGTGACGACGATGATGGTTTTTGCCGTCATCCCCCTGGTGCTGACGCTGGTCAGCCCGTCCAACCTTTATTATAACTTTCCTCCCTACATGCCGCCGGAGATCAAGTCGATCGCGGAACTGGCCGCGCCGGACGAATGGGTCACCTCGGACATGCCTTGGGCCACGGCGTGGTATGGGGACCGCGCCTCGTTGTGGCTACCCGATAGCGTGAACGATTTTCTCAAGCTGAATGACAATGTTTGCCCGACCGGCGTTCTTTTGGTGACCCCGGTCAGCCTGGACCAACCCCTGAGCACTTTTACCGGCGGCGAGTACAAGGATTGGCTGCCTTTTCTCGTCGGCACGAACATCCCGCCCACTTTTCCTTTGTCCGCTCATGCGCAGTTTAACGTGGCCAATTCCTATTACGGCGTCTGGAGCGACCGGAACCGGTGGGAAGGAAAGTAGGGCGGGCCGTTGCTAGCCGACGGCGACCTGCTGGATGGTCTTGATTTTTTCCCCGAGAAAGCGTTCCGCCAGGCGCGCAAACTGGGCGGGAAGATCGGTGGCGCAAACGGTGATTTCGCCGGGTTCCGGCCGGGGAGCCCGGTTCAAGTTGCCCTTGAAGAGGGTGCGCGCGAGGGCCGCCGCCGCATTTTGCGCCGAATCGACCAGGACGACGTCGGGTCCGAGGACGCGCTGGGCCAGCGCCTTGAGCAGCGGATAATGGGTGCAGGCCAGGACCACGGTGTCAACCCGGGCCGCTTTCATCGGGGCGAGATATTCCTCGAGGATCAATTGCGTGGCGGGATGGGAAAGCCAATCCTCCTCGACCAACGAAACGAGGAGCGGCGCGGCAATCGCCGTGATGACCGCGTCGGGATGATACTGGCGCAGCAAGTTCTGGTAGGCATCGCTCTGGATGGTGCCCTGCGTGCCGATAATGCCGATGCGCCCGCTGCGCGTGGCGGAAAGCGCGGCCTGGACCCCCGGCGCGATCACGCCGATGATGGGAATGTCCGACTCCTTTTGCAGGATGGAAAGCGCGTGGGCCGAGGCGGTGTTGCAGGCCACGACGACCGCCTTGACGCCGTGCCCGTGAAGGTAGGCCATGATTTCCCGTGAGTAGCGGATGATCGTCTCGGGCGATTTGTTGCCGTAGGGGACGCGGGCGGTATCGCCGAGGTAAAAGATGTCTTCCGCCGGAAGCAGCTTCCGCATGGCATGAACGACGGTGAGCCCGCCCACGCCCGAATCGAAGGCGCCAATCGGCCGCTCGGAAGAAAGGGCAGCGTCCATGGCTAATGATTCGAATGCGAAGACGACGAGGAATTCTCGTTCGAGACGGGCGCGGAATTGGTGGTGGAATAAATATTCACCGTGGGAGGCTCATCGGGTTCCGGAGGCGCTTTCTCGGCGGCGGCGGTGATGGCGGGAGTGGCCGGCTCGCGCAAATTCAACGCTTCGCCCGAAGCGGACGACGGGGATTTGACGTTGGTCACGGCATTCGTCGACGAAGCCGACGGCGAACCGGGACCCGATACCGGCGGCTGGGAAAGTTCGGGCGTGGCGACGGTCTTTTTACTTTTAAGCTTCTTTTTATGCAGGGGGGGCGTCGTTGGGTTGGGTGAGTTGCCGGAGAGCGTCGCGGTCGAGGTCTTGATCGCGCCATTGGCGGGATCATGGGCGAGGCCAGAGGGCGCCGGCGGCAGCGCAACGACGACGGGCCTTGGCGCGGGAGCGGGGCTGCCTTCGGGCAACGGCATATGGCGGTCGCCCATGACGTTGACGAAGCGGATGACGCCCCGCGCGATGGCTTGGGCGAGATTCTGGCGATACTCGGAGCGGTTGACGCGGGCCGCCTCCATGTGGTTGGAGACAAAACCGCCTTCGACGAGAATGGCGGGCAGGACGTTTTGCTTGATGACGACGAACCGCGCTCGCTTGACGCCGCGGTCGGCGGTCGCGTCGCCGGGATTGAGCTTGATGATTTCAGAATGGACCATCGAGGCCAGCACGATGTTCTGGGTGTCGTAATCGTTGCCCGGCAGCTTCTGGATGTCGCCGCGCGTGAGGTAGGCCGAGGAGGTCGACGCCGCGCCGCGGGGCGAGAGGCAGTAGGTCTCGAGTCCGCGCGCTTCCTCCGTGGCCGAATTGAAATGGATGCTGACGAAGCAATAATCGGGATAAAGCGAGGCAATGTGGGCGCGCTCGTAGAGATCGACAAAGACGTCGGTGCGGCGGGTGAAGACGGTCTTGAGTCCGGCCGCGCGGAGAATGGCATCGAGGCGGTAGGCGGTGTCGAGGGTGTAGGTTTTTTCGTTGCCGAGCCGGCTGGTGGCGCCGTTGTCGGAACCGCCGTGGCCCGCGTCGATGACCACGCCGCGGATGGCGTGACGGCCCGAAATTTCGGTCGGACGCAGGACCGGCTCGAAGAGCTTGATCACGTCCATGCGCGAGACGAGCCAGTCACGGTCGCCGCCTTCGATGGGAAAGCTGAGCACGTAGTGGACGCCGTCGAGGTAGGCGTCGCTGTTGCCGATCTTGAGGCTGAGGGAATGGCCTGAGGCGTTGCGGCTGACAAAGCGGTCGTTGCCGGAGGGGACCTGATAGTTGAAGCCGTAAAAGACGCAGAAGGAGTGGAGCGAAACGTACTCGCGGCCGTTCGAGGTGGCGGTCTCCCACTCAAACGCCCGAAGCGGGAGCGCCCAAAGGAGGGAGAAAAAGGCCAGTGAGGCTATCCGAAAAGTCAGCATGGGTCGCGGAACGAGTCGCGTCCAGCCAGACACGACGTGGTCATCATGGTATGAAGCCAAACTCAGCGCAACGGGGCAAGGAAATAGCGGGCTGGGTATTTCGTTGCGTCAAGACACGGCCTCGATTCGATCCAGGTAGACATTGATCATCTTGTTAGACGCCAAAAGATTTTCCAAACGAAACCAAATTTGTTCCAGAAAACGATGATAATCGGCACGCCGCAGATTGCCAAAACGGAGATGAATGACCCAAGGAGGAGGTGCGGAAACAAGGATGCGGTCAGAAAAATCGGCGTCCTTGGTCACAATAACCAGTTCATTCGCCCTCGCGTAATTCCACAAATCCTCATCGGAGGGGCTCGTTCCAACATCGCTCGAATGACGGAGAGGCAACGAAGGCCGGAAACGAAGGCGATAAGGTAAATTCTCGTCCAGCAAAAATCCCTTCACGCCACCGACTCCAACGTGAAATGATTGCTCATGAGGCGGGAAGAATATTGGAGGCAGGCCAAAACATCCTCGCGAGATAGGGAAGGATACTCTTCCAAAAGATCTTCGATGGAATCGCCCGCGCCCAAAAATTCGAGGACCGTCTGGACGGTGACGCGCGTCCCTTTTATTATGGGACGTCCATTACAAATAGCCGAGTCGATGGTAATTCTCTCGCTCACACTTCAACGATACCGAGCTGGCGACAGGAAGCAAGTGCACGAACAGTGCAGGAAAAAGAACCTCCAAGCCTAAAACTTCGCGGCGGCTTCGATCTCCGCCAGTTCCGCCGTGGGGCTGACCACCGCGACGTTGAGGCGCTCGTCGTGGACGAGCAGCGCAGCGGCGGCGCGCACTTCCTCAGGCGTCACCAACTCGATTTGCCGGATGAGTTTGTCGGGATTGATCACGCGCTTGTGGCCGAGCAGGCCCTCGCCGAGCCACATCATCTGGTTGTCGGTGCTTTCGAGGTTCAAATGGATCTGCCCGTAGGTGTACTCCTTCGCGCGCCGCAATTCGCGGGCACTGGGCGCGCGCCGGGCGAGCTGCCGCATCGTTTGCAGCGTGAGCTTGATCGCCTGCGCCGTCTTCGAGTTTTCGACGCCCGCGTTGACGAAAAAGCTGCCGGTCTCCTGGTAATAATTGGCGCCGGTGCTGATCGAATAGGCCAGACCGTGCTTCTCGCGCACGTTCTGGAAAAGACGCGAACTCATGTTCTCGCCCATCATCACGCTCATAAGCCGGAAAGCCGAGCGGCGCGGATCGTGCCGCGACACCCCGCGCATCCCGACCACAAATTGCGTCTGCTCGATCGCCTTGCGGACGACGTGGAAACGGGGCGCGGTTTGCCGGCGCGTCACGGGCGTGTACATCGCGGGGGAGCCGGCCGGAAATTGCCGCAACAAGGGCCGCAGCAGTTCCTTTACCTCCGCGAGGTCGGTCTTGCCAGCCACGGTAATGCAGAGATTGCCCGAATGATAAAACTTGCGCCGATAATTGAGCAGGTCTCGCCGCTTCATCCGCTGGATGATGTCGCTTGTGCCCAAAAGCGGCCGCCCGAGCGGATGATTCGGCCAGAGGAGCGCACTGGCCATGTCTTGCGCAAGTTGCGACGGCTGGTCCTCGTACATCCGGATTTCTTCCTGGATCACGCCACGCTCGCGCTCGATCTCGGCGGCGGGAAACGTCGCGCGCAGGAGCATGTCGGTCAGCACATCGACAACGGAGCGAAGATGGGTGGCGCTGGCCCGCGCGTAATAACAGGTCATCTCTTCCGCTGTGAAGGCATTGAGATAACCACCGACCCCTTCGACCGCTTCGGAAATTTCGCGGGCCGTCCGCTTGGTCGTTCCCTTGAACATCATGTGCTCCAGGAAATGGAAGATACCGTTCTGGCGTCGCGATTCCTGACGGCCGCCCACGCCCAGCCAGAAACCAACGGAAACACTTTCGACGTGGGGCATGTGCGCCACGGCGAGCTGGGCTCCCTGTTCGAGTCGTTCCTGGCTGAAAATCATGCCTAAGTTTCGGTTCTGGCCGGGCGGGTGTCAAACTCCCGATGCATGATATATATTTAATCCGCCATTACGGGAATTGAAGTGACGCTTTATGAATGCTAGCCTTTGATTATTAATTAGATATAAAATTTCCTATCCTCACCCTCACGATGCGAATGTCCGGCGATTTGGTTTAAAAGCTGCTTCTGGCAAAATGGAGCAGAACTGTTCATAGTTCGCGCACTTCATTACCTTTGATCGTAATGCGCTGTGGACTTATGCGGTCTTTTCGCTCATTTTCGAAGTCAGATGTCTTTTCCGCCTCGTTTTCGCGCGCTGGGTTGGGCCGCCCTGCTCACCCTCCTCCTGGCCGGATGTTCCCGCCCAAACGACGCGAACGTCGGCCTTCCCGGCAAGCCGCCCATCGACTCCAGCCTCGCCAACTCGGTTCCGGTCCAGGGCGATTGGGTGGTGGAGCGGATCGATAGCGATGTCGATACGTTGAATCCGATCGTCACCCAGACGACAAACGGCCAAAAGATTTCCTATCCCTTGATCAGCGAGGGAATGCTTCGTGTGGATAATTACACGCTGAAACTCGAGCCGTGCCTGGCTGAATCGTGGGAGATTTCGCCCGATAAACTGACTTACACGTTCCATCTGCGGCACGGCGTGAAATGGCACGACGGCGCGCCCTTCACCGCCGACGACGTTAAGTACACCTATGACCGGATCATGGACCCGAAGGTCGATGCCGCGCCGGTCCGCAGTTACTTCTCGACCATAAAATCGTGCGACGTGATCGACCCCTATACCATTCGCTTCACCGCCAGCGAACCCTACTTCAAGACGCTCGAGGTGCTCGGGACTTACATCACCGTGATGCCCAGGCATGTTCTGGAAAAGGGCGAACCCGACTTCAACAAGCACCCGTTTGGGCGTCATCCCATCGGCACGGGGCCCTACAAGTTTGTCCGCTGGGATACCGGCTCGCAGATCGTCCTCGAGCGCAATGACGATTACTGGGGCGGCGCGGTCTGCTACCCAAAGCGACTCGTCTTTGAAATCATCCAGGAACCCTATGTCGCGGCGCAATTGATGAAAAAAGGGGAGATTGACGCCTTCGATGAAGTTTCCCCCATCATTTGGAAATACGATCTAGAGCACAGCCCCTCGATGAGCCGCATCCGGGAGATCGTCTACCCTTTTCCCTCCTACTACTACTTCGCCTTCAATCTCCGACTGCCGATGTTTTCCGATATCCGCGTCCGGCATGCCATCGATCTGCTGATGCCCCGCGACGAGATCATCAAGCAGGTCTACCTGACCGATTTCGCCAGCAAGACGTCGGGGTACGATCCGCCCTCCTCGCCCACCTACAATAAGGCAATCCCGCCCACGCCTTACGACCCGGCGCTCGCGCTGCAAATGCTCAACGACGCGGGGTGGAAAAACGATCACGGCGACGGCATTCTTTATAAGAACGGGCAGCCGCTGAGCTTTACGATTCTCTATCCGGCGGGCAGCAACAATGCCGAGAAATCGACCGAGCTCATCCAGGAATCGCTGCGCAAAGCGGGCATCGACGTTAAACTTTCGCGGCTCGAATTCGCCCAGCTCATCGACCGGGTCAACGATTGGAAATTCGAAACGATGCTGGGCGCGTGGTCGCTCGACGTCAACGGGGACCCGTCCCAGCTTTGGGCCAGCTCCGAGGCCGACGTGAAGAAAAGCTCCAACTTCATCGGCTATAAGAGCGCAGAGGCCGACAAGCTCATGGCCGCGGCCAAACTGGAATACGACGAAGACAAGCGCGCGGCGATTTATCGGCAACTACAGACGGTCATTCACGACGACTACCCGGTTTGTTTCCTGATCAATCCGCAGTTTATTCTGCTCGTCTCCAATCGCTTCCAAAACGTGAAGACCTTTGTGCCCCGACCCTGCTTCGACATCGCGACGTGGTACGTGCCACGCGCCTTGCAGAAGTATGGGGATTAAATAATCCTGTCTTTAAGCAAGTCGCTTCGCGAACTAGTTCGCCGCCAGCGCCGCGTCCCAATCTTTCCAGACCGGTTCCAGCCCCAGTTCGCGCAGGCGCGCGGAGACCTCGGCGGGCGAGCGTTCGTCCGCGATCGCGAATTGTTCCGTCGCGGTGAGGTGCTCGCCTTCGGAAGCGATGACCGCCACAGCCTTGCCGCGCTGGGTCTGGTGAATCGATTCCTCGCCCGCGCCGGTATAACCGCCCGGCTCGGTGTGCGAACCGGCGCTCATCATCGTCACGCCAAGACGCACGAGGCGGTCGCGCAGGGCGGGCGCTTCCCGCGTCGAAAGGACGATGCCGACCTGCGGAAAGCAGAGCCGCAGCGCGAGAATGGTCTGCACCAGAGCGCGGTCGTTGAAGTCGTGCTTCGGTTCAAACTGGCCCGCCGCCGGACGCAGCCGCGGCAGCGACACGGTCACCGACGACTTCCAGCAATGGCGCAGCAGATAATCGACGTGCGCGGCGAGATGAAGAGCTTCCCGTTCCCACGGCGAGAGTCCGAAAAGTGCGCCGATACCGAGACGCCGAAAGCCGGCCGCGTAGGCCCGTTCGGGGCAATCGAGCCGCCAATCGAAATCCTTTTTCGGCCCGGCGGTGTGGAGTTCCGCATAGGCCGCGCGGTCGTAGGTCTCCTGGTAAACGACCAGCCCCTCCGCGCCGACGCGCACCGCCGGCTCGTAATCGACCGTCTCCATCGGCCCGACTTCCAGCGAGAGGGCCGGGATGAAAGGGCTCAGCCGCGCGACGCATTGCGCGAGGTAATCGGACGAAACGAATTTTGGATGCTCGCCCGCCACGAGAAGCACATTGCGGAAACCCTGCGCCACCAGATGGCGCGCCTCGGCCTCGACCTGGTCGACGGAAAGGGTGACGCGCAGGATCGGGTTGTCACGGGAGAAGCCGCAATATTTGCAAATGTTGACGCACTCATTGGAGAGATAGAGCGGCGCAAAAAGGCGCATCGTGCGGCCAAAATTCTGGCGCGTCAGCTTTTCCGCATCGGCCGCCATGGTCTCCAATTCCAGGCCGCTTTTTGGCTCAAGCAGCGCGGCAAACCGGCGCAGCACGCGGGTGTTCAGCAACGCCGGATCGCGAAAGGTTTCCGAGAAGGACATGGCCCCTTATTATATCCGGCATCGTTAGCTTGTCGAAGGAATGTAGTCGTGGCTAGCCACCACGTTTATTTCTGCGTCGGTGGTCAGAGACCGCCGCTACAAACCGCACACCGCCCAGTGTGGAGCGGCTACCACTGTACCGAGTCTTTTCTTTCTGCCTCCCCTCTTCAGTTCCTCTTCGGTCCTCTGTGCGAAATGGATTCAGTTTGGGACGGAACTGCAGGCACGCTTGGCGTCGACAAACTTCGATTATCGCTTTGTGCGGCATGGCTCGTGCGCTAACATGGGGCTGATGAGCAACGAGCCGTCCCTCCCCCTCGCGCTGAGCGAACCACTGATCACCGATCCGGCGCGGACCGTGGCGGCGGACGCAATTTTCCGCGAGACCGCGCCCAGCCGTCGTCCGTTGTCGCTGCCCGGCCTCCTTTCCGGAATCAACTGGGCCGATCCGGAAATCCTCAGCGTCGCGGCCACGCTCGTCTTTATGCTGCTGGGCGAGTTCGGACCCGCTCTCGGCCTGCCCGCCGGGCTCAAGTTCTGGTTCTTTCTCGCCGCCTACCTCGCAGGCGGCTGGCACGGCGCGATCAAGGGCGTCCGCTCGCTCCTCGGCGGCACGGTCGATGTCGACCTGCTCATGATTCTCGCCGCGCTCGGGGCGGCCTATGTCAACCACGCCTTCGAGGGCGCGATGCTCCTCTTTCTCTTCTCGCTTTCCAACACCCTGCAGGAACTGGCCATCGAACGAAGCCGTTCCGCCATTTCCGCGCTGATGAAACTGCGGCCCGAAACTGCGCTCTGCAAACGAGGCGCGGAAACTGTCTTGGTCCGCATCGAGGAGCTGATGGTCGGCGACCGCGTCCTGGTCCGGCCGGGCGAAAGCATTCCGGTCGACGGCATCGTCGTCGAAGGGACGAGCAGCGTGAACCAGGCCTCGATCACCGGTGAATCGTTGCCCGTCGAAAAAAATCCGGGCGACCTGCTCTTCGCCGGCACGCTCAACGAGCAGGGCGGGCTCGACATGCGCGTGACCAAGCTCGCGACCGAATCGACCCTGGCAAAATTGATCGAGCTGGTGGAAAAAGCGCAGGGCCAAAAGGCGACGACGCAACGGTTCCTGGAAAAGGCGGAGCAATGGTATGCGCTCGGCGTGATCCTCTTCACCACGGCGCTCATCGTCGTGCCGATCGTGCTTTGGCGCGAACCGTTCCAGCCAACCTTTTATCGGGCGATGATCGTGATGGTCGTGGCGTCGCCTTGCGCGCTGGTCATCAGCACGCCCGCGTCGATTCTCTCCGCCATCGCGGCGGCGGCGCGGCGCGGCGTTCTCTTCAAGGGCGGCTCATATCTCGAAAAAGCGGCGGCGATCGAGATCGTCGCCTTCGACAAGACCGGCACACTGACCGAGGGTCGTCCCGTCGTGACCGACCTGCAAATCATCCTGCACCCGGAGATGAGCGACGCGCAGGTCGGCTGCTCGAAGGAGGAACTGCTCTGGCTCGCCGCGGCGGTCGAGGCGCGCAGCGAGCATCCCGTCGCCCGCGCCATCGTGGCCGAGGCGAAACGGCGGTTCATGCCCGTGGAGCGCTGCACGAAATTTCAATCCGTCGCGGGGCACGGCGTCAGCGCGGAGGTGGTGGGGCGGCGCATCGCGGTGGGAAATCTCAAGTATTTTGACGGCTACGAATCGCCGGAGCGGACCGCGCTGGAAGCACAGATGGACCTGCTCCACGACGCGGGCAAGACCGGGATGCTGGTGGGAGAAATTCTCGGCGAGGCGCATCAACCGACCGTCCGTTATCTCGGCTTCATCGCCGTGGCCGACAAGGTGCGCGCCGAAGCGCCCGCGATGGTCGCCCGCCTGCGCGAACTCGGCATCAAGCGCATCGTCATGCTCACCGGCGACGGCCGCCGGGTCGCCGCCGCGGTGGCCAAGGCATGCGGAGTCGACGAGGTCCACGCCGATCTTTTGCCGCAGGACAAGGTGCGCGTGATCACGAAACTGAAGGAATCGGGCCGGACCGCGATGATCGGCGACGGCGTCAACGATGCGCCCGCGCTGGCGACGGCCGATGTGGGAGTGGCCATGGGGGCAGCCGGGACCGACGTGGCGATGGAGACGGCCGACGTGGTGCTGATGAGCGACGCGCTCGACGGCATTCCCTTCACGCTCGCGCTCAGCCGCAGGACGCGCACCGTGGTTTTCCAGAACCTGACCTTCGCGCTCGGCGTCATCGTCGTGCTCATCGTCAGCGCGCTCGGGTTCCATCTTTCCCTGCCGCTCGGCGTGGTCGGCCACGAGGGCAGCACCGTCCTGGTCTGCCTGAACGGCCTGCGGCTGCTCGGGTTCAAATAGCCGAGCCTCGACAAGCGGGGCAGGATAGATTCAATAAGGTATGTCGAAAGCGGCCCAAAAACATCGGGTACTGGCGGAGCAGATCCGGAAGCTCGACCGCGCTTACTACGAGGAGGCGCAACCGCTGGTTTCGGACCTGGAATACGATCGGCTCTACCGCGAACTGGTCGATTTGGAAGAGAAGCATCCCGAGTTGCGGACCGCCGAGTCCCCGAGCCAGCGCGTCGGCGGCGCGCCGCTGCCCCACTTCACCTCGATGGCCCACGCCATCCCGATGCAGAGCCTCGACAACACCTACTCGGCGACCGAGCTGGAGGCCTTCGTCGACCGTATCCAGAAGACGCTCGAGGGCGAGAAGCTCGGCTTTGTGATCGAGCCGAAGATCGACGGCGTGGCGGTGAGCGTCCGGTACGAAAAGGGAAAGTTCGTCCAGGGCTTGACGCGCGGCGACGGGCAGCGCGGCGACGACATCACGGAGAACCTGCGCACGATCCGCCAGCTCCCGCTCGAGATCAAGGACCATGCGCCGGTGCTCGAGGTGCGGGGCGAGGTCTACTATCCCCGCGCGGCCTTCGACAAGTTGAACCGGCAACGCGAAGCGGCGGGCGAGCCGCTCTTTGCCAATCCGCGCAACGCCGCCGCCGGAACGCTGAAGCAGCTCGACTCGAAGCTGGTGGCGAAGCGTCCCCTTTCCATCGTGCTTTACGGACCGGGCGAACTGCGCGGCGTCGAATGCGCGACGCAGCAGGAATGGCTGAAGCTGATCGCGAAGGCGGGGCTGCCCGTGCCGGAGAAGACCTGGTTCTGCGCGACCAAGGCCGAGCTGCTCGCCGCGGTGGAGGAACTCGACCTGGCGCGGAAGAATTTTTCCTACGCCACGGACGGCGCGGTGGTGAAACTCAACGAATGGCGTCTGCGCAACGCGCTAGGCGCCACCTCGAAGGCGCCGCGCTGGGCCATCGCCTACAAGTATTCGGCCGAGAAGGCGGTGACGATGCTCGAAGTCGTCGCTTTTCAGGTGGGCCGCACGGGGGTCATCACGCCGGTTGCGGAACTGAAGCCGGTGCTGCTGGCGGGCTCGACGGTTTCGCGCGCGACGCTCCATAATTTCGAGGAGATCAAGCGCAAGGACATCCGGACCGGCGATCATGTCACGGTCGAGAAAGCGGGCGAGGTCATCCCGGCGGTGCTGGGCGCGGTGGTCGAGGCGCGCACGGGCAAGGAGAAGGCCATCGAGCCGCCGAAGGATTGTCCCGCCTGCGGAACCAGGCTGACCTGGGACGGCATTTTTCTGCGCTGCCCGAATCCGTCGTGCCCCGCGCAGACGCAGCGGCGAATCCAGCACTTCGCGCAACGCGGCGCGATGGACATCGACGGCATGGGCGAATCGCTGGTGGAGCAATTGGTCGAGGCGAAGCTGGTGAAGGACCCGGCCGATCTTTACCGGCTCACGCTGGAGCAATTATCCGGCCTGCAACGGATGGCGGAGAAATCGGCGCGGAACGTCCTCGAAGGCATCGAGGCGAGCAAGAAGGCCGACCTGTGGCGGCTTATCTTTGGCCTGGGCATCCTGCACGTCGGCGCGGGGGCCGCGCGCGCGCTGGCCGGCCATTTCGGGACCCTGGAGGCGATCGAAAAAGCGACGGAGGAGGAACTCTGCGAGGTCCGCGACATCGGCGAGGTGGTGGCGAAGAGCATCGTGACCTGGTTTGCGCAGGAGGACAATCGGGAGCTGCTGCGCCGCCTGCGCGAAGCCGGGCTGAACCGGAAGGCGCACCAAACAACGGCCCGGACGGGGAGCACGAAGCTGGCCGGAAAGACGTTCGTGCTGACCGGCACGCTGAGCGAGCCGCGCGAGAACGTCAAGGAGCGGATCATCGCGGCGGGCGGCAAAGTCTCGTCCAGCGTCAGCAAAAAGACCGATTACCTGGTGGCGGGCGAAAATGCGGGATCGAAGCTCGATGACGCCGAGCGGCTCGGGGTCAAGATTCTGAATGAGAAGCAATTGGCTGAGCTTGCCGAAAGCTGACCGGCTTCGTATCTTCGAATGTTCCGATCACCCCGCCCACCCGTGAGAATTTCTGTTCTTCTACTCAGCCTTGCGCTCTGTTTTTCCGCGATGCCCAGGTTGCAGGCGCAAAATCCGGGGGCCCAGCAGGACGCGGAGGACGCGCGCGAAAAGTTGCTCAAGGCGGCGGATGAACTGGATAATATCCAAGCGAATTCGGAAGCGACAAAATTATCGGTGGACGGAATGAAGGCCGATGTCGCCTCGCTTCAGGAGAGCGTGACGAAACTTCAGGCCGACAATGCGGCGTTGCGCCAGCAGATGGCCGATATGCAGACCGCGCTCGATCAATTCAAGGTGGAGCAAATCAAGGCCCGGCAGACGTTGATCGACAACGTCGCGGGCATGATCGCGGCGGGCAAAGGAACGAGCGCGACGAAGAAGAAAAAAGAAGCCTCGGTTTCAGAGACCACGGCGGAGATTTCAGGACCGGGAAAATCGTCCGGCTCGCAGGCGAACGCGACCAGCCTGGCCCCTCCGCCGGACACGCCCTCCACCTCGGCCACAGGAGGCGATGCCGCAACGTCAGGGAACGACACGCCTCCGCCGGTCAAACCGCAGAAGGGCTATTATCACGTTGTGGCCGGCGGTGAAACGCTTACCATGATCTGCGCCGCCTATCGGGAAAATGGCGTAAACGTTACCGTGTCCGAAATTCGCAAGGCCAATGGCTTGACGGAAAAAAGCGTCTTGAAGACCGGGGAGAAACTTTTTATTCCGAAGCCGGGAACCTGACTTTTATGAGCGAGTCTTCAGACATGGAAGAGATCGGGGCGGAGACGCCCCTCGTCTGGCGCGTCAGGAAGGCGCCGGACAGCTCCATCTACGGGCCGGTCGATACGGAAACGCTCAAGGAATGGGCCAACTCGGCCCAGATCGCGCCCGAGGACATGATCGACGAAAGCGATGAGAACTGGCGCGCGGCCCCGGAGATTGAATTTCTCGAGATGCTATGGCTGGTCAAGCTGCCGGGCGGACAGATTTATGGACCCACCACGGTCGGCACGCTGCGGGAATTCATCAACGAGGGTCTCGTCAATGAAAAGACGCCGGCGACCCATGGGAAAACCAACCAGTCGCTCCCCCTCGCCGCGCTGGTGGCAGCGGTCGATTTTGAGAAAAAGCGCGCCCTGCGCCGCCCGATGCAGGAGGCGAATAAATCGACCGCGTCGCTCGCGGTGGAAATGGCCAAGGACCAGCACATCCGGCAACTGGAAGAGGACCTGAAAGAGCTTCGTCGCGAGCACGAAACCCTGACCCACAAGTACCGTCAGTTGACGCTGCAATTGCTGGAAAGCACCAAGGCTCCGCCAAAAAAAGCCTCCATCTCGTCCTCCTGATCGACCGGCTTTTAATCCATACGGAGGCCTCATTTCGTGCTATCATTTCTTTCGCCATGACTTCTCCCACTACTCCCATCCCGGTCACCGTCATCACCGGCTTTCTCGGCGCCGGAAAGACCACGCTGTTGAACCGCATCCTCACGGAAAACCATGGGAAGCGCATCGCCGTGATCGAAAACGAATTCGGTGAAATCGGCGTGGACCATCAGCTCGTCATCCAATCGGACGAGGAAATTTTCGAGCTGAACAACGGCTGCATCTGCTGCCGCGTCCGCGGCGACCTGATCCGTATCCTGGCCAAGCTCCGCCAGCGGCGCGATAAATTCGACTCGGTGCTAATCGAGACCACCGGCATGGCCGATCCGGGACCGGTGGCCCAGACTTTTTTCACCGACGAGGAGGTGAAGGAAAGCTTCGCGCTCGACGGCATCGTGACAGTCGTCGACGCCAAGCATGTCGGGCTCCACTTCGAGGATATGCGCGAGGTGCGCGAGCAGATCGGTTTCGCCGACGTCATCCTGCTGAACAAGACCGACCTGGTTTCCGCCGCCGAGCTGGAATCCACCGAAGCGCGCATTCGCAAGATGAATCCCATGGCCAAGGTCTACCGGACCGAAAACGCCGCGGTCGACCTGACCAAGGTCCTCAATGTGGGCGGGTTTGACCTGAAGCGGGCGCTCGAGCTGGAGCCCGACTTCCTGAAGGCGGCCGAGGAAGAACATGATCATGGCCACGCACACGAGCATGATCATGAGGGCGAAGATCATCACGGGCATGAGCACGAAGAGAAGCACGATCATCACCACGACGAGGACGTAACTTCGGTCGGCATCCGCGCGCCGGGGGATGTGGACGAAAAGAAATTGTCCGACTGGCTCGGTACGCTGCTGCGGACGAAAGGGCAGGATATTTTTCGGATGAAGGGCATCCTGGCGGTGAAGGGACGCGAGATGCGGTTCGTCTTCCAGGGCGTCCACATGCTGATGGATGGACGGCCCGACCGGCCCTGGGGCGCGGAGCCGCGGCAAAACACGTTGATCTTCATCGGGCGCAACCTGGATCGCGCGGAGTTGAACGAGGGGTTTCGGTCGTGCCTGGCTTGACCCATCCGCGACTGATAACAATCCAGCGAAGGTCAGCGACCGCCGCTTCCGTATGACTCTTCGTCCCATCGCCTTCGTCTGGCACGGCAAGCTGGAAGATTTCAACACCGGTCTCGTCTGGTCGCCGAACGGAGATCGGTTGGCGGCGGCATCAGTGTCGGGTCAGGTGGCCATTTACGATGCGACGCAAGGCCGCGCGATTCATCTTTTGGAGCAAGCCCACGCGGACGGCTGCGACGCGCTGGCGTGGCGTCCCGACGGCAATGCGCTGGCCACGGCCGGCCGGGACGGAACTTGGAAGCTGTGGGACGCGGCGGACGGAAAAATTCTCGCCGAACACGAAGCGGGCGCTTTGTGGGCGGAGCATTTAGCCTGGAGTCCGCAACCGATCGGCGAACACGGACATCTGCTGGCGCTCGGCGCGGGAAACAAGGTGACGCTTTGGACGGAAGCGGGCTCACCCGTGGGCGGGGAATCGGGCGAAATCAAGTTCTCGAAAACGGTGGCGGAGGTCGCCTGGATTTTAGGCGGCACGACGCTGGCCGTCGCGACCAGCACGGGAGTGAGCCTGCGCGATCCGGCCAACGGCAAGGAGGAACGCGCCTTCCCGTCGCGCGACCCGATCCTGGGCATGGCGTTCAGTCCGTCGGGCAAATGGCTGATGACCGGCAACCAGGATTGCTCGGTGCATGTCTGGAATACCGATAATGGCGCCGAGATGCACATGCGCGGTTTTGCCGCGAAGGTCCGCCAACTGGCCTGGCATCGCGGCAGCCGCTGGCTGGCGACGGGCGGCGGCCAGACCATCTCGGTTTGGGATTGTTCGGGCCGCGGGCCGGAGGGACGCACGCCGCTCCTGCTCGACTGGCACCCCGACCAGATCAGCGCGCTCCACTATCAACCGGAAGGCGACTGGCTCGCTTCCGGCGCGCGGGATGGAAGTCTCGCCGTCTGGTCGCCGACGCAGCGGCAGAATCAGATCAGCCGGGCGAAAATCGCGAGCGGCGTGACGCGGGTCGCGTGGTCACCGGACGGCAAACTCCTGGCGGCGGCGGGCGAAGGCGGCGAGGTGCAGGTCCTGGCCGTGGAATAAAGTGGCGGTCAGACGGCGAGGTCCGAGGTCCCATTCCGGGCATATTTAAGGATGACGTCCTTCAGCGTGGAAATCTTGAAAGGTTTCATCACGAAGTCGTCCATACCGGCGTCGAAGCAGCGCTGTCGGTCCTCGGGCGAAACACCGGCGGTAATCGCCACGATGGTCAGCCGCTTCTGCCGGACATATTGCCGGAGATGGCGCGCCACGGTCCACCCGTCGATGTCGGGCATCTGGACATCGAGCAGGATGAGATCGTAGCCGCCGACCTCGGCCATTTCGATGCCGGTCTGCCCGTTTTCCGCGATGTCGGGTTGATAGCCGAGGGCGTGCAGGACAGTGAGGACCACTTGCCGGTTGGTCGGATTGTCCTCGACCACGAGAATCTTGACCGCGGGGTTTTCCCCGGAGATCGGTTCCAGGACGCGTTGGGTTTCGATCGCCCGGGGAGGCGTGGCCGTTCCCTCCGGGCCAAGCACGCGCACCAGTTCGCGCTGCAGCGAGGACGATTTCCACGGCTTGAGCAGCATGCTGAAAAAGCCGACCTGCCGGCGAGCGGGATCTATCTCCTCGATGCCCCTCGAGCTGAGCAGGATCACGGGCATTTTTTTTGCATGGGGAATTTCGCGCACGGCGTCAGCGAGTTCCAGGCCGTCCATGCCGGGCATGATCATGTCGATCACTGCGACGTCGAATTTTTCGCCTCCCTGCAACAGCGCCAGGGCCTCCTCGCCCGAGGCGCACTCGACCACTTCCATGCCCCAGCGTTGGGTGTGGAGGGCGAGAATCGAACGGTTGGTCTCGTTGTCGTCCACCACGAGCAGGCGGCGTCCCTGCAAGGCGGCGTCGAGCGTTTCCTTGCGTCGCGCCCCGGCCGAAGGAGCGCGGATGGTGAAGAGAAAGGTGGAACCGCGCCCGACTTCGCTTGACACCGAAATCGCTCCGCCCATGAGCTGGACCAACCGTTCGCTGATGACCAGGCCGAGCCCGGTCCCGCCCTGAGCGCGGGTCGCGCTGGCATCGACCTGACTGAAGATTTTAAAAAGCAGGTCCATTTTTTCATGGGGAATGCCGATGCCGGTATCGCGCACGGCAAAACTGATTTCCCAGAGGTCGCTCGCCTCGAGCCCGGCGCCCTCCAGAGGCGGGAGAACGCGGCCAGTGACCTCGACGCAGATTTCGCCCTTCTCGGTGAACTTGACCGCGTTGCCCGCCAGGTTGAGGAGAACCTGCCGCAACCGCTGTTCGTCACCCACCAGGCTCGCGGGCAGGTCCTCATGAATGATGTGGACCAGGTCGAGGTGCTTTTCCCGGGCCTTCGGCGCGAGCAAATCGAGCGCTTCCTCGACGCAGTTGCGCAAGTCGAAGGGAAAATGATTAAGCGTCATCCGCCCCGCCTCGATCTTGGAGAAATCGAGGATGTCATTGATAATGGAGAGGAGCGACTCGCCGCTGGTGCGCAGCGTTTCGACGAAATCGCGCTGGGTGGGCGTGAGGTCGGTCTCGAGCAGAAGGCCGGTCATGCCGATGACGCCGTTCATCGGCGTGCGGATTTCGTGGCTCATGTTGGCGAGGAATTCAGATTTGGTGCGGTTGCCGGCCTCGGCCATTTCCTTGGCCTCGAGCAACTGGTTCTCGTACTCGCGGCGCTCGGTGATGTCGCGCGCGGCCAGGGTGTAGATGGTCGCCCCGTCGACCTCGGCCCGGTCAAAGGCGACCTCCGCCGGGAAGCGGCGTCCATGACGCGAGATGGCTTCCGCCTCGACATAAGTCACCATGGTCTGGTCGGCGGTGGCGCTTTGCTCGCGCGCCTCGTGAAAAAAGCCGGGGTGGGAAAAAAGATAATCGACGTTCTGACCCAGGAGATCCTTGATTTCATATTCCCACAGGCGCGCCGCCTCGCTGTTGACCGAAAGGATGATCCCTTCCTGGTCGGCGGAAAAGATAGCCTCGCCCACCGTGTCGAACACTGCCATGAGCCGCCGTTCGGAAGCCATCAACTGCTGGTTTTCCTCCACAATTAATTTCACCATCGGGCGGAAAACAAAAAGCCCCGCTGCGATCAGCGTCGCGAGCGTCAGGAGAAAAATGGACAATTGCGCAATGACGATGGGACGGCGCTCACTTTCCCAATTCGCGCGCAGCATCTCCACCCCCTTGTTGAGCCCGTCGAGCAGCTCATTAGCGTTTTTTTCCTGGATGGTCGCCACGTCGGGATCGTCGAAGACCAGCTGCCCCTCGGGCACCGCCGCGACCTTGCCCGCGAGGATCACATAATCGCGCACCTCTTTGTCGAGGTGGGAAGGTTCGCCAAAATAGAGCGGGACCAGCCCGGAATCAAATTGCGCGGCAGCGTCAAACGGGCCCCCCTTCCGCATCAGCACGTCTTCATCTTCGAGCAGCTGGCCGGTTTCCTCGCGCAGCCGCGTCCGGCAGACCTCGTGATCGGACGGCGACCCGGGCTGGCTGAGCCTCAGGCTGAAATAGGCCATCCGCTGCGCGCACATCTGCTGTTCATCGCTGATCCGAACGAAGCGAAGGATGTGCCGCCCCCCGACGATGACATGCCTCAGCGTCAGGTACCCGACCAGCGAAAGCAGCGCAATCAGCAGAAGCACGAACACATACCGGACGGTGAGTGCTTGAGTGGATGCGGGCAACATAGGTGAAAACTAACCACAAATTTTTTCCGACGCCAGAACGGGCCTAATTTTGGGGCCAGCTATGTCCGGCTCGTTTTGGCCTGGCCTGATAAAACAAACATCTTTCCCGGCGGAGACGAAAACCGCTCAGGAATAACGGACATCCTTGCCGGGTTCCATCTCATAATCGAGCACCTTTGAGGAGGTGACGAAGGGACCGAGGATTTGCCTTTCAAACTGGACGTAGACGGCGTTCTCGAGGATGTAGGCCAGCTTGTCCATGTTTTCCACGTCGAACGAGAAAAAGCAGGTGTGCGGATTGTTCGTGGTGTCGACCCGTTTGCCGACGCGCAGGTTATTCACCTCCGGTATCTTGAGCAGGCGAATCCGGGTTTCGACCATGATCTCCTCCAGCTTGGTCGGGATCACTTCCGGCTTGGTGGTCAAGAGCATGAGGTGATGAATCATAGAGTATGGGCGGGGATGCGAAGATTTGCGGAGGCGCGGGATTCTGTCAAGTTTCGCGAAATAGCCGGGCGGAGTTCTAGTGGGAGGGCTCCGCGCCGGCGTCCTGGGGCTGCTTCGGAAGGTCGTTGTGAGGATGCGCAATTTTCGCCAGCGACAAAGTCATCCAGCTGATGAAACCGGCCGCCAGCATCGCGGCTAAAACGGCAAAGAATAATTTCATGGGCATTTTCCCGGACTGCCGCGGCCGTTCTGGAAGGATGCAAGGAGGTCAAAGCGTGCTCACGAGGTCCTTGGACGTATCCGAGAGATCCATGCCCTTGGCAACCAGGGCCAGGGTCGTGGCCGACTTCGTCACCACCATGGGCGCCTCGACGCCGATGAAATGGAGCTCGATGGTTTTTGCGCCGAGATGGATGTAGGCCACGTGTTCAAAGTTAATGCAGGTCGTCTTCCCCTCTTCCGCAGGCAGCATGTAAAAGCGCATCCCCTAGAATGCCTCAAGGAGGCGCCGTTGACAACCTTTGCAGGGTCTGTCCATCACGAGAGAAGCCAGCCTTCGATGAGGTCGGCGATCATCCCGGCGCCGATGCTGTTGAGATGAAGGCAATCGGTTGTGATTAGAAGCCCGTTGCGGCGGGAGACCTCATCCCAGGAAAGCCCCGTCGCGTGAAGGGCCAGGGCGTTGCCGGTGTTATGCAGGCCGTCGCGGTACTCCAACCGCGGAGGAAGCTGCGCCCGCTCCGCTTCATGTTCGTGAAGATAGGCCACCATCCTCTCGTGAAGCGGGAGATACGCGATATTCTGTTCGCGGGCCACCCGGCGGACCGCATCATTATAGAGCTCGACCTTGCGATTGGCCTCGTGCTCAAGATCCTCTCCAATCACAGCCAGGGAAAGGAGGGCCAGTCGCGCGCGCGTTTCCTGCTTCAACCTTTTGACAATCGTCCCAAGGTTGCATTCGTACCAGGTCAGCGTCGGTTCCGTGGGCAGATGATTAAAAGCTTGATAACGCAGGCTATTGCGCTCGCTCATGGTCGCATTGACGTCGTTGGTGCCGATGAGGATGGTGACGAAATCGGGACGCTCCGCGATGACCCGGTCGAGCCGCTCGAGGCCGTTCCAGGCGAGGTCGCCGTTAACGCCGTGATTGATGAAGTGGAAATCGGCCAGCGCCGGACACGCGCCGAGCAGGTCGAGATAATTGAAGCTGACCGTGCCCGCCGTCAGGCTCGCCCCGAAACAGACGACAGTCTTCATGAACTTAGAATTTAGAGCTGAGAGCGCAGAAGTGGGGAGATAAAAGTCAGTTTCCCAGTTCTTCGTTCCAAGTTCTTAGCTCTAAGTTTTCAGTCTCCGTACCCAGTCGGATGCTTCTGATGCCACGCCCACGCGCTTTCGATGATCGGCTGGAGGCGCGGATACTTGGGACGCCAGCCGAGTTCGCTGGTGATTTTGTGCGAGCTGGCCACGAGGCGCGGCGGATCGCCGGGACGCGGGTCCTTGACCACGACGGGAATCGGGTGGCCGGTCACCTTGCGCGCGATGTCGATGACCTGCCGGACCGAAAAGCCCTCGCCGCTGCCGAGGTTGTAACTGACGCTGCTCTCGCGCCCCAACGCAAGCATGTGGGCGGCGGCCAGGTCGTGGATGTGGATGAAATCGCGGATGCAGGTGCCGTCAGGCGTGGCGTATTTCTCGCCGTAAATCTCGGCCTTTTCCCTCTGGCCGAGCGCGACCTTGAGGATGTTGGGGATGAGATGCGTCTCGATGCGATGGTCCTCGCCGAACAGTTCGCTGGCCCCGGCGGCATTGAAGTAGCGGAGATTGACGTGGACAATGCCGTGAATCTTGTCGTACCAGTTCAGGATCTGCTCGAACATGAGCTTCGACTGGCCGTAGGGATTGATCGGCTTTTGCGGCAGGCGTTCGTCCATCGGAATTTTTTCGGGCGTGCCATAGGTCGCGCAGGTCGAGGAGAAGATGAATTTCTTCACGCCGGTCTCGACCGCGGCGTCGAGCAGATTGAGCGCGCCAAAGACATTGTTGCGAAAATATTTCGAGGGATTCGTCATCGATTCGCCCACGAGGGCATTCGCGGCGAAATGCATGATGGCGTCGGGCTTCGCCTTGCCCACCGATGCGAAAATCTCGTCCCGGTTCATAAGGTCGCCCTTGATGAAGGCGGCCCGCTTGTCAACCGCCGCGCGATGACCCTCGCTCAGGTTGTCAAAGATGGTGACCTGGTGTCCGGCGTTAATGAGTTCTTCCGAACAAATGCTGCCAATGTAACCGGCCCCGCCCGTGACGAAAATGTGCATGGCAAATTGAAAGCATCCGGCGGGACTAAGTCACGCGAGAAAAGTGGCAACGCACAGCGGGAACGGAATCGCAGAAGCAAGCTGGACTCGTGCTCGTACCAGGCCCTAGGTCTTCTTGCGGGGGACGCGTTTCAAATCGGGCAGCGGTTTGCGCAGATTGCGATAGATCTGCACGATGGAAACGCAATTGTTGATGACGTAATAGAGCGATAGCGCGGCGGCGAAGTTATAAAAGATAAAGAGGAACATGAGTGGCATGAACTGGGCGACCTTCGCCTGGGTCGGATCGCCGATCTGCGGCGTCATGCGCATCATCACCATGGTCAGCAGGGTGACCATGATCGGCAACGGGTGGAGCGAGGGATGAAAACCTAAAAAGAGATAAGGCAGCGTGTAAACCGCGTCGGGCTTGGTCAGATCGTGGACCCAGAGGAACGATTGCCCGCGCAATTCGACCGCGTTTTGCAGCATGAAATAGAGGCTGAAGAAGACGGGCATCTGGATCAGCGCCGGGAGGCAGCCGCCGAACGGGTTGACGCCATATTCCTTGTAGAGCGCAAATGTCTCGGTCTGGAGTTTTTCGGGAGTCTCCTTGTACTTGGCCTGGAGCTCCTTCAGCTTCGGCGCCAACGCCTGCATCCGCTTGCCGGAACGGTTCGCGATGCTTTGCAGCGGCCAGGTGATGGCCTTGATCATCAGCGTGAGCAGGATGATCGCGACTCCGTAATTGTGAAAAATCAGGTACCAGAAATGGAGGACGGTCAGCATCGGCACGATCAAAAGCGAAAACGGAATCACGCCGTCGTAATTCATCAATTCGCCCTGGTTCGCGCCCAGCGCATCGAGCCGGTTGAAGTCCTTCGGCCCGGCATAAAGGCCATAATTCAGGGTGACCGACTTGCCGGCGGGAACGCTGAGCGCGGGAAAGGTGGCCGCGGCCTCGATGTCGGGATCAGCGTCCCGGGGCACCAGATGCCCGTCCTCGTCCCACTGGTTGAAACAATGGAGCTGGCCGTTTTGGATCGAATTTTCCTGGGCCGGCGTCAGTAGCACGGTAAAGAATTGATTCTCCACCCCGATCCATCGCAGCGGCGCCGGGTCGATGCTCTGGCTCGAAATCTGATCTTTCGCGTCTCCCGTTTTGATCCCGATCAGGGGAACGTAGCTGGGGCTGAAGTTCCCGATCGTCGTCAGGTGGAACCGGGTGGTGAGCCAGCCGGAACCGAGATACTGCTGGTTGAACGAGGAAGCCGTCCGCTTCGACCACGGGGTGGCGGGATCGTAAAGCGGTTCCGCGCGGCCGACGCTCAGCGCATAGGCAGGCAGGGTGACATCCGTCGCGCCGGTATTCGTCAGCGTGTCGGTCACGTCGAGCGTATAGACCAGCGGCTTGATCTCCGCCTGCCCCAAATGCCGGGCAATCTTATGGGAGAGGACTCGCAGGAAGCCGCTCATCCCGGTATCGCTTTCGAGGTTCTTGCCGAAGGCGTAGGTCCGCTCCCATTTCACGCCGTTGGGCAGGTCGCCGGAATAGCTGACTCCCGTGGGATTTTCCTGCACCTGAAAATTGACCGTGTCGGCTCCCGGCCATCCGGTGAGGGCGAGGATATTGGAATGGGACTGCTCGTTGAGCACGACGTGGCCGCCGTTATCGGCCTTGTGCTCCTTAAGCTCCACTTCCGTGATCGCCGCGCCCGCGGAGGTAAAGGTTACCTTCATCGCGTCATTCTCGATCACGCTCAGTTTCTCGATGATCGGGGCCGACGGCGCCGGAGCCGGGACCGGACCGCCCGGTTCCGCCGTCATATGCGTCGCCGGTACGGAAGCGACGGTGGACGGTGGGGTCGAAGCCTTGAGCGCGGTCGGAGACTTGAGCGGCGGCGCAGGATAAAATTTATCCAGGGTCAATTGAACGGCCACCAGGAGAAAGATGCAAAGAACAAGGCCAATACGACTCGTGCGATCCATAATTTTAAACGTGGGAAGCTTACCTGGACGCACCGCAGGCCGGCGGAACCGGATCAAATCCTGCGCCGCCCCAGGGATGGCAGCGCAAAACACGGCCCATTCCGAGGCCGAGACCGCGGCAGACGCCGTGCGTGCAAATGGCCTCCTCCACATAGTGGGAACAGGTCGGCGTGTAGCGGCAACAGCCTTGCGCGCCCACCATGACCTTCAGGGGCGTAAAAACCACGCGATAAACGCGGATCAAAAAGACGGCAATCGACTGCATGAGCCGTTCAGCATGGCGAAGTTTCCGAAAAAGGCAACGTTCCTGCCACAGGCCATGCGCCGCGCCTAGCCCAACTCCGTTTCCCCGACCGGATAACCGAACCGCACACAACCGGCATATTCGAGCCGGAGCGTTTCCTTCCTGACCGCGGGGTCCCATTCCGGCCGGGCGATACGAGCCGGACTTTCATTCTGATGGGGCACCGCAGCGACCCGGGCGGGATCGACCTCGAGCTTCATCAGCGAAAACGCCTTCATCAAATCTTGCGAAAGGCTTTCCGTCTTGCCGACAAATTCAACGCCGGGCCGGACGTACCATCCATACATCTCGGTGACAAAGCCGGGCCGTTTCTTGTTCACGTTGTGCATGAACGTATTGAAATCGGGACTGCCCAGGCCGTTCAGCATGGAATTGGGGTGCCACTTGTAGGGGTCCCGCTCATCCCCCCAGAATTTCCACTCCAGGCCCTGCATGTAACGCCACCATGATTCATACCAGGAGAGCGGATGGCGCACGAAGCAGAATCTAAAGGCATTGACCGCCACCACCGGCGCCCGCGGAGAGCCCACCGCACGGCGAAGAATCTGACGGAAGACCTTGTCATCGCGGTAAAATCGGTCGTGCCAAAAAGCCCGGTCGAAATCGGAGTGAGGATGGCCCAGGGGCGCCTTGATCAGATCCAACATCCGCAAAATGTTGAAGACCCAGGTTCCACCCGTTTTGGGAATATGGAGAAAAACGGCGCCGTTCCTCAGTAAAAGCGTCATGACGGTCAAGACTCTTATCGCGCCGCAGACTTTGCAAGATGTTATCTCCGCTCCGCAACAATAACCGCACTACCACAAGGCCGGTTATTAACCGATTAGCCTTGAGGTGACCTAACCGTTAATGGAGAGTGGAACCAATCATGCATCTCAATAGCATCCTGCTTTATCAAAAGTACGTGTTGCCGCTCTTGAAACCCGACCAACGGCTTTTGGAGGTGGGTCCGAATTTAAACCCCAACTCGGAATATCAAAAAGCCACCCCCGACGGACCTCGCAGCTGGGAAACCATTGATCTTTATGCGCACCCCAATATCACGTACCAGGCCTCCAGCGAATATTCTTTTCCGCTGAAGGATGATACGTTCGACATCGTCCTTTCGGGGCAGGTTATCGAGCACGTCCGTAAGCCTTGGATCTGGATGAAGGAGCTGGCCCGGGTCTGTCGTCCGGGCGGCCTTGTGATTACGATCAATCCGGTGAGTTGGCCCTATCATGAGGCCCCGGTCGATTGTTGGCGGATTTATCCGGAAGGGCACCGGGCCCTGGCCGAGGAGGCCGGACTTACCGTGGAGCTCACCAAGTTCGAATGCCTCGAGTTGCCCGGATATAAGCGCAAACGCCCCGGAACCACCGTCACCCGCCGGACGTGGTGGAGTGTCGCCATGAGAAAGGCAGTGGGGCTGAGGGTTGAAGGCGCTTTCGATACGGTTTGTATTTCCCGGAAATAGATTTGTTTTCAGACGTCCGGACAGCCCGTTCTAGACAATTCCTCCTTTTTCGTGTCGAATAACGCGGATGTCGACGCTAAAGGAAATGGCTGCATCGTTAAACCTGTCGGTAATGGCCGTATCCAAGGCCCTGCGGGACGCTCCCGACATCAGTATAGCCACCAAGGCCCGCGTCCAGGCGGAGGCCAAGAGGCGAAACTATATCCCCAATCGGGCCGCGCAAAATTTGCGCCGATGCCGGAGCGGGCTCATCGGAGTCGTCGTGCCCCAAATCAACCACACCTACTATTCCCACTTGGTTTGGGGCGTCGAGCGACAGGCGGAGGCCCTTGACCTGCAAGTCCTTATCGCCTCTTCCCTTGATCGGGCCGAGAATGAAATGCGGGAAGTGCATAAAATGATCGCCCGACAGGTCGAGGCCCTGCTCCTCGTGCCGGCGGTCCGCTGGCAACACCGGCTGGCCACGCTGGAAATGGTGCGGACAAGCGGAATTCCCACCATCCTGCTCGACGCCTATCCCGCCGGAGCGGAAAATTTTCCTCAGGTCAGCTGGGTGGTCTGCGACGATCAGCGCGGAGGCCAGCTTGCCACGGACCATCTGCTCGAACTGGGCCATCGCGAGATACTTTTCCTGGCGGGTCCCAACGGCTCGTCCTCCAGCGCGGGACGCTTTAGCGGTTATCAACGCGCCCTCGCCGCGGCGGGCGTGCCCTACAGCGACACCCGCGTTTTTCTCGCGGACAAGGACATCGATTCAGGCCGGAAAGCGATGGCCCAGGCGCTCTCGGAAAAGGCGTCCTTCACCGCCGTCGTGGCCCATAACGACAGCGTCGCCATCGGCGCCGCCGACACCCTTTTCCAGCAGGGCTTCCGCATTCCGGACGACGTTTCCATCGTCGGTTTTGGCGACGGCGTCCTCGCCACCCAATTTCGCGTGCCGCTGACGACGGTGCGCGTCCCGCAAATGGAAATGGGCGAAACGGCCCTCCGGCTCGCGCTCGATTTGCAAAAGGGCAATCCCGTAGAGCCCCGCCAATTGCCGGTCGAGATCATCGTCCGGTCGAGCACACGGAAGGTGGCGTAGGGAGTTCTTTTGTGGCTAAATAGATCATGTCGGAAACGGTCCAGGGACGCCTCAGCATTTTCGTCAACGGCCACGCGCGCCAGGTGAGCGCGGCGACGACGCTGGGAGAACTCGCCGCAGGCTGCGGGCTCGATCCGCGACGGTTGCTGGTCGAGCTTAACCACCAGACATTGTCGAGAGAGGAATGGCCCACGCGCACGCTCCAGCACGGGGACCGAGTCGAATTTATCCGGGTGGTGGCGGGAGGATGATTTTATCGTCAGGCCGGAGGCTGAGCCTCCATGGCGGCAGGCGGCACGTCCACGGTCCAGACGTCGTATTCGGGCCCGAACTGCGCGAGGCAGTCGAGTGTGAAGCAACGGACATAAACGACCACCGGCAGCAGGATAACCGTCCCGACATAGGGGATCAATTCGATGCAGCACGTCGCACAGCAGACGATGAGCGAGAGAATGACAATCCCGATGAAAATTGCGATGCGGAGCAGAATGAAGAGGGCCACGCTGCCGGCATGCTTCCGGATCAGCCCCATCGATTCCCAAAAAGCGGGCCGGGCCAGCAAACCCTGGCGGAACATGATCGGGATGCCGAATTCCCGAAAAATGAAAAGGAGAATGCTCATGCCCAGCGCGAGGACAAGATAGAGAAGACCCAGGACCACAAGGCCGGTGATTTCTCCCCCGCCGGGCCAGCGATGCTGCATATAAAGCGGTATGCACATGACGACCATCGCGGCGAGAATGGGCAGAAAGATGCCGAATGAAATCACCAGAAAAAGAAGATAAAAACCCAGGAGGCTGTTTGCCTGCCGCTTGTAGTATTCCCAGGGCCAGGAGATCGCGCCCCGATTGCGCACGATATTGTCGAGGAACATGAACTGTCCCCGGGTGCCTAGCCAGTAGAACAAAAGAATGAAGCCGAAAAAGAGGACGACAACCCCAAGGACAATCAAGACGACCATTCCGGCCTGCGCGGTCGAGGCCGCGTGAGTGATGTTCGTAATGAATTGACGCAGGTCGAAGTTCGGGACGGGAGTCCGAAGGCTGAGATGGGGCGAATTGTAGTTCGCGTTGGCACCCCGGTTATAGGAGAAGTTAAAACCGTTGCCGCCCTGGAGAAAACCGGCCAGGAACGCGCTCAGCCCGATGGCGCACCACTTCCCGAAATCAAATGGACGAAAGAGGATGATATGCATCCGCTCCCAGGCCGAATCGAACGCGCGTGTGAAGTTGATCATGAGAATTGTAAATTGGCCTCCCACCCCTTAGCCGATTGCGTCCGTTCGCCAAGCTTCAATTTACGACGTACATTTATCGCAATTGCACTCTTGCGTTTTTTATAGAGCGCTGACAGCTTAGTCGGCCATGCTTTTCGGAAGGTCCAAATTAACTATTTACGGAATTATCGCTCTGATCGGCGCGGGCGCGCTGCTGGGTCATGTCGCCGGAGGTGAGCCGATCAATCCGAGCCCGGCGCCGCCTCCCGCTCCCACCTCCCTCGGCGACCTTCCCCTGGTTTCGTATCCCCCCGTCACGCCGTGGACGTCGTGGAGCGCGCGCAGCATCACCGAATTGCGCCGCCTGAAGACCGCCACCGGTTCGCCCCGGCTGCCCACGCCGAACCCATGGTTCCCGATCGATCTCTATCAAGGAACGATCACCCGTGCGCAATTCGAGCAAAAGCTCCACAGCCTCTACGACCCCTTTTCCGCCTTCACGCCTTTCCTCGACATCAATGACTCGCGCGTCGTGATTTATCCCTCGCCCCAGGAGCGGACCCTTCCCCAATTCGTGCTTCAGTTCGCGCCGCCCAACCAGCCCCGCGCGCCGATCCGCTGGTTTCGCACGCCGGCCGAAGTTCGCACCATGTCGCATCCGCTCGACAAGCCGCTCAACGGATTGCGCGTCGCCATTGATCCCGGCCACATCGGCGGACCCTGGGCGCAAATGGAAGAGCGCAGCACCCGCTATCATGGCAGCGCGCCGGTGCAGGAAGGCGATCTGAACCTGATCACCGGTCGCCTGCTGAAGGAGGAACTGACCAACATGGGCGCATCGGTTTTCCTGGTGCGCGACTCGACCGAGCCGGTGACCCCTTACCGCCCCAACGATATGATCGAGGAAGCGCGGGAACTGCTCATCGCGCATTCCTCCCGCAAGCAGAATCTCCGAGCCTTGCCGCCGGAAAACCTCAATCTTCTCTTCGGTCACCGGCTGCTCGAACTCTCCGAATTTCTCTTTTACCGGTGCTCGGAAATCGTGGAACGGGGCAACCGCATCCGGAACAACTTCGTGCCCGACATAACCATCACGCTTTACATCGACGCCACCCCGGGCAGCGGCCGGGGCCGGGTCACCCCCGGAAACGCCAACATCTTCTTTGTCGGCGGCAGCTACACCAAATCGGAAATGCAGGACCCCGAAATGCAGCGCCGCTGCGTTTACAAAATGGTTGAGGGCGGTTCCGATATCGAAGCGGAAGTGGCCGCCGACATAGCCGGCGTCTTTACGCAAAAGACCGGCCTCGGTCCGGTCAAGTATGGCGACTCGGGCACCACGCGCGCGGTCATCCCGAACAATGCCTATGTCGTGGCGCGCAACCTGGCGGCGAATCGCGAATATGACGGCCCCGTGGTCTGCACGGAACCCTATTTCATGAACAACAAGGTCGTTTACCAGCGCCTGCTGGCTGGAGATTACGAAGGTGTGCGGACTTTTGACGGCAAAAGTTATGGGAGCATTTTCCGCGAGTATGCCGATTGCGTCGCCCAGGGATTGGTCAAAGCCTACGCCGGATCGACCGTCATCGCGGGCGCCAACCCCGGGTCGGCGACGCCGCAGCCCAAATAAATTCCGGCTATCGCCGGTTCGCCGGGACTGGCGGGCATTGCTTCGGTCAATTTATATTCATTTCACGACGGTTTTCACTGTTGTTTCGTAAACGGGACGATAAACTTTTTACGTGCATTCGCCAAGTGTGTGCACAAGAAGAGGATCACCTATGTCGCGTCCATTGGAGCTTCAAGACCTTTTGTCTGGAACACATCTCGGGCACTACGTCATTACCGACAAAATCGCCCAGGGTGGCATGGGGACGGTTTTCAAGGCGCTGGAACCGGCGCTCGAACGCTATGTCGCGATCAAGGTCCTGCGGCCCGAGTACGCCAGCAATCCCAACTACGTCCAATATTTCCAGGAGGAGGCCCGCGCGGTCGCAGCGTTGCGCCATCCGAACATCATGCCGATTTTTTTTATCGGCCAGGAAGGCAACGTCGTTTTCTTCAGCATGTCGTACATCGACGGCGAGACATTTGAGGACTGGATTGAAACCAAGCGCTGGTTCACGGAAGAACACGCCAAGTGGTTCCTGAGCCACGCCGTCGCCGCGCTCCATTCCGCGCACAAAGCCAATATCGTCCACCTCGACATCAAGCCGGCCAACTTCCTCGTCGACCGGGCAAATAATATCATGCTGACCGATTTCGGGTTGGCGCAGAAAATCGTCAAGGACGCGGGCGAGGCCGGCGAGCGCGAGGCCTTCGGCACACCGGCCTACGTTTCGCCGGAGCAGATCGCCCGGGGCCCGACGGATCAGCGCACCGACATCTATTCCCTCGGCGCCACGCTCTTTCACCTCATGACCGGCCACCAGCCGTTCAATGGCGCGACCCTCGAGGACATCATCTGGGGCCATCTGGAAAAGCCGTTCCCGATCGAGATTGCGCGCGAAGCCAATGTACCCACCGGCTGGATTCATCTGATCAAAAAGATGATGGAACGGTCTCCCGACGATCGCTTCGCCGACTACCGCGAATTGCGCGAAGCCCTCGAAAATGTCCACGCTTTCCGCTACGACACCAAGCCGCTCGAAGCCTCGCCCTCGAAGGCCCGGCTGGTCTCCGTCCCCCGCTCGGGCAGCAACACCCAGACGCTGCACGGATTGCTCGCCCAGTCCAAGCAGCCCTGGAGCGTCTCCGAGGCCAAAACCGGTTCATCTCTCCGCCTCTCCCGCGCGCAAGTGGAGGAGTCGATGAAAAGTCGGCTCGAACCGCTCCAGGTCCATGTACTGCTCAACACCATCCGGGATTTGTGCCATCCCCGGGCCGAGGAACCGGCGGCGCTGGCCGAGGTGATGGACAAGGTTCCCGGCTACGAAGCCGCCGTCCGCCTTCTGGTTAACTTCATGGTCAACCCGAAGGGCGAGGACGAGTCGGCAGAGGGCATGAGCGCGGTCGAAGCCCTCGAAACCCTCGGCCTCGAGCGGGCGCGTAACCTGGCGATCACCTTTTTCGCGCTGAACTACGAGAACCCGAAATCGCCTACCTTCGACTGGACGCCGCTCTGGCGTCACCAGATTTCGGTCGGCGTGGTGATGGACTTCATCTACGACGCGCTCGATCTCAAGCGCTCCGGTCTCGAGTATGCCGTCGGCACCTTCCACGACGTCGGCAAGATGATCCTCTCCGAGCTCTTCCCCTTTGCCTATTTCACCGCGATGAACCGCTCGATGCAGGACTCGATTCCGCTCGTCTCCTGCGAAACGGAAATGTTCGGCATGACTCACGCCGAGGCGGGCGCGAACTGGCTGAAGGAAAATGATTTTCCGCATGGCCTGGTCGACGCGGTGGCCCAGCATGAAACGCCCGCGCGGATCAGCCGACGCGCGCTGCTTCCCCACGCGCTCGTTTCCATCAACCACCTCGTTAAGCAAATCGGCATCGGCTACAGCGGCAATCCGACGCTCGACCAGCGGCCCTGGGAAGAATTGCCCTCGACCAAAATCATTTGGGAGGCGCGCGGCAACAAAGACTACCTATACGAGGACTTCACCCGCGACATCCTCGACCAGTTCGAGTCGTTCCCCGATTTGGTGTAGCGGCGGTCTCTGACCGTCGCTCCTGCGGAGTGCAGTAAAGCTCCTGCGCAAAACTACCCTCCAATAGCATCGATCTCTGACCGTCGCACTCCGTCCGATCGTTACCTTGCTTACACCAGCCCGGCGTCCTGGTCGGCTTCGAGGAAGCCGTGCAGGTGGCGGATGCGGGTCGGGTGCCGCATCTTGCGGAGCGCCTTCGCCTCGATCTGGCGGATGCGTTCGCGCGTGACGCGGAACTGGCGGCCCACCTCCTCGAGCGTGCGCGAATAGCCGTCGACCAGGCCGAAGCGCTGTTCAAGCACGGCCCGTTCGCGCTCGGTCAGCGTGTCGAGCACATCGCGGATTTTCTCCTTAAGCAGCGCGTAGGCGGTCATCTCGGACGGATTCTCCGCCGACTTGTCCTCGATGAAATCGCCGAAGGTCGTATCGTCGCTGTCGCCCACCTGGGCCTGGAGCGAAATCGGCTGCTGTGCCATGCGCAGGACGGCGCGGACGCGCTCTACCGGCAGGCAAATTTCCTCCGCCACTTCCTCGGGCGTGGGCTCGCGGCCGAACTCCTGCACCAGCTGCTTCTGCACGCGCATCAGCTTGTTGATCGTCTCGATCATGTGGACCGGGATGCGGATGGTCCGCGCCTGGTCGGCGATGCTGCGCGTGATCGCCTGACGGATCCACCACGTCGCGTAGGTGGAAAACTTATAGCCGCGGCGGTACTCGAATTTTTCGACCGCCTTCATCAGGCCCATGTTGCCTTCCTGGATCAGGTCAAGGAAGGAGAGCCCGCGGTTGGTGTACTTCTTGGCGATGGAAATGACGAGGCGCAGATTGGCCTCGACCATTTCGGTCTTCGCCTTATGGGCCTTGCGGAGCCATTCGACCAGATGATGATGGTCCTCATGGAACCGCGCGAGCGGCATGCGGACCATCTGTTCGACGTCCTGGATCTTCTGCTCGAGTTCCGAGACATGCGCGGCGTGCTCGCGGCTTTTGCTGCGCGATTTATGGAGCTTTTCCAGCAGCCGTTCCGCCTCGACCAGCTCGTGATGGTGATGTTCGCAAACAACGACAAATTCCTCCGTGACCTTCTGCTTGTAATAGAAACGAATGAAAAGTTTCTGGAGCGCGGCATCGGCCTTCACGAATTCCTTTTCGGCCTTGGCCAGCGACGACGCGTGGCCGCGCACCTTGACCACCTTGGCGTAGGTTACGTCGGCCTTCTGGTTGGCGCCCTCGACGCTGCGCACCAGCGCCTTGAGCGTGGCCAGGTACTTGTCGCGGCTGTCGATCTTCTTGTCCTGGATGACCCGGTCGAACCGTTCGCGACCCTGCTCAAGTTTGCGGGCCAGATTCAAATACTCGCGCGCGGTGAAGCCGAAGCGGTTGAGGTGCTTCTGGACCATGCTCTCGGCGTCCTCGATCCGCTTGGAAATTTCGACTTCCTGCTCGCGCGTGAGAAGCGGGACCTGCCCCATCTGCTTGAGATACATCCGGACAGGGTCGTCGAGAATATCGAGCTTGGCGTCGGTCTTTTCCTCGTCGGAAAGTTCTTCCTCGGCCCCGGCGGCGGTCTGCTTGTAACGGTCAACCTCGGAGGCGTCGATGACGTCGATCTCGAGGTTGCGCAGGAACATGATGATCGCCTCGAGCTCCTCGGGATTGTTGACGCTCTCGGGAATCGCCTCGTTGAGATCGTCCCAGGTGAGATAACCCTGGTCCTTGGCCAGCTTGACCAGGTCGCGCAGGCGTTCCTGGCGCTCGGGCTGGCCCGTCCAAACCGCCTGGACTCCCTTGGCGTCCTTTTCATGCGAATCAGCAATCGACTTCGAAGGCGAAGCCACCGAAGAGCCGCCTTCCGTCTTGTGGCCATTCTTGTGGCCATTTTTCACCCCGTTCTTGTGACCGTTCTTCAGGCCGCTTTTATGACCATTCTTGGCTTCAACTTTTTCGCTTTTTTTCGGCGCGCTTTTTTTCGACTTCAGCGAAGCAGGCGTTGCTTTGTGCGCCGTGGCGGAGGCCGTGTGGCGGTGGTTCTTGGAGGGTGCTTTCGGAGTGATGGAGCGGCTCGATTTGGGCATAGGTCGTTGGGGAAACGGTGAGAGACGTGGAACTTAGTAGTATCCTCCACCGTCTATCCGGGGTCAAGGAACTATTTTGAACTAATGCGAACTATCTTCGTCAGTGAAAGACGGGCCTTGAGGCGTCGCTCTTCAGGGTGGCCCGGACTACTTGTTGTCCGGGCGCGGGAAGCGCGCAGGAAGCGACTCAATAAGATTGCGTAATCTTCACCCCAACCTCTTCGCCTATCTCGTAAAATCGCGCGGAACTCCATGCCCAATCGATGATGGTCGGGGCTAGTCCCGCTGAAACAGGATTCGTGTGCATATACTCCAGTTTTTCGAAGAACTTTTTGTCGGACTCCAAATTGAAATCATAGAATTTTGACTGCCAGATCGGACAATCTTCCGGACAAAGGTCATGGTATTGCGTGAGTTCCTGGGCATAAAATTGCTTGATGCGGTAGGAACTTGTCTTCTTCCAAGGTTGAAGAAAAGAGGCGATGGTTTTTTCAGGCGCAACGGAAAGAATGGCATGAACGTGGTTGGGCATGACGACAAAGCCATGACAGAATGCTCGATGAGTTTCGAGGCAGGTTTGCAAGACCTCCACGACGATGGTTCGCGTGCGTTCGGGGGCCAAAAATTGTCTTCTTTGGTAACTGGAGAAAGTGACGAAATGAAACTCTCCCGGCTGATCGATGATTTGACGTTTAGGCATCTGATCGCTTCCTGTCGCCTGCGGCGACCCGGGCAACAAGTAGCCCGGGCCACCCGGCCTGTCCATTCTCCAATATCATGGCCCTGAATCGAGCGCTTCCAGACAACCACAATCAAAGAAGAAAGCACGTTTCGGGTGGCCCGGACTACTTGTTGTCCGGGCGCGCGAAGCGCGCAGGAAGCGATTTCTCCACCCCTTTTATTCCTCACGGCTCGAGGTCCGGAAACTTTCGCCGGATCGCTTGGATTTCCATAAGGAACTTCATCCTTTCCTCCACGGAGAGCTCGTCCGATTTGACCGCAATGGTCAGGAATTGCAGGCGCTGCTGCTTCCACCGCCTCTCAAAATTGCGCACGAGCTGGTCGGCATACGCTTCCGGCGTGGTTTCGGCGGGCAGAGGCGGAGGACTGAAGAGGAGTCCCGCGAAATAATCGCGCGACCGGTCATCACATTCTGCCATGAATTGTGTCGCGTTCTCGAACGCATCGTGCGCGTGGGCCTCCAGCACCTGCAGCAGCACATCCGCGCCGCCCAGGCCTTCCACCCAGGCCGTATCAAGCTGGCGGCTCACCTGCGGGACCAATTCCGGGTTCGTCAGCAAAAGCGAAAGCATCGCCTCGATGATCGGCGCGGCCTGGATCGGCTCCGGCGGCTCGGGCTGCGCGGCTTCGGCCTCCTTTTCCGCTGCCCCCGTCGCGGCCGGATAATTCCGCTGCTGAAGCTCGGCGCGGCGCAGTTGCGCCTCGGCCTTGCGCACCTCTTCCTCCAGCACCGAGCGCGGCACCTGGAGCCGCCTGGCCACGTCGAGGAGGAAACCTTCGCGCTGCACCGCGTTCGGAATCTTCGCGATGACCTGCGCCATTTTTTGCGCCACGGCGCCGCGTCCGCGCGGGCTCGTGATCTCCTCCTCTTCGCAGGCGGTATCGAGCAGGTGGCGGGTGTAATCTTTCGCCTCGCGCAAAATAGTCTCAAAAACGGCAACCGGCTGCTTGCGCAGCAGGCTGTCGGGGTCTTCGCCCGGCGGGATCCGCGCGATGCGGACCTGCAGGTCTTCCTTGAGCAGCACGTCGATCGTCCGTTGTGCCGCCGCCTGCCCGGCGCGATCGGCGTCGAAGCAGATGACCACCTCCTTCGCGATCCGCTTCAGGATGCGCGCGTGGGGATCGGTGAACGCGGTGCCCTGCGGCGCGACCACGTTGCGGATGCCGTGCTGCCAGCAGCGCATCAGATCGATCTGCCCTTCGCAAAGAATCGCGCTCCCCACCTCGATGATTGGCCGCTTCGTCTTGTTCAGGCCGAAAAGAATCCGGCTCTTCACGAAGATCGGCGTCTCGGGCGAGTTGACATATTTCTGCGCCTTCGCCTCGGGATCGAGCAGGCGTCCGCTGAAAGCGACGACCTCGCCCGCGTCATTGTGGATCGGAATCATCAGCCGCCCGCGAAAGAAATCGTAGGTCGTGCCCCTTTCCGATGTGGCGACGAGCTTCCCCGTTTCGAGGGCCTCGGCGCTGTAGCCTTTTTGCCGTGCCCACTTCATCGTGGCATCGAAGCTCTCCGGCGCGTAGCCGAGACCGAATTCCTCGACGAGCGAATCGGGGAAATCGCGGCTCTTGAGGTAAGCGCGAGCCGATTCCGCGGCCGGATCGGTCTTGAGCAGCTTCTGCCACCAGGCCGCGACGGCGGCATAAAGCGCATGCAGTTCCTCGCGCCGGCTGCGGGCCTGCGGATCGTGCGGACCGCTCTCGGGAATGACAATGCCCGCCCGCTGGGCCAAACGCCGGATCGCCTCGGGAAATGTCATGTTTTCCATCAGCATCAGGAACTTGAACACATCGCCGCCGTGCCCGCTACTGAAGCACTTGAACATCTGCTTGGCCGGATCGACGTAAAACGAGGGCGTCTTCTCCTTGTTGAAGGGACTGAGCGCCTTGAACTTCGCTCCCGCTTTTTTCAGCGGCACGTAACTGCCGATGACATCGACGATGTCGCTGGCGTGGCGCACCTGTTCAACAATTTCGGGTGGGATGATGCCGGCCATGAGTGAGCCGCCATTCTAAACACCATTCAGGGGAAAGTGCCAGAGGGGGGAATCGAACCCCCGACCAAGGGCTTATGAGTCCCCTGCTCTACCGCTGAGCTACCCTGGCATTTATGTTGATTTTAAGCTACTTACGTTTGACATCCGGCGCGCTTTCGAGTAATCTGATACCGCAATCTGATACCATGTTATGAATACTGCTGAAAACACCCAAGAAGACAAAACCCAGGATTCACCCTGGGAAAAGTCGAGCATATCAAACCTTGTTCGCTGGAAAAGCTCAAAAATATATTTTGCCCGCGTCAAGATCGGTGGACGACTCATTCGTAAATCGCTGGACACTCCGCTCATGAGTGTTGCCCGAAACCGGCTTGCTGAGCTGATTAAGCAGGAAAGGGAGCGAGCGGAGGTGGCAACTCCCGATGTTCAGGGTAAGCTGACTTTCGGAGAAGCCGTTAAAATTTACTTGGAGCGACTCGACGGTAATCCCGACCTTAAACCTTCAACCAAAAAGTATCGTCGCCAATGCGTCGGGGCGATCCTCAAGACGTGGCCGGGCCTGGAAACAACGGAACTTCGTAAGATCACCAAACCAGCTTGCCAAGAATGGGCACGCCAGCTCCGTCAGCATGGCACGAAATTTCGGCCACCCGGAGCAAAAAAGGAGCGCAAGGGGATTTCCTCGTCGCGGTTCAACAACACCGTGACGACCCTCCGCCAAGTTCTAAAGCTCGGCGTGGAAATGGGAATTGTGGTCATAACCCCAGTTCGTGACATCAAACGCGCCCGCGAGATTCCCCGCATTACCCATCATGACTTGCGCCATCTGTTCGCGACCACGGCAATCGAGAGCGGAATCGACATTCCAACCGTGTCGCGGCTTTTGGGACATAAAGATGGCGGCGTACTCGCCATGAAAACCTATGGCCATCTCCGGCAGGAGCACGCGAAGGCAGCGGTGCAGAAAATAAAGTTTTGCGCTCCTTAACCAGCCGAGGATCAATTATTCCGTTCCGCTACCAACTTTCGCACAATGATTCCCAGGTTGTTTTCAGCGCTTTGCGTAGCGCCTTAAGGGTCGGTAGAGTAGGCCAGTAATCGCCCGCCTCAATGGCCTGCAAATGACGGGCATTGAGGCCGACAGCTTCAGCGAGGTCCTCTTGCGTTAAGCCAGCTTGTTCCCGAAGCTGAGCGACTTTACGGCCGAACTTCTTCCGTTCCGCTGAAGGGCGAGGTTTCTTGCTTGGCACCTCTCAAACATGGCCAGAATCTCGACTACGCGACACGGGACATGCCCCGTTGTTTAAGCTTGTCATGTGATAGAGAAGCCCTGACCATCACCACCGAAGTAAGCCTAGTTTCCCCGTGGTAACCGATGCGAATCCTGATCTTAGATGACAATGCGGCCCTGGCTCAGATTCTCGGCTTGAGCTTGCGCTCAGAGGGCCATTTCGTCTTGCTCTTTGCCTCTCCCCAGGAAGCCCTGAAACATATTCATGAGGTAGATGTTCTCGTAACAGACTATCACATGCCGGAAATGACGGGACTGGAAGTTGCGAGACAAGCACACGAGCAGGGCTGGAGAGGTTCTCTTTTTATTATGTCCGGCCATTTTTCAGCCATATCCGAGCGAATTGAACATCCACTTTTGCGCTGTATTTTGGACAAGCCTTTTTCCCCACGCGATCTTGCTGAAATTTTGCATAAATCCAACCAGGAGATATTGCCGCAGGACACGAGTGGATAGAAATAAGAACGAATCAAGATTCCGAGCGGCAGCCGAAGTTGATCATGCAGTTGATCTGCGCCATCGATATTGATCCAGAACGATATGTCGCAGAAAGTTTCCACAAACAGATGCGGCCGCCAGAAAAGTGTCCCCATTGTTGTCGCACACAAACACTTTGGGCCTTGGGCTACTACAGCCGAAATCTGAGCCGGATGGGCCTTGGCGCCTTGCTCATTTTCGTCCGGCGCTTCCTCTGTCGCTGCTGCCGCAAGACGGTCAGTCTCCTTCCCGCTTTTGCCCAGCCTTACCGTTTCGTCGAAAATCGCACGATTGAAAGTTACGTTCGAGGAAATCCATTTCCCGATGAAGTCACCCGGCATCTAGATATTCTTTCGCAATACTGGAAACGATTTCGCCGCTGGCTTCCTGAGCTTGAGCGCACCCTTGGTCACGCTCTGGGACGGGCACCTCCAAACGACCCGAATGCGGCTTGGAGGTTATTACTGGAGGACCATGGCGACCTTGGATCGACCACACAAAATCTCGTTACCGCATTTCGAATCACCCCTTTTGGTCGTTACCGCTGTCATCGCCCAAATGGGCCGAAAGAAAAAATGTTTAGGAAAAGATGATCGTTCGACTCCACACAACTTCCTTATTTCTTTGACGCAAGGGCCATGAAAAGGTTTGCACATGAATTATGGATCAAAAAAGAGGAGGCAAGACCAGCTCACGTCGTGGGCTTTTGCCCGAGGAGGACTTTAAAATCTGATTTTTCTTTCTGCACATTTTGGAGCAAGGAGGGCTTTTAGGGAGGTGTGCCCGAAACACCGAAACATCCGCCGTGAATCCTGCGGGTGCGATGCTTCCGGGAAGGATCGGCAAACCTCCCGGCGCATGGCAACGGATATTGTTCTTTTTCCGGGTGGATGCAACGGCACACCCGACGAGGTGACTAGCCTCCGTAGCAGGGCCTTATCCCCCTCAACGCTCCAAACCTGCTGCGGAGGTGACGCGCACCTCATTTTGCAACAACGACCATGAAAACACCTGACTCACGACAAGATACTAATCAGGCGCCCGCCCATCGGACAGCGGTTTACATTCGCATGTCCAAAGAAGATCGACGCGATTCCATTGATAATCAAGTGACCGTGATTCGTGAATCGGCCGCCCGCCGTGGCATGGAAATTGTCAGAACTTATTCGGTCGAGGGTTAAAGAGAATTTTGCCAATTACCATGAAGACAACCGCAGTAGACCCATCCCCAGGGGACTCCCCCGTCATTCGTGCGGCGGCGTATGTCCGTATGTCCACTGAACACCAGCAATACTCCACCAGCAATCAGATGGATGTGATCAAAGAATATGCCGCTCGCCGCAACATGGAAATCGTGACGGTCTACAGCGACGAAGGCAAAAGTGGACTCAGCATCCAGGGCCGTGCCTCGTTAGCCGGCATGATCGCGGATGTCGAAAACAAGCGAACCAATTTCAGTTGCATCCTGGTTTATGACGTCAGTCGTTGGGGACGATTTCAGGATGCGGACGAAAGCGCGTATTACGAATACCTCTGCAAACGCGCAGGTATTGCAGTCCACTATTGCGCTGAACAGTTCGAGAACGACGGTAGCAACATCAGTTCCATCTTCAAAAGTGTCAAAAGAGGCATGGCTGGTGAATACAGCCGGGAGCTTTCCGCCAAAGTCTTTCGAGGGGCGTGCCGGTTGATCCAACTCGGATTCAAACAGGGCGGCACCGCTGGATTTGGCCTACGCCGCATGTTGGTCGATCACACCGGCCAGAAGAAGGGCATGTTGAAGATGGGCGAACACAAGAGCATCCAGACGGATCGTGTCATTTTAGTGCCCGGCCCGGATGAAGAAGTCGAAACAGTGCGCTGGATGTACAATGCTTTTGTTAACGAAGGGAAAAGCGAAGGGGAAATCATGAAGCTCTTAAATGAGCAGGGAATTTTGACTGATTTTCAGCGCCCCTGGACGCGCGGAACGGTTCACGAGGTTTTGACCAACGAAAAATATCTTGGACACAATGTTTATCACCGCACCTCTTGCAAGCTGAAGCAGAAGCATGTCGAAAATCCTCCTGAAAAATGGATTCGAGCAGATAATGCCTTTGTCGGCATCATCGATTCCGCCCTCTTTCTCGCCGCGCAGAGCATCATCCTGACCCGCAGCCATAAATTTTCCGACGAAGAAATGCTCGAAAAGCTTCGTGGTATTTTGACCCAACATGGCCGTATTTCTGGCATCCTGATCGACGAAGCGGAAGATCTGCCCTCCAGTTCGGCTTTTCGCAACCGATTCGGCAGCTTGGTCTCTGCCTACCGCCTCATCGGCTATGACCCGGAAATCGACTATAGTTTTATCGAAATCAACCGGCAACTCCGCAAAATGCATCCCGAAATTGTGGCCGAGGTCTTGGAAAAGCTGCGCCAAATGGGCTCCAGCGTCAGCATCGACGAGAAAACCGATCTGATCTTGGTTAACGAGGAATGGACGGTGTCGATTGTTTTGTGCCGTTACCAGCAAAGCGAGGCCGGAACCGCCCGATGGGTTATCCGCTTGGACGAAGGACTCAAGCCCGACATCACCATTGCTGTGCGCATGGATGAGACCAATACCGGCATCCGGGATTATTATCTGCTGCCCGCCCTGGACATGACCTGGGGCTAATTGCGCGTGGCCGAAGAGAATGGAATTTATCTCGATGCGTATCAGTTTGCCGCGCTCGACTATTTTTACGAACTGGCGGAGCGGTGTCGCGTGGAGGATGCGCCATGAACGAAGAAATTAAACTCATCCCGATAGAGAGCATCCGCATTCTTAACCCACGAGACCGGGACCAGAAAAAGTTTCAGTCCCTTGTCCAGAGCATCAAGAATCTGGGGCTGAAAAAGCCAATCAAAGTCAGCCTGCGCACCGCGCAGGAAGGCAATGAGCCGGGGTATGACTTGGTGGCCGGCCAAGGCCGGATCGAAGCGTGTCTGGTTCTCGGATGCAAGGAGATTGCGGCCATTGTGGTCGCCATTTCCAAGGAAGAGCGGCTTTTAATGAGTCTCGCGGAAAATCTGGCGCGACGCTTTCCTTCTTCCATGGACCTGATCGCTGAAATCCAGCGACTTAAGGCCGAAGGCTATTCCAACATGGTTATTGGGGAGAAACTCGACATCGCTCACACTCTTGTTGGGGGATTGCTGACGTTGATGAAAAACGGCGAGATGCGATTGCTGGAAGCCACCCTGCAAAACAAAATTCCGGTGGGTGTGGCGATAGATATTGCCAAAGCCGACAACCCGGAGGCCCAACGGGAATTACTCAAAGCCTATGAGTCGGGTCAACTTAACCATGTGTCCATTCGCACCGTTAGGCGGCTGATGGAACAGCGTCGATTGCTGGGGAAAAGGCGTTGGCGAAGTGGGAGCAGGGAACCTCGTCCCTCCGCTGATGGGATGGTCAACGCCTACCGCAAGGAAATGGAGCGACAAAACCTTTTCATTCGCAAGGCCCAGCGCTGCGAAACCACGCTGACTTTCATTGTGTCAGCCCTGCGAAAGCTCACTGAAGACGAAAATTTTATCAACCTGCTGAAAGCGGAAGGACTGTTGACCATGCCGAAATATCTTGATGAAAAAACCGCCCTGCAAACTGCCGAATCATGAACACGCCTAAAATCAGTTTTGATCTGAAAAAAATCTCACTTCCACTCGATATGATCCTGCCGGTGCGGAAAATAAAACATCCAGACAGAACGATCCGCCGTTATCAGACCATTTTGGCTTCCATCAAGGAGATAGGGCTTGTGGAGCCGCTAATGGTCTTTCCCAATAAAAAGCAACCGGGACAATACCTCATCATGGACGGCCATTTGCGTTACCATGCTTTGAAGGAACTCGGCAATACTGAGGCGGATTGCATCGTTGCTCACGAGGACGAAAGCTTTACCTACAACAACAAGATCAACCGTGTTTCCCCGATTCAGGAACATGCCATGATTATGAAAGCAATCAAAAATGGCGTCTCCCCCGAACGGATCGCCGCCACCCTCAAGCTTAAGGTAGATCGAGTCCGCGAGACGATGAACCTTTTGAACGGCGTTCATCCCGAGGCAGTCGAAATCATGAAGGACAAACAGATTACCCGATCGGCTATCCGCCTTTTCAGAAAAGTCACCTCGTTACGACAAATCGAAATGGCGGAGATAATGGTCTCAGCCAATAATTTTACCCATGCTTATGCCGAGGCTCTCGTGATGGGCACTTCCAAGGATCAACTCACCGACCCGGATAAGCCCAAACAAGTTAAGGGACTGTCCGCCGAAGACCTCGCCCGCTTGGAACAGGAAATGAAAGCGGTCGAACCTAACTTCAAAGCTGTCGAGCAATCTTATGGCGAAAACATGCTCCACCTGACCTTCGCCAAAGCCTACGTTAAGAAATTGCTGTCGAACGTCAAAGTGGTTCGATTTCTCACGGCAAAGCATCTCGAAATGCTTTCGGAGTTTGAAACAGTGGCGGCCATGGAGACGCTTTGATCACTACTCTCCAAATGGTAGACAGGGATCAATTTCGAGGATGGGGAAGCTCTGTATCAGGCGGCTGATCGAAGATGGTTAAGGCCTCGGGAATCATGTTGTCTTGCGGAAGGGGATTTTTTAAGACAGCAAGAGGCCCGCGAGCCTCGGTGAGGTATGGCATGAGAAACTCCGTCATAAACTTGCTCTGAAGTTCCAGCATTTCGAAATCGTACCCGCCTTCGTTGTTTAGGTGTCCCTCAATATCCAGGTGCAGATACCTCCGGCGATTCGGTAACCGTTCCTGAGCATCGCGCACCAGGTGAAACAGTTCCCGTGCGCTTTCAAGAAAGCCTTGGCGAGCCTTCACCCAGTAGTAGAGAGCCACGTTGCCATCCGGCAAATCCTCGATGGTCTTAGGTGAATCAGGCACGAATCACGGTTTTGATTTTGACATAGACTTTAATCGCCCGATGACGACAGGCAAGCGAGCTTGATCGCCCAACCCGCCAGGTAGGTGGCCTGGCAACGCTTCACGAAAAGCATTCTTATCCAATAAAGCCGAGAACTCTTCCGCCAGGAATTGCCTCAAATCGGTCGGGCCTTCGGCAACCTGATCGGCAATGTTCGCACAACCGTCCACGACAGCCAAAAGATCCTCAAGATCGTGGCTGGCCTGGTAGTCTCCTTTGCCCCGGTCTTTAAACGCTTCCAATTTGGTTGCCAGAAAAAAGGCTGGCCGAATGATCGGAGCTGATTCGCCCGGTCCAACGGGACGGAGTGCTGCACTGGACAAGGCCTCCTGAAACCAACGGGAACGCATACCAATCGCGGCAGCAGAAACAGGCATCACATCCACCTTGCAGCGTTCCACGATATACCGGCAGATCGGCGCGCCTTCCGACATATCGTTCACGAAACCATCTTTACGGAGTCGCTCCTCCAGTAAAGCGTATTCGGCTTGGGTGATGACCTGTACAATAGCGTCAACATCCTGAGTGGGGCGGACTTGATGCATCTCCGGATCATCGACCAGCAGAGAAACAACCGCGCCTCCTAGAAAGGCGTGCGGAACCTGCAACCGTTTGAGTCGACGGGTTACCATTGCGATGGATTCGACCGGACTCATACGGGCACCGCCTCACGATTTGCCAAAGCTTCCAGCCGACGACTCAGTTCGCTCACGGCTAGGTTACGCTCGCGGGCTCTTCCTTCTCGCAAAGCATCGACCAAAGCCAGCAACTCATAAAGCTGCTGATCTTTGCGAGCGGCGTAGGGAACATTGCGAAACAGAGGTTCCAAAGCATAGCCGCGAACCTTTCCCTCCGGGTCAGGCCACACTGGCGGCAAGTCCTTGGCTTCCTCGCGCTGGATATGTTCCCGCAAGGGTGGCGCGGCATATGAAGTAGGCATCCCGCGAGTGGGCGCGCCCCGGTGTGCCGGAAAAGCATATTTCACCCCGTGGACCAAGTATTCCCGCAAAGCGTTCATTCGCGGTCTCTTGCTTTCCAAGTCAAAAAGACCCGACTGGGCGGCCCGCTGGGTGGCGCTATGCACCTCGCCCACGCTCATTCCGAGCTCAGACGCCAAATCGGCGTAACTCTTCACCGTTGGGCAGCAGAGCCATTTTAGGAGCACGACCACATCTTGGGACTTGGCCATCATGGCTATATTCATAATTCACGAATGGTGAATATGCAAGATTTTTCCTCACGCGCAAGTGACACGATCAAAGGACACCGTATGGCTACGAATGAAACTCCCTCAGAGCCCTTACCGTTGCAAATCCGCAGGGGTAACCGGGACGAGAGAACCGAACTGGAAACCTGTGGACAATGATTTGTCATTCAGCCGCTGGTAACGCTTTGGGGCGCGGCCCTCTCTGACCCGAATTCAACGGCCAGCAGAGATCGCCGCTTCGAGAACGGCGACAATGGTCCATGGGGCGCAGCCCTCCAGCCGGTTGTTCACGTAGATGTAACGCTTTCGGGTTCGTCCCACAGCGGCGTTCCCTAGCAATTTCGCCAGGGCCGTACGAGCCTCGGTGTTGGGTTCTTTAATTTCGGTGTATGGCTGGAAGGCTTTGACGGCTTCTTCGTAGCTCCTGCCGGGTTTCAGCAAGAAACGCGCTGTGATGAAATCAGCCGTCTCGCTCCCGATCATCCGCATTTGCTCAGCTACAGGTGGCATCCGGGACCAACTATTCAACGTGTGAGCGACATTATGAAGTTTTAAGACTTCAAAGTATCTGGGATGGAGAAGACTCTCGTTTCTTATCTCAACCGAGTAATCCCAGTCTTTGGGGAGTTTGTCTAAGAAGTCATCCAGGTAAGCCACGAATTCCCTCCCACGCTCCCAGTCTCCGGGATGAAAATGGGAAAACTCAAAAATGAGAGTTCCCACACGGTCGCGATAAGGAGCAAGCGGTCCAAGGAAGTTCGCAGCGAAAAGATTAGCATCCAGAAAGTGAGGATTTGATTGGCCGGCCCTGGCGCCGTACCGGGGCAGATTTGGAAACCGCAATGCCGTGATGTCTTCGGTTACCTTGAGGGAGAAGCGAAAATCAGAGGGTACTTGCGAAAAATAGCCTTCGAGCATTTGCGGCGTTGGGAATTGATAAAAGCCGGCATCGAGACACACAGTTTTGAAAGTTTGGGCGTACTCGGCCAAACAGGTCTTTTGAAATCGGCCTTTCAAAACTTTTGGAGGCCCCTCTTTGAAGTAACGCAGATATTTTTCGGGCGAGTAAATCAAGCCCAACCATCCCTCGTATTTCCAAGAGGAAGTGCCGACATAGATTCCTACGGCAGCCAGTTGGGCAACCTGTAAACGAAGTTCTTCTCGGGGGAATGGTACCATGCGGGCGGCGGCTGGATAAATTTAACGGTTAGCGTATGCTCCATCAATGATCGAGCAACCTGTAACCGTCAATACTCCCGGCGAAATCGACGATGTCGTTGTCGTGCTTGACAGCAACTCACTGTGGAGTGCGTTTGCAGGCTCAGGAACCGTAGCTTTCAAGACTTTATCAGCGCTTGGAGAAAAGCGCGCGATCCGAATCTACATTTCCGAAATCGTACTGAGGGAGATTACATCTCAAATGAAGGGAAAAGTTCGGAAAGCCCAGCAAGAATTGAATGATAGTTTGGAGGCCCTTTGCCGGCTGACTACTTCGGATCATAAGGGAAAGTTGCATGAGGCCAAAGCGTCTCTTGAATTAATCAGTGCCAAGACTGAGCATGAAGCGTGCGGTCGCATCCAGGAGTGGATAAAACGGGCGAATGTTAGCATTCTTCCTGTATCGGATGACCATGCGTCGAGAGTACTTGAGGCATATTTTGAGGGAAATGCGCCCTTCAAGGATGCAAAAAACCGAAATGATATTCCCGATGGTTTCATTTGGGAGGCGCTGATTGATTTGATTCAGCGCGGCCACGTGGACGTTCAATTCGTTTGCAATGATGGCGGCGTTCATACTCATGCTGCGAAATTGGAGCAAATTACCACTCATAAGGATATTTCCTCCCTGCTCAAATCTGGAGACCTTCCGATAGTTACGGATGAAGAAGACTTTGAGTTGGCAAAGCACTTCAGAACCGATGCTGTGCGAGTGGAGGAGATCGCGAAAGGCGTTATTCAGCGTTCAATATCTGATGTGGATCTCCCAATTCCTGCGGGAATTGCTCCAGTCTCGACGGCGGGCGCCTTCGTCATAGAGAAAATACTCGCTCTAAAGGAACTAAAACTAGATCCCGACTCAGTGATTCCCCTAGGGAACCGCACCGTCTCGATCGCCTTTGCGTGCTCAGCGACAATCCGGGCAAGCTACGAATCGGAATCCGTCCGTCAAGAAGGAGTGTTTGATATCCTTGAGACAGGTCGCGTACGTGGTGATTATGAAGTTAAAGCGAGGATAGTCCTCTTGGTAAATTCTCAGCGAGGCGCGGACGACATTACAGGAAGTTCCGAAATTGAAATTGAAGATATTCAGATCGGCTTTTGTACAGCGACCCCGGCAAAACTTAGCGATGCTGATGACGGTGGCGTTGCAATCAGTTTTGACCGTAGTGGAATGGAATACGCTTTGAAAGCACGTCGTGGTTTTGTCTTCATCGCTGGCAGGCTAAAAAACAAGCGCTTTCGAGCTGGATCGGTCCTTTTGAACGATGTAGCGGTACATCATCCGGACGGTCTCTACTTGGCAACTCATGGCAGCTTAGTAGGGACATCCATCCAAAGCGTTATTCTATTGGATAGAAGAGGCTTTGAAGATAGCGACGTATTTATAGAAAAAGTCTTAAGTCTCGGTCCTGATGCCATCACATTGCAGATTCACAATGAAGATGACCTTGACGAAGCTTACCGTTTGGAGGATCAAGGAGAGATGCTTATAATCGGAGTCACTGGTGCGAAGAATGAGAAAGAACTGGCAGCACTAACGGATTCCTTTTCACCACAATTCCTCACAGTCATAGCGAAATAGTGATTTTAACGTAAGAGCATCAGAGAATATTATGTTATTCAGCAATTGCGTTGCGACAGAGGCACTCGTCTTGTGTGCGCGAAGATGTTGTATTTGCCGCAACTTTAGCGGCACCAAGATGCATTTGCATCATATCGAGCCAGAGGGAAGAGGAGGCCCTGACACCTTAGAAAACTGCATTCCACTGTGTCTTCATTGTCATGAAGAAGTGGGCTCCTATAACCCGGCGCATCCAATTGGAAGAAAGTTCTCAAAAGAAGAATTAAAGAGACATCGCGACGTATGGTTTGATTTTGTGAAATCGCATCCCGAGCGTCTTAACTATTCTTCTGATTCTTTATTTCGCCCGCCGCAGACTATCATTTCCGCCAGCACGCCCGAGATCCGTAAGCGTCCCACGAAGTGCCTGATCGACAGAGCGTGACTGATGGCAAAGGGCACAGGGATGAACCGTGTCAGTGCGATTCAGGGGATCACGGGCAGGAATGCTAAATAACTTTTAAGACCGGCCGTTTGGCCTATTGACGAAGCAGGCTCTTTCGGCATATTAGCTGCTCGTTGCTTAACTATTCAACAAATCCAACCATGAAAATATGGCGATCAACTCCGCTGGGCAGGGCATTGAGGGCTTGGGCGTTGGCGGCGGCGCTGATCTGCGCGGCGGGGGTGGCCCGGGCGCAATCGAGCGGTGGTTCCGGCGGCAGCGCCACCACCACGACGACTTCAACGAAGACGGAGGAGATCGACACGACGAATAATCTGCCCAACCTGCAAATGTACTCGACGCAGGTGATCGACCTCAACCGTCAAACCAACACCGTGCTCCTCGATCTCACCCTTCCCAACGCGCCAAGCTCAGCGCAGGTAGCGGCAGCGTATGCCCAAGCCGTGCAAACCCTCCATACGGACGGCCTCAATTCCATTAGCGGGCCCACCCTGACCGCCTCGTCGAGCACCACCGGTCCCAGCACGCAGGTGAGCCATGTCCTCACGGGCAGCACCATAAGCGCGGCGACGACGGTGTATGTCGGCCCGCAAACGATTTTCATCGGGGACAACCAGGCATTCCCGTTCGTTATTTCTCCCGGCTCGGAAGACACCGATACGTTGGTGACGACAACGCTCACCTACCAAAACAATTTTCAAGCCACGACGCTCAACTCGGCGACCTACGAGTTTTTCGGGTTGACGCAGGCGCGCTTCGCCTTCCTCGGTAATTTCACGCCAAACCAGTTGGAGGTGGCCAAGTACTTTGATGCCTACGACACCAAGGTCACCACCGGCGACTTCGGGACGATCGTCGGCGTGCTCAACGCCACCAATGCCGCCGGGCTGCCCTCGGACTTCAGCCAGCTCGGCCCTCAGGAACTCGCGATCTTCTCGAAAATTGCCAACAACAACGCGCCCTTCACCATCCAGGGAGTCGGTAATCACACGGCCAACGAGCGCGACGGCATGACCGGATGGGACCTCACCGGCCTCAACTACGTCGATCCCACGATGGATGCGGGCCTCTCGCCGATCCGCAGCCGGCTGCTGGCCTGGAACCCATCGCCGCTTGCGAGCGGCCTGATCAGCGACACGGCCGATCCCGTCCTTGGCGGGGTTGACATGAAGGAAATGAAAACGCCAGTGAGCGACAATAACCGCTGGAGCGCGTTCATCGACGGGGACGTCATCCTGGCCGACCTGTCCCATAGCGAGGAACTCCAGCACAGCGATTACACCACCGGCTCGATCCTGATGGGGACTGATTACCGCCTCGATAAAAATTGGACCGTCGGCGCGCTCTTCGGCTACGGCCATACCGACGCGACCCTCGATCACTTCGGCAGCGACGTCACGGTCGACAGCTATTCGCCGGGACTTTACGCCAGCTTTGCCGACGGGGGCTGGTACGCCAACGGCATGTTCGCCTACACCTACAACGATTACAGCGAAGACCGCGTGATCGATTTCCTCAGCCGCACCGCTCATGGCAACCCGGACGGCAACCAGTTCACGGGCGATCTGGACGGCGGCTACGAGTTCCACAGCGGCAAGTGGGTCTTTGGGCCAAGCGCAGGGCTCGATTATGTCCATCTCGACGTGGGCAGCTTCAGTGAAAGCGGCGCGGGTGCAGCCGACCTTAATATCGACGATGAGCAAACTGACTCGATGCGCAGCAAGCTCGGCGGGGAACTTCGTTACCAACTTAGCACCGGTGGCGTGATCTTCAATCCACACCTGAGCGCCTACTGGCAGCACGAGTTCCTCGATGAGGCTCGGGGCATCACCAGCTCGATGAGCCAGGAGGGCCTCGGCTCGTTCACGGTCAAGACCGATGAGCCGTCGCGCGATTCGGCGCTGGTCGATCTCGGCCTCGACACGCAGGTCAGCGACAATGTCACCCTCTACGTCGATTACGCCCTGCAGGCCGGCCAGAGCAACTACTTTGCCCAATCCATTGAAGGCGGCGTAAAGGTGGGGTTTTAAACAGCGCAGGATTTCCAACCATAAACTTTACAATTCGTGTCAGGCAGCTTGTGGGAGGGATTGCGTCTGCCGCGCCCAGGCTTCAGGCGTGAGGTCTTTGATCTGCCAGTTGGTGGATGAGGGCAATCGGGTCAACGCGTGGTGCAAATAGGCGTAAGGATCGAGTTCACGGCGGCGGCAGCATTCAACGATGGTGTAGAGGATGGCGCTGCGTTCCCCGGCCTCTGCTTCGCCAATGAACAGCCAATTTTTCTTTCCAAGAGCTGTTGGACGGATGGCATTCTCGACCAGGTTCTGGTCGACCTCGACGCGACCGTCATCGAGGTAAACGCCGAGCAAAGTCCAAAGGTTCAGCGTGTAGTCTATGGCCAGGCCCATGCCACTACGAGGCAGGTAGCGCCTCTTCGTTTTCAAACGAGTCAATGCGCTGTGAAGTCGCTGGTAAATCGGTCGAGCCTGATGAGCGCGGACGGCAGTTCGAAGTTGAGCCCCACTCCGGTTGTTCCGGAGTTTTCTCTCGATGCGGTAGAGGTGGCCGATCTGTCGTAGGAACCAATGGGCGATGAGCGGGTCTTGGTCACGTGCTTCGTAAAACTTCCTTCTGGCGTGTGCCCAGCACGCTGCCAGTTGGATGTACTCTTTGTTGCGGGCAAAGCTGGCATACGCGGCGTATCCATCGCACTGCACAGTGCCACGGAAGTCCACCGGCAGCACCTTGTCCAGGCATGCCGCACCTCGGTTCGTTTCCCACTTGTAAACAACATCTCCTCCCGGACATGAGGTCGTCCAAAAGTAGCCGATCTTGGTTTTGCCATGACCCGGCTCAAGGTAACGCACCGGCGTTTCATCGACTTGGACATAACCACCCCCCATGACTCCCCTTCGGATGCATTGGTAAATCGGCTTCAACCAATCGGCCGCCAGTTCCATCCACCGGGCCAAATTTTGTCTCGGCAGCCAGACCCGGTGCCGCGTCCAATAAATCTGTTCCTGCCGGTAAAGTGGAAGGTGATCCACGTACTTGCTCACGATCACCTGTGCCAGTAATCCGGGAGCAACTGTGCACCGTTCCTGCAACATCGGTGGCAGTTTGGCGATGACGGGAGCATCCAGTGGATTGAGGCGTGAGACATATTTGCGCCGAACAAGTCTCCGTCGTAGGAACCGAGCCGGTTCATAATCGAGTTGCTCGCTCACTTCCTGGCCGATGAAGCGCCATTGGTCGGGTTGAGCGGTGACCTCATCTGGATCGATTACCTGCTCAACCACTGGCAGGTTTCCAGGTAGACGTTCCTGATTTCGTGGCCCATGACGCCGAGACGGTTGAGGGTCAGCCTCCTCCAGAGCGGAGGAGGCATCCGATTTTCCCGGCGTGGTCTCCGCTTGCAGTAAAAACAGGTCTAGCTGCGAGGGGTCGAGTTTTTCACTGCTCGCACCAAACACTTTTCGGACTAGCAGATCGACCTTCTGGCGCAGGAGGGCGTTTTCCTTTTCCAGCTCTTCGATCCGTTGATCTCGTTGCCGAAGCAGCTCTAAAAGGTGCTTTTTGCTCAGGTCTTTCACTCTGCAAACAGGAAGCAGGAACCGAGCCTAAACCGTGGCCTTTTCAGAGGTGTTTTCTCTTTCTCCACGCTCATACCACGGACGCATCTTCGCTCCCCGCAAATCGACTCCATCCGTCAACATCGCGAACGCTTCCGGCCTCAGCGCAAGGACTTTTTGTTCTCCCTGCGGCCACGAAAATGTTCCTTCCTCCAACCGCTTGGTCATCAGCCAGAGTCCGGTCCCGTCAAAATATAAAACCTTGAGCCGGGTGTGACGCCGGTTGCTAAACACGAAAAGTGCGCCGCCCCTCAGGTCCTGATGCAACGCCGTGGACACCAATCCAGCCAATCCCTCGTAGCCCTTCCTCATATCGCACGGCTCCACGGCCACGTAGATTTTGAGGCTGCCGGTAAAACTCAACATGTCAGCTCCTGCCCGAGTTCACGCAGGAGTTGCGCGGCCAGTTTGACCTGTTTGTCACTACTCAATTCCAATCGCACCCCTCCAGGCCCATGCACAACCAGCGTGGCCGTCGCCAACGTCGGTGGTTCTTTTTGCTGTGGGCTATCGACCACCGCTTCCAACCAACTCACCTTGCTCCTCGTGCCCGGCGAGGATGTTGAGGCAGGGGTGACTTTGTTCCGTTGCATGCGACGCTTTTGTAGCCAATAGGCCAACGTCGTGTATTTGATCTTCTCCTGCCTCGCAAACTTTGGCCCGCTCATTCCACTCTGGTCAAATTCCGCCAGCAACGCCTCCCGTCTTTTCCGAGAAATCCTAATCTGTCCGCGTGAAACTCTCCCGCCCACCAGCCCAGTCGTTGATGTCATAGATTTTCTATGCTATAACATTTACTATCCACTCAACCAGTGGTGCCATATGAGACGCTTACCGAGATCCTAGCGACAGTCGAACAGTACTACCACGAGGTGGGGGTTTTTTTGCCAGACAAGGGGCATCGAAGAGAGGAGGTCTTCGCGGCTAAAGTGCGTAACCAAGGGACGCGATCAATTTATGTGGATATTATAGGCTTTACGGCGGGAGACAGAGAGCACCCTGGCCTCTTTTCGCCATACTCGGCTAAATCTCACGATGAGGCTGGTGAAATAGCTTCTGGACATACCCAAGTTTTTTCGTGTTTCGGGGTGAAACTACCCTCGGACGAACTACGGTGTCTGGACGGAATGTTTCTGGTAACCGGAAGTGGGCATAAATTCATAAATAAAAATATGAGCTTAGAGCGGTTGATGCAAAAATGGGGTCAGAAGGATCAGCCTTGATCCAGTCAGGCGCAGGGTGATTCGTAACATGATGTTGGGCTACATTTATCCGACTCGCAAAGCATTAGCTACCTTCAAAACCCTTAGAGTATATCCTTTTTTATTCTCGAATGGCTCGACGAATCCTTCGACTTCGATAATAGGCGATTTGATTGTCTCCATTCCGAAAGCTTTGTAGACCGTGGCAAATAACTCTGTCTCGACGAAGCCGGTGTAATCGCAGAGCGAAACAAATTTCATCGGCTGGCCGTCCTCCTGGTAGGCAATCCGGTCCGCAAAGGTGAGGCCGCACACCTTCACCCTTTCCCCGAAGTGATTACCTAGCTCGGCTATGGGGCAATACTTCTCCCACGCGAGAGAAGGAAACAAATCGAGCGGATGGCCACTCACGGTAAAGCCAAGCAATTCCTGCTCATCGTTCATGCGATCAATGTGAGACGGTTCTGCTAAGGTGGCCTGTGGAATCTGCAATGCCCTATCAGCCGAAGCGAAGAGCATCCCTTGAGCGCCTTCATGCGGCCAGTCGGCAAGTTGCTGGAGATGCCAAAACTGAGTCGTGCGCGGTTCGCCGAAACAATCGAATGCACCCGCACGGATAAGATTCTGCGCCTCGATCTTGGCCGGGGTCACACGCTGATAAAAGTCGCTTAAGGAAGTAAACGGTGTTTGCCGGACTTGGCTCTTGATTTGATCGGCGGTTATTTCAGTAAGGTCTTTCACTTTCCAGAGCGGCACCCGCAGAAACGCTTTGCCCTCCCGGTATTCGGGATAAAAATGTTCCCGAGAGGCATTCACATCCGGCGAAAGAAAACCGATGCCCAATCGTCGAGCTTCCAAGGTGTAGGCAAGAGGTGAGTAAAAGCCCTTCTCATGCGTCAGGACGGCCCCAAGAAACTCCGCAGGGTGATAATGCTTGAGATGGGCGGCTTGGTAGGCTTCCACGCCATAAGCGGTACTGTGCGCACGACAAAAGGCGTACCCCTGAAACCCAAAGAGAAGACCCCATACCGCCTCGATCTCCGGTTGCGTGCGCCCATGGCGCTCCGCACAGGCCCAAAATTCCAGTCGCATCTTTTCGACTTCGGCTGTCTTCTCCTTGACCAGAGCCCGCCGCAGCATGTCGGCCCGGCCTGCGGGCATCTCGGCGAAGGCTTCGCAAATCTGGAGGATATGTTCCTCGTAAGCAACAACCCCGAACGTGCTTCTCAAGACTTTTGATAAAGAGGGATGGGTGTAGTCGATCTCCTGCAAGCCCTGAGCGCGAAGGGCAAAGTCGGATTTGCGATTCATGTTGGCCGCGCCGGGCCTGATGACAGATACGATGGCTATGAGAACGTCGATGTCTTGGACGTTGCACATCTTTTCCAAGGTAATCATGGCCGGCGATTCAATGTGGTGGACGCCTCGCGCGTTGCCAGTGGCGATCATTTCCCAGACGGCGGGATCTTCCCATGGCTCCAAAGCCGCCAGATCGACCGTAATCCCTCGTTCCGCCAGCATCGCTTTGCAGTCACGCATAACGGCTAGACCGCCTTGCGCAAGGATGTCGAACTTGACCAGGCCAACCGCTTCGACGCTATCCATGTCGAAATGTGTCGTCGGATAACCTTTGGCGCTGGTGAAGGTTGGCGAGTGATCCAGAATGGGGTCACAGGAAAGAACCATCCCGCACGGGTGCATTTTCGGATAACGGGGAAAGCCATCAAGCATCGCGGCCAAGATCACTGCCGTCTTGGCTGGCTCCTCGGCAAAGTCATCGTTTTGACTTTCCACGCAATCGGCGACGGCCTGGGCAATGTATCCGGCATTCACGTTGGGTATTTGTTCCGTTAATCGCCGGACCTGAAAGTCCGAAAGTCCTAATACCTTGCCAATCTCTGCCAACGCCGACCGGGCCTGAAACGTCGAGAACCCGCCCACAACAGCGGTATGGGTTGTTCCAAAACGACGGAAGACGAGGTCCACCACGTCGTCCTTTCGGTTATGCGGAAAATCCAAATCAATATCAGGCAGCTTGTTTAGGGCCATCCGGTCACGATTGAGGAAGCGCCGAAAGTAGAGATCGAACCGGATCGGACAGACCCCGCTAATACCGAGGCAATAGCACACCAGCGAATCGGCCGCGCTGCCGCGCGTGATCCATTCAATCCCCTGGCGCTGGCATTCCTGAAGCATATCCCAAACCGTCAGAAAATATTCTTCGTAACCTACCTCACCAATAATGGTTAGTTCTTTCTCCAATTGATGGGCGTGCTCGCTCCTCCTTTCCCCGTATCGCCGTTGCAACCCTTCCACTGCCAACCTGCGCAACATCTCTCTCGGAGTGCTGCCGTCTCCCGGTTCGTAAGCCGGGAAACGCAGCTTCCCAAACTCGAACTGGAAATTACAGGCAGCGATCAGTTCTTGCATGGCACCGGTATCGGCAGGCCATTCCTCCTTGCCGGGAAAATGAAACGAGCCGATACGCTTTTCCGAATGTGGTTCTGCGAGCAGGGTTAAGGTGCGAATGCTCTGGATAATCTGATAACCGAGTTTGTCAGCCGAGGAGCGGTAACGGATGGCAGGAAAGGCCGTATCAGGGAGCAGTCGCAATCCGGCACGATGTTCAGAGAGCAGAGCCGGGGTGAGCTTGGCTTGCGAGAGGAGGAAGCAGAGGTTGCGGTAGCCAGTGGCGTTCTCGACATAGGCGAGATGATGCTGCCCTTTGACAGTCAGTTCCGCGCCCACAATCGGCTTAATTCCCGCAGAAACCGCCGCCTGATAGAACGGCACCGCTCCATGCAAATTCGGATCAGTTAGAGCAACCGTCTTTGCCCCCGCTTCGACCGCGAGCGCCACAATTTCTTCGGGCGAAAGGAGTGAATCACCGAATGAATAATAGCTTTTGCAGTTAAGCGGATAAAAGACCGGAGCGGGTTTGCGGATTGCGACTGGTTTCACGCGACGGCCCGTGGCGCGATCAAGATCACACCTCGGCTTGCCCTCTCGTTTTTTCAACCACAGATCATGCCCACGCATGACCGCGTTTCTACCGAAACGCGAACGCAATAGATCAATTGCTTCCACCAACCCCTTTTTCTGCTGATAGGTGTTGGTGGCGGTCGTTAGAGCCAATTCATGCCGGAAGACACCGCTGTAAACGTGACTCAGTTTCAAAGAAACCAGCCGGAGGCTTACCCGGCGTTCCCATGCTTTTGAAACCAAACTGGCGATGCCGCAATAAAGGTCCGTCTCGATGTCGGTCGGTTCATCCAAACTTCGACTCCTCATCGACTCACTGAAATCGTTATATTGCAGTTTCACCGTGATCGTTCGGACGGTCTTATCATCGGCACGGACCTTGGACATGAGCCGGTCGGCCATGGCGCGAAGCGTAGCCAGGATAAATGCTTCGTCGGTTACGTCCTGATCGAAAGTCTCCTGTTCACTGTAACTTTGGGCGTCGGGATTCTCGGGGATAATGGGCCGCTCATCTATCCCTTGGGCGAACTTCCAGAGTTGGGGGGCGTACCCGCCCACAAAGTAAGAAAGGAGTTCCGGCGACGTTAGCGCGATTTGCTCGACCCGCTTCAAACCCGCCGCATCCAAGGTTGTCCCGACTTTGGGGCCGATGCTGGGCAACCAGCGGTTCGACAAAGGAGCCAGAAAACCTCGCTCAGTTCCGCCCGGTACTTCGATGAAGCAGCCAGGTTTTTTGAGCTTGGAGGCGACTTGGCTAACCAATTTGTTGCTCCCGATGCCGAAGGAAGCTGACAGCTTGAGCGATTGAGCCACGGCAACGCGGATCGTATCCGCAACCTCCCGCGCCGGTTTCTTCTTTTGCGAGCGCAGGTCGAAGTAGCCCTCGTCGATACTTCCCACCTCAACCTCGGGAGTGAAGTCGTAGGCGTAGCTAAACATCATTCGAGAAAAGTGCTCGTACTTGGAAAAATCCCCTGGAATGACGATCAGCTTAGGACAGATGCGCCGAGCGTGAGCCGTTGGCATCGGCGTATAAACGCCCATTTTGCGTGCCTCGTAAGAAGCGGACGCAATGATGCCCCGTTTGACACCGCCGACTGCAATGGCCTTACCGCGAAGCCGCGAATCAGCGGCCTGCTCGCATGAAGCGAAGAAGGCATCCGCGTCTAGGTGGATAATCACGGTGCGTCCTCATGCCTTGCGGAAGACAGCCACCACCACACCTTGAATGACTAACTCCCGCGCCGGAATGACATCGGCATATTTTGGATTTTCCGCCTTGAGGTATGGTATGCCACGGCGGACGAAGTACCGTTTTAGTGTGCATTCCCCATCGACCAAGGCAGCGACAATCGCCCCATCATGAGGAGTTTTCATTTCAAGGACGATGGTATCGCCATCCAAGATATGGGCTCCCACCATTGAATCGCCCCGCACCTTTAAGGCAAAGGTACGGGCATTCGGACTGATTCCGATGGTAGAAAGATCGACCGAGATGCAGCCGGACTCAATCTCCTCGCTCCTTGTAGGACGCCCAGCGACCACTTCACCGCAGATAGGAAGTGAGGTGTAAAATGCAGTGGACATACCGCGATTATACAAAAGTATAACGATCCTTAGCAAGTAAACAAACGTCCGAGCTAAGTGGTGCGCTTGTGGCTCGCTTCTTCCGCCCGTGCACTTTCGAGCGTGATGCTCGATACCATAATCTTGCTGTCCCGAGTGGTTCCCACTTGGGCCACGGTTTCAGTTAGCACTTCCAACGAGCCTAGATCAAGCGCAGCCGCGACGCGCGAAAGCCCATGGCCCATGACGGTAATGAGATCGGGACCCGCCTCGATTTTTAATTCTTCCTCCTCGTGACCAGCACCCCGCAGGTGCCAAGATGAAAGGACGCGGTACGGATACGAATGGACCTCGTCAGAACTCTTACCCTTGCAAATCCGCAGGGTATCGACAGAACGAGGAGTGGGACTGATTCTTCCCCAGGGTCCGCTCCAATCGTCGGCTATTGCCGGTTCATCGACTGGATTTTGATTTTCTTTAAGTTTAATGGGCATGGCTTCTTACTCCTTGATTGATATTGTTCGGCTGAGTCTCGCGGGCAGAAATCGCCAGGTTACGGCGTTCTGCCCAGACTTCAGCCTGTTCGGTTAATTTTTTAAAAATCTTCCAACGGCGTATGCGCTCATCGACAACTTCCATCGCCAGTTTGCGTTCCGCGGGCCTAGCCATGGCATCAATGGCGGCTTTTTTGTCGGTTGTGTAGGTCGTGTGGCTCTCCTCGAATCGGGAATGGCTCACGTAAGCCTGTCTGAGATTGGCAGCTCGAATCCCGTCGCCGGCCATCAAGACGATGCCTCTATCAATGGTTTTGCCTTGTCCGGCATGGGAGGTTGTGGCGTAACCGTTCGTGGGGAGTGTTCGAAGACACCAGTGGACGGCCGCGCCGCTTCTTCACTTGCGACAATCGTGGAAAGCGTGACAAAGCGGGCGATCTCATACTGACCCAGCATTTCCAATTCAACGACGGAAAAAAGCAGATGAGAGTGTGGCATATTCACCGCGTTGATTCGACCCACTGGGAAGCAACGGCCAATGACATGATCGGCAGCGTCACGGGGCATGGCGAAGGCAACGCGCTCTACTGGGAGTACACGATTACGCTTGACCGCAAAAATCCACTGGCGACGGTCCATATCAGGCAATGGATGTATCAACTGGAAGGAACGACGGATCTCATGACTCGATTGGTTATCACCAAGCTTGGAGTGAAAGTTTCCGAGGTGAGTGAAGTGATTCACCGGGTCCCGGACGATTTGGCGAGGTAGAGGGACCTATGGGTATAACGGTCTGTTTGATGTTGAAGGTGCCTCGACCCGGCGAAGTCAAAACCCGGCTCCGCAAGGAAACTGGCATGAAAGAGGCCTGCAGCATCTGCCGAACATTGGCAGAACATCAACTGGCCCAGATCCCAAATGGGCGCCAGGTGGAGATACATTACTCGCCTTCCTTTGAAAGCGAGCACATGAAGGCGTGGCTAGGCGCCCCAGCTTCACGCCATCCTTGCTGAAGCCCCGTTACGCGGGCAGGAAATGGATTAAAACCATAGCCATCACGGTGAACTAGGATCACAACGCGTTTCATTCGGAATCATACCCGGAACATTAGCGTCCAATCAGGCATGGGGTGAACACCCCATACGGCAGACGACCGAGGCACGTTACCGCACGCTTTTTGAATATGCGCCGGACGGTATCGTTATCGCCGACCCCCAAAGCAATTACATCGATGCGAACGCCAGTATGTGCCGGATGCTTGGCTACAGTCGTGACGAACTCATCGGCCTAAACGCCTCGGACATTGTTGTTCCGGGCGAAGTGGAGCATATCAAACCAGCAATCAGCGCCATTCAAATAAGTTCTGACTACCATCGGGAGTGGCATTTCCGGCGCAAGGACAGCTCGATCTTTGGGGCGGAAGTAATGGCGACCCTGATGCCCGACGGCAATCTGCTGGGAATGATTCGGGACATTACCAATCGAAAAAACGCCGAAGACGAACAGAAACGGGTGAGTGCCCAGGTTCGAATGTTGCTGGAGTCCGCCGTGGAGGGCATTTGTGGCGTTGATAGGGAATGGCGGTGCACGTTCATTAATCGCGCAGGCCTGGTGCTGCTGGGTTATAAATCAGAGGAAATGCTGGGAAAAAATGTGCATGAATTGATCCACTCCCATCATAAAGATGGCTCACCTTATCCCATCGAGGAATGCCCGATGATTCGCGCCTTTCAAAAGCATGAAGGATGCAGCGTCGTCGACGATGTTTTCGTCCGGGCGGACGGTGCTCTATTCCCGGTGGAATACACGTCCCGCCCCATTTTTCAGGGTTTGGCCGTCACGGGCGCGGTTATCACATTCACGGACATCACGGAAAGGAAACGTGCGGAGGAAGTCCTCCGTGGCGCGTCCTTGAATGAGAAGGGCCGACAAAACAAGAAAATCTTCATCGACCTGGGCGTGATTACTGTTCTTTCGATTTTGGGGTTCATGCTTGGAGTGCGCTTCGAATTGTTCGGAGCGGCATTCCGGAATATCACGACCCTGGATCGAACCCAGTCGGACATGTATCTGGACGAGATAGTCGGAACGATGGGATTCCTCTGCCTTGCTTTCCTGGTATTTTCCTACCGGCGATGGAGGGAAAGCCGTGCGGAGGCGGTTTCCCAAACTCTGGTTACCCGCGCGTTGGGCCGCTTACATGAGGACATGGAGGCACGGGTGGTTCAGCGAACGCGGGAATTGGTCAAGGCAAACGAGGAGTTGCTGACTGAGGGTATAGAGCGGAAGCGGGCGGCGGAACAAATCGCGGAACAAGCGGCGCTTCTCGACAAGGCTCGTGATGCAATCCTGGTGCGCGACCTCGAAGGCAAAATCCTTTTTTGGAACAAGGGAGCCGAGCGCATGTATGGCTGGACCGGGCTGGAGGTAATCGGTCGGAATATTGGTAACCTTCTCTATACCGACCCAAAAAAATTTGAAACAGTCAATGGACTGGCGATCAGCCAGGGTGAGTGGCAGGGCGAACTCCAGCATCTCACTAAGGACCGAAGCGAAATTACGATCGAGGCACGCTGGACACTGATCCGGGACAACGAGGGACAACCGAAATCTGTGCTCGCCATCAATACCGACATCACAGACAGGAAAAAGATCGAAGCTCAGTTCATGAGAGCCCAGCGCATGGAAAGCATCGGCACATTAGCGGGCGGCATTGCGCATGATTTGAATAACATTCTCGCACCGATCATGATGGCCATCGAAATTCTAAAAGACACGGCGACCGATCCCCAGGCAAAGATGATCTTGGAAACCATCGAGGTAAGCGCCAAACGGGGATCAGATATCGTGCGGCAGGTTCTGTCGTTTGCCCGCGGCTTGGAAGGTGAGCGCATCGAAGTACTGCCCAAAGACTTATTGAAGGACCTTGAGAGCATCATAAAAAACACCTTCCCTAAAGACATTCGGTTGCAGGTTTCCGTCCCTAACGAGACATGGAAGATTGTGGGCGATCCCACCCAAATCCACCAGATTCTACTCAATCTCTGCGTCAATGCCCGGGACGCGATGCCGAACGGTGGCAACTTAACCATTGAAGTGGAAAATTGCGTGTTGGATGAGCACTATTCCGCGATGAATATCCAGGCCAAGGCCGGCCGTTACGTGATTATAAACGTTGCCGATACCGGAATGGGCATGCCGCCTACTCTCGTGGATAAGATTTTTGAGCCTTTCTTCACCACCAAGGACTTTAGTAAGGGAACAGGGCTAGGGTTATCGACAGTGATGGCCATCGTCAAAAGCCATGGCGGAACCATTAACGTTTACAGTGAGCTCGGCAAAGGCACCTCCTTCAAGGTCTACCTTCCCGCAGCGGAAGTCTCATCCGAGGAGCAAATCAGGCTTACACAACAAATCACTCTGCCGCGAGGCAATGGCGAGACAATTTTAGTGGTCGATGATGAGGCTTCAATTCTCATCATCACCAATCAGACGTTGCAGGCATTCGGCTATCGTGTTTTAACCGCCACGGATGGGGCGGAGGCTGTGGCCATTTACGCCGAACATAAGAATGAAATTGCTGTCGTCCTCACAGATATGATGATGCCGATTATGGACGGCGCGGCCGTCATTCGCGCTCTACGAAAAATGAATCCCAGCGTTAAGATGATCGCGGCCAGCGGTCTTACTGCGAATGGCAGCCTGACCAAGGTTGCTGAGGCCGGTGTTAAGCATTTCCTGACGAAACCTTACACCGCAGGGATACTGCTAAAGGAAGTGCGCGCGATCTTGGACGAAAAGTGAGCGACAGGAACGCTCCAACCTTATGCATTCGATCGATTCATGAGACATTGTTTTGAATGAGAAACCGTGACTGAGAAAAAGCGCGAACATCTGCGCAAGGTGCTGGCCGCTCGATGGGCGAAAGCCAGGGCAAAATCTGATACCGCAATCTGATACCAACGCGGATAATACCGAGGCATCTACGAGAATTCGTGCGCTAAGAATCGTCATTTTTCAGCATTTTTTTTCTAAAACTGGTTTGAAAAATCGCGGAGCATAGTTTTCGCAATTCACTGCTCCACCGCCCAGACAAAATCTGATACCGCAATCTGATACCGCTTGCCGATTTTGATGCAAAAGGGCACTTAGCGCGACAAAGCCCTAACAATCAAAAAAATTTCCAAGTGGTTTGAATGCAAGGAAAAGCAAGTCCAAAACAGTCAACGCAAGTTGTTGATAATAAGCAGTTTATGATTTATGAGTCCCCTGCTCTACCGCTGAGCTACCCTGGCGATGACCGAATTTATATCGGGGAAATAGTATGCCTCGATTGAGATTCGAGGCAAGCAGATCAACGTCCCGGGGCGCAAAGAATCACAGGGACTGGCAAGTGAAGGTGTAGTCTCTCGATCCAATCTCATCCTGCGCATTTCCGTGCGCAATCCCACCCATCATGGCAAGAGCGCCATTTTTTGAAAATCTTCCACCAATTGGTCTTCCGTCCTGGAAATATCGAGCGTGATCGCATCAGCCGGTTCTTCGAGATCGGCAAACTGACTTTCGAGCAGACCGGCCGGCATGAAATGATGCGCGCGCCGCGCCACGCGCGCGTGAATCAGCTCGAACGAGCCCTTCAGATAAATAAAGCGGGCCTCGGGCAGCCCAGCAATCAGCCGGTCCCGGTAGCTTTGTTTCAGCGCCGAGCAGGCCAGAAAAATCGGCCTCCCTTTATCCACCGCCGCGCGAAGTTCCGCGTTCAGCCGATCGAGCCATGGCCGGCGGTTCTCATCCGTCAGCGGAATGCCGGCGGCCATCCGCGCTTTGTTTTCGGCCGAATGAAAGTCGTCCGCGTCGAGCCAGTCACCGCCGGTCGCGCGGGCCAGAAGGCGGGCCATCGTGGTTTTCCCGGAACCCGAGACGCCCATGACGATGAAAAGATTCCCGACTTTCATTTCCGCCCTTCGCGCGGTTCAGCAATCGAACATTTTCCCCGGATTGAGAATCAGGTTCGGATCGAAGAGCCGCTTCAGATTGCGCATGATCTCCACGTTCAGGCCGCCGACCGACTCGGGCAGGAATTTCTTCTTCGCCAGCCCTACCCCATGCTCACCCGTGATCGTCCCGCCGCGCCGCACCGTTTCGGTGACGATCTCCTGGAAGGCGAGCTCGACCCGATGCATTTCCTCGGTGTTTTTCTCGTTGGTGAGGAACGTCGGATGCAGGTTACCATCGCCCATGTGACCGAAAACGCCGATCCGCAAATCGTGCCGTTTCGCGAGCGCCTGGATGAAGGCGACCATGCCGGCCAGCTCGCTCCGGGGCACCGTCACGTCCTCGAGAATCGTCGTGGGGGCGACCCGCGCCAGCGCGGCAAAAGCCGAACGGCGCGCCGTGGCCAAGCGCAACGCTTCCTCCGCCGTTTCGGCCACGCGCACCTCCAGCGCGCCATGCTCGCGCGCCAGCCGCGCCATGATTTCCGCCTCCTCCGCCACCACGGCCGGATGGCCGTCGCTTTCCATCAGCAAGACGGCCTCGGCCTCGCGCGGCAGGCCCACCTTCGCGTAATCCTCCACGCATGAAATCGTCGTCCGGTCGAGAAACTCGAGCGTGCACGGAATGATCGGGTGCGCGATGATTGCCGAAACCGTTTCCGCCGCCTCCTCCATCCGCGCATAAACCGCCAGCAATGTTTTTTTCGCGGCGGGCTTCGGCAAAAGCCGCAACAAAATTTTGGTGAAGACGCCCAGCGTCCCTTCCGAACCGATGAAAACTTCCCGCAGCGAATAGCCTGCCACGTCCTTCACGCATTTGTTCCCGATCCAGACCACCTCGCCGCCCGGCAAAACGATTTCGAAGCCCATCACGTAATCCTTCGTCACGCCATACTTCAAGCCGCGCAGCCCGCCCGAGTTGCACGAGACGTTGCCGCCGATGGTCGAGATTTTCATCGAGCCGGGATCGGGCGGATAGAGAAGACCCGCGCCATCGGCCAGGTCAAAAATCGTCTGGGTCGTCACGCCCGGCTCAACCATCAGCGTCAGGTTGCGCCGGTCAAGTTCCAGGACTTTATCCAAACGGCTCAGGCACAAGACGATGGACCCCGTCGTCGGCACACTTCCCCCGGCCAGTCCAGTGCCGCTGCCCCGCGCAACGATCGGGGTCCGCGTCTCGTTGGCCCAGCGAAGCAGGCGTGAAACCTCCTCCGTCGATGCGGCCAGGACAACCGCGAGGGGCCGTTGCGAAAGCGCCGCCGTTCCGTCGAAGGAATAGGGAATGAGGTCCTCGGCGCCGGTGAGAATCCGCTCCGCCGGAACGATCGCGGAAAGTTCTCCGAAGATTTTTGTAAGATCCGGCACAGAAAGGGAGATTAGGGCGCATGGACAAAAGAGGACAAGGCCGCGCTGTGGAAAATCGACCCAATGGTATAAGATTTGCTTATGCCTCACCCTACATGACTTTGCTTGCCAAAAGCATCCGCCTTCGCTTGAGTCCCGCTACTTACTTTATGAATCGATCCTCCGTGCCGGCGCTGCTTTTGGGATTCGCCCTCATTTTCCTGACCGCTTGTCCCGTCCGCGCCGCCCTCCTGACGGAGAACCAGACGCTCAAGTTGTCGACCGGCCGCACAGCGAAGATTCTCAGCGTCTCGAAGATCGAATACTCGAAGGGCGTGATGGCGTTGATGGTCCGCTACCAGACTACCCTCTCCGTCGATGAACGGAAGGCCTTGAGCCAGGAAGTCGACGAAGTCTGGAAAATCGCCCAGAAAGACGTAGAGCACTACGGCTACGACGAAGCCATCATCAGCTCCAACGAAGTGCCCAAGGGCATCTTCATCACCGCCAGCCACATGTTGAATTTCATTTATGAAAAAGGCGCGGACGGCAAGTGGACCCGCCTCAATCGCGCCGACTTCATGGCCGCGCAGTAGGGAGGCGCGGATCGAATAGGACTTGTCCTCCCGGTCCCATCTGTCCTATTCGTCCTACTTGCATCTCTTCGCCTATTTCATCGAGCAGCCCCATCCGTTCCTCTTCCGGATCGGACCCGACTGGGGCGTCCGCTTCTACAGCCTCGCCTACCTCACTGGATTCTACATCCTCTTCGTCGGGCTTCGCTTGCAGGCCCGACAAGGCTGGAGCCTTTTGCGCGGCGATGCCATCTCGGACTACGTCACCTGGGTCGCCATGGCCGGGGTGATTCTCGGGGGACGCCTCGGCTATTGCCTGCTCTACGCGCCGCGCCAGACCTTCACCGATCCGGCCTACTTTTTTACCGTCTGGAAGGGCGGCATGGCCAGCCACGGCGGCATCCTCGGCGTCATCCTGGTCATGATCTTCTACGCGCGCGCGAAGAAAATCCCCTTCTACAATCTCGCCGACGCCACCGCCTTCTGCGTGCCGATCTGCCTCGGGCTCGGCCGCTGCGCGAACTTCCTCAACGGCGAACTCTGGGGCCGGCCGACCGATGCCTGGTGGGGCGTCGTCTTTCCCGTGCCGCCTGAACTCTGGGTCAATGGCGTCAACGTCCCGCGCTATCCCTCGCAACTCATCGAGGCGCTGCTCGAGGGCCTGATTCTCCAGTTGATCCTCATCGCCGTCCGCCTCTCCACCCGGCGCGAAGGCGCGGTCGCCCTCACCTTCATGGCCGCCTACGCCCTGCTGCGGATCGTCGGCGAACAATTCCGAGAGCCCGACGAGGGCATCGGTTTTTGGTTCGGCTCCGTCACCCAGGGCCAGCTTCTCTCCGCCGTCATGCTGCTCGCCACTGCGGTGCTCGCGTGGCTGCAGTTTTTCTCGCGACGCGAGCCCGGTTCGGCGTTAAGCTCGACGCCCTCGACCAGGAAACCATGACCGCACCCCTCTTTGCTCCCGCCGATTATCTCGATCTCAAGCAGACCGATCATGCCGCTCTTTTCCACGACGTGGTTCATGCCTGGGAAATCCTGCCCAGGCTGGCCGCCTACCTCGAAACCCAGATCGTCCCCGCCAATTTCGGCCAGATCATCGGCGATCCGGTGATCGGCGAGCAGGTCTTCATCGGCCGCGACACCGTGATCGAGCCGGGCGCCTACATCAAGGGCCCCGCCTGGATCGGGCCCAACTGCCAGATCCGCCACGGCGCCTACATCCGGGAAAATGTCATCATCGGCGCCGGGTCGGTCGTCGGCAATTCGTCCGAGATCAAGAACAGCCTTCTCTTCAACGGCTGCCAGGTGCCTCATTTCAATTATGTCGGCGATTCGATCCTCGGCGCGAAAGTCCATCTCGCGGCGGGCGTCATCGTATCCAATCTCAAGCTCAACGGCGAGATGATCGAGCTTCGCGTCGGCGGCGCGGTACTCTCCACCGGCCTGCGCAAATTCGGCGCGCTGATCGGCGACGGCACGGAAGTCGGCTGCAACGCCGTGCTCAATCCCGGCTCCGTGCTGGGGCGTCGTTCGCTGATCTATCCCGGCGTTTCCTGGCGCGGCGTGCTGCCCGCGAATTCCATCGCGAAAAGCGCCGACTGCGTCCGCGAACGGCGCAGCCCGAGCGCTCCTTAAGCCCAAGGCAGGTCGGCTTAACGCCGTCCGCTGCCGCCGGAAAAGCCGCCGCCACCGCCCGATGACGCGCGGCCACCTCCGCTGCTGACGGCGCCCCCGCCCGAGGAACGTTCGCCGCCGCTATAAGAAGAACGTTCGCCGCTACTAAAACTGCCCGCAGAGACATGCGCGGCTGGCGCGTAGCCTCCGACGCTTCCGCTGTTGAAGTTAGGCGTTGCCGTCGGCGCGAAAGAGGAGCGCGAACTCGATTCCGATTGGTAATAAGAAGGAGAGCTCGAGTGAAACAACGGCGCGCTCGTGTGATAGACGCTCGAAGAGCGATAGCTTTCGGCCGGGTAATAGGAAGGAGAGCTCCGGTAGACCATGGTCGAGTGCGACGGCAGGGCCGACTGCTCCCGCTCCGCATCGCCGCTGAATCGCGAATCATTTCCCGACCGCACCGTACCCGGCCGCTCCGCCGATACTCCCGTAAATCGGGCATCCAGCTCAGCCACCGACGGCGTCGAGACCCGCGCCGCGCCGATCCCCGCCGACGAGGTTGCCCTCACGCCCGCTCCAAACGTCGCCCCGGTTGTTGGCGTCGTGCGCATGGCGCCCAGCGCGTGCGTCAAGGGATGCGAGACCTGCGTATTTGCGGTGGCCACTCTCGCATTCGCCGGAACGTTGCCTTGGGCCAATGTCGCCGCATGGATTTGCTCCGCGGTCGCGCCCGCCGGCGTGATCCGGGAATTGACCGCCACGGGACGATTGATGTCGGTGCCGCGATTCATGCTCGTGTTCGCGAGCGTCTGCGCGACCGAGGCGGGCCGCGCGCTCTTGCCCGCCGCGGGATCAACCTTCGGCGCATAAACCGCGAGCGAATCGCCGTTGAGACCCGCATTCCCGGGCCGCGAAGCGGAGACCAACTGCGCATGCTCGATCGGCGTCCGCGCGCTCGCGTTCAACCCGGCCACGGAAGGCCCCTCGGCCGTCACACGGCCCGTTCCGCCCGCGCCGTCCCGGCGATAATTGATATTGGTCACATTCCGCGTGTGATTGATCCGGTCGAAGTTGCCGCGGCGATCATGGAAATGCCTCCAGCAATCGCGGTCCCCGATATAAATCACGGGACAGAAATTGTACCACCAGGGACCGATATCATAAGCGAGGTCGCAGTCGCCGCCGATGTGGTAGCCCAGGCCCCAGTCGTCGTAATAATCGTCACCGTAATAGTCGATGCCCACACCCGAATCGGGCGGCAGCGGCGCCCAGCCTACATCGTCGTCGCCGTCGCGCCAGCTCACCCACGCCGGCGCCCACGTATAGCCCGGCACCCAAACCCAGCCATAGCCATCGAGGTTCGCCCAGCGTCCATAATGATACGTCGCCCATCCGAACGGCTCGTCCGACACCCACGCCATGCCCTGATCCGTATCGACCCAGTGGCCGTACGTGTAGGGCCGCCAATTCGGGTCGTTTTCCGTCGGCTGAAAGACGTAGCCATATTTGTCCGTCTGAATCCACGTCCCCTGGCTCGCCAGTTGGTCGTAGAACGTTTGGAACGTGATGTTGCCATCGCCCTGCGGACTGGTGTCGGTCGGCGCGGGTGCGGTTGGTGCCGTGTTGGCCACCTGCGCGCCCGCGTGGCCCGCCAGGAGCGCAAACGTCAGAGCCGAAGCGAGTCCGACTATCTTAAAAATGTTTTTCATAGGTAACTTCACTGTTTAACCAGTAAATCTCTACTATTTCTGACGTCGCGAAAGGGCCTCCGTTTCGGTTTTCGTGAAAAATCTTCATTGCCATATAACAATCAATCGCAGGTGGCACTGATTAACCCAAGGCCGCTCAATCATCTGGGATTCGGGGAAGTGGCTGACTAGCATGGGCTCATGCCTCCCCCGCGAACCGTCCCGAAGCCATCGCCGCTTCTTCCTTTTCTTTTCGAGGCGTGGCCCGAGACCAAAAAGAAACAGGTCCGCGCCTGGCTGAAATTCGGCTCCGTCGCGGTCAACGGCCGCGTCATCACCCAATTCGACCACGCGCTCAAGCCGGGCGACAACGTGACCATTCGCCCGAAGGGCATGGCCGCGCCCGAAACAAAACTGGCCGGCGGCATCCGCATCCGCCACGAGGACGCCGACCTCCTCGTGATCGAAAAACCGCCGGGACTTCTAAGCATCGCCAGTCCGTCCGAGGAAGAGAAAACCGCCTACGCTTTTCTCACCGACCACGTGCGACTCGGCAATCCGCGCGGTCGCGAACGGGTCTGGGTCGTCCACCGGCTCGATCGCGAAACCTCCGGCCTCATGATCTTCGCCAAAAACGAACCGGCCAAGATCGCGCTGCAGGAAGGCTGGGACGCCGTGGAAAAAAAATATCTCGCCGTGGTCGAGGGCACTCTTCCCGGTGAAGCCGCTTCCGGTAAATTCGATTCGCATCTCGACGAGTCGAACCCGCTCAAGGTCTACCCCGCGCCCGAAGGCCACCAAACGCGCCACGCCGTCACCCGTTACCGCGTGATGAAAAAAGGTCCGGCCACCACGCTGGTCGAATTGACTTTGGAGACCGGCCGCCGCCACCAGATCCGCGTGCAGCTCGCCGCCGCGGGCTGCCCCATCGTCGGCGACAAAAAATATGGCGCGCAGACCAACCCGATCAAACGCATCGCCCTCCACGCAAGCACGCTTCGCTTTCCGCATCCGGTCACGCGCGAGGAAATCCGCTTCGACTCGCCGCTCCCCGGCGACCTCGGCCGGCTGGTCTGATGGCGCCAGCTAATCAGGCTCGAGTTTCGCCAGCAGCTTGCGCTGGATCTCGCGATGCCTGTCCTGTTGATGCAGGATCGGATAAACCCCGCCATCCCGGCGGACGACTTCATTCCGCTCATTCAGCACGATATCTTCCACGCGCTCACAACCCGCCGTAAAAACGGAACTCGAATAATTATCATGGAGATGAAGCGACGGCAGCAGGCCCTCGTGGATCAGATAATTGTGGACGCCCTGGTCGTTGGAATGGCGCATCGTCACCCCCAGGCAGAGCGTCTCAATCATCGCCTTCAGATAAATCAGGATCGACTTCGCATCGCCCAGCGTCGTCCCCGCGCACGAAACCGGCGCATTGGCCAGCTCCTCGAGCACCTTCGGACCAAACGCGTTGAGAATCATCAGGCTGTTCGAGGAACAAGTCCCGATGACTTGCGTCCGCCCCTCCAAAAAGCAGTGGAGGCCCGGGCTGAGATTTTCCGAAAAAGGGTCCCGCTGGAAATAGACGTCGCGGCAATCGGTCAAAAAGACCTGGCCAAACTCATCGGTCCGGCTTTCGAGAAAATCATAGTAAAGGACAAAGCGCATCGCCATCAAATGCAGCACCCGCTTGACCAGCCGCCGCTTGCCCGCGAAATCCCGCGCCGCCAGCATCCGTTTCCAAAGCGGCCAGAAAACAAGCAGCGGCTGGCGGCGCCGAAACGTCAGGTAGGAAAAAGGGTGGGTCGTCACCCCGAACGACTCGATTTTCTGCAGGCTCCTCGCGCTGACGCGGCAGGTGAAGAAGTGGACTTGCGCCTGCGACCCCGTCGCCCGTAACGATTTCAGGAAGGGCGCCACGTCCTCGTAGGTCAACTCGTGGACGGTGCTCAGGATAAGATTGTCCTTCATAAATCGCGCCCCATCGATGCTCCCTGCGGATGAATTCGCTGTCACGAGAATTTTCCGACCACCGGCCGCCTGCGCAACTTCGGCTTGTTCCCTCCGCCCTTGTTTCGTCATGTCTCGCCGGGTTCACGACGAAACTCCAGCCATCCTCCTCTTTCAAGCGGCCACGCAACTGGAAATCACTTCAACCTCCTCACATAAGGCAGAAATTACCCAAAAATTCCTTGGCATAAGACGTGCTAAAGCTCTGTCCGTGCATTTGGCGAACCCCAGGGCAACCAAGGATCGCAGGAGGAGATGGACAGGATTGGCCGTGGCATTGACCGTGACATTCACGGTCTGTGACGCGCATCAAATCGGTTTATCACCTGCTGGCGGCTTTTTGTTGCCGAGCAAAAGTTTCGCCTCATTGCGAATGATGCGGCCTGAGCAAAAAGCGACACCCATCCTCGCCTCCCTACGGATTTCCAATCCGGCCCTGATCAGCCGCAAACAGGCCCCCGGCGCTCCCCGCTACTTCGACGATTCGAAGTGCTTCCGCTACGCGCTGAGCCTCCCCGAAGGCTGGCTGAACCCCCTTTGTCCCCAACCCAAATCAGGTGAAAGCACTCGAGGCCCGCCGCGTATGGACCCACCTTTTTTTGTCAGTTGAACAGGAGCTTTGCCCTCTTGCAAAGCAGACTTACCTCAGTTATCCAACCAATTTTATCAAACCTATTTCATTTATGATCAAACGTCTCTCTACCCTTACCCGGTGGTCGGTCTGCGGTCTTGTTCTGGCCTTCGGGGCCATTCAGGCCAGCGCCCAAGCCACCAACGCCCCCGCGGCAGCCCCGGCCGACGCCGCCGCTCCTGCAGCCGCCCCCGCGGCAGCCGCAGCTCCGGCCGCTCCCGCCGCACCCAAACCGACGACAGACCAGCGTCTGGCCGATCTGGAAGCCTATGTCAATAACGCGGCTCCCGGCGGCGATCAATCGCCCGCTCTGCCGTCGAATCTGACGGGCCCTGGTCCCGGTCACAACGCCTGGATGCTCACCTCCACCGCGTTGGTGTTGATGATGACACTCCCCGGTCTGGCCTTGTTCTACGGCGGTTTGGTCCGCCGCAAGAACATCCTCTCCGTCTGCGCCCAGTGCTTTGCGATCACCGGCTTGGTGACCATTCTCTGGTGGCTCTGCGGATTCGGCCTGGTCTTCGGCATCAACCACGCCTACTGCGATCCCAAGACGGGCGCGATGGGTACGTCGCCCCTGGGCGATCTCCAGTATGCCTGCTTCGGCGCCACCTCGCTGAACAAGACCTACACCGGCGATCCTCAACCCCAGGTGGTCAACTCGACCCCCAACGGTGGCTACGGCTACTGGATGTCGCAGAACGTCTATGCGTGCTTCCAGCTGACCTTCGCCATCATCACCCCGGCCCTCATCATCGGCGGTATCGCCGAACGCATGAAGTTCTCGGCCCTGGTGATCTTCATCGGATGCTGGATGTTCATCGTCTACTTCCCGCTGGCCCACAACGTCTGGGGTGTTGACGGTATGTTCAACGGTGTTTGGAATGCAAACGCCTACGTCAAAGGCATGGACTTCGCGGGAGGTACCGTGGTGCACATGTCGTCCGGTTGGTCCGGTTTGACGCTCGCCTTGATCGTCGGCCGACGCCTCGGATGGGGGAAGACCCAGTTCACGCCTCACAGCACGGTGCTCACCTTCATCGGTGCCAGCTTGCTCTGGGTCGGCTGGTACGGCTTCAACGCCGGTAGCGCCTGCGCCGCCGACGTCATCGCCGCGAACGCCTTCACCACCACGACGCTCGCCACCGCCACCGCCTCCTTCGTCTGGCCCACTGTGGAATACTTCCTCAAGGGCAAGGCCACGGTCGTCGGGTTCTGCTCCGGCGCGGTCGCCGGTCTGGTTGTCATCACGCCAGCTTGCGGTTATGTCACCCCCATGGGCGGCATGATTATCGGCGTGATTGCCGGAACGATTCCGTTCGTCACCACGACCTACCTCAAGCCCCTCCTCGGTTATGATGACGCGCTCGACGTCTTCGGCGTTCACGCCGTCGGCGGAATGTGCGGCGCCATCGCGACGGGCTTCCTGGCCTCTGACACGATCAATGGCAACCTCGACACCTTCCCGGCCATGAAGGACCTCTGCGACTGGAGCAAGGGTCACTACCTCTACATCGAGCAGCTCAAGATCGTCGGCTTCACCATCGCCATCTCGGTCATCGGCACGGCGATCATCGGCTATGCGCTGAAGTTCACGATCGGCCTGCGTCCGACCCCGGAACAGGAAGAAGCCGGTCTGGATCTCTCCGATCACGGCGAAGAGGGATATATCCTCTAGGCAGTATCGGTTAAGTCCACTATACTAACTGGCGGCGCGTCGTTCTAAATCCGGCGCGCCGCTGAACCAGAAAACATTTGGAATCCTATGAAAAAAATTGAAGCCATCATCCAGCCTTTCAAATTCGATGATGTTAAAGACGCTTTGACCCAGGCTGGGGTCGAGGGCATGACCATCACCGAAGTGAAGGGGTTTGGCCGCCAAAAGGGCCATAAGGAAATCTACCGCGGCAGCGAATACACGGTGGACGTTCTCCCCAAGGTGAAGATCGAAGTCGTCGCGGGCGATGATAAAGTCGACGCGATTGTCAAAACCATCCTTGAAACTGCGAAAACCGGCAAAATCGGCGACGGCAAAGTCTTCGTCCTGCCGGTCGACGAGGCCTACCGGATTCGGACCGACGAAAGCAACGAAGCAGCCGTCTAGTCCTCAATTCTTTCGGTGCAAAGGGCGAGCTCTCGGGCTCGCCCTTTGTTTTTTCCGGGCCCCTTGCCCGGCCAAGCCGCTCCCTTTGCGAGGCGCCACCACCCTCCGCGCGGCATATCTGGATTGACCACAGCGACTTCGATGTGTATTTAAAGCAACGTGTTGAAAGAGAGGTCCTTCATCTTCTGGACGCGTCTCATGGCCCTTACCTTGGTGGCCACCGGCCCGCTGCTCCGTGCGGACGACCCGCCCGCCTCCTCCGACGGCTATAAAATTGTCCCCATCCATGCCGGCAGCAAAACGGTGCCTTTTCGGGTCAAGGATCAACCCGACGCCCTCGCCCACGCCTCGTTCCCGGATGAACTCGATCCCCGGCGCGCTTTTAGCGCCACGAATCCCCTCGCCAACAAATCGTTTTCGCTCCCATCGACTTCTTTCCTCCCTGGCAACTCCCATCTAAAAAGCCGCGACCAGGACGCCTTCATCACTAAGGCCTACGACGACAACGAAGCCTCTCCCTCCTCGCCCCATCCCGACACCCACGCCACGTTCCCCACCTCCGCCGCCGCCTCCACCCGGAACGCCGCCGGATTCGACCGGAGTTATCCCACCTCGGGCGTCGATGCCGGCCAATCCCGCGCCGCCTGGTTCGCCTCCGTCACCTCACCCGATCAGAACCGCACCGCCGCCCTCGCCGCCGGGACCATCAGCACACCCGTCTCGCCCCTGGCCGACAAAACGTTTCAGGGAACCGAAGCCGGCGCGCTCCATCGCCACCTGACCCGGCTCGACAACGGCCAGATGCTCGTCACCGAGCTGCCCAACCGGCCGCTCACCATCGACGAAGTTCGCGACCTCATCAATCACGGCTTCAAACCCAACACCGACGTCAAGCCGGAGGAACCGAGCAAGCCGCTCAACGATCCCAACTACAAGCCCGTGCCTCTGCGTGACACGCCCGCGCCCCCCGAGGACGATGACGCGAATGATCCCGTGCCCGCTCCCGGCACCATGTCCGCGCCGCCCGCGCCGCCAGAAAACTCCGAGCCGCTCCCGCAGCCTTAGGCCGCGCGCGAATTACGGCTGCACCGTAAACTGCGTCTGCGCGTGCATCTCGGGATAGTTCGCCAACACGGTCTGCACCGTATAAACCCCCGGCGCCAGCGGCTCGCTCAGGTCGTCGAAATCGACCGACTCCATATAGACCAGCTTGTCGTCATTATTCACCATCGACTCGCCTACCTTCTGCTCGAACTCGCAATTATCCGAGTAGACATAAATTGCCTTCCCCGCCGCATTCACGATCCGGAAATCCCAGCGCTGCGCGGTCGGAAACGAAAGCGTGTAAGTCTTCTTGGCGTGGTTATGGACGGAAAAAGTGATGCGGATGCTCGGATTCGGCGCCGTCGCCTTCAGCGCCTTGATCGAGAGCGGATTGGGCGAGACATCCACGCCGCAGTCGAACGCCTTCGGGTCGACCGCGTTCGCGCGTTGAATCCGTTTCGGGTCGCCGTTGAAAATGCTGAAGCGATTCCCGTTGTCCTGCCAGAAACTCGGCAGCTGGTTGTCCTTGCTCGGATTGATATCGATCGCCCAGGCCGCCTCCAACGCCGCCGCGCCGAGCAAAACCGCCAGGGAAATAAAAATCCGTCGCATAACCGTTCATCCTAGCCAGTCGTCAAACGAGGGCAAGCTTCCGTCGTATTTCAACTTCGCAATAGAGGAAACAGAGTCTATCCCGGCTTGCTCTCGTTCAACTCGAGCCGCCGGCTCAAATACCGCTCCGCCCGCATGATCGCCCGGAACTTCGTCAGGTCCTCCTCCATCGAGCCGCTCAAAATCGTGTACTTGTAAAGCCGCCACAGCTTCGATTCCTCGCCGCCCGTGCGCAGCCGCTGCTGCATCTGCTCCTCCGTCTCCGTCCCGCGCTTGCGCAGCCGCCGCTCCAGTTCCTCCAGCGTCGGCGGCATGATGAAAACATCCACCAGCGACCCGCGCACCATCGCGTCGTCGGTCTTGCGGATCGTCGCCGCGCCCTGCACGTCGATGTCGAGCAGCACGTCCGTCCCCTGCTCCAGCGCCTCCTTCACCGTCGCCTTCAGCGTCCCGTAATAATTGCCGTGGACCTGCGCGTACTCCAGCATCTCGCCCCGCTCGATCCGGCGCAGGAAATCGTCCTTCTTCAGGAAGTGATAGTCGACCCCGTTCACCTCGCCCGAGCGCGGCGTCCGCGTCGTGCACGAAACCGAATAAATAAAATCGGGCGTCGCCCGCAGGTTTTCGCACAGCGTCGTCTTGCCGGTGCCGGAGGGCGCGGAGATCACAAAGAGAATGCCCTGGCGACGAAAGACGGGTCGGCTCATTCGATATTCTGCACTTGCTCCCGCAATTTTTCCAACTCTGTTTTCATGCCCACCACAATCTGGCTGATCGCCAGAAAATTCGCCTTGTTCCCGATCGTGTTCGTTTCCCGGAACATCTCCTGGAGCAGAAAATCGAGCGTGCGCCCCACCGGCTCGTCCCGGCCCAACTGCCCGAAGAACTGGTCGAGATGACTCCGCAACCGCGTCAGCTCCTCCGAAATATCGCTCCGGTCGGCGAAGAAAACGATCTCCTTCAGCAGCCGCTCATCCGACGCCTCGATCTCCAGGCCCGCCTTCGCCGCGCGTTCCAGCAGCGTCCCGCGATGATGCTCCATCACCTTCGGCGCCAGCACGCCGATCGTCTTCACGTTCTTTTGGATCGCCAGCGTCCGCTTGCGCAAGTCCGCCGCCAGCGCCTCGCCCTCCACCTTCCGCATCTTCACGAACTGCTCCAGCGCCGCCTTCAGCGCCTTGCGCAACGCCGGCCATGCCGTCTCCGTCTCGAGCTCCGCGTCCTCCGAATCGAGCACGCCCGGCCCGCGCAGCACCTGGTCCAGCGTGATCTCACCGCCAAGCTTCAGCGATTTGCGCAACCCCTCGAGCTGATCGCGATAAGCCTTCGCCGCCGCTACATTCAGCGCACCGCTGCGGCCTTCCTTTCCGCCGCTCTTCGCATGCAACCCGACCGCCACCGTCAGCCGCCCGCGCGAAATATGGGCGTTGATCTCGTCCCGGACGCGCGGCTCCAGCTCCAGCAGCGCCCTCGGCAGCGACAGCGCAATCTCCGCCTGCTTCCGGTTCACCGAACTCAGTTCCACGGCGATCTGCCGTCCTTCCAACGCCGCCGTCCCGCGGCCATAGCCCGTCATGCTTCGCATCCCGTTCTTCTACTCCGTCATTCTGAACTTGTCACATCCTCATGTGGCAGATCAGTCGGTAGCCGTCGCACTCCGTGCGACGGGTCGCGTCAGCGACTTGTTAAAAATCCGTCATCCTGAGCCTGTCGAAGGACCTCTAATTATTTCTGCTCAGTACGCGTCATACCCAGCCTCAGCCGTCGCAGATTCCGCACGTTGAAATAAATCGTGAAGAGCCCGAAAAGCGTGAAAGCCAGGCAAATCGGAACCAGAAGCATGAGCATGTCGGGCGGCAAAAAGAATTCCAACGGAAAGGGGAGCGAGAAAGGAATTCCGAAGTAGGTCAGCGGAAATTCATGCGAGGAACGAAGCGTAAACGCCGTCAGCGGAAAACAGATAAACCAAACCACGCCGCCAAAGACCAGAAGGACATAGCCGATCCCCACAAACAAGAAGCGCAGCCTCGGAAACCATCGGCAGAACAAACGGAGCACGTTCCCTGATGTAGCGGCGCCAGGTGGTGTTTGCGATCCATTTAACAGCCGTCATCCTGAGCAAGCCGAGCTTGTCTCGGCGCCGTCGAATCTTGAGCGTTGGGAACGGGCAAGTATCCGTCCAGCCGTCGCGTCAGCGACTATTTAAAAGCTGTCATCCTGAGCAAGCCGAGCTGCTGCCCTCCGCAGGAGCTCGGCGCGGTCGAAGGACCTCTAACTATTTTTGCTCGGGGCGCCTCGCCCAGACGGAGAGTCTCCGACAATCAAAGGCGCCTGCTTCTCTCGAGCACGGAATGGCGCTGGTTGATAACGATGTAGGCGCAGTACATGGCCCCGAAAAGGCAGGAATAGTCAGAGGTCCTTCGACTCCGCTGCGCTCCGCTCAGGATGACAGAGGAATTACAACCCCAGCACCTGCGCCACCTGCTGCACGTCCTTGTCGCCGCGGCCCGACAAATTCACAATGATCGTCTGGTCCGGCCGCAACGTCGGCGCGAGCTTCATCGTCTCGGCGATCGCGTGCGCGCTCTCCATGGCGGGAATGATCCCCTCCGTCTCGCTCAGGAACCGGAACGCCTTCAGCGCCTCGTCGTCGGTGCAGAACGTATATTCCACCCGCTGCTCGTCGCGCAACCAGGCATGCTCCGGCCCCACCGCGGCGTAATCGAGCCCCGCCGAAATCGAGTGCGTATTCATGATCTGCCCGTTGCTGTCCTGCAAAATAAACGTCCGCGCGCCCTGCAAAACACCGAGGCTTCCGCCCTGGAACCGCGCCGCGTGCTGACCGGCGAGAATGCCGTGCCCGCCCGCCTCCACGCCGATCATGCGCACCTGCTTGTCCTCGATGAACGGATAGAAAAGTCCGATCGCATTGCTCCCGCCGCCGACGCACGCCACCAGCACGTCGGGCAGATGTTCCTCGCGCTCGAGAATCTGCCGCCGCGCCTCGTCGCCGATCACCCGGTGAAAATCGCGCACCATCATCGGGTAGGGATGCGACCCGAGCGCCGAGCCGAGAATGTAATGGGTCGAGCGCACATTCGTCACCCAGTCGCGCATCGCCTCGTTCACCGCTTCCTTCAGCGTCTTCTGCCCCGCCGTGACCGCGACCACCTTCGCGCCGAGCAGCCGCATCCGCGTGACATTGAGCGCCTGCCGCGCCATGTCGACCTCGCCCATGTAGACCACGCACTCGAGCCCGAACCGCGCCGCCACCGTTGCCGTCGCCACGCCGTGCTGGCCCGCGCCCGTCTCCGCGATGATCCGCTTCTTGCCCATCCGCCGCGCCAGCAAAACCTGCCCGAGCGCGTTGTTGATCTTGTGCGCGCCGGTGTGGAGCAGGTCCTCGCGCTTCAAATAAATCTTCGCGCCGCCCAGCCGTTCCGTCATCCGCTCCGCGCGATAGAGCGGCGTCGGCCGGCCCGCATATTCCTCCAGCAAAAATTTCAGCTCGCTGCGGAACGACTTGTCCGCCTTCGCCTTTTCATATTCCGCCGCCAGCTCATGCAGCGGCCCCATCAGCGTCTCGGGCACGAACATGCCGCCGTAGGGGCCGAAATGGCCCGTCGCGTCGGGAACCTGAGTCAAAAGCTTTTGCATATCTGGATGAAATCGCGCAGCCGCGCGTGGTCTTTTCTCCCGGGAGAAGCTTCCACGCCGCTGACCACATCGACCGCATAAGGATGCACCGTTTCGATCGCCTTCGCAACATTTTCGGGATTCAGCCCGCCCGACAAAATCAGCGGTTTCGTGATCCGCTTCTTGAATTCCACCGCCAGGTTCCAGTCGAAAACCTGCCCCGTCCCGCCGCGGTTTTCAGACGGCGTATCGAGCATAAACGCCGACACCGCATACTGCCCCGGCGTGATCGTCCGCGCCAGGTCGGCCGGGAAAACCTTGATCACCGGCAAATATTTGCTCACCGCCTTCACGTGGACCGGCGACTCCTCGCCATGCAACTGCGCCAGGCTGAAATTTTTCAGCTGCTTCCTCCAACCCAAATTGGTGAATTCCTTCACCGCGTTCACCGTCACCGCCACCGACTGCACAAACGGCGGCAGCATCTCCACGATCCGGATCGCCTCCTCCATGGCAATGAAACGCCTGCTCTTCTCGTACAAAATAAAACCGAGCGCGTCCGCCCCCGCCGCCACCGCCGCCTCGGCATCCTCCAAATTCGTCATCCCGCAAATCTTTACGCGCATCTTCCTACTGTAGCGGCGGTCTCTGACCGTCGCATCAAAAAACTGCCTTCGGTAGCCGTCGCACGCCACATGTGTGTGCCGCGCGACGGGCGGCGTAAGCCGCTTTTTTAAATTCTGTCATCCTGAGCGGAGTCAGGCTTGTCCTGACGCAGTCGAAGGACCTCTAATTATTAATGGCTCCCGCTTCTCCTTCGCCAAAAGATCCACGTCATAACCAGTCGTAATCTCGTCGAACAAATCAACCCACCGCGGATTCAGCTTCTCAATCAGCGCGATCTTCTTTTCCCTCCTCCACCCTTTAAGTTGCTTCTCGCGTTGAATGGCGCTTACCGGATCAGGATAATCCTCGTAAAAAATCAACTTGGTAACCTGGTAGGTTTTAGTGAAGCCATCGATAAGTCGTTCGCGATGCTCAAAAATCCGTCCCTCCAGGTTGCTCGTCACCCCGATGTAGAGCACGGAATGATGCTGGCTGGTAACGATGTAGACGTAGTACATGGCCGGGAAAGGCAGGAATAGTTAGAGGTCCTTCGACTCCGCTACGCTCCGCTCAGGATGACTGAATTTTGAAGAGAGGATTAAATATCCTCTTTCAAAAGCAGCTCCCGCAGCTTCTCCGGTACGTTCTTCGCCCGCATGAGCGTCTCGCCGACGAGGACGGCGTTAATCCCGGCGGCGCGGACGCGGCGGACATCGGCCGCGGTCCTGATGCCGCTTTCGCTGATCGCCACCGTGTCATTCGGAATTTCCTCGGCCAGCGTTTCGGTCGTGGCGAGATCGACCTCGAACGTCTTCAGGTTGCGGTTGTTGATGCCGATCATGTCGGCGCCCAGCTCCAGCGCGCGCTCCATCTCGGGCAGGTCGTGGACCTCGACGAGCACATCGAGCTGGCACGCCTTGGCCGTGTCATAGAGCTTGCGCAGCGTCGCGTCGTCGAGACTGGCCACGATGAGCAGGATGCAATCGGCCCCGGCGATCACGCTCTCGTAGACCTGCAGCTCGTGCACGATGAAATCCTTCCGCAGCAGCGGCAGCTCGACCTGTTCGCGGATTTGTTTCAGGTAGGCGAGATGGCCGCCGAAATACTTTTCGTCGGTCAGCACGCTGAGACAATGCGCACCGCCGCGGGCATATTCGCGCGCCTGCGAAAGCGGATTGAAGTCGGGCGCGATGATTCCCGCCGAGGGCGACGCTTTTTTCACCTCCGCGATAATCGCCACGCCATCGGGCAGCTGCAACGCCGTGCGGAACGGCCGGAAATCATTCCGCAAGAGCGCCGCCTTGCGCAGCTCCGCCGCATGGGGCTCGAGCTTCTTGATCTCGCCTGCCTTGCTCGCGTTGATTTCAGCCAGCTTGTTCATGATGGATTGGAAGCATAACCCGTTTCCCCCTTTTTCCCAATCGTCGATTGCCGGGACCGAGAGGCAACCGCGCCCTTGGCCAGGCCGACGCGTCGCGAGGAGACCGCCGCGTGCGTGGCCGGCAGGTTCGCCGCCCGCGTCGCCTCCTTTTGGGCGATAAGCCTGGCCACTTTTTCGATGCACGATGTTTTCATGGTCTCTTTATCCCACAAATCCGAACCTGGAGGTAGTTCTCAAAAACTTGTATGTGCTGAATGGGCTAAAATTATAAGCTACGCAGACATTTTAAGCGAATCGGCCTACTCCTCGTCCGTGTCCGCGTCCGACCGCTTCTTCCCGCGAAGGAAGGCCTCGATGAACGGGTTCAGCTCGCCGTCCATGACCGCCTGCACGTCGCTGGTCTGCTCGCCGGTGCGGAGGTCCTTCACCATCTGGTAGGGCTGAAAAACGTAGGAGCGAATCTGGCGGCCAAAACCGATCTCGCCCTTCTCGCCGTAGTGCTTCTCCATCTCGGCCCGCTTCTTGTCCAGCTCGAGTTCGTAGAGCCGCGCCTTGAGGACGTTCATGGCCGAGGCGCGGTTCTTGATCTGCGACCGCTCGTTCTGGCAGGTGACGACGAGGCCGCTCGGGATATGGGTGATCCGCACCGCCGAGTCGGTCGTGTTGACCCCCTGCCCGCCCGGTCCGCCCGAGCGATAGACGTCGACGCGAATGTCCTTTTCCTCGACCTTGATGTCGATGCTGTCGTCGACCTCGGCGATGACGTCAAGCGACGCGAACGAGGTCTGCCGCTTGCCCGCCGAGTTGAAGGGCGAGATACGCACCAGCCGATGGACGCCATGCTCCGCCTTGAGACGGCCATAGGCGAACTCGCCCTTGACCTGCAGCGTGGCCGAACTGATGCCCGCCTCGTCGCCCGGCTGGATGTCGAGCATCTCGGTCTTGTAGCCCGACTTCTCCGCGAAGCGCTGGTACATCCGCAGGAGCATGTTGGCCCAGTCGCACGCCTCGGTGCCGCCCGCGCCGAAGTGGAGCGTGATGATGGCGTTGTTGCGGTCCATCGGCCCGCCCAACAGCACCCGCATTTCCAGCGCGTCGAGCGATTTGGCCACCGCCTCGAACTCCGTCTGGAAATCCTTCGCCGCCGCGTCGCTGGCGTCTTCCAGGACCAATTCCTTGAGCGTCTTGAGGTCGGCGATCTTTTGCTCGAGGTCCTTGAGCGGATCGAGTTTCCCCCGGATCGCATTGGCCTCGCCGATGACCTTTTGCGCGGCCTGCGGTTCGTCCCAGAAACCATTCGCGGCCATCGTGACCTCGAGCTCCGCCAGCCGGGATTTCAGCGCGGGCAAGTCAAAGAAACCTCCGAAGCTGCGCGAGGCGCGTTTCGAGGTTGCCGACGTCGGGAAGAGGATTCGTGGCCATCCCCTACTCTACGCGAAACTCCTCAAGCAGCACAACCTCAGCGCGAAACTTCTTCCCCTTCTCGCGGGTGAGAAAACCGACGCTGAGCGGCGCGCCTTTGTTGGCCCGCCCCGCGGAACCGGGATTGAACAGGTGCACGCCGCGATGCATCTCATCGGCGGGACGGTGCGTGTGGCCAAAAAGAAGCCAGTCGCTCCCCGGCGGCATTCGCCTGGGCAGGATGTGGATGAGATGGAAGCGTTCCCCGCCCCGTTCCAGATCGAGGGTCACGGGCTGATCGAGACTGAAATCATTATTGCCCAGAATCACTGTGAGCCGGGGATTGATCGCGCGGAGCTCATCGAGAATCGGCTCCTGGCAGACGTCGCCCAGGTGCCAGATCTCATCGACATCCTTGAAGAGTTCGGCGACCCGGGGAATCCACCGATCGTGCGTATCGGCGATGACGCCGATGGAATAAGGGTGCGGAATGCTCATAAAATCGGTGCCACCAATGCAGGACCAAGCTTGACTAACTCTCCATTTCCCGCAACAAGTCTCTTCTCTTATGGGACAACAGTCGAATAAAGTTCAGAAACGTCGCCGCCGCCTCGATTATCAAAAGAGGAAGAAGCTCGCCTCCAAAACCACAGCCGCCACGGCCAAGCCCGCCGTCACCGCCAAACCGGCCGCTCCGGCAAAAAAGGCCGCCGCCAAACCGGCTCCTGTCGCGGAAAAGCCGGCCGCTGCCGCCGAGGCTCCGACCGTCCCCTCCGGGGCCTAGAACAACCGGACGCCGCGTTGCGATCCCGCCATGAGCGCGCACTACCTGGTCGTTGACGGCCACAGCGTGATTTTTGCGTGGCCCGATTTGCGGAAACTCCACGACCGGAATCGTGCCGCCGCCCGTAAGGCGCTGACCGACCGGCTGCAACATCTCCATGACACCTCCGACTGGCGCGTGACCGTGGTGCTCGACGGGAAACTGGGAACCGCCATTTCCCCCGGTGTTCGCCAACCGACCGATATGGTGGTCAGTTACGCCACGGCCGATCAAACGGCCGACAGCATCATCGAGCGCCTGGTCGGTTCATCGGGCGTGGCCAAGGACATCGTGGTCATCACGGCGGACGAGGCCGAGAAATTGACCGTGGAATCGCTCGGGGCAGCCACGGCTTCTCCCACCTGGCTTCGAAAGGAACTCGATCTGGAGCAGATTTCCTTTACGGATGACCTCGAAAGGGTCCACCGCTCCGCTCGATGGAAGTAATCCGGCCTCTGAGAGAAGTTATTGTTTTTACAAGAAAAACTGTTATTTCCATTATTAGTGCGCAAGAATGAATTGACATAGGGTTCCCATTTATGAGATTTCTATGAGCCGTTTTAAGTCAACGACCTAGCCAACTTATCACATGTCCAAACTTGGAAAAATACTTCTCTGGGTAGCTCTTGTCGGCGCTCTTGTCGCTGTCGGCGCGGGTGTCGCGCTGGTTTTACAATTCAACAATACGAAAGCGAATCTCGTCCAGACGCAACAAGCGAAGGAGGCCGCAGAAAAAGCAACGGCCAAAGCCAAGGCGGAAACGCAAGCGGTCCAGGCAGCCAAGGCTGAATCGGATAAACAGTTGGCCGACGCCCAAAGCCAGGTCACTGACCTTACGTCCAAGCTAACCGACGCAAAGAAACAAGCCGACGATGCCGCGGCGGCGGTAAAGACCGCCAACGATGCGGCCAAAACCGCGCAGGACGCCCTCGACGCCATCAAGAAGACGCTTGGCAACGAAACACCCGAGCAATACCTGGCCGACAAGACCAAGGCCGAATCGGACTTGCAGGCCGCCCAGGCCGAACAAAAGATTTTGCAGGATCAATTGCAGGCCTCCCAATCCCAGGTGGCTGAACTGCAAGACTCCCTCAATCGATCCAAGACAGGCAAACAGCCTCCCGGGATTAGCGGCAAGGTCACCTTTGTCGACCGTACCTGGAACTTTGTCGTCCTCAACGTCGGTCTCACCAATGGCGTCGTGCCCAATGGCGAATTGATCGTCTATCGCGGCCGGAACTTTTTAGGCAAGGTCAGGGTAACCAAGGCCGATCCTAACGACGCCGTGGCCGAAATTCTGCCTGACGTAAGAGGCGAAATCCAAATCGGCGATTCCGTGCTCAATTAGAGACCGCCCGGGACAGAAACTCTTTCGGCGTGACCCGTGCCCGGTTTTCGGGCAACCTCCGAACCATGATTCGTCTTCGCCCGATCCTTCTCTTCATTCCCTTGGTCCTGCTTCAGGTCGGCTGCTCCAGTACGGCAACCACGCCCACTGCTCAGAATGTCGATTCGAATGGACAGCCAGTATCCGCTGTTCCGTGGAACAAGCCCGAGTCTTGGGAAACCAGCGGTCAATTGGGCGGCATGGGCCAGTAGCCCTCAGAGGGCCCGCACCTGACGGAGTGCCTCAAACAATACGATAGCGGCCGCCGTGGCCAGATTCAGGCTCCTCACTTGTGCATTCGGCATCGGTATCGTCAGGCACGCCGCCGCGTTTGCTTGAAGCAGGGATTCGGGCAAACCCTTGGTTTCGCGTCCAAAGATCAGAAAATCATCCGGCCCGAAACGCCCCTCGATGTAGGAACGGGACGTCTTCGTCGTCAGAAAATGCAGGCGCGCCCCGACGTGGGCCGCCCGGAACGAGCTCCAGTCGGGCCAGGTATGCCAGGTCACGTGTCGCCAGTAATCCATCCCGGCGCGTTTCAGGGCGCGGTCGTCCAGCTTGAACCCGAGCGGTTCCACCAGATGCAGGACGGTGTTGGTGGCGGCGCAAAGACGGGCAATCGCGCCCGTGTTCGGCGGAATCTCCGGCTCGACGAGGACGACCTGGAGATGATGAGGAATGGGGCTTGTCGGACTCATGGGACAGACGGGACTTCCGAGGACCTATTCCTCTTATTGGTCCCATCAGGCCTATAGTCAACTTTCATCAGATAAAGCCCGCATGCGGGTGCCGTCGCAGGCGCTTCGGAGCGGGAACAGGCGCGCAGGATCTTTCCAAAATCATCCACGGTGATCTTGCCCAGGCCCACCTTTGTCAGTGCGCCGACCAGATTGCGCACCATCCGGTAAAGAAAACCGTCCGCGGTAAAATGGAACACCAGCGTCGCCCCGTCGCGAGCGATCGACGCCCGCTTCATGATCCGCACTGTCGATTCCCGCTCATAGCCCGGGTTGCTGGTGAACGAGGCGAAATCGTGACGGCCCAGAAGCAGCCGGGCGGCCCGGCGCATGGCGGACAAATCGAGAGGACGCGGCACGTGCCAGTGGGTGTCGACCGTGAACGGGTCCTGCACCAGCCGGTTCCAGATCAGGTAACGGTAGGTCTTCCCCCGCGCATCGAAGCGGGCGTGAAAGGCGGGCGAAACGAGGCGGCATTTCACGATGCGAACATCGCGGGGAAGGTTCGCGTTAAGCGCGCGTTGCAAAACCACCTCGGCGTGGAGACGTGCCGCATTGAAGGAAGCGACCTGGCCGAGCGCGTGAACGCCGGTATCGGTCCGGCCCGAGCCTTGCAGGCTGATCTTCTCTCCCCAGATTTTTTCCAGCGCGGTCTCGATGCATTCCTGCACCGTCCGTTTATCGGCCTGCCGCTGCCAGCCGGAAAAATCGGTGCCGCGATACGCGATGGTCAGCCGATGACCCTGCAAGGCCGGGTCGAATCGATGGGGCCGATGCCGGCGCAATTCCTGTGACGTGGGCGACGAGCTCATGCATCCGGCGGCAAAAGAGGAAAGCTTTGCTGCGTGTCGAGATAAGCCTGGAGAAGGACACAGGCCGCTTCGCTGTCGATTCGGCCGCGCTGCTGCCGGGTGTTCCGGCCCGCCTCCTGCAATTGGCGGCTCGCCTGCACCGTGGAAAGGCGTTCGTCGATCATTTGGATGCGAATGGGAGTGGCCTGGCCAAGAATCGCGGCAAAGGCCTGCACCTGGGCGGCCGCTTCACCCACCGAGCCATCCATGTGGCGCGGCAGCCCGAGCAGGATCAGGCCGGCGTCTTCCTTCTTCGCCCGCTCGGCCAACTCGCGCGCCAGTTTGGCGTCGGCCTTCGCCGGAACGAACGGGAGTGGACGCGCCAGCGTGCCGGTCGGGTCGCTCAGCGCGAGGCCGATTCGCGTGGTGCCGTAATCGATGGCCAGGATGCGCATTTACCTATTGGAGGGTCGGGACGGAGTCCGACCCTCCAATAAATGTTACTCGACGATCTTCACCGAGGTGATCTTGTCGCCCTGCTTGATCGCGTTGACCACGTCCATGTCCTTGGTGCGTCCAAAAACGGTATGCACGCCGTCGAGGTGCGGCGTCGCGGTGTGGGTGATGAAGAACTGGCTGCCGCCGGTGTCCTTGCCTGCGTGGGCCATGGAAAGCGTGCCCGGCGTATGCTTCTGCGTGTTGATCTCGCACTTGATCTTGTAGCCGGGACCGCCCGTTCCCGTTCCGGTCGGACATCCTCCCTGGATCATGAAGTCCTTGATCACGCGGTGAAAATTGAGCCCGTCGTAAAAACCCTTGTTGGCGAGGGTGACGAAATTTTTGACGGTTCCAGGCGCGTCCTTGTCGAAGAGTTCGAGATGGATGGTGCCCTTGCTGGTTTCCATGATGGCTTGCGGCATAAATGTCCTTTCGGGGAAGTGAGGTGAGCTTTAAGGAATAGCGCGAATATCGGCCCCGCGCCAAGGCATTTCATTGGACAGCAGAGGTAACGCAGGCATATTCACCATCATTCGAACGGAAAGGATGTTTGAAACATGGATGCGCGCGCGAACCGGTTCCTGGAAGCCTTTTCTCCCGGCGGACGTGAGCGGATCATCAGCCACCTCGTTTATCAGGAGCTCGTGGCGGGCGAGTATCTCTTCCGCGAAGGCGATCCCGCCCACGGAGTCTGCCTGGTGCTCGAGGGCCAGGTGGAGAGTATCAAGACCTCCGATAATCGCGAGCAGGTCCTCGCTCTTTTCGAGCCGGGCGATTTTCTGGGCGAGGTCGCCGTGCTCGACGGCCAGGGACGCAGCACCGATGCCCGCGCCCGCGGAGCCGCTTCCGTCGCCTGGATTCCGACCTCCAACCTGCTCGAGGTGCTCCTCACCGAACCGGTCACCCTGACGCTCCATCTTTTTCAAAACGTGCTCGCGCTCCTGCGCAAGACCAACGATCTCTACGTCGACGAGGTGGTGCACAAGAAGAAGCTCTCGCTGATCGGCGAGATGGCGGGCTCGCTCATGCACGACTTGCGGAGTCCCGTCCAGGTGATCCTTTCCTCGATCGATGTGATCCGGCTGAACCACTCTGATCTGGAGACCGCCGATTGTTGCGATAAAATGGAGCTGCAATGTGACCGGCTCGTCGCCATGGCGGGCGAACTCCTCGAGTTTTCCCGGGGCGAAACCAAGCTTCATCTCACCCGCACAGATACGGCGGCGCTGCTCCGGCAATTCGAAGCCTTCAACGAGGAGGCCTTCCGGCCCGTGGGCGTCAAGTTCAACCTCGAGGCCGAGCCGGCGGAGATCGAGGTCGATTCGATGCGACTCCTGCGCGTGCTGCAGAATCTGGTCTCCAATGCGGTCGAGGCGCTCGCCTCCAAGCCGGGCGGGCTCATCGACGTGCGCGCCTGGGTGGCTGACTCGATTTTATATCTGACCGTCAGGGACAACGGCCCTGGCATTCCCGCCGGTATCAGGGACCGTATTTTCGAACCCTTTGCCACCCAGGGTAAAGTCGGCGGGACCGGCCTGGGCCTGGCCATTGTGAGCAACGTGGTCGCCGCCCATCGCGGAAAGATCACCTTCGAAACCCAGGCCGGCCAGGGAACGGAATTTCTCATCCGGCTTCCGCAGGACGCCGCCAGCCGGCCGGTGACCTAGGATTATTTTATACGCAGAGTTATCGTACCACGTGTCGTTGACCTCGTTTACATTTGGCCATCTCCGCGCCTCTTGACAAGCGGACGTTTTTCCGTACGCTTCGAGCATGACTTCGCTTCCCGCCACTCAAGCCCGATCGCGTCTCTACCAACTCCTCGACGAGACCGCCGCCTCTCACGAACCGATCAAGATTACCGGCAAGCGTTCCAATGCCGTTCTGGTCACGGAGGATGATTGGCGCAGCATCCAGGAGACGCTCTACCTTGTCTCGATTCCCGGCATGCGCGACTCCCTGCGCAAGGGGATGGCCGAACCTCTCGGCAAATCCTCCACTAAACCCGGCTGGTGAGTTGGTCGGTTGTTTATACCCGGCAAGCCCAGAAGGACGCCCGGAAGATCGCGTCCTCGAATCTCAAATCCCAAACCCAACGTCTTCTCGATCTCATCGCCCGGAATCCGTTTCAGAATCCGCCTCCCTACGAAAAACTGGTGGGTGACCTGGCAGGCGCTTATTCGCGTCGCATCAACATTCAACACCGCCTCGTCTATCAGGTCTATACCGCCGAACACATCGTCAAGGTCCTTCGAATGTGGACTCACTACGAATGAACTGAATGCGTTTGGGGGTTACGGCTCCGCTCGGCCAGCCGGCGCCGGTTGCGAGGCGACCTGGGCAAAACCCCAATTGAACAAGATTTCGGCATCGAGCCATTTATTGGGGCTGTCGAGTAGCGTCAGCAAGAGCGTATGGCCGTTCTGCGTGACCGCACAGGCGTAGGTATGGCGCGAAGCATAGGTCCAGCCCGTCTTTGCCGGTCCCATCCCGGGGTAGCGGCCCAGCAGCAGGTTATGATTGTGCAGAGGGTGGTAGCCCGATGCCGTCCTGATCGTATATTCCTTGGTGCTTAAAATCCGGGCCAGTTCGGGATATTTCAGCACGGCGCGGAAGATCCGCATCAGGTCGGAACAACTGGTAAAATGAGTTCCAGCCGGCGCAGGCAGGCCGTTGGGATTGTTGAAGTGGGTGTTGAGACAGCCCAGCGCGAGCGCCCGTTGATTCATGAGGCCCACAAAGGCGGTGGTGCTGCCCGCCACGTAGCGCCCGAGCGCGCGGGCCGAATCGTTGGCAGATTCGATGAGCAGTGCATGGAAAAGCGCGTCGACGGAAATGGTTTCACCGGGAACGACGGGGATGTTGCTCGGTTCGGCCCGGTCATCCTCCGCTATCGTGACGTTGCCGATCAGTCCTCCGAGTCTTTCCCGGACGATGAGCGCGGTCATCAGCTTGGTCGTGCTGGCAGGCAGCAGGCGCTCGTCGGGATTGCGGGCATAGAGGACTTCTCCCGTGTCGCCCCATACCAGGTAGGCGCCGCGGGCGAGGATGGCCTCGGGCGGCGTCAACCGGGGATGCGGCCCGTAATCCTTGAAGTGAAATTGCGCCGGGAGCGGCCCCGTCCAGCAAAACAGCCCCAGCCAGACGGACAGGAGAAGCAGGAGGGTTGGGGGCTTGAACTTAGGGGTTGGGCGCGGAGCGTAGGTGAACATTTTTCGCTTGCGCCAGGGCGGCGTCTATCCGGTTGGCAAGATCGCCGTTTCGGGGGTCCTTTTCGAGGGCGCGGGTCCACGTGGCGATGGCTTCGCGCCTCAGGCCGAGTTTCAAGTAGGCATCTCCAACATGTTGTAAAACCACGGGGTCATTGTTGGTCATAAAGGCGGCCCGTTGCAAGTACGGTAATGCATCTTTTACCTGACCCATTTGAAAATAAACCCAGCCCCACGTGTCGAGAATCGGGCCGTCGTCGGGATCGAGCGTCGCGGCGCGCCGGCTCAGCGCGAGCGCTTCGGGAAGATGCCGGCCCTGGTCGGCCCAGAAATAGGCGAGCTCGTTCATCAGCTCGGGATTGTCCGGATATCGATTCAGCCCTTCCCGAAGGACCGCCTCGAGCTGCTCTTTTTTCCCGGCCAGGTTCAGGGTCAGCGCGCTTTCGAGATAATAATCGGGATCGAGCGCTCCTGCTTCGGCGCCGGTCGCCAAGATGCGGACCTGGGCCAGGCTGGCCAGCGCGGCGGCGTAGTCCTTTTCGTACCGGTGTTGAATCGCCTGGTAATAGCAAATCCGCGCCGACAGTGGGAAATGGGCCTGCGCGGAGGCGAGAGTCTGGCCCGCCTCCTTCACCTCCTTATGTCCAAGCTGGAAAACCGCGAGCTTGAGATAGGCTTCCGGCGGACAGGCCACGGAATCGAAGACACGTTGAAAACAGGCCTGAGCTTTTTCCGGGTGATGCGCCTCCTCGTCGGCAATCCCGAGGTCGATGGCCAGGCTGGCATCCTGCGGCGAGTCGGCCAGAGCTTCCTCGAAAACACGGGCCGCATCCTCAAAACGGCGGCTGTTGAGATAGAGACCCCCGAGCATTTCCCGCAGACCCTGCAGGCCTGGGTTCAACGCGTAGGCTCTTTCGTAGTCCTTGATCGCCTCGGCCTTCTGCTCGAGTTCCGACTCCAGGTCGGCGCAATGGAGGATGATATCGACGTTGGAGGGCTCCAGTGCGCTGGCCCGGTGCAACGTTTTCAGCGCTTCGGCCTTGCGGTCCAGATTGCGGTAAACCTCGGACAGGAGGGTCAGCGTCTCGACACTCGGCGGCGACTTGGCGTCGGCCTCCTGCAAAATCGGCAGCCGCGTCTTCAGGAGCGCGTCGCTGGTGGGCGGATGGACCTGGCTCCGCGCGACTTCCAGGTAGAGCCGGGCCAGATCGAGCCAAGCCGAAGCCGGGACGTCAGCGCCGCCGTTCTTCAGAATATCTTCGATATGAATCACGCCGCCGGCCAGGTCGTCCTGGTCCCCGGCAATCTCCAGCATCACCCGCATGGCCACGGTTTGACTCGGATCCCGGGCCAGCGCCTGGGCGCATAACCGGAGCGCCTCCTCGTTCTGGCCCCGCAGCCGCTGCGTATAGCCCAGGGCGACCTCGATCGGCACTGAATCGGGAGAGGCCGCGGCCGCCGTCCTGAGTTGCGCCAGGGCCTGATCGAGCTGCCCCGATTGGAGAAGCAGATCGGCGAGTTTGATCCGGGCCTCCGTAAAGGAAGGGTCGAGGGCGACGACCTGGCGAAAGAGATCGAGGGCCTGCTGCTGATCGCCGGCCACGTCCTCGGGCAAAAGCATCGCCTCGGCATAAAGCGCGTTGGCCCGGCTTCTCTTCTCGGCCAGGGAGCTCAGGTGACCATCCAGCAGCCGGTCCTGCGCATCGGTCAGGTGGGCGGACGGGGCGACGGAGGCGCCCGCGAACTCCGCATGGGCTGCAACCAGGGAGTAGATCGACAGAAAGAGGACCGGGCCCGTTGCCCGCATGATCCGCGCGCGCGCCCAGCCTGGGCGCAGCTTCTCCCGCCAGCTATGGAGAGAATCGGGGCACACGCCCAGACTATAAATTCTACGCCTTGTAACGCAACCGCTTCTTGTGCCGATTCGCCTTCATGCGCTTCCGGCGCTTATGTTTGGCGATTTTGGCTTTGCGGCGTTTTTTAATTGAACCCATAAAAAGTAGAGTCGGTCGTTGTAAAGGTCTTCCGCTTAATAGACAACCTTATTCAGCGGATATTCGATAATTCCTTCGGCGCCCAGTTCCTTCAACCGGGGAATCAGGTCCCGCACCACGGCCTCGTCGATGATGATTTCGACCGCGGTCCAAGCCGGGTCGGCCAGAGGAGAAATGGTCGGATTACGCAGGGCGGGCAGCGTGGCGGAGAGCTTTTCCAGCACCCCTTTGGGCACGTTCATTTTCAGCCCCACTTTTTCCCGCGCGTTCAGGGCCCCGATCAGGAGCAATTTGAGGTTTTCGAGCTTCTTGCGCTTGTCCGGGTCGGCATAAACCGCCTCGTTGACGATCAATTGCGGGTAGCTCTCGATGATCGTCTCGACGATGCGCAGCTTGTTCGCCCGCAGCGACGAGCCCGTTTCGGTCAGGTCGACGATGGCATCGACCAGCTCCGGGACCTTCACTTCGGTCGCGCCCCACGAAAACTCGATCTCCGCAGTCACGTTCCGTTCCGCCAGGTAACGCTTTGTCGTCTCCACCAGCTCGGTGGCGATCCGCTTGCCCTGTAAGTCCTTCACGCTCTTGATGGGGGAATCTTCCGGCACGGCAATGACCCAGCGGGCCGGCAGCGCCGTCGCCTTGCTGTAGGCGAGATCGCACATGACCTCCACCTTGTGGCCGCTTTCCTGGATCCAGTCCTTGCCCGTGATGCCAAAATCGAGGAAGCCCTGCGCCACGTAGCGGCTCATTTCCTGCGGACGCACCAGCCGCGCATCGAGCTCCGGGTCATTGATGTAGGGCTTGTAGCCGCGACTGGACGACTGCACCTTGAAGCCCGCCCGGGCGAGCAGTTCCGTGGTCGATTGCTCCAGACTGCCCTTGGGCAGACCGAAACGAAGTGGCGTTTTCAATGACATGGGGAAAGCCGGTCATTCTGTGCGTTTCGCTCCCGATGTAAAGGCAATTGGTGCTGCGCACGGCAGTAACGCTTCGCTAAAAATAATGTCCGTAAATACGTCCCCTAGGTCCTATAAGTCTCATGCCCCGCATAACCCTGGCCTACGTCTTCGCCGCCTGGCGCACATTTTGCCGCGCGACCTCCTGCAGGAGCTCCAGCACCTGCGGCGTGATCGGATGCGGGACGTCGAGCTCGCCGCTGGCGATCTGCTCGTCGATGATCGGCGCGTAAATCACATAGCCGTCGATCAGGACCACCAGGATGCGGCCCTGGTTCTGCGCCGTGACCGCGCTCAGCGCCACCTGTCCCGAGTGGTTGAAATGGAAACGAACGGTCCCCGACGCGTCCTGCTGGACATCGGTCAGGTCGTGCTCGGTGACCTCCGGCAACGTCCGCACCTGGATTCGTTCGCCATCAGGCGGCACCGCCACGGTCGTCACCTCCATGGGCGACTGGCCCTCCCCCGCCGTCTGCACATGAACGCGCAAAGTGACCTTGGGCGCCGAATGGCCGGCCCGCGCCGGCAGAAAGGTGAGAAACAAAAATCCCGTCAGGCAGCAAATCCAGCGCATGGGAAATAATGGGCGCCTCTTCCGGGCACGGCAAGGTTGCGTTGCCTCATTTGGGCCGGAAACTCCATTTTTTGGACGTAAAACCAGTCGAAAACCGTTAATAGTCAAAAAAATGGCTTTCTTCATGCGATAAGATTGATACCTCTATCCTGATGCAAATCACCGAACGAACCGAGGAAAACATACCGGTCGTCTCGATTACAGGCGACATTGACCTGGAAACGTCGCCCCAACTGCGCGAATTCCTCAAGCCCAAGTCGACCAAAAAAACCCCCTTGTTACTGCTCGACTTCAGCGGCGTCAATTACATCGATTCGTCCGGCCTGGCCACGCTGATCGAATATTTCCAGGCTGTCCAGGGCTTCAAGGGCAAACTCGCCCTCGCCGCCCTCAGTCCCCGCGTGAAGAACGTCTTCGAGATCGTGCGGCTGGAACAAATTTTTTCCCTTCATCCTGACGTAACCTCCGCGCTGGCCGCGCTTAAATCGTAGCGGAGGAAGGAGAAGAGCACGATTATGCTGCTCGAGTACGCCAACTTGTCTTTTAGGGCCTTCGTGGCGATTTTTGCGCCCCTTTTCGGTCAGCGCGGCTGGCGTCTTTCCGCCCTCTTCGACCAGATGGTCGCCATCGGCGTCGCCTCCATGCCGACCGTCGCGCTGGCCAATTTTCTCCTCGGCATCGTCCTCGCCATCCAGGGCGCGGGACAATTCGCCAAACTGGGCGCGACCGATCTCGTCGCCAACCTCGTCGCCTTCTCCATCCTGCGGGAAATCGGACCGCTCATCACCGCCGTCATCGTCATCGGCCGCTCCGGCTCCGCCATCACCGCCGAGCTCGGCACGATGAAAGTCGCCGAGGAAATTGAGGCCCTCAATGTGATGGGCATCGACCCGGTCAAGTACCTCGTCGTCCCCCGCCTGCTCGCCATGATCCTGATGATGCCCGTCCTCACCGTCCTGGGCGAGGGCGTCGGCCTCTTCGCCGGCTGGCTGATCAGCGTGACCAGCCTCCATCTCAACCCCATTTTTTACGTCGCCAACTCCATCGACGCCGTCACGCAAAAGGACCTCTTCACCGGCCTGCTCAAGGCGTTGATCTTCGGCGGTGTGGTCGGCACCGTCGGCTGCTTTTACGGCATCCAGGTCGAGGGCGGCGCCGAGGGCGTCGGCAAGGCCACCACCAAGTCGGTCGTCACCTCCCTCACCTGCATGCTTGCCATGGACGCGCTGCTCACGGCATTAATTTACTTCATCCTATGAGCGAGCCCAAGAGCCCCTACGCCCTCGAAGTCCGCGGCCTGACCCGCAGCTTCGGCCCGCGCAAGATTTTGTCCGACGTCAGCTTCCAGCTTAAGCACGGCGAAATCCTCATCATCATGGGTGGCAGCGGCTGCGGCAAAAGCACCCTCCTGCGCCACATCATCGGTTCACTCAAGCCCGATGCCGGCGAGATCTACATCCACGGCACCGAAATCACCAAGTTGAACGACGAGGAACTGTCCAAGGTCCGCAAGCGCTTCGGCATGCTCTTCCAGACCGGCGCGCTGTTCAATTCCCTCACCGTCGGCGAAAACGTCGCCCTGCCGATCCTCGAATCGAGCGATGTCGCCCCCCACATCGCCGATCTCGTCGTGAAGTTAAAACTCGAGCTCGTCGGCCTCACCGGCTTCGAGCATTTGAAACCCGCCCAAATCTCCGGCGGCATGAAAAAGCGGGTCGGCATGGCGCGCGCCCTCGCCCTCGATCCCGACATGCTCTTCTGCGACGAGCCGACCGCCGGGCTCGACCCGGTCATGACCGCCGTCATCGACACCCTCACCGTTGACCTGACCAAGAAGCTCGGCCTTTCCGCCGTCGTCGTCACCCACGACATGACCAGCGCCTTCCGCATCGCCACGCAGATGATCTTCCTCTACGAGGGAAAAGTCATCGCCTCCGGCACGCCCGACGAAATCAAAAACAATCCCAACCCGATTCTCCAGCAATTCATCCACGGCTACGCCGACGGCCCCATTCCTTTCAAGCTTTCCAAAGATGACTATTTCAAACGCCTGATGCAGTCTTAACTCACGAGAAGGAGCACGCCATGCAAGAAAACAAAATCAACGCCACCATCGCCATCGCCACCGTGGTTGCCGCGGTGCTCATGTGCGCCGCCCTCAGCTTCGCCATCGGCAAATGGTCGTTCGGCCAGAGCGGGTACGAACTCATCGTCAAGTTTCCCAACGCCACCGGCATCTCCGCCAACAGCGAGGTTAAGTTCGCCGGCGCCCACGCCGGTCGCGTCCGCGAGGTCCGCCTGATCCCGCGCCAGGACCAGACGAAAGATCCCGGCACCACGCTCTTCGACTGCGTCGAAGTCGTGATTGAAGTCGACAACAACCTCCAGATCGGCAACGACGTCGCCGCGACCATCAAGCAGGACGGCTTCGGCATCGCCGCCAAATATGTCCTGCTCACCCCGGGCCCGGACCACGACAGCCCGGCGCTCAAGAACGGCGACGTGATCCAGGGCGAAATGCCCTTCGATCTCTCCGACCTGATTCAACCGGCCGGCGACGCGCTGGAGCAGGCCAAGACACTGGTCACCAAATTGCAGCCGGTCATGGATCGCCTCGATGGGCTCAGCAAAAAGCTCGATACCTCCCTCCCGCCTTTGATCGATCACGCCGACAAATTCCTGCAGGACGGCGACGGCGTGGTGGCGAATTTTAATACTCCGGAAGGCCGCGAACGGCTCAACGACATGCTCGACAGCCTGCGCGTCTCTACCGAAAACCTGAAGGTCGTCAGCACCAACGCCAAGGCGCTCACCGCAACGTTGGCCGCGAAGCCCTGGCGCGTTTTCTGGGGCGGATCCACCGTCACGCCTCCCTCCGAGGACGACATCCTCAAATCGAAAAAAGTGCTCCGGCTCAAGCCCGACGTCGACGTCAACGCCGACCAGCCTTCCAAGAAGCCGTAGCCGCCCTAATTCGTCGGACTAAACTCCCGTAGCCGCCCCGTCGCCGCCAGCTTCACCCATTGCCAGCGCTTGTTGATCGTCCAGCGCGGTTGAAAGAGCGGCGTGAACCCGGTCAGGTCCTGGTCCTGCGCCATCCGCGTCACCCGCGCCAGCGCCTCGTTGCACTCCTGGGCAATCCGCCCCTCCGTCAACTCGACCGCCGGAAAAGGCTGCCCGATTTCGATCAGCACGTTGGGCCGGTCTTCGCGAAAAAATTCGTACCGCATCGCGACCGGCACCAGCAGCGCATGCGGCGCGCTTTGGGCCAGATAATCGGTCCCCGGCTTGATCTCGACCGGTTCGTTGGGCCGACAAATCCGGCCCTGCGGAAAAATCCAGATCGCCGTCTCGTTCTTTTGCAGCAGCCGCTGGGCATAACGCAGGGACGCCGCCGACCGCAACGGGCTGCTCAAATCGACCGAAAACGCGCCCAGCCAGGTGAAGAAGCGATAATGCTTGAGCTGCTTTTCCTCCATCATGCAATAGACCGCCTTGTGCCGCATCTGCCGGGTCAGCAAATAAATCACGAGGCCGTCCCACCAATTCGTGTGATTGCAAAAAAGGATCACCGGCCGGTCCTCCGCCAGATTGCGCAGACGCTCCAACCCGCGACCCGCGATGGTATGAAAAGCGCGCCGGGCCAGCCATCTGAAATAGATGAACAGCGCCGAATCAAGGACATCATTTTTATTGGCCGCGATCACGTAATTAACCTAGGGCGTCTCTCCGAAATAAGGCAAGGCGCAAGCCGGAGGCTTGCCACCATCGTAGCCGGTGGTTGAACCCGCACTTGCCCTCCGCAGGAGCGGGCGACACCACCGGAAAGCATCACCAGGAGAAAGCACCCCGGCAGGGGTGCCACACAAAATTTTCCCTCGTTCCCAAGTTACTTGGGAACGCCCCCTTGCTCCTCGCGAAATTCCACTTCGCGCTGACTGCTTTTTCCTACGAAAATTTCCGATCCGATCTTTGCTATTCTTCAAATTCGCCATAGAATATTTCGCCATGGCCGCGCCGCAAAAAATCAAACTAGGCCTCCTGCAAACCTGGGCCGATGCCGATCCCGTTTCCAACCTGAAGCGGACCCTCCAGCTCGCCCACGCCGCCGCGGACCAGGGCGCGCAGATCATCTCCACGCAGGAGCTTTTTCGTTCCCCCTATTTTTGCCAGAGCGAGGACCACGCCAATTTCGCCCTCGCCGAGGAAATCCCCGACGGCCCCAGCACGCGCGCCTTCTGCGAGCTGGCCAAGGCGCGCGGCGTCGTCATCATCGCCTCGCTCTTCGAGAAACGGACGGCGGGCATCTATCACAACACCGCCGCCATAATCGATGCCGACGGCGCTTATCTCGGCAAATACCGCAAGATGCACATTCCCGACGATCCGCTGTTCTACGAGAAATTTTATTTCACGCCGGGCGATCTTGGCTTTCGCACCTGGGACACGAAATTCGGCAAGATCGGCGTGCTGATCTGCTGGGACCAATGGTTCCCGGAGGCCGCGCGGCTCACCGCCATGAGCGGCGCGCAAATTCTCTTTTACCCGACCGCCATCGGCTGGCATCCGAGCGAGCGCGAAAAGTATGGCGAGGCGCACCATTCGTCGTGGGAGACGATCCAGCGCGCCCACGCCGTGGCCAATGGCTGCTACGTCGCCGTCACCAACCGCGTCGGCCTCGAACGTCCGGTCGGCGGCGACGGCATCAAATTCTGGGGCCAAAGCTTCATCGCCAACACCTCCGGCCAGATCGTCGCCAAGGCCGGCCTCGAGGACGAACAAATCCTCGTCCACGAAATTGATCTCGCCACCGTCGACGTCACGCGCACCCACTGGCCCTTCCTCCGCGACCGCCGCATCGACGCCTACGGCGATTTGACCCGGCGGCTGGTGGATTGAAAATGTTTTGTCATCTTGAGCTTGTCGCAGGATGACAGGCTTTAAAGAAAATGTATGAGCACCTCTTTTGGAGACACACCCGCCACTCCCCGCTCCCTCGGCTTCCGCATGCCCGCCGAATGGGCGCGGCACGAGGCGACCTGGCTCACCTGGCCGCGCCCCGACGGCATCAGCTTTCCCGACGCGTTTGAAACCATTCCCGCGCTCTGGGCCAACCTCGCCAAATTGCTGGCTGAGGGCGAGCAGGTCCACATCAACGTCTTCTCGCCCGAGCACGAAACCGACATCCGCGCCGCGCTGAAAAAAGCCAGCGCCCCGGTCGATACGCGCATTCATCTCCATCCCTTTCCCGCCTACGAACCATGGTGCCGCGATCACGGCCCGATCTTCGTCCGCAATGAAAGCGAAATGGCCATCGTCGATTGGCGCTACAACGCCTGGGGCGGCAAATATCCGCCCTGCGACCTCGACGACGACGTGCCGCAACATGTCGCGAAGCTCCTCGGCCTGCGCCTTTTCTCCCCGCCCATGATTCTGGAGGGCGGCTCCATCGAAGTGAACGGCGAAGGCACGCTCCTCACCACCGAAGCCTGCCTGCTCAACAAAAACCGGAATCCCCATCTCACCCAAAAGGAAATCGAGACCTATCTCCGCGATTACCTCGGCGTCGACCAAATCCTCTGGCTCGGCGAAGGCATCGTCGGCGACGACACCGACGGCCACATCGACGACCTGACCCGCTTTATCAATCCCCGCACCCTGGTGACCATCGTCGAGGACGATCCCGCCGACGAAAATTACGCCCTGCTGCGCGAGAACAGCCGCCGCCTCGCCGCCATGCGCGATCCCAAAGGACGGCCATGGCGCATCGTGAATTTGCCGACACCGGGCCGCATCGAGAAGGAGGGTCAGCGCCTGCCCGCCAGCTACGCGAATTTCTACATCGCCAACGAAGTCGTCATCGTGCCGGGCTTCAATCATCCCAACGACGCCAAGGTCCAGGCGATCCTGCAGGAGCATTTCACCACCCGTCGCGTTGTCCTTTGGCCCGCGCTCGATTTGATCTGGGGCCTCGGCGCCTTCCACTGCATCACCCAGCAGCAGCCCGCCCGGGCGTGATTGAACCCGATTCAGCCGGCACATTCTTATATCGCCTAAAAAACTAAAAATTTTAGGTCATCGTGTTCATGGAGGCGATGCAGCGCTACCGCCTTCGGACCTTCCGTGCGATCCTGCTGACATGACACGCAACCCGATTTCGCATCTCTTCCCGATCCGCCGGGGAAGCCATTTCGTGCCGCTCCATTCGCTTTTATGCTTCTCCATTCGCTTATAGGCCCCTCCATTCGGCTGATTCGGCTGATTCGCTTATTTTTTTCTCACCGAAAAGTGGAACCGGCGAATGGTCCCGCCTTTTTAAAGTGCGACGCTGCTAGACCATCCCTACATTCCAACCCATGCGCTGGCTGCTGACATCCTGGGGCTCGCACGGCGACCTCCATCCCTTCCTCGCGCTCGGGCGCGGCTTGAAAGCGCGCGGCCACGAGGTCACCCTCGTCGGCCATCCCGACTGGAGCGTGGAAACTGAGGCCGCCGGGCTGCGTTTCGTCTCGACCGGCGAGCCGTCGCGCGAAGACTTCATCCGCGATCATCCCGACGTTATGTCGATGAAGTGGGGCGGCCTCGTTTCCCTTCACACGCTGATCCATCGCGCCATCGCCCCTGGCTTTGACCACACGCTGGGCGCCTTGCGCGCCGAGGCCGCCGCGCACGATGTTATCGTCGCGCATCATTTCGCTTTCCCCGCGCCGGTCGCGGCGGAATTGACCGGCCTGCCCTGGGCCACCGTAAGCCTCGCGCCCGGCATCGTCCCCTCCGCGCATTCGTTGCCCGGCGCTCACTTTGGGCGCACCGGGCGCGGATTTCTTGGCCGTGCCAGGAACCGCTTGATCTGGTCGGTCGGGCAGATGATCACCCGCACCATGGTCGATCCCGTCATCAACCAACTGCGCGCCAACCACGGCCTGTCACCGGTCCGCGACGCGATTTTCGAGGCCCACTCACCCCTCCTGAATCTCCAGCTGTACAGCGAACACTTCGCGCCGCGTCCGCCCGACTGGAGCGCGGAAAAACGGCTCGCCGGATTTTGCTACTACGATCCGCCCGGCGCCGCGCTGGCCCCGGAGCTAGAACAATTCCTGCGCGCGGGCGAACCTCCCATCCTCTTCACCCTCGGCTCGACCGCGGTGCAAAAACCGGGCGCCTTCTATTCGAGCGCGGCCGCAGCATTGCAGACCCTTGGCCTCCGCGGCATCTTGCTCATCGGCCCGGAAACCAATCGGCCCGCCCGCCTGCCCGAATCCGTCCTCGCGCTTCCCTACGCTCCCTACGGCCTGCTCATGCCCCGCGTTCGCGCGGTCGCGCATCAATGCGGCATCGGAACGCTCTCGCATACCCTCCGCGCGGGCGTGCCGTCGGTGGCGTGCCCCTTCGCCTTCGATCAGCCAAACAACGCGCGACGGCTCGAGGCGCTCGGCGTGGCCGAAGTTGTTTTGCCCCACCAACACACCGCGCAGCATCTCAAGGAAGCCCTCCGGCGCGTGCTCGCGGGCGACGCTTCGGCCCGCGCGCAACATCTCGGCAATCTTATTCGCGCGGAGGATGGCGTGGCTCGGGCCTGCGCTCTTCTGGAGGAAACTTTTGGCAAGCGCACGTCACGCTCTTAGCCGCCGCTGCATTTCAACGCCAGCCAAAGCTTGCGCGAAAACGAGACGCGCACCCGGCCCCGGTAAACGCGGTAATCGGCCCGCTCGATTTCGTCGAGGATCGCCGCGTAGACCGTGCTCATCAGCCGCGCGCAAAAACGGGAGCCGTCGTCCGGCAGCGCGGCGATCCCCGGCTCCGCGTAGCTGTAATAGGCGCGGGCGCGGCCGATTTGGAACCGCATCATCGCCTGGAACGAATCGCCGGTCCGTTGCTGGGCGATGTCGTCGTCAGTCAGCCCGAATTTTTCGAGCTCGTCGGCGGGAAGATAAAGCCGGTCGCGCTGCCAGTCTTCCGCGATGTCGCGCAGGATGTTGGTCAACTGCATCGCGGTGCCGAGATCGCGGGCCGGCTTCAGCAATTCCGGCGCGGGCTCGGTCAGGACATGGACCATGATCAATCCGACCACCGAGGCCACGCGATAACAATAGGTCTCCAGCTCGTCCCAGGTCTGGATGCGCACACGGCCGCGGTCCATTTCGACCCCCTTGAGCAAATCCTCGAAATAGAGAGCGGGAATAGCGCGACGCCGGATCGTCTCGCGAAAGGCGCGCAGCCACGGGAGGGAATCCTCGAGCGATTCGCCTGCCGCCTCGGGCCCATAGGCGGCGTGGAGCAGATGAGACAAATCGGCCAGGGCCCGCAGGCGCGACGTCTCATCCGGCGCGAGGTCGATTTGATCGTCGACATAACGGCAGAAGGCGTAAACGGAGTAGGCATCGCTCCGCTTTTGCGCGGGCAGCACGTGCGAGGCGAAGTAGAAGGTCTTCGCATGGTGCCGGGTCATTTTCCGGCAGGCCTCGCGCGAGGCGGAAAGAGTTACGGGATCGGGCATGGCTGGCGCGAGGCGGCAAACGCGCGCGGCCTATTGCGTCCCGGTATGCTGGGTCTGCTGGCGCACGAGCGAGAAAGCCTCGCGCAGGCCTTCGCGCTGGGCCGGGGTGAAGGACGAATTCTCCAGCGCGCTTTCAGCTTTTTGGAAGAGCGATTCCATTTTCTGGGTGAGGAGACCGACCGCGCCCGACTTGTCGATGAGCTGCTCGATCTTGCTGACCGAGGCGTCATTGGAAGTGCGCGTGCTCAGGCAAAGCTGGAGGAAACTGCGGTCGACATCGACCAGATGATCGTAGGCCGCGCGCAGCAGCAGCGTCTTCTTGCCCTCGATCAGGTCGGTTTGGCGCAGCCGGTCGACGCCCTTGAACTGGTGGTACTCGATCAGGTCGTTCTGGATCTGGAAGGCGAGACCGACCGGTTCGATCAACTCGGCCAGCTCGCGCAGATGATCGTCGTCGACCCCGGCGAGCAGCGCGCCGAGGACCAGCGGCGCCTCGAAGGTGTAGCGGGTGGTTTTTAGCGTATACATCCGGGAAATGTCGGCTTCCTCCACGCGGGCAATGTCGCGCGTGCCGAGGAGAATATCGTAAACCTCGCCCGCGCCCGTGTCCGAAATGTAGCGGAGAAAATGGGAGAGCGCGGCATCGCGCACCGCGGGCGAAAAGTCGGTGGAACGGAGCGTGTCGACCGCCATGGCGAAGATAATGTCGCCCACGACCACGGCGACGTTGCCGCCCACGCGGGCCGCGCCATCGATCTTGCCGAGCCGTTCCTCGACCAGCTTGTGGAAGGTCGGCAGGCGGCGGCGGCGCTCCGATTGGTCGATGACGTCGTCGTGGATCAGGATGAACGAGTGAAGCAGTTCGAGCGACAACGCGGCGCGCAGGAGGGAATTGTCCTCAAAGGGCCGGTCGCCGCCGAAGATGCGGTAGGAACCAAGCAGCAGCAGCGGGCGGATGCGCTTGCCCCGGCGCGCCACGAATTCGGTGATGTCGAGGTAGAGCGGCTCGAACAATTCTCCATAGGCATAACGCTCGGCGTTCTCCTGGAAAAAGCGGGCCAGGAAATTCTCGAACAACGGCGGCGCCAACTGCAACTCGGCGCGGAGCATGGAGAGGGGTGGGTTCATGCGTCGTGATTCGGAATGCGCCAAAGGGCCATGGCGAAGCATGCTAGTCGATAAATCCTTTCGGCGCAAACGTTGAACACAACGGCACCGGGCCTGGCCTGGGCACGACTTTCCTGATATTATTCTGGTTGCAGCTTGTCCCAATCTGCTCAATATCATCGAAGATGATTTCCCGCCGCGAAGCGATCAAGAAGGCCGCCCTGTTCAGCGCCGTCTTCGGCATCTCCCCCTTCTTCGAAAGTCGATTGAGGGCCGATTTTACCATCCAAGGTCCCGACGCCGACGCTGCTTTCCAGCAGGCGTTTGCCTCGGGTCAAAAGATGATCGTGATTCCGAAGGGCAGCTACACTTTGACGAAAACGTTGCGCATTCCCTCCGGCGTCACTCTCCAGGCCGATCCCGAGGCCATCATCACCCTGGCGGATGGGGCGGCCAAAACCGCGGACGACTATCTCTTGACCAATGCCGATCACGAGGCGGGCAACGCCGATATCACCATCGAGGGCGGGATCTGGGACGGGAACAACCGGAACAATCGGCGCCCCTCCGGCCTTTTTGCCGCGGGTTACACCGGCACCATGTTCCATTTTCAAAACGTCAAGGGGCTGACCCTGAAAAATCTCACCCTGAAGAACGCGGAGGCTTATTATACCCGTTACACCCATGTGGACGATTTTCACATCGAGGACATCCGTTTCGACTCGAATAACATCCGCCCCAACAACGACGGCGTTCATGTCGGCGGCAATTGCAGTAACGGGACGATTCGCAATGTCCACTGCCTGAGCCCCGGGGTCACCGGCGATGACCTGGTCGCCCTCAATGCCGACGACGCCCTGACGCGGACCGAGGTCCGGGGCATGACCAACGGCCCGATCGGCCCTCTCCAAATCGACGGCTTGCAGGCGCAGGGCTGCCACACCTTTGTCCGGATGCTCAGCGTCTGGTCCACGATTCACGACATCACCATCCGGAACGTGCGGGGCACCTGTGTCAACGCGGCGATCAACGCCGATGCGGCGCGCGGCGCGCGGGTCCCTGTCTTCGATGAAAAACATCCACCCTTTCCCGACGGCGTCGGCCTGCTGGAAAACATCGATGCGGCCGACTTCCAGGTGGCCAAGTCCCATGCCAAGGGCAGTCCTCTTTTGCGGCTGGAGACCCGGATGAAGAATTTTCGCCTCGCCAATTTTGAGCGCATGCTCTCCCTCGACCAGGCGCCGGAAATCCCCACCCTGCGCATCGACCATGTTCACCCGGCGGAAATTCTCATCAACGGGCAAAACTATCCGATGACCTCCGGCGCGCTGACTTTTTCGGAACCGAAAATCGATACTCTTTCGATTCAGTGAGACGCCGCATTCGCAAAAAATCATCGGCATCGCCTTCAAGAGCGCTTAGGATCAAAGGATGTCTCACGAAGCCCACACGCGCATCCTGATCGATGATTTCTTCGATATCGTCGTCGAAAAGAACGCTTCCGATCTTCACCTGCAGGAGGGCCAGCCGCCGAAGATGCGGCTCCACGGCGACATTCAAAAAATCCGGGACCAGGTGTTGACCCACGCCGAAATGGAGCAGATGCTGAGCGAGGTGGTCGGTCCCAAGCGCTGGGAAAAGTTTGTGAAAACCGGCGACGCCGACTGCGCCTACGAACTCAGCGCCGACGCCCGGTTTCGTTGCAATCTCCACAAGCAGGTGCATGGACTGGGCGGCATTTTCCGGCTTATTCCCAATAAAATCGCCACGCTGGAACAGCTCAAGGTGCCGCAGGTGATCAAGCGGTTCGCCAATATTAAGGGCGGCCTCGTCCTCGTCACCGGCCCAACCGGCTCGGGCAAGTCGACGACCCTTGCCGCGCTGATCGATTACATCAACAGCAGCTACGCGCGCCACATCATCACCATCGAGGAGCCGATCGAATTCGTGCACCAAAACAAGCTGAGCATCATCACGCAACGCGAGGTGGGCGAGGACACGCTGAGCTTTGCCGACGGCCTGCGCAACGCCATGCGCGAGGATGCCGACGTCGTGCTCGTCGGGGAAATGCGCGACCTGGAAACCATCGCGCTGGCGTTGACCGCGGCGGAAACCGGCATGCTCGTTTTCGGCACCCTCCACACCAACAACGCGCGCAAAACGGTCGACCGCATGATCGACGTTTTCCCCAGCAGCCAGCAGCCGCAGGTCCGCACCATGCTCTCGGCCTCGCTGCGCGGCATCGTGGCGCAGTTGCTGATGAAGAAAGTCGGCGGCGGCCGCGTGGCCGTGAATGAAATCCTCATCGCAAACAACGCGGTCTCCTCGATCATTCGCGAGGGCGCGGTCGAAAAGCTCACCGACGTGCTGATCAGCGGCAAGGGCGAGGGCATGCAGTTCATGGACGACGCCATCAATTCGCTGCTGCAACAGGGCACGATCAGCGGCCAGGAAGCCTATATGAAGGCGATCGACAAACAGCGCTTCGCTTCGTACCTCGAGGGGCAGATGGGGGAAATCGCCAAGGGCGGCAAAGGCGGCCCCAAGGGACCTCCCGGATTGCCGGGCAAAAAATAGGCTTCACGTTTCGGCCGTCTTCTCCACCTCGCGCCACAGATCGACCCATTCAGCGGGCGCAAGCTGTTCCGCGCGCCGTCCATCCCTCGTCGGCAACAGATTGGACAGCATCTTGCGCCTCTGGGAAAAGCCGCGCTGGACCACGGCGGCGAAGCGTTCGCGGTCGGCCGGGGCCACGAGCGGCTGCGCCCGCGGCGTGAGTTGCACCGCGACCGACTCGACCTCCGGCGGCGGATAAAAAACCGAGCCGGGCAGGGTGCGGACCAGCGCCACGTCGTAACCGGTCTGCACCAAAACCGAGAGGGCGCCGTAGGTTTTGTTTCCAGGCAGACTGGCCAGCCGCTGCCCGACCTCCTTCTGGACGAGAAAAAAGAGCCGCGCCGGCGCGCCCGGCAGGCGGAGGCATTCCATCAGCAGCGGCGTCGAAATATAATAGGGCAAATTCCCGCAGACGACCGCGGGCGCTGCCTCGAGTCGGGGCAACATTTCCAGAGCGTCGCCCTCACGCAAATCGAGGCCGCCCCGTGCGATTTCCACGCTGAAATGGTCCCGCAGGAAAACGCACAGGCCCCGGTCCTTTTCGAGCGCGATCAGATGAAGATTTTTCTCGAGGAGAACCGCCGTCAGCGCGCCCAGGCCGGGCCCGATCTCGACCACCGTCGCGCCGGGCTCAAGTTCCGCGACCGCATGGTCCGCCAGCCACCGGGCCAGATTTTGATCGTGAAGGAAATTCTGCCCGAACTGCTTGAGCGGGCGAAGCCCCCGCGAATCGAGCGCGGCGCGGATTTCCGTCAGGGTCATGCTAGAAATTTTCGTTCACGATATCGAAAACGTCGGTGTTGTTGAGAAAGCCCCGCAACTGGGACGAGCCTTCCCCCCGCGACGCCAGCCAGGCCGGTTCCGCCAGAGGTGGTGCCTGAGTTTGAAAACGAAAAGCCGCCTCGGGATGCAGAAGACCCGGCGCGTTCGTCGTGAACCAGCCGCTCTCGCTGCGCTGGCGCAACCAGACGGCCTGCGGACGTGTGACGGTCGGCCCTCCCGGTCCGGCCATCCAGGCGGGTTGAGGCGGCGGAGCCAGCGGAATGGCCTGGGGCCGGACCACGTCGCCCTCCGCGTTGACGGTCGGCGCCGCCGCGACCAGGTCGCCGGCCGTGGGCGAAGGCAGCGGTCCGACCGCGCCCAGGCTGTAGCTGTTGGTCACCATGACGAGAGCATCGGGGCCGGCATACTCCACGGCCGATTCAATCGCCTCGTCCACCTGGGCCACTTCGTTGACCGCCACCGTGCCCAGATTCCGCTCCGCCGCGCGCGCCACGAGATCATGCTCCACGACGAGGAAATAACCGTCGATATTGTAATTCAAACTCGAAATGGCCACGCGGGTCATCTCCGCCAGCGACGGTTGCCGCCGGTTCTGAGGTTGCAGGGCGGAAAAGTAAAATTGATCGGGGGCAAAGACGCCGAAAAGTTTCCTCGTGCGCCAGGTCGAAACATTGTTGAGATCGTCACGGCTGTGAATCACCGTGTAGCCTTCGTTGTCCTTTGCTTCTCCAAGCAGGTCGGCGTGCTCGCCGCTCCGGCCCCATTCGTTCGTCGCCGTGGCGGGCGTGAAATATTGCTCCCCGCCGCCCAGGACAATATCGATGCCCGAATAGACCAGCTCGTAGGCGTTGCGGTAGGCATCGGGCGTTCCCTTGATCGTGGAATAAAAAGCGACCGGCGTCGGCTGGACGAGGGAGCTGGTCGTCACCAGCCCGGTTGCCCGCTGAGCTTTCTCCGCGGCATAAATGAGCGAGGTGAGACCTTCGCCGCCGACAAAACCGTTCTCCACCCGGTGCCCACAAGCCAGCGCCGTGGCGTCCGCGCCCTCATCCGGCACCGGCTGGCCCGGCTCCTGAATGCTGAGCAGCGCGATGTTCCAAAACGAATCGAGATTGAGCCGCTCGCTCCGATAGGCCGACCGGCGCCGCGCATCGCCGATGGCCGGATCGTCCGGGTCGCCGTGCAACGGCGAACGCCCCAGCTGTTGCCGGGCCATGTTGAGCACGTTCAGGTCGAGGCCGTTGACGACAAAAAGAATGACCGCGTGCTGGTGCTTGCGGACGAACGTGTTCACGTAAAGGTAGGCGAAGCCCGCAAACAAAGTGAGCACGAATACCACCGTCAGGACGATGCGCCATTTCATCGGTTGCGAGTAAACGGGAAAGCCGCTCTTAAGAAAAGGGGGAACTGCAATGACGAAGCGACGCGCCACCGCGCGGGTGACGAATTACGGCAGCGACCGCACCTTCTCCTCCAGCGCCTTGAGACGCTCGACCAGCTCCGGAAGCCGCCGCGTCAGGGCTTCAATTTTCAGGCTTTCGCGGATCGGCATCGCGTGGTGTCCCGCCAGCACCGCTCCGGGCGGCACGTCCTTGTTCAGCCCCGACTGCGCGGTGATGGTTGCGCGGTCCCCAATCGTGAGATGCCCGGCCAGCCCCACCTGCCCGGCCAGCGTCACGTAGCGGCCCAGCGCCGTGCTGCCCGAAATCCCGGTCTGCGACACCACGATCGAGTGGGCCCCGATGGTCACGTTGTGGGCGATCTGCACCAGGTTGTCGATCTTCACGCCCTCCCCAATATGGGTCTTGCCAAAACGCCCCCGGTCGATGGTCGTGTTCGCGCCGATTTCCGCGTCGTCATCAATCTGGACGTACCCCGTATGCGCAATTTTCATGTGCCGCCCGGTTTTGGGATCGAAGTCGTAACCGAAGCCGTCCGAGCCGATCACCGCCCCGCTGTGGATGATGACCCGCGCGCCGATCACGCTCCGCTCGCGCACGGTGACCAGGGGATAAAGACGCGTGTCGTCCCCAATTGTGGTCTGCTCGCCGATGAAAGAATTCGCCCCCACCACGCTCCGCGCCCCCAGCCGGACTCCCGCCGCGATGACCGCGTGGGCCTGGATGCTGACCCCCTCGCCCAGGACGACGTCGCTCGCCACGACCGCGCTGGGATGAACCCCCGGCTCGTCCCGGACCGGCGCGGGAGCGAACAGGGCGGAGATTTTTCCGAAGGCGGAGCTCGGCGACTCCACCACGATCCGGGTGAACGAAAATCTTGGCGCATCCTTCGGACTGACCAGGATGGCGGCGGCCCGGCTGGCCTGGGCGTCAGGCTCATATTTGGCGTTAGCCAGAAAGGAGACCTGATCAGGCTGCGCCGACCGAAGATCGCTGATCCCGGTGATGACGCTTTCCGCGCCGTCCCCGATGATCGTGCCTCCGACATGATCGGCCAGGGAGCGTACGGTATGCACGGTTACAAGCAGCGGTTGGAACCCCGATCAAAAGCAGCCATGAGTCCGGGCCGGCGCCGGGCAGCGCCTGGTTAGGGGTGGGCAGGCGTGACCGGGGAGGGCGAGCCGGAGGAAGCCGAGGCTCCACTCGAAGCCGGGGCCGTTTTATTGAGAATGGTGATGATATCCGTGGTGATATCGGTCAGCTTGCTCGAATTATAGAGAAAGATCGGAGTCCCGCCCGCGACGGAAAGCGAACCCTTGTCGATGACGAGATCGTAGCCCTGGGGACCGGCGTAATCGTTGACGACCTTGGAAATGGCATCAACGATGTCCTTGCGACGGCGGAGTTGTTCCTCCTGCAACTCCTTGCTCCGCTCGGTTTCCATTTCCTGGATATTGTTCCGCATGGTGATCAGGTCCTGGTTCTTCGCGTCGAAGGCCTTCTTTTTATCGTCACGCGCCGCCGCGGAGAGGGTCGGGTCGTTGGCCGCGTCGTAGAGCGCTTTCGCCTCATCCTGACTCCGCTGAAAATCGTCCTTCTTTTGCTGGTCTTCCTTTTTGAAGGCGGCGAACTTCTCGTTCAGAAGCGCCGATCCTTCCTTGGTCTTGTAATAGGAATCGAATGCCTTGCTGAGATCAACCACAGCGATCTTCAAATCGGCCGAGGCGATGGAAACGGGCGCGAGAAACAAAAGTCCGACCAGCAGTAACTTATTCATGAGCGGCGAAGCCTCTCAAAATTGGTAGCCAACGTCAAAGCTAAACTTGCCGGTGTTGTTGTGGTTCCAGCCCTGGTCCTTATACGGAATGCCGTAGTCGAGCCGCAAAGGTCCGATGGGCAGATTCAAGCGGAGACCCACGCCCGCCGCCGCATCGCCTTCCGACAGCGCATCGGTGTAATGGAACGACCGCGCGTCCAAAAAGCCCATGTCATTCCAGACCGCGCCGCGCACCCGGTCGATGAGCGGGAAGGTCAGTTCGAGGTTGGTGTAAGCCATGGTATCGCCGCCCAGGGGCTGATCGTTGTTATCGATCGGACCGATGTCGCGGTTGCCGAAACCACGGATCGAGCGCGAACCGCCGAGGAAAAACCGGTCGAAGAGCGGAACCTCCGTGCTGTTGCCATAGTAATCGGCCACGCCCGTCGCACCAGCGATGGTCAGGATCATGTCATACGGCAGGAGAATATATTTCTGGGCGTCGGCCTGGAACTTGTAGATGTTGGTCTGCCCGAGGAGCGGACCGCCCGCGAACTCGGCGGAGAAGTCGGCGTGCATACCGTGCCGCGAGAGCAGCACGCTGTCCCGGGTATCATACGACATGCCGAGGGTGATCGAACTATCCGTCCGATACCCTTCTTCCCTCAGCAACTCCGGCGAGGAGTTGTCGGCAAAGTTATAGAGGTCAAAATCCTGCAGCGTATAGGTGATTGAACCGCTCCAAAACTGGCCGAAGGCGCGGGCGAGGCTGACCGAGGCGCCAAAGTTCCGCTCGTTGTAGTAGTCCGACAGGTAGGTCGCGTTATGATAAAAGAGATTGTAGCCGAGCGACAGGCGCTGCTCCAGGAACCACGGCTCCTTGAATTCGATCTCCGCATCCTGGCGCTCCAGACCGTATTGGAGACGGACGCGGAATTTTTCCCCGCCGCCCGTGAAGTAGGGGAAGTTGAACAGATCGAAGTTACCCTGGGAGATTTCGACGAACCCGAGCAGGCTGTCGACCGAGCTGAAACCTGCGCCGAACGTGATCGAACCGGTCCGCTTCTCCTCGACCGTGACGACCATGTTCTTGCGGTTGGGCACCGTGGTGTCCTGCGGCGAAATATCGACCTTCTCAAAATACTGGAGATTTTCGAGCCGTTTCTTGCTCACATCGGCCCGCACGCTGTCATAAATCTGGCCCGGCGCCACCAGCAATTCGCGGCGGATGACCTTGTCCTTGGTCCGGTTGTTGCCCTGGATGATGATCTGCTCGACGTACGACTGCGAATTTTCCGTGATGTGGTAAAGAATATCGATCTTGCCGCTTTCGACGTTGGCCTGCCGCTCAGGCACGACATCCATTTCGATGTAACCCTTCGTGCCGTAGAGATCGCGCAGGCGCTTGATGTCGTTGTCGAGCGTGGGAAGCTCCTCGTTCGGCTCCTTCTTCTCCGGCGTGTAGGCCCGCGGCGAATAGACCTTGCCTTCGCTCATGCGGATAATGTTCCAGACATTCGCTCCCTGCGGGTAATTGCGCAGTTGTTCCTTGGTGAAGATCGTGTTGCCCGTGAAATCAATCTTGCCCACGGTATACTGAATGCCCTCAAACACCGTGATGGTGACCTTCATCAAGCCCTTCTCGGGATACTCATACTTGACGTCCTTCACCTCCATGTCGATGTAGCCCTTGCTGTTGTAATAGGTGCGCAGATTGTTGAGGTCCTGCTTGAAATCATCCTCCTTGAAAAGCCCGGAATGGTTGAGGAACGAGAGAAGGTTTTTCTTGCGCGTCTTCATGATCTTGCGCAGCTCCTTCGTCGTCAGGTGCGAGTTGCCGACAAAATCGACTTCAGTCACGTAGGCCCGCTCGCCTTCGCTGATGATGAAGGTCACCACCGAACGGCCGAACTCCTCGTTGGTATCGATCTTGTAGCTGACCTGGACCTGGTTGTAGCCCTTGCCCAGGTACAAATCCTTGACCTTGTCCGTGTCGGCCGAGATCTGCTGCTCGCTCAACGGCTCGCCCACCTTCGACTTGATCTCCTTTTTGACCCGCGTTTCCTTGATCTGTTTCGCGCCCACGATGACGATTTCCTTCACCAGCGGCTTCGGCTGGACGACCACGTTCACCTTCACGCCGTCGCCCAACGGTTCGTCCTTGATCGCCAGGTTCGTGAAAAAGCCTGTCGCGTAAAGATTGCGCACGTCTTCCTCGACGGAGGCGGCGGAATAGACCTCGCCCACCGTCGTGCGCATGTTGGAAAGAATCACCGTCTTGGCCACCGTCTTCGGCCCAATGTATTCGACATCAATTTCCCGAACAATCGGACCTGTCTGTCCGGCCGTGGGAGCCTGCGTATCGGGCGCGGTCACGACTTTCTTGCTCTTCTTGCCGCCCGTCGCCGTCGCGGAGGCATCGGGCGCGGCCGCGGTTTGGTCCGGCGTAGGTGTCGTGGTAGCCGGAGCAGGCCCTTGGTCGGCGGGAGGCGTGGCGGCAGGTGCAGCCGCGTCGGTGGCGTTGGTGGTCTGGGGAAAAGCGCCTTGCGCGGGGAGGAGAACGAAAAGCATGACCGCCAAAGCCTTGGCAAATCCAGAATTTCTAATTCGTCCAGTAAAAAGTTTCAAATCTCCCCTTTGTTCATGAAGACAAGCATCTTACCAATACCAATACGGTATTTAAAGTATGCCGGCCAGCATCTCCGCCAGAATTTGGCGATGAGCCTAATAAACGTCAAGCGAATAAGATGGGCTAATTTTTAGCCCTTCCTCATTCACTCAAACTTTCTTGGCCTTGTATGGCTTTTTTCCACCCTTGGCCTCGGCCGTTTCCGCCGCGCCGGGAACTTCCTTGGGTGCGGGATGATTGACGGTGATATGGAGCGTCGCCTGGATTTCCGAACCGAGCTTCACCGTCACCTCATGGTCGCCGGTCTCCTTGATCGGCTTGGGCAGGTCGATCTTCTTGCGGTCGATATCGTGACCCGCTTCTTTCAGCTTGGTTGCGATGTCGAGATTCGTCACCGCGCCAAAGCTCTTTTCCTGGCCTTCGCCCGCCTCGAGCACAAACACCAGCTTGACCTTGCCCAGCTTGCCGGCGAGTTCCTGCGCCTCGTTCAATTCGGCGGCCTCGCGCTCGGCCCGCTTACGGCGAAGCTCCTCCACCTGCCGTTTCGTCGCCAGGGTCGCCGGAGCGGCAAAATCCTTCGGAATCAGAAAATTGCGGGCGTAGCCGGGCTTGACCGAGACGATGTCGGCTTCGCTGCCCAGGCCTTCGATTTTGGTTTTGAGAATGACTTCGACGGGCATAAGGATATTTCAGGTTAAAGTTGAGGGGCTGGTCAGTCTGCCAAAGCCGCCCGGGGAGTCAACGCCATTCTTGCGGGGAATCCGCCCGCTGCGCTACTGCTTCAGCGCCTGAATGAGGATTTCCACCCGGCGATTGGGCTGCTGTTGCTCGATGCTCCCCTGCGCGCTCACCACGTAATCGGCGCTCCCATGCCCCTGCGAATGGAATTTATAGGTCGCCTGCGCGATCCGCTCCTGCAACCAGGCCTGCACCGCCTGCGCCCGCTGCTGCGAAAGCGTCGCGTTATAGTCGGCCCTCCCGAATGAATCGCTGTACCCGTCGATATGAACGTCCGCCTCCGGATATTTCGTGATCAGCGCGATCGCCTGGCTCAGCAGCGAATCGGCCTCCGGCTTCAGTGTCGCCGAATCGAAATCAAACAGCACGTCGCTCGGCAGACGCAGCAGGACCGGCTCCGGAAGGTTCGAGAGATTCGGCGCCGTCGCCTTGAACGCGGGCGCCAGTTCCGCGAAGCTGGGCAGCTTCCCCGTCGTGCCGTTGCCGGTCGTCGTGGCGCCGGCGGGCGTGCCCGGCTGGTTGGGACCCGCGTTCGCGCTGATCAAATCCTGCGCCAGCTTCGACGAGGTCAGCGGTCCGCCCTCGGCCGGTTCGACCCGCGCGACCTCCGACGTAATCTTCGCTGAATCCGACTCGGTCACCGGCACGCCCTGGCTCAGATCGGTCGCCGCGATCACCTTGTTCGGCTCGGGCACCGACGGCGTCGCCAGGGAGGGCTGCGGCGTCTGCAACGCCTTCTCGACCAGGTTCGGGTCGAGGTTGAACTGGGCCGGATTCTTCGGCGGCTCGGCCACGGGCAACTTCGCGATCGGATCGGTCTGGTCGGATTTCAGCGCGTTCGGATTGATTTCGATCCGCTTCACGGTGAACGGTCCCGTCGGCTGGCTCTGGTTGGCCGGAATCGCCAGCCCCGGAATCTTGTACCAGCCGAGCGCCCACGCCAGGAAAAGATGAATGACCAGCGCGATCCCCAGTGCGCCAAAGATCCAGCGCTTTTGCAGCCGGATCAGATCCGCATGAACGCCAATGGTGGGCATAATATTGAAAAATTGATCAAATAGCTGATTCTAAGACGCATCCTGCACCAAGTTTGTTCATTCGTCTCATTAGTCTATTCGTCGAATTTCGGTCATCCCGCCGCTTGGCGCGACGGGCGCAGCAACTCCTTCTTCACCCGGTCGAGCAGACCGTTGACGAATTTGCCCGACTCCGCCGTACTGAACTTCTTCGCGATCTCAATCGCCTCGTTGATCGATACCACGGGCGGAATCTCGGGCCGAAAAAGCATCTCATAAACGGCCAGCCGCAGGATGTTGCGGTCCACCACTGCCAGCCGCTCGAAGTCCCAGTTATCGGCCAGCGTGCGAATCTTCGCGTCGACCTCGGGCCGTTTTTCCAGCGCGCCGCGCAGCAGGTCATTGGCGAAATCGCGCACGTTCTGCGGCTCCTCGTTCTGTTTCCAGAACGCCGCCAACGCCTCCTCGACGTTGGCCGGCTTGTGCGCATCGAACTGGTAAAGAAATTGGATGGCGGCTTCCCGCCCGTCGCGACGCAGGCCCATGGTCAGCGCCTCCCCTTCGCCTGTCCAAGCCTCGCCAGCGCCAGCGCCGCCTCGGCCGCTTCCCGTCCGCGATTAAGCTTCGTCCCCATGCACCGCGCCCGCGCTTCGGCCTCGCTGCTCACGGCGAGAACCTCGTGTATCACCGGCACGTCGGTCTCGAGGCCGATCCGCATCAGCCCATCGGTCACCGCGCGCAAAATCTCCTGCGCATGCAGCGTCTTCCCCTGCCAGATCACGCCCAGGGCGATGACAGCGGCGTACCGTTTCGTGCGGGCCAACCGCTGGACCTGGAGCGGAATTTCGTACGCGCCCGGCACCCGGACCACCGTCAGCTCATGCCCTTTCAGCGCGGCCTCCGCCGAAGCGAGCAGCGCAGCCGTGTAGTCGCGATTGAATTCGCTGACGACCAGGGCAAAGCGGAATGGAGAAGAACGAGGCGAGGCCATAAAAAGCGATACGGGGCGAACAGCCGATCTTGCGGGAAAATATCCCAAGGACAAGACGAACATTTGTCCTCCCACTCTGCTCCGCCTTGATCTGAAGCAGTCTCCGCCCCGGAGCGTCCATATGACAATTGCGTAATACTTTCCTTTTTGCCGCCATCAAGGGTGGACAAACCCAGGAGCAGCCACTACCTACGAAGACGCTTTTCCATCATGGACCTCAATCCCGCCCAACGCCAACACGCGCCCGAGCCTCCGCGCCGTTCGTTCGGGGCCGATCTCTTCGTGCTGGCCGCCATCGTCGCGGGACTCTTCAGCCTCATCGCCATGGGCCGCGAATGGCATCACCCTTTTCAGAGCAAGGTCGATATCAACCTCTCGCCCTGGTACCTGCCCTACTACACCATGCTTTCGTTCCTGCGCGGGGCGGTCGCCTACATCCTCTCCTTTCTCTTCACTCTCTTTTACGCGCGCTGGGCCGCCTATGACCGCCAGGCCGAGCGCTTCCTCATCCCGCTGCTCGACATCCTGCAAAGCATCCCGTTGTCGGCCTTTCTCGTCCCCATCGAACTGGCCATGCTCGCCCTCTTTCCGCACAGCAATATCGGCATCGAGCTGAGCTGCATCTTTGTCATCTTCACCGGCCAGGTCTGGAACATGACCTTCAGTTTCTATTATTCATTGAAGGGCCTGCCCGACGATTTCAGCTTCGTCGGCAAGCTGGCGCGCTTCACCCCGTGGCAGAAATTCACCCAGGTCGAGCTTCCCTTCGCCACCAAGGGCCTGGTCTATAACAGCATGGTTTCGGTGGCGGGAGGTTGGTTCTATCTCTCCATCATCGAGGCGTTTCAGCTCGGCGACCAGGATTTCCGCGTCAAGGGCGTCGGCTCCTACATGAGCGTGGCGCAGGATCAAAACAACGGTTGGGCGCAGGTCTACGCGGTGGTCGCGATGATCATCCTGATTGTCGCCATCGACCAGCTCATCTGGCGTCCCCTCATCGTCTGGTCCAACAAGTTCAAAATTGAGGACACCGAGTCGGAGTACCAGGATCGCTCCGCGGTCCTCCGTTTCTTCAGCCGATCGAGCGTGGTCGCGTGGTTCAGCCGCAAATTCAACCGTCTGGTCATGCGGCCCGCGCCCGTCAAAGCAGTCGACACTCCGCCTCCGGTCCGCTTCAACCCCTTCGCTTTTTTTGGGTTGATCCCCTGGCGCAAAATTTTTCTCCTCCTGAGCCTCATCCTCATCGGGTACGGCGCTTACAACGTCGTTCGCCTGCTCGGCGAGGTCACCTTCCACGAGTGGTTGAGGATCGGCCGCGATCTTTTGTTCACCCTCATCCGCGTCTTGAGCGCAGTGGCCTTGAGCACCCTCATTGCCGTGCCGATCGGCGTCTGGATCGGGTCAAATCCCCGCTTGTCCCGCTACCTGATGCCGCTCACCCAGATCGCCGCCTCGTTCCCTTCTCCGCTCGTCTTTCCGAACATCGCCCTCCTGATCTTCATGCTGCACGGCAACCTCCAGTGGGGAGCGGTAATCCTGATGATCTTCGGCACGATCTGGTATATTCTTTTCAACGTGATTTCCGGAGCCAGCGCCATTCCTCAGGATCTCCGCGCCTGCACGCAGCTCACCCATCTGAAGGGCTGGCAAGTCTGGCGCACGCTCTGGCTGCCCGGTATTTTCCCCGCGCTCACGACCGGCTGGATCACCGCCGCCGGCGGGGCGTGGAACACGAGCATCGTCGCGGAATATGTTCAGTATCAGGGCAAGACCCATACCGCGACGGGACTTGGCGCTCTGATTCTCGACGCGCAAAATAACAGCAACTATCCCGTCCTGGCGGCGGCGGTGCTCTCCATGGCCCTCTTCGTCGTCTTTTTCAACCGCTTTGTCTGGAAACGCCTTTCCGCCATCGCCCAGGAACGCTACCAGCTTCTCACCTAATTCACACGCCCATGCCAACGACCACCGCCAGCGCCACGCCCGCCACGCCCATTGTTGAATTAAGCGGCATCGACATGACTTTCGGTGAAAGCACCGGCGAAAAAATGAAGGTGCTCGATGACATCAACCTCACCGTCCAGGAAAACGACGTCATGGCCCTGCTCGGCCCTTCCGGCTGCGGCAAATCGACCATCATGCGTATCCTCTCCGGCCTGATTCAGCCCACCAGCGGCGTGGTGAAATACCGCGGCACGCCGCTCAACGGCGTCAACCCCGGGGTCGCCATGGTCTTCCAGAATTTCGCCCTTTTTCCCTGGCTCACCGTGCGCGAAAACATCCTGCTCGGCCTCGAAAACTCGGCCTACAGCGCGGAGGAAAAAACGCAGCATTTCCAGAAGATCATCGAAATGGTCGGCCTCGACGGCTACGGCGACGTCCTGCCCAAGGAACTTTCCGGCGGCATGAAACAGCGCGTCGGCATCGCGCGGGCCCTCATCATGGAGCCGGTCATCCTCTGCATGGACGAGCCGTTCAGTGCCCTCGACGTCCTCACCGGCGAAACGCTCCGCAACGAAATCGGCCGCATCGCCATGGACCCCGCCGCCGGCTTCAAGAGCCTCGTCATCGTCACCCACAATATTTCCGAGGCGGTTTTTCTCGCGCGCAACATCGTCGTCCTCGCCGCGCATCCGGGCCGCGTGCAGAAAATCGTCCCCAACCCGCTCCCCTACCCTCGCGACGCCTCCACCCCGGCCTTCCAGCAGCTCGTCGCGCAGATCCACGCCATCCTCACCAATTCGGTCCTCCACGACGAACCGTCGGTCGCCGAACCCGAAATCGTCACGCCCGAGGAAGCCGAGGCCGCCGCCTACGTTCCGCTGCCCAACGTCAGCCTCGGCGAAGTCATGGGTCTCGTGCAGATGCTCCGGCCCGAACCCGAAAGCATCTACGCTCTCGCCACGCGGCTGAAGAAAGACTTCAGCACCTTCCTCTCGGTGATCAAGGCCGGCGAGCTGATCGACCTCGTCGAAACCCCGGGCCAGTCCGTCCGCCTGACCAAGGCCGGCATCGCCTTCCAGAAAGCCGATCCCAAGCAGCGCAAGAAAATGATGCACGACCTGCTGCTCGACCTGAAAATCTTCCGCCACCTTTACGACAAGATCGAGCAGGCCGACCAAAAGGAAATCACCGAGGAAGGCGTCCTGGCCGACCTCGTCCAGTTCTTCCCCAACGAGCGGCCCAAGAATCTTTTCAAGACCCTGGTCAGCTGGGCGCGCTACGCCGAACTCTTCTCCTTCGATCCCCGCGCCGCCGTGCTCAAAAAATTCGAAAAGGAATATCTCGGCAAACCGCCCGCCTCGCGGTTGAAACCGGGAGCGTAAGTAGCCGTCGCGCACCGCGCAACGGTCCGGCGCGGGCTACCCCACCCACTTCGCCAGCGGCGCCACCGCGCGGCCCTCGAGCGGCCGCCGGTAGTCGTAGATCCCTGGCGCGAGCTGTGTCTTTTCGGCGTAGGTCTGCGAAAGCATTTCCAAATGCGCGTCAATGTTGTCGATATGATGCAGCATCCACGCCTCGGGGGTCCGCGGCGTGACCGGCGCGCCATACTCCTTCTGCCCATGATGCGACGCGATGAGATGGAGCAGATGCTCGCGCACCATCTCGCGCGGCGGCTGCGCGGGCGCGGAGAATTCCGGGCTCGATTCGAGCCCGCGCCACAGCTTGTTGACCAGTTCAATCCCGATCGTGATATGCCCGAGCAGCTCGCCCATGGTCGTCATGGGACTGACAAAACCTTGCGGCTGGTAATCCATTTCCCAGAGCTTGCCGCAATCGTGGAAGAGCAATCCCGCGCGCACCAGGTCCCAGTTCAATCCAGGATAAACCGGGCCGAGCGCCGCGCCCGCACGCATCATCTGCGCCGTATGTTCGAGCAGGCCGCCCCGACGCGCGTGATGATAATCCCGCGCCGCCGCCGCCCGGCGAAACTTCTCGCCGTAATCCTGGAGATAGGTCTGGCACAGGAGCCACAGGCGCGGATCCTGGATGGCCTCAACCAATGCCACCACCTCGGCCCAATCGCGTTCGAGCGCCGCGCGGCGTTCCGGCGTCCCGGCGAAAAGTTCCACGCATTCCTGCTTCTCCAGCCGCCGCACGCGCATGCGATCGACGTTCAGTCCGTATTGATTCCGCCAGAAGGAACCGTCAAGCCGCACGCAATCGCCATCCTCGAGATCGTGAAACGATTCGTAGGCGTCGCTGTCCTCCCAAATCTTGAACTTCTCCGTCGCCGTGCCGTCGGTGATTTCAATGTCGAGATAAGGCTTGCCCGCCTTGGTTACGTTTTCGCGGGACCGCACCACCTGGCAGGCCACCTCCGCCTTAACCGCGCTTCCGTCGGCCAGAGTCTGCTTCGCAATTTCCTGGAGAGTCACATGTGAGAAATAGCCGCAAAGGAACACAAAGAAAACAAAGAACCGGGAAATTCCACCTCGCCTTTTTCGCGGTTATTTCAGCTTCTGCCTCGCGGGCGACCAACATGTGGTGCGACCGCCGATGGTCGCATGCATAAGTTTCGCGCCGGTGCGGGGACAGGTCCCGCCCTTTTGCCAGCGATGATTGAAGAGCCACGAGTCGGGCGGATCGTCCCACTTCTGGCCGATGATCCGCATCGCCTCCCGGCACACCCAGCGGATTTCGCGATAAAGCGTTTTCGTTTGCGCGGCACCGAGCGAACCGGATGCCTGCTTCGGATGAATCGCGGCGCGCCAAAGAATTTCGTCTGCCATCCAGTTGCCGATGCCGGGAAACCGTTCCTGCATGAGCAGCACCGCCTTGATCGGCGCGCGGGCACGGCGTTTCAGAAAAGTCTCGAGGTCCTTGACCGTGAAGGCTGACGACAAAAGATCGGGCGGCAGCTTGGTCCACCATTTTGGCGCGCCGGAACCTTCCGAAAAAAGCACGCGCCCAAACAACCGCGCATCCTGGAAAACCAGCGTGTGCCCAGCCTGACGCAAGACGAGATGATCATGTTTGCCTGCTCGAAACTCGGCCGGCTCGATCCGCAATTTGCCCGTCATGCCGAGATGCAGTCCGAGCCAGGCATGATTTTTCGTCCCGCGCTTTTTTGCGACAAAGAGCATCTGCTTGCCCAGCGCCTCGGACCGTTCAAGCTTCGCTCCGGTCAGGGCCTTGACCATCTGCGGCAGATCGATCCCCCTAAAGATGCGTTTCTTCCCATGGACTTCCACTTTTTCGATTGGGCGCTTCAGGCCGGGATTCCACTGCTTGCGAAAATAATCGACTTCGGCGAGTTCGGGCATGGGAAAACTAAGCACAGTCCTTTGAGTTTGTCTCAAGTTGCGGCGAAGCAGGATCACGCGGAATGGACGAAAGCCTCTCCGCCAGATAAGGTCTCCCCGCTTTATGTCCTACCGCAGGATCGCTCGCCCCCTTCTCTTTTCCTTGCCACCCGAGTGGGTGCACCATGCTTCGCTCGCGGCCATGACCCACACGCCGCTAAGCGCCTTGATCGAACTGTTCGCGCGGCGCGAATTTCCCAGCCTCGAAAAAAAACTGTTCGGCCTGACCTTTCCCAATCCGATCGGACTGGCTGCGGGCTTCGACAAGAATGCCGAAGGCGTCACCATCTGGCCGCGGCTCGGATTTGGTTTCATGGAACTCGGCACCGTCACGCCGCGACCGCAGCCGGGCAATCCGCGCCCCCGCGTCTTTCGACTTCCCGCCGAACAAGGCCTGATCAATCGCCTCGGTTTTCCCAACGTCGGCGTGGAGGAAATCGCCCGGCGTTTGGAAAAAATCAAGGCTTCGGGCCGCTGGCCGCGCACCCCGGTGGGATTGAACCTTGGAAAAAACAAAGAGACGCCCTTGCTCGACGCGGGACGCGATTACCTGACCTGCTTCCGTCGCACGCGGGACCTGGCCGATTATTTCGTGGTCAATGTGAGTTCCCCCAATACGCCGGGCCTGCGCGATCTGCAACAGGGAGCATTCCTCGATTCCATTTTGGCTCCGCTCCGCGAGGAAGACCCAGCAGGAAAACTTCCCCTGCTAATCAAGATCGCGCCTGATTTGACCGAAGTGCAAATCGCCGACGTGGTCAACGCGGTGGAAAAATATCGGCTCGCCGGAATCGTCGCGACGAACACCACCATAGGCAAGCGCGGGCTCTCGGTGCAGGAGGAAGGCGGCGTCAGCGGGCGTCCCCTCACGGCGCGCAGCACGGAAATCATCCGCACCGTCCATCGCCTGACAGGAGGGCGCGTGCCGATCATCGGCGTGGGCGGAATTTTCAACGCCGACGACGCGCGGGAGAAATTCGAGGCGGGCGCGAGCCTCCTGCAAATCTACACCGGCTTCGTTTACGAAGGGCCGCTCGTCGCGCGGAAAATTTGCGAGGGCCTCATTTGATTTTCAACATCCGCTTCAGGAACGGCGCGGTGACGGAACGTTTGGCTTTCGCCACTTCTTCCGGCGTGCCGTGCGCGACGAGTTCTCCTCCCGCCTCGCCGCCTTCCGGCCCGAGCTCGATCAGGTAATCGGCGTCAGCAAGAACATCGAGGTGATGCTCGATCACGATTACCGTGTGGCCCGCATCGACGAGTTGATGCAGGACGTGCAGGAGCCGTTGCACGTCGGCGAGGTGCAGTCCGATGGTCGGTTCCTCGAGGAGATAAAGATGATGCAGGCTGCCAAAGCCACGCGTCTTCAGACGCTTTTGCGTGTTCATTTCGAGCGAGCGGGCCAGTTCGGCGACCAGCTTGATGCGCTGCGCCTCACCGCCCGAAAGCGTGGGACTCCGCTGGCCCAGCGTGAGGTAGCCGAGGCCGGTGTCGCGCAGCAACGCGAGCGGACGATGCAGGCGCGGCACGTCGGCAAAAAAGTCGACCGCCTGATCGATAGTGAGATCGAGCACGTCAGCGATTGATTTCTCGTTGTAGCAGACCTCAAGGGTCTCCGGATTGTAGCGGCGCCCGCGGCAGGTTTCGCAGGGCACGAACGTCGAGGGAAGAAAGCTCATTTCCACTTTTACCGCGCCCTGGCCGAGGCACGCCGGACAGCGACCCGAGCCGCTGTTGAAGGAAAAGCGCGAGGCCTCGTAACCGCGCTGGCGCGCCAGCGGAAGACGCGCAAAGAGCGCGCGAATCTCGTCCATCAGGCCGATGTAGGTCGCCGGCGTGGAGCGCGACGTCTTGCCGATGGGCGCCTGGTCGACCTCGTAGACCGACGTGAAAATATCGAAGCCCTCGAGCTTCTTCCACGGACCGGTCGGAGCCTTCGCGCGCAGGCCTTTTCTCCCGGCAAAGGCCTGCGCGGCCGGCTTGATCACGTCGTGCAGCAGCGTGCTCTTGCCCGCGCCACTGACACCGCAAAGCGCGATGAAACGACCTGCGGGAAAGGCGACGTTGAGTTGCTTGAGATTATTGGCGCTGGCGCCGGACACGCGGCACCAGTCCAGCGTATGTTTCGTCGGCCGCCGTTGGCCGAGCAAAGGATGGCGCAGTGGTTTGCCCAGAATTTTTCCGGTGGGCGATTCGCCGTTTTTGGCCAGCGTGCGCCAGGAACCTTGCGCGATGATTTCCCCGCCCTGCGTGCCCGCGCCGGGACCGAGATCGATGATGCGATCGGCGAAGCGCATGGTGTCCTCATCGTGCTCGACCACGACCAGCGTGTTGCCCCGGTCCCGCAAAGTTCCGAGCGAATCGAGCAGCCGCTCGTTGTCCCGCGGATGGAGGCCGATGGTCGGTTCATCGAGAACGTAGAGAACGCCCTGCAACTCCGAGCCGAACTGCGCGGCGAGGCGGATGCGTTGCGATTCACCTCCGGAAAGCGTGGTGGCGGAGCGATCGAGTGAGAGATAGCCCAGGCCGACTTCGACCAGGAATTCGAGGCGCTGGACGATCTCCGGAAGAATGTCGCGCGCGATGCGGGCCTCGCGTCCCTTCGGCTTGACCGTGCGGAAAAAGCGGACCGCCTCGACGATGGAAAGCGCGCCGATTTCGCCGATGGTAAAGCCGCCGTGCTCTTGCGCGCCGCGGCCCAGCGGCAGGCGCACCGCCCGCGCGAGCGGATTCAGGCGCTGGCCCCGGCACTCCGGGCAGATCGGCAGCGCCTCGTCCGTCCACTCGCGCGCGCGCTCGATTTCGACCTCCCGTTCCGCTTCGGTTTCGCCCTCCGTTGCCACCTCCAGCAGCGTGCCGAAACCCTGGCATGCCGGGCACCAGCCGTGCGGCGAATTGAAGGAGAAGAGGCGCGGCTCAAGCTCGTCGAAAGAACGACCCGTGCCCGGACAAAAAAGCTGCGTGCTGTAAACGGTCTCGCGTCCGCGCGCGTCGAAGACATAGAGCGTGCCTCGTCCCAACGCCAGGGCCGCCTCGACGAGGCGACGACGATCCGGAGCCGGCTGCTTCCTGTTGAAGCGCCCAAGCTCCACACTGATGGTGTGCTCCACATAACGGTCGAGCGCCTTGAATTTGGCCGGCTCGATCCATTTTCCATCGACGCGCAGCAGCGGGTAGCCCTTCTTCTCGGCCCACTTCGCGACCTCGGTATGAAAGCCCTTCCGGCCCTTGATCAGCGGCGCCAGCACGCGCAATTCCTGTCCGCGCGCGGCTGTTTCCAGTCGCGCGAGAATTTCCGCGGGCGTCTGGCGGATGGCGGGCTCGTCGGTGACCGGATCGCGGACCTGGCCGAGCTTCGCGTAAAGGAGCCGGACGAACTGGAAAATTTCCGTGATGGTGGCCACGGTGCTTTTACGGCCGCCACGCGTCACCCGCTGCTCGATGGCGACCGAGGGCGGAATGCCGGTGATCGAATCGACGTCGGGCCGTTCGAGCTGCTCGACGAATTGCCGCGCATAGGCGTTCAGGCTGTCGAGATAACGCCGCTGGCCCTCGGAAAAAAGCAGATCGAAAGCGAGCGTCGATTTGCCTGAGCCGCTCAGGCCGGTAACGACGGTCATTTCGTTCAACGCAATATCGACCGAGATATTCTTGAGATTGTGATGACGCGCCCCGCGAATCTGAATGGCCTGGGGCATGGCGTCGAGGCGGCGCAGCGCGAGCGCGTTACCATAACCATTCGATGTTTCGCGGACCCGCGTGCCCCGCGGCCCCACTTTCGCTTGAAGAAATTTTCCCGTATGGCTGCCCGGCGTCGCAGCGATCGCCTCGGGCGTTCCGGCGGCGACAATGCGTCCGCCCTCCCTTTCCGCCTCGGGACCGAGATCGATGATCCAGTCGGCGCATTTCAGCACCTCCAGATTATGCTCGATGACCACGAGCGAATCGCCTTGATCGACCAGGCGCTGGAGCACGGCGAGCAGCAGGCGAATGTCCTCGAAGTGAAGACCGGTGGTCGGTTCGTCGAGGATGAAGAGGCGGGTGGTTTGGATGGTTGAGGTAGCCGCCGCGGGCCCTCGCGGCGGTGCCTTTTGCTTGGACGACTGAACGCCGCCAGGAACAGCGGAGGCTACCTCGGAATCGCTCAAATAGCGCAGCAGCTTGATCCGTTGCGCCTCGCCGCCTGAAAGCTGGTTGAGTGGCTGTCCGAGCCGGAGATAACCGAGACCCACCTCCGCGAGCAGGCCAAGCTTCGCGCTGATTTTTTCGTGAAGCTTGATCTCGCTTTGACTCAGGCCAAAAGCGCCGGGGGCAAAATGTTGGCGCGCCTCATCGACGGTCATTTCAAGGACTTCGTGCACGTTGCGGCCCCGATAGCGGATCTGGAGCAGCGGCGCCTGAAAACGGCGGCCTTCGCAGATAGGACAGGTCACGAAGACGTCGGCCAGAAATTGCATTTCGATCTTTTCCGCACCCGAACCATTGCAGCGGGGACAACGGCCCGCGCCGCCGTTGAAGGAAAAATCACCCGCGGTATAACCCTGCGACCGCGCCGCGTCGGTGGCGGCGAAAAGATCGCGGATGAAATCGTAGGCGCCGAGATAGAGCGCGGCATTGGAGCGCGGCGTGCGCGAAAGTGGCGATTGATCGACGCGGACGATCTCCGAAATAAATTCGGCCCCGCGCAACTCGCGCCAGGCCGACGTTTTCTCGTCTTCCGATTGGACGTGTTTCGCGGCCAGCAGCGCCGGATGGAGCACCTGGTGAACGAGCGTGCTTTTGCCCGAACCGCTCACTCCGCTGATGCCGACGAAGAGTCCGAGGGGCACCGTGACGTCGATCCCGCGCAGGTTGTTGGCCGACGCCTCGATCAATTGCAGTTGGAACGCCGCATCCGGCGCGCGCCGCCTTTCGGGCAGAGGAATCGTTTTCGTTTCGTTGAGATACGCTCCGGTAAGTGAGTTCTTGTCGCCGAGCATCCTTTTAAAATCGCCGGCAAAGACAATGTCACCGCCCGCCGCGCCGCGTCCCGGTCCCAGTTCGAGCAGGTGGTCGGCCTCGCGCATGACGGCCTCCTCATGCTCAACCACCAGCACGGTGTTGCCGCGATCGCGGAGCCGTTTCATCACGCCGACGAGCTGCCCCATGTCGCGCGGATGAAGTCCGATGCTCGGCTCGTCGAGAACGAAAAGCGTATTGACGAGCGAATTGCCGAGACATGACGTCAGATTGACCCGCTGGATTTCGCCGCCGCTGAGCGTGCGCGTGGCTCGGTCGAGCGTGAGATAACCCAGGCCGACCTCGAGGAGATAGGTGATCCGCGCGAGGATGCCGTCACGGAGTTGTTCCGCCGCATCGTCACCGGAAGGAAGCGGAAGCGCCGCAAAGAAATCCCGTGCTTGGGTGAGCGGCAGGCGGTTGATTTCGGGGAGGGTCAGGGCAGAAGGTAGAAGTGAGAGGTGAGAAGGAGGAAGGACTGCATCCGAACGAGAGTCGGTCTTCTCCTCAACCTTCTTCCTCCTTCCTTCCAACTTCCACGCCAGCGTTTCCGGCTGAAAACGCGCGCCATGGCAGGTGGGACAAGTTTTGTAGGCCCGGTAGCGCGAAAGAAAAACGCGGACGTGCATTTTGTAAGTCTTCGTCTCCATCCACTGAAAATAACCCTTCACGCCGTACCAGCCGCCGGCCTCCCAAAGCTCATTCAGCGTGGAGCCTTCGCGCAATTCGCCTTCGATGACGAATTTCTGCATCCACGACTCGAGATCGCAAAACGGCTTGTCGATTGGAATCCCCTGGTCGGCGCAGTGCTTGAGCAAGTCCCTCTGGCATTCAAGCGACTGCCCGCTTTGCCATGGCTTGACCACGCCCGCGCGAATGCTCAGGCGACGGTCGGGCAGCGCGCGTTCGTAATCGATTTCGATGGTGCGCCCAAATCCGCGGCACGCCGGGCATGCGCCCATCGGGTTGTTGAAAGAGAAAAGCGCGGGCGACGGCTCGCGAAAGGTCGTGCCATCGTAGGGACAAACCCAGGCGCTCGAAAAGCGGAGTTCGCCGGTAAAAAGTGGAGCGTCCGCATCCGAATCTTCCTTTGTTTCGCCTTTTACGTTTTTCCCTTCTCTTTTTTCCTTTTCCACCTCCCGTACCTGCACCTGGCCGTGACCGTGACGCAGGGCCGATTCGATGGCCTCGGCCAGCCGCGCACGGTTTTTTGCCGCCACCAGGACGCGGTCCTGCACCACGCGCAAAAGGGCCGGAGCAGTTTTGCCTTTCGGCACGGGATCGTCCGTGCGGCGCAATTCGCCGTCTAGCCAGACGCGCAAAAATCCCTGCTGCTTCAGCGTGGCCAGCGCGGCGGCGAGCGAGGGCCGGTTCGGCATGGGCAGGGAAAAGCCGACAAGCATTTCCTTCCCGGCGCACGCCGCGAGGACCTGGTCGGTGATCTGCGTCGCGCCGAGCGGCCGCACCTGCCGTCCGCAATGGGGACAAATGAGTGAGGCCACGCGCGCGAAGAGCAGCTTCAGGTGGTCGGCGATCTCCGTCATCGTGCCGACCGTGCTGCGCGAAGTCTTGACCGAGTTGCTCTGCTCGATTGCGATGGCGGGCGGAAGGCCGTCGATCCGGTCGACGTCGGGCTTGTCCATGCGCTCCAGGAATTGCCGCGTGTAGGGCGAGAAGGTCTCCACATAGCGGCGCTGGCCCTCGGCGTAGAGCGTATCGAAGGCGAGCGATGACTTGCCGGAACCGCTTAGGCCCGTGACCACGGTCAGGCGGTGATGCGGAATATCGACATCGATGTTCTTGAGATTGTGCTGGCGCGCGCCGCGCACGCAGATGTGGCTGGAACTCATGGGCTGGGGGGAGAGAATCTAATCCGCATTCGGCGGAAGACAATGGATCGCGCTTAAATTTTGAATAAGGTGACTTGAATCGTTTGCTAAACTACCGAAAAAAGTTGCGACCGGGTGGACTGCGCCACAGAGTTTGCTGCTAATTCATGGCAACATCATCCGCTTCCGTTCAGGCGCCGCCTCACGCGTTTCATTTCATGGGCATTTGCGGATCGGCGATGGGCGCCGTGGCCGCGATGCTGCGCGACCAGGGCTACGCCGTGACCGGTTCCGACGAGAGCGTCTACCCGCCAATGTCGACCTTCCTCGCGGAAAAAGGAATTGCCATTCAGTCGGGATATCGCCCCGAGAATCTTCCCGCCGAGGACGTGATCATCGTCGTCGGCAACACGATCAAGCGGGGCAATCTGGAGCTGGAAGCCGCGCTCGACGCCAAGCGTTATTACCTCTCGCTGCCCGAGACGCTGAAGACCTATTTCCTGCGCAAGACCCACAATCTGGTCGTGACGGGAACACACGGCAAAACTACCACGACATCGCTCCTGGCCTGGATTTTCGAGCACGCGGGACGCAAGCCCTCCTACCTGATTGGCGGGCTGCCCCAAAACCTTCCGCAGGGCTGCACCCGGCAGGAGGGACCCTACTGGATTCTCGAGGGCGACGAATACGACACGGCCTTTTTCGACAAGCGAAGCAAGTTCCTCCATTACCTGCCGGAACTGCTCATTGTGAATAACCTGGAGTTCGATCACGCCGATATTTTCGACAATCTGGCGGCCATCCAGAAATCGTTCTCGCACCTGGTGCGGATCGTTCCGCGCAATGGCATGGTGCTGGTCAACGCCGACGACGCGAACGCGCTGGCGGTGGTGAAGGAGAGTCCCGCGCCGATTCTCGAGGTCGGCTTTTCCGAGAATGCCGCGGTGCGGATCCAGGACGTGCGCGTCGAAGGCGGGAACCAGGTTTTTCGGCTGTTGAATACCGAATTCACGCTGGCAATGTCGGGCACGTTCAACGTCCGCAATGCCGCCATGGCCATCGCCGCGGCCCACTTCTACCAGATTCCGCTCGCGGAAATCGTGAAAGCCGTGGCGGCGTTTCGCGGAGTGAAGCGAAGGCAGGAAATCCGCGGCGAAGTGCGGGGCGTCACGATCATCGACGACTTCGGCCACCATCCCACGGCCATGCGCGAGACGCTGCAAGGCTTGCGGCATCGTTTCCCGCACCGGCGGTTGTGGGCATTGTTCGAGCCGCGCAGCAACACGACCCGGCGCGCGGTCTTCCAGAAAGATTTGCCCTCGGCGCTCGCCCTGGCCGACGGCGTTTTTGTCGCGCAGGTCGCCGCGCTGGAGCAGATCCCGGTGCACGAGAGGCTTCATCCCGAGCAGGTCGTGGCCGACATCAACGCGGCGGGCGTCCCGGCTTATTACGAACCCGACGCGACCGCCATCGTGGCCAAGCTCAACCCACTCTTAAAACCGGGCGACGTGGTGGTGGTTTTCAGCAATGGCGGCTTCGGCGGAATTCATCAAAAGCTGCTGGCTTGACCGTCCAGCTCTCAGATCAGCTCATTACCATTACAAATTCGCAATCCGCCAATTAGGATAATCCATACGCCGTTTATAGGGGTCTAAAGAACTATGTTCGGGATCAGCCCCACCCAGTGGAAAATCGTCGGCCTGCTCATCCTCGGCAATATCGGCTATTACTTTTACTCCAACTGGGGCCTGGTCACGGTCAAGGTCACCGACGTGCCGTTGAGCAAAGTCATCCGCAGCATCGAATGGCAGGGTTGGGTGAAGATCTACACCAACCTGCCGCTCGATACGAAGGTCACGATGTACGCGGACCATGTGCCGCTGGCTGAAGCGATGGAGACGCTAGCCGCCAATGTGGATGTTCCTGCCCCCGATCCCGACGATGATAACAGCGCTCGTCCCAATCGAGATCGATCCGCTAGCGCCGGCAATCGACCGGGAAGCTTTGCAGGGTTCATACCAGGCGGTGGCGGGCCAAACGGTGCAGGAGCGCCGGGTGGAGCTGCCGGCGGGAGAGGCGGTTTTGGCGGACGCAGAGCGGAGTGGAATCTCGCCTTTTTTGTCGCGCCCACGGCCGCGGAAGTGCAGCAGGAGATTCGCGAATTCCAATCGAACGATCCCGATGACAGCAGCAAGATTTATACGTACGGCACTCAGGTGCAACTCATCGCCAGCGACAGCCTGACCACGGCTCCCGATCCGCGGCTGCAGGCGTGGCCCGGGGTCAAGCCGGTCGATCCATCGGCCACCCAGGTGCCTGCTCCGCCTGCTCCCCCGGCTGATGGGACGCCAACCGCCGCGACGACGAGCCAGGCAGGAAATGATCCGGTGGATCCGCCCGCCAACACGCCTCCGACGATACAAACTTATCTTCAGGACTTCGCACAAGCGTCGAACATCTGGATCATGGCTCCGGCGTCGTGGGCCTCGGAAGTTTCCAGCGCGCCGCCGCCCAATTCTTCCATCATTCGCGCGATCGAGAATTTTGTGAACGGTTCGCATGGCGCCGTGACGGAGGCCTTCGTGTTGCGGGCAGGACGAGGTGGCTCTCGCGGTGGCGCCGTTGCCGGAGGCGATGACGCGTGGGCCGACCGCATGCGCAATGCCATCAACGGTCTCCCCCCGGACGAGCGAGCGGACGCCCTCGAGCAGGTCACCCAGGAAGTCAAATTTCGCAAGGACCTCCGCGCTCTTCCGCCCGAACAGCGGAGACAACGGATGATCCAGCATATGATGGAGCGGATGCTCTATGGCGAACGACTGTCGCGATTGTCTCCTGAAAAACGCGCCAAGGTGTACCAGCGAATGCTCTCCATGCGCGCGACGGCCAAGGCCCAAAAATGAAGCTCTCTCTTTTTCAGCGCCGCCATCGCCCGGCTTTCACCATTGTCGAACTTCTGGTGGTGATAGCCATCATCGCGCTCATGGCGGGACTGCTCGCACCGAACTTACAGTACGGCATCCTCAAAGCGCAAAGCACCAAGTGCGCCGAACAACTTCACGGCATTGGCGCGGCCGTCCTATCGTACGCCACCGATAACAACGACTTCCTGCCGGAGATCAACCAGATGGCCCCGGTCAGTCCTCCCGCCTATCCCTCCTCGGTTCCCGGGATTGTGGGCGTGCTTGGATCCTACGGGGTTACCACAAATACCGTCCAGTGCCCGACCGATATGAATCAGGGCGCGACCAGCAGCTTTCAAAAGTATGGATCAAGCTACGAATGGAATCCGGTGCTGGACGACGGCACGGACCCGGTCACGGCCATCGCCATCGGCCCGACGCAAATCACCGTGAATCCTTCGCGGGTGCGCGTCTGCACCGATTTCCTGCCGATCCACCGCGGCAAAATGAATGCCCTCTATGCCGACGGCCATTCGCGGGCCCGCTGACCGACATTGCCTCGCCTTACCGGGCAAGGTTACCATGCCGGTGTGCCCGAAGATTCTCCGCTTCACATTGTCATTTCCGGCGGCGAAGGCGATCTCGCCCGCGCGCTGCAAAAGGAGTTTCCGCGTGACCGCGTGTCCGCACCGGGCCGCAAGGAAATGGATGTGCGCGAGGAGGCGCAAGTCGAGGCCTACTTTTCGCGGCTCGAACGCGTGGATGTGCTGATCGCCAATGCGGGACTGACGCGGGACGGCGCGGTGACGGGCCTGGCCCCGGGTGATTTCAATGAGGTCGTTGACGTGAACCTGCGCGGGGCGTTTCTCTGCGCGCGGGCGGCGCTGAAATTCATGGTGCGCCAGAGGAGCGGACACATCGTGCTGATCGGTTCGCGGGCGGCGCGGCACGGCACGCGCGGCCAGAGCGCCTACGCGGCGGCGAAGGCGGGTCTGGTCGGCCTGGCGCAGAGCTTGGCGAAGGAGTACGGGTCGCGGAACATCCGGTGCAACGTGGTGCTGCCCGGCTTCCTGGAGACGCGGATGACGGCAGGGCTTTCGGCCGAGCGGCGCGAGGCGGTGCGCGAGGAGCATGCGCTGGGGCGGTTCAACACGGTGGGGAATGCGGCGCGGGCCATCGCGTTCCTGGCGCGGCTCGACCATGTCTCGGGGCAGGTCTTCACGCTCGACTCGCGGCTGGACCGGTGGACGTAGGCCCTCCGCCTGATTTGGCTTTAAAAGCGTTCGTGGCTAATATTTTTAGCCGATAGAGCACATAGAGGGGAACAGGACGGATGGGACTGAGGGGACTTATGGGACCGCCGGATTACGCGGACGCCAGCGGTTCGGGGCGGATGACGCCGCGTTCGGTGGTTTTGAGGAAATGGACGAGGGTTTGGACGTGAGAATTCGGCGCGTCGTCGGAGGCTTCGATTCGTTCGACGGCCTGGGAAAAATTGAGGGTCTTGTCGGCGAGGAGGCGGTAGGCGCGGCGGAGCGCCTTGATGTCGCCTTCGGTGAAGCCGCGCCGTTCGAGGCCGACGTGGTTGACGCCGCGCAGCTGGGCCGGGTTGCCATCGGCGATGAGGAAAGGCGGGACGTCCTGGACGATCTTGGCGCAGCCGCCGATGATGGCGTGCGCGCCGATGCGGCAGAATTGGTGGACGGCGCTGAGGCCGCTGATGACGGCATGATCGCCGACGGTGACGTGGCCCGCGAGCGTGGCGTTATTGGAGAAGATGGTTTTGTTTCCGACAACGCAATTGTGGGCGACATGCGCGTAGGCGAGGAAAAGGTTGCCGTCGCCGATGACGGTTTTTTCGCCGACGCCGGTGCCGCGATGGATGGTGGAGAATTCGCGGAAGACGTTGCCCTCGCCGATTTCGAGGTGGGTCGGCTCGCCCTTGTATTTCAAATCCTGGGTCTTGAAGCCGATGGCGGCGTAGGGGAAGAATTCGTTGCGGGGGCCGATTTTGCTCGGGCCGTCGATGGTGGCGTGATGACCGACGCGGCAGCCGTCGCCGAGCTCGACGTTGGCGCCGATGATGGCGTAGGGGCCGATTTGGACGCCGGTGCCGAGCCGGGCTTTGGCGTCGACGATGGCGGTGGGGTGGAGGTTCGTTTCGGTCATGACGAGGGAAAAGGGGAGCATAACCAAATTACCAAATTCGGAAAGGCAGTTTCGCACAGAGGACTGCAGAGGCAACTGAAGAGGGCTGAAGAGGGGGAGAAAGTCAAATAGTTAGAGGTCCCTCGACAAGCTCGGGATGACATTCTTTTAATAAGTCGCTGACGCGACCAGGCTGAGCTGCAGTTTCGCACAGAGAACTGCAGAGATGAATGAAGAGGACTGAAGAGGGGGAAGAATACCTCCATTCAAGTTCCGAACGGAGTTGGGGACGAGGAAGAAAGACAAATAGTTAGAGGTCCCTCGACAAGCTCGGGATGACATTCTTTTAATAAGTCGCTCACGCGACGAGGCTGAGCTGCAGTTTCGCGCGGAGGACGGAAGAGGGGGTTACGGCGAACTAAAAGGCCCCAGACCAACGTCCTCCGGTACAATATCGTCAAGAGGAGGCGCATCGGGAGCGAAGACCTCACGCACTGCATCAAGGTAGCCGAATCCATATCGCCGAGTCGGAAATATATAATGTCCTTCGCCGAACTCATTCCAGTTGTCCAAAAGAAGCATCTTGTGATCGAGCCGCCCCTCCGGGCGTTGATCGATCTCGTCCTTGGCTTGGCGACAGAGGGATTCAAATTGCGCGGGAGTCGTTTGCCATTTCGCGCGGGGTTCCGGATGCCATGGCCTCGAATCCCACCCCATGGACACCGTGACCAAATTCGGCAAAGCACCGTTTGCCAGATGATCCCAGCATTGTTTCTGCGCAGTCATGACTTTTTCCGTATCCGGTGTCAGTCCTGGAGGCATCAAGGGAGTGAGCGTCGGCAAGTGGTAGGAGAAGCTGCAATCGAATCCCAAATCAGCCATCCGTTTCAAGGCATCGAGCGAGTTGCTGTTATCACATCCGATTAAGATTAATCCCTTGAAACCCGACCGGATGCTGTTGTCGCGCATTTTTGAAACGGCCACACGGGCTTTCTCCGATCCGCCCAGATCGTCTGCGAACTTTTTCGGACCGTAGACAAAGACCACGGGCTTGCCGTCGATCAGCAGATAGCTGGAGGAATGAAAATATTGTTCGATCCAGTAGGATAAGACATTTTTGATGAGATCGTTTTCATCCCGGACACCGCAGGCGCCTTTGTTGATGTTCTCCCACAACAAGGCAAACTTGGCTAAATGGGCATAACGCGATTTGGGAAAACCTTTCAGCCAATGCTCAAGCCAGGCCTTGACCGGTTGACCTAAATTGTCCTTGGCTCGATACCAGCAGGGCACAAAAAACTGGATGCCGTGCTCGACGGCGTATTTGATTTCCCAGTCCGTGACCTGCGGCTCGCCTTCATGGTAAAATCCCAACACGGGTTCCCGTTCCCGATAAGGCTTGATCGCCAACCAGGGATCTTTATTGCCCAGAAACGAGGGATCCTGTTTCCACAGCGGGCATTGCATGGCACCGACCAGATAGCGCCCGGTGGCAACGGGTTGTGGTTCGGGGACGTAGCTTTCGTGGCGCTGAACGACCGGAGCTGTGAAGGAAATCGGGAAGGAAGCGTCGACCCATTTGCCTCCCTCAGAGCTTACGGTGATTTGAGCGGTGCCTGTAGTTGCCGCCTCGGCTCGGACATTCCAAGCCAAGTTCTTGGACAAGGCGCCGGTTTCCAGCGAAATGGTCCGAAGGTTGGAATTATCCATGAGCTTAACGGAAAAGGGGAGCGTTAACTCGACCGTTAGATTCCGTGGGCTGGCCGCGCTCATTTGCAGTTGCGCTTCGATCCGGCAGGTCCGCTGAGCTCGGGCAAGTACCGGTTCGAGGCAAGGCTGCAAAATTTGGACAGCATCAGGGCCGTCCGCGGCAAACAGGTCGCCCGGCACCAACGATAGGGTGACCAGGACTGTCATTCCGCTGGCGAGGAACTCGCGACGGGTTGGGTGCGGAGATGGATCACTCATCATGGTTTGGAGGGGTTGGTTATACTTTGTTATCGCTTAGACAAACATTACGCCGCGACCAAAGTGGAATCATGGCCGCAGTTTCGCACAAAGGACAGCAGAGGCAACTGAAGAGGGGGAAGACTCTCCATTCAAGTTGCGAACGGAGTTGGGGAAACGATAGGAAGAAAGACAAATAGTTAGAGGTCCCTCGACAGGCTCGGGATGACATTCTTTTAATAAGTCGCTCACGCGACAGGCTGAGCTGCAGTTTCGCACAGAGGACTGCAGAGATGGCGGAAGAGGGCTGAAGAGGGGAAGAAAGACAAATAGTTAGAGGTCCCTCGACAAGCTCGGGATGACATTCTTTTTAATAAGTCGCTGACGCGACCGGCTGAACTGCAGTTTCGCACAGAGGACTGCAGAGATGACGAAAGAGGGCTGAAGAGGGGAACCAAGGGGCTGAACCGGAGAGGCGGGCAATCTCAGAATAACGAGGCATCTCAAATACCTTCCCTTCTGCTCTGCAGTCCTCTGCCAGTGACCTCTTCGGTCCTCTGTGCGAACTTCGGTCTCAGGAGGCTGAACGGTGAGGCGCAGGCGCGCTGGTTGAGCGTCGCCTTCAAAGCACCTTCCTTCTGCTCTGCAGTCCTCTGCCAGTGACCTCTTCGGTCCTCTGTGCGAAACCGCAGTTCCGCTCAGGTGTCGATGAGGCCGAACATGAGCTCGGCTTCGGAGACGATTTCGTTTTTGACGCGGCAGACACCAAAGGCGCGGGCGATTTTTCCGCGCGATTTGGTCAGTTCGACTTCGATGATGAGGGTGTCGCCGGGCAGGACCGGCTTGCGCCACTTGACCTTGTCGGCGCTCATGAAGTAGCCGATTTTTCCGGCGACGCCGCTGGCCTTGCTCATCAAAATGCTGGCGACTTGCGCCATCGCCTCGACCTGCAGCACGCCGGGCATGACCGGGTGGCCGGGAAAATGGCCGGGAAAAAACGGTTCGTTCATGGTGACCGCTTTTTGGCCGACGATCTTGGTCGTCCCCTCGAAGCCGAGAATCCGGTCGACGAGGAGGAACGGGAAGCGGTGGGGCAGGATTTTCATGATGTCCTGCGTGTCCATGCCGCCTTCGCCGACGGGCATGGTTTCGAACGGCATCCGTTGCGCCTGGCGCTGCTTGTATTGCTTGTAGATTTCGCGCGCCAGCTCGACGTTGAGCGCGTGGCTCGGCTTGGCGGCGTAGATGTGGGCCTTGAGCCGCACCGGAAAAAGGCTCAGGTCGCCGATGATGTCGAGGATCTTGTGGCGGACGAATTCGTCCTCGTAGCGGAGCGGTTCGCGGGACAAAATCGCGTCGCCGCGGATGACGACGGCGTTTTCGAGGCTGCCGCCCTTGATCAGGCCCTTTTCCATGAGCGGCTGGACTTCCTCGTAAAAGACGAAGGTGCGGGCCAGCGCGATTTCCTTGACGTAGTTGCCGGTCTCGGGGTTCCAGGTGCGGTATTGCGTGTGCTTGCCGAGATGGTTGGCGTTGGTGCAGCTGACTTCGAAGCGGTCGGAGGGCCAGGCGATGATGTAACCGCCGTCGCGGCTGGTGACGCGGACCGGTTCGTGGAGCTCGTACTCGGCGACGGTGGCGTCGAGTTCCTGCTTGCCCGCCTTTTCCAGCAGCTCGACGAACTGGCGTCCGCTGCCGTCGCCGATGGGCGGTTCGTTGGCGTTGATTTCGATGAGGGCGTTGTCGATGCCGCAGCCACGCAGCGCGGAGAGGAGATGCTCGACGGTGTGGATTTTGACGCTCCCCTCGCCGAGGGTGGTGGCGCGTTCGACGGTCTTGACGTTGTCGATGTGGGCGGCGACGGTCGGCTCGTCGGGGAGGTCGATGCGCTTGAAGATGTAGCCGGTGCCCGCGGCCGCCGGCCGGACGGTGAGCGTGACTTCGGTGCCGGTGTGGAGGGCGAAGCCCTTGGCGGACTGGGGTTCGCGGACCGTGGTTTGCTTGAGGCTGGCCATAAGGGGCGAGCCTAGCCTCTCCGGTCGAAATGGCAATCCTGCGAAGACGGCATGGAAATCAAATTTGCAACTCGCACCGAGGCAACGAACCTTCTACGTTCTTGAGAGTATGACGCGCACCGTAAAAACTCTCCTGGTTCTCGGCGTTGTCTTGACCTTCGCACCGCCGGTCGTTGGACTATTACTTACGGTCCTTTCCATGACCATGGCGTTTCATGACCTTTCCCAGCAAGGCATCGCGAACCCTCAGCAGTTGTCTGACCACATCGGACACTCGCTCGTGGCCACCGCCGCCGGCCTAGTCTTCAGCATTATCGGAATCGTGTTTCTCGTCACCGCCGGAGTTTCTTGGGCGCTTTCGAAAAAGGCAGAGAAAGCGATCTAGTTCGTCTTGCGGGTGGCGAGGACTTTCGGCTTTTCCTTCTTTGGCTTTTTGACTTCTTTTTTCTGGCTGTGGTTGCCTTTGCCCATATGAACTCCTGGTTTGGTTGGTTGCGTTGAGGGTGACGAGGTTCGCGGAAAGTGCAATGGGAAACAGCAGAGTTTCGCGCGGAGGGCTGCAGAGGACTGAAGAGGGAAAATCAAGATGCCAGGTTTGGAGCGGAGTTGGCAAGGCGCTCGATATTTCCTTTTAACCGTTCTCCACCGAAGTTGATGAGCAGGCCCACTTTTAAGCCGGATAATTTTAGGTAGGTGAGCACCTGTTTCTTATGGACGGGTGACAAGCGATCGATGGATTTAATTTCGACGATCACCTTATCTTCAACGATCAGGTCGGCACGAAAGCCTTCATCGTATATTTTTCCCTCGAAACGAATCGCTATTGGCACTTGGCGCTGAACTGAAAAGCTCTTGGATGTCAGGGTATTGGCGAGCACGATTTCGTAAACCGACTCGAAGAGGCCCGGACCCAATCCTTGATGGATGTGGTAGGCGGCCTCCACGATGGCGCCTGTGATCTTATTGGTTTCCATGCTTGCCTCTTCAGCCCTCTGCAGTTCTCCGCGCGAAACCTTCCGCTCGATAGGCTTGGGCGAGGAGGGTGACGGGATGGACGACCTCGATTTTTGCGCCGCGGGCGGCGAGGCCGTTGCTGATCTGGAGGAGGCAGCCGGGGTTGCCGGTGGCGACGACGGTGGCGCCGGTGGCGGCGATGTGGTCGAGTTTGCGCTGGAGTAGCTTGTCGGCCATTTCGGGCTGGATGAGGTTATAGATGCCGGCGCTGCCGCAGCACCACATCGATTCGGTGAGTGGGGCGATTTGCAGACCGGGGATTTTCGCGAGGAGTTCGCGGGGCTGGACGGTGATTTTCTGGCCGTGGCAGAGATGGCAGGCGTCGTGGTAGGTGACGCGCGTTGGAGAACCGGCGCAAGGGCCTGCGCCGGCAACCACGGATTTTTCGGGCGCGCGAAAGTCGATCTCGACGAGCCACTCGCTGATGTCCTTCACTTTGGCCGACCATCGCGCGGCTTTCGCAGCGTAGCGGGGATCGTCGTGGAGGAGGCGGTCGAAATGTTTGAGGTGCGAGCCGCAACCGGCGGCGTTGGTGATGACGGCGTCGAGGGAATCGAGGTCGAAATGGTCGAGGAGGCGGCGGGCGTAATCCTTCGCCATTTCGTATTCGCCGTTGTGGGCGTGGAGCGATCCGCAGCAGCCTTGTGCCGGGCGGCGTGACGACGGTGCAGCCGTTGGCGAGGAGAACGTCGGCGGTGTCGCGGTTGACGTCGCTGTAGACGAGGTCCTGGACGCAGCCGGTGAGGAGGGCGACGCGGTAGGTTTGGCGGGGTGGCTGCACCGTCGCCCGGCGCGTGGAGGCTACCTGGAAATTCCTCGGGCGCGATAAGGTCGGGGGAGAAACGGCGCTGGACGATGGGCGTTTTGGCTTCGAGGGCGCGCCACGATTTTGGGTAGGAGGCGCAGGAGGCCGGAGCGGCGCACGAGGGTTTGCAGACCGGTCGCCTGATAAAACCAGAGGAGGCGCCCGACGAGGCGCAGGCACGATTGGCGGCGGAAGAGGACGCCGAGGAGAAGCCAGCGGGTGAATTTGCGGAGGGGCTTTTGTTCAGCGGGGCTGCGCTCGGCCTCGGCGCGGGCCATCTCGAAGAGCTCGGTGTAGTCGACGCCGGCGGGGCAGGCGGTTTCGCACGCGAGGCAACCGAGGCAAAAATACATTTCGTCGGCGAAGGCCTGGGTGGCTTCGAGCCGGCCGTCGGCAATGGCGCGCATGAGGGCGATGCGTCCACGCGGGCTGTTGCGCTCGATCTTGGTCTCCATGTAGGTGGGGCAGGTGGGCAGGCACATGCCGCAGTGGATGCATTGCTGCAACACGGAGTAGTCGAGGTCCTTGAGGTAGCTCATCGCTTCCGCCAAGGTAGAAGGCGGAGGGTGGAAGGTAGAAGGAAAATCCATGAGGCGCGAAGGGGCTGGGACTGAAAAATCCCTTGGCAATCGGCCCGGCCCTCGCAAACATGGGGGTCATGGCTTCGGACCTTTTCTCGAACGCGTCGCTGTTCACTCCGCCGGAACCCGAGTCGATGGAGAAGCTGGACATCAGCGATACGGTCATCGCCGCGCTGATCATGCGGCTGATCTACATGAATTCGCGGATGGTGGCGCACGAGATCGCGGCGGAGGTCTGCCTGCCGTTCTACAATATCGTGGAGCCGATCCTGAACGAGTTGAAGGAGAGCCGGCTGATCGAGATCACCAGCGGCGAGATGGCGGCGATTTCGTACGTCTATTCGATCACCGACGCGGGCCGGGCGCGGGCGCTGCAATATTTCGAGCAGACGACCTACGTGGGGCCCGCGCCGATTTCGGTGGATACCTACACGCAGATCATCGCGGAGCAGAGCCTGCGGCAGATCACGGTGCACGCGGAGCGGCTGCACGAGGCGTTTCGCGGGCTGGTCTTCGATGACAGGATCCTCGACCAGGTCGGCCCGGCGGTGAATTCGGGACGGTCGATTTTCCTCTACGGGCCGCCCGGAAACGGTAAGACGTCGATCTGCGAGCGGATCGTGAAGTCGTTCGGCGGGTCGATTTTCATTCCGTTCGCGGTGGAGGTTAAGGGCTCGATCATCCGGGTGTTCGACGAGTATAATCACAAGCAGATCATGCCCGGCTCGGATATGCGGCTGCAGGGAAAGTACGACCGGCGGTTCCGGCTGATCGAGCGCCCGGTGATCATCGTGGGCGGCGAGCTGAACATGGACTCGCTCGACTTGATCTGGAACGAGGAGTCGCGGTTTTACGAGGCGCCGATCCAGATGAAGGCGAACGGCGGCGCGCTGATGATCGACGACTTCGGACGGCAGCGGATCGACCCGAAGACGCTGCTGAACCGGTGGATCGTGCCGCTGGAAAAGCAGGTCGACTTCCTGACGCTGCACACGGGGACGAAGATCGAGATTCCGTTCGACCAACTGATCGTCTTTTCGACCAACCTGAATCCGCGCGACCTGGTCGACGACGCGTTCCTGCGCCGGATTCGGTACAAGATCCCGATCAACGACCCGACGCACGAAAATTACCGCGCGATCTGGCGGATCGTGAGCGAGAACCGGAGCGTCCCCTACGCGGACGAGATCGTCGATTACTTCGTGGAAAAACACATGCGCACCTTCGGCCGGCCGCTGCGAGGCTGCCAGCCGCGCGACATCATCGACAATATTCTCGATGTCTGCCGCTACCGGCAGATCGAGCCGACGGTGACCGCGGAAATGCTCGACGACGCGGCGGAGGCCTACTTCGTGAAGTTCGACGACAAGAATTACTCGAGCCTGAAGTAGTGGGAACGTTCGACCCTTCAATCCGGCGGCGGCCCTGACGCTCGTCCCCGAGGAATGGACTCTCTCCGGCCTGCGAGGGGGGCGCATTTACATCGATGGCCTGGTCGGTTATCCTTTCAGACGATCAGCCGCCAAATGCATGCTATCGTCATCGATCCGCGCCGGCAAAAATGGGGCGAAAGATTTCAGCGCTTCACGTTCTTTCTCGGCATCGTCCTGCTCCATGAGATTCTCTTTTTGTCGCTCGCCCATGTGGTGATTTGGTCGACGCCGCGGCCCGATTACCTCTATAACCGGGCGATTTTTATGCGGGTGCCGTCTCCCCCTGCGCCGAAAACGCCTTTGCCCAGTGGTACCACGGCGGCCGTTCCTTTGTTCCATCCCTTCCAGCCGGGAGTCCCGGTGGTGACGCGGCCCATCGTGACGACCTTCCACACCTACAACGTCGCGGTGGACACGCTGGGAGATTCGGATCAGCTCCTCGATCATCTGCTCCAACCGGCGCTGCAAGACAAGGAGCCAGGCGCGGCAAAGAACGGGCCCTCCGCCGCGCCCAATCCCAACAACGACGGAGGCTACGGTCAGTTTGGCAGCGGGGCCGGCTTGGTGGGCGTCTTCCACGACCTGAAACAGACCCCCTATGGGCAACCCACCGATATGGCGGAGAATGAGGTGGAGCTCAAATCTGAAGACGATTGCGATCCCGATTGGCCGAATTCAGAACCGACCAAGAATGCACTTGAGCTGCTTCGTTCCTTTATACGGACATGGGATATGAGTATCCTGAATCCCTATTTCAAGGCTCCCGGCCATGTATATGCCACTCAAATCTGCGTGCCGGTCACAACGTCACAGGTCGGCCTGGACGCCTTCCATCTCGGAAACAATATCCATCCCCGCCGCTGGGCGGTGGTTTATCACGCGCGGGTCATTCCGCCCGAAACGGGTGAGTTTCGCTTTATCGGCTCCGCGGATGACTTCATGGTGGTGCGCATGGACGGGCAAAACGTCCTCGATGTGTGGGGAAATCTGGACCCCGACGCCCATGTTCACGAGGATGTCGGGCTGGGCCTGGAACAACAGGCGCTCGGCTGCGGAAAATGGATTCAGATGACGGCGGGAATTCCCATGGACATGCAGGTGCTCCTGGGGGAAATGCCCGGCGGATATTCCGGCTTCCTGCTGATGATTCAAAAGCGGGGCGACGATTCGCCCAAGGGCGACTATCCCATCTTTCAATTGAAGGAGGGTCCCCTCCCCGACCTCGGCCCCAGATTTCACTTTTCCGGGAAGACGATGGTTTTCGGGATTGTTCCCGAGACGGTCCGGTAGGGTTTCACCCCATGGCGCGGGTCGCGGGATGGGGCGACTTTAGGATAGCTGCCTTTCCTGCCGGGTGGCGGACGCGCGGCGAATTATTGAAGTGATTCTTCCGCGAAGGCGTCGAAGGAATAGATCGCATTTTACCCTTGAAAGATATCTCCCATGAAAATCGTCGTTAAGTTTCTCTCCATCGTCACCGTTTTGGCTTCGATAACCCTCCTCACGAGCCTGGCTCGCGCGCAGGACGCCCCGCCGCCGCCGAGCGACCAGGGCGATGACCAGGGCGCGTCATTCCAAACTTTCTACGATCAACTGGGCGACCAGGGCACCTGGGTGCAGACCGATAATTACGGCTATGTTTTCCAGCCCAACGTGAGCGATCCGAACTGGGCCCCCTACACCGACGGCCACTGGGTCTATACCGATCAAGGCTGGGCGTGGGTCTCGGATGAGCCGTGGGGTTGGGCGACTTACCATTACGGCCGCTGGGCCAACATCGACGGCACCGGCTGGGTCTGGGTGCCGGGCTATCAATGGGCGCCGGCGTGGGTGAGCTGGCGTTACGGCGGCGGTTACTGCGGCTGGGCGCCGCTGCCTCCCGAGACGTTCATCGGGGCGGAATATGGCGAGCCCGGCGTCAACGTCGGCATCGGATTTCACTTCGGGAGCGATGTCGACGTCAGCTTCGACATCGGTCCGGGCTGCTACAATTTCGTCAATGTGGACGACATGGGCTACCCCAATTATCGCGGTCGTTATGTCGATCGGAGCAGGAACTACGTGATCATCAACCGGACGACGAACATCACGAACATCAATGTGAACAAGAACGGCGGGGCCGGAGCCGGTTTCCGCGGCGTGTCGGTGGGCGGCCCCTCCCTCGCGGAGGTGAACGCCCGTTCCCGCCAACGGGTTGCGACCGTGCAGCTCACCGCGGCAAGCCAGCCGGGACGCAGCACACTGCAGGGCAACTCGCTGGCCGTTTACGCGCCGCGGGTGAACCCGGCCACGCTCCACACCGCCCGGCCCGCGCAGGTCGCCCGGACGCTCGCCCATCCGACGTTCAATCGCGGCAACTCGATCACCAAGCCTCTCGCGGTCACCGCGAACGTGAGGCCGACCGCGCCGACCGCCGCCGCGATTCAGGCCGCCAAGACGGCGCAGAGCAATGCCCCGGCCACGGCCCGGATTGCCACGGCCAAAACGACGGTAAGGGAACCGGTGAGCAAGCCGCTCTCGTCGCTCGAACCGGTCACCTCGACCCGCCGCACGACGAGCTCTCCCGGAGCCAATTCGGCGTTCACCGGGGAATCGGAGAAACCGGCGGCGAAGGAGCCGAGCGAGGTCAAACCGGCGACGACCTATCATCCCGAATCGAATTTCAAGCCGCAGACGGAGGCCAAGCCGGAGGCGCAAGTGAAGCCGACGCAGACTTATCGTCCCGAAACGGAAGCCAAGCCGGAGGCCGTCGGGAAGCCGACGCAGACCTATCGTCCCGAAACGGAGCCTAAGCCGCAGACGGAAGTCAGGCCGACGGAAACGGAACGCTCGCCGCAGGAAGAACCTAAGCGCGAAGCCCCCGCGCCGACGCGGACGGAGTCGGCTCCCGCAGCGACGCGCAGCGAGGCTCCCGCCGCCAAGTCATCGGGCATCGGCGGCCAAGGGGCCAAGCCTGCCGCGGGGGGCGGAGGCCCGGGCGGCGCGAAGCAAAACGGACAAGGCCAATAGGCATTTCGGGTGGCCCGAACAACTGGTTGTCCGGGTGCGCCAGCGCACAGGAGGTCACCGGATCTGCGAATCGCCTGCCGACCTCCTGTTCGCGTGGAATGTCTCCACGCGAACCTGGACAACAAGTTGTCCAGGCCACCCGAGAAAGACAAGCCGGATTGAGGTCAAGGAATCAACCCATCGGTTTCAGCTTTTCGTGTACCTCATGTTTCTCCTGTCTCAATCAGTCTGCCTTCCAATCCTGCCCAATTGCAGAAATTAGACAGGAGGGAACAACTCGTTGTCCGGGTGCCGAAGGCGATAGGAAGTGTTTCGGCTGGCCCGAAAAAAATCAATCGCTTCCTGCGCGCTTCGCGCGTCCGGGCAACAAGTAGCCCGGACCACCAGGAGGATCAGCCGAAGCAGGCTCCAAGGAACTTAACCTAGGAGATAAATCGGCCGTCGGGCGGCGCAGGGAAAATTCCTTTCGGCGTGACCCGCGCCGTTTTTTCGGACAGCCTTGCTCATGGCCGATTCCACCTCCGAAAGTATCGATGTGACCTATGTCGCCGACCTCGCGCGGCTCCGCCTCTCGCCCGAGGAGACTGCGACGTTCCAAAAGCAGCTCGGCGATGTGCTGGGCTATGTCAGCCAGCTGGCGGAAGTCGACGTTTCGCACGTTTCCCTGCTCGGCGAAGCGGACCTGAAAAACCGTCTCCGCGCCGACGTGGTGCGGCCGAGCCTGCCGGTCGGCGAGGCGCTGGCCAATGCGCCGCAGCAGGACAACAATCTTTTCGTCGTGCCCCGGATCATCGAATAGCCATGACCAGCCTGACCATCCCGGAACTCCGGCAAAAACTTTCCTCCGGCGCGGTGAAGCCGCGCGAGGTCGTCGATCAACTCGCGCGCCGCGTCGAGGCGGTCGATCCGAAACTGAAGGCCTATCTTCATCTCGATGTGGAGCGATCGCGGGCCGAGGCGGACCAGGCGGACGTCTCGCTGCCGCTGGGCGGCGTGCCGATCGCAATCAAGGACGTGATCAACGTGAAGGGCGATCCGTGCACCTGCGCGTCGAAGATTTTGGAGGGCTACGTCGCGCCCTACGACGCCACGGTCATCGCCAAGCTGCGCGCGGCGGGAGCGGTCCTTTTCGGCCGCACAAACATGGACGAATTCGCGATGGGCTCCTCGACCGAAAATTCGTCGTGGGGCGTGACGCGCAATCCGTGGGACCTCGAGCGCATTCCGGGCGGCAGCAGCGGCGGCTCGGCGGCGGCGGTCGGCGGGCACGAGGCGTTCGCGGCGCTGGGCACCGACACGGGCGGCTCGATCCGGCAGCCGGCGGCGCTCTGCAGTTGCGTGGGGCTCAAGCCGACTTATGGCCGCGTCTCGCGCTACGGGCTGACCGCGTTTGCGTCGAGCCTCGACCAGATCGGCACGTTCACGAAGACGACGGAGGAAGCGGCGCTGTTGCTGAAAGTGATCGCCGGCTACGATCCGCTCGACAACACGAGCGTCGACCGGCATGTGCCGAAGTACAGCCACATGCTGCACGAGGGCGTGAAGGGGCTGCGGCTCGGGGTGCCGAAGGAATATTTCATCGAGGGAATCGATCCCGAGGTGGAGAAGGCGGTGCGCGCGGCCATCGATGTCTACCGGAGCCAGGGCGCGGAGATCGTCGAGGTTTCGCTGCCGCACACGAAGTATGCCGTGGCCGTCTATTATATCATCGCGACGGCGGAGGCGTCGGCGAATCTCGCGCGGTTCGACGGCGTTCGCTACGGGAAACGGGCGGCGAATTCGAAGGACGTGCTCGATATGTACGGACGCACGCGCGCGGAGGGCTTCGGCGCGGAGGTGAAGCGGCGGATCATTCTCGGGACCTATGTGCTGAGTTCCGGCTACTACGACGCCTATTATAACAGGGCGCAGAAAGTGCGGCGCATGATCGCGGAGGATTTCCGGCACGCCTTCCAGAAATGCGACGCGCTGCTGACGCCGACCTCGCCCACCGCCGCGTTCAAGATCGGCGAGCGGACGCAGGACCCGCTCCAGATGTACCTGGCCGATATTTTCACCATCGCGGTGAACCTGGCGGGGATTTGCGGCGTCTCGATTCCGTGCGGATTCACCTCCGGTAAATTGCCGATCGGGCTCCAGATCATCGGCCGGAAATGGGGCGAGGAAACGATGCTGCGCATCGCGCATGCCTACGAACAGGCGACGCCGTGGCATAAGGAGAAGCCGGCGATCTGAGTTTCGCACAGAGGACTGCAGAGGACTGCAGAGGGCTGAAGAGAGGATGAAGGAATGGAAAAGGGGATGAGGAAGGCTTGAATCAGCGCCCTATGTGGTTCATATTTCCTGTCGATGACCCTCGCCGCCGTTAAAAAGCTCGCCTTCAAGTTGCCGCGAAAGCAACGACTGAAATTAGCCGATGCTATTTATGATGATGCTGTGCCTGTATTGCCTGGCTCGGTGGGACTGGCTGAACTGGAACGTCGGGCAGACGAAGTGCTTTCTGGCAAGGTAAAGGCAGTGTCGTGGGAGGAGTTCGAAGTGACGCTCGACAAGCTAAAAAAGTCGATCAAAGGCGGTCGCGCCATCGGGGCTCGGCGCCCGGGCCGCTAAACTCTAGGATCAAGGGCACGCCGTCGGGTAGAATAAGATAGAACACTTGTATCCGGAATTGACTCATCTGCACTCGGCGGATGAGCTTGCTGCCGGGCACAAAACTCCACGTCCGTGGATTCCGGCCAATTTTTGTCTTGGCTTCCTCCGCTGAGTCTAGGAAGTCTCCCAGCGTTTTGGGGCTGACTTTTGCTCTCTGGAGGTATTCAAAATATCTCGTGAAGTCCTCGACGGCAGCGGAGTGAAGCCTTGGTCTCACGGAGCCACATTAACGGAATCGACTTGGAGCGCAATTTCCCCCTTCCGTTCATTCCGTCATTCCTGCAAAATCTTCCCATGTCCGCCACCGCTCCCCTCACCGCCGCCGATTACGAAGTCGTAATCGGGCTGGAAGTCCATTGCCAGCTCAAGACGAACACGAAGATGTTCTGCGGCTGCAAAAACGAATTCGGCGGGCCGTCGAATTCGCACGTGTGTCCGGTCTGCCTTGGGATGCCGGGCGTGCTGCCGGTGCCGAACGAGGAGGCGATCGTGAAGACGCTGCTGACCGGCGAGATGCTCGGGTGCCAGATCGCGACGCGCTGCAAGTTCGACCGGAAGAATTATTTCTACCCCGACATGCCGAAGAATTACCAGATTTCGCAGTACGACGAGCCGCTTTGCGCGGGCGGCGCGGTGACGCTCGACCTGCTCGCCTATCCGAAGGACGCGCAGAAGGACCCGGCGACCGTGGCCGACAAGGCGGTGCGGCTGGTGCGGATTCACCTCGAGGAGGACGTGGCCAAGTCGTTTCACTTCGAGGACGGCACGAGCGGGATCGATTTCAACCGCGCGGGCACGCCCCTGATGGAGATCGTCAGCGAGGCCGACATGTCGTCGCCGGAGGAGGCCTTCGCCTATCTCGCGGCGCTGAAGCAAATTTTGATCTACGGCGGCGTCAGCGATGCCGACATGGAAAAGGGTCAGATGCGCTGCGACGTGAATATTTCGGTGCGGCCGCGCGGGCAGAAGGAATTCGGCACGAAGTGCGAATTGAAAAATCTCAACAGCATCAGCGGGGTGCGGCGCGCGCTGAAGTACGAGATCGCGCGGCAGATCGACGTGGTGACTTCGGGCGGGACGATCGAGCAGCAGACGCGGCGCTGGGACGACGACAAGGGCGAGACGACGCTGATGCGCACGAAGGAAAAGGCGCACGACTATCGCTACTTTCCCGATCCCGACATCCAGCCGGTGCGGACCGATCACGGGCTTTACGAGGAGGCGGTGAAGCGCCTGCCCGAGTTGCCGAAGGCGAAGAAGGTGCGGCTGGTGGGCCAGTTCGGAGTGAGCGCCTACCAGGCGGGGGTGCTCGCCTCGGATGCCACGCTGGCCGATTATTTTGAGCAACCATACTTAGAGAAACCGAACCTGTTTAGCAAACAATACGCCTCAATTAGCGCGAACTTGCTGATCAATGATTTTCTCGCGATGGCCACTTCCGAAAATCCGGTTCCGAGCGTGCCACCTGAATTCTTTGCAGAGCTCGCCGATCTCGTCGGCACGAACAAAATTAACAGCAAGCAGGCGAAGGAAGTTTTCGCGGAGATGATGGCAACAAAAAAATCGCCTCTGAATATCGTGCAAGAACGAGGTCTATCGCAAATCAGCGACGCGGGCGCGCTGGAAGCGTTATACGACCTAGCAATCGCGGCCAACCCGAAAAGTGTCGCTGACTTCAAAGCCGGAAAAGAAAATGCATTAAATGCACTGAAAGGTCAGGTAATGAAGCTCTCCAAGGGAACGGCCAACCCCCAACTCGTAGGCGAGCTTCTGGTGAACAAGCTGCAAAATCCTAACTTGCTAAACCAGACGTTAAATAGACTTTATGTGTCAGCGGCACTCCACTATATCCAAACTGCCCCGAAACGCCCTGGCTTCGAAATTCTAGTAGCGGAGCAGTTTGATAATTTTGGAATGTCACTTCCGAAACTGGCAGCCAGAACATACCCGCTCATCTTTGAGGATGCGAACATGCCAGAGACTCCTTACGCGATGGCAGGCACCACTTTTTTAGCACGCTTTCGAAATAGACTTTTCGCAATAATGGCTAAGCACTGTTTAGGATCTGGTCCCGCCGAAAACGTACGAATTGCATGCAATCAAAAGACGAAATCATTCTTACCCATCCAAGCTGATCATCGCGCTATCTCCAACAATGTCGAGGATGACGATTGCGCAGATATTACCATCTTAGAAGCAAATCCCAGCATGCTTTCCGTGGAAGAGCAAAATGATCTTAATATTCTCGAACTCGATACATTGGCGGAAGGTTGGAAACAACTTAAGAATGGAATGCCCCTAATAATTCCTGGCTACCCTAATGAGACAACATACGTGGACTATGACGACGAGAAGCTCGTTGAGCAAAGATACGTAATGCATGGAGTTTATGAGGGAGCAACGTCCTCTAAACACATATGCCAAGTGTCCTTCCTTGATTCGGACTCGGATTTGGTTTTAAACATCAATGGAATGAGCGGAAGTCCCGTATTTTTGATTAAGACTGAATCCGATATCTACTATTATACTCTTGCGGGAATGATGATAAGAGGTAACGCCGGAACTAAAGGCCGATTTGTCCATGCAGAAGTGATTTTTCACCTACTTTCGGGCATCACACAGCCGAGCGCTGACTAGCGGGATTGATTAAATTGCCGTCTGTGAGCCAACAAATAGCTTGTGCCCCGAACAGCGATCATAAACTTGCCGCTACAAGGAAGGCACCGCCGCTGGGACAGCGGCGGCTACCTCTCTTCAGCCCTCTGTGCGCAACAATCGGCGAGAATGAGCTTGGAGTTAGGGCGTCGTTTTTGATTTACTAACCCATGCATTTCACCTCGGCACGGCTGGCGGAAATCCTCGGGGCTTTCCAGCGCAGCAAGATTCTGGTCATCGGCGACCTGATGCTGGACGAATTTCTCTGGGGCAAGGTGACGCGCATTTCGCCCGAGGCACCGGTGCCGGTGGTCGACATCCAACGGCGCGCGGCCTACCCGGGCGGCGCGGCCAATGTGGCGCGAAACCTGGCCAGCCTCGGCGCGCAGGCGGGGCTGGCGGGCATCATCGGCCAGGACGTGCCGGGGGAGCATCTCGTGCAGCTCCTGAAGGAGGAGCGGATCGCCACGGGTAGCATCCGCAAATCCCCGCTGCGGCCGACGACGCACAAGACACGGGTCTGCGCGATCACGCGGCAACTGCACGATCATCTCGAGATCGAGGACCAGCAGCAGATCGTGCGCGTGGACGAGGAATCGAGGAAGCCGCTCGACCCGGAGAGCAAGCGCTGGCTTTTCGAACGGCTGCGCGCGGAAATTTCGACGCATGACGCGGTGATCATCGAGGACTACGCGAAGGGGCTGATCGACCAGGAACTGGTGACGCTGGTTACAACCGAGGCGAAGGCGCACGGAAAAATCGTGGCGATCGATCCGAATCCGAACAATCCGCTCGATTGGTCGGGCGGGACGGTGCTGAAACCGAACCGGCGCGAAATTTTTCTGGCCGCGGGCCTGCCCTATTCGCAGGACGAGGCCGAGGTGCTGAAGGCGGCGGCGATTTTGCAGAAGACGCACGCGATCCGGTATCTGCTCATCACCCTGAGCGAGGCGGGGATGCTGCTGGTCGAGCAGGGCCAAAAGCCCTACCACACGCCGACGCGCGCGCAGGATGTCTTCGACGTCTCCGGCGCGGGCGATACGGCCATCGCGGCGTTTACGCTGGCGCTGGCGGCGGGCGCGACGGGGATCGAGGCGGCGGAGATTGCGAACCATGCCGCGGGGGTGGTCGTGGGGAAGCTGGGCACGGCGACGCTGAATGTCGAGGAGCTGCGCGAGATGTTTGCGAAGACGGAGGGGCTGGCGTGAAAGCGCGCGCCGCATTTTTCCCGTGGGCGAAGCTGTGCTTTCCGCTGACTGGAGCAACGGAGTTGCGGGGACACTTGCGTTCCCAAGTGCAACTTGGGAACGAAGGGGAAAAGGCACCGTCGCGCGGCGCGCGACGGCTACCTTCCGAGGAAGGCAAAATTGGCAACGGTCTGAGACCGCCGCTCCATCTCTCCCTATGAAATCGCGAGCCGTTTTTCTGGATCGGGACGACACACTGATCGTGAATGTCCCTTACCTGGGCGACCCGACGCAGGTCGAAATCTTTCCGGAGGCGGCGGCGGCACTTTACACGTTGCGGCAGGCGAATTTCCTGCTTTTCGTGGTGAGCAACCAGTCGGGCGTGGGGCGTGGGCTGATCACGCGCGGCCAGGTTTTTGCGGTGAACGCGGAGCTGAAGCGGCAACTCGACGGCGACTATATCCACGCCTTTTATCATTCGTTCGCCTCGCCGGACGATCCCTACGCGACCGACCGCAAGCCTTCGCCCGAGCTGCTGCTTCAGGCGGCGAACGCGCATAACGTCGACCTCGCCACTTCGTTTTTCATCGGCGACCGCCTCTCCGATATCGAGTGCGGCCTGAACGCCGGTTGCCGCGCGGTCCTCCTGACCCACGAGAAATCGAGCCGGAAGGAGAGTGTCGACGCGGAGGACGCCGTGGCCCGCGAAAAGGCGCACTACATCGCGGATACCCTGAAGGACGCCGCGCGCTGGATTCTCGAGGTGTCGTCGAATGTTCCGTGGCCCAAAACGCACGGCGAATCATGAAATCGATCATCGTCATTCCCGCGCGTTTCGGCGCGACCCGTTTTCCCGGCAAGAGCCTGGCGCGGATCAACGGCCGTCCGATGATCCAGTGGGTCTGGGAGGCGGCAAGCCGCAGCCGGCTGACCGAGCAGGTGATCGTGGCGACGGACGACGACCGGATCGCCGACGTTGCGGCCAAGTTCGGCGCGGATGTGGTGATGACGAAAAAGTCGCACCGTTCCGGCACCGACCGGATGGCCGAGGTGGCCGACAAGATTTCGGCGCAGCTTTACGTCAACGTCCAGGGCGACGAGCCGCTGCTTTCGCCGGCTGCGGTGGACGACCTGATCCGCGGCATGATGGAGAGCCCGCGCATCCCCATCGGCACGCTTGCGCACCGCCTTGAAACGGAGGCGGAATGGCGCAGCCCGGAGGTGGTCAAGGTGGTCTGCAACCGGCACCAGGAGGCGCTCTATTTTTCGCGCTCGCCGCTCCCATTTCAGCGCGCTTTCGACCTGAAGGCGCGCTTGCTGCGGCATGTCGGCATCTACGCGTTCCGGGCGCAGGCGCTGGCCACTTTTGTCTCGCTCAAGCCGAGTCCGCTCGAAATCGCGGAGAGCCTGGAACAGCTCCGCGCGCTGGAGCACGGCATGGCGATCCAGGTGATTGAAACCAAATATCGTTGCCTCGGCGTCGATACGCCCGCAGATTTAAAGCGCGTCGAAGCGGCGCTGCGCAAGCAGGCCCGGTCGCAAGCGAAAGTCAAAACGAGGAGAAGCGGGAAATGAAGTATATTTTTGTCACCGGCGGTGTGGTCAGTTCCCTGGGGAAGGGTCTCACGGCGGCAGCCTTGGGCACGCTCCTGGAACACCGGGGGCTGAAGGTCGTGCTGCAAAAGTTCGATCCCTATCTCAACGTCGATCCGGGCACGATGAGCCCCTACCAGCACGGGGAGGTCTACGTGCTGGAGGACGGCGCGGAGACCGATCTCGATCTCGGCCACTACGAGCGGTTCACCTCGGGCAAGCTGACGCGCAAAAACAACCTGACCACGGGCCAGATTTACGAGGCGGTGCTGGCCAAGGAACGGCGCGGCGATTACCTCGGCAAGACGGTGCAGGTGATTCCGCACGTGACGGACGAGATCAAGCAGCGCATCCGGCAGGTCGGGCAGTTCCAGGACTGCGACGTGGTCATCACCGAGATCGGCGGGACGACGGGCGACATCGAGGGGCTGCCCTTTCTCGAGGCGATCCGCCAATTCGCGCTGGAAGTCGGCCACGACAACGCGCTTTTCATCCACGTGACGCTGGTGCCGTTCATCAAGGCGGCGGGCGAACTGAAATCGAAGCCGACGCAGCAGAGCGTGGCCAAGCTGCGCGAAATCGGTATCCAGCCCCACGTGCTGATTTGTCGCACGGAACATTCCATCGACCGCGAGTTGCGCGCCAAGCTTTCGATGTTCTGCAACGTCACGCCCGAGGCGGTGATCGAGGAGAAGGACGTGGCGCATACGATTTATGAGGTGCCGCTGATGCTCCAGCGCGAAAAACTCGACGAGCTGGTGATCCGGCACTTCAAGCTCGACCTGCCGCCGGCCGACATGACGGCGTGGCGCGGGTTTGTCGACCGGATCATCACGCCGAAGCATCGCGTGAAGATCGGCGTGGTCGGCAAGTACATGGAAAACCAAGACGCCTACAAGAGCATCTACGAGGCGCTGACGCATGCCGGCGCGGCGGCCGACGCGGGCATCACGCTGGTGACGGTCGACGCGGAGGAGATCGAGGAGCAGGGCGCGGCGAAATTCCTGAGCGGACTTGACGGCATCCTGGTGCCGGGCGGTTTCGGGGTGCGCGGCGTGGAGGGAAAAATCCTGGCGGCGCGGTATGCGCGCACGCAGAAGATTCCCTACCTGGGGTTGTGCCTCGGGCTGCAGATCGCGGTGGTCGATTTTGCGCGCGACGTGCTGGGCCTGGCCAAGGCGCACAGCACTGAGTTCAACCCGGAATCGCCCGACCCGGTCATCTCGATGCTCGACGAACAAAAGCAGGTGGTGAAGCTGGGCGGCACGATGCGGCTCGGCGCATCGGTCTGTCATCTCATTCCCGGCACGAAGATCCAGCTGGCCTACGGCACCGACCGCGCGACGGAACGGCATCGGCACCGGTACGAATTCAACAACACCTATCGCGAGAAGATGGAAAAGCACGGCCTCATTGTCTCGGGGGTGACGCCCGACGGAAAGCTGGTCGAGCTGATCGAGCTGGCCGACCATCCCTGGTTCGCGGCGTGCCAGTTCCACCCCGAATTCCAGTCGAAGCCGAACCAGCCGCACCCGCTCTTCAGCGGCTTCGTCAAGGCGGCGGTGGCGTATCGGGAGAAGTAAATGATTTTTGCCAAGGTTGGCTCGGGTACTCTTCATCTTCATAAGCCAAATCCCGTCTTTGAACTTACCCAGATTTTGGCAGTGATGCTTCTACTTGTCGGCTTGATTAATATTCTGCATTTTGCGCTCTACTATCGTTATCGCAAAACCAAGACAGGCTGGATCAAGGGACAGATTTGGAGTTGCCTGGCTCCGTTCGGGCTGGGTGCGATGCTGCTCGTTTTTTGTTCTATTCTTTAAACAATTGACAGACTAGATTAATAGGCCGAAAGTTAGTCCATGAAACTAGTCACCGTCTCCCAGGCAAAAAGCCAGCTCAGCGCCTACATTAAGTTTGCGGAACTAGGAGAGCAGGTCGTTATTATGCGCGGTTCCAAGCCGGCTGTCATCCTACGTCCTATCTCGGAGGACGAGCTCAGCGCCATTCCTGAGATTCCCGCTTCTGCGTTGGCTGACTTTGATGCCGAGATCGAGCGGGACCGGGAAGCTGGCAGGCTGGTAAGGCTGGGCAATACTCCTGAAGAAACCGTCGCCGCCCTGAGACAACTTGGACGTAAGCGCAAATAAATGGTTCGTCCCATTCTGTTTGCCAGTCGTTTTCCACGAACCTGGAAGAGTTTCTCACAAACGCGAAAAGAACGCATTTTCGACATTATTATCGAGCTGCCAAATCTATTAAAAGACCCTCACCGACACAACGGATTCGGCCTGCGACGCTTGCAAGGCTCAGCCTACTACGAAGCGAGAATCGATCTTCGCTGGCGCCTGATTATGAAAATGGACTCTCGCGAAATTGTTTTGTTCGACGTTCTCAACCACGATCAGGTGAGACGCTTGATCCGTTGATTGAGGTTCGCATCCGGGTCGGGCCTCGTGTAGGCTTGTTGCTTCGCTCGTGAAAAAAAATTCGTCTTCTGTTCCAGGGAAAAGCTTCTTCCTCATCGCGGGGCCGTGCGTCTTGGAATCGCAGGCGCTGACCGTTTCCATTGCGAAGCACCTGGTGGAGCTGACCGCAGAGCTAGAAATTCCGCTCGTCTTCAAGGCGTCGTTCGACAAGGCGAACCGGACGAGCAGCAAATCATTTCGCGGGCCGGGGCTGGCGCAGGGACTGAAGATTCTCGCGGGAATCAAGAAGCGGTTCGGCTGTCGGGTCCTGACCGATATCCACGACGCGGCGCAGGTCAGGACGGCGGCGCGGGTCGTCGACATTTTGCAAATTCCCGCCTTCCTTTGCCGCCAGACCGACCTGCTGCTGGCGGCGGCGAGGAGCGGTCGCGCGGTCAACGTGAAGAAGGGGCAGTTCCTCGCGCCGGACGACGTGAATAATATCGCGGCGAAACTTCGCGCGGGCGGCTGCAACGACTATTTCATCACGGAGCGCGGCACGACTTTCGGCTATCACAATCTCGTGGTCGATATGCGCGGCCTGGCGTCGATGCGGCAGGCGGGCCATCGCGTGGTTTTCGACGCGACCCATTCGGTGCAGCGGCCGGGCGGCATGGGCGACCGCACGGGCGGCGATCGCGCGATGGCTCCGGTGCTCGCGCGCGCGGCGGTGGCGGCGGGCATCGACGGCCTCTTTATCGAGACGCATCCGCGGCCGGATGAATCGCCTTCCGACGGCCCGAACATGATTCCACTTGCGCAGATGGAGGGCCTGCTGCGAACGTTGAAGATCATCCATGAGGCCACTCTTACTTAGTCTTGCGACCGTCGTCCTGGTTTTGGGTTCCTTATGGGCCCAGAATTCCAGCGACAGCGGCAGCGGACCGCAGTTGCCAGTCGGTCAGACCTTCAAGCAATTTCAATTTCCCGTCTACCAGGCGGGGGTCCTGAAGGCGACGCTCAGCGCCGTCGAAGCGACGGGCATCACGCTCAATCGTGCCGATGCAAAGGACGTGAAGATCGAAATTTACGACAACGGCGCGGTGACGACGACGATCACCTCGCCCGATGCCGATCTCTATGTGAACGAGCAGAAGATGCGCACGAAAAATACGGTGCAAATCGTGCGCGCCGACACGGAGGCGACGTCGCAAAACTGCGATTTCGACATGAAGAACAAGAAATACCTGCTCCGCACCAACGTGCGGGTGGTGCTGAAACATTTCGACCTGAGCACGACTCCCGCAACGGGCGCCGCGCCGATCTCGACTTCGGCCCCCAAGCCGGCCGCGGTCCCGCCCGCGCCCGATTCGGCCGCGCCCCAACCGGCGCGCAACAATGATTCGCTGCTCACTTCGCCCGGTTCCTACGCCGACACCAATTCCGCCCCGATTCCTCCGCCGAGCTCCGACCCCAAATGAAATCCTCCCTCCGCCTTCCGTTGCTCCTGCTTTCCGTTGCGCTGCTCATGGCCCGGCCTGTGCCGGCGCAGACGGCGGACGATGCCGACTCCGAGACGCCGCCTCCCGGCGGGACGATCATCACGTCGGACGAACTGCATTCCGACCAGACGACCCACATCTCGATTTTTACCGGGAACGTGGTGACGGTGGGAACGAATTTCCGGATGACCTGCCAGGAGATGACCGTCTACTTCACGACGGACAACAAGGTGCAGAGAATCGTGGCGACGGGAGACGTGGTCATCACGCAGCCGGACCGGGTCACCCACTGCGGCCACGCGGAATATTTGCACGACACGGACACGTTTGTCCTGACCGATCAGCCCGTGATCCTGGATCACAAAAATGAGGTCCACGGCACCCGGATCACCATCGAACGAACCACGCAAAAGATGACGGTCGACGGGGGCCGCTCGAAGGTCGTCATCGGCGACAGCACGCTGGGCACTCCCGCGCCGACCACCACCACCGATACCAAATGAGGCATGAAACACCGGCTCCCCAAGCCTAAATCGTCGAAGAAGAAGTCGGACACAACGAGGCTTGACCAGCCCGACTTGCTCGACGGCGAGGCGGGAAACGCGCCCGCGCCGGACGCATCCAACCCACCCGTGAACGAAATCATGTCCAACCCCGCGTCCTCCGGGACACCGCCCTTGCCACCCGAAGAAGTCATCGTCGACATGGACGCCCGACCGCTTAAAAAAGGCACGCCGCCGCCGCTGCCCACGCCGGGAGTGGTGCACGCCCCGTTCCTGATCCAGACGCGCGGCCTGGTCAAGCAGTACGGGGGACGGCGCGTGGTCAACGGCGTCGATATTCACGTCCGCGCGGGCGAGGTGGTCGGGTTGCTCGGCAAAAACGGCGCCGGAAAAACGACGACGTTTTACATGATCGTCGGGCTGGTCACGCCGAACGAGGGCCACGTTTACATGGGCGCGGAGGACGTGACGACGATGCCGATGTATCGCCGCGCGCGCCGCGGAATCGGCTACCTGCCGCAGGAGGAATCGATCTTCCGGAAATTGACGGTGGAGGAAAATCTGCTGGCGATTCTCGAAACGCTGCCGATGACGGAAGACGAGCGCGACGCCCGGTGCGACGAGCTGCTGAAGGATTTCGGCCTGGAGCACGTGCGCGAAAATGTGGCCATCACGCTTTCGGGCGGCGAGAAGCGGCGCGTGACCATCGCGCGCGCGCTGGTCACCAATCCTTCGCTGCTTTTGCTCGACGAACCGTTCAGCGGCGTCGATCCGATGGCGGTGCACGACATCCAGGAAATCATCCTGCATCTGAAGGAGCGGGGCCTCGGCGTGCTCATCACCGACCACAATGTGCGCGAAACGCTCTCGGTGGTCGATCGCGCCTACATCATCGACGAGGGCCGCGTCCTGTCGGAAGGTTCGCGCGAATTTCTGCTTAACGATCCGATCGCGCGCGAGATTTATCTCGGGCACCGGTTCAGCATGTGACCAGCGAAGAACGTAGAGCGAAGAAGTAGGAAGTTCTAAGTTCTAAGTTTCTGCCTAAGCGGCCCAAGCAGCCTCGGGCTTCGGCTGGCTGAACGGCTTTTCTCCGGCGCGGGCCACCGATTCGGCATAGATCGGGCCGAACCAGGTATCGACCAGGCAGAGGCCAAAGACGGCCCCGAAGGGAATGGTGTAAAAGAAGGCGGTGGTGACGGAATTGACGCCGACGATGAAGGCCGCGGCGATCAGGTAATCGGGGCAGCCTTTGCGAAACAGGCGGAAGTTCTCCGGGTAATCGAGCGCGCAACTGATGACCGGCGCGCCGTCGAGCCAGCGGCAACAGGCGACGCCGCAAAAGGGAATGACCACGAGCATGATCGGCGGGAGGAAGAGCGTCAGCAGCGTCGCGGGCAGACCGAGCAGCGACACGAAAAGCCCGTAACAGGCGCCCATCCAAAGCGCGGCCGGCAGCAAGAGCGTGAAGAGGGCCAGTGTCAGCTTGACCGCGCCTTCCCGGGCGAAAACCGCCAGCCGATGCCATTGCCAATCGGGCAACTGGACGCCGCGTCCCGTCCGCGCCCGGCGCAGGACCTCGAAGGTGAAGCCGAGCGGAAACCAGAAGGAAAGAATGTTAAACCCGAGAATCCAGGGAAAAACTTCCCCCACCCAGACGGGGCCGTGACCCGAAAAATAGGCGGGCGCCAGCGCGACCAAGAACGGATTGATCAGGAGAAAACCGCCCAGAAGCACCTTGGCGAACCAATGGGGGTCGGAAAGGATCTGCCGGAAGCCGCTTTTCTGATCGCTGAAACGGGGCGCGAGCGAATTTTTCGTGACCATCGTGCGAGGAAAATCGCGGATTCGAGTCGGATGCGTCAAGGCAAAGATTGACGGCTAAATGGGCCCTCTATGAGTCGTAAAAGCTCGAACTAGAGGTGGAAGGCTTAATCTGCTTGCTATCTCCTCGCTAAGTTTGCTGGTATTAGATTCTTATCGATCGGCTTATGTCTTTTTTTACGTCTTTATGTGGAGGAAAGTCGTGGCCCGTGGCCGCAATTGTTCTCGCACTCTTTTTTTCGTCCGCAAATCTGCTCGTCGCCCAGGTCGAGACGAATGCTGGCATTCCAGGTCCCGGTGAAATCAGCAACGCCGCCACGAATGCCCCGGCAACCAATGCGGCTCCGGCCCCTTCCGTGCCCGCGGCGGCGACCAATCCTGCGCCTCCCACGACGGCGACCGCCCTTGCCAAAACAGGCCAGACCACCACCGTCGTCAGCCGGGTGGTAAACATCCAGGGCTCGATCCTCGACGCGCTGATGGCGCTCGCCTCCCTCGGCGGATTTTTGCTTTATTATTGCGGCCTGACCCGGGCGAAAAATGTCGGCCATACCTCGGTCGTGCTGCTGGTGGGCGTGCTTTTGGCGCTGACCGGCTACTGGGTCGGGGGCTTTGCGGTGCAGACGGGCGGCGTGGGGGATGCCCATGCGGCGCTGGCCGAACCGCTGCTGCCGGCCGAAAAGAGCGCGCTGGACCACGAATTGGGGCCGCTGGTTTTCGGCCATCATTGGGGCCTGATGGGGAGCGCCGGATTTTTTCTGGCGACGGACGATTCGGCCCGCAACGGCATCGACGGACTTTTCCTGATCCAGGCGGCGCTGCTGGCGATCGCCGTGGCGGCGGCGCTGGGCGCGGCCCTCGAGCGAGGCAAACTTCTCGCGCTCGCCTTCTGCGCCTACCTGATCGGCGTGCTGGTTTATCCGCTCCTGGCCAACTGGATTTGGGGCGGCGGCTGGCTGGCCGAGCTGGGTCGTGAATTCGGCCTGGGACACGGCCTGGTCGATGTCGGCGGGGCCTGCGTCGTGCATCAAACGGCGGGCACAATGGCCCTGGTTCTCGCCGTGGTGCTGGGGCCGAGGCAAGGCCGGTTTGGCCGCAATCATTCGCCTGCCATTCCGGGCCACAACATCCCGTTCATCGTGCTCGGAAGCATCGTTCTGCTCCTTTCCTGGATGGCCACGAACGCCTTTCTCTCCGCGAGTCTTCCCTGGGACCCCGCGTTAGCGGGACCGGTCTCGAGCGCGGGGCTGGCGGCGATCAACACGCTGCTGGCGGCGACGGGCGGCCTGGTGGTTTCCTTTGTCCAGGCGGCCTGGCAGCGACGACGCGCCGAACCGGCCCGGCTCTGTCGCGGGCTTCTGGGCGGGGCGGTCGCTAGCTCCGGCTGCGCGGGGCTGATCGATCCGTGGGCGGCATTTGTCATCGGGGGCGTGGCCGGGCTGCTGGTGCAGGCGGCGATGAATTACCTGGAACGCAAACGGATTGACGATCCGGTGGGCGCGGCCGCCGTACACGGCGTGGGCGGGGCGTGGGGCGTGCTGGCGGTGGGGCTCTTTGCCAACGGCTCGGCGGGCGGCGGGCTCAATGGCATCGACTCGTCGGTACGCGGACTCTTTTTTGGCGGCGCATGGCACCAGCTGGCCGCGCAGGTCATCGGCTGCGTGACCGGATTCGTGGTGGTCTACCTGCTCGGTTACGCGTGTGTGATTCTGGTGCAGAAAATCCTCGGCCTTCGGGTCGAGCTGGCCGAGGAAACGGCCGGCCTCGACTGGCCTGAGTTGGGCGCGTTCGGCTATCAGAGCGATGCGGACGCGGAGGAGACGAGCGGCAAAAGCTGATTTCCCCTCGTTCCCCGAGTCCCCTCGTTCCCAAGTTGTACTTGGGAACGGACTTGCTGAGGCAATTTCATTGCCGACCCTCACGGCATAACGACAATAGATCAGCGCGAAATGAAATTTCGCGAGGAACAGGAAGCGCTCCCAAGTGCAACTTGGGAGCGAGGGGAAGTTGATCCAAGCCGGTCCTCTCGTTCCCAGCAACTTCCCTCGTCGAAACCGACGCGTCCGGCACGATTGACCTCCTCTGGAGGTTTTTCTATGCTCGCCCATTCGATCCATGACCACGGTGCCCAAGAAGACCATTGAGGTTTCGCTCGAGACCTTCCGCGACCAGGCGGTTTTTCCGCTGCTGGAGCGCGCCCAGGAAACGATCCGCAAATCGCAGCGGCACCTGCTCGGCCTGCAAAAGCCGGACGGTTACTGGGTGGGCGAGCTGATCGTCGATTCGACCCTGGTCTCCGACGTGGTCGCCTTCATGCACTGGACGGGCGAGGTCGACTTCAACAAGCAGTCGCGGTGCGTGAAGCATCTGTTCGACCGCCAGATGCCCGACGGCGGCTGGAACACCTATTACAAGGGCCCAAGCGAACTGAACGCGACGCTGAAGGCCTATTTCGCGCTGAAGCTGGCCGGTTTTCCCCCGGACGATTCGCGGATGACGAAGGCCCACGCGACCATCGTGCGGCTGGGGGGCATCCCGAAGGCGAACACCTACACGAAGCTGTTTCTGGCCCTCTTCGGCCAATATCCGTGGCAGCATCTGCCCATCATTCCGTCGGAGATCATCCTGCTGCCGAACTGGCTCTACTTTAATATTTACGAGATGTCATCGTGGAGCCGGGGCATGGTGGTGCCGCTGTCGATCATCAATCATTTCAAGCCGGTGCGGCATCTGCCTCCGGAAAAGCAGCTGCACGAGTTGTTCCCGTACGGGACCGAGCATTCGAACCTGGGGCTGCCCTTCGACAAGAAGCTTTTCACCTGGAAAAATTTCTTTCTCGGCTGGAACAGCGTCCTCAAGTTCCTCGACAGCCTGCCGTGGAAACCTTTCCGGCGCCGCGCGCTGAAAAAGGCGGAGGCGTGGATTCTGGAGCGGATCGCCCCGGGCAATGACGGCTTGGGCGCAATTTTTCCCAGCATGATGTACACCATCATGGTGCTGAAGACGCTCGGTTACGGCGAGGACAACCCGATCGTGCGCAAGGCGGTCAAGGATTTCATGGACCTCGAGGTGCACGACGAAGAGCACGACGAGTTCCGGATGCAGCCGTGCCACTCTCCGATCTGGGACTCGGCGATCACAGCCTTCGCGCTGGCCCAGTCGGGCATCCCGGCGGACGATCCGCAACTGCAGAGGGCGGGCGCCTGGATCCTGTCCAAGGAAGTGAACGATTTCCGCGGCGACTGGAAGCACAAGAACCCGACGCCGATCACCAGCGGCTGGGCCTTTGAATATAACAACAAGTTTTACCCCGACGTCGATGACACCTTCAAGGTGCTGCTGGCGCTGAGCGCGATCCGGATGCCGGACGAGACGGTCAAAAAGCAGACCATGCAGCGCGCGCTCCAATGGGCGGTCAGCTTCCAGTGCAAGAACGGCGGGTTCGCCGCGTTCGACAAGGACGTGACCAAGAAGTGGCTGCAGGATGTCCCCTTCGCCGATCACAACGCGATCCTCGACCCGCCCTGCAGCGACATCACGTCGCGGGCGCTGGAGGTTTTCGGCCGGATGGGCGTCAGCATCAAGGAACCGTTGGTGCGGCGGGCGATCCGGTTCGTGCGGGAGACGCAGCTCGAGGACGGCTCGTGGGAGGGACGCTGGGGCGTGAATTATATTTACGGGACGTGGCTGGTGCTGCGCGGCCTGAGGGCCGTCGGCGAGGACATGAACCAGGACTGGATTCTGCGCGGCATGAACTGGCTGGAGTCGTGTCAAAACGGCGACGGCGGCTGGGGCGAGACCTGCGGCACCTACGATAATCCAAAGCTCAAGGGCCAGGGCGAAAGCACGCCTTCGCAAACGGCGTGGGCGCTGATGGGCATCATCGCGGCGAGTGACCACCTGCGGCCGAGCATCCTGCGCGGCGTCGAGCATCTCGCCCGGACGCAAAATCCGGACGGCTCGTGGACCGAGGACCAGATCACCGGCACCGGTTTTCCCAAGGTCTTTTATCTCAAGTACGACATGTACCGGAACAACTGGCCGCTCCTGGCGCTGGCGGATTTTCACGCGGTCGCCGCCCGTGACCGGCGATGATCTGCTACGCCTTTCCCCTCGCCCACGAGGCGGAGCTGGTGTTGAAGCATTGCACGGAAAAGGAATCGTTCATGGTCGACGGGCTCCGCTGCACGCTAGCCCATTTCGGCAAGCGCCGCGTCCTGATCGCGCTGGTCGGCATGGGCGAGGCGGCGGCGATCGACAACACCGAGACGCTTTTGGAGCACTTCCGGCTGAAGGCGCTGGTGCTGGCTGGTTACGGCGGCGCGCTCGTCCCGCCACTCAAGGTGGGGCAGGTGGTGGTCTCGACCAATTTCAGTTCCTCCGCCGTGCTCGGATTCCTGCGCATGTTTTCAGGTTTTGATTTCGCGAGCTTCTGCATGGCGGACGAGGTGATCGACACCCCGGCCAAGCGGGACGCCTGTGCCCAGGCCACGAACAGCCAGGTGGTCGACATGGAAACCGAGGCGGTGGCCGGGATCGTGAACGAACGGGAGATTCCGTTCATGGCGGTGCGCGTGATCAGCGACGACTACCCGCAGGTGTTGCCGACCGGCGCGCTGGCTGCTGGCTTCGATGCGGCCCAGGGCCGCGCCACGCCGTTGCGCCTGCTCGGTTACCTGGCGCTGCGGCCGGGGGAAATCATGCCGCTGCAAAGATTCGTGCGCGGCCTCTCCGTGGCGCGGAAAAATCTCACGAAGTTTCTAGAGCAGCTCAACGCCGAGTTTCCGGCGAGCTGGTAGGTACGCCAGGCCTACGACTTATAAGTCCCATTCCCCGCTACGACGTGCGGTCGTGGCGGATGTCGACGGCCTGGTAGAGGTAGTAGACTTCCTCCGCGATGTTCTTGCAGTGGTCGGCCACGCGTTCGAGGCAGCGGGCGACGATGGTGAGGTTCAAGGCGCGGGTGATCGTCGAGGGATCCTCGAGCATGAAACTGAGCAATTCGCGGGCGAGCTGCTTGTTGATCTGGTCGACTTCCTTGTCGCGCTTGATGATTTCCTGGGCGAGCTCGGGCTTGCGGTCGATCAGGGCGGTGATGCTGTCGCGCAACATGCCTTCGGCGATCTCCGCCATGCGCGGAATATCGATGAGCGGCTTGAGCAGCGGCTCCTTGTTCAATTCGAGCGAGCGGCGGGCGATGGCCGTGGCCTGGTCGGCCAGGCGTTCGAGGTTGCTCGAGATTTTCGAGGCGACGAGCATGAACCGGCAGTCGGTGGCGACCGGCGCGTGGGTGGCCATGTGGTTGATGACGAGTTCGTCGATGGTGACTTCGAGTTCGTCGAGCTGGGAATCCTCCGCTTCCACGGAAGCGGCGAGCTTCTCGTCGCGATCGATGAGCGCGCGCATGGCCAGGGCCAGATTGCGGTTGGCCAGGCTGGCCATCATGAGGAGAGTCTGGCGGATGTTCGCGATCTGCTCGGAGGCCGGTCCGTTGGAGTAGGGGGCGTTGGGAGTGGGGTTGGTCATGGGGGAAAAAGGATGAAGGACGAAGGTTGAAGGAGGAAGGAAAGGCAGAAGCAGTTTGAATCTTCTCACTTCTTCCTTCTACCTTTCAACCGAACCGTCCGCTGATGTAGTCCTCGGTCTGTTTCTGGGAGGGGTTGGTGAAGATTTTTTCGGTGGCGTCGATTTCGATCAGCTTGCCCATGTAGAAAAAGGCGGTGACGTCGGAGCAACGTCCGGCCTGCTGCATGTTGTGGGTGACGATGACGATGGTGTAGTCCTGCTTGAGCTGATGGATGAGTTCCTCGACCTTGACCGTGGCGATGGGATCGAGCGCGGAGCAAGGCTCGTCCATGAGGATGATCTCGGGCTCGACGGCGATGGCGCGCGCGATGCAGAGGCGCTGTTGCTGGCCACCGGAAAGGCCGAGGGCGCTGGTGTGCAGCCGGTCGCGGACCTCCTCCCAGAGAGCGGCGCCGCGGAGGCTGCGCTCGACCGTTTCGTTGAGGCGGGCCTTGTCGTTGATGCCCTGGAGGCGCAGGCCGTAGACGACGTTTTCGTAAATCGATTTCGGGAACGGATTCGATTTCTGGAAGACCATGCCGACGCGCTTGCGCAGCTCGATCACGTCGACCGAGGGATGGTAGATGTCGACGCCCGAAATCTTGATCGAGCCGGCGCTGATGCGGGTGCCGTCGATCAGGTCGTTCATCCGGTTGAGACAGCGCAGGAGGGTCGACTTGCCGCAGCCGGACGGCCCGATGAACGCGGTGACGAGCTTTTCCTTGATCGGAAAGTTAATGCCGTGGAGGGCCTTGTTCGTCCCGTAATGGAAATCGACGTTTTCGATGTCGATCACGGTCGGCCCGTTCAGGCGGGCGACTTTCTCGGGATTTGACGAGGAGGAAGATGAAACGGCCACGACTTCACGAGTTTGGGCGGTGGAGATGGTTTCGTCCATAGGAGTTGTGCTCAATTTGATGCTCATGGAGGGTGGGCGCCGCGGCGTTTATTTTAAGGAAATCGGGGCTCTTTGGAAATGCTTACTTGGACCGGCTGGCGACGAGATGGCTGACGATGTTCGTCACCAGAACGATGACGATCAGCACGAAGGAGGCGGTCCAGGCCATATTGACCATGTTGTCGTAGGGAACACTTGAAAAATTATAGATGAGAACGGCCATGCTCGCGGTCGGTTCGTGGAGGCTGGAGATCCAGTAGCTGGTAAAGAGCGCGGTGAAGATGATGGGGGCGGTTTCCCCGGCGGCGCGGGCGACGGCCAGCATGACGCCGGTGATGATGGTGGAACTCGCCGCCGGCAGCGTGATGTGGAGGACGGTCTGCGTCCGATTGGCGCCGAGGGCGAGCGAGGCTTCGCGAAGAAAATGGGGCACGCGCAGAAGGGCCTCCTCGGTCGCCAGGATGATGATCGGCAGCATGAGGATGCCGAGGGCCAGGCCGCCGGCGAGAACGGAGAAGGTATGGGTCGTGGCCACGAGCACGCCGAAAATGAAAACGCCGGCGAGGATCGAGGGAAGCCCGCTCAGGATCTTGGCGCAGAAGCGGATGATGCGCGCGCTTTTGGACCCGGCCGAATATTCGGTGAGAAAAATCGCGGTGAGGATGCCGACCGGAATGCTCGCCAGCGCTCCGATGGAAACCAGGATCAGCGTGCCGACCAGGGCGTTGCCGAATCCGCCGCCATCGGTCCCGGCGGCCGGGGGGAGCTGCCAGAGCATCGACCAGCGGAAGTTTCCGGCGCCCCGTTTCACGACCATGTAGAGAACGGAGACCAGCGGAACGAGCGCCCCGAGGGTCACGAGGCTGATCAGGATGTCCATGCCCCGGCTGAAGGCCGAGCGGAGGCGCGGCTTGCGGGTCAGGTCCATGCCGGCGGGACGCCGGGGGCGGATCGAAGGAGGAGTGGTCGTGGCCATGATTTTAGAAATGGCGGGTGGTGGCGCCGGTGCGTTCGAGGATGAGCTCAGCCACGGCGTTGATGCCCAGCGTGAGCATCATGAGGATGAAGGAAAGATACATCAGCGCGGCGACTTCGAGGCCGGTCGCCTCCCCGAAATGATTGGCGAGAAGCGACGCAATCGTATTGGCCGGGGCGAAGAGCGACGCGCTGATCTGGTTGTTGTTGCCGACGAGCATGGCCAGCGCCATCGTCTCGCCCATGGCGCGGCCCAAGGCCAAAACGGCGGCGCCAAAAATGCCGCTCGCCGCGATGGGCAGCGAAATTTGGAGGATGACATCCCACCGCGTGGCGCCGAGGGCGGCCGCCCCTTCCTTGAGCGCCTGCGGGGTCGTCTTGAGCGCGGAACCGGCCAGCGCGGCAATGGTGGGGAGGATCATGATGGCTAGGACGAAGGAGGCGGGCAAAAAACCGGGGCCGGACGAGGGCGTGGAGAAGAAGGGAATCCAGCCGAAATGGCCATTGAGCCAGTTGCCGATCGGGGTCGTGACGGGAATGACCACGTAGATGCCCCAGAGACCATAGATGACGCTCGGAATGGCGGCGAGGAGCTCCACCAGAAACTTGAAGAAGCTCCGTATCTTCAACGGCAGATAATTTTCGGTCAGGAAAATGGCGATGGCCACGCCGAGGGGCGTGCTGATCAGCAGGGCCAGCGCCGAGCTGACCATCGTGCCGTAGATCAGCGGAAGCGCGCCGTAGACATCATTGTTCGTGTCCCACTCCGTTCCGACAATGAAGCCGAGCCCATACTGCTTGACCGCCGGCAGCGCGGCATAACCGACGGCCAGGGCGATCCAGACCAGCAACGCGACCGTCCCCCAACTGGCCAGAAACGTCGACTTGGAGAAAAAGGAATCAAACAGCTTCGAACGCTGAGCCTTTTTGCTCCCGATCCATCTCGTTCCGGTGGCCGGCAGGGGTGCGGTCTCGGTTTGCATTATTTAATCGTGCTGACGGCGGCCTGTACCTTGCTCACGACATTGGCCGGCAACGGCAGGTAACCAAGAGCAGGGGCCGACTTCTGGCCGTCCGTGAGGCACCAGGTGGCGAGGGCCTTGATCGCATCGGCCACGCCCGGCTTGGTGTAGGTGGTGTGGCAGAGCCACCAGGTGAAGGTCACGATGGGGTAGGAGGCGTCACCAGCCGGATCGGTCACGAAAGCGCGCAGATTGGCGGGCAGTTCGACCGTGGCGAGCGCGGCCGAGCCCGAGTCGGGCGACGGGGCGACAAACTTGCCGGCCTGGTTCTGGAGCGTCGCCATGGGGAGCTTGATTTGCTGGGCGTAACCATACTCGACATAGCCGATGGTCCCGGGCGTCTGCTTGATCAGCGCCGCGACACCGTCGTTGCCCTTGCCGCCGACGCCGACGGGAAACTTGACCGTCTTGCCGCTGCCGGGACCGGCCTTGAATTCGGGGCTGATGGCGGCGAGGTGGCTGGTGAAGTTGTAGGTGGTGCCACTGCCGTCGGCGCGATAGGCGACGGTGATCGGCAGGTCGGGCATGGTCAGGCCCGGATTGGCCGCGACGATCTTCGGGTCATTCCATTTCGTGATCTTGCCGAGGAAAATGGCCGGATAAACGTCGCGCGGCAACTGGACCGGCGCGGTCAAGTCGGGCAGATTGTAGGAGAGGACGATGCTGCCCGCGGTCATCGGCAGGAGAACGACTCCGCCATCCTTCACCGCCGCCAGTTCCGCGTCGGACATCGCCGCATCGCTGGCGCCAAAATCGGTCAGGCCGCCGGTGAACTGCTTGATGCCCGCGCCGCTGCCGATCCCCTGGTAATTGATATGCACATCGGAATGGGCGGCGCCGTAATCGGCGAACCAACGGCCATAGAGAGGCGCCGGAAAGGTCGCGCCCGAGGCGTTCAGGGTGATGGTGTCGGCCTGCGCGGAGCAAAGGGAGCAGGCGGCGAGGAGGGTAAGGACAAGAAGGGTTTTCATGATTTGGGTTACATTTATCGGTCTGAAGCTGGCACGGCTTTGAAACCCCGAGGCTTCAACTCCTGGAATCCTTGGTTTGCACCGCGCCCGGTTGATGGTTCAGGAGCGCAACGGCCGTGGGGCCGTTTGGGATGTCGCATCGGAGGCTGACGAAGAATTGTTACGATTGTGTGTCAATCGGGAAACGATTTGGAAGATATGTGGGGTGCGCCTTCACGCCGGCCCGGTTCAGGGGACCAGCCCCCGGTTCCGCTTCATTGAAGGGATGACGGGCCCCGCATTTACGTCTATAAAGCACCGTGATTTCCAGCCGACAAAAGGACGCCGCGCTTCTCGGAGCCTTGTTTTCAACTCGCGGCCAGCTGGTTTCGCGGCACGACCTCGCCCGCCAGGCCCAGGTCCGGCCCGAGGACCTGGAGCAGAGACTCGCGCCTTATCTCGAGGCCGGATATCCGATCGCCTTTCATCCGCAAGGAGGCATCAGCCTCCAGGACCCGCCCGATATCTGGTGCGCGGAGGAGATCGCGGGTCGCTGCCCGGCGCGGGAGAACGGCGCTCTTCCGGCCTGGGACCCGGTCCTCCTGGCCGAGACGTCGTCGACGAATGACGTCGCGCGGGAGCAGGCCCGCAAGGGCGCGCGCGCGGGACTGGTGATCGCGGCTTCGCGCCAGACGATGGGCCGCGGACGCCTGGGCCGCGGTTGGGAATCGCCGCCCGACCGGGGGCTCTACGTTTCGCTTCTTTTGCGGCCCGATTTATCGATGGCCGAAGCGGGAAAGCTGACGATTTTGAGCAGCGTGGCGACGGTCGATGCAGTGGAAGCGGTCTCGGGCCTGCGGCCCCAGATCAAGTGGCCCAATGACCTGGTGGTGGGCGGACGAAAGCTGGCCGGTTTACTGATCGAGACCGAGCCGAAGGGAGGGCGCCTCGCTTTCGCGGTGGTGGGAATCGGCCTTAATGTGCGGCAGGAGGCGGGCGATTTTTCGCCTGACGTGCGCGGACTCGCGACGTCGCTCTACCTGGCCACCGGCCAGCTCCATCGCCGGGCCGACTTGCTCGTGGCGCTGCTCCATGCCCTGGAACGGCGCCTCGACCGTCCTTTCGACGAGACCCGCGAGACCTGGATGGCGAGCAGCCTGACTCTCGGCCAGCGCGTGACGCTGACCACGGCGCGGGGACGGAGGCATGGCCAGGCCCTCGGCTTGGATGACTCGGGCGCGTTGCTTTTGCGCGGTGATTCGGGTGAGGTGGAAGCGGTGACGGCCGGCGACATGCAGGCCTGTTGATCCGCCCTAAATCCGGATGGTGGCCCGGGCTACTTGTTGCCCGGGTGCGCGAGCGCGGCATCGCGAGCGCACAGGAGGTCGCCGGAATAGTCCCACCTCCACGGACAACCTCCTGTGGCCTGCGGCCACCCGGACAAACGAGTTGTCCGGGCCACCCTGATTGCGACAACGTGAACGGAAACGCCCTAAATGCGGATGGTCGCCCCGATCTCGATCACCTGGCCGGGCGGAATATTCAGCGCCTCGGCGATGGGGCGGCTGGTGCCCGCGAGATAGCGGTAAGCGGTGGCGAACAGGTTGAATTTGCTTTTCAGGACGAGGCTTTCGCGTCCCAGCAAATAATAAAGCCGCCGGTCGGGCGGGGCCTTGACGATTTTCCGCAGTTCCGGCTCGAGCTTGGTGACATTCACTTCCTCCATGAATCCGAAATCGGCCTCGACCCCGAACAGGTTGTAGTCGTGCTCGACCACCCGGAGCCGATCGGCGTCCTTTATCCTCGGCTGGGAGGTGACGATCAGGGTGAGGACGATCACCTGCTCGTGCAAAACCTGCCCGATTTTGAGCCAGTGGAGCAGACTGGGAGGCGCGATCTTGGGGCTGGCGGAAAGCACAATGCCGGTATTGCGAACGCGGTGGACCTTCTTCGTTGCCTCGGCGAATTCCTCGAGAGGCATGACGCTTTCGGCGAGGTGGGTCCGAATCGCCTGGCGCGTATGGTTCCAGGCGATCAGGATGAAGGCGACGATGACGCCGACGCTCACCGGGATGTAACCGCCGGTGAGAAACTTGGTGCTGTTGGGAATGAAGAGCGACAAGTCGAGGATGAGGAGGACTCCGGCGATCCAGGGCAGACGTTTGGTCTGCGCATAGATGATGGCGGCATAGGCAATCGTGGTGGTGACCATCGTGCCGGTGACCGCCAGGCCATAAGCATCGGCCAGGTTGGCGCTTTGCTTGAAAAAGAGGACGAGACTGATCGAGCCGACGGCGAGGAGAAAGCAGATGCCGGGGAGATAGATCTGTCCCTCGTGCTCGGCGCAGGTGTGCTTGACCGTGGTCCGCGGAAAATAGCCGAGATTGACCGCCTGCCGGGTGAGCGAGAAGGCGCCGCTGATCAGCGCCTGGGAGGCGATGACCGTCGCGGCGATGGAAAGAAGCGTGAGCAGAAACTGTAAGCGGACCGGCGCGAGCGAAAAGAAAAGATTATCGACGTCCTGCGGCCGGCTAAGGGCATGCGCGCCCTGGCCGAGATAATTCAGGATCAGGCACGGAGCGACGATGAAATTCCAGCCCACGGAAATGGCGGGTCTTCCAAAATGGCCCAGGTCGGCATAAAGGGCCTCCGAGCCAGTGATCGCGAGAGTGACGCTCGCCAGCATGGTCATCGCCTCCCCGGCGTGCCAGCAAAGAAAGGAAATGCCGGTGACGGGATTCAGCGCGAAAAGAATCAGCGGGTTGGAAAAAATAGGCCGAAGGGCCAGAGCGGCGATGACCATAAACCAGCAAAACATGATGGGCGCAAAGGCCCTCGAGATCTTGTCGGTGCCGAAACGCTGGACCGTAAAGAGAATGGCGAGGATGATGGCGGCGATCCACGGGTTGGCCCAGGCCTCGGGATTCACGACATTATTGATGGTCGGGGGTGCCAGACCTTCCACCGCCGAGAGAACGGAGATGGCCGGGGTGATGATGCCGTCGCCATAAAGAAGCGCGGCGCCGCCGATCAGCGTGAACGCGAGCCATTTCTGCTTGGGGGCGTTGGTCTTGGCCAGGGCGAGGAGCGCAAAGACGCCCCCCTCCCCGTGGTTGTCGAGCCGGAGCAGGAAGTAGACATACTTGAGCGAGACAATGGCGAGCAGATACCAGACGATGAGGCTGACCGCTCCGGTGATATGCGAGGCGTCGGGATGATCCTGGATGCATTGCCGGAGCGTATAGATCGGCGAGGTGCCGATGTCTCCAAAGACGACGCCGAGGCTGCCCAGGGCCAGCCAGCGGATGGAAGAGGTCTTGGTTTTCATCAAGGAGGCGACTGAATAGGTGAGATTGTCGTTCTCAGGCCATCGTTCAAGCTTTTCCCGGGCCAGTTCGTTTCACGGCATCTCCATGGGAGTCAGGGCGATCCGCGGCGCAGTCCCGGCGGGCATGGAAATCGGCACGGAACTACCGATTTTTCGCGTATCCCTGCCGCAATTGCCCGGCGCTTTTCAGGAGGAGGGCCTCCGTTTCCGTCCAGCCCAGGCACGAATCGGTGATCGAAACCCCCGGTTTCAAGGGCTGGCCCGGAATCAAATCCTGACGGCCCGTTTCGAGGTTCGATTCGAGCATGGCGCCCACGACGCGCGGTTCCTCGTCGAGATGGAACTGGACGATCCCTTCCCAGATCTCGGGCTGCGCCAGGGGTTGCTTGTTCGAGTTGGCGTGGCTGCAATCGACAAGCAGCGAGGGCGTCACCCCGAGCCGGCCCATTTTCTCGAGCACCTCCTTGATCGTGGCCGCATCGCAATTCGCGCTTTTTCGCCCGCCGCGCAGGACGAGATGGGCCGCGGGATGCCCGGTGGTCCGGATGATGCTGACCGTCCCCTGCGACGAGACACCGAGGAAGGAATGGGACGAACGGGCGGAGACCATGGCGTCGAGCGCGGTTTGATAGTCGCCATCCGTGCCGTTCTTGAACCCGACCGGCATGGAGAGGCCGCTCGACATTTCGCGGTGGGTTTGCGACTCGGTCGTGCGCGCGCCGATGGCGGCCCAGGAAACGAGGTCGGCGATGTATTGCGGCACGACCGGGTCGAGGAATTCGGTGGCGGCGGGCAGGCCCAGCTTTCCGACTTCCAAAAGAAAGGACCGCGCCTGCTTGAGCCCGGCGGCGATGTCGTCCGAGCCGTTGAGATGGGGATCGGCGATCAGGCCCTTCCAGCCCACCGTCGTGCGCGGCTTTTCAAAATAGACGCGCATCACGACCAGCATGACATCGGCCACCTGGCGCTGAATCTCCGCCAAACGGCGCGCGTAGACCAGCCCCTGTTCGGGGTCGTGGATGGAACAGGGCCCGACAATCGCAAGAAAACGGCCTTTGTCGCCCCGAATCACCCCGGCGATCTGCGCCCGGCTGGCCGCGACCGACTGGGCGATCTCCGGCGAAACCGGCAACGCCGTTTTCAATTCATCCGGCGTGAAAAGAGGTTCCACCGCGCGAATTCGAATGTCTTCCAGTACAGGCTTCATGATCAAGGTCAGGGGGATCAAGGCTACCCTCGGGACGCGTTGATGTAAACTGAATCGCTTTCGATCCGAGTGCTAGAGCAAGGATTTCACGATTTCGTCGACGGAAAGTTTCGCGCCACAAATCACACTGTCCGACGCGCCGTAGTAAAGCGTGATCTTGTCCCCGTCGACGAGATGCCCGTTGCTGAAGACCACGTTGCCGAAAAAGCCTTTCTGCTCGTATTCCGCGAGCGGCTCCATGATCGGCTCGGAGGAGCGGGCGAGCACTTTCCACGGCTCTTCGAGGTCGAGCAGCAGGGCGCCGAGGCAGTACCGCGAATTTTGATCGGCGCCGTGGTAAATCTCGAGCCAGCCCTGCTCGGTGTAAATCGGGGCGGCACCGGCGCCGATCCGCGCGCTGTCCCACTTTCCAGGCCGCGTCCGCGCGACGGGACAATGTCCGCCCCAATGCGCGAGATCATCCGAGAAGGCCATCCAGATGTAATTTCCGCCGACGATCACGCCCGACGGCCGGTGCAGGCAGACATAGCGTCCGCCGATTCTCCGGTCAAAGATCGCGGCGTCCTTGTTCGAGGGAGAAACAATCATTCCATGGGGGATGTAGTTTTGCCAGTCCGACGTTTCGCGCAATCCGACGCCGTAACCCCAGGAGGAGACGGCGGTGTAGGTCAAGAAAAACCGGCCATCCTCGAAGGCGGTCACGCGGCAATCCTCGATGCCGAAGCTTTCCAGTATTCCCTCGCCCCAAAGCGGCGCGGGATCGGCGGGCGCAAAGGCGACGCCGTCGTCGCTGACGAAAAGGCGCAAATGGGAGAGCGTGGAAAGATAGCCTTCTCCCTTGTATTTGTACTCGCGGGGATCGCTGACGTTGAGCCCGGGATCAGCCGCATCCCAATCGAGGATCTTGAGTTCGCCCTCCTCCATGACCGGGACGCGGACCCGTCCTTCCTGCGGCTCGGGGCGTTCCGCCACGCGAACGAGCAGGTGGGTGCGGCCCTGGTACTGGAAGACACCCGGGTTAAGCAGGCACTCGATTTTCAGGCCGGGCCGGCTGGGACTCACCTGCGCCGGAACGAGGAGCGGATTTTGCGAAAAACGTCGGGCGATGTCGGCCATAATCGTGCCCTCCCCAACCTCATCGCCGGAATGAACTCATTTTGAAGCCAGCTCCCATCCGCGCGCGGCGAGATGACGAAGAGCGACCTCGATCAGTTCCTCCACGGACGCGTGGCCGGAATCGAGGCAAAGGGCGTCGGGCGCCCGCGTGAGCGGCGAGTTCTCGCGTTGCTGGTCGAGGCTGTCGCGCTGCTGGATGACATCGTTTTCGCCCTGCTGGCTGCGGCGGCGGGCGCGGACCTCGGCGTTGGCGTCGAGGTAAAATTTGTAGGGCGTTTGCGGAAAAACCACCGTGCCGATGTCGCGCCCCTCCATGACGAGAGGGGCCTGCGCGGCCAGGCGCTGCTGCTCGGCAACGAGGAGTTTGCGGACGGCCGAAATCTGGGCCACCAACGAGACGCCTTCGTTGACCGCGCCTTCGCGGACGTGCGGGAGGGGATCGAGCGCGGCGATGCGGAAAACGAGCTCGCCCTCGTGCAGGCGGGTGTCGATCCCGGCGGTCTGGACCACGCGCGCGACGGCGTCGACATCGCGCAGCGGGATGTTTCGTTGCTGGAGATACCAGGTGACGCCGCGATACATCGCGCCGGTGTTGACGTAGACGTAGCCGAGCCGCCGGGCGAGCTCGCGCGAAAAAGTGCTCTTGCCGGAGGCGGCGGTGCCGTCAATGGCGATAACGGGATGAATCAGGTCGGACATGGGTGCGTGACGGATAAGAAAAGCGCTCCGCGCCGTGATTGTGAAGTAAATAACCCCGGGAGCAAAGTTCCGGGATTCAGGCACGGTCGCCGCTGCCGCGCGCAGGCCGCCTCGAAACTTATTTCCGGCCGAGCGGTTCGTCCATCACCGGCTGGCCGGTTTTGCGCACGTCGCCTTCCACCTCGGTCATCCGGAGGAAGGAGAGAAGCGCGCTGCGCGTTTCCACGCCATCGGCGGAAGTGGCGTCGACCGGGATGTGGAACTGGCCATCCGGGAAGACGAAATGGTAGGAGAAGGTGCCGTCCTTGCTCAGGGTGATGTCGTGGCCGTCGATGCGGACCTTGGCATTCGGCTCCGTGCCGCCGTAGATGATGAGCTCGGCGTTGACGTGCATGTGAAAGCCGCGCTCGCGACCGAACGAGGCGCCAAAGGGACTGCTGACGCTGGTCACCCACGCCCCGGCGCTCGAGGCCCATTGGCCGGAGGAGAGCATCGTCTCGAAGCGTTTCTTGAGGATTTCTGTGATCTCGAACGAACCGACCATGCGCCGGCGGATTTCCTCGTCGCCAAGATATTCGAGCAGTTCGTCGCTTTCCTTTGGCGTGAGATCGCGCGGCACGCGGGCCTGGAACGGCAGCTCGTAGTCGCTGCGCTGCAGGCGGGCCAGCGTTTCGGCCAGCTCCTCGCCCGGTTGCGCCTGCGCGGCAATCAGGTCAAAGAGTTCGCGGAACGAAACGTGGAACGGAATCGTGACGAACCGCGCATCGGTGTTGGGCGACAGCGTGTCGCGGGGCGTGCGGACTTCCGCGGAACGGGCCAGGACTTCAAAGCCGCCATCCCCGCGGTAATAGCCGAGCTGCGCGACAAAATTGGTGTCGGGCCGGTTGACCTGGATGTACCAATTCTTATGGCTGTCCCAGATATGGATTTGTTGCACGCGCCCTTCGCCCGGCACATAGACTTCCAGAAAAACTTTGCCATCGTGGGCGGCGCGGGCGGCCTCCTTGTACTGGACTTGGCTTAAGTCCCAATAAGCAAAGAGGATGTGCGGATCGCGGGCGACAAGAAACAGTTTTTTCGTCCCGTACGATTCGGGAAGATACCCGATGAATTCGTAGGCGGGAAGATCCTGGGGCTTGGCCACAGGGGGAGCGATTTGGGCGGCTGCCGGAACGACGGGAGCAGGCGAGGACGGAGAAGACGACGGCGCATTGACGGTGGGACCGATGCGGGGCGGCTTTCTGCGCGGGGTGGGTTGGTCGTTGTTGGGCATAAATTATTCTTGGATAGGCAGCGTCGGTTTTAGCACTTCTTGAGCCAATTTTTAACGGAAGATAGGCTCAAGATATCTTAGGGTGGAACAATTCTACCTTCAGCCGATCTATTATTCAAACAACTTCCAATAAGGAACCATTTTCCTCGCGAAAACAAGCCCGTCCTGAGAGCTAAGAGCTTGACCAAAGGCATCTTGTGACCTTTGCACGTCACCTCCCTCGATCCCCTTCCTAGCCTTCGCTATCGCACCGCGGGACCGGTCGAGTCGGCCGCAAACGGCATGGTGTCGGGTTGGACCGGGGCCGAAAGATTGACATCGGTCTCGACCGAAAGACCGGGCACGAGGCGCTCCTCATAGCCGCGCATGCTTTCCCGGTCCAGGATGATTTTCACCGGCACCCGCTGGACGATTTTGGTGAAGTTGCCGGTCGCATTCTCGGGCGGGAGCAGGGCGAAAACCGAGCCGGAGCCGGGCGAAAAGCTGTCGATCCGTCCCGTGAAAACGTGACCCGCGATCTCATCCACCGTGACCCGCACCCGCTCTCCCTTCACCATCTTCCCGACCTGGGTCTCCTTGTAATTGGCCACCACCCACAAATCCTGCACGACCGACATGAAGACGGTCCCAACCGCGACGCGATTCCCTGTCTGCACAGTCTTGTCGCCGATATGGCCGTCCGCCGGGGCAGTGATGGTGCAGTAACTGAGCTGGTTGAGCGCATCGTCGAGCGCCGCCTTCGCCACGCCGAGATTCGCTTCGATCTGGTCGGACTCCTGCCTCGAAATGGCGACATCGCCGTTGAACGATTCGCGCAAAGCCTTCACCCGGTCAGAGTCGGCCTTGGCCCGAATATAGTCGGCGCGCGCCTTGTCGACCTGCACCTGGAAGTCGCGCGGATCAAGCCGGGCCAGCACGTCGCCCCGCCTCACAAACTGGTTATCGTTCACATCGACTTCGATCACCGTGCCCGCCACCCGCGAACTGATGTCGTGGACGTTGCCCGTGGTGTAGGCGTCGTCCGTCGTTTCGTGATACGAGGCGTGGATCAGATAAGCCGTGGCGCCGGCCAGGACGACCAGACCGGCCACCAAGCCCAGGCCAAGCCGATGAAACCTGGTCAGCTTTCCGTGGGCCGGTTCCACCTTCAATTCAGTGGCGGCAATCGCTTTCATTACGGTCTCGGGAGGTAAGGCAGACATGGGGTGAACCTTTCGGGTTAGGGACGATTATGAGGCGGCCAAAGTAGTGATCTGGGCCAGGACCAGCGCGGAGACCAGCCCCGCCTCCAGAATTTGTTCCGACCATGCGGGATCATTGACCGCCCGGGCCATCTGCATTGCGCCGACCATCGTCGCGAAGACCCCGATCGCGGTTTTCCGTTTCTGGCTCGGGAAGAGACGGGCCGGAAGGAGCGGCTCGATGGCCGCCAGCACCTTCTCCAGGTTTTCGCTGAACCCTTGGCGGGTCGATTGGGGATGACGCGCCAGTTCCGACGCCAGCGCCGCCACGACGCAGCCCCGCTCCGGATGGTCGCGATGGCTGGTCCGCATATAAGCGCGAATCCAGGCCTCCAGCCCGCCTTCTTCAATCCTCCGGTCGAAATTTTTCACCGAATGGCCCGACGCTTCCTCCATCGCCTCCCGCACCAGGTCCTCCTTGGAGTCAAAATGGCTGTAGAATCCGCCATGAGTCAGGCCCGCCTCGGCCATGAGATCGGCGACGCCCACGCTCTCGATACCGTCCTTGCGGAAGCGGGCGGCGGCGGTTTCGACGATATGACGGCGGGTGGTTTCCTTATGTCCTTTTTCGTAGCGCATGATCAGTTTCCGGTTTGAAATTCCTGTTGCATTACGATCATCATATTATATTATGACCGTAATGCAACAACTTTTTTCAACTTTTTCCACCTGACCCCATGAACCCCTCCCGCATCGATTCCATGACCGATGGTCGCAAGTTTCTCCTCTTTGCCCTCATGGCCGTCGGCCAGTTCATGGCCCTGCTCGACACCCAGATCGTCGCCGCCTCGATTTCCGACATCCAGGCGGGCCTCGCCGCCGCGCCCGACGAAAGCTCCTGGATCCAGACCGCCTATCTCATGGCCGAGATCGTGATGATTCCCCTCTCCGGCTGGCTCTCCCGCGCTTTTTCTACCCGCTGGCTTTTCACCGCCTCGGCCGCCGCTTTTACCCTGGCCAGCATCGCCTGCGGCTGCGCCTGGAGCATCCAGTCGATGATCGTCGCGCGGGCGATCCAGGGCTTCGTCGGCGGCGCCATGATCCCGACCGTCTTTGCCACCGGCTACGCGCTTTTTACCGGCAAAAAACGGGCGCTGATCCCCGCCACGCTGGGACTCCTAAGCAGCCTCGCGCCGACCATCGGCCCGACCCTGGGCGGCTGGATCACCGACACGCTCTCCTGGCACTGGCTTTTCTTCGTCAACATCGTGCCCGGACTCATCATCACGTTCACGATCCCGTTCTTCGAGGCGATCGACGAGCCCGATTTCTCGCTCCTGCGCCGGTTCGACTTCATCGGCCTGCTGCTGCTCGCCCTGTCGCTCGGCAGCCTCGAATATGTCCTCGAGGAAGGCTACCGCTGGAACTGGCTCGATGATTCCACCATCCGCAACCTGACCTGGATCGCCGCGATTTCGGGCGCGCTGTTCATCTGGCGTTCGTTGGTCCATCCCAGCCCCATTGTCGACTTGCGCGTCTTGAAAAACCGGACCTTCACCATCGCCTCCCTCCTCATTTTTGTCACCGGCTTCGGGCTGTTCGGAGGCGTTTACGTGCTGCCGCTCTTTCTCGCCCGCGTCGCCGGTTACGATGCCCGGCAGATCGGCGAAGCGGTCTTTGTCGCCGGTCTTTCGCAAATCATGATCGCCCCGCTGGTGGCGAAACTCTCGCAGAAAATGGATCCCCGCCTCATGGTCGTCGTCGGCTTTTCACTCTTCGCTTTTGGGCTCTGGCTGAGCACACCGGTCACGTCCGACTGGACCGGAGGCGAGTTTTTCTGGCCCCAAATCATCCGCGGCTTTGCGCTCCTCCTCTGCATCGTCCCCGCCACCAACATGGCCCTCGGCGCGCTCCCCGCGGCGCAGCTTAAAATGGCCAGCGCCCTCTTCAACACCATGCGCAACCTCGGCGGCGCCATCGGCATCGCCTGCATCAACACCTGGCTCAACAGCCGCACCAACAAACATTGGCACGACCTGGCCAGTCATCTCACCGCGGCCAATCCGAGGCTGCAGACCTGGCTCGCGAACACGACCCTTCACGTCGGCGCCACGGAAGCCGATCCGGGCCTGACCACCCATCGCGCCGTGGCCCTCCTGGCCCAAACGGTCCGCAAGGAATCGATCACCCTTGCTTTTGCCGATGTCTTCTACCTCATGACCCTGCTTTTTATCGGCGCGCTGATTTTTGTCCCCTTCCTGCGCCGTCCGACTCCCGTCACTGCCGCCGCCCGGGAAGCCGCGCATTGAATCTCTTTGCCAAAGATTTTAAGCGCTGCAGGCCATCGAGGATTTGCAAGGCTACCACCCTTCGATCTTTCTGTGCGATAATGCCCCCATGAACTTCAACTCGATCTCGCGCAAGCAGCGACTTATTAAGGTAGCCGGACCGTCGCGCGGCGCGCGACGGCTACCTGCACACCACAAGCGCGGGAGATTAAACCGAAGAGATTAACCGAATCCCCATTCGCCTAATTCGGCTCATTCGCCTGATTCGCATATTTTTTTTATTTCCCAAACAAACCAAGTGCACGCGCCCATCTATCCGTTGAAAAGCGTCGCAATGGACCGCGCCACCGCCGTTTCGGGCGGTCCGAGCGGACTGACCATCTTCGCGGCCCGTTTCGCCGATTCCCGGCCATGGGCCATCGCGACCGACATCCCGGCCCATTCCAAAAGCGGCACGTCGTTGTTGCCGTCGCCGAAGGCGAGCACCTGTTCCCGGCCGATCCCGAACCTCGCCGCCAAGGCCTGGGCGGCAAGCGCCTTGTTCGCCTTGGGGTTCAGGAATTCGAGCATCTCATGTTCGGTGTTCACGACATAAAGCCGGCCCTGGTATTCGCGCTGGAGCACGGGGGTGAGCTCCGCAATCCGTTCGCGGGCGGTCGTCCAGATCAGTTTCTGCAAGCCGGTACCGATCAGCGCCGGGATGTCGGCGATGGGGACCTGGTGCGTCCTTCTGGTATAGAGATCAATCCATTCGCTGGGCGCATCGCAGAAGATTCCCGTCCGATGATAGCCGATCAGGCTGATCCCCTGGGCCCGCGCCCGATGGAAAAGCTCCAGGCCCAAATCCTGGGGAACGGTCACCTCGTAAAGAAGTTCCTGCGTCTCGGCATGGCTGACCACCGCGCCTCCGGCCGAAATCACCCAGCCCTTGAAACCGAGGGCCGCTTCAAATTCCACGATATTCTGATGGTGCCGGCCCGAGGCGATCACCACCTCGACACCGGCGGCGCGCAGGCGTTGCAGGGCGTCGACATTTTCCGGGCTGATCTGCCGGTCGGGGCCGAGCAGCGTGTCGTCCATATCGAAAACGGCAAGGCGGAAGGGAAAGGTGGGAGTCGTGGCCATAATTTAGGCGGGGCGGCGTCCGAGAACCCGCGGCGAGGCGCTTTGGGCGGCCTGTTTCGCGGCGAGGATGAACGGATCGACCAAAGGAGAGGAGGGCCGAGTGGTCAAGGCGCCGACGACGACCGTCGGCAGGGGCGGCCGCAAGGGAAGGAGCCGGAGTCGCGGTCCGGCCAGGCATCCGAGCGAAGAGGGAACCAAGGCCACGCCGCGCCCCGCTTCCACCGCCGTGATCAGGCCCGACGCGCTGTCGTATTCCTCCAACCGGCACGGGTCGAACGAATGCGGCTGGAACAGGCCCGAAAGCCAATCGAAGTACTCCGGGTAGTCCGCGCGCGAATAAATCATGAACCGTTCCCGGCGGAGTTGCGCCAGGGCCACCGACCGCTTTTTGGCCAGCGGGTGGGCCACTCCCACCGCACAGCAAAGGGGGTAGGTGACCAGCTTTTCGAAAGTGAGCCCGCGCATCCTCGGCCCCGACAGCCGCACCGTCAGCGCCACGTCGATCTTCCGCGCCGTGAGCTTTTGCACACATTCCTCGGTCGAAAGATCGTGCAGCGAAACGCGGACGCCGGGACGCTCGCGCTCAAAGGTTCTCAACGCCTTCGGCAACAGCTCGACCGTGAGCGACGGCGCGTAGCCGATCCGAAGCTGGCCGCGGTCGCCCTGGGCCACCGTGCGGACCGTTTCCACCGCCCGGTCGACGCGCAACAGGACGGCGCGCGCCTCGTTGAGAAAGATTTTACCGGCCTCGGTCAGCGCGAGCGATTTCGCCGTGCGCCGGAAAAGCCCGACGCCCAGCTCGTTCTCCAGGTCGTGAATCTGCCGGCTCAGCGGCGGCTGCGAGACGTGGAGCCTTTCCGCCGCGCGGGTGACGTTTTGCTCCTCGGCGACGACGACGAAGTAGCGCAGGTGGCGAAGCTCCATTCCTTAAGCATACCCAAAAGGCATAGTCAGCCAAGGAACATAGTATTTCGGGAAGCAGTCGCGATGAGTTTAAGTAGGGTCAACGAAAGAAACGATATGATCAAGACCCGCAAATCCAATAAACGGGGCCACGCCGAGCATGGCTGGCTCGATTCCTACCACACCTTCAGCTTCGCCGATTACTACGACCCGGAACAGACCAACTTCCGCGACCTGCGGGTGATCAACGAGGACTACGTCGCGCCCGAGATGGGCTTCGGCATGCATCCCCACCGCGACATGGAAATCATCACCTATGTGGTCAGTGGCGCGCTGCGCCATAGCGACTCGATGGGCAACACCGCCGTGATGCGCGCCGGCGACGTGCAGCGCATCAGCGCCGGGACCGGAATCATGCACAGCGAGATCAACGACTCCGCCACCGAGCCGGTCCATTTGCTCCAGATCTGGATCCTGCCCGACCACAAAGGAGCGAAGCCGGGCTATGCGGAGAAATCGTTCGCCCAAGCCGAGACAGGAAAGCTCCACCTGGTCGCCTCCAAGTCGGGGCGCGACGGCTCCATCGCGATCAACCAGGACGCCAGTCTCTACCTGGGCAAGCTCAGGCCCGGCGAAACCGTGAAGCACTCCCTCGGCGCCGGGCGTCATGCCTGGTTGCAGCTGGTCCAGGGTGACCTTAAGCTAAACGACACCCAACTTCAGCCCGGTGACGCCGCGGCGGTCAGCGAGGTCGATTTGCTGGCCATCTCCGCGAACAAGCCGTCCGACTTCCTTCTCTTCGACCTCAACTGAACCCAACCCCCAACGAAAATCCCACCATGTCCAAACTCCTCCACATCGAAGCCTCTCCGCGCGGCAAGCGCTCATCGTCCATCACCGTGGCCCATCATTTTATCGAGGCCTATCGCGCGAAGCATCCGAACGATACCGTCGACATCCTCGATCTCTGGGAGACCGAGCTGCCCGAATTCGACGGCGCGACCATCGACGCGAAGTACGCCGTCATGCACGGGCAGAAGCATACGCCCGAGCAGCTCGAGGCCTGGAATGCCGTGGTGAAGATCGCCGACCGGTTCAAGTCGGCCGACAAGTATCTCTTCTCGCTGCCGATGTGGAATTTTGGCATTCCCTACAAGCTGAAGCACTACATCGATCTTCTCGCGCAGCCCGGCCTCACCTTCAGCTTTTCGCCCGAGAGCGGCTACAAGGGTCTGGTGACCGGAAAGCCGGCGGTGGCGATTTATGCGCGGGGCGGGGCCTACGGTCCCGGCTCGGGGGCCGAAGGTTACGATCAGCAGAGCGCCTACCTGAAGCAGATTCTCGGCTTCATCGGCTTCACCGACATCAAGGAAATCTTCGTCGAGCCGACGCTGGCCAGCGCGACGTCGAAGGATGAAGCGATCGCGTCGTCCAATCCGAAGGCGGAGGCTCTGGCCGGCGCGCTTTAACCGGGAGAAAGGCCCCCAACGATGCCGCAGTTTCCCGACGAACAATCGGCCGAGGGCGATTTCGAGCGCCAGGACGACGCGTTTCGCGACTCGGTTTCCGCGACGGCTCGACGCCCTACCCGGCGGTGGCGGGACGCTATCACCTCTACGTCTGCCTGGCGTGTCCGTGGGCCAGCCGGACGGTGATCGTGCGGCACCTGAAGGGACTCGAGGCCGTCATCGGCATGACCGTGGTCGATCCGATTCGCGACGAGCGGGGCTGGGCTTTCCGCGACGGCCCCGGCTACTCGACCGATCCCATCGAAGGCTTCGCTTTTTTGAGCGAGGCCTACGCGGCGACCGATCCCCACTTCAAAGGCCGCGTGACCGTCCCCGTCCTCTGGGACAAGCTAACGCACCGGATCGTCAACAACTCCGAGGACGACATCTGCCGAATGTTCAACGACGCCTTCGCTTCGTTGGGAAAAGGGAAGGTCGATCTTTTTCCCAGGGACATCGCCGGCGAGCAGGCCCGGCTCTCCGCGTTCATCTATGACACCGTTAACAACGGCGTCTACGAAGCCGGTTTCGCCACAAGTCAGCAGAGTTACGAAACGGCCTGCCGAAAAGTCTTCGCCGCGTTGGATGAACTCGAGGCGCGTCTTGCGACCAGCCGCTATTTGTTTGGAAAGCGGATCGTGGAGACGGACTGGCGGCTCTTTTGCACCCTGGTGCGCTTCGATTCCGTTTATCACGGGCACTTCAAGTGCAACCTCCGGCGCATTGTCGATTATCCCAACCTGCAAGGCTACCTGATGGACCTCTACCAGCAGCCGGGCATCGCCGCGACGGTCAACTTCGATCACATCAAGCGCCACTATTACTATACCCACGACGACATCAATCCGACGCGCATCGTACCGATCGGCCCGGCGCTCGACCTGACCCGGCCCCATGGCCGCGAGCCGCTCTAATTACGCAGCCTTCGCCACGGTCGCGCGTTTGCACCAGAGCTTGCGACCCTTGAACTGGATTCCATTGAGCTTCGACAACACCAGCTCCGCGTGCTCTTCCGCCACATCGACGAAGGCCTGCTTGGGCTGGAGACGAATGACGCCCACGATTTCCTTGGGCAATTTCGTGACACCCACAATCACGCCGAGCACGTCTCCCGGCTGCACGTCGTGATCGCGCCCCACGCCCAGGATCAGACGCGTCATGCCCGGCTCATGCGAAATCTGGCCCGACTCGCGGTCCGCCTTGTTGCCCGTGAAAGCCGGCCTACGCTCACCCGGTTCGGGAGGCGAAGCTCGTTCCGGGCGTTCCATCCGGTCCCGCCGCTCGTGGCGTTCGGGACGTGAATCATCGTCTCGAAAGCGGGGCGCGGGCCGCTCCGGCCGGACCGGTTCAGCGACTTCCTCACGACCGTACAAATGAATCAGCGCCGAAGCGATGTCGGTCGCGACGTAACCCTGGTCGAGCAGGCGTCCGATCAACGCATCCTGCTTTTCATAGCGGCCCTCCTCCAAAGTCTTGCGCAGCGAATCATAAAAGCTGTCGGCCCGTTTCTTCTCCACTTCCTCCTCCGAAGGGATTCTTTCCCGCCGGATCTTCCCTTTGGTGAAGCGGATGATGTTTTGCATCTTGTAGAGCTCGCGGCCCGAGACAAACGTGACCGCCCGTCCGCTCTTGCCCGCGCGGCCGGTGCGCCCGATCCGGTGGATGTAGTCGTCGCCGTCGTGCGGCAGGTCGTAGTTGAAGACCACTTCGACATCGTCCACGTCAAGCCCGCGCGCGGCCACGTCGGTGGCGACGAGGAACTCGAGCCCCCGCTTGCGGAACTTGGCGATGACCCGCTCCCGCATCGCCTGCGTCATGTCGCCGTGCATCTTATCCGCCGCGTAACCCCGCGCGGTCAGGTGCTCGGCCAATTCGTCGACCATCATTTTGGTCGCGCAGAAGATGATGGCAAACTTGATGTCCTGGAGATCGATCAGGCGGCAGAGCACATCGAGCTTGGCGCGGCGGTCGACCTCGTAATAGACCTGCTCGATCGCGGGCATGGTCAGCGCCTGCGTCTCAATCGTCACGTTCACCGGATTGCGCGTGAACGTCTTGATCAATTCCTGGATGGGCCGCGGCACCGTGGCCGAAAAGAAGACCGTCTGCCGCTCGGCAGGCGCCTGTTTCAGGATGGTCCGGATATCGTCGAGAAATCCCATGTCGAGCATCCGGTCCGCCTCGTCGAGGATGACCATCTTCACCTGGTCCATTTTCAGCGTGCGGCGGTCGAGATGGTCCATCACGCGGCCGGGTGTGCCGATGATGATTTGCGCGCCCTCCTTCAGGCCGCGCAACTGGCGGTCGTACGATTGCCCGCCGTAAATCGGGATCTCGCGCACGCCCTTTTTGAAGCAGGCCAGCTTCGCCACTTCCTCGGCCACCTGCACCGCCAGTTCGCGCGTCGGACAGAGAATCAACACCTGTGGCGCGCGCACGCGCACGTCGACTATCTCGATGGCCGGCAACGCAAACGCGGCCGTTTTGCCAGAGCCGGTTTGTGATTGTCCCACCACGTCCTGCCCCGAAAGCAGGGCCGGAATCGCTTGTGATTGAATGTGGGTCGTTTCCTCAAATCCCATCTGGGCCACGGCCTTCAGCAATTCCGGCGAGAGTCCGAGTTCGGCAAACAGTTTCTTCTGCATCCCATCTTCTACGCCGATGCCCCTCCTCTCGCCATCATATAAGGGTTACCTATCGCCGCGGCCCCGGAGAAAGACCGTCGCTCGGGTTGCGAGGCTGCGCTTAAGGAAAGCCCGGAAATTCCGCCTGCCCCGTCTCCGCCGCGGTCGTCAGCGGCGCCGCCGCGAGCATGGGTTTCATGGTCAAAGTTGCCGCAGCTGCGGGATAAGGATTAAGGGCTTCATACCCGGAATCAATCGCGAGCTCTTCGCCGAGCGCAGCCGCAACCGCCATCGCGTCGCACCGATTGTTGAGCGGATGCGAGGCGTGGCCCCGAACCCACTCGAAGGTCATGGTCCGCGCCGCGATCAGGGCGTCGAGTTGCTCCCAGAGATCGCGATTCTTGACCGGCTCCCGCGCGGTGCTGATCCAGTTTTTCCTCTTCCAGCCGGCAATCCATCCCTTCGACAAAGCGTTCAGGACATATTGCGAGTCGGACACCAGATGAACCGGAACGCCCGCCCCGACATCCTCGAGCGCGGCGATGACGGACCCGATTTCCATCCGGTTATTCGTGGTCCAGCGATAGCCGCGGGACAATTCCGCCTGACGGGCGCCATCGTCGATGATCGCGGCATATCCGCCCGGGCCCGGATTACCACGGCACGCGCCATCGGTATAAACCGTGAGCCCCATCCGCTACCGCCTGGACGGCAGCCAGCCCATCGCGAGAAGAAATTTGAAGGCGAGATACATGACCACGGCCACGACCATGCCGAGAAGAAAGCCCATCACGGCCAGGTTATAGACCACGTTCACCGACCATTTGCCGGTCTGACCCGCCGACCAATCCTGGAGGTAGATGAGCGATGGCCACATGATCGCGCCGATGATGGTCGTGGCGCCGAAGAGATAGCCGATCGATTTGTAGCTGAGCTTTTCCTCGTAAAAATCCTGGTCCTGCTTGGAGAGTGCCATGATTGAAGATTAGGAAATTCAGGCTGAAAGGACAAGCGCTCAGAGCAGGGCGGAGGAACTGCCGTTCATTCCCGCCTCGACCAAAGGCGGCGGGACGGCTAAGCAGGGCGGGATTATTTATGCCCGCTGAACATCCGACCGCCCCAAAATCGTTCCCGAAAGGATGGTTCGTCCCGAACGACATCGACGGCTTCTTCGGACTGTTCGTCGACAATCTCTGCCAACTCATCGTCATCGTGGGGCTCTGCCCGAAGCTGGCGGGACTGCCCGATTCCCTCGTGGTCGGACGCATTCTTCCCGGCATCGCCGTCTCGCTCGTGGCCGGAAACCTCTTCTACTCGTGGCAGGCGCACCGGCTCTCGCAACGAACCGGAAAGCCCGTCACTGCGCTCCCTTTCGGCGTCAACACGGTCAGCCTCTTCGCCTTCATTTTTCTCATCCTCGGGCCGGTCTATCACGAAACGCACGATGCGGACCTGGCCTGGAAAGTCTCGCTCGTCGCCGGATTTCTCGGCGGGGTGATCGAAATCGCGGCCTCCTTTTTCGGCGCGTGGATCCGGCGGCACACGCCGCGCGCCGCGCTGCTTTCAGCGCTGGCCGGAGTGGGGATCACCTTCATCGCGATGGGCTTTATCTTCCAGATCTTCTCCTCACCCCTCATCGCGCTCTTTCCCGCGCTGCTCGTGCTCATCGGTTACGCCGGCCGCGTGCGCTGGCCGCTCGGCCTGCCGACCGGCTTCATCGCGGTTGTCGTCGGCACGCTGACTGCCTGGCTGCTGCGCGGCCTGCAAATGTCGCCCCTGCCGGAATGGCCCGCGTCGCATCTCGCCTTTTATTGTCCCGTGCCGATCGTGGGCGAAATCTTCTCGCTCCTGGCCGACACGCGGGTTTGGAGCTACGCCGCCGTGTTCATTCCGATGGCGGTGCTGAACGTGATCGGCTCGATGCAGAACCTCGAGAGCGCGGAAGCGGCGGGCGACAAATTCGACACGCGTTCCTCGCTCCTGGCCAACGGCATCAGCGCGGTGGTCGGCGTTTTCTTCGGCAATCCGTTCGCGCCGACCATCTACATCGGCCATCCCGGCTGGAAGGCGATGGGCGCGCGGGTCGGCTACTCGGTGCTGAACGCGGTCGCGGTGACGTTGATCTGCCTCACCGGCGCGGCGCCGTTTCTCCTCTGGTTCATGCCGCTCGAAGTGACGCTCGGCATCCTGCTATGGATCGGGCTCATCATCACGGCGCAGGCGTTTCAGGAAGTGCCGAAGGCGCACGCGCCGGCGGTGGCCATCGGGTTCATTCCCTCGCTGGCCGCGTGGGGCGTGCTGCTCGTTCAGACGGCGCTCGAAAAAGCCGCGCCCGGTTATTCGTTCCAGCAAGCCGCGGCGAATTTCAGCCCGGAACTCTTCTTCAAGGGCATGCTCAGCCTGGCGCAGGGCTTCCTCCTGATTTCGATTTTCTTCAGCGCGATCATGGCCAAGGTGATCGATCGGAACTGGCTTGCCGCGGCGGTCTGGTGTCTTATCGCGGCCGTCGCTTCCGCCTGCGGTATCATCCACGGCTTCGTCTTCACCCCGGACGGAGGCTATGCCCCGGCGCTATTCACACCCCTCCATTTAGGCGGAGCAACACCCACGGGATTCGATTTCGCCCTCGCGTATGCGGCGGCCGCCCTGCTCCTCTTCGCCATGCACGTCTGGAAACCACGCCCGATTGAGAATTGATGTTCGAAGTATTTTGGTAGCCGCCGCTGTCCCAGCGGCGGTGCCTTTTCTTTTCGATCTCCGCGGCTGGAACAGCGGCGGCTACCACCGAGACGGCAACTCTAACCCACCGTCAAATGTTTTTTGATCGGCGCAAGAATGCGATCGGCGACCGTCTGCAAAAGCGCCTCGTCGCGCGTCTCGACCAGCAACCGGATTTTCGGCTCGGTTCCCGAGTAGCGAAGCAGGATGCGGCCGTTCGAGCCCAGTTCCTTTTCAACCGCCCGCACCGTCTCCATCACCTCGGGCAACTGGTCGAGCGGAACCCGTTCGCGCACTTTCACGTTCACCAGGAGCTGCGGATATTTTCTCATGCCAAGCCGCAGCTTGCTCAGCGGTTCGCCGCTGGTTTTCATGATCCGCAGCAATTCCAGCGCCGTCACCAGGCCGTCGCCGGTCGTGTTGTGATCGCGCAGGATGACGTGCCCTGATTGCTCGCCGCCCACGTTCAGGTCGTGCGCCAGCATCAGCTCCAGAACGTAACGATCTCCCACGCCCGCGCGCAAAATCTTTCCGCCCGCCGCCACGAAACACTCGTCGAGGCCAAGATTACTCATCACCGTGGCCACGAGCGTCTTTTGCGCGAGCTTGCCCCGCTTGAGCAGATCGAGTCCGATTACGGCGAGCATCTCGTCGCCATCAAGGAGCGAACCGGTCTCGTCGCAGCAAATCAGCCGGTCGGCGTCGCCGTCATGCGCAAGGCCGATCTGCGCGCCAAAATCACGCGTCGCTTTCTGGATTAATTCCGGATGCGTGCTGCCGCAGCCCGCGTTGATATTCTCGCCGCTCGGCTCGACGTTCAGCGCCAGCACCTCGGCCCCCAGCGCGCGCAGCACCCGCGGCGTCGTCTCGTAAGCCGCGCCGTGCCCGGCATCGACCACCACGCGCAGGCCGCGCAAATCAAGCCCCTTGCCGTAGGCCTTCAACGCCAGCTCCGCGTAACGCGCCGCGCCGTCGGGCCACGCCTCGATGCGGCCGGGTTTCGTCGCATCCGCGCGGCGCAGCGTGTCGCCGAGGATGAGCGCCTCGATTTCCAACTCGAGCGCGTCGTCGCATTTCAGCCCGTCGCCATTGAAAATTTTCAGCCCGTTGTCCTCGAACGGATTGTGCGACGCGCTGATCACCACGCCCGCGCAGCCCGACAAATGGCGCGTCAGAAAAGCCACGGCGGGCGTCGGCACCACGCCGGCCAGCAGCACATCGACTCCCATCTCCGCCACGCCCGCCGCGACGGCCTGCTCGAGCATCGGCCCCGAAATCCGCGTGTCGCGGCCAATCACCACGGGACCGCCCGCCGGGCCGAATTTCGCCGCCACGGCGCGGCCGAACGCGGTCGTCGTTTCCGGCGTCAGCGGCTCCACATTGGCGCGCCCGCGAATGCCGTCCGTGCCAAAAAGCCGCGATTGAGCGCCCATAAATATTTAAGAATACCGCCCTCCGCAGGAGCGTAGGACCTACTGGGGCTTGATCGCCACCAGTTCGATTTCAAACACGAGCGTGGCATTCGGGGGGACCGCGTCGCCCGCGCCCTGCATGCCGTAGCCGAGCTGGGGCGGGATGATGAGCTTCCGCTTGCCGCCGACCTTCATGGTCGAGGTGCCCTCGGTCCAGCCCGCGATCAGGGCGGTCACGCCCTGCACATAATCGAAGGTGCCGCCATGGTCCGCCGACGCATCGAATTTCGTTCCATCCAGCAGCTTGCCGACATAATTCACCGAGACATGGTCGCCGGTCTTGACCGCCGCGCCCGTGCCCACGACGAGGTCGACGTACTTCAGACCCGAAGGCGTGGTGACGACCGGCTTGCCCGAGTCCTTGTCCTTCTCAACATTGGCTCCGGCTGGCGCGGGCGGAGGCGTTTGCGCCCGGGCCGAACTGAGAAAAATCGGGCTCATCGTGCCGAACGACAAGACGACCAAAAGCATTCCGGCAAAAGTAAGCCGGCGATAACGGAGGGTGGGTAACAATTTCATAGAGCGTCGAGTTAAAAGGAAACGCCGGAAAAAAGCGAGACTTGTCCGTAGTAGCCGCCGCTGTCTTTTCGTCGCGTCAGCGACTATTTAACAGATCGTCATCCTGAGCCTGTCGAAGGACCTCTAACTATTTGCTTACCGCTACAGATTAGCCGGCGCCGCCTCCTTCGTGGCCGAATTCCAGAGCCGCGCGTAGACGCCCTTCCGCGCGAGCAACTCCGGCCCGGTGCCCGACTCGACCACCCGTCCCTCCTCGAGCACGTGGATGCAATCGACGTGATGGATCGTGCTCAGCCGGTGCGTCACGATCAGCGTGGTGAAGCGCTGCATCAGCACTTTCAGCGTCTCCATGATCTCCGCTTCCGTCTCAAGATCGAGCGCGCTGGTCGGCTCGTCGAGCAGCAGGATCGGCGCGTTTTTCAGGAAGGCCCGCGCCAGCCCGATCCGCTGTTTCTGGCCACCGCTGAGCCGCACGCCCCGCTCGCCCACCTGCGTCTCGTAACCGTGCGGTAGTTTTTCGATGAAGGCGTGCGCCTGCGCCGCTTCCGCCGCGGCCTGGATTTCGGAGCGGGTCGCTTCAGGCCGGCCGTAGGCGATGTTTTCCAGTACCGAGCCGGAAAGAAGCAGCGTGTCCTGCAAGACCACGGAGATATTCGCCCGCAGCGATTTCTTGGTCACCTCGCGCACGTCGCCGCCATCGATCCGCACGATCCCGGAATTCGGATCGTAAAAGCGCGGCACCAGCGAGAGCAGCGTGGTCTTGCCCGCGCCCGTGCCGCCCACCAGCGCCACGGTCTGGCCCGGTTTCACCGACAGCGTGATCCCGCGCAGGATCGGATGCTCCGCCTCGTAGGCAAAGCCGACGTTCTCGAAAGCGATCTCGCCCCGCGCGCGCGGCATCGGTTTGGCGCCCGGCGTTTCCGGCACTGAATCCTCGGCATCGAGGATTTCAAACACGCGCTGCATTCCCGCCGCCGCGCCTTCGAGCGCCCACGCGGTATAGCTCAACTGCTCGAGCGGCTGATAAAGCATGGTGACGTAAGCGAGAAAAAGCGTGAGCTGTCCCACGGTCAGCCGCCCGTCGAGGATGTGAAGCGTCGCCACGTAGAGCACCAGCGACAACCCGAGCGCCATCACGCCGGAAATGGCCAGGGTCGAGATCGCGTTGGTGATGGTCAGGCTCAAGTTCGCCGCGTAGCTCTGCCGGGCTTCCCTCTCAAATTCGCGCACCTCGTACTCCTCCTGCCCGAAGGCGTGGACGATGCGGATACTGGTCAGGCCCTCGCTGGCCCGCGCGAGGACATCGCTTTCCTCCTGCTGCAGCGTCGTCGTCTGACGCCGCACCCGCGCGGAGAAAATATAGATCGTGATCCACAAAAGCGGGACGATGAAAAGGGACACACCCGCCAGCACCGGATCCATCGCGGCCATGTAAGCGAACGTGGTCAGCAGCGTGACGACCGAACCGAAGATCGTGTCGAAGCCGCGATTGTAAAACGTCTGGATCGCCTGCGAATCGTAGGCAACGCGAAAGGTCGAGTCGCCGCTGCGCCGCCGGTCGTGGAAATGGAGCGGCAGGTATTGCAGGTAGGAATAGAGCTGGGTGCGCAACTGCAGGAGCGCCTTCAGCCCGATCTCGATCGAAACATAATTCCGCCAGAAGCCGAGTAGTCCCGCCAGCAGGTAAATGATCACCATCGCCGCCGCCGCGAACAACGCTGCCTGGCGGGGATCATCGAAGGAGAGCGGGCCAATCTGCGCCGGCCGGCCCGGCCCCTTCATCATGGGGATGACATAATCGATCACCCATTGGATCGGCCAGTATTTGAGCAAACTGAAATTAACGCCGATGACGAGCAGGATCAGGCTGAAAACGATCGTACCCAGATAGGGCCGGTAGTAGCCGATAACGCGGCGGTAAAGATTCATGGACTTTTCAGTTGTAGCGGCGGTCTCCGACCGTCGCTCCTGCGGAGGGCAGTAAAGCGACGGTGCGGCGCTTTCTTGAATAGCATCGGTCTCCGACCGTCGCACGATAAAATCGGGCACCCTTTCCCTAAGCAATCCGTCATCCTGAGCTTGTGGAAGGATCAGTTCGGAAGTCCAATTTTACGAGTTTCGGTTCGGCGAAGTTTCTTCGGTGATTGAAATACCGTGTTCCCGAGCCCAAGAACCGATCTTCTCGATATCCCGCTCATCATTAATACCAAAGCAAATACTCCAGGGCCTACCGAGAAACTTAGGTCGGAATTGTTTGAATATTATTTTAGCGATCACACAAGCTTCAACTGTGTGGCTCATTTTCTTAAGCCTAAGTGTCTCGATGCTTTCCACAGGTACCCATACAAACATCCCCTTGTTATACGTTCGATGAACTTTAATGTAATTCTCGTAAAAAGCGTGAGTGTATGAACGTGGATAGAAAATTATGAAGGAAATGGTGCTTGCGATTCCGATGCTAGCAAATATGCCAACCAACGTTGCTTGTCGCAAAATAAAGATTACCTCGGCGAGGTGTTGATAAATATAGACGGCAAAGAGACTGAGGCTGGCACTCAGTACGCCAAGAAAAAGGTAAATTCCCAGAGGGTTGGACCATCTGATGTAGTTATGCGTACGCGCACTTTCGTTTACCGAAAAAAGCCAATTGCCTCTTTTAGACGGGGTGAAAAATCGAGGCAACCTCATGGTTGACCTTACTTGATTTCCGTCTCGTCCCAAACCATTTGGAAAAACGTGAAGCAGATGAACTGATCATTTCGACAAGCTCAGGGTGACTGCATTTTCATTAGCGACGGTCGGAGACCGCCGCTACACTAAAGAAGCATGGACGATTTGTTTATCTCCGAAGCGGCGGGAGGGAATGCGGGCGCGACGATTTCGCCCAACGCGCCTTTGGCCGCGCGGTTCCGTCCCCGCACGCTGGAGGAATATATCGGCCAGGGCCATCTGCTCGCGCCGGGCAAACCGTTGCGCCGCCTGATCGAGGCCGACCGGCTCACCTCGCTGATTCTTTTCGGGCCGCCCGGCGTCGGAAAAACCTCGCTGGCCGAGGTGATCGCGCGCCGGACGGCGTGCCATTTCGAGCGGCTCAGCGGTGTGGAAGGCAACGTCGCCGACATCCGCCGTGCCCTTGGCGCCGCCGTGACGCGAATGAAAGCGACAGGCAAGCGCACCGTTCTTTTCATCGACGAAATCCATCGCTTCAACAAGGCGCAGCAGGACGTGCTGCTGCCCGATGTCGAAGCGGGCACCGTCCGGCTGATCGGCGCGACGACGCATAATCCCTCGTTCTACATCAATGGCCCGCTCGTCTCGCGCTCGCAGATTTTTCAGCTCGAACCGCTCAGCTCCGACGAGGTCTCCACGCTGATCGACGCCGCGCTGGCCGATCCCGAGCGCGGGCTAGGCAAACTCAAGATCGACCTCGCGCCGGAAGCTCGCACCCATCTCATCGCCACTTCGGAAGGCGACGCGCGGCGCGCGCTCAACGGCCTCGAAATCGCCGCGCTCACCACGCCGCCCGATGCCAAAGGCGTAGTGCGCATCGACGCCGCGACCATCGAGGAATGCGTGCAGAAAAAGCGGGTCCTCTACGACAAGGACGAAGACCAGCATTACGACACCATCTCGGCCTTCATCAAGTCGGTGCGCGGGAGCGATCCCGACTCGGCGCTCTACTGGCTCGCGAAGATGATCGAGGCGGGCGAAGACCCCCGCTTCATCGCGCGACGGTTGATCATCCTGGCGAGCGAAGACATCGGGCTGGCCGATCCGCAGGGGCTCGTGGTCGCGGTCGCGGCGCATCATGCGGTCGAGTTCATCGGCATGCCGGAAGGGAAGATTCCGCTCGCCGAGGCGACGCTATATCTCGCCTGCGCGGCCAAAAGCAATTCGTCGGTGATGGGCATCGGCAACGCGCTCGACGCGGTGCAGAAAGGCGAGGTCGTCCAGGTGCCGACCTACCTGCGCGACGCCCATTATCCGGGCGCGAAGCGGCTCGGCCATGGCGAGGGCTACCAATACAGCCACGATTTTCCGGGCGCCGTCGCGCCGCAACGTTATGGCATCGAGCCGGGCCGCTTTTTCCAGCCGACCGACTTCGGCTACGAAGCGAAGATCAAGGCCCGCCTCGCCGAGTGGGAAAAGCTGCGGGCGAGCGCGCCGAAGATGAAAGCGTGAAGTAATTCAGGCCAGTTGCAAACCGAGTGGCACGAAGAGGGCAAAATCTTTCCGATTGAATGTGGCCAGCAGAGCCCTCGAATAGATAGCGGTCGCTGCGATTAAGCAATCCGGACGACTGGCACGCCTGCGACCTGTAGCGTTGAAAAGCGTGGCGGCAATTTGCGCTTCCGCCCGGCCAAAGGGAACAATTCGTCCTTGTATAAGCAGATCGACCACTTGAATCTGCTCTTTTTTAACAGGCCCATTGAGAAACTCCGCCCAAGCAATGGAACTTGCCGCCAACAGCTCCCCTCGTCGCACCCAATTTCTCAAAGCCTCCTTGGCGGTTGTGCTTCCTTCCGCAGCTCCTATAAGGTAATTCGCATCGAGATGGATCATCTCTTCTTGCGTCCCCAAGCCCTGCGTTCGCGTCTGATCTCCGCGTTATATTTCTTCGCGGCCTCTGAAGAGATTCCGTTCTTTTGCAGCCAATCAAGCGCTTCCAGAGGAGTCATCACCTTTTTTTCAGACGGCAATTTTTCCGGCAACTTGTCGACTGCTCTCCGAATCACCTCGGACTTCGGCACGCCCCAAGCGATCGCCAATTCCTGCACGCGATCGACCGTTTCGGGCTTCAGCGAATAGGTCACTTTGCTGGTCGTTACGGCCATACTTTTATTATGGCCATAAGATGGAGGAAGTCAATGGCGTTCCAAGCTTACAACTTCCGAAACGTGGCCAGGTAGGCGTAACGTCCCGCGACGGATTGGAGCGTGAGCGTGCCGACTCCCCGGGCGTCGAGCTCGCGCAGATAATCGAGCAGCTCGGGCCGATGCCGGACGTGAAAAAGGTCGAGCCAGAGCTTGAGCACGAAGCGGAACCAGCGCGGCCAGCCGGCCTGGTCCCAAAAATCGACAACATAAAACGCCGCGCCCCGCTTGACGTTGGCCAGCGCGGCGTCGATGGCCTGGCTCCAGGTCGGAATCATCGAGAGCGAATAGGAAAAGAAGGCCGCGTCGAAGGGCGCGTTGAGTTCGAAGGTCTTCGCGTAATCGAGTTCCTCGGCGAGGCAATGCTTCAGGACGATGCGTTCTTCGAGGCGACGCGATTTCACGTGGGCGGCGGCGGTGGCCAGCATTTCGTTGGAGGCGTCGAGGCCGTAGCAGCGGAGGTCGGGGCGCTGCCGGGCCAGGCGAATGAGATTACGCGCGGTGCCACAGCCGATTTCGAGGACGCGGTCGCCCGGCTTAAGCTCCATGTCGCGCAGCAGCCGGTCGCGGCCCAGCAGGTAATATTTGCGGGTGAAGTCGTAGATGTAGCGCGTCCAGCGATACATCTCGTCCATTTCTTCGGTCGTGGCCATGCGGCATCCGAGACTAAACAGGAAGCCGCCGCTTTAAGGAAGCGAAACCGCCGCGCGTCGAAATATTTCGGCAAGCCCGGCCTTGTCGAGCCGCCTCTCCGTGATGCTTTTCACGGATTTATTGAGCCAACTTTTGAAAGAGTTCAGCGCGCTCGGTGAAGATTTTATCAGCGGCCGCCATCGCCTTGTCGCGGTCGACATAGCGAATCACACCCGCGCCTTGTTCCCCTTGGAGGAAAAAAGCCTTGATCTCGCGCCGCTCTTCGGGTGCAAGCGTCTCGATTTCCTGGATGATCTGGCGGACGGTCATGCGAGGAAGGTACGCTCGCCACGTCCGGAATTCAAGGCGACAATTCCCGGCTGGCCTGCGTGATACCATACGCGGCCGTGACTTTTTGCGCCAACTCGAGATGATTCGGCGCGAGCCACACCGCGGAGTAAATCCCGCCCTCGCTGATGTGCAGCGTCAGCGCCAACCACGCGCCACGTTGCCCTGGTCAAATTTCGCGAATTGCTCGAGGGTGCGCCCGCTGCGCACTTCGCAGCCCCAATCCTTGGGAGCGCGCCAGCAGAGGTAGCGCGTCAGGCCGTCCGGGTTCACCTCCGCGTAAAGCGGCAACAGGCCGATATTTTTCAGAAAATCGACTGCGGCCTGCATGAGGTCCCGCGACATCCATCGTGTACAAGCATTTTCGCGCAACAACGCCGCTTGGTCACCCGATGACAGGAGCGATGGCGTATAACTCATGGCGTTTTTTTGCCAGACGACCTCCGCGCGCGCAGCAAAAACCTACTCCATCACGTAGAGATGGAAGCCGCCGTAGATGGCGGAGCGGTCCTCGCGCAGGAGCGCTTTCGAGAGCGCCTCCTTGTAGTCGAACTTCGCCTTGAGCGCAGGCGGCAGCGCGGTCTCGACCGGCGACGTGGTGGCGGCGGTGCGGAAGACAATGCGCGAGCCGGGCTTGCCGACGCGGGCGATTTCGGTCCACATCTCGGCAATCTGCTCGGGCCGCATCCAGTCCTGCGAATCGAGGAAGACGAAGCGGTCGAGCGAGTCGTCGGGCTGCGAGCGCATGTGCTCGATCAGCGTCGTGTTCGTCACGGAAACGCGGTCGAGATTGTCGCGGAGGGTCTGGAAATTTTCCTCCTTCAGGTACTCGGGCATCGCGCAGCGCGCGGCGCGGTCGTAGCTGCGGCCAAAGGCCTGCCAGCCGAAATAATTTTCCGCGATGGGAAAGTCGCAGGCCAGGCGCTTGACCCGCTCGCGGTACATGCCGACCAGACCGCCCGGCGTCTCGGTTTCCATCGCGCTGAATTGCTGCGGCGGGATGCCGAGCGAATAGAGCATGACCGGCATGTTGCCGGTGGCGCGGACAAACCAGTTGTCGAAGAAGGGCGCGATGTCCTGCTCGAAAACCTGCTCCTGCTCGGCGCGGCTCGAGGCGGAAAGCAGGCGCGACGGATCCCATTTACAGACGCGGGCGATCGTATGCAGAAAGCGGATGAAATAGCCCATCTTCGCGTAGTCGTAAAAATTCTTGGTGAAATATTTGATGCGCGCGCCGAAAAGCATCCGGCGCAGCCAATGTCCCTTTTCCCAAAACGCGCGCGTGTTCTCGTCGAGGTGTTCCGCGAGGAAGGTGAAGTAATTGTAGCGGTTCAGCTCGTCGTCGGCGCAGCCAAAGAAAAGGAAGAAATCCTCGTAGCTCGGCAGGTGCTTGATCGCGGCCAGCTTCAGTTTGAGCACGCAAAGATGGCTCCGATTGAGATCGACCGCGTGAATGTGTTCCGGCTTGTGGATGAGATAATTGAGAACGTTGCAGCCGCCGGAAGAGATGGTCAGCATCCGGCTTTCCGGCGTCAGCGCGAGCGCCTTGAGATCGACCCGCGGGTCCTCCCAAATCTGGTTGTAAACGAAACTATTGAACCAGAAAGTGAACAAGCGTTCCGAAATTCCCTTCGGGCTCAACGGGTGATTGTGATGGACTGCGCCTTCCAAATACTGGGCTGTGGTCGAGTTCATGTTTTCGGAGAAAGAATGTCAGTGACCAAAGGGGTTGGTGGAATTTAACCGCGCTTCAGCTTGGAACAAGCTCCATCTCATGAAGGCCCCTAAACAAAGGGCCCGCCGCCTCTAGGGCCTGTTCACACTAAAAGGTGGGTGGCGTTGCCAGGAGTTTGCCTGCCGGGCGAGGCGACGAAACCGGGCCATACCCTCTGCGGTCTTGACCGGTTTCGGCAACGAAGCCAGGCAGGCAAAGAACGGCAACCCTTCGGGCGCCATCCCGCCATTTTAGTGTGAACAGGCCCTAAAGAATCTCAGCGCTGCTCGAGTGGAACGACTTTCTTGCCCACGGGGAAGCCGACATACTCGCTGCTGGGCCGGAAAATCTTGTTGTCCTTGAGCTGCTCGATGATGTGCCCCGTCCAGCCCGAGGTCCGGGCGATGGCAAAAATCGGCGTGAAAAGGTCGGTCGGGATGCCGAGGCTGTAGTAGACCGTGGCCGAATAAAAATCGACGTTGGCGTTGAGATTTTTCTCCTTCTTCACGATCTCGGCGATGCGCTCGCTCATCTCCACCCACTTCGTTTCGCCCAGCTCGCGGGTCAGCTCGACGGCCATCGCCTTCAGGTGCGGCGCGCGCGGATCGAGCACCTTGTAAACCGCGTGGCCCATGCCCATGATCTTTTCCTTTTTCGCAAACTTGGCCGCCACCCAGGCGTCGACTTTATCCGGGCTGCCGATTTCCTGGAGCATATGGATGACCGCCTCGTTCGCGCCGCCGTGGAGCGGTCCCTTCAGCGAGCCGATGGCCGTGGTGACCGCCGAATAGATGTCCGAAAGCGTGGAGGTTGTCACCAGCGCCGAAAAAGTGGAGGCGTTGAAGCCGTGGTCGGCGTGCAGGACATAGGCCAGGTCGAGCGTCTTGACCGCCTCGGGCCCGGGCGTCTCGCCCGAAAGAAGATAGAGAAAGTGGGCCGCCTCATCGAGGTCGGTCCGGATCGGCGGGAGCGATTTGCCCTGCCGCGCCCGGTGAAAATAAGCGATGATCACGCCGACCTTCGCGGTCAACGAAATCGCGCGGGGAAGCAGCTGCTCCGGGGTCTGCGGACCGACCGGCGCGTGGTCATAAAGGCCCAGCATCGAGACACCCGTGCGCAGGACATCCATCGGGTTCGCATCCTTCGGCGCGTTCTTGAGGAAATCAACCACCGGCGGCGGCAGGGTCCGCGCGGCGCGCAGGTCGCTCTTCAGCTTTTCCAGTTCCGCCTTGTTGGGCAGCGCCTCGTGCCAGAGGAGATAAACGACCTCCTCGTAGCTGACATGCCCGGCCAGCTCGTTGATGTTGTACCCGGCATAAACGAGAATCCCCTCCTCCCCCATGACATCACTAAGACGGGTGGTGGCGGCGACGATCCCCTTAAGTCCAGGCGAAGTGACAGGCATAACCTCAATTAACAAGCCCCGTGCCACTTTGCCACCGAAAACGGTAATCACGCCCTCTTTTTAAGAAGTGAAAGTGGAAACGATAGACCGTCTAATAGGTTAAAGTTTGGCTTAGCCTTGGCCCGGAACTGGAGTAACTTTGGGCGGTGCAGACACAAATGATTCGCAAAACGCTGGGCCGACCGCGCCATCTCTGTGTCTTTGAGCGCGTCCGCCGTCTGAATGCGGAACTCGACCGGCTTGGTATCGAACGCCCCAAGGATGATCACCTCGTACGAAGAATTATTGGATCGCCTCGTTCAGGAACGAGTTGAGTTTTGACCGATCTTTCAAAGAAGGCTGATTCGCTTCGCGACTTCAGGTTGGATTCCGTGAGAACTCCGCCGGATTCCGAATAGAATTATTTGCGAAGGAAATCCGTCGCGCTACTCGTTGCGCGACGACAGGGAGACATCCTCCCAAAAAAAATCGCCTAAGCTGCAAACTATTTGCATAATCTAGTTGCAAGCTCATTGCGTCTTTTCTGGCAGTCATCACACGTAGCCTGCATTTGAGCACCTTAAAACTCCCGAAAGTGTGTTACATTCCTGTTTCGTAAACAAACCCTAATATTTTGCGTGTTAATTAAAATAGTGGGTGTACTATGACCTCTCCACCCATGCCGTCCCACCCATCCCAAACCCAGGAGCTCCGCGCGCGCGCCTCCTTGCTCCGCGAGGTCATCGAGCTCCTCATGTGGGAACTTTCCACGATGTCCAACCGCCAATGGGAAGACCTGCCCGAGCTGAAAAAGAAAAAGGTGGTCCTGGCCTGCCGCCTGCGGGAGTTCGACTGGAGGCCCCGCCCGACCGACCAGGGGCCGTCCGATTTGACCACGCTCAAGTCGCACATCACCGACCTGGAAGGCCAGTCGCGCCAAAAGATCCAGGGCCAATTCGACCTCATTGGCCACCAGATCCTCGCCCTCCAGGAGCAGCACCAATACTGGCTCGAATGCCTCAGCGTCTCATTCCAGAAATTTTGCGATCCCCTCCCCGCGCCGCAGTTGCCCTGACCATGAAAAACCCCGCGCGTCGATAAAGCAACTTTTTCGCGATTGGCCGCTTTACCATCTAAAGCTCACTGCTCTTCCCGGACCTGTCCGTAAAGGCGGACGGTAAGGCTTCGTAGATCAAGACTCATGATTATTTGGCGCATGGCGGCGATTGGATGGATGCTGGGGATGGAGGCCGTGTGCGCGCTCCGCGCCGATCCCGCCGTGCAAACCACCTCCAACCCGCCCGGCATCATCCTCACCTGGCAGGACTGCGTGCGCCTCGCGACCAAGGAAAATCCCGACCTCCAGGCCTCCCGCGAAGTCGTCCTCAACAGCGACGCCGTGCGCATGGGCGCCTACTCCGCGCTCTATCCCCAGATCAGCGCCTCCGTCGGCGACACCCGCGGCTATCAGGGCGCGAATCTCTATGCTCCCTACGCCTACTCGACCGCCTACAACGAACAACTTTCCATCTCGCAGATCATTTTCAACGGCTTTGCCACCAAGGGCAACATCGACCAGGCCCGCGCCCAGTTGAACCTCGCCTTTGCCAACCTCAACGGGGAAAAAGCGCTGGTCAGCTACAACCTGAAGACCGCCTTCGCCCAGCTGCTCTATGCGCAAAAGTTGATCAAAATCAGCCAGAACGTCATCGACATCCAGCAGAGCAACGCCCGCCTCGTCAAGCTCCTCTACGAGGGCGGCAGTGAAGACAAGGGCAACATGCAACTCAGCCAGGCCAACCTCGACCAGGCCCTCTACAATCTCGACCAGGCCGTCCGCACCCGCGACCTCTCCGGCGTACAGCTCGGCGTCTACATCGGTCAAAATCTCCCCGCGCCGGTGGTGGCCGAAGGCGAGTTGCAGACCGACGTTCTCCCGGCGAAGCCCGACTTCACCAAGCTCGCCCTCCTGACGCCACTCTATTTCGAGCACCAGGCCCAGGTCGGCGCGGCTGCGGCGGGCATCACCATCGCCAACAGCGGCTGGTATCCCACCGTCACCGCCGACGCCTCCGCCTACCGCTCCGATTCGCAGTTCCCGCTCAAGAACCACGGTTGGGCCGCCGGCTTTTCCGTCTCCTATCCGATCTTCCAGGGCGGCGCGACCTACTTTGACGTCAAGGCCGCCGACGCCTCGCTCCGTCAGGCCCTCGACAATCTCCGCTCCGGCACCAACGACGCCGCCCTCACCCTCGCGCAGATGTTCAAGAACATGGTCGACGCCGAGGACAACGTCCGCATCCAGCAGGAACTGCTCGACGCCACCGCGCTCCGCTACAAGATCGCCCAGGCCGACTACCGCAACGGCCTCATGTCGTTCCAGGATTTCAACACCATCACCGACTCGTACGTCGGCCAACTACAGACCCTCCTCTCCGCCCAACTCTCCGCGGTCGTCGCCGAGGCGGCTTGGGAAGAAGCGCGGGGACTCGGAGCCATTCCATGAAACGAAAGAGCGGACTCAACTCGATTTACCTCATGCTCGGCGTCGGCCTGCTGATCGCCCTCGGCGTCGTCGGCTGGATCGTGGCGCGCGCCTACGCGGACAAGCCGACCTACGAATACCTCAAAGTGGAGCGCGGCCCGCTCCGCGTCACCCTGCGCGAGAGCGCCGTGATCCAGCCCGAGCATCGCCTCACCGTCACTCCGCCCATCCCGGGCCGCATCGACACCATCAACGTCGCCAACGGCGTCGCCGTCAAGCAGGGCCAGGTCCTCGCCTGGATCAGCTCCACCGACCGCGCCGCGCTGATGGACGCCGCCCGCGCCGCCGGGGGCAAGGAAATCAGCTTCTGGGAGGACGTCTACAAGCCCGCGCCCCTCATCGCGCCGCTCGACGGCCACATCATCTCGACCGCCGTCGTGCCCGGCCAGGTCGTGGTCACCGCGCAGACCGTCTTCACCATGTCGGACCACCTCATCGTCCAGGCCAGCGTCGACGAGACCGACCTCAACCATGTCTGGCTGGGCCAGTCGACCGACATCACCTTCGACAGCTTTCCCGACGCGCACCTGACCGGCAAGGTGCATGAAATCGCCTACGACGCGACCACGGTCAACAACGTCACCACCTACACGGTCAACATCTTCCTCGACTCGACGCCCGCCTACATCCGCAGCGGCATTTCGGCCAACGTCTTCCTTCTCATTTCCGATCGCAAGCACGTCCTGCGCATCCCAACCGACGCCATCACCCCCGAAGGCGATGTCTACGTCGTCCAGGGCCAGGACCAGCCGCTGGCCAGGCAACGGATCAAGGTGGGGGCGAGCGACGGCACCTGGACCGAGGTCCTCTCGGGCCTGAACGAAGGCGATTGGATCGCGCGCCGCAGCTTCGCCGTCCAGGAAGCCGACAAGGGCGGCTTCAGCTTCGTGCCGGGTGCCACCCGGAGAAATCGATGATCGTTCTCGAGAATGTCAGCAAGACCTACCAGATGGGCGAGACCACGGTCCACGCCCTCCGCGGGGTCACGCTCCACATCGGCGAGGGCGAGTTCGTCTCGCTCGTCGGCGCTTCCGGCTCCGGCAAATCGACCCTGCTCCACACGATCGGCCTGCTCGACCGGCCCGACACCGGCATCCTCCGCATCAACGGCCACGACACCGCCGAGCTGCCCGACGACGAGATTTCCCGCCTCCGCTCCGAGACGATCGGCTTCGTCTTCCAGCAATTCCATCTCCTCAAGCGGATGACCGCCTTCGACAACGTCGAGCTGCCGCTGATCTACGCCAAGGGCGACCGGCCCTCCGCCGATCCGGCCGCCCTGCTCGGGCGCGTCGGCCTCGGTCCGCGCAGCCATCACAAACCGAACGAACTTTCCGGCGGCCAGCAGCAGCGCGTCGCCATCGCCCGCGCTCTCGTACGGCGGCCCACCATCGTCCTGGCCGACGAACCGACCGGCAATCTCGATTCCCACAGCGGGGCCGAAATCATGGCCCTGCTCCGCGAACTCCACGCCGAAGGCCTGACCGTCGTCCTCGTGACGCATGAGCCCTCCATCGCCGCCGCCGCCGACCGCACCATCCGCGTCCATGACGGCCAGATCGTCGAGGACATCCGCAAGCCCGGTCGCGGGCTGCCGGTGGCCGCGACCACCCCGCGAGCTACGGAATCGATCACCGCCGTTCCCGAAATTCGCATGTCGAGCCACCTCCACTGGAACCTCGCCCTGCTCAATTTCCAGCAGGCGGCGCGCGGCCTTTGGGGCAACAAATTGCGCACCTGCCTCTCCGCGCTCGGCATCATCATCGGCGTCGCCGCGGTCATCGTCATGCTCGCGCTCGGCCATGCCGCGCAGGGCTCCGTCCAGCGCCAGATCGCCACGCTCGGCTCCAACCGGGTGGCCATCGTGCCCAATCCACAGAACACCGCCGGCGTCCGCCAGCTCGCGGGCGCGGTCAGCCGCCTCACCCTCGACGAAGCCATGCACATCAACGGCCGCATCCCCACCGTCTCGGCCGTCTCGGGCGAAGTCCGCGGTACCGTCCAGGCCGTCTACGGCCACAACAACGTCAGCACCAATCTCTATGGATCGATGCCCGGCTACGAGGAGATTTATGCCTCCACGCCGACCTACGGACGATTTTTCAGCCTCGAGGATTGCCGGTTGCGCAAGCGGGTCGCGCTGCTCGGCACTACCGTCCTGAGTGGACTTTTTGGGCGCGACAACCCGGTCGGGCAGACGATTGAAATCGACCACGTTCCCTTCACCGTCATCGGCGTCCTGCCCGCCCGCGGTTCCGACGGCAACGGCGACGACAAGGACGACCGCATCGTCGTGCCGCTGCAGACCGCGATGTATCGCGTGCTCGGCAAGAAGTATGTCGACTGGATCGACACCAGCGCCACCGACGCGACGCTGGTCGACGACACCATGAACAAGCTCCAGGACCTGACCGACGAATGGCCCCACATTCCGGGCGTGACCAGCAACAGCTACCGGGTCTACAGCATGGTCGCGATCGCCCAGGCCCTCACCGCCGTCACCACGACCCTCTCGGTCATGCTGGCCAGCGTCGCCGCCATCTCGCTCGTCGTCGGCGGAATCGGCATCATGAACATCATGCTCGTCTCCGTCACGGAACGGACCCGCGAAATCGGATTGCGCAAGGCGCTCGGGGCGCGCAGGCGCGACATCCAGGCCCAGTTCCTCATCGAGTCGGTCACCCTTTGCCTCGGCGGCGGCTTCCTCGGCATCGCGCTCGGCTGGATCGTCAGCCTCATCATCGGTTATTTCGAGGGCGTCTGGATGAATCCCACCCTCATCTCCATCGTCCTCTCCTGCGGCTTTTCTGTCGCGGTCGGCATCGGCTTCGGCTACTGGCCCGCCGTCCTCGCCTCGCGCCTCGACCCCATCGAAGCCCTCCGCTACGAATAATCCCCTGGAGGGTCGGACTCCGTCCCGACCCTGGTCCCTTTTCAACTCGAACGCCTTAGGCAAGCCTCCGGGATGGGACGGCAAAAACCGAAGAATTCCCGGAACCAAAACCTCTGCAGCCCCTCTGCAGTTCCTCTTCCGTCCTCTGTGCGAAACCTCAGCTCCCCCGAAGCGCCGCCGGACGCTCCTTGACCTGAAGCGCCTGGCGATTTTGATTATCCTTCATGCCGTTCCTCTTGATCCGCCCCCTCGTCCTCGCCTGCGCGCTGGCAACGCTCATTTCAACCGCCGCCGCCGCCGTGGAGGAAAACTCCTCCGTTCCCTACGCCCTCATCCCGCCCGCCGTCGCCGAGCGGCTCAAGAGCGAGGCCTCCTCGACGCACGCCCTGCACCTTCTCAAAACCGCCCAGGCTGATCTCGCGAACAAGCCGAACCCGCTGCCTCTCGTCCATACGGAAGGCACCCTTCCCCACCAGGGCATCCGCGACCAAAGCGGAAAAGCCGAACGCGACTGGCCCCAAATGCTCGCCTTCGGCATGGCCTACCGACTGACCGGCGATCCGAAATATCTGGAGGCCGCCGAGCGGTTCCTTTCCGCGTGGCTCGCGATTTACCAGGTCAGCTTCAATCCGATTGACGAAACCAATCTCGACCAGATGATCCTCGCTTACGATCTCACCCGGCCCGACCTCTCCCGGCCCACGCAGGAAAAGATGACCGCCTTTCTGCGCACCATGGCGCAAGGCTACCTCGACAAAATCGCCGCCCAGAAAACCGAGGACATCACCAACTGGCAGAGTCATCGCATTAAGCTCCTCACCCTTTCCGCCTTTGCCCTCGGCGACCCCGATCTCATCGCCCGCGCCCACCAGGTCTTTCAAAGACAACTCTCGGTCAACATCAGGCCCGACGGGTCCGTGGTCGATTTCTACAAGCGCGACGCCCTTCACTACGTCGTCTACGATCTCGAGCCGCTCGCCACCGCCGCGCTCGCCGCCCAGACTCATGGCGACGACTGGTTTCACCCCGCCACCGCGGGCGCTCCCTCCGTGGAGAAGGCAATCGACTGGCTGACGTCCTACGCCCTGGGCCAAAAGAGCCACCAGGAATTTGTCCACTCCGCCGTCGCCTTCGATGCGGCCCGGGCCAAGGCCGGCGAAAAAGGCTACTCAGGACCCTGGCAGCCGGCTACCAGCCTTCGCGTTTACCAACTCGCCGCGATGGTCGATCCCAAATACGCGCCGACCATGCAACAGATCGCCGCAAAATCGGGCCGATCCCCCACCGATTGGATCGTGCTCCTGCAACAGGCCGGCCTTTAGGTCAGACTCAAGGGCCTACCTGAAATCGAGGCGAGGGCGGGAATCGAACCCACGCATTCGGCTTTTGCAGAGCCGTGCCTTACCACTTGGCTACCCCGCCATGCTGCGCGCGTCTCAATCAGAGCGGAAGAAAGCGCAGTTCGCCGGTCGCCGTGCGATAGGCCGCGCGACGCACCGCCTCGGTCGAACCGAGGGCGAAGAGACTTCCGCTGGCCGTAAACTCCCAGCGCCCTTCGCTTCCGCCCTCCCGGGGACAATCCCGCCCACTCCGGGGCGAAGATTCGCTCGGGTGATCGCGACGGGATGGCTTTTTCATAAAGTTCAGGGAGGAGACAACGCGTTCCAGCCTATAACCAAACAAGGCGGAACGGGGTGAACCCGTTGAAGCAACTTGTCGGCCAAGTCTCTGCTGGAAGGTGATACGGTCCATGGAATGAAGTTCTAGCCATCTATTTTCAATTGTCGATAGGAAAAATATACTTTAATTCTGGGGTTGGGTGGCCCGGGCTACTTGTTGCCCGGGTTCGCGTGGAGCCATTCCACGCGAACAGGAGGTCGGCAGGAGAGCCCCCAGGTTCGGTGACCTCCCGTGCGCTCGCGATGCCGCGCTCGCGCACCCGGACAACGAGTTGTCCGGGCCACCCTGCATGGTGCAGAGGTCTCCCTTGCGGCTTCTGTTCAGCGGCTTTCTTTGCGTTCCCACGCTCTTACGCTAGGATGCCTTTCTCATTGCCAACGATTTTGAAATCGCGCGAAACCTCCAGCTTATGCCACTTCCTTCTCTCCGTTTCTCCCTCCTCGCCTTTCTCATCCTCGCGCTGCCGCCCTCCCTCTCCGCGCAGACAACCGCCCCGGCGGCACCTCCGGGACTCGTCGTCCTCCACGACGTCGTCTTCGGCAAAGGCGGTGACCGCGATCTCCACGCCGAGATCGCTTATCCCCAAAACGCGACCGGTCCGCTCCCGGCCATCATTTATATCCACGGCGGCGGCTGGATCGGCGGCAGCCAAAAGCAAGGCCCCATTCTCCAGATCGCCAAGGCCGGCTACTTCGCCGCCTCCATCGAATACCGCCTCAGCAACGTCGCCAAGTGGCCCGCGCAAATCGAGGACTGCAAACTCGGCGTCCGCTGGCTCCGCGCCAATGCCGCCCAATACCATGTCGACCCCAACCGCATCGGCGCGTGGGGCGCCAGCGCGGGCGGCCATCTCGTCGCCTGCCTCGGCACCATGACCGCTCCCGCCGACGAGGGCGACGGCGGCTACCCCGGCGTCAGCAGCGCCGTCGAGGCCGTCGTCGATTACTTCGGCCCGACCGATTTCGTCGACCCCACCACCGCCACCGACCAAGGCTACCTCTTCAGCCTCGGCCTTTTTGGCGTCCCGCGCGAAGACAATCCCGACCTCTGGAAAAGCGGCAGCCCCCTCTTCTTCGTCAAGGCCGGCGACCCGCCCATGCTCCTCGTCCACGGCGATTCCGACACCCTCGTCCCGCTCGCGCAATCGATCGTCTTCGACCAGGCCCTGGCCAAGGCCGGCGTGCCGCACCAATTGCTCGTCGTCAAAAACGCCGGCCACGGATTCTCGGCCCTCCCCGGCACCCGGATCGATCCCAGCGGCGCCACCATCGCCAAAACCGTCTTCGACTTCTTCGCCAAATACCTCAAGTCGCCCTAACAACCTTCCCCTGGAGGGTCGGACTCAATCCCGACCCTGATCGCCCCCTTCGGAACCGCAATCCAAGTCCCGGAGGAGACTTCTGTGAAAGTCTTCTTTCCTTCGGGCAAGCCGGAGGCTTGCGACAATCGTAGCCGGTGGTTGAGCCCGTCCCGGGCGATCACCACCGGAACTCACGCCCCAGCTCCCCGCACCCCGGCGGGGTGCCACTTCGGTGCGACCCCTACCGGGGTCGGGCTTATGGGGAACGTATTCCGGTGGTGGCGACCCCTGCTGCGATGCGCAGCAGCGGTCTTACCACCGGCTAGGGTTCTTCCATCCCTCCGGGATGGGACCGCAAAAAACCGAAGAATTCCCGGAGCCAAAACCTCTGCAGCCCCTCTGCAGTCCCTCTTTCGTCCTCTGTGCGGAACCTTTCCCCTGGAGGGTCGGACTCCGTCCCGACCCTGATCCCTTTTCCGGCTGGAACACCTTCTGCAAGCCGGAGGCTTGCCAGAACCCTAGCCGGTGGTTGAGCGCACGAAGTGCGCGACACCACCGGAACTCACGCCCCAGATCCCCGCACCCCGGCGGGGTGCCACTTCTGTGCGACCCCTGACCGGGGTCGGGCTTATGGGGAACGTATTCCGGTGGTGGCGACCGTCCAGGGCGATACCACCGGAATCCATCGCCAAAGAAAAGAATCCCGGAGGGATTCCACCGGTATGTTCCGGTGGTAAGACCGCAAAAAAACCGAAGAATTCCCGGAACCGAACCTCTGCCGCCTCTCTGCAGTTCCTCTTCCGTCCTCTGTGCGAAACCTTCCCCTGGAGGGTCGGACTCGGTCCCGACCCTGATCACCCCAAAAAGCGCCCCGCCCGCGGCTTGCATATTCCCCATCGGTGATAAACTGATCACATGGATTTAAACAAATTTACCGAACAGGCCACCGCCGCCCTCGGCTCCGCCCAGGAAGAGGCCACCCGCCTTGGCAACCAGGCCGTCGACGTCGAGCACCTCTTCTACGCCCTCCTCACCCAGGAAAACGGCCTCATCCCGCGCCTCTTCGAGCGCCTCAAAGTCCCGCTCGATCTCCTCCTCACCAAAACGCAGTCGGCCCTCGACCGCATCCCCAAGGTCAGCGGTTCCGGCGCGACCGGCCAGGTCGGCATCACCCACCGCCTCAACCAGCTCCTCGTCCACGCGCAGGACCAGGCGAAGAAACTCAAGGACGACTACGTCTCCGTCGAGCACCTCGTCCTCGCCATGTTCGCCGAGAAAAAGGAGACTCCCGTCGCCGGCCTCTTCCGCGATCTCAACCTCACCCGCGACGCCTTCCTCGCCGCCATGCAGGAAGTGCGCGGCAACCAGCGCGTCACCAGCCAGAACCCCGAGGCGACTTATGAATCGCTCGAAAAATATGGCCGCGATCTCACCGCCATGGCGCGCCAGAACAAGCTCGACCCGGTCATCGGCCGCGACCAGGAAATCCGCCGCACCATCCAGGTCCTCTCGCGCCGCACCAAGAACAATCCGGTCCTCATCGGCGAGCCGGGCGTCGGCAAGACCGCCATCGTCGAGGGCCTCGCCCAGCGCATCGTCTCCGGCGACGTGCCGGAAAGCCTGAAGGACAAGAAAATCATCGCGCTCGATCTCGCCGCGCTCATCGCCGGGGCGAAGTTCCGCGGCGAATTCGAGGAGCGGCTCAAGGCCGTCCTCCAGGAAGTCGTCAAGGCCGCGGGCCAGATCATCCTCTTCATCGACGAAATCCACACCATGGTCGGCGCGGGCAAGGCCGAGGGCGCGATGGACGCGGGTAACATGCTCAAGCCGATGCTGGCGCGGGGCGAGCTCCACTGCATCGGTGCGACTACGCTCGACGAATACCGCAAGTACATCGAGAAGGACGCCGCGCTCGAGCGCCGCTTCCAGCCCGTGCAGGTCGACGAGCCGAGCGTCGAGGACACCATCTCCATTTTGCGCGGCCTGAGCGAAAAGTACCAGGTCCACCACGGCGTCCGCATCCAGGACTCGGCGCTGGTCGCCGCGGCCGTCCTTTCGCACCGTTACATCACCGACCGGTTCCTGCCCGACAAGGCGATCGATTTGATGGACGAGGCCGCCGCGAAACTGCGCACCGAAAACGAGAGCATGCCCGAGGAACTTGAAAATCTCGAACGGCGCGTCACGCAGCTCGCCATCGAGCGGGAAGCGCTCAAGAAGGAAAAGGACGCCGCCTCGAAGGAACGGCTGGCCGAATTGGAAAAGGAAATCGCCAACGTCCAGGCCGAGCGCGACAAGCTCAAGGCCCAGTGGCAAAACGAAAAGGCGGCGATCGAGGCGACCGGCAAGCTGCGCGAGGAACTCGAAAAGGTCCGCAATGAAATCGAGCAGGCCCAGCGCGCGAACGATCTCAGCCGCGCGTCGGAACTCCGCTACGGCGTCCTGCCGCAAACGGAAAAGGCGCTGAAGGAGGCCGAGGAAAAAATCTCCAGGTCGGTCAAGGACGGCAAGGGCGCGCCGCGCCTGATGCAGGAGGAAGTCACCGCCGACGAGATCGCCGAGATCGTCGCCCGTTGGACCGGCGTGCCCGTCGCGCGGCTGCTCGAAGGCGAGCAGGAAAAGCTGCTCCGGCTCGATTCCATTTTGCACGAACGCGTCATCGGCCAGGACGAGGCGGTGCAGGCCGTCGCCGACGCGGTCATCCGCGCGCGCGCGGGGCTCAAGGACCCGAAGCGGCCCATCGGCTCGTTCATTTTCCTCGGCCCGACCGGCGTCGGCAAAACCGAGCTTGCCCGCGCGCTGGCCGAGTCGATGTTCGACAGCGAGGAAAACATGGTCCGGCTCGACATGAGCGAGTACATGGAAAAGCACGCCGTCTCGCGACTGATCGGCGCGCCTCCCGGCTACGTCGGCTACGACGAGGGCGGCCAGCTCACCGAGGCGGTGCGGCGCAAGCCCTACTCGGTGATTCTTTTCGACGAGATCGAGAAGGCGCACGTCGATGTCTTCAACACGCTGCTCCAAATCCTTGACGACGGCCGCCTCACCGACAGCCAGGGCCGCACCGTCGATTTCAAGAACACGATCATCATCATGACGTCGAACATCGGCTCGCGTTATCTGATCGAAAACGCCTCCGAGAAATCGGGCGAGATCAACGAGAAGACCCGCGACGCCGTCATGGCCGAGATGCGGGCCCATTTCCGGCCCGAATTCCTCAACCGCGTCGACGAAATCGTCCTCTTCAAGCCGCTCACGCTGAAAGAAATCGAGCGCATTGTCGACCTGCAGCTCGACCTGCTTCGCACGAGACTGGCCGAGCGGCACATCGAGCTGGGGCTCAACGACACCGCGAAGGAACTTCTCGCCCGGCGCGGCTACGATCCGGTCTACGGCGCGCGCCCGCTCAAGCGCATCATCCAGCGCGAACTCGAAACGAAGCTCTCCCGCGCGCTGCTCAAAGGCGAGATCACCGATCACTCGCGCGTCGAAGTCGTCGCCACGAAAGGCGAACTGGAGTTCAAGTCGAAGCCGGTGGCCGCGAAAGGCAAGTAGATCAGCTTGCCTAGGACATGGCCCGTGGACACACGAACCTCAAATGGACAAATATCCTAAAGCCTACGTGACCCAGCGCATGGAAGCAGCCGCTCTAAAAGGTGCCCTGCTGGCTTTGCCTTCTTTCTTACAAGGCAACCTCGATCCGTCCACGATTCTCATCGCTGTTTACGGATGGGGCTGCCGCTTGCATCCCGAGCTCTGTTATCGCGCTATGCAGGTTGGAGTTGGTTGGCTGGATAAGTTTATTAACGACTCGTTGAGACAGGAAATTGTAATTCCCGGCGACTCTGATTTTACAATTACGGTTCCGGCCGACCGAATGATTGTTCACTTTTGCCATGAAGGTGACATTCACACCGGAGGTAATGATCTCGATTTGCAAAGCCGTCTTTGGGCAACAAAACCTTTTAGCGATTGTTCGTTCGCCTGGTTTGAGGGTAAGTATCTGAGCTAAATGAGCGGCCTTCTCCTGAACTATCTTTAGTCAGCCCAGGTTAAGTGACTTTTTAACGCTTAATTCCATGACTTTCCCCGAAACCCATCCCGTCGTGCTCGGCACCGTCACGACCGCGCCCGGCCTCCGCTTGCTCGCGAAGAAACTTCCCGCCGACGCCGTCGAAGTCCGCGTCGACGCCCTCCTCGCGGCGAAAGTCACCGTCGATAAAATCGAAGCGGCCCTGCGGAAAAAAAAGCATCCGGTCCTGCTCACCCTCCGCATCCCCGCCGAGGGCGGACAGCGCGCGTGGAAAGTCGCGGAGCGCCGCGCCTTGTTTCTGAAGCTGCTGCCGCACGTCGAAGCCATCGATGTGGAAATGGCCACGGCGGGCGCGATGCGACCGGTGATTGAGGAAGCGCGCCGCGCGGGCAAAACCGTCGTCCTCTCCGCGCACGCCATCGCCCGGCCCGCCACCCTCGCGCAAGTCGACCGCTGGGTTGGGCAATTCGATCCCCAGCCCCGCACCCTCCTCAAAATCGCCGCGCGCATCCAGTCGTGGCGCGACCTCCAGCAGCTCGCCGCGCTCCTCGTCAACCATCCCGACTGGCCCCTCGCGGTCATGGGCCTCGGACCCTACGCCGCCCAGTCCCGCGCCGTGCTCACCGCGCTCGGCTCGCGCCTCGTCTACGGCTACCTCGACCAGCCTGCCGCGCCCGGCCAGCCCTCCGCGGCCGAGGCCCGCAAAATGGTGCTGGCGGTGCGAAATCTGGAAGGATAATTTGCCCGCGTGATGGAAGCCTCCCCCCACTCCCTCCCCTTCGTCGTCGCGCCGGGCGAAAAAAAAGTCGTCCGCGCGTTCGGATCGGAAATGATCTTCCATCTCACCGGCGAACATACCGGCGGCCGCTACATGCTGGCCATCATCGTCGCCCCCGTCGGCAGTCCCGGCCCGCCGCCCCATTACCACGAAAACGAGGACGAGTGCTTCCTCGTCCAGGAAGGCCGCATGAGCTTCCTCATCGCCGGCCAGTGGCACGACATCGCGCCGGGCACCATCGTCTTCGCGCCCAAGCTCTCCGTCCACACGTTGAAGAACGTCGGCGACACGCCCGCGCGCGTCCTCGTTTCCGCCTCGCCCGCCGGCTTCGAGATTTTCTTCGCGCGCTGCGAAAAAGAATTCCAGAAGCCGGGCGGCCCCGACCAGGCGCGCATCGTCGAGATCAGCGCCGAGCACGGCATCCATTACGTCGATCCGTAGGTCAAGCAGGCTTCTGCGATATGAGGCGTTACTTTTCCTTGTTGATTATCGCGTGCTTAGCGTTCTTTTTGTCGGCATTAACCATCCCGATGTCCGGTCTGGGTATGTTGATCGATGTAACAGCAGATTATGATACCCTGACTAATAAGTTTATCCATTTCATCTGGGGTTGGGGCCTTGATTTAACCTCAGACACTAAGCTTTCCGAACCATGGGCCGAGTTGCTCGCGCACACCATAAATTTTTGCCTCTATTGCCTGATATTCGGCATCCTTTATTTCGTCATACAACGACTTCGAAAAAGCCACACGACTCCGCGATAACGGTTACTGGCCGAGCGCAGCAAATAGTTAGAGATCCTTCGACAAGCTCAGGATGACGGATGTTTTAAAGTTTTTAGCCTGTTCAACCTCCATCGACCTGCCTAATACTTGCCCCTCCTATGCCCGCAAAAATTTACTCCGATAAAGATGGTGATTTGAACGTCCTCAAGAACAAAACCGTGGCCGTCATCGGCTTCGGCTCGCAGGGCCACGCCCACGCGCTCAACCTCAAGGAAAGCGGCGTCAAAGTCATCATCGGCCTCTACCCCGGCAGCAAATCGATCGCCGCCGCCAAGAAATATGGCTTCCCCGTCTTCAACGCCGCCGAGGCCGTCAAGAAGGCCGACATCATCTTCGTCGCCGTCCCCGACATCACCATCGCCTCCGTCTACGAAAAGGACATCAAGCCCCACCTGACCAAGGGCAAGACCCTTCTCTTCTCGCACGGCTTCGCCATCCATTTCAAAACCGTCAAGCCGCCCAAGGACATCGACGTCATCATGGTCGCGCCGAAAGGGCCGGGCCATCTCGTCCGCCGCCAGTACCAGGAAGGCCGCGGCGTTCCCGCCCTCATCGCGATTTTCCAAAATCCGAGCGGCAAGGCGAAAAAAGTCGCCCTCGCCTGGGCCAAGGGCATCGGCGGCACCCGCGCCGGCGTGATCGAAACCAGCTTCAAGGAAGAAACCGAGACCGACCTCTTCGGCGAGCAGGCCGTGCTTTGCGGCGGCGCCAGCGCCCTCGTCACCGCCGGTTACGACACCCTCGTGGCCGCCGGTTACCAGCCCGAGATGGCCTACTTCGAATGCCTCCACGAGCTCAAGCTCATCGTCGACCTCATGTACGAGGCGGGCATTTCCGGCATGCGCTTCTCCATCTCCGATACCGCCAAGTATGGCGACGTCGTCACCGGCCCCCGCATCATCAACAAGGCCGTCCGCGCCGAAATGAAGAAAGTCCTCACCGAAATCCAGAACGGCAAATTCGCCCGCGGCTGGATCAAGGAAGCCAAGTCGGGCAAAAAAAAGTATCATAAGCTCCTCAAGGCCGGCACGAAGCACCCGATCGAAAAGACCGGCGCCCGTCTCCGCGGCCTCATGCCCTGGATCGGCAAGCGCAACCTCGGCGGCGCGCAGGCCTCTTACTAGGGAAAAAGGTCAAGGGTAAAAGGCAGACATGAAGGAAAGGCATTTTTCGCTTTTCCTCCTGCTGCTGGCGCTTACCTCCGGGTGGGCGTCGGCGCAGACGCCTGCTTCGCCCACGCCCACGCCGAAGCCGCATGTCGTCGACGTGCCGCAGCCCGACCAACCCTCCGCCGCGTCGTCCGACGACCACCTCGACCCGGCGAAAGTCGCCGAATATCAAAAGCGCTTCGAGCAAGGCTACGCCCTGGAAGAAGCGGGCAACCTGACCGGGGCGCGGACCATTTACGACGGCATCCTCGCCGAGGAACCGCAGGCCAAGCGTTCGCTCCTCGAGGCGGGGCGGATCAGCTTCAAGCTCAACGAACTCACCCGTGCCGACGATTACCTCGAAAAACTTCACGCCCTCGTTCCCGATTTTCCCGAGGCCATTGAGCTCCTCATCCAGATCAACCAGGCGCTCAAGCGCGACGTCAAGGTCGAGTTGCTCCTCCGCGATTTCCGCGAGCTGCGCGACAGCGGCCGCGTCCCCCAGCTCTCCCAATCGCTCTGCTTCGTGCGCGAGCGGTTTTCCCTCGGCCCGCAGCAAATCGTCGTCAGCCAGTTTTTCGATTACACCCAGGACCCCAACACTGTCTGGATGGCCGAAGTCTTCGATGCCGGCGGCCAGCTCCAGCGGCGCCTCTTGCTCAACTACGATCCCCCGGCCACGCAGGCGCTCCGGGCCCGGGACGCGAAATATGCCGGCACCCAGGTCTTCACCTGGTTCGAGCACATCCTCAAGGAGGGCCAGGTAAAACAAATCAACGCCTACCTCCAAATCTTCGCCCTGCCCGACTACCAGAAATTCCGCAGCGCCATGCTCGTCATCCTCGCCAACCCGCCCACTCCCATCTACTCCGCCCCCGTCGACGCCCCGCAGCATTAGCGCAAGCTACTTTTTATCCTTCGGGTTCTTGGGCGTGGCCGCCGATCTGGGAAACTGGGAAAGACGAATACGTTCGTATCCTTTGCGCTTTCCACTCTCGGGGTGACTTTCAATCGCCAAAATAGTGATCTGTCCGCGGGCTGGACCGTAAGCCCAAAAAATCCTGCCTGCGCCGGGAGTATTATTTTCCAGATAGCTCTGCCAAACCTTGAGGCCGAACTTCCGGGAAAGATCATCAATCTCGTGGGTTTGTAAACCGGGATGCCTGGGATTTTTACTCAGGTACTCAAGAGCCTTGCTCCATTTATCAAGAAATTCTCTTTCGTCGGAGGAAAGTTTGTTTCCCCGTGCTTTCTCCAACAGTTCCTTCCATAGGACCTCCATTTCCGGAAGGCCCATGAAAATCTGAAAGGTCATCCGCGAAGAAGCTTACGGGCTGCGGCAATATCAACCGGGCCGCTGACCCTTCCGCTTTTTAGATTGCGAATCGATCGAGTCACCTGCCGCAAGGTGTCTTTAGAAATCTTGGAACTCGGAACGAGCTTTTGCGGGGAAAGAATGAAAAGTCCGCCTTTCAGGGCTTTGACTTGATAGTATTTGTGCTTTGTTCCGCGCAGCGTAAACCTGTTTTTTGTGTCCAGATGAACGGTGTATTCTTTTTCGATGGTTGCGACCATAAGCGTGGTGGGATTTCCCACCCTAGTTCCATAACGCGAAAAAAGCAAGACCCCTGTCCAAGCGCTTCTCCTCCCCTTTCGCAAGCCGAAGGCTTATAACAATCCTGGCCGTTTTTCATCTCAACGGACGCATGGGGGTGGCCCGGACAACTTGTTGTCCGGGTGCGCGAGCGCGGCATCGCGAGCGCACAGGAGGTCACCGGGCTATCCCGGTTGAGCGTCCCGGAGGGACACCCGAAAGTAGCCCGGCAATTCATTGCCGGGTAGAGCGAAAAAAGAACCGCGTCCCATTGGGACGCCTGAATTTTTTACCGGCTACTGCGTCGCGATTCCGTTTCAAGCGTCCCGCCGGGACGCAGCCCTCCCGCCCTAAACAACCCGGCGATAAATCGCCGGGCTACTTTCATGCATTCCTCCGGAATGCTTCTCATCCAGCCGGCAACGGGTGCGTTTCTCTGCCGCGCCGGAGGCCCGAAAGATATCCGAGCATTTAAAAAATCGCATGGCCGCTTTTTGTTGTGTCTTTTGGCCCTCCGGGCCTGAAACCGCCCGTGCGGTTACAGTATTTGAAAAGGTCTTAGCCGGGAGCGACGGCCAGCGGAAAGCCAACGCAAGCTTCAAGATATTCAACCCAAGAAATTAAACCCCTCACGGCGTGGCCGGACTCGGCTGGGGCGGCGACGGCGGACGGGGAAGGACGGCCCTGCCCACGGGCGGATTCGGCGGCGTCAGCGCCGTCGGAACCAGCGAATCGGAGACCCCGAACCGTTTCGCATCGGCCGGGAAAAGTTCCCGCAGAACATCGAGCTCGGCCTGCGCCCGCGCGTCCTTGCCGTGATTGCTGTCGTACTGCGCCAGCTTCAGCCCGACCCGTATCCGGTCGACCGGCGCGGTGTCCCCCGCCAGCGCCTTCTGGTAAGCCTGCTCCACGAAAGCTCCCGCCGCCGGGTCGTTCAACTTTTCCAAAAGATCGCCCAACCCCTCTTGCGCCACCGCGCCCGCGCCGGGCACGTCGAGCGCCTGTTCGAGGCTCGCCGGATTGGCCTGGATCCCGCCCGCGACGAGTTCGCGCTGGACCTGCTGCAAAAGAAGCCAGTCATCGTGATCGGTATGCGGAACGCCCGCCGCGGCCAGCGCGGAATCGAGCGGCACCCGGAACGGGCGATAAAGCGGATCGCCCACCACGGTCAGCATCCACGAAAGCCCCCGCTCGGAGGCGTAGGCCGCCTCGGCAAAATAATCGCCGCGCAGCAGGCGCCGGGTGAAAATATCCTCGTGGGGCGTCAACGCGAGATAAGGTTCGTAGACCATTCCCATCGTGGCGTCGGCGCCGTGGGCGATCAGCGGCCCCACCCAGTTGCTCGTCTCGCTCCGCACCGTGCTGGCGCTGAAGGAATGAAGATGGTAGGCGACGGCGCCGCGCACGAACCGGTTCGGCGGCGTCACCCACGGCCCGGTCGCCTCCTCCGTGTACCAGCCGAGGTAGAGCGCCACCTGGTTGCACGGGTCGGTCGTCGGAAGCACCTCGGGCTTGTCGTCGAATTTCACCGTCCAGCCGTCCCGGACCAGCGCATCCCGCGCCCCGCGCAGCCAGATGTCCCCCGAGGTGTAGCCGTCCTTCACGTCGGTCAGGCCGCGGCTGTCGACCACCGCCAGGCCCGCCAGCCGGTGCGTCTCGGCATAAATCGAATCGTCGATCATCCGGCGGACATCGCCCGGCTTCGGCCCGTCCAGACGCGTCACCAGGATCATGTTGCGGGCCAGCTCGGGTCCGATGTTTTTGATCCCGGTCATCAGGTCGTCAAAAAAGATGTTGGGCACGTAGCCGCCCTTGGGCAGGCCGAAGATGGGCAAAAGGGCGAGCTCGCTGTCGACGGCGGCGGCGTTCGTCTGCAATTCGGGCTGATGCTCCATGCTGTCGTCGTCGCTCGGATCGGGCGCGATCTTCAGCGGAACGCCGCGCATCAGCACGATGGCCCAGATGTCGTTGCGGGTCGCCACCAGCAGGTTCAGATAGCGGTTGCCGACCCCCACCCGTTGGGTTTGCCGCTCCAGCCAGTCTTTCTGCGTCAGGTAGGAAACGATCGGCACGCGGATCGTCTCGTCGAATTGCGCGCGCGTGATTTCCTCCGTGACCGGGCTCGCGATGGCGAGGACGCGCTCGGCCGGAATGTGGCGCTGGGCGGCGTAATACTCCGCCAGGCCCTGGCTGTCGGGGTCGTTCGAGTTGTAAACCACCAGCAGGTGATCGGCGAGGTCCCCCGACCCCTCCATCGGGGTCATCTCGGGAAAAGTGCCGGGGAAAAACTCGGAGCTCGGCGGGCTCACCTGCGGAGGCGCGTTGGTCGGCGCCGTCTCGGGACGCAGGGTCAGGCTCGACCGCTCGCCCGGGGCCGGCGTGGAGAGCTCGGGATGACTCTCGAGGAAAGTCGGGGCGGCCGAATTCGTGGAAAGAAACGGCTGGCTTGCCGAGGCGGGCGCATTCGTCGCCGCCGCTTCGGGATTATCGGCCGCCCGCGCCAAGGTCGTCAGGACGATTCCAAACGCGAAAATCAGGAGACACCCGCCGCCTCGGCAAGCGCGCGCGGCGCAGTCGTCGACCCGTTTCAAAATGGCCACATCCGATTTCGAGATGACGCAGCCTAACGCGTCGCAAACCAAAAGACGACCCGATTTCTCTCCATGGAATCCATGTAATCCGCACCCCACGCCGCTGCCTTGGAAATCTTCCATGGGCAAGATGTGCTAAAAATAGTAGCCACGAAGGCTTTTAAAGCCAAACGGCTAGGGCCTCAGGTCGAACTCGAGCCTCAGCCCATCGTAGGCCACCTCGATCCCGGCGGGCAGGTCCCGCAGCCGGTCGGCATGGCGCTTCTCGTGGGTCTGGTGGGTGAGGAACGAGCGCCGCGCGCCGACCGCCCGCGCGACCTCCACCGCGCCGGCCACGGTCAGGTGGGTCGGGTGCGGCTTGTCGCGCAACCCGTCGATGATCAGCGCCTCCACTCCCGCGATCAGCGCCCGGACCGGCTCCGGCACCGAGGCGCAGTCGCTGAGGTAGGCGAGGAGCTTGCGGTCCCCTTGCGAGAAGAGAAAGCCGAGCGTGGAAACCGCCCCGTGCGGCACGGGCAGCGGCATGACTTGAAGTCCGCCCAACTCGAAAGGTCCCGTGACGACGTGAGGCAGGACATGCACATAGCCCGGTACAAGCTTCCGGGGATTGAAGGCGTAGAAGAAGATGCGCTCCACCTGGCCCAGCGTCTCCGCCGAGCCATAGATCGGGAGCGGACCGCCCTGGATCTCGCAAAAGCGGCGCAGGTCGTCGAAGCCCATGATGTGGTCGGCGTGGGGATGGGTGAAGAGGACCGCGTCGAGATGGTCGAGGTTTTCCCGGAGAGCCTGCTGCCGCAGATCGGGCGTCGTATCGACCAGAATTTTGGCCTGCGGCGTGGCGACGAAAATGGAAGAACGCGTCCGCTTGTCCCGCGGATCGTCCGACAGGCAAACCGCGCATCGGCAACCGATCATCGGCACCCCCTGCGACGTGCCCGAGCCGAGGACCGTCACGCTCAGTTTGGGTGCAGGATTTCCAGATGACATGGGCCTGAGAATGCCCGCTACGTTTGGGACTTCACGCCAAAACCGTGAATTCCATCTTGTTTTCCACGCCCGCTCCTCTAGCGTCAATTTCAGTATGAGATACCTGCCCGCCCTCGGCGCGCTTTGCTTTCTGGCCACCACTTCTCTTCTCTCCGCCCAGATCCAGGTCACCGCGCAAACCGAACGGAGCGATTTTCTCCTCTACGAGCGGGTCGACCTGCTGGTTACCGTGGCCAACGCCGGCGAGAGCGATCTCGTCCTCGACAACCAAGAGGGCCATCCGTGGCTTTCCTTCCTCGTCTCCAAGCATAATCGCCTGCCCGTGCGCCAGGAACGTCAGGGCACCTTCAAGCCGATCAGCCTGAAAGTCGGCGAGACCAAAACCCTCCGCATCAACCTCACCCCGCTCTTCTCCTTCCGTGAAGAAGGCGACTACAACGCCGCCGCCGTGATCGATCTGCCCGGCGCGGGCCAGATCATTTCGGACACTGTTCCCTTCGTGGTACTCCGCGGTCGCCAGGTTTGGACCCAAACGCGGCCCGTGGACGGCACGCAGCGCGTCTATTCGCTCATTCGCTTTTCACCCCAGCCCGACCGGACCAATCTCTACCTGCGCGTGGAAGATCCGAGTGAAAATGTTGTCCTGGCCAACCTCTCATTGGGTGAAGTAGTCGCCTACATCGATCCCGAAGTCTTTTTCGATCCGCAGGGAAACCTTCACGTCATGCAACCGACCGCCATGGGCACCTATCTCTATACCCGCACCGACCCGAGCGGAAAGATTCTTCATCAAGGGCTTTTCAAGACCTACCAAACCATCCCGCCGCGACTGACCAAGTTGGAGGATGGCAACGTCACTGTCGTCGGGGGACTGGAGGACGATCCTAACGAAACGCGCGATACGCTTTCCCAGGGCCAGAAAAAGCCCGATGGTCAGATCGAGAAAAAGCCGGATACATCGGCCCCCGCTCCGGCTGCAGCGCTGTAAAAGTTGAAGCTTGGATCGCGATCCAGTCAGGCGAGATAAGAAGCGAGAGAGCCATCCCAAGTCTGGTGGAGCGAGGCGATATTCCATTTCAATTCGCGGCTTGCAGGACCTCCAGCCACTTGCACGACCAGATCGGGCCCACCCACGGTCCCGATGCGTCGCGCCGGCACGCCGCGAAGTTCAAACAGGGCAATCAGGGCGGAGGCATTTTCGGGCCGTGAGGTGACGAGAGCGCGGCTTTGACTTTCGCCCAGGAGAAGCGCGTCGAGGCGGGCAAAAGGAAGATCGAGCTTAACCATCGCGCCCAACTGCTTCGCGCCCCCAATGGCCGATTCCGCCAGCGCGACGAGCAGACCGCCCTCGGCCAGGTCGTGCGCGCTCCTTATTTCGTCCAGGCGAATGGCGGCGCGCACCGCGTCGTGCATTTTCTTTTCGCGTTCGATATTCAGTTCCGGCGGACGGCCTCGTTTCAGGCCGTGGATTTCACGCAGATAGAGGCTTGCGCCGAGTTCCTCACCGACCTGCCCGACAAGAATGATCGCATCGCCCTGATTTTGAAAATGGGAAGGCGTGATGTGCTTCGCGTCCCGGATCAGGCCGACGATGCCGACGGTGGGCGTGGGATCGATGGGGCCCGCAGGCGATTGATTGTAGAGGCTGACGTTGCCGCCGGTGACGGGGATATCGAACGCCCGGCAGCCCTCGGCCAAACCATCCACCGCCTGCTGGAGTTGATAGAAGTTCTCGGGGTTGTGGGGATTGCCGAAGTTGAGATTATCCGTCAGCGCGAGCGGCTCCGCGCCGGTCATCGCAAGATTGCGCGCGCATTCGGCCACGGCAATGAGCGCCCCCAACCTCGGCTCCAACGCGACGTAGTGAGCATTGCAATCGACCGACGCCGCCAGGTATTTCCAGGCATTTTCACCGGTCGGAATGCGGACCACCGCGGCATCGCTGCCGGGCGCGATCACGGTGCCGACCCGCACCATGTGATCGTACTGGCGATAGACCCAGCGCTTCGAAGTCAGATCGGGCGTGGCGAGCAATTGGGGCAGCGCCTCCTGAAGATCGGCCTCAGGCACCGACGCAAGATCGAGCTTTTGCCGCTCATCCAGACCAGCAGGCCGGCGGGCTTCACGCTTGTAAAGCGGCGCTTCGTCGGCGAGTTGCTTGGCCGGAATTTCGGCCACGGTGACGCCGTGATCCTTGACGCGCATGAAACCGTCTTCAGTCACGCGGCCAATAAGCGCGCAGGGGAGGTCCCACTTCTCGAAAATATCGGTGACGGTTTTCTCGTGTCCCTTGCGCACGATGATAAGCATCCGTTCCTGCGACTCGGAAAGCATCGTCTCGTAGGGCGTCATGCCCGGCTCGCGCTGCGGCACCAGCGCCAGGTCGATCTCGATGCCACTGTTGCCGCGACTGGCCGTTTCGCAGGTCGAGCAGGTGAGACCCGCGGCACCCATGTCCTGCACGCCGACGACCGCCTCGGGATGCTGGAAAAGTTCCAGGCAGGCCTCGAGCAAAAGTTTTTCGATGAACGGATCGCCCACCTGCACCGCGGGCCGGTCGGCCTTCGAGTCCTCGGTCAAGTCGCGCGAGGCAAAGGCCGCGCCGGCAAGACCATCCCGGCCTGTGCGCGCACCGACGTAGAAAACGGGGTTGCCCGCGCCGGTCGCCGCCCCGCGCCGAATCTCGTCCGTGCGCAGCGTGCCGAGACAGAAGACATTCACGAGGGGATTGCCGTCGTAGGAGGCGTCGAAATAAATCTCGCCCCCCACGGTGGGCACACCGATGCAGTTGCCGTAATGGGCGATTCCGGCGACGACGCCCGAAAGGAGGCGGCGATTGGCCGCGGCGTTCGGCTTGTCCGGACGGATGTCGCCGAAGCGGAGCGAATTCATCAGGAACACCGGCCGCGCGCCCATGGTGAAAATGTCGCGCAAAATGCCGCCGACCCCGGTGGCCGCACCCTGAAAAGGCTCGACCGCGCTGGGATGGTTATGCGATTCCATCTTGAACGCCACGCCCCAGCCGTCGCCAATGTCGATGACCCCGGCATTTTCCTCGCCCGCCTTGACCAGCACGCGCGGCCCCGTGGTGGGAAATTTCCTCAATTCGAGCCGAGAGTTTTTGTAGGAACAATGCTCGCTCCACATGACGGAAAAAATCCCAAGCTCCGTGAAATTCGGTTCGCGCTTCAGGATGTTTTTGATGCGCTGATACTCGTCCGGCGTGATGCCGTGCTTGGCGACGAGTTCAGGAGTGACGGCGGGATCGGGCATAAAGAAGGGATTTTGACGGAATTACGGAATCAACGGAATTTTTATTTGCGAGGCCGTAGCGCGGACTCTTCTCGCGAAAGCCGATCTTCGGCTTGGGCGGATCGGGGGGCGGTTGCAGCAGGGGGAGCAGCTTTTGGTAAATATCGCGCAGGGCCTTGTCGTGCAGCAAAAGCGTTTGGTCGATTTCGGCGAGGCGTTTGAGAATGGCCTCGTTCGCCCTCAGGACTTCGCGTTGTTGAATAAAGGCCCGGACAATATAGACACTCATGGCCACCGCTTGTGGACTGTTCAGGACATTGGCCGCCATGATGGCCCCATGCTCTGTGAAGGCGTAGGGCCGGTACTTTTGGTGCTGTCCTTTCTTTAAGGTCGCAGTTTGCGACCTTAAAGAAATCCGCATCCCACTCAACAGCAGTAAGTTGAAACATGAAGTCAGAAGGAAATCTTTCCGGATTGCGTCTGATCTGCTCGTTGAGCCGCTTCGTTTCCACGCCATACAATTTAGCCAAGTCCGAAGCCAAAATCACCCGTTGCTCCCTGATGGTGTGAATCAGCGGAACGATGTTTTGAGTGGAAAGAGAGGAGTCGCTCATTATTCTTCAAGGTCACAAATGTGATCTTAACTATCTCATGCCGCCTTGGCATTCGTGGCGCTCGCGCCGGCAAGAATGGAAGAAAAAAGCCCGAGCCCATCGGCGCTGCCGAGAATTTTTTCCGACGCGCGCTCCGGGTGGGGCATCAGGCCGAGGACATTTCCAGAGCGATTGGTAAGGCCCGCAATATGGCGTTGCGAGCCGTTGGGATTCGCCTCGGGCGTGGTTCGGCCCTGGGCGTCACAGTAAGTGAAGAGCACCTGTTTGTTTTGGAAAAGCGTATCCAGCGTCGCCTCGTCGGCCACGTAATGACCTTCCCCGTGGGCAATGGGCAGCTGCAAGACCTGGCCGGTGAGATACTCGCTCGTGAACCGGCTGCCCGGATGCTCGACGCGCACCGGAATCGTCTCGCAACGAAAGTGGAGGCTGTTGTTGCGCACCAGCACGCCCGGCAGCAGACCCGCCTCGCAAAGAATCTGAAAGCCGTTGCAGATGCCAAGCACCGTTTTCCCCTGCGCCGCCGCTTCCTTCACCGCGGGCATGATGGGTGAGAACCGGGCGATCGCGCCGCAGCGGAGGTAATCACCATAGGAAAAGCCGCCCGGCAGCACGACGGCATCGGCGCCGTTCAGCGACGAATCCTTGTGCCAGACGTAATCGACCTCCTGCGCAAGCACATTTTTCAGGACATGGAAGACATCCTGGTCACAATTGGAACCGGGAAATTGGATGACGGCCCAGCGCATGACTATTTCTTGTCCGCGGGTTGGAGGGTCAATACGTAATCCTCAATGACCGGATTGGAGAGGAGGTCCTTGCAGATGGTCTCCAGTTGCGCGCGCGCCTGGTCGAGGTTGTCGCCTTCCAATTCCAACTCGATGCATTTGCCCACATGGGCTTGTTGGACGGCGGAAACGCCGAGGTGTTGGATGGCGCGGCAAACGGCGTCCCCCTGGGGATCGAAGATGCTTTTGCGCGGACGGACAATGATTTGAGCTCGAATCATGCCTCACCTTATCGCCTTCGCCCCGATTGGAAAACTTTTTTAGGATCGGTTTGACGCCATCGACTTGACGGGCCGAAATTCGCGCTCGCAGATCGCGGACTACCTACAGTCCCAACTCATCCGCCGTCGGCACGCGGTAGGCGATGGGCTGGCCGAGCAGCGCACGATCGAGCAGCGCGAACTCGAGGCCTTCCCCGCCGAGTTTTTCCTTGAGTTGGGCTATGTCCGTTGGCACGGAAGTGAATTCAATGCCCTGGTCCTTGGTCCCGCGCAGCTTCGCCCAGACGAGCAGCCGCAAGGCGGAGAGCGCGGCCGACTTCAGCGAGTCGCGCTCCAGCGTGGGCTTCGAACTTTGGGCCGCCCAATCCTTGGTAACGTGGCGGGGTCCGCTGATTACCGTTCCATGGGCCAACTCGGACCCGCCCTGGGCGACGAAGGAGCCGTCGTAATCGAAGACCCAGAGCATATCATCCGCCGGCGCGGCGCCGAGTTCGCCAAGGATACCGCGGAAAAGCAGCGGCGCGGCGAAGATCTGCTCGAAGGCGGCCTTCAGCGCGGGTGCAAGATTATAGCTGACCAGCCGACGCGCGGTGACGTCACTGGGCGAACGCGCGAAGCCTTCCAGGTGCGCCGCATCGATGGCGGTCTGCCGCACTTTCTCAATGTCGGCAGGATGGCCGACCGTGCCGAGCGCGAGATGATTATAGATCTCGAAAAGCTTCGGCGTGGAGGTCTTGATCGTGAGCAATAGGACGCCCGGACCGGCGCTGAGCGCGACCACGGGCAGGCCCGGCGCAAGTTGGTCCTCGATATATTCGCGGCGATTGGTGATCGCCTCAAGCCAGCGGTAGGGTTCTTCGGTCATGAAAGCTTAGAGCACAGTCAGCTTGACCGGCACATTGCCGCGGATGGCTTTCGAGTAGGGGCACATCTGGTCGGCCGCCTTGACTAAATCCTCGGCAACGCTTTTCTCGATGCCCGGCAGCTTGACCTGCAACTCGGCGGCCAGGGAATAATCGTGATTGTCGCCGACATTGAGGTCCACCTTCACCGTGACGCTGAAATCGGCCGGAAGCTGAACCTGCTTGAGCCGTGAAACGCCGGCCAGAGCGCTGCCAAAGCAGGCAGAGTAGCCGAGCGCGAAGAAGTGCTCAGGTGTGGGGCCTCCGCCTTTGGATTTAAAATCTGCCTTGATAAGGCCGTCGGAGGTTTCGCCGTGACCGTCGCGGCCTCCCGAGGTGGTTCCTGAGATGGTGGCGAGTGTTTTCATAAGGCTTGTCTTTCGGGTTGAGGTTTATTTCTGGGCCGCTTCGAGGGCGGTAAAGCATTCGCGCAGGGTGTCCACCGAGACCGAACGCAGGCCGTAGCGGGTGAGCACCTTCACCTGGGGAAAAACATGGGAACGGCGATCGACCCCGCCGGTAGCGCTGTCCGACTCGGCGGCAACATCGAGCAACTGGAGCGCAAGCTGCACCGCCTGCTTCTCGTCGCGCTCGGACGTGGGCTGGCCGCTCCAGCGATTGATCCATTGCAAAACGCTGCGGGCCGCCGGCGACCCGGAACCGGAAACGGCGAAATCGACCGCCTGGAATTGCGCGCCGAGCGCATCGTAGAAATAGAGGCTCGGCTCGGGCTGATGATGCGGATCGCGCGCGGCGAGGATCGGGACGACCGCGCCGACGCCCTGCAGCGTCATCGGCAGGTTGTCCTTGATCAGCTTGCCGAGCGCGCGGACCTTCGCGCCAAGGCTCAGCGCCTGGAGCTGGCTGCGGCGATAATATTGAAACGATGTCTGGAGCGTGCGCGCCATTTCAAAGGCGACGGCGGGAGAACCGGCGATGGCGATGATCGTATCGAGGTCGAGCTCGATCACCTTGTCGGCGCGGTCGTACATGATCGTATTGCCCGCGGTGGCGCGGCGATCGCCCGCGATGAGCACGCCGTCCTTGTAATGAAAGGAGAGGACGGTCGTCGCTTCCGTCTGGGTCGAAGCACCAGGAGCAACGTGGGGAGCGGCCCGAAAAGCCTCCGCCGTGGCCGGACCGTTTCCGCTCAGGCGAAGCAGCTCCGTAAAGTCCCCGGTTCCGATGGCGCGAGCGCCTTCGGCCCCGCCGGGGTGAGTTCCGGGAAAGTTCATTGACCCGTGCGTTGGCGGTAACGTTTGGCCTGGTCGGGATCGACCTTGCGCATGCGCTTGAGCAAATCGTCGACGTTGGGGCGATCGACTTTGGGGGCGGAGGGTCCGCCGCCGGGCGCCGGAGCATCGGGACCGCCGCCGCTGGGACGTGTTTTTTGATTTTGATCGGGCATAAAATTAATCTAGTTCGAATTCACTTCACTTCAACGCCTATCCGACAGGTTTCAAGTTCAAATCTCTTTTTATAAACTCCGCAACTCGACCACAAGCCAGAGCGCAAGAGCGATTAATTGCAAAGCGTAAAAAGGCGCGTTGATGAACAGGGCGACCGTCACCCACTTGGGCCTTTGGACGCCCCGAAGGCAAATCACGCTTATTGGGAAACCGAAAAGAGAAATAAAATAGAGACAGACGATAATGGGGGCCGCGATGGCCTCTAAACCGACGAGGCGCAGCCACAGCAGGCCCCACCACAATAAATACAGGGCAATGGCGAACGAGTTTAGAATAAGAAGACACTTCGCCAGCAGTTCTCGCGAGTCCTCGGATAAGCCCCATTCATCAAGTTTTTCGATTTTTTCCATAAAACCTCCGTGCAATTTGGTCATTCCGAAATGCTTCTCCTCATACCGGTTTCAAGTTCAATTCGCGGATGAGATCGTGGATGGTCTTCGATTTGTCCATCGCGGCGATCATTTCCTCGAGACGCATGCCGGGAAAAGCCTGGCTCATATCGAGGCGATACATCTGGTCGCCGACCTTGAAGACCAGGTTGTCCCACTGCGCGGTTTTCATTTCGCGGGCGAATTTCAGCACGCTGCGGCCCCGCAGATAGGCGCGGGACGAGGCGGGCGGATGCTGCACCGCGTGGATGATCTCCGCCTCGCCGATGAGCCTTTTCATCTGGCCTGAATTTTCCAGGGCGAAGAAAAGACCTTCATCATGCTTGAGCAAATGATATTCGAGATCGAGGCTTTGCAGCCACGGGCTGTCCCATTGGAGATTTTCCTGCACGCGAAAGGCGTCGAGCAGATGGCGCTTGGCCGCCCAGTCGAGCCGGTCGTGGAGTGAAAGCGGATCGCGCTCCAGCGTCTCCACCGTCTCTTTCCAATCGGCGAGCACCTTCCGCTTTTCCTCGTGTTGCAGATCGACCCGCTTTTCGACCCAGCGAATGAAATCGTATTGAAGATCGACCGCGCGAATGGTTTTGCCGTTGGCCAGCGGAATCAGCCACTGGAACGATTCGTCACGGGAAATCTGGCGATGCGTTTCGAGCGGATCGGCGAGCGACCACCAGTCGGGCGCGCCTTCATGTTCCAGCGACTCGAGCATGAGCGCCGTCGTGCCGATCTTCAGCCACGTGGCGAACTGGGAAAGATTCGAGTCGCCGATGATGACGTGAAACCGGCGAAAGCGGGTCGGGTCGGCATGCGGCTCGTCGCGCGTGTTGATCAGCGGACGGCGGTTCATCGTGTCGATGCTGACCAGCTCGGTGAAAAAATCGGCCCGCTGGGAAATCTGAAAGCCGCCCGTGCCGCCGGTATTTTCGCATTCCCAGCCGACCTTGCCCGCCCCGGCGTAGAGCTGGCGCGTGACGAGAAATGGCGTCATGGCATGGACCAGCCGCTCCCATGGAATAATGCGCGGAATGAGGTAATTATCATGGCAGCCGTAGGAATGGCCGCGGAAATCGGTGTTGTTTTTATAGAGCTTGACCGTGCGGCTGCCACGGCGCGTCACCTGCCGCGCGCATTCTTCGAGCAGCCGCTCGCCCGCCTTGTCCTGCGCGATGAGATCGACCAGCGTGGCGCATTCGGGCGTCGAATATTCAGGATGGGCGTGGTCGTTGTAAAAGCGCGCGCCGTTGCGCAGGACGAGATCGCTTTTGATTTCCTGGAAGGTCAGTTCGCGGGCCGAGTCTTGCGAATAATAATTGGCCTCGTCGGTATCCTGCATCAACTCCTGGGCGCGAAAGCCCCGCGCATCGCGATGCGGGTCCTCAGTGGCGTAATCCCAGAGATTGGCCACACCGTGCTGGGCCGCGGAACGGACGAGCGCAATCGATTCCTCGACGACGTCGGCCTCCGGGTCCTCCATCACCGTGATGCCCAGTTCCGTTTCCAAACCGAAGCAGATGGGCCAGGGAGGTGGGTTGGTGTGCATGAGCAAAAGTTAAAAGGAAAAGGGGAAAGGGCAAATGGCGGGTCCCATCAGTCGCTCCCTCGTTCCCAAGTTGTACTTGGGAACGCACTTGCCGGCGAAGCTTCGCTTCGCAAGCCCGAGCAACGGAGTTGCGGGAACAAGTTCGTTCCCAAGTGCAACTTGGGAACGAGGAAATGGGGTTGTAAAAGGCACAGTTGGCGCGGATTCAGGAAACACAGGGCACCGGGTTAGTTAACTGTAGGCAAAATCTTATCGAGCGTCGCCTGATCTCGTGACCATTTTAATTTCGAGATCTCCTTTTCGACTGTGTCAAGCTGGGCCGCCAATTGTCGAACGACAATGCCCAAAGCGGCGATACACAACCCGGCGATGAAAAGAAAAAGGGGTGACAGGTTGGAAACCTTGTCGGTGCCGTGACCGGCTCCGAACAATTCGGAAATTGAAAAGGCGACGAGGAACATACCAAGGCCGGACGGGATAGCTAAAAGGGTCTGGCGCCAAATCATAAATTCTCCTAGATAATTGCTGACTGATCCACGCGGCGCGGTTTGACCGGCGAAAGCTTCACCACGTTTTCGGGATCGTAATCGACGAGCTTGAGCCAGTCCTCGGTGATGTCGTTGGGCGGGAAGATGTCGTTTTGCTTGTATTCGACATTGAGCGCCTCCATGAAATCGCCAATGCCAAGCCCCGTCGGCTCGGGCGACGCGATGGCGCGCTTGATCGCCGTTTCCTTGGCCCGCTCGACGATGCCCGCGATGATCGCACCGCTGGTCAGGTCGCCCCGGTGCAGATATTCGTGACGTCCGCTGCGCAGGGTGACTTCGAGGAAGCGATTGTCTTCGCGCTGGCTGAATTGCGCCTCGATCACCTTTTCGATAATGGCATCGACGGCCTTCTGCCGATCGTCGCCATTGTCGCGCAGGAGTTGCGGATCGAGCGGCAGGTTGGGCGTGAGATAGATGCGGTAAATTTCCTCCGACCCCTTTTTCGTGGGGCGCAGGACCTTGATTTTGCGGTCGATCCGCCCGGGCCGCAGGATGGCCGGGTCGATCATGTCGGCGCGATTCGAGGCGAGGATGATGACCATCTGCTGAAGCGATTCGATGCCATCCATCTCGGCGCAGAACATTGGCACGAGCGTGTTGAGAATGCCGCTGGTCCGCCCGGCGCGGCGCGTGCCAAGGATCGATTCGGCCTCGTCGATAAAAATGAAGGGGAGAAAGCCTTCCTTCGCCTTTTCGCGGGCGCGGGCGAAAAGTTCGCGTACCTGCCGTTCCGATTCGCCGACCCACATGTTGAGGATTTCCGGTCCTTTGACGTGCATGAAATACTCGCGATGATCGACCCCGGTTTTCTCGCGCAACTGGCGCGTCAGATTGTAGGCCGTCGCCTTGCCGAGCAGCGTTTTGCCGCAGCCGGGCGGGCCATAAAGAAGAATCCCCTTGGGGCTGGTATGGTTGTAGGCCTTGAAAAGATCGCTGTGGAGCAAAGGCAGTTCCACCGCGTCGCGGACGGCCTGGCGCGCTTCGTCCTGGCCGCCGACTTTTTCCCAGGGCAACTCGGGAACCTGTTCCAGAAGATGATCGCGCGATTGCGCGCCGGCCACGACCTCCAACGCCACGCGCTGCGAGGAATCGAGCCGTATTTCGAGGCCCGGCTTGAGCTTTTCCTTGCCGAGCGCGGCGGAGCGGATGACCAGCGTATTGGCGAGTCCGCCCTCCTGTCCCACGCGCAGCCGGCCGTCGGGAAGAAGATCCTGAATCTTGGCCACCGGGCCGCCGTTTTCAAAGCCGAGATCGCCGATGACGACATAGGCTTCATTGAGCAAAACCCGCGTGCCGACCAGCAGCTTCGACTGTGAAAGGCGCGGGTCGATCGAGCAATAGAACTCGGTGCCACCGTTGATGACGAGCGCGATGTCGGCCTTGGGCAGGTTGAGGAGCGTGCCGACGCGATTGGCCGGCGAAGTCAGCTTCGTGACCGCGGCGTCGAGTTTTTCCACCGCCTGGCGCGCCTGCTCGTTGAGCACTTCCAGCTCCTCGATGCGGCGGCGCAGGTAACCGAGCTCGGTCCGGCGCGGCGAACTGAGCGGATAAAACTGGGTGAGCAGATCGACGAGCTGCAGCGCCGAAAGCGTGTCGAGATTCTCGTCGAGAATCGGTTCGAGCGACGGATTGGGGCCTTGCGCGGAGGAGGAGAGAGGAGAAGACTCCGGCTCTTCGGAAGGATTGGATTTGTTTTTTCGAGCCACAGGAAAAGTTTAATAGCGTGTCGGCTATGCGCAAATGGATTCGGTTTTTCGCGAGGCGGTCTCGCGGACGGCCCCGGGACCTCTATGCAGCGAAACGAGGCCCGCGCGGGTCAGGCTCGACGTTCCCGGAGCGAGGCGTTCACCTCGACCGCCGAAGCTGTGCGGGCGCACATTCATGTGAGCGTTATAGCAGAAGCCACGCCAATTCCACGTTACAACTTTTGCCACCTCTCCCGCGAAAGAGAAAAGATTCATCAGGGAATCGCGCCGCGCATCACACGAAACTCTTTCGGCGTGACCCCCGCCCCATTTTCGCACAGCCTCGTTCCATGAGGTTGTCCGTATGGGTCCAGTATACCTGGAATTTGAAAACGCTTCCCGCAGAGGCCACGAAGCTTGCTTCCCGCTATACCGTGGAGGCCGCGACGCTGGAGGACCGCAATTTATTGCTCGCCGCGGTGACCCGGTCGATGTCGATGGAGCCGGCCTGGAGCGACGACCTCGCCGCGCGGGTGAAACTGGCGGAGGAAATCGTCCAGACCGCTCTTCCGGCGGGCGAGGTCGCGTTTGTGGCCATCAAACACGGCGCCCGCATCATCGGCGCGGCGGCCATCCGCGACGCCGGCGACAAGGTGAGCAACCTGCCCCTGGGCGTCTGCGTGCTTAACGAATACCGCTGCCGGGGCCTGGGAACTTTTCTTCTCCACGAAAGCCTGCGCCGCCTGAAGGAGCGCGGTCTTGACGAAGCGCGGCTGGTGACCCGAAAGGGACTGACCGCCGATCGTTATCTCTACCCCAAGTTCGGCGGCGAACGCGTGGTGCTGACCGGCGCGCCGGTCTGAACAACCACCCCGATTCGCCATGCCCACGCCACTGCCACGCCCCTCGAGCGGCGAGTCGTTGACGAAAAACTGGCCCAGCTTCAAGCCCGCGAAGCCCGAATTCGACGTGGCGGTCATCGGAGGCGGCAGCGCCGGGTTTGCCGCGGCGCGGACGGCGTCGTGCCTCGGCGCGCGCACCGTGGTAATCGAAGGCGGGGCGCAGGTGGGCGGGCTCTGCATCCTGCGGGGCTGCATGCCCTCGAAATCGCTGCTCGAATCGGCGCACCGGTGGCATGAGATCGGCCGCGCGCGCGAATTCGGCCTGGTCGCCAAAGCGGTCGAAGTGAACATGAAGTGCGTCCAGGCGCGCAAGCAGCATCTCATCGGGGGCTTTGCCGCCTTTCGGCGGAAGCAACTGCGCCAGGGAAAATTCACCCTGCTGCGCGGCCATGCCTCGTTCCTCGACGCCCAAACGCTGCTGGTGACGCAGGGCCGCAGGCAGTCGCTGGTCACGGCCTCGACCTTCATTTTGGCCACCGGCTCGGTCATCACCCGCGTGCCTATTCCCGGCTTGTGGGAGACCGGCTGCCTGACGAGCGACACGGCGCTCAACGCGGACGAAATTCCGAAGCGGCTGGCCGTGCTCGGCGGCGGGGTGATCGCCGTGGAACTCGGCCAGTTTTTTGCCCGGGTCGGTTCGAAGACCACGATGTTGCAACGGAGCAGGCACATTGTCCGCAATTACAGTCCCGATGTCAGCACTGAGTTGGAGCGCGCGTTCCTGGCCGAGAAAATCGATGTGCGGACCGGCGTGAAATTGCTGGAAGTGAGCAAGACCGGCAAGGGCAAGAAGATCCTGTTTCAACGAGGAAGGAAGCGCGAGGAGATCGTGGTCGACGAAATTCTCTACGCCATGGGACGCGCCCCCGCGCTCGCCGGGCTGAATCTCGAAAATGCGGGTGTGGTGTTGTCGGAAGGCAAGCTTCGGGTCAACGACCACCTGGCCAGTTCCGCGCCCCATATCTTTGCCGCGGGCGATGCGGTGGGACCGCACGAAGTTGTCCACATCGCCATTCAGCAGGGCGAAATTGCGGCGCGCAATGCCGTCTGCCATCTGCGCGGCGACCAGGCGTCCGGGAATTGCGCCGTCCCGGAAAAGATCGACTACCGCTTAAAGGCGCTCGTCACCTTTACCGATCCCGAAATCGCCTCGGTCGGGTTGACGGAAACCGAGGCGCAGGCCCAGGGCATCGATTTCCTGAAGGCGAGCTATCCATTCAACGATCTCGGCAAGGCGATGATCGGCGGACACGAATTCGGTTTCGTCAAGCTGCTCGCGGAAAAGACCCGGGGCGAAATCATCGGCGCGGAGATCATCGGCCCCCACGCCTCGGACCTGATCCACGAATTGATCGCGGTCATGCGTTATCGCGGCACGGCACAGGAACTGGCGACCATGCCCCATTACCATCCCACGCTGGCCGAGATCGTGACTTACCCCGCCGAGGAAATCGCGGACCGCCTCGTTCCCAATTGCGTGGTTGAAAATCCGCTGAAGCACGTTTAGTCCTCTCGTCCTCTTTTCAAAGGACCCCAACCGCGCCGCCGGTCGCGGCGCAGCCTCGACTATTATCGAGGCGGACTCTAGGCTGCGAGATCGCTGGCGACGATGGTGTCCAGCATCCAAGCTCACCCTCCACACGTACTTCTTATTATCGTCATGCAAAACGTCACCCGACTTCTTTTTACCTCCCTTTTTGCCGCCACCATGAGCGGCGCGGCCTGGGCCATGGAAGGCGCCCAGGAAACCCCAAAAAAAGAAGCCGAGTATAAACAGAGCGACACGAATTTTTATTGGAAGAGCGATGTCTTGAAGGTCTATCCCTCCGCGGTGATCATGCCGGTGGGGAGTTACTCCCGGAAGGGCGATTCCTATTTCATCACGCCCCACAAAAAAGCCCCCAAGGTCCTTTACGTCGAGGTGCTCAACGACTGGATCGAACCGATCACGCCGCCCAGCATGCCCGCCTCCCTCGACGTGCCGCCCGACGCGATGCAGATTCGCGAGCCGCAGGGCGACGTGCAGGTCGCGCTGCCTTCCGCCCCCGCGAGCTTCGCGCCCGTCACCGACGGCATGACAATTCCCAACGGCGCGGTGGTCAAGACCGGAGCCGACGCCACGGCGGCCGTCCTTTTTGGCGGCGTTGACTCCGCGCGGCTCATTCCGAATTCGGAAGCCGCCGTGCAGCAGACCGTGACCCCGCAATCGCGCTCCGCCGAGGTCGACCTGACCACGGGCGGCGTCTTCTCAAAAGTAGGCAAGCAGGAGGGCGTGAAGGAGGTCTATGAAGTGCACACGCCCTTCGGCGTCGCCGCCGCGCGCGGCACCGATTTCGTCACAGTCGCCCTGCCCACCCGCACCGACGTCTGGATCGCCCAGGGCACCGTCGAGCTGGACCGGCCCGACGGCAAGATGGTCGGCGACGTCAGCGCCGAGGGAACGGGGACATTGAAAATCGTCCGCTTCCCGCTCATGCCCGATCCGCATCAGGCAATGATGGCCGATGCGCAAACGATGACCGCCGCGATGGACTTCATCCCCATGGCCGATCAAAAAATCAAGGCCCTCCGTTCCAAGATGGCCCGGGGCGAGACTTTGAGCGCGATGGAACAAGATTATTTGCATCGGATCAAGGAGGTCCCCTGCCTGATCAAGCTGGCCTTGGTGGAAGCCGTGATGACGCCGACCCCGGCGCCTGCGGTGACGGCCCTTCCCGCAAAGCCCGCTTTCATCAACGTCGTGATCCATCCGAACGGAACCATCCGGTTCCAGGGCGCCACGATGGGCCTGGCCGAGTTTCAATCGAAGCTCAAGGCGCTGGTCACGGCGACGCCCGATCAAGCGTTCGTGATCAAGGCCGGAAAGACGGTGCCCTACGAAAAACTCAAGGAAGTCCTCGATAGCTGCGCGGATGCCCAGGTGAAACATGTCTCCGTCGCCGCGCCCGTCCCAACCCCGCCGCCGGTTGCTTCGCCTGCCACCACGCCGGCAACAACAAATGTATCGACTCCCGTCTTGCTCATGCACCCCGCCACCGAATCGATGACCAATAACGCGCCGCCGGAGCCGCCCTCGGGCTCGCCGGCGCCTCCGGCCGGTCCCTGATGCGCGGGGGCGTCGCGCGGACGCATAAAGCTGTATGACGATGCTTGTCTCTTATCCCTTCGGCCTGGCGGCGGCGAAAAAGACCCGCGGCGATTGGGTTTGGAATCGTCCTCTCTTTGCGGCATATAAAATCGATAACATGGAGAATGCCTTTCCTTCCGCGGCCGGCGCGAATGACGACGCGCAACTGGTCGCGAAAGTGGCGCAGGGCGATCGCTCCGCCTTCGTCGCCCTTTACGACCGTTTCTCCACGCCTCTCTATTCCCTCGCGCTCAAGATGCTGGCCAATGAGGCCGAGGCCCAGGACCTGCTCCAGGAAGTCTTTCTTTCGGTCTGGAACAAGGCGGCAACTTTTCGCGCGGAGCGCGGCTCGGCCTTTTCCTGGGTCGTCGCGCAGTTGCGCAACCGGGCCATCGACCGGATTCGTTCCCGGCGCCGTCGCGGTGAATTGCTGGAAACCCACGCTCCCGACCTGGAGCCCAGCGGATCGGCCACCCTCTCCTCCGCCGAAAATTGCGAGCTCAGCGAGCGCGCCCGCGAAGTCCGTTCCGCCCTCGAACAGCTCTCCGGCGATCAGCGGCAGGTCTTGCGCCTCGCCTTTTTTGAAGGTCTGACCCAGGTCGAAATCGCCCAAAAGCTCGAGGAGCCGCTGGGAACAATCAAAGCCCGGGCGCACCGGGGCATGGCACGCCTGCGCACCATCCTGAGGGTTCTCCATGAGTAATCCCGAGCAAGATCCGCAGCTCGAAGAACTGGCCGCGCTCCACGCCCTGGGTCTGCTCGACGCGACCGCGCAAAAGGAGCTCCTCGCTGCGGCCGATCGCGACGCCGAGGTCGCCCGCCTCGTGCGCGAGTTTACCGAGTCGGCGGCGCTTCTGACCCACGAAGCGCCGCAAATCGAACCACCTCCGGAACTGAAGGAGAAAATCCTCCGCCAGCTGCCCGCGCGCCGCGCCGCTTCCAAAATCATCGCCTTCCAGGAGTGGATCCCCTACGCCGTCGCGGCCGGCCTCATGATTCTCGGGATTTACCAGGTGCGGCAAATTCTCGACCTCAAATCGCAACTGCTGACCGCGCGCGCCGACGACACCCGGCTGCGGCAAAGCAACGCGCTCATCGGATTGCGTTTGGCCACGCTTGAGGCCAGGGACGCCTCCTACGCCTCGTCTAAAATCACCGTCGCCTGGGATCCCCATCAGCAGCGGGGCGTCGTCGCGCTGCAAAATTTGCCAGCACCGCCGGCCGGTCATGATTACCAACTCTGGGTGCTCGATCCGGGAGCGCAAGCCCCCATCAGCGCCGGCGTGGTTACCGACTCGCGCGCCTTCGCAGTCACGTCAGTCAGCAGCCCAACCCCGGGGTTTGCGATCTCCCTGGAACCAAGTGGAGGCAGCCCCGCGCCCACCGGCCCCATTCTTTTTGCTGTCGCACCGGGGCCGTAATAGGCTAATCAGTTAGGGGTCGGAATCTATGGCTGAGGTAAAAAACATCTGTCTGGAAGCGCTTGAACGCCGTTGTGAAAGCGGCGAGGTCGGAAGACTCGATTTCCGACGCGGCTCTTATGAGGGACAAATCTATACCAACGAGCGATTGATCGTCCACGCCCAGCTCTCCGGTTTGGAGGGCATACCCGCCCTGTTCCGTTTATTCGATTGGGGCGACGCGGAAACCACCTGGCAATCGGGCCTGGTCGCGGAGCAACCGACGCTCCACCTGACCATGGAGGCCGCCTCTCTTCTTTATGCGGAGAATCTTCAGGACCGGGCCGAGCTGGAAGCCCGCGAAAAGGAACGGATCGACCAGGCGCTCGCCGCTCCCGAAGCCGTGGCCGGGATGACGGGCGGCATTGAATCGGTGCTCAAGCATTACACCATTTCGCTCGAATGCACCGAAGCCGATCTCCTGCCGGGCGGTTTCACCTTTGCCGACGCCACCAAGAGCAGCTACGTGATCGGCAGTTCGGAGGATTGCGATGTCGTCCTGCGCAATCCGACCATCGATCCGCTCCACTGCGGCGTCATCCTCGAAAAAGGCTCGGTCTTGATCTGGGATTTGGGCGCGCAATCGGGCGTCAAGGTCAACGGCATCCCGGTGGCCAAGGATACTTTGAAAGTCGGCGACGTCATGACCCTGGGCGCTCTCGATCTTCACGTCCGCTTCCAATTGCGCCGGCCCACCATCAAGATCAAGACGCCCACCGGGCCCGCTCCCGGCGCAGCCATTCCTTCGACCGGCACGATGCCCATGCCGAAGATCGGGGCGACCTCGAAGCTGGTCCCCAAGGGCGCCATCACCTATGAGAAGGTTTCGCGGCAACTCAAGAAAAGCGGCAAGGGCGGATCGTTCCTGGAAAAATTGAGTTCTTTGTTTGGTGCAAAGAAACCCAAATAGGCTAGCGTAAAGCCCACTTACCACCTCCGCGCGATGCATATTCTCCTGATCGATGACAGTTCATCCACCCGCAGTCTGCTGCGCACGCTCATCAATTCGGGCCAGACGGTGCGCCACGAGATCAGCGAGGCGGCCAGCGGCGAGGAAGCGCTGCAAAAAGTCGGCTCCGGCGAGATCAACCTTCCCGATCTCATCATCATGGACATCAACATGGGCGGGATGAGCGGCTACGAGTTGTGCCGCGAATTTCGCCAGCGCCACGGCACCGCGTCGGACGTCGTGCCTTACATCATCATCGTCACCGCCAACGAAGGCGTCGATGTCATCAACCAGGCCCTCGATTGCGGCGCCAACGATTACATGCCCAAGCCGGTCAACGTGAAGATCCTCCAGGTTCGCCTCCGCGTCGCGGAAAGGCTTCTCGCCCACGCCCAATCGGGATTGGGCGCGACGTCCGCCACCAGCAGCGGCCGGATCGTCCTCAACCCCAATCCGGCCGGCCACGCGAGCAACCCCCGCCTCGATCTCATTGCCTCCGGGATTGAAAATGCCGACGCGCCCATCGCGATCCTCGAGGTCGGCGGAGGCCAGCCCTCCTTCCAGATCGTCTACGCGAATTTGGCCATGTCCTCGACCACCCAATATACCCAGGAGCAACTGGCGGGAAAATCGCTGGCCGAACTCGAGGCCTGGACGCCCGAATTTCTCGCCATGATTCTCGGCTTCATCGAACGGGGCGCCATCGTTTCCTACGTGCCGCTTTGGAGCCACACCCGGCAATCGGTGCCGGTCCATTTGAGTTTTTATCCGATTCGGGCCGAGAATGACCAGGTCAACCAATACTTGGTCATTCACCACTTCTAGGCAGAGAGTCTATCTCATAAATAGTCGGGGCCGCGCCGGGAGGGCTTTTGTCTTGCGGCGCGGAGTCGAGTGAGGAGCATAGCGGCTGCTACGTGACGAGCGAGCGACAAAGCCGCAAGGCAAAAGAGCCCCGGCCCGAAGGGTTGCGGCGATTTTGCAACGCGACCTCGCCTATTTATGAGATAGACTCTAGTCTTTAGCCCGTGCGCATCGTCGTCACCGGACTCCTCGGTCAGTACGCCTTCGGTGGCGTGACGTGGGATTACATCCAGTACCTGCTCGGGTTTCGCGCCCTCGGTCACGACGTCTGGTACCTCGAGGATTCCGGCGCGTGGCCCTACGATCCGGTCCGGCAGACCTACGGCGAAGATTCAACCTATAACGTCGAATATCTGCGCGGCATCATGACCGAATTCGGTTTCGGGGACCGCTGGATTTATCGCAACGGCGCCGACGGCAAATTTTACGGCGCGGGCCAGACCGCCGCGCGCGACGTGATCAAAAACGGCGACCTGCTGGTCAATGTCTCCAGCGCCGGCTGGCTGAAAGATTACGATTTCGGCGTGAAACACCAGATGTTCATCGACGGCGATCCCATGTTTTGCCAGGTCGGCCTGCTCGATCCCAAAAACGCAGACTACGCCGCGCGCGTCCGGGCGCACGACAGCCACTTCACCTTTGGCTTGAACGTCGGCGGTCCCGGCTGCCTCGCGCCCGACAACGGCATCCGCTGGAAGAAAACGGTGCAACCCGTCGCACTCGATCATTGGCCCCGGCAGGACGACGGCGACGTCGCGGTGCCCGACCGCTTCACCACCGTCATGAACTGGTCGAGCTACCTGCCGATCGAGTGGGACGGAAAGCGTTACGGCCAGAAAGACCTCGAGTTCGAGCGGTTCAAGCAGCTCCCGAAACGAACGCCGCAGCATTTGGAAATGGCCATGGGCCAGGGAATCGGTTCCCAGCGGCCCACCGAGGAACTGCGCGCGCTCGGCTGGACCATTCTTGAGGCGGGCGAGGTGCTGCCCGATCATCGCAGCTACCGCGAATTCCTCCGCACCTCGAAGGCCGAATGGAGCGTGGCCAAGCATGGCTATGTCGCCGGGCACACCGGCTGGTTCAGTTGCCGCACGGCCTGCTATCTCGCGCTGGGAAGGCCCGCCGTGGTCCAGGAAACCGGCTGGAGCGAGTACATCCCGGCCGGCGACGGCCTCCTCGCCTTCTCAACTCTCGACGAGGCCGTCGCCGCCATCGCCGACATCAACGACCATTACGCCGAACACCAGGCCGCCGCCCGCGCGCTCGCCGAGCAATACTTCGAGGCAAAAAAAGTCTGCGCCGATCTGCTTGCGCAGGCGGGAATTGGTTGATCTGACGGCGGACGATGACCGAGGGCTAAACCGGCGCGATTTTGCTTAGTTGCGCGCGCTGGCGGAAATCTTCCCGCGCAGGCTGGAGATAGGCGATGGTGTCGATCCCGAGATTCAGGAGCGCATAATTCTGCGCGCCGAGAATCCGCGAACACTCGCTTTTTTGCCGGCGGTTCAGAAAATTATTTTCGTAGTGAATGATTTCCGGCTTCATCCGCCGGAAATCGATCATCCGGATGATCTCGAAATCAAAGCCTTCCGTGTCGATTTGCAGAAGGTTCACCCGCTCGATCCGATGCTTGGTCAGCAGACTTTCCAGGGTGAGCGCCGGAACCGTGATCGTCTTGAGCGCGCCGCGATGACCGTCGCCATTCATCGCCAGGTAATGTTTCCGCGTTGAGGTCAGCATCGAGGCATGGTCCTCCGCGTTCGCGTTTTCAAAACAATGCAACTCGAGCGTGCCGTCCTTTTCGGCCACCGCCGAATTTTCAAAGAGAAGCTGCTTCTCGTCGGCGTAATTCTCTCTGAGCTTTTGAAAAATGGCCGGCTGAGGTTCCACCAGCAGCCCCTTCCAGTGAAACCGCCGGACGTAATCGTGGATCGGATCATAGCTGACCCCGTCGTGCGCCCCGATTTGTAGAAAGAAAATATCGGGCTCACGCGACATCAGGTCCCGGATGGCCAGATCGAGAATATCGATGCTCGGCGCCGGATGCGAGAGATGCGGTTTCAGCTCGTAGCCGAAGACTTGCGACGCCCGGGAAAGCGCCTTCTCGAAAATCAAACTGAGGTCGTCTCGATTCATCGTCACAAAAAGCGGCGCTAGGAAATCTCGACCGGGATCGCCTTCCTCCGTTCAAACTGCATGACCTCCCTGTAGCCGACCGCGCGCACGAGGGCGTAAGCCCGGTCGAATTCGTAGCCGACCTCCTCCGGCGCGTGGGCGTCCGAGTTGATCACGATCGGAATGTGCCGGTGATGGGCCGCCTCCAGAAAATCGCGGCTCGGGTAAATTTCGCGCGCATCCTTGCGCAGCCCCGCCGTGCTCACCTCCAGCACCGCGCCCGCCTCGGCCGCGGCGTCGAGCGTCCCGCGATAGAAGCGGGAGAGATCGCCCTTGGGCCGGTGCCCGAACTTTTTCACCAGGTCGGGATGGGCCAGGAAATCAAAGAGGCAACTCTCGACCATCTTCGTATAGGCCGCGAAATAAGCCGTCCAGATTTCATCCACCGGCTGCTCCGTCCAGCGTTTGAGATGCTTCGGATTATCGACATCCCAGCCGGGCGCGACGTAGTGGACCGAGCCGATCAGGTAATCCCAGTCGGCCTGGCCAGCCAGATTCTTGATGTGCGCCTCGAAGCCCGGAATGAAATCGCACTCGAGCCCCAGCCGGATCGGGTAGCGCGGGAATTCGCGCCGCGCCTCCTCGATCAGCTCCACGTATTTCGGAAGCTGGTCGGGCCCCATCCGCCAATCGTCGAACTGCGTCGGCATCGGGTTGTGGTCGGAAAAGCCGATTTCGCCGAGCCCCGCCTGCTGCGCGGCCAGCACGTAATCGCGCGGTGCGCCGACGGCGTGGCCGCACAACCGCGTGTGCATATGATAGTCCGTCCGCATGACTAACTGATACTCCATGGAACGCGCACTTCCAAGCCCGGTAATTGGGTTGGCTTTGGTGACCCGGACAACTTGTTGTCCGGGTGAGTGAGCGCGGCATCGCGAGCGCAGAGGAGGTCACCGGAATCTGGGGGTCACCTCGCGACCTCCTGTTCGCGTGGAATGACTCCACGCGAACCCGGACAACAAGTTGTCCGGGCCACCCAAACGTGCTTCAATGGCGCACTCTATGTCTGCTCCCTCGAAGTCCGCTTTGCATCTCGGCTACTTTGGCCGCGCGGGCAGCTTTTCCCATGTCGCCGCCGAGCGTCGTTTCCCGAGGGAGAAACTAAGCGAGTGCCCCACGGTGGAGGAAGCTTTCGCCCGTCTTCATGCCGGGGAATTTTCCCTCATCTTGGTGCCCATCGAGAACGCTTCGAGCGGCATCATCACCAATACGGCCGACCAGCTCATGCGCCTGGCCAAAACGGAGGCCGGGGCTCTGCTGCAAATCCGCGAAGCCCTCGCCATGCGGGTCGAGCTGGCGCTGATGGCGCGCCCCGACACGAAAATCATCACCAAGGTTTATTCGCATCGCGCGCCCTTCGACCACAGCCGCGACTGGTTGGGCAAACATTATCCCGGGGCCGAGCAGATTATCGTCGAAAGCACCTCCGAAGCGGCGGCCCTCGCCGCGAAGGAAAAGGGTGCGGCGGCCATCGCGGGATTGCAGGCGGTGAAGAAAAACGGGCTCAAAATCATCAGCAAGGAAGTGGGCGGCGAAGTCGCCAACCAGACCACCTTTATCGTGGTCGGGCCGGCCCTCGCTCGTCCCGCCAAACCAACCCATACCAGCCTCGTTTTCGAGCTCCCGCACAAGCCGGGCAGCCTCGTCGCCGTGCTTAACGTTTTATCGCGCCGCAGACTCAACCTGACCAAGATTCTCTCGCGACCCATCCCCGGCCGCTTCGAGGAATACCGCTTCATGATCGAGTTCCAGGGCGCGGTGCCGGCGAAGCCCGTGGCCGATGCGCTCGCACGGATCAAAAAGCTCACCGACTTCCTCGCAGTCATCGGCAGTTATTCCGTGCGGAAGATTTAGTCTTCGGGTGGCCCGAAGGCAACACGCTCCTTCATGTCCTTCGTGTTCCTGTCCAAAAAGGGCCTTTCCCTCCTCTTCCGTAATTCCGTTAATTCCGTCAAAAATTTCCCTAACTTCTCGCCTCAACTCGACTTGCATTCAAGGCGCGTCATCGTATTCTAAGTGTGCAGTGAAAATACAGAATTTGCTTAAAACCTCGAGCGAATGGATTCGAGGCGAGAATGGCGGCAACCGCATCGTGTTCAGCAGCCGGTTGCGCCTCGCCCGCAACATCAATCATCACCCCTTCCCGGGCTGGGCCAAAAAGGCCGAGCGCGAAAAGGTCCTCACCCTCGTGCAACCCGCCGTGGCCGACCTCCCCGAGATGAAGGACGCCATCATCAACGATTCGATGGAGCACTTCACGCCCCTCGAAAAGCAGGTCCTGGTCGAGCAGCACCTCATCAGCCGCGAACATGCGGCCAAGAACACCGGCAGCGGCCTCATCATCAGCAAGAACCGCGCGCTCAGCGTCATGATCAACGAGGAGGACCATCTTCGCATCCAGTCGCTCCGCTCAGGCCTGAAACTGCGCGAGCTCCTCAAGGCCGTCGACAAGCTCGACACCGAGCTCGAGGAAAAACTCGACTTCGCCTTCTCGCCCCAGATCGGCTACCTCACCGCCTGCCCGACGAACGTCGGCACCGGCATGCGCGCCTCCGCGATGATGCACCTGCCCGCCCTCGTGCTCGACGACAACATCACCCGGATCATCAAAGCGGTGAACAAAATCGGCCTGGCCGTGCGCGGACTCTATGGCGAAGGTACCGAGGCGCTGGGCAATTTATTCCAGATTTCGAATCAGATGACCCTCGGCGAGTCGGAAGCCGACATCGTCGACAAGCTCGACAAAGTCATCAAGCAGGTCATCGAACATGAGGAAAATGCCCGCCAGAAGATGCTCGAGGACAAAAGCCGGATGATCGCCGACCAGGTGGGCCGCGCCTACGGCGTCATGATGCATTCCTATTCCATTTCCTCCAAAGAGGTACTCAACCTGCTCTCCATGCTCAGGCTCGGCGTCGATCTCGGTTTGATGCCTGAGGAATACCGCGCCACCATCGATGAACTTTTCATCCGCACGCAACCGGCTCACTTGCAAAAGGACTTCGAGCGCAAGCTTACGACGGAGGAACGCGACGGCCTTCGCTCCGATCTCCTGCGCGAGCGGCTCAAGCTCGTGCCTGAACCCAACACCAAATCGCTCGCCCTGGCCAAGCCGGAGGCTGACAAAAAGAAACCATGAGCCCCTTTTCCTCCCCTGTCTCCGGCGCACGAAAACCGAATCACAATACGGCTGATTCGGCCTATTCGCCTGATTCGGATATTTTTTTTTCCAATTCCTGAAAGGAACCGTACGACCATGAATAATTTCACCCCGCGCGCCCAGCAGGTCCTGGCTTTGGCCCGCAAGGAAGCCGACCGCTTCAACCACAATTACGTGGGCACGGAACATCTACTGCTCGGCCTGATCAAGCTCGGCCAGGGCGTCGCGGTCAACGTGCTCCAGAAGCTCGGGCTCGACCTCGAAACCGTACGCATCGAGGTGGAAAAGCAGGTCGGCTCCGGCCCCGACACCAAGATGTCGGGCAACATCCCCTACACGCCGCGCGTGAAGAAAGTCCTCGCGCTCGCCGGCAAGGAAGCGAAGGCGCTCAATCACAGTTACGTCGGCACGGAGCACATTCTCCTCGGCCTCCTCCGCGAAGGCGACGGCGTGGCCGCGCGCGTCCTGAAGACCCTCGAGGTCGACATCGAGCGGACCCGCAATGAAGTCCTCAAGGAACTCGATCCCAATTTTGCCTCCGGCGAAGCCGAAGGCGAGGAAAGCGGCGAGTCGCCCTCCCAGGGCGGCGGCGGTCCGCAGGGCGAGGGCGCGGGAGGCAAGAAGGACATCAAGACGCCCGCGCTGAAAGCCTTCGGCCGCGACCTCACCGAGCTGGCCAAGAAGGGCGATCTCGATCCCGTCATCGGCCGCAAGAGCGAAATCGAGCGCGTCATCCAGATTCTCTGCCGCCGCACCAAGAACAACCCGGTCCTCATCGGCGAAGCCGGCGTGGGCAAGACCGCGATTGCGGAAGGCCTCGCCCAGGAAATCGCCGCGGGCAACGTGCCGGAACTTCTGCGCGACAAGAAAGTGATCACGCTCGACCTCGCCCTCATGGTCGCGGGCACCAAATATCGGGGTCAGTTCGAGGAACGGATCAAGGCCGTCATGGAGGAAATCCGCAAGGCCCGCAACGTCATCCTCTTCATCGACGAGCTCCACACCATCGTCGGCGCCGGGTCGGCCGAAGGCGCCATGGACGCCTCCAACATCATCAAGCCCGCCCTCTCGCGCGGCGAATTGCAGTGCATCGGCGCGACCACCCTCAACGAATTCCGGAAACACATCGAGAAAGACTCGGCGCTCGAACGACGCTTCCAGCAGGTCATGGTCGAGGCGCCCAGCGTCGACGAATCGATCGAGATCCTCAAGGGACTTCGCCCCAAGTACGAAGCCCATCACAAGGCCAAGATGACCGACGAGGCGCTCGAAGCCGCGGCCAAGCTTTCCGACCGTTACCTGACCGGCCGTTTCCTGCCCGACAAGGCCATCGACGTGATGGACGAGGCCGGCTCGCGCGCGCGCATCCAGGCGACCATGCGTCCGCCCGACGTCAAGAGCATCGAGGCCGAGATCGAGGAGATCAAGGGCCGCAAGGAAGCGTCGATCAAGGCGCAGGACTTTGAAAAGGCCGCCGCGTTGCGCGACTCTGAGAAGGAAGCGAAGGACAAGCTCGAAAATGTCCTGAACGAATGGCGCACCCGCCGCGACGAACAGGAAGTGCTCGTCACCGCCGACGACATCCGCCACGTCGTCTCGAAATGGACCGGCGTGCCGCTCTCCCGCATGGAACAGGCCGACATGGACCGCCTGCTCAAGGTCGCCGAAGAACTCAAGGGCCGGGTCATCGGCCAGGACGAAGCCGTCTATGCCATGGGCAAGGCGCTGCGCCGTTCCCGCGCCGACCTGAAGGACCCGAAGCGCCCCATCGGCTCGTTCATTTTCCTCGGCCCGACCGGCGTGGGCAAGACGCACCTCGCGAAGACCCTGGCGCAATACATGTTCGGCGACGAAACCGCGCTGATCCAGATCGACATGAGCGAATACATGGACGCGCACAACGTCTCGCGCCTGGTCGGCGCGCCTCCCGGCTACGTGGGTTACGAGGAGGGCGGTCAGCTCAGCGAAAAGGTGCGCCGCCGCCCCTACAGCGTGGTGCTCTTCGACGAAATCGAAAAGGCCCACCCCGACATCTGGAACCTGCTCCTGCAAATTCTCGAAGACGGCGTGGTCACCGACAGCCTCGGACGCAAGGTCGATTTCCGGAACACGATCATCATCATGACCTCGAACGTCGGCGCCGACCTGATGCGCAAGAACATGGTCATGGGCTTCGGCGTCAAGAGCGACGAGCATTCCTACGAGCAGATGAAGGAAAAAATGCTCGGCGAGGCGAAGCGCGTCTTCAAGCCCGAGTTCCTCAACCGGCTCGACGACATCATCGTCTTCCACTCGCTGACCCGCGACGACCTGACCAAGATCGTCGACATCGAAGTGGCCAAGGTGCTCACCCGCCTCAAGCCGCGCGAAATCACCTTCCGGCTTACGCCCGAGGCGACCGCGTTCCTCATCGAAAAGGGCTACGACCCCGCCTACGGCGCGCGTCCGTTGCGCCGCGCGGTCGAGCGTTTCCTCGAGGATCCGATGGCCGAGGAAATCCTCCGCGGCACGATCAAGAACGGCGACTTCGTCGTCGTGGGCGAGAAGGAAAAGGCCCTGACCTTCACCGTCGGCGCGGATACGCCACCGGCGTCGGTCACGCCGTAAGATGAGTCATGACCAGGCACATGTTTACTCCCGAACAGCAGAAGGCCCTCGACGCCGCCGTCGCCGAGGGCCTCGCCATCCAGCACAAATTTCGTCCCGAGCCGCTCTACAAGCTCACCGGCAAAGGCTACATGAAAAGCGATGGCGTAGCCGAAATCGCGCGTCTGAAGGAAGAGGCCTCCCGTGCCAAAGGCGTGGCTCGCTGAGTTTCCGTGGGAGGGCGTTGTTGCCCTCAACGCCCAACTGTGTGCCGCCAAGCAGGCTCTCCACAAACCGACGAGCGACGGCTATGACGACGCCAGCTTACTTTGGGAGAAATCATACGCCCAGGCGATGGGGCTCGACGAAGCCGTGGAGCTTTGCCGCAAGTGTCATCGCATCGCGCCGTTCTGCTTCTTCAATGGAAATACCTTTGCGGCGATAGCGCGCACCTGCATCGTTTCGGCCTCGGATCTCTCGCCAGCTGACCAATATCTGCTCAAAAATATCGTCGGCCACCTCGTCGCCGGCACCGCCACGCCGGAAGAAGAAGCTCAGTTCGGGGATTTGCTGCGCAAACTACCATGAGCAAGGCCACCCCGCGAATCAGAAACTCTCTGGGCTACGTCCGCGTCCGCTCGCGCAGCGCCGCCATGCACTTCTTCAGTTCTTCAAAAGGCAGCTCCAGCGCGGGCGCACGGGCGACCCAGACGAGGTAGACGGCCTCGGAAGGTTGCGCGAGATGACGGCGATAGATTTCCCGCATCCGGCGGCGAAGCCGGTTGCGGATCGTCGCCGCGCCAAGCCGTTTGGGCGTGAGGAAAGCGACCGTGCCGGTCTCGCCCGAAGTCACCGCATCCCGCGCGATGAAGTTGAGCGCCATGAAGCGGTTGCTCACGCGTCGGCCCTTGAGCCGCGACGCATCAAAGACAGCCCGGCGGCGAATGATCCGCGCGCGGGGAAGAGATTCAGGCAGGGCGTTCATAGGCGAACTCCGGGCCTTCCTGAAAAGCACCGTCTATAACGGCGGCTACGAAACTCAGGCCTGCGTGTGGCGGGCGAACTTGCGGGCGGTCCCGGCGCCGGCGAGACGTTTCCGACCCGCGGCGCGGCGGCGATTGATGATCGCCCGACCGTTCTTGGTCGCCATGCGGGCCAGGAAACCGAATTGGCGGACACGACGCTTTTGAGAGGGCTGAAACGTTCTTTTCATGGGAAATACCTTGGATAGGGAAGGGAGAGCATACGTACCGGCGCATTTATAACAAGAGGATTTTCACGACTTCCTCGATCTCCGCCTCGGTGTTGTAAAAGTGAGGCGAAAGCCGCAGGCACGAGACGCCCGAGCGAATCTGCCGCACCGACACGTCGATCCGGTTGTCCCGAAGCTTGCGGGCCTGGGCCGACGCGGTTGCCTCGTCCTCGATGGCGATGGTGGTGATGCCCGACTTTTGCGAACGACGGTTCGCATGTCCCAGCACCCGGAAGCCGCCAGCCAGCAGCTTATCCTCCGCGAAGGTCCGCAGGTCGAGCAGCCTAGCCTCAATCTGCTTAACGCCCAGTCCGAGGATGAGCTCGAGGCTGGCCTTCATGCCGTGGAGGGCGAGCAGATTGAGCGCGCCGGGTTCATAGCGGCGCGCGGTCGCCTCAAAGGCGATCTCGGGCTGGGCCACAAAGCCGGGCGAGCGGACATTCCACGCGCCGACCAGCGTGGGCCGAAGCGTCTCGAAGTGCTTCCGCTTGACGTAGAAAATACCCGCGCCGAGCGGCCCCAGCATCCATTTGTGGGAATCGGCCGCGAGAAAGTCGATGTGCCGGACGTCGATGGTGGTGGCGCCGAGCGACTGGATGGCATCAAGGCAAAACAGGACGCCGCGCCGGGTCAGCTCTTCGCCGATGGCCTCGTAATCGAGTCGAAATCCGCTCAGAAAGTGGCAGGAGGCCAGCGCCACCAACCGTGTCCGCGGCGTCAGCGCTTTCAAGACCAGCTCAGGAGTGATCTCGCCCAATCTCTCGGGCTGCAGCGGAATGACTCGCACTCCCCGCTCGGCCAGGGCCTGCCACGGATAGACATTGGCCGGGTAATCGTCGGGATAGCAGACCACCTCGTCGTCTTGCCGCCATTGCAGCCCATTGGCGACAAGATTAAGTCCCAGCGACGTCGGGCCGAGCAAGGCGACCTCATCGCTGTTGGCGTTGATCAGGCGGGCGCCCACGCGCCGGATCGACTCGATCTGAGCCATGAAATCGGCGCTTTCCTGCGCATAGGAGGCCTGTTCCGCTTCCAGCTTGAGCGTCTCGACCGTGGGACCCGGCAGCGGCGCCACGCCGGCATGAGCGAGAAAAATGCGCTTCTGCGTGACAGGAAAAAGACGGTGGCGGAGCGTTTCATCCGCCAGGATATGGTCGATGGTCAGGTCGACCTGATCTTCATGCTTTTGCACCCCGCAAGTTTTACCCAGATTGCGGAAAAAGCCAGCCCGATGGAGACACAACCTCTTCCGCCCGCCAGGGAGGATCGAGGAGTTTCTTTTTTCCCGGTTAAAGCTGCTTGCTTTGGATCTTGCTCCAATCTTCCTCGGCAAAAAGTCCGCGCGCGGCCTTTGCCGCGGTGCCCATGGAAGTCGGCGTCCACCAGCTGATCGAAACGTATTTCGCGGCGCAGGCGGCAAACTTTTCGCCCTCGCTGCGGTCCTCGAAAAAGAGGTCGACCACGATGGCATTCCGCTCCTCGGAGGTATGACCGCCTTCGCGGGCGGCGGTGCGCGAAATCACGGCGGAACCGGTATCGACGGCCAGGAACTTGCCGACTCCGGCGATTTCCACGACGCTGCCGTAAGGGATGATGCTCGGATCGACCGCGCAATGGCCGTCATGCAGATGGACGCCCGTGGCGCTGATACACCGCTCGGTGTAGTAATCGCCCTCGGCCGCCCAATAGGCGGTCACTCGGGCCAGCCGCCCGGCAACGGCTTCCGTTCGAGCAGGAGCGGAAGCGGAAGCTGGGACCACGTCAGTTCGAGACGGCAATCCCTGAGGGCAAATCTCAAAGAAAGGTTTCTTGGTCGTTCCCGCGGAAGCTTCCTTTTCCGAATGGGACTCTTTTAGTTCGGACCGCTTTGGCTGCTTCGCAGCGAGCGATGCGGATGATTCCTGTTTTGACACTAACGAAGGACAGGCTGATCTCGAGACGTCGGGGGTGAGGATGACCTCGGATTCTTTATGGCTTTGCTCCTTGGCCTGAGCCGCCAATGAGCGAGACTCAGGGATAACCTTCGTTCCAGCCTTGGAAGAAGCTGAAGGCGTCGGGTAATCGGCTCCCGTATTTTTGGCCGACACGGGCAGGCCCGTGCCGATAACCAAAAAGCAAACACTATAAAAATATCGCATCATCTGTTTAAGTTGTTGTCCGCAAGAAGAATACATGCCATGACTCAGACTGACATCGTGGGGTCTAAGACGCTGCCTACAAAGACGCTTTCCAAGAACGGAAGCTCCGGCTCAGGTCTGTTTCTGGGGAACCGCCTAATAAAAGCCGGCTGCCAAGAACATGTATCGCAACTCTCGCGATTGAAACGGAAAGTAGACAAACTGATAGGCAGGGCAATCTTTTTTTTCGCTAATTTTCGACTATCGATATAACTAAAACTTATGCAACGAGTTCGAGGAGGAGAAATTTTGACCTTTTTTGAACGAAACCATCCTTGGGAAGAGAGCTAGGGATCGCACCCGACCGAAAATTTGGTTGGAGCGCTCCAAAACTTTTAAGAGGAAAAGATTCCGCTTGGAGACCCCACCTCTGATATCGTTCAAATTTTACTTAGAAATTAACTTGGCTAATAGGACTTATCTCATTGTCCGTTAATCAATTGCTTTAAAAAAGCACGATTGAGCTCCATTTACACACTATCCAAAAAAATCCCATCCCAAGATCAGTAGCGGCTCTTACAAGCCATCGGCCCAGAACTGGGCGAAGGCACTGTCCCATCGGCGCTCACTTCCCGCCTGACGCGCCACCACCTGCCGTTCTTCGGGAGAAAGCGGCTTGGCCAGCATCTGCGCCAATCCCTCCACCCAAGCCGCGGCATCCCTGGCCGGAAGAACCCGCCCCATTTGCGAGCTTTTGACCAATTCCCGGGGACCACCGATATCGGAGACCGCCACCGGGAGGCCGGCCGCCATCGCTTCGACGACCACATTGCCGTAGGTGTCCGTGGTGCTCGGGAAGACAAACAAATCGGCCGAGGCATAGGCCACGCCAAGATCGCGTCCGCTCAGGATACCGGTAAAGATCGCCTCGGGCAGCAGTTTTTCCAGTTCCGCGCGATAGGGCCCCTCCCCCACGATGGCGAGAGTAAACGGACCGGCTTTTTCGCGCAGGGTGGGCATGATTTCCGCCAGGAAATTGAGGTCCTTTTCCTTGGAAATTCGGCCGACATAAAGAAGCACCTGCCCTTTCGCGCCGCGCCGCGCCCAGAATTTCGGGTCGCACCGGGTGGGACTGAAAAGCTCCGTGTCGAGTCCGCGCGGAAAGATGCGCAGCTTGTCGGGGACGATGCCGCGGTCGATCCAGCAGCGGCGATAGAACTCCGAGTTGACGTAGACGAGATCGGTCTGGCCGTAGAACCACTGCATGTAATTCCAGACCATCGTTTCCATGAACGCGTCATCGCTGAGGAAGCGGGCGTACTGGGGAAAATCGGTGTGATAGATGCCCGAGGTGCGCAGGCCGAGCAGCTTCGCGCAGCCGAGCGCGCAAAGGCCGATCGGCCCCGGCGTGCTGATGATCAACTCCGTGAACCGCTCGCGCTGGACATAATCGAGCATGTCGAGAAAAGGCGGGAAACTCAGCTTCTGCAATTCATACTCGGGAATTTCGAACTCGCCCACGGGCGGAAAATTCTTGATCGGGATGTCGGTGATCGAAAGTTTCGAGCGCGAGGTGACCACGGTGAGGTCGGCGCCGGCATGACCCGCGGCCTGCACCATCGCGCGAATCGTCCGCGCGACGCCGTTGACGTCCTCCAGCGTGTCGGTGAACCAGGCGCGTTTTTCGTTGCGCAGCGGCTGGGGCACGGTGCCGATGAAACGTCGCGCGACATGAGTCAGGAGCGCGCGATCGGGCGCCTGTTGTCCAAACGCGACGAGATAGGGCAGCACGCTGGCGCCCACCGGCAGCAGCCCGGTCAGCGACTGGAAGGCGTCGATGAGATTGCCCCGCGAAACCCGCCGTTGAAATTGGGTGATCAGCCGGTACGTAAGCTCATTGGTGATGTGGGACGCCATTCGGAACGAGCGCCTCTGCGCATTCGGTTCCTTGGCAATGATCTGGTCGAGGGCCTGCTTCAATTCGGGATTGGAAAGGAACGCGCCCACTTCCCGGGCAAAGGTGACTTCGCCCGGCTTGACGAAATCGAGCGCCTGGCCCGTGCGGATCGCCTCGGTGACGTGGCCAAACCTTTCCGCGAACGAAAACGCGTTGGGTTCTGCCCCGCGAGAAAGCGTTCCGCCATCTTGCCCAGCAGGCTCGCCCCCACCGGCGCACCCCGCTTGATCTTGTCCCGCGCGAAGCTGAAAACGGTGGTGTAAAGGCTGCTCGAAAACGTAAGCGGATCGCCCATCGGACCGTGCAGGGTCGCCCCGCCCGCCTCGAGGCCTCGGAAAAAGTCCTGCACGGTCAAACCGCTTCCCACCTCGGTGTAGGTCGCGCCCGTATGCAGGCCGCTATGATCGTCGGACGAGGCGAAAAGAACTTTGCGGTGCGCGTCGACATGCGTCGGCTCGAGGCCGTGGCGATTGGCCAGGCTGCTGATTTTCTCCGGCGTCAGCGCCGCCAGGCAGCGGTTGCTCACTTCCTGGGCCAGCGGTTCCCGATTCCCGTTCCGGGCCTCGAAGCAGCGGAAGAGAAGCACGAGCCTTTCAAAATGCTCGACCGTCAGGACCTGGTTGATATTGACCAGCGGATGCGCAACGCCGTGGGACAATCCCTGCTGGCGCAAATAACCGGCGAGCTCGTAAATATTCGGCCGCAGATTTTGGATTTCCTCGTGCTGCGCTTCGTTGAGATTCCAGACCAGGAGATGGATTTTGCAGCCGTCGGGAAAGTAAGTTGTGACTTCCTCGCTCAGGAAAACATCGGGGTAATGTGCGATGGCCTTCGCGCCATCGAGCCGGTTGTGGTCGGTGATGGTCTTGAAGATCATCCCCGCGTCGTCGAGCTTGCGATAGAGCTTCTCCGGTTCGCTGTAACTTTGCGGCATCCCGAGCCGGCGCAGGATCCACTCGCTCGGGCGGTCCGAGAAGCGGGAGTGAAGTTGAAGGTCAACGCGCAACATAATCGCCGTAGGTGGTGGGTTGGAAGCCGCGCTTGAGGGAGGCGCGCAGGATTTGATCAATCTGCCGCCGCATCAGCGGAAACTCAAGATCGCGCGGATGGAGGCTGAGCCGGACCAGGTCCGTCTCGCGCAAACGCCCGTAGAGATATTTGTTCCAAACGCCCGAGGCGAAGCGCCTCCACGCGGCCCGCGTGCTGTAGCAAAGCGATTGGGAAACCTTGACCCGGTTCAGGCCCGGCAGCAGCGGAATGATTTCACCGACCCGCGTCGTATAGGCGAAACCCATCTCTGCGAGAAGGTTGGTCAGACCGTCGGCCATGAGCCATGCCGGAGCCACGAAGCCGGTTGCGCGCCAGCCCTGCGACTCAAACAGCGCGCGGCCCCGTTCCAGCCGCAACCGCGCCGTTTCACGGGGCAGATCGAGAAACTCGGCCTCACGGTTGGTATAAAGGCGCGTCCAGAAAACCGTGGAAAGATTTTCCGGCGGCGATTCCTGGCGATCGTGAAAATAACCGTGGAGAACAATCTCATGCCCCTGCGCTTGCCAGCCCGAAACGGTTTCACAGAATGTCTTGTCCGCCAGAAGCGATCCTCCGTGATGGAATTCGGGCACGACGAGAATGCTGCTGCGCGTGATCCCGTAGGTCGCCAGAAACGCGACCTGCTCCGCGATGGCGGCGTGCGAGCCGGGATGAGCATCGTGCAGCGAGACAATGAGCGATTTGGAAGCGGATGATTCCGGCACGTCCCGAGCTTAACATGCGCCCTTCCAAACTTGTCGAGGAATCGGTTTTACTCCGTTTGGACCGCGACCAGCCCAAATTTTGTCACCGTGAATTTTCAGCATTAGGGTGAACAGGCCCTAAGGCAATCGCCGCGAGTCGCTCAGACGGCGTGTATCGCCGCCGGGCGTCGGAAGCTTGCGGCAGACATACAAGCCATCCGCCACGGGAATCATGACGGCCTGGACCCGGCTGTCCGCAGCCAGTTTGCGGTTGAGTTGATCGGTGGCCCGAATCGATGGCGTATTTTTCTCGATCGGATGAACCACCTTCCCACCCCTTAGCATGTTATCGAAAAGAATGAGGCCGCCCGCGCGCACGTAGGGAACAAGCTGTTCGAAGTAGGTATCGTAACCCTCCTTGTCCGCGTCGATGAAAACAAAATCGAGCAGGTTCTGCGGACGAAAATGGGGCACCAGACGACGCGCGTCGCCCAGGCGCAGGTCGATCCTGTCCTGCAAACCGGCCCTGATCCAGTAGCGTCGGGCGATGCTGGTATACTTGAAGTCCTGGTCGAAACAAACGAGCTTTCCGCCCGGGGCCAGATAACGCGCGATGGCGATGGAACTTGTCCCGGTGAAGGTGCCCACTTCCACCGCCCATTTGGCGCCGATGAGGGCCACGAGCAGGCTGATCAGGCCTGCCTGGTCCGGGCTGATCGACATCTGGCTGACCTCGCCGAGATTCTCGGTCTCAATTTGCAGCGCGGCCAGGATGGGGTCGTTCGCGTTCGATCGCTGCGCCACGAGGTAATTGTAAATGGCGTCGTTTAAAGCAACGTATTTGGCGGGCATAAATCAGGAGGTTGGAGACGACCGGTGCGCCGCGTTGGAGCGGGGAAATGGATGATGGCGCAGATGGGCTGCCAGTTCCGCAAAGCGACGGAAAGCGCGCTCGCTCAAATGATGCTCGATGCCTTCGATGTCGGAGAGATGATCGCGGTGGTCGAGGCCCATCAATTGAAAAAGATCGGCCAGCATGGCATGACGTTTGCGGATTTTTTCCGCCACCCGGCTGCCTTCGGGAGTCAGGGCAAATCCGCGGTAAGGCTCGTAGCGGAGAAATCCCAGCTTGCCGAGCCGCTTGACCATGATCGAGGTGCTGGCCCGGTTCAGGCGCAACGCCTCGGCAACGTCGGAAACACAGGCATAGCCCTTCGTGCTCTCAAGGTCGAAAATACATTCGAGGTAATCCTCCATGCTCTCCGTCACCCCCGCGCGATCATGGGCGCTGCGCTTGCGGGGAGTCACCTCGCTGGAACGTGCGGGTGTTTTGGCGGTCGGCCGGGCCATCGGAAAAAGTTATGGAAGCCATGAACAAGTGTAAAGCGGATAACGGTTATTTGCCGCCTATAATTTTATTTGTTAACTCTAACTCAATTGAAAAGGCATTTTGATGGCTCCTTGCCGCCGCCGGTTAGCCGGAGATGCAGACGCTTTTCGCATTTACGAACTCGCGTATCCCGAAGGCGCCGAGCTCCCGCCCGTAGCCGGACTGCTTGATGCCGCCAAAGGGAAGCGCCGGCTGCGAGGCCACGATGCCGTTTACGAAAACCTGTCCGGCCTGCAATTCGCGGACGCCGCGCTGCTGCTCGGTTTCGTCCTGCGTCCAGATGCTCGCGCCCAATCCGAACGGTGAACGATTGGCAATCTCGATGGCCTCGTCGAGGTCGCGGGCACGAAAAAGCATCGCCACGGGACCGAAAAGTTCCTCGCGGGAAAAGGGTCCGTCGCTCGGAATATCGCTGAGGATTGTCGGTTCAAAGAAAAAGCCCGCTCCCTGCCTCCGTTTGCCGCCGACCAGAATGCGCGCGCCCGCCTCGACTCCAATCCGCACCTGCTTTTCGAGCGTCTCGACGGATTGAGCCTGGGCCAGCGGTCCGATATCCGTTTCGGGCTGCAGCGGGTCGCCCATCCGAAGCCGCTGAAACGCGGCCACGAAAAGTTCTGCGAATTTCTCGTAGATATCGGTATGGACGATGAAACGCTTCGCCGCGATGCACGACTGCCCGTTGTTTTGCACGCGGGCCTTCACCGCCTGCCCCACGGTCGCCGCCAGCGGAGCGCTCGGCATGACGACGAACGGATCGCTCCCGCCCAACTCGAGCACGGTGCGCTTGATTGCCTTGCCCGCGATGGCCGCGACACTAGCGCCCGCGCCTAAGCTGCCGGTCAGGGTGACCGCGGCCACGCGGGGATCCTCGATGACGCGCTGAACCGTTTTGCTCTCGATGGCCAGGTATTGAAAACAGCCCTCGTCAAATCCGGCGCGCAAAAATAGTTCCTCCAGAGCTAGGCCGCATTGCGGCACATTGCCCGCGTGTTTGAGCAGACCGACGTTTCCCGCCATCAACGCAGGTGCGGCGAAGCGAACGACCTGCCAGAACGGAAAATTCCAGGGCAGGACGGCGAGCACCGCGCCCAAAGGCTCGAAGCGCACGAAGCAGCGACCCTCGGCCTCGGGTATCGGTTCGTCGGCCAGGAACCGCTCAGCATGGGCGGCGTAGTAACGGCACGCGGTGGCGCACTTGGTCGCCTCGGCCCGGGCCTGCGCGAGAGGCTTGCCCATCTCGAGCGTCATCAACCAGGCCAGGCGATCCTGTTCATTCTCCAGAATTTCTGCAGCCGCGATCATCTTTTCCGCACGCTCGGAAAAACTGCTCGTCCGATGGCGCACAAAGGCGGCTTCCGCTCGCGCCAGCTTGGCTTCAAGTTCGCTCTCGGAAAGCGGCTCGAAGGTCCGGACCGTTTCTCCCGTCGTCGGGTTGATCGTCGCAATGGGCATGGATTACCATCGGCTTTCCCTGCCGGACGGTCAACCAGCGATGGATCAGGTCGCCTGGGCCTTGGTCAGGCGGAGCAAGCCGATCTCGGCCGGCGCGCCGATGCGGCAGGGAAACCAGTCGCCGCAACCGTTGGAAACGATCAGGGTGGTGTTGCCGCGCTGATAGCGTCCGCTGCAATACTTGAAGCGCAGCCGTCCCAGTCCGATGTTATCGCCAAACATGATCTGGCCGCCATGGGTATGCCCGCTGATCACCAGGTCCGCATCCTGAGCGATGTCGAAGAGATGGGGATGGTGCGCCAGCAGGAGGCGCGCATCTCCTTCTTCGCGCGGCGGGAAAAGTTCGGTGACCATTCCGGGCCGTGTTTCCATTTGAAAGTATCGCGACCAGGAGAGCCCGCCGAGAAGGAGCCTGCGACCGCGAATGGGAATGGCCGCGCAGGTATTGTAGAGCATGCGGAGTCCGTTCCGTTCGCAGGCCGCGACCAGGACGCAGGCGCCGGGGATGGCGTCGTGGTTGCCCTCGCAGAGGTAGGTTCCGTAACGCGATTCGAGGCGCTGGATGGCGGCGAGCGCGGGCGGAAATTCGCTCATCTCCCGGTTGATGATGTCCCCCGCGATCGCGACCAGATCGGCTTTCAGATCGTTAGTGGCGTCGCTCATGATCTTCAAGCGGGCGGGCCCGACAAAGAGGCCGGAGTGAAGGTCGCTGACGTGGGCGATGGTGAACCCCTCGAGCTCGGGCGGAAGATTCAGGATCGGTATCCGAAATTCGCGCACCTGCAGGTCACTGCGCGTGAGGGTGCCGTGCACGCCCATCCCGATGGCTGCGGCCGGAACGGCTCCGTAGCCGAGCAGATAAAGAAACTTTCGCCGCGACATTCCGTCCGGCATTTCCGGCGCGGTTGCTTGGGGCCGCCGAAATCGATTTCTGAGTCGCACGACCAGCACCGCGAGAATCAAGCCGGGAAAAAGGACCTGCAGAAAAAGAAGGTTCCAAACCATCTCCACCGCCATGGGCAGGTAGAGCCATTCCCGCATGAAGGGCTTCCAGGCGAGCGGCTCGAAGGCCTCCAACAGAAACAAACCGGTCATCAAAAAGGCCCAGAAAAAAACAATGACCGTCGTCCAGGGAGAAGAGGCCCGGCCCTGGCGGAACAACCAGACCTGGAGCGCGGCGCACCCAAAATTCTCCACGATGAGGTAGGTCGTGATCAGCGCAAACCAGAGGAACATGGGGAGATCGAGTATGGTTCAGTCGCCGGGCCGTGGCAACCCGGGGATGATGACAATGCTGTTAGTCTACGGCCTTGTTCCCGGAGGGCTGTGCCGGCATCCGCCAGAGCGCCCACGCCGCCGCGCCGCCGCCGGCGATGCACAGGTCATCGACGGGGTCGGCCACGCCCCGGTGCAGGACCGCCGGGCCGAACCATTTGAAGAAGACGATCCAGACCGCGGCATGGAGAGCGACCTCCCACCAGCGGGGCGGCTGGTCGTCGGGACGCAGGCCGATCCAGCGGTAGACCAGCAGGTAGACCGGGAGCGCCACGGGCACGGTCAGGGTGTCGTTGAGATGGCCGTGGAAGAGAGGGGAGTAGGCGTGGAGGTTCGGCTTGATCAGCGTCCGGTTGATGAGGTAGGTCGCGAGGCTGAGAAGGAAGAGAGGGTCGCGCCAGTAGCCGAAGCTCCGGTCCGGCTCAGCAGGCATAGAGGATGACAAGGTCGGCCGCCGCCATGAAGCCGGTGGCCGCGAGGGCCTTGAGGGCGAGCACCAGCCAGCCGCCGGAGACGCAGGTGAGCGAGGGGAGGTCGGGGATCATGACCCTCCACAGTTCCCGGAGAAGGGGCGCCTGTCAACCCGGGGTTCGGCGGGCACGGTTTGGCTTACGTGGCTTAGAAAGCCTCTATTTTTAGCACATCTTGCCGACCGAAGCGATGGAGGAGAGGTTTTCACGGGCGGTCTAGGGCTTCTTGTTTTCCTGGCTGGTGTCGATCCGAACCTTCTGGCCGTCGGCGAGCGAGTCGGAGGGATTGAGAATCACCGAGTCGGTCTCTTTCAGGCCATCGACGACCTCGAGTTTCGTGCCGAGGTCCTGCCCGATCTTGATATTCTGGAGATGGATGGTGCCGGAGTCGTCGACGATCCCGACCTGCGGGCCCTGGGCGCGGAAGATGAGGCTGTTGCCGGGGATGACGAGGGGCGGATGGGTGGTGACGATGTCGAAGTGGACCTGGGCGTAGCCGCCGGGCAGCAGCTTGCCGTCGGGATTATCGACGTCGACCTCGCTGAGCAGGGTGAGCGAGGTGGGATCGATCGCGTCGGCGGTGCGGACCAATTTTCCGGTCGCGGGCGTGTTGGGATTGGAGGCGAGAACGAGCGTCGCCTTGATCCCGGGGACCGTCTGGTCGGCGTAGGTTTCGGGCACATCGACGTAGACCCGGAGCGTTTTGGTCTGGGCGACGCGGAATAATTCCTGGCTGGGCGTGCCGGTCTGCGACGGGCCGGTGCCGTTGGCGTTGAGGCTGGTCGAGGCGGTCTGGCCGGTGGCGCTGACATAATCACCGACATCGATCTGCCGCGCGGTGACCACGCCGTCGAAGGGCGCGCGCACCTCCTTGAACGCCTCGGTCTTCTGGATGCCACTGACGAAGGCCTGGGCGGCGGAAAGGTTCGCCTCCTGCACCTTGACCGAGGCGTTCTGGGTATCGACGTCTTCCTGCGAGACCGCGTGCGAGCTCAGCAGTTTGTTGTACCGGTCGGCGGTGGCCTTGGCGAGGTTGAGGTTGGCCTCCGCCTGCTTGACGCTTTCCTGCGCCTGCAACAATTGCTGGTCGGTGACGGGCGTGTCGATTTCGGCCAGGAGCTGCCCCGCCTTGACCTGCCCGCCGATATCGACCAGCCAGCGCTTGATGTAGCCGCTGACCTGCGCGTAGACCGAGCTTTCCATCAGCGGATCGACCGTGCCGGGCAGCGTCAGGTGGACCTGGGAATCGCCTTTTTGCGGATGGACCACCAGGACGGTGGGGACGGCCATTTTCTGCGTCGACGATTTGAGTTCCGTCTGCGCCTGGTCCCGCCGCCAGAGGACGAAGGCGACAATCCCGGCGAGGAGGACGAGGAAGAGGATGAACCAGAGCCAGAAGAGACTCCGTTTCTTTCTCCGGGGCGCGGGGGAACGCCGGACTGGTTCTTTCTCCGTCATGGTGCGAATGGAAGGGGGACTCGGGTGTCCGTTATGGGGGGTCATTTGACGTTAGCTCGTTTTGTGGGCCGGCGCGGGCTCATTTTTGTGGGAAGGCGACGGAGCCGGATCCTCGTCCTTTTCCTTGTCCCGCCGTCCCCGGATGATGGTGTAGACCACCGGCACGAAAAAGAGGGTGGCGAGCGTGGCGACGAGCAGCCCGCCGATGACGGCGCGGCCGAGGGGCGCGTTTTGTTCGCCGCCTTCGCCGAGACCGAGGGCCATCGGGATCATGCCGATGATCATGGCCAGGGCGGTCATGATGACGGGACGGAGCCGGGTGGCGCCCGCCTCGAGCACCGCCTCGCGCGCGTTGTTCAGCTCGGCCATCCGTTCCTTGGCGAACGAGATGACCAGGATGCTGTTGGCGGTGGCGACGCCGATGCTCATGATCGCGCCCATGAGGGCGGGAACGCTCAAGGTCGTCCCGGTGATGAAGAGCATCCAGACGATGCCGGCGAGCGCGCCGGGCAGCGCCATGATGATGATGAACGGTTCCGACCACGACTGGAAATTGACGACCATGAGGAGGTAGACGAGGCCGATGGCCCCGGCGAGTCCGAGGAAGAGGCCCTCGAACGATTGCTTCATGGTCAGGACCTGGCCGCGGACGGTGGTATCGGTCCCCGGGGGCACCTCTTTCTGGATCCCGGCCATGACTTTATTCACGTCGCTGGCAACGCCGCCGAGGTCGCGGTCCTGGACATTGGCGTAGACATCGATGACGGGGCGGATGTCGTAGTGATAGATCACGCCCGGTTCGGCATCGCGGTGAACGGAGGCCATGTTGGCCAGGATCTGGGACGAGTTGGTGCCATGGATGGGGAGGTTGTTCAGGTCCTGGAGCGAACTGATGGTGTACTGGGGAGCCTGGACGGCGATGTTGTAGCTGACGCCGTTTTTCGGATCGAGGAAGAAGGTGGGCGAGGTCTGGAAACTGCCGCTGAGGGAGACGAGGACGCTCTGGGCGATGTTGCTCGCGGTGATGCCGACCTTCTCGGCCTGGGAGCGGTCCATGGTGATATTGAAGCGGGGCTCGTCGTAGACCTGGTGGACGTTGACGTCAACCGCGCCGGGAATGCGGGAGAGCTGCTCGGAGACCTTGCGGGCGAGGTCGAGATTTTGCGCGACCTTGGTGCCGACGAACTGGATGTCGATCGGCGCGGGCAGGCCGAAGTTGAGAATCTGGCTGACGATGTCGGCGGGCTGGAAGGTGAAGAGGGTGCCGGGAAATTCGTGGGGCAGGTCGATGCGGAGCCGGCGCTGGTAACCGGCGGTCGGGTGGTGGCCCGGCTTGAGCGAGACGAGGATGTCGGCGTCGGCGGTGCCAATGACGCCCGAATTGGAGTAGGAGAGATTGATGCCGCTGTAGGGGAGCCCGATGTTGTCGAGGATGCCGTCGAGTTCCTTCGCGGGGATTTCCTTGCGGATGGCCGCCTCGATCTGGTCGCAGAGGCGGGCGGTTTCCTCGACCCGGGTGCCGGTCTTGGCGCGGATGTGGAGCTTGAATTCGCCCGCGTCGACGGTGGGAAAGAAGTCCTGCCCGAGAAAGGGGACGAGGAGCATGCTGCCGGCGCAGAGGGCGAGGAAGATGACGGCGAAGAGCCAGGGCCGGGCCAGGGCGCGGGCGAGCAGACCGGAGTAGCCGTCTCGGAGCCGGTTGAAGCCCTGCTCGAACTTGTGATGGAGGCCGGCGAAAAAGCCGCGCTTCTTTTCGGGCTCTTCGCTTTTCTCTGCATGCTTGACCTCGCCGTGGTGGATTCCCTCGCCGCCTTTATGGAGGGCCGCGGGGCCGTGGCGGAGGTCTTTGCCCTGGTTGATGCCGCCGCTTTGGTGGACATCGCCGCCGTGGCGCTTGTTGCCGTCCGGTTTGCCCTCCTTGTTCGCATCCTCATGGCCGCCCTGGCTTTCCTCGTGGGATTCGTCGTCGTCTTCGTGATCTCCCTTGAGCAGGTACATGGCGAGGGTCGGAACGAGGGTGCGGGAAAGGACGTAGGAGGCCATGACGGCGAAGACGACCGATTCGGCCAGGGGCACGAAGAGGTAGCGGGCGACGCCGGAGAGCAGGAACATGGGGACGAAGACGATGCAGATGCAGAGGGAGGAGACGAAGGCGGGGACGGCGATCTGGCTGGCGCCGTTGAGAATGCCGGCGTGGAGTTTTTCCCCGTTGCTGAGATGGCGGTCGATATTTTCGATGGTGACGGTGGCGTCGTCGACGAGGATGCCGACCGAGAGGGCGAGGCCGCCCAGGGTCATGATGTTGATGGTCTCGCCCAGCGCGCTGAGGCAGATGATGGAGCTGAGGACGGAGAGCGGGATCGAGAGGGCGATGATGAGGGTGCTTTTCCAGTCGCCGAGAAAGAGGAGGATCATGAGCGCGGTGAGGCAGGCGGCGATGAGGCCCTCCTTGATCACGCCCGAAATGGCCGCGCGGACGAAGATCGACTGGTCGAAAAGGGAGCGGATGTCGAGGTCGGGCGGGAGGGTCGGCTTGAGGCGGGGGATCATGTCCTGGACGTTCTTGACGATGTTGAGGGTGGAGACGTCGCCGTTCTTGAGGATGGAGATGAGGGTGGAACGGACGCCGTCCTGGCGGACGATGTTGGTCTGCGGCGCAAAGCCGTCGCGGACGTGGGCGACGTCGCGGATGTAGATGATCGCGCCGTTGACCTGCTTGATCGGGAGGTCGTTGAGTTCCTGGACGGTGGTGGGGGCGCCGTTCAGGCCGATGTCGTATTCGAGGTTGCCGATCTTGGCCGTGCCGGAGGGGAGGATCAGGTTCTGCGCGCCGAAGGCGCCGACGACGTCGCTGGGGGTGAGCCCGCGCGCCTGCAACTTGGGGATGTCGAGGTCGACCTGGATTTGCCGCTGCTTGCCGCCGTAGGGATAGGGGATGGAGGCGCCCTGGATGGTGGTGAGCCGGGGGCGGATGAAGTTGAGCGAAAGATCGTTGAGGTCTTGTTCGGAGAGGGTCTTGCTGCTGAGGCTCAATTGGAGAATCGGGACGCTGGAGGCGCTGTATTGGAGGATGAGCGGCGGGGTGGTGCCCGCGGGCAACTGGCGGAGCTGGGTCTGGGAGACGGCGGTGACCTGCGCGACGGCCATGTCGATCTTGACCGAGGGATGGAAGTAGACCTTGACCACGGCGACGCCGTTGAGCGACTGCGATTCGATGTGCTCGATGTCGTTGACGGTGGTGGTGAGCGCGCGCTCCGTGGTGGAGATGATGCGCTGCTCCATTTGCTGGGGGGAAAAGCCGGTGTAATTCCAGATGATGCTGACGACCGGGATGTCGATGTTGGGGAAGATGTCGACCGGCATTCCAAGAATGACGATGGGGCTGATAATGAGGATGAGGAGCGCGGCCACCAGGAAGGTGTAGGGCCGGTTGAGCGCTAGTTTGACGATCCACATACGCTTAACTGTTCTGCGGAAGGAGGCGGGCGGGACGACGATGCATGTGGAGGAGGGGGGTGAGGGCGAAGTCGGGGTTGATCAGGGAGCCCGGCGATATCTGCTTATGATAAAAGACGTTGGAAGCGGGGTCGGCGTTGCGAAGTTCCGTGGGAAACAGGTGACACCCGAGCATTATCCCACGCAAATGGGAGTCGCGCAAGGGACTCCAAGGCAATGGGTTGAGATGGCCGGAGGACTGGCGCCGCGGCGCGCCCGTTACGGGTCGATGTCGATCCGGCGGCATTGGGGATCGAACAGGCCGGCGGCGACTCCGTAACCGAAGCCGAGACACCCGGCCACGCAGCCGATGGCGATCCGCCAGGAAAGGACCCGCCCGCGTGGCCGGAAGAGTTCATAGAGAAGGCGGCCGGTGCCGCGCGCGAGGACATAGGGAAAGGCGGCTTTTCCGAAGCGCATGAGGCCCTGGATGCCGAAGGAATAATTGCTCCAGAACAGGGTCTTGAGCAAAGAGGAGAAGGTCATGCGGTTTTGGGGAATCTGGTGCTGGACGAGGATGGCGGCGTCATAGGCCGTGGAAAGATCTCCGCGTCGATAGATGAGGCTATAGAGAATAAAATCCTCGCCGGTGAAGCGGCGGCCGTCGCGGGGGGTGAAGCTGAGGATGAGCGGCGTTTTTTCGCAGAGGCGGACGAAGTCTTCCGCCACGGTCCGGGCGATGATCATGCCACCGGTGGGCGGACGCTGTCCGACGACGCCGGGCGGCCAGATTTGCCAGGGAACGGGTGGCTGGAATTGCGCGGATGCGTTGTAGCTGAGGACCTGGTGGCCGAGGGCGACGACCCACGGGGCGGGCGGGACTTCCCAGACCGGTTCAATGCGGGGACAAATGCCGCCGAGGTCGGGCTGATCGAAGAGGCGGCGGCGAATCTGGCGGAGCGCGCCGGGCCCGAGGATGTTGTCGTCGTCGAGGGAGAAGAGCCACGGATTTTTCGCGGCACGGATCGATTGGAGGCGCGCGTGGACGACGCCGGGCCGGGGCTCGGGCAGGCGTTGGGCGGAGATGCCGCGGGCGGTGAAGGCCTCGAGGAGGCGGTCGATTTGCGCGCGGCGGGGATCGGACATTCCGTTGTCGATGAGGAGGAGTTCGTCGCCCTCGAGCCAGTCCTGCGCGAGGAGGGAATCGAGGAGCGCGTCGATCGAGGGAGGGGCCCGAAGGGTGCAAACGAGGCACGAAATTTTGATGTCTTCCAGCTTCATGGGGGCGTCACGAGTATCCCGGCGGGAGGTCTTCGCGTCGATACCGGGCGAGGATCCGTTGCGAGACGAAGTCGGTGAACCAGCGGGGCGTGGCGAGCTTGACCACGATCTTTAAAAAGTAGCGGCGGGTCCACGTTTTCCCGGAAAGCCGGACGGCGTTGAGGAGATGGCGGAAGGCCCGGGCGCGGTTCCAGTAAGCGGGATATTCGGGGCTGACGAAGTAATTGGCCTGGACCAACTCGAGGCCGGCGGGGATGAAGGCGCGCTCGGCGGGAGGGAAGCGGTCGGCATGGCGCGCGCAAATTTGGCGGAGCTCGGAGACCAGGTTGGGAGCTTCACGGCCGGTTTTGGAATCGGGATGAAGGCGGAAGGCGGCGGTGGCTTCGTCGATATAGACGACCGAATCGGGCCCGGCGAGCAGGCGGCAGAGCCATTCGCGATCGAAATGAAAATGGAGCGCGGGATCGAGCCGCGGCGCGGAGTCGAGCAGGCGGCGGGGAATGAAGGTGCCGGGCTGATGCCAAAATCCGCGCGGATTCCAGAGGGCGAGGAGGTTTTGCGGGGTGACGTCGTGCTGCCGCAGGCGATGGCCCCACGTCTGGCCGTCGGTGAAATTGAGGACGTCGGCGAGGAGGATGCGGTCGGGATGGCGGAGATGATGGCGGGCGGCGATTTCGAGAGCGCCGGGAAGAAGGAGGTCGTCGCTGTTGATCCAGACGAGGAGGTCGCCGGTCGCGCGCTCGAGGGCTTTGTTGATGGCGTCGGCCTGGCCGGCGTCGCGCTCGCTGACCCAATAGGCAAGGTGGGAGGCGTGCCGGCGGATGATATCGGCGCTGCCGTCGGTGCTGCCGCCATCGATGATGATATATTCGAGCTCGGGATAATTTTGCGCCAGGACGGATTGGATGGCGCGTTCGAGAAAGCGGGCCTGCTGATAGGAGGGCGTGACGACCGTGATCCGCGGGAGATTTGCCTTCATGGGAACGTCATGGACTGCTATAAAGCTCTTAAACTTGACCGCTGCCACCCGTCTGTCACGACATTTTGATCAGCGATCGCGGGCTCTTCGGAGATTTCAGGCCGGGCGGGAAATTGCATGAGCTCCCCTTCCTCAAATCAAGAATTACCCGTTCATTTTTTCACCATCGTTTTAAACGGCGAACCGTTCATCCGCTATCATCTCGACGCGTTCAAGGAGCTGCCCTTCGCCTGGCATTGGCATGTGATCGAAGGCGTGGCCCGGTTGGTGAATGACACCGCCTGGAGCGTGGCGGCAGGCGGGCATATCGATGACTCGCTTCACTTTCAGGGACGGAGCAACGACGGCACAAGCGATTATCTCGATCAACTGGCAAAGGCCCATCCGAATTCTCTATCGATCTATAGAAAACCGGCCGGCCATTATTGGGCGGGAAAACGGGAAATGGTCAGCGCGCCGCTGCCGAATCTGCCCGGCGATTGCCTGCTCTGGCAGGTCGATGCCGATGAACTTTGGTCCGCGGCCCAGATCATCAAAACGCGGGAATTATTTCGGGCGCATCCCGAAAAAACCGCCGCGTGGTTTTGGTGTCATTACTTTGTCGGGCCCGACCTGGTGGTCGGCAAGCGCAATTGCTATGGCAATCATCCGGGCTATGAATGGCAACGCGTCTGGCGCTATCGAACCGGGATGTCGTGGGCTTCCCACGAACCGCCCCGGCTGGTGCAAAAAGATTCAAGCGGCGCGGACCGGGATGTCGGGACGATCAATCCTTTTCTTCACTATGAAATGGAAAAGGGGGGCCTGGTTTTTCAACATTTTGCCTACGTGCTGCCCCGGCAACTTGAATTCAAGGAAACTTACTATGGCTATCAGGGCGCGTTGAGAGAATGGAAAAAACTTCAATTGGCGAGGGACCGCCCGCTCCTCCTGAAGAATTATTTTTCCTGGGTCAGGGATGAGGCGACGGCCCATTCCCCGGCGGCGCTTTCCATCTCGCCCATCGCGCGATTCGACCCGGAAACGGGAGCCTGCCGGTTTTCGGCCCAGGCGGAAATCAAGGCCCATCGTCCCGACCTCGCGAAGGTGCTGCCCGGGATGATGCTCGAAGGCCCGCGCTTTCATCTGGCGCAAGCGCGGAAGCGCCTGGCGGCTGACCTTAAACGCGCCCATCGATTTTTCGCCCGGATCGCTGCTTCCTTTTCCCGCTATTTCTCGCCCTGGCATTTGAAGAGTTTGCTGACGCTTATTTTTGTGGACGGGCTTCTGCTTTCGTTTGTTCGTCGCCGGCCGGGCAACGCGGTTTTTGTGCTCAAGCTCGACCGCTTGGGCGACTATATCCTATGCCGCAAGTTTCTCCGCTTGCTTCGGACTTATCCGCCCTATCAATCCCGAAAGATCATTCTGGGCGCCGATATCAGCCTGAAGGAATTAATTGAAACCTATGACGCGGACGCCTTCGACGGCTTCATCTGGATCGACCCGAAAAAATTAATGAATGAAGCGCGGTATCGCTTCGCGATCCTCCGGCAAATCCGGCAACTGGGCGCCACGACGGCGATTCATCCCACCTACGCGCGCGAAGCCTACGTCGGCGATTGCCTGATCCGCGCCACCGGGGCGGCGGAACGGGTCGGGCGGGAATCGTACCAAAAAGTGAAGCGGGACGAGGCCGCGCGGGCCGATTTTTTCTATACGCGCCTGCTCCCGGAAGACCCCGGAGTGGTCTTCGATTTTTATCGCTACCAATCCTTTTTTTCCGCGTTGCTGCCCGGTTTGGAAATGCCGCGGGATACGCGGTTGAGGGCCGTGCCGGTGACGGGGCCGGAAATCGCGGGTCCCTTCGCGGTGATCATGCCGGGCGCAAACCAGGCTTTTCGCGAATGGCCGCCCGACCGATTCGCGGAGGTGGCGCGCGCGCTTCATTCCGTCCACGGGTTCAGGATCGTGATCCTGGGCACTCCAGCCGACCACGCGAAAGGCGACGCCATGCAGCAGGCCGCGCCCGAAACGCCCATGGAAAATCTATGCGGCGAATTGTCGCTGCCGCAAATCGTCGACCTGATCAGTCGATGCGCCCTGGGCATCACGAACGAATCGGGCGGCATTCATGTTTTGGCCGCCCTGGACAAGCCGGGCATTGCCGTCGCGAACGGAAACCGGTTCGGCTGGTTTTATCCCTATCCGCGGGAGCTGTCGGCTTCGGTCAGCTTTGTTTATCCGCCTGATTTCCATCAGCAACCTCTCGACTGGAAGCAGCGGAAGGAGCTCTATCGCGATTCCAAATTTCATTCGCTGCGGGAGATTTCGGCGGAAGCTGTCCTGGAGCGGGTAAGCGAGGTTTTGCAAGGAGCGCCGATTCACGATCCTATTCAGGAAACGTTGTCGTAATGAAGGTGGCCCGGACAACTCGTTGTCCGGGGGGCCGAAGGCCACAGGAGGTTGTCCGTTGATGTGGCATTATTCCGGTGACCTCCAGTGCGCTCGAAAGGATTCGAGCGCACCCGGGCAACAAGTAGCCCGGGCCACCCGCATCCGGTGCGTCCATCTAACCGGAAAACGGGCTGGAGAATTTTAAGATCTCGGGCACATAACGATCTCTAAGTCCGCGCGGCCCAGAGAAGACCGCGGCGGGTGATTGCGCGGACCTGGGGAAGGGCAAATTCCCGGGTGCCGTGGCCGATCGATTGATAGAAGACGCGGCCCTTTCCATGGAGACGTTTCCAAACGACGGGCATGACCGTGCCGTTGATCCAGGGCGCGCTGGCCGACTGAAAAGTGGTCGTCGCGAGCACGTCGTTGGAGGGATCGACATGCATGAAATATTGCTCGGAACGGACGGCGAAATCGCCCACCCCGGCGACGATCGGGTCGGCGGGCTGGACGATGCGCACGAGATAATCTTTCTCGTTGTCGGGATGGGCCACGAATTGTCCGCCAACCATGAATTGATAGGCCGTGCCGCCGCGGAAGGCGTCGCCCGCCCCGCCGTGGAAGCCGCCGAGACCCACGCCGCTTTCGATGGCGCGAACGAGGGCGCCTTCCTGGTCCCCCGTGATTTGTCCCATGGTCCAATTCGGAACGATCAGGTCGAAGGTCTTGAGCCGCGCTTCATCGAGAAAAGCATCGAGCGTGTCGGCCAATTCGACGGTAAATCCATCGGCCCGGAGATCGCCGGCGACAAGTTCCGAGGTCTCGCGGGGCTGATGCCCGGCCCAGCCGCCATAGACAATGAGCGCTTTCTTTTTCATGCGGCGACGCCCGGGTCAAGATGGCCCGCCGTCAGCGGTTCCGGCCGCGAGCAGGGCGACTTGAGCACAATTTTGCGCCCGCTGCGGGCCGAAAGATGGAAAGCTTCCATCGCCTCGACGACGTGAAGGCCCATCTCGCCGTTCATCCGGTGCGGACGGCGGCGGCGCAGCGCATCGGCCAGGTCGGCGAGGCCGATGCCGCGACCGACCGGTTCGTCATGGATGAGCGGCACATTTTCCCACTCTCTTTTCTTCGTGGTCCAGACGCGGACTTCTCCGCCGAAGGTATTCGGGTCGGGACAATGGAGCGAGCCCTCGGTCCCGTAGATTTCGAGCATCGGTTGTTGATGCGCCCAGACGTCGAAACTCATGGTGACCGTGGCGACCGTGCCGGGGAACTCGAGCGCGCCGCAGAGATGGGTCGGCGTCGTCACCCTGATTTTTTTGCCGCGCAGGGGCGCGCTGGCGATGAGCCGTTCCCGGAAGGTGGTCTGCGCAAGCGCGGAAACGCTTTTGACCGGACCGAGCATCACAACGAGCGCGGTGAGATAATAGGGCCCCATGTCGAAGAGCGGTCCGCCGCCCGCCTGGTAATAGAACGCGGGATTCGGATGCCAGCCTTCGTGGCCGTGACAAAGCATGTTGGCGGTCGCGGCGACGGGGCGGCCGATGACGCCCCGGTCGATTAATTTCCGGCAGGTCTGGATGCCCGCGCCGAGGACGGTGTCGGGCGCGCAGCCGACGCGCAGCTTCCGCTTTTTCGCCTCGTGGAGCACGGCGAGGCCTTCCCGGTAGGTGAGCGAAAAAGGTTTCTCGCAGTAGGCATGCTTGCCCGCCCGGAGCGCAGCGAGATTCACCGCGGCATGCGCGGCAGGAACGGTGAGATTGAGCACAGCGTCGATCGCGGGGTCGGCGAGAAGTTCCTGCACGGAACGGGCCTGGGCCACGCCATGCTCAGCCGCCTTGGCGCGGGCGCGGGCGGGATCGAGGTCGGCGCAGGCGGTGATTTGCGCAAGCGTCGAAAAGGGGGCGAGGCCCTTGAAATAGGCGTTGTTGATCGCGCCGCACCCGATGAGGCCGACCCGGAGCGGAGAGGAGGCCGATTGTCGATTCATCGCCGAGGAAAAAGAAAAATGGTAGTTTACGGGCCGATTCGCTTGGGAAATAATACACGTTCTATGTTCCCCGACACTTTTTCTTTAAAGGGCAAGCAGGCGTTGGTCACCGGCGGCGGCACCGGGATCGGCCTGGCGATCAGCAAGGCATTTTGCGAAGCCGGCGCGCAGGTGATCATGACGGGCCGGCGCGAGGACGTCTTGCGCAAGGCGTGCGACGAGCTGGGCAAAAGCGCCTCGTACCGGGTCTGCGACGTGTCCGACCTGGCGGCGGTTCCGGCCCTGGTCGCGGCGATCGAGCACGACGGGATCGCGCTCGACATCCTGGTGAACAACGCGGGGATCAACGCGAAAAAGCCGGCGCTCGAAGTGAGCGACGCCGAATTTAACCTGGTGATCCAGACGAACCTGAACGGCCTGTTTGCGCTGACGCGCGAAGTGGGCCGCGGCATGGCCTCGCGCGGGCGCGGGGCGATCCTCAACATCACGTCGATGGCGGCGCTCTACGGCCTGCCGAAGGTGCCGGCCTACAGCGCCTCGAAGACGGCGGTGCTCGGGCTGACGCGCGCGCTGGCGGTGGAGCTGGCGCTGACCGGCATCCGGGTCAACGCGATCGCGCCCGGATTTATTTTTTCGGAGATGACGAACAAGGCGCTCAATTCCGATCCGGACCGCAAGCGCCGCGTGATGGACCGGACGCCGATGGGACGGATGGGGGAGGCGGAGGAGATCGGGACGGCCGCGGTGTTTCTCTGTTCCGACGCGGCGAGTTTCATCACGGGCGTGAACCTGGCGGTGGACGGGGGCAACTCGATCGGCTTCTAGAACTTTTCTCCCATGGGCGCGCCTTTCATCCACGATGATTTTTTGCTCGGCAACGAGGCGGCGCGGGAACTTTATCATCGCTACGCCGCGGGGCAGCCGATCCTCGATTATCACAATCATCTTTCGGTGGCGCAGATCGCCGCGAATCACCAGTTCGGCGATTTGTGGGAAGTCTGGCTGGCGGGCGATCATTATAAATGGCGCGCAATGCGGGCGAACGGAATGGCCGAGCGGGAGATCACCGGCGCCGCCTCGCCGCAGGAAAAATTCCGGGCCTGGGCGAAGACGGTCCCCTACACGCTGCGGAATCCGCTCTATCATTGGACGCATCTCGAGCTGGCGCGTTATTTCGGGATTTACGAGTTGCTCGACGGCGGGAGCGCCGATTCGATCTGGCGGGAGGCGAACGCGCAACTGGCGAAGCGGCGGGTCCACGATCTGCTCGAGGGCCAGAAGGTGCGGCTGCTTTGCACGACGGACGACCCGGCCGATTCGCTGGAGCATCACCGGCTGATTGCGCAGAGCGGGCTGAAGATCCGGGTCTATCCCGCCTACCGGCCCGACAAGGCGCTGCAGGTCGATCAGCCCGCGGCGTTTTGTTCGTGGCTCGAGCGCCTGGAGCAGGCGGCGGCGGTTTCGATCCGGACCTTCGACGACCTGGTGCAGGCGCTCCAGAAGCGGCACGACGATTTTCATGCGGCGGGCTGCCGTCTCTCCGATCACGGCTTGACGAGCTGTCCCGCCGTGCCCTGCACGCGCGCGGAGGCGGGCCGGATTTTTTCGGCCGCGCGGGAAGGCAAGGCCGCCACGCCGGACGAGCAAAGCGCCTACGCCGCCTTTCTGATGCTCGAATTTGGCCGCTGGAACGCCGCGAAGGGCTGGACGCTGCAACTCCATCTCGGTGCGTTGCGCAACGCGAACAGCCGTCTTTTTCGCTCGGTGGGACCCGACAGCGGGTTCGATTCGATCGGCGATTTTCCGCAGGCGCGGACGCTGGCCGCCTATCTGAGCGCGCTCGACGACACTGACGAGCTGCCGCGGACGATCCTCTACAACGTCAATCCGGCCGACAATTATGTCTTCGCCTCGATGATCGGAAATTTTCAGGACGGCGCGGTGCCCGGCAAGGTGCAGCTGGGCAGCGGCTGGTGGTTTCTCGATCAAAAGGAGGGCATGGAATGGCAGCTCAACGCGCTCTCCAATCTCGGCCTGCTGCGCCGTTTTGTCGGCATGGTGACCGACTCGCGCTCGTTCCTTTCGTTTCCGCGCCACGAATATTTCCGGCGGGTGCTCTGCCATTTGCTCGGGCAAGGCGTGGCGCTCGGCGAGCTGCCTTCGGACCTGCCGCTAATCGGGAAGATGGTGGGAGAAATCTGCTACGGCAACGCGCGCGATTATTTCGGTTTCAAGCTTCCTCCCGAGTCGAGCTCCTAGCGCCGCCATGGACCCGTCCTCCCAAGCGCCCGGTGTTTTTTCCTGGGCCTATGGCATCGGCGCGAGTCTCCTGGGCGTGTTCGGGATTTATGTGGGAGCGAGGACGCGGAGCCGGAGCGTGAAGCTCATGTGCCAGCTCGAACGCGAGAAGCGGCGCTCGGATGAACTGGCCAACTTTGTCATCCCGATCGGGCTTTCGCTGGCCGCCGAAACCGATCTCAACATGCTGCTGGAAAAAATCCTGCTCGAAGGAAAGTCGCTGGCCAATGCCGACGGCGGCACGCTTTATCTCGCCACCGCGGAGAAGACGCTGCGCTTCGGCATGTTCATCAACGACTCGCTGAAGATCGCGATGGGCGGAACGTCGGGCCAGCCGATCACGCTGCCGCCGCTGAATCTGCACGATCCCGCGACGGGCGAGCCAAACCGGAAGAACATCGCGACCTCGTGCGCGCTCGGGGCGAAGTCGATCGCGGTGGCCGACGCCTACGCGGAGCCGGGCTTTGATTTTTCGGGGACGAAGGCCTTCGACCAGCGGATGAATTACCGGACGGTTTCGGTGCTTTGCGTGCCGCTGAAGGACACGGAGGAGCAGGTCATCGGCGTGCTGCAACTGATCAATGCGCAGGAGGCGGAAACGAGGCGCGTGATCCCGTTCGACAGCCATCTTTGCCAGGTCATCGGGCTGCTGGGGTTGCTGGCCGCGGCCGCGCTGAAGTCGTATCTGCGGGTGAAAAAGCTGACGGACGAGCTGGCGGAGTTGCGGATTCAAATTGACGAAGTGAAAAAGGAACGGCAAGTAGCGGAGATCACCGAGTCGGAATATTTCAAGAATCTCCAGGCGCGGGCCCGGGAGATGCGGTCGAAGGTGAAGGGTCCGTCGAACAGCTAGGAAAAAAATCGCCGTGGCAAAAATCGTCTCAATCCATTCCTTTCGCGGTGGCACGGGCAAGTCGAACCTGACGGCGAACCTCGCCGCGCTCGTCGCGCTCGAGGGAAAACGGGTGGCGGTGATCGACACGGACATCCAGTCGCCGGGGATTCATATGCCCTTCGCACTGACCGAGGAGTGCGTGGAATTCGCGCTGAACCATTTCATCTGGGGCGAATGCGAAATTGAAAAGGCGGCCTACGACGTCTCGAACCGGCTGCCGCGCGCGGGCGGGCCGCTTCACCTCGTGCCCTCGAGCATGAAGATTTCGCACATCGGTCGCATTCTCAAGGAGGGCTACGACGTGCGGCTGCTCAACGACGGTTTCCAGGCGCTGATCGAAAAGCTGGAGCTCGATTATCTTTTCGTCGACACGCACCCGGGCGTCAATGAGGAGACGCTGCTTTCGATCGCGATCTCCGACACGCTGGTGCTCATTCTTCGCCCCGACCAGCAGGATTTCCAGGGGACGGCGGTGACGGTGGAGCTGGCGCGCAAGCTCGATGTGCCGAACATGATGCTTGTGATCAACAAGGCGCTGCCGAGCATGAACTTCGCGGAGCTTCGGGCCAAGGCGGAGGCGATCTACCGCGTGCCGGTCGCGGCGGTTTTGCCGCTCACGCCCGAATTGGTGCAGCTCGCCAGCAGCGGTCTGCTCTCGATTCTCTCGCCCGAATTGGAGGCGAGCCGCGAGATGAAGAAAGTAGCCGACCGGATTCTCGCGGGGTAGGGCCTGTCGGGAGGAGACCTCGCAAAAGTGCGCTTCGCAAAATAGCTCCGTCATCCTGAGCGAAGGCGAACGGGAGCCTGGATGGGCCGAAGGATGTCGCTGAGCCGGAGCCGAAGGACCCGCCTTGCCTCAACGCCAACCTACCGCGTCACGGAAGGTGTGGACGCGACAGAGCGGCCTACCGGCTTTGAGTGGAATGAATCGAATTCGATTCGATCATTTCCGGCCAGAGCAACAAGGTCCTTCGACTCCGCTCGGATTTGCCCGCCTGGGGAAGCAAAGCCTTTCGCCTCGCTGCGCTCAGGATGACGGATGCAGAAAGGGAGATTTTCGCAGCGGTCTCCTGACGGACGATTGAAAGTGGTTCGGTGATTTGTTCAAGCGTCCCTCCGGGACTTTTGTCAAGTCCCTGAAGGCGGGGCGGGCTGGCGGAGGGCAGTGATTTCAAGAATATTGCGGCCCTCCTCGCGGCGATGCTCGAGGCGGTGGAGCAGCTTTTTCATCAGGTGGATGCCCAGGCCGCCGATCTCGCGGTCCTCGACTTTTTCCGACGGCGGCTTTCGTTCCTGGAGGACGGGATTGAAATCGTGGCCGTCGTCGACGATCGACGCGGTCACCTCCTTTTCGCCCACCTCAATCATGACCTCGATCGGGTGACGGCCCGGCTCGTCGTAGCCATACTTGATGATATTCGTCACCATTTCCTCGAGCGCGAGGTTGATCCGGTAGACCGCCTGCGCGTCGACGCCCTGGCTTTCGAGGAAATCGGTCGCGCCGTCCATCAAGGCCTGGAGGGCCGTGAAATCGTTGGCGATGGTTTGATGAAACGAGGGGTTCATTCGAGAGGAGGAAATTAAAATTGAATCGCGATCAGCGACAGGTCGTCCTCGAGCTCGTCGGAACCGCGCAGTTGCCGGATCTGCGCGACGATGGCATCGAGATCGACCGGCGCATCGGTGGGCAACCGGGCGAGGAGCGCAGCGAATTCGTCGAGGGTATAGATGCGTCCGTCGGGCAGGGTGATTTCATAGGCGCCGTCGCAGAAAAGGAAGAGGCGGCTGCCGGGCGCGACTTCGCACGAAAGCGCGGTGTATTTGCTGGCCGGCATGGCCCCGACCATCATGCCGCGGGCCACGAGTTTTTTCGGCGCGGCCGCGCCCGGCTCGAAAAGCAGGGCGGGAGGATGGCCGCCGGTGCCGTAGGTCAGCGTCCGCGTGGAGCGCCGATAAACGCCGTACCAGAACGTGAAGTAACGGTTGTTCTGCCGCTCCATCGGGAAGGCCTGGTTGGCCGCGCGGAGGACCTGCGACGGATCGCGGAAATCGGCGCCGTGGAGCGCCTGCGAGCGGAGGACGTTGAGGACGGTGACGGAAAGAAGCGCCGCGCCGACGCCGTGGCCGCAGACGTCGAGGAGGTAAAGCGCGAAGTGGTCGTCGTCGATCCAGTGATAGCCGAAGCAATCGCCGCCCAGCTCGCTCGACGGGATGAAGCGCCAGTCGGTGACGAACGGTTCGCGCAACGGCGCGGGCAAAAGCGAGGTGAGGTAGGTCGTGGCGTCGGCGAGCTCGCCGCTGATCCGTTCCTGATAGGCTTTGATCCGGGCGAGGAGCCGCTGCTCCTGGTCGCGCAATCTTTTCCGTTCCAGACTGGCGCGGATGCGGGCCTTGAGCAGCGCGGGGTTGAACGGCTTGGGCAGGTAATCATCGGCCCCCGCCTCGATGCAGCGGATGACGGTTTCGGTGTCCTTGACCTCGGAAAGAAGGACGACCGGGATGTGCCGCAGCAGCGGATCGGCGCGCAGGCGGTTGAGCAGGTCGAGGCCGCTCAGGCTGGGCAGTTGCACTTCCCAGAGCGCGAGGTCGATGGTCCCCTGCCCGAGGCGGACGAGGGCCTGTGCGCCGTCGGGCTCGAACTCGACGGCATAGCCTTCGCGCTGAAGGTTCCGCGCGAGAATTTCGCGGCTGAGGCGGTCGTGGTCGACGATCAAAATCGTGCCCGGCGAAGCGGCCGGTTCGGCGGAGGGCGCGGCATCTTTCTCGAGGACATACTCGAAGAGCTGCCGGCCCACGGCGGAACGAAGACGGCGGGCCGGGGCGACCTTGGCCTCGCCGAAGACCTGGTCGAGATGGGCCCGCGCCGACGCGCCGGAGCGGGCGCGCTTGGGTTCCGGTGCAGGCTCCATATTCATAGAGGGGCGGAACAGGAGAACGTTTCCGTTCCGGCCACGGCCGCTACGCCCGGGCTTTGCTCAGGGCCGACTCGGTGTCGTGCTCGATGACGACGGCGTCCTGGATGCCGGAGGCCTCGAGGACTTCGTTCACCAAAGGCTGGGGATTGAGCAGGATGAGCGTTTTCTTTTCCCAGCTCAGGCTGCGGGCCGCGCTGAGAAAAAGACGGAGGCCCATCGAGCCCATGAAGGTGACCCCGGACAGATCGACCACCGCGTTCTTTTTGCGCGCGGCGGTGAAGCCGATGAATTTGTTCTCGATTTCGCCCACCCCCAGGACATCCATTTTGCCGGAAAGGGCGAGATGGGTGTAAGCGTCGTCTGTGTTGATAGCTTTTAATTCCATGGCGATCCTTCGTTAAGCGTTGGGGAACCTTGCGCAGATGACAGTGAGCGCGGGCGCGGGGAAATTCAAGCGGGAATCGATTTGTCACCTAATCGCCATATTTCGAAGGCGGCCTGCCATGGCATCGAACTTCCGGCGATGCCATTCGCCGTCGAGGCGGTCGTAATGATTGGGAATGATCAGGCGCGGGTTCAAGGCCCGCACCCGCGCCAGACTGGCCGGGAATTTTTCGGGGCAACTGTTGAGAAAGGGCGGCGGGAGATGGGTGCTGAACCGGTAGCTGGCGAAAAGGTCGCCCGAAAAAAGAAGATGGAAGCGTTCGCTATAAAAGCCGCAATGGCCCGCCGTGTGGCCGGGAAGAGGAATGACGCGCAGCCCGCCCCAGTAAGGAAGCTCGGCCTCGGGCACGAGCGGCAGGTCGATGGCGACGGTCCGGTAGCGAAACAGGCGGCGGCCGACCGCCTCCATGAGGCCGCAGAGACGGCTTGGGCCCGTGTAAGGAAAGGCGCCGTCGATGTGGGCTTGTTCGAGGGTATGGGCCAGGACGGGCGCGCCGGTGAGTTCCTTGAGCCGGGCGAGATTGCCGGTGTGATCGAGGTGGCCGTGGGTGAGAAGGATGGCCCGGATGTCGGAGGCCTCGAGGCCGATCTCGCGCAGCGTTCGCAGAAGCCGGGGCCTCTCGCCGACCAGCCCGGTGTCGATCAGGACGGCTTCGCGCCGGGCGGCATCGTGGAGGAGATGAAACGAGCCGGCCGGTCCACGGAGGGAATGGAGGCGAAAGGCGGCGGCGGGCTCAATATAGTTTGACATCATACTGTTTAATGTAATAGTAAAGCCATGAAAGGCAAGCCCGCGCCCCACGACCTGCTGGTCGCCCTGCTCCTGGTGCAGAGCCGGCTGGAGCGACGCAGCGAGGCTTTCTTCCAGCCTTTCGGCCTGACCGGGGCGCAATTCAACATTCTCAACCTGCTCGCCGCCCGCGCAGGCCGCACCGACCAGGCCGCGGTGGTCGATCTTCTCCTGGTGGGCAAATCGAGCATCTCGATTGTGCTCAACCGCATGGTCCGCGACGGCCTGGTCCGGCGCGAGGAACATCCCCGGGACCGGCGCCAGGTCGTGCTGGTCCTGACGGCGAAGGGCCGCGCCCTCTGGCGCAAGGTTTCGCCGAGCTACGAAGCAGGCGTAAAGGAAATTTTCGGCGCCCTGCCCGCCGCGCGCCGCCCAGCCTTTCTGAAAGACCTGAAGACGATTCATGATGCCTTTCACTCGACCGAAGGAAGTTCCGAATCGGACAACCGCTGGCATTCTCTCTTTTCCGGCGGGAAGGGAACCACATGATCCGGTTGCTGCCGTCGAACCGTGTCGGGCGGCTTAGACTGCTCGCGATGATTTCTGTTTTGGTGATCGTTGTCTGTTTTAATTACAAGCAATGTTCGTTCCTGATTACTCGAGCCCCGGTGGTCTACTACTATTTCCGCTATTCCCCCCAGGAAGGAGACGTAGTTTTTCAATCCTTGCCTCACGGAGACTTGGTCGATGCTATCGAGGGAATTACCCGCTCGCCCTATTCACATTGCGGCGTGGTCCTGCGCAACGATAAAAACCAATGGGTGGTAATCGAATCGATCTTCAATGTCCATGAAACGCCGCTCTTCCTTTGGGCTCTGCGGGGTCGAGGGGGAAATTTCACAGCTTATCGGCTCGACCCGAAATATTTTTTCCTACTCCCCGAATTCAAGAGAAACCTGATTTTCTATTTGGGACGTCCCTACGACTTCGATTACGACATGACGAACGACCGTGCGGTTTACTGCTCCGATTTAATTTATTTGGCCTTTGAAAAGGCCTCAGGCGAAAAGCTGGGCGATTTGGAAAAATTAGGCGATCTTGATTGGAAGCCTTATGAGCATTTCATTCAATCCGAGCAGGAGGGCAGATTGCCTCTGGACCGCGTTATGATAACCCCGGCTGCATTAGCCCAAGCTCCGCAACTCCACGAGGTCTACCGAAGCCAGCTTCTTCACTGAAAACCCCTGAAACCCGATGACCCCACAAGATCGCGAACAATTTTGGGCCCTGGCCCGGCGGCAGGCGCACCTGGAGGAAGCCTTGGCGCAGTTGCGGGCCGAGTTCAGGGAGCTGGAGGAACGAGCTGAGTCGCAGGAGGTTCCTGAATGGACGGCGGGACTTCCGCCGCTGCCCACGGTCGTCGAGGAACCGGTGAAGGCCGGTCCTTCGCCTTTTGTCGACACGGTAACGGCCCGTTCCGGAGAGGAAGCCAGTATGCCCGTCGCGCAGATTCCCCCGCCGCCGCTGCCTGATCGCGCAACGCCCGCGGCGGAAATTCCCGCCGAAGAAGGGGGCGGCCTTGAGTTTCAGTTTGGACGGTGGCTGGCGCGCATCGGCGTCGTTTTTGCGCTCATCACACTGATCACCTTCAGCACGCTGGCCTACGATACGCTTTACAAATACATGGGGGCCTGGAGCAAGCTGGGCGTGCTGGCTCTGGTCAGCGGGGTCTTGATCGCGGCGGGACTGGGCATGGAACGCCGGAGCGCGAAGCTGACGGTCTACGGACGCACGCTGGCGGGCGGTGGTCTGGCCTGCCTTTACTATACGTTCTACGGCGCGACCTACGTCCGCCAGTTGCAGGTGATCGGCAGCCCGCTGCTCGGCGGCTTTTTGCTGCTCGGCTGGTCGGCCGCCGTGCTCTATCTCGCGGAGAAGAAGAAATCGGAGCTCCTTTCCATCTTCGCCCTGGCGCTGGCCTACTTCAGCTCGGCGATCACGCCGGTGGGCGAATTTACCATGGCGGCGAATTTGATCCTCGCGCTGACGGCGGTGATTTTTCTCCTGCGCAACGCCTGGACGGGGCTCTCTTATTTGTGCCTCATCGGGACCTACGTGGGGCTGCTGCGCCAGTTCGTCGTCTACGACCGCGCGAGCGATTTCTGGTTCGAGGTCGTGCGCGGCATTTCATTTTGGCCCGCGGCGGTCTACCTCGCAGGAGCGTGGGTGATTTATACGGCCGGGATTTTCCTGGCCGCCACGCCGAAGTTCGCCGCCGGAAAACGGATGGCGTTCCTTTGCCTGAACAATGGCGCGCTCATCGGCCTGCTAACGCTGACCTCCCTCCTTTCCGCGTATGGTCACATCGGATCGATTCTGTGCCTCGTGGGCGGCGTTTTCCTGGCCACCTCCTACCTCGTGCGACTCACGCAGCCCGAGGCGGACGAGCTCACGGGAGCTTACCTGACCCAGGGCCTGGCGCTGGCCACGGGCGGGGTGGCGATTGCTTATACCGGCGTTACGCGAGGCCTGCTTATCACGAGCGAATCGGTCTTTCTCGCCGCCGCAGGGGCCTATTCCAAAAACCGCATTTTCCGCATCGCCGGTTGCGTCAGCGCGCTGCTGGGCAGCGGCTATTTGTTCGACGAGATCACGGGCCGCCATTTCTCCTGGGTGCTGACCTTCGGCGGCGCGACGGCCATGCTGGTCAACGCGTGGCTGGCGCGGCGCGACTTTTGGCACGAGTCCCGCGAAGTCGCCGGCGCGCGGGTAGTTTTCTCTTCGGCCTACTATATTCTACTGGCGCTGGGACTATTGCTTACGGGCTATTTGTGGAATGCCGGCGCGGGATGGCTCGCTCCTGATTTGGCGCTGACCGCGCTCATTCTCGCGGCGTCCATTTATTTCGTGCCACTTTTTGAACTGGCTCCTTTGGGCCAGTCGTTGCTCATCATCGCCCAACTGCTCGCTTTTGGGTGGCCCATGGTCATTGACCAGAATAGCGATGCCTGGAACGAACTCGGTTTCCACGCGCCCCAATGGAGCCAGAATATCGTCGCCCTGGTGACCATGACTCTCGTCCTCTGGTGGCCGCGACAACGCATCGTCCGCACCGCCGATTTCTGGTTGCAGCCGATGATGCTGATCTATGCGTTGGCCATGGTCGGCTTTGGTTACAACGCAGTCCATTCTCATGTCGACGCGCAAGGATGGATGGTCGCCTCCAGTCTCCTCTCGCTGGTCTTCCTGGCTTGCGGCGGATGGATGCGGACGTGGCAGTTCATGGTCTCGGGACAAATTTTGCTCGCGCTTTCGGTCGCGACCTTTCTCAATCCTCCCAGCGGCGCGGGAGGACCGTTTCCGTGGACCTGGTGGGCGGCCGCGATTCCGTCTGCCACGGTTTTTCTCACCGGCTGGCTGGTGAAAAACTGGCTGATCCGGTTGGAGGCGGCCACGGAGAGCGCGCGGGAATACCTGCACGGCGCCGCCTATCTTTATCAAAGCGTCGCGCAGGCGCTGCTCATTCGCTGGGTGTTCGGCGTGGTCCCGGCGGACGAAATCACGCTCGTTTTTCTGGCCCTGGGCACCGCGTTCACCCTCGGGAATGTGCTCCGACCGAGCGCTTACGGTGTGCGGGCCGGCTTCGTGCTCACCTTGATCGGTGCGGGAAATTATCTGACGCTCGACCACGGTTCGTTCACCTGGTCGGAGGCCGCCGCATTCCTCCTCTTTCTCGCCCAGCCGGCGCTGCTGCGTCGCTGGGGTCCGAACCTGGTCACCCGCGCGGAAAGCTGGGCGGTGATCGTGATTTCCTCGGCCATGGCGTGGCTCTACGTCTCCAATTGCATCCTGGCGGTCGATTCGCCCAATCTCACGCTGGGCTGGGCCGTCTTCGCCCTCGCGCTAACCGTGATCGGCTTCGTCGCCAACGAACGCCGCCAGCGCTGGGGCGGGCTGGTCATCCTCGTGGCGGCGATCATCCGCGTCGGGCTCTACGATTTCTGGGGCCTCTCCGATCTCTACAAGGTGCTCACGTTTTTCGTCCTGACCGTCATCTGCCTGGGGCTGAGCTTTCTTTACTACCGGTTCGCGGACCGGCTCAAGGATTGGCTCTGACCGGGTAAGAACTTCGTCGATTTGTTTGACATCACCATATTTTCAGTATTTATTGAAAGTATGATAAAGGTCCTTCCCTTCGACCCGTTGACCGCGGCCCGCGATGAATTCATCTCGGAGTGGGGCGCGATGGGCGGCGCCTGGGGGATCAACCGCACCATGGCGCAGGTCCACGCCCTGCTCATGACGAGCGAAAAGGCGCTGACCACGGACGAGGTGATGTCCGAGCTCCAGATCAGCCGCGGCAATGCGCACCAGAATCTGCGGGAACTGGTCGGCTGGGGGCTGGTGCGCAATGTCATCCGCAAGGGCGAGCGGAAGGAATATTACGAATCGGAAAAGGATGTCTGGCGCATGTTCTGCACTATCGCCCGCGAACGGAAACGCCGCGAAGTCGAGCCCGCCCTGCGCGCCCTGCGGGCCTGCGCGGAGCAAACCCGCGCCCTCCGGGGCGAAAAGGCGACCGCCTTCAACCGGCAGATCCGGGCGCTGGAGGAATTTCTCTCGCAGATGGACGCGGTGATGGAACGGATGTCGAAGTCCGAGCAGAGCAGCATCATGCCGCTGTTGCTGAAGATGTTCGCCAAAACCTCGAAGTAACCACCCCAATCTTATGAAAACACGCAAAGGAACCGTTCGCCGGAAGGTCAAAGCCAAGGCACTGCATTTGTCGCGCTGTTTCACTATTTATCGAAAATATCGAAACCATAGGCGACTGGTCCATCCCGATCTTCTCTAAAGCGTGAACTCCTTTTTTCAGATGGCTTTGATGGCCCGACCGGCGCCAAATGACAGCCCGGCAGGGAGCGGGAGTTTTATCACATGAAGATCATCGGCGGCACGCTGGATCGCCAGCCCTATTTTTGGTGGGGCTGCGCGTTGATGGCCCTCAAGTACAACCTCGACCGGGCGGTCGCCTGGTTCGGCTTTCATCACGTCTGGTACTTTTGGAACTATCTCAAGCCTCACGGCTTTGCCGGAATCGACGCGGTCCCGCCCGACGATAAAACCTTTTATGTCGTTCTGTTGCTGACTTCGCTCCCGTTTTTGGTCCTGGGCATTATTTTGACCCTGCGCCGGCTTCGCTCGGTCGGACTTCCCCTGGAGCTTTGCCTGCTCTTTTTTGTGCCGGTCATCAATCTCGTCTTTTTTGTCGCGCTCAGTCTGCTTCCAACCAGGGAAAGGGCGGCGCGTCCCCCGGAAAAAAAGGGCTGGGCCTCGTGGCTGCCGGCCAGCGCGGTCGGCAGCGCGCTGACCAGCATGTTCTTCGTCGGCCTGGCCGGCATGGGGCTCGCCTATTTCTCGACCGAGGCGCTCCGCAATTATGGCTGGGGTCTTTTTGTCGCCCTCCCGTTCGCCATGGGCCTGGTCTCGGTCCTGATCTATGCCGGGCCCCAAAAGCGGAGCTTCGGCAGCTGTCTTTTGGTCGCCATCCTGCCGATTCTTTTTGCCGGGCTTTGCCTTTTTGTCATCGCGGCGGAAGGAGCCATCTGTTTGATCATGGCCGCTCCGATCGGCCTGCTGCTGGCGCTCTTCGGCGGGATCGTAGGCTATGTCATCGTGGGCAACCGCGCCGCGCCGCTGCATCCGGCGGCCATGATGCTGGTGCTGATTTCGGTTCCCTTCACGATGGGAATGGAAAAGGGGGCCGACGAAGCGCCGCCGCTGCTTTCCGTGACGAGCTCGGTGGTGATCGATGCGCCCCCGGAAGAGGTCTGGCCGCACGTGATTTCGTTCTCACCCATTCCACCCCAGCGCGATTGGATCCTGCATACCGGCGTCGCCTATCCGACCCAGGCGCGAATCGTCGGGACCGGGGTGGGCGCGGTGCGTTACTGCATTTTCACGACGGGCGAATTTGTTGAGCCGATCGAAGTGTGGGATGAGCCGCGCCGTTTGCGCTTTTCCGTGGCCGCTCAACCGGAGCCGATGGAGGAACTTTCGCCTTATCCGCACCTCAAGACGCCCCACTTGCACGGCTATCTTCAGTCCCGGGAGGGTGAATTGCGGCTGACCGCGCTGCCCGGCGGAAAGACGCTGCTCGAAGGGACGACCTGGTACACCGACCGGATCTGGCCGAGCCAATATTGGGAGGCGTGGTCGAACCTGATGATCCATCACATTCATCTCCGCGTCCTTAACCATATCAAGAATCTCTCCGAGCAGCGTTCCGTCACCAGCGCGCCCTGAGTTCCCCGCGCGAACTTTCCACCGAGGACGGCATAGGAGTTGCCAATATCAGCAAAAGAGATAAACCCAAATGACTGTGAACGCCGACTTTTGCCGCTTTCCGCCGAAGGAGATTGCCGTCGGCCCGCGCGGCCGGAACCAGCCGGAAGGAATCTTGTGAGCCGGGTGACTCTTTTCATCAAAGGGAATGTCGATGTCCACGACTCGCTCCATTCGTGCCGGATCGGAGGCCAGCTGGCCTGGAACGGGATCAATGAGGTCTTGCGGGTCACCCATCCGGGCTGCCTCGCGCGGCTGAAACATGAGACGTGGACGCGTTCGGACGCGCTGCTTCACTCCGACGGCGCGGTGCCCAAAGCGATGGCGGGCCGGACGCTGCCGATGGGTTCCTATCCGGCGGCGAGCCAGTTCAGCCGCGCCATTTTCGAGACGAAGGCCGACGCGATTATTTTTTCGATCCAGCCCGACATCGCCACCAGCCTGGTGCGGCACCGGACGGAAGGCTTTTATCTTTATCCGAGCGAAGTGGAGCAATGGAGCGCGGAGGACCGGCAGTGGCTGAAGAGCGATTTCGAGCGCGTGCCGGGTCTGGAGGCAGCCGCGTCGATGGCGAATCTCACCGCGATGATCGAGCTGATCCGCAAGCAGAGCGAGGCGTCGATCTTGATTTATAACATGTCGCCGATCACGCCGGGCGAAACGATTCATTGTTACCAGGGAATGGGCGAGGTTTATTCGACCCGGATCCGAAAATTCAATCTCGGCCTGATCGAGTTGTCGGAACGGACGGGCGTCTCGCTCATCGATGTCGATTCGATCCTGGCGCGAAACGGCGCCGACAGCCTGAAGATCGATCCGGTCCATTTGACGGCGCCGGCCTATCGCCTGATCGCGGAGGAAGTGGCGCGCGTGCTGGAGGACCTCGGCGTCATGGACGGGACGAAATCGTAGCCATGCGCGCGAGTGTCATCATCCGGTCGAAGGACGAGGCGGACCGGCTTCGCCTGACGCTGACTTCGCTGGCGGCGCAGACCGAGAAGCCGGAAGTGGTGGTGGTCAACGACGGCTCGTCGGACCATACCGCCGAGGTGATCGCCGAGGCCGCCGCCGGGATGGACCTCGCGGTCATCCATCACGCGCAACCGGCCGGGCGCTCGGCCGCCGCCAACGCGGGCGCGGCGCAGGCGACGGGCGAAATTTTGCTTTTCCTCGATGGCGATACACTGGCGGCGCCGGACCTCGTGGCGCGGCATATGGACCTGCACCGGCAGCGGCCGAATCTCGTCGTTCGCGGCGAGACCTGGCACCTGCGATGCACGCGGCCTTTTCTCGATCCCGAAGCGGGCACACCCCGGGCCGGGGAGGAAGCGCGGGTGGGGCGGATGTCCGAAAAGGAACGCGAGCGCTCGACGGTCACGCGGCGGGAGATCCGCGAATCGTTTGCGACGATCGACAGCCGGGCCCAGCCGGGGGTTTATCCGGGCTTCGGTCCGCGCAAGCTGCTCGAACTCGAGATGGATGCGCTCTATCATGACCCGGAGGGAAAGCTGCTCTGGGCGGCCGCTTCGGGCAGCAACCAATCGCTCGGTCGGGCCGCGTTTTTGGAGTCGGGCGGATTCCATCCCGAGCTTTCGATCAACGAGCACCGGGAACTCGCCCTGCGGCTCTGCCAGCGCGGCCTGCGGATGACGGGGACGCCCGCACGGACCTATCATATGATTCATCGGAGCGGCTGGCGCGACCCGCTGCAGGACCTCGCCTGGGAACGCATTTTCTACGAGGCGCATCCGCTGCCCGAGGTGGCGCTGCTCCCTTTTTTCTGGGGAAGCCTGAGCGACCCGCTTCCTTTTCCGTCCGAAGCGAGCCTTCACTCGCTGGCGGAGCTGGCCGCGGCGGCGGAGAATTACCGGGGAATGGAGGGATTGAAAAGCGTGCGCGATGCCCATCTGCAGGCTACCATGGGCGGCGCCAGGATCCCATGACCGAAAAGAACCAGATTTCCATCGCGGCTTTTGTATCCGAGGGCGAACGGCCCGCGGTCGAGTCGGCGGCGCCGCTTCTCGCGCGGGCGCTGAGCCAGGCGGCCGATGCCCCGTGGAGATGCGATTGCGTTTTCAGTCCCGATCTGAAAACCGTGGGGCAGAACCACGCCGATGCCGAGATCATCGTCACGTCGCTCCTGCCCGAGGTGGAAAGAAACGGCGAGTCGTGGCCCCACGTCGAGCAGCGGCTGCGGAAGGCTTATGCCACGCTGGGCGCAGGCGGGAAACCGGTCTTCATCTGCACGGTCCTGCGCCATATCGGTCCCGAGGAAACGCCTGAAACGGCGGCCGAGTTGGCCATCCGCATCCGAAGGCTCAATCTTCTCGCGGCGGAAATCTCGCGCGAGACGGGCGTTTATGTCATCGACCTCGACCGCGTCCTGGCCGACATCGGGGCGCGGCGGCTGCAAACCGATTATCGGCTGGCCGGGAAGGCGGCGACCGGCATGGTCAGCCACGTGATCGCGCTAACGCTCGTCAACAACGCCTTCGACGCGCTCGTTCCGTTTGAGGTGCAGGATGCCGCGAAGGAAATCCTGGCCTCCGGCCGGCCGGCCGTCCCCGGGCACGACTGCGACAAGCCCGCCGTCACACTGCGGAAGGATGTCATGTCGGTGGGCCAGGGCCGGCGCAAGCAGATTGTCTCGCCGGTCTCGTATACGGTGGAGGACAATTACGCCGGGTGGCTCGTCCGGCAGGTTTTGCGCGGCACGATCGGTCCGGCCGACGCGCTGCAGCGGCTGGTCCTGGCCGTCCGCCGGCGCGGCATCCGGGAAAGCCTCGTCCTGCTCGCCGCCGGTCTTTCCCGGCAGATCAACCGGAAAAAATGACGGGAACTCTTTGCAAAAAGAGCCCTGCGTTCTAGCATCCGCCGTCATGGATCCCTCCATCGAAACCTTGCGGATGATGATGCTGATCCGCGCGTTCGAAACCGCCCTGGCCAAGCGGCGCGACCATGGCTTCCAGCTTTTGTCGACTGGCGAGGAAGCGGTCGCCGTCGGGCTCTGCTCGGCCCTGGGCGAAAAGGACCAGCTCCTGACCGGCGGCCGCTCGATCGGCCCGGCCCTGGCCCGCGGCGTCGATCCCAACCGCGTCCTGGCCGAACTTTTGGGCAAGGCGACCGGCACCAACCGCGGCAAGGGCGGCCGGGGCCATCTCGCCCATTTCGAGTCGGGCTTCTTTGGCGCCCATGCGGTGGTCGGCGGTAATCTCAGCATCGCGGCGGGCGTGGCGCTGGCGAGAAAAATGGAGGGCAAGGGCGGCATCGTCGCCATCCTTTTCGGCGACGGCGCGTGCGGGGCCGGTGCGCTCCACGAATCGCTCAACATGGCGGCGATCTGGAAACTGCCGCTCCTTTTCGTCTGCAACAACAATCAACTCTCCGTCTCCGTTTCGCGCGCCGACGCGCTCGCGCCGAAGAAGCTCTCCGATCTCGGAGCCGGCTTCGGGCTCCCTTCGCAAACCGTCGATGGCATGGACGTCCGGGTCGTCGCCAAGGCAGCGAAGGCGGCCGCGCAGACTATCCGCGACGGCGGGGGCCCGGTCTTTCTCGAATGCGTATCGCAACGCTTCGCCGCCCATTCGACCACGGCCCGCGAAACGCGCGGCGCGGCGCAGCTGGCCGAGATCCGAAGTCAGTGCCCGATCCGCCGGGAAGCGGACCGCCTGCGCGCCGATGGCCTGCTCGACGCCGATGCCGAAGCGGCCCTGGAAAAAGAAGCGCAGGCCCGGGTTTCCGAGGCGTTCGCCTTTGCCGACGCCTCCCCCTATCCCGACCGCGCCGAGGTGCTGACCGATGTCGGATAATTCCCTTCCCGCGATGAAGCGGATGTTCTTTCGCGAGGCGATCGCCAAGGCGGTGCGCGAGGAGATGACGGCCAATCCGCGGGTCTTCATCATGGGGCAGGATGTCGGCGCGTTCGGCGGTTCCTACCGCGAATTTGACGGCCTCTACGCCGAGTTCGGCGCGGACCGCGTGCGCGACACGCCGGTCGCGGAGGCAGTCACGGTCGGCATGGGGGTCGGCGCGGCGGCGGCCGGTTATCGCCCGCTGGTCAGCATCACCTACATGGATTTCATGATGCTCGGTTTCGATCCGCTGATCAATTACGGGGCCAAGTTGCGCTACAAGACGGGCGGCCAGCTGACCGCGCCGGTCGTGGTCAAGACGACCGCCGGGGCGCTCGGCCAGGGCGTGGCCCATTCGCAATGCATCGAGGCGTGGCTGATGAGCGTGCCGGGGCTGAAGGTCGTCGCCGCGTCGACGCCCGCCGATGCCTACGGCCTGATGAAGGCGGCGCTGCGCGCGGACGGGCCGGTGGTCTACATCGATCACAAGCGGCTTTTTCCCATTCCGGGCGACGTGCCGCTGGAGGAAACGGTGATTCCGTTCGGCCAGGGCGTCGTGCGCCGGGCGGGATTGGACGTGACGATCACCACGCACAGCTATATGGTTCGCGTCGCGATGGAAGCGGCGAAACAACTGGAGGGCGAGGGCATCTCGTGCGAGGTGATCGATCTGCGCAGCCTGGCGCCGCTCGATCTCGAGCTCATCGCCGGGTCGGTCGGCCGGACGGGCGCGCTACTCACGCTGGAGGAAGGGCAGACGACCTGCGGCGTCGGCGCCGAAGTGACCGCGCGGATTTATGAGAAGATGGGCGCGAAACCGTGGGCACGGCTCGGCGCGGTGCGGGCGCCGATTTCGTCCAACCCGGTGCTCGAAGCGGCCAGCCTGCCCGACGCGGCGCGCGTGGCCGGGGCGGTCCATCAACTTTTAGGCCGGTGAGTTGGCCCGCTCCTATTTTCCCCATCAAGAAGAAGAAACAACCATGATTTACCAATTGACCGTTCCCGCGGCCGTGCCCGGCGTGGAGGAAATTCGCATCCTCGAATGGCACAAGGAGCCGGGAGCCGCGATTGAAACCGGCGACCTGATCGTCGAGCTCGAAACGCACAAGGCCGTGATCGAAGTCCGCGCGGGCCAGGCGGGCGTGCTGCGGCAGGTGCTCGCGCAGGCGGGCGACTGGCGCACCATCGGCCTGCCCGTCGCGCTTTTCAGCTCCGACCCGGACGAAGCGCTGCCGGCCGACGCGGCCGCCGCTTCGCCGATGCTGGTCGAATTTGAAGTGACCTGACCGGGGGAGACGCCCCGACGCCTACGACCGGAGGTCCCGCAGGAAATAGAGGATCTCGCCGCGGAGGATGTCCTGCAGCGCTTTGCTTTGGTGCACGCCGTCGGGCAGATGCTCCCCGCCCCCGATATCGGCCGCGATGGCGTCGACGTCGAGGATGGAGACGTTCCGGCCCGCAGCGATGTCATGGAGCATGAGGTTGAGTTCCTTCGAGGCGATGTTGGCCAGCGTGGCGCTCAAGGGCGAATCGAACGGCGCGTAGCTCGAAATGTTTTCGTCGCCCGAGGTCGACATGCGGTTGAGGATGATGACCCGCGCGCCGGTCGTCTTGCCGATGGCGTCGATCAGCTTTTCGTAGTCGGCCTTGATGTCGTCGGTCGTGCGCCGGACCGGTTCGAAGGCGTTGGCCAGCCAGTTCCGGATGGCGGGCCCGGCGGCGGTCTGGTGATGACGCAGGATATGCAACCGGTAACCGAGGGTCTTGTGCCGCAGGATCGCCGGGGGCTCCGCATGGAGGGACAAAAGCACCGCGTCGGGCGGGCCGACCCGCGACAACCCGGAGCCCGACAGGAGATCGTAGGTTTCGCGGAGAGGAGGCCGTTGCAGCACCGAGAGCATCGTGCCGGCGAACATCCAGTCGTCCGCCGTCATCGTGGTGCCGGCCTTGGTCAGATTGACTTGGATGGCGTCGGAGATGGCCTGGAATTGCGCGGGGGTCCTTTCGAGCTGATCGAGCAGGACGGGCGCGCAAGGCGCGATCGGATGGTCGGGAATAAAAACGCACTGGGTGGGCGCCGTCTCGGAGCCGAACATTTCCAGGAAGGCGCATTGTTCGCCCATGACGACGCCGGTGACATCGCAGATGCCGAGGCTGAGCAGGGTGAGCGGCTTCTCGCCGTTCTCGCACCACCAGCCGCGGCTGCGGCCATTCCAACCCGGCAGGAGCCCGGAATGAACGTCAACGAGCGGCGTCATCCGCCGGCCCGCGAGCATGAGGAGGCGCAACGTGCCGGATGCATCGTCGAGCTCGACGGCGGAACCGTCGACTTCAAGGTGGGCGAGAACGGCGTCGGCGTCCCAGCCGTGAAAACCGAGAATGCTGAGGTAGCCGCCCGGCGCGGCGGCCAAATCGTACTTCAGGCGTCCCGCCACCCGCGGGGCGCAGACGACCTGCAACTCCCGTTCCTCCGCAAAGGGCAGAGGGCCGCCCGGACGCGTTCCGGCCGGCTCGAGGCTGAGATTGAAATAGGCGACGACCTGGTTCGCGCGGCAGAGTTGCCCCGGTTCGCAAAGCCAGCGGACCCCCGAGCGGTGGATTTTGTAGCCCTCCGCCTTCAAGGGCCCGAAACGGAGAGGAAGGGTCGTCAATGGAGGTTCCCCGTCCACATCCCGCTGTGGTGGATGATACCGGCCGTGGCAAAACGGATGCCCCGTTGCGGCGGCTGGTCCCTGGGTTCGTCGGCGGTGGTGCTGAACACGGCGATCAGCTCGCCAACCTTGCAAGTCTCTCCGCTGGTCCGAAGGAATTCGCGCAGGACGACACCCTCGCGTATCACGATCCGAAAAAAGGAGATCGGCGGGCAATCCTGCGAAAAGGAGGTGCTGAGATCGACGCTGAGGTCGAGCAGCTTGTCGCCGGCTTTCAGGGCCGAACCGGGAACGGCGTAGGGGACTTCAATTCGGGCCTCCGACATGTGGGGGCTGATCAGGGGAAGCCGGAATTCTAAAATCATTAATATTTCGTAGAGTTGATGGGAATTTCCCGTTTCAGGACACCAGCCTTATCGCACCGGTTAAACTTGGAAATATACGCAGCTCGCAGGCCTGATAAAGCAAATGTTTTTAGGGCTTTAACTATTCTTACCACCCAGTCGGAACGGGTACGGGGCGTGTCGCGCATGTGGTATTAGAATTGCTAATTACCGCAAATCGGCTAATTCGGATGCCTGTGAACTCTCCCTCCCCTCTTCGTCCCGACGTCGTGCTTGTCGGCGGCGGCATCATGAGCGCCACCCTCGGCGTCCTGCTCAAGGAACTGCAGCCCGACCTGACGATCGAGATTTTCGAAAGCCTCGACGGCGTCGCCACGGAAAGCTCAGACGCCTGGAACAACGCCGGCACCGGCCACGCCGCGCTCTGCGAACTCAACTACACGCCGGAAAAAGCCGACGGCTCGATCGATGTCTCCAAGGCGCTCCACATCAACGAGTCGTTCAAGATCTCAAAGCAGTTCTGGGCCTATCTCGTGGAGCGGAATCACATTCCGTCGCCCGAGACCTTCATCCAGCGCATTCCGCACCTGAGCTTCGTCCATGGCGCGGCGAACGTCGATTATCTTCGCAAGCGGCACGCCGCTCTGGCCGCGCATCATCTCTTTGAAGGGATGCAGTTCACCGACGACCGCGCGCAACTGGCCGAATGGATGCCGCTCGTCATGGCTGGCCGGGACCCCGCGCAGCCGGTCGCGGCGACCCGGATGGCCGGCGGGACCGACGTCAATTTCGGGGCGCTCACCCGCAGCCTGATCAGCTATCTGAAAAGCCTCGGCGGCGTTTCAGTCCATCTGCGGCACGAGGTGCTCAATCTCCACCGCGATGCCGACGGCGGCTGGTGCCTTTACGTCAACGACAAGGCCGCCGACCAGAAGCGGACAGTCAACGCCAAGTTCGTTTTTCTCGGCGCGGGCGGCGGAGCGTTGCCGCTGCTGCAGAAGTCGGGCATCCGCGAGGGGCGCGGCTTCGGCGGCTTTCCCGTCAGCGGGCAATGGCTGCGCTGCACGAATCGGGAGCTCATCGACCGCCACGACGCGAAGGTCTACGGCAAGGCGTCGGTCGGCGCGCCGCCGATGTCGGTGCCGCATCTCGACACGCGGATGATCGACGGCCAGAAGGGGCTTCTCTTCGGGCCGTTCGCCGGCTTCACCACCAAGTACCTCAAGAACGGCTCGCTCCTCGATTTTCCGCTCGCCATCCAGCCGAATAATTTTGTGCCGATGACCGCGGCGGCTTTTCAGAACATCGGCCTCACGCGCTACCTCATCGGCCAGGTCCTCCAGTCGCCCCGGGACCGGCTCGACGCCCTGCGCGATTTTGTTCCCGAGGCGAAAATGGAAGACTGGAAATTGGAAATCGCGGGCCAGCGCGTGCAGGTCATCAAGAAGCATCCCCGGCTGCTCGGCATGCTCCAGTTCGGCACGGAGGTGATCTATGCGCGCGACGGCTCGATCGCGGCGCTTCTCGGCGCGTCGCCCGGAGCTTCGACTGCGGTCTCGATCATGCTGGAGCTCATCGCCGACTGCTTCGGCGACCGGCTCAAGTCGCTGCCGTGGCAGGCCAAGCTCAAGGAAATGATTCCGTCCCACGGCGAATCGCTGATCGGCGACAACGCCCTGCACGACCGGATCAATTCGTGGACGCGCGACGTGCTCGCCCTGCGCGAAGAGGTTGCCGTCCTCAGCTAAAACCTCCGCACAGCTCCCCCTGCGTCCTTCCAGTCCTATTTGCCCTTGGCCCGCGCCGCCGCCACTTCCGCTTTCGCTTTCGCGAGGTCGCCCTGAAATTCCGCGCTCGCCATCAGCCGGGCAAATAAGGCGTTCGCCAGCGTATGGCCCGCTGCGACGTCGCTCGGGAAATGAACCCCGGCGATGACGCGGTCGTCGCCAATCTGGAGCCCGCGCGCCACGAGCGCGTCTTTGAGATCGGGCGCAAGTTCGGCCAGGATCAGCGCATCGAGATCGCCCACGGTCGAATGGCCGCTCGGGTAGGAAGCGTTTTTCGGCAGGTCGATCGGGGGATGAATCCGCTTATCCTGAAGAAGGGGTCGTGGACGGTCCCAAAATTTCTTGGCCGAATCGATCACCGGATGTTCGGTGGCGTCGACATGGGCGAACAGGGCGGCCGTGGCCGGGAGATTCTTCTTCGTGAACCAGGAGCCGAGCACATTCTCGAAGAGCCAGACGTTCAGATGGACCTCCTCCCGGGCCCGGGCCACTTCCGCCGGTGTGCGGGCCGCCTGCTTCTGCAAGATGAGTTCGATTTCCTTCAGCGTCGTGGGCGAGCCGTCGGCGGGAGGATCGGGCAGCAACGCCTTCAAATCGACCGAGGCCGGATCGAAATAGGGCGCGATATTGGTGGCCGACCCCATGCCCATGGAGGCGTCGCCGGCGTCCTTGGCCTGGACAGTCAGGGTGAACGTAAAAAGAAAGGCGAGGAGCGGAGAAGAAAGCTTTTTCATGGAGATTGCCGATATGGCCTAGGGAGGCGGGAAGATCAATCCGCAAGATGATCCGTAACACAAAAGTTACCTGCGATGATTCAGCGAAGGCTTAACCCTCGGCCTCTTCCTTCACGGCGTGGGCCTGCAAATCCTCCAGCGACACGAATTCGAGCGCGGAGATGTGCGTGGCCGAGAGCACCACGGAGGGCGCCATGCCGGCGTCGAGCGCTTCCTTCCAACGCGTGACGCAGAGGCACCAGCGGTCGCCCGGCTCGAGCCCGGCGAATTGATATTGCGGAATCGGCGTGGTCAGGTCGTTGCCCATCGCGCGGCTGAAGGCGAGAAACGGGGCGGTCGCCTCGATGCAAACCGTATGGAGACCGTAATCACCGGGGCCTGTGCGGCAATAGCCATCGCGGTAAAAGCCGGTCATCGGGGAAAAACAACAGGGCAGCAATTTGCCTCCCAGGACGTTGGTGCGGATCGATTCAGCCATGAAGGCACTTTAGCCGAGGGGGCCGGGTTGTCGAACTGCAGTTGTAGCCGCGGTCTCGGACCGTCGCCGGAAAGAGAATCGCTTCGTCCACACTCGGCGGTCAGAGACCGCCGCTACAACGATTTCCCTTGCGCCTGCGCCGCCTTTGCCGGGATGATTTCCGCTCTTATGGCAGATCCCACCCCAGTCGCAAAGATGGAGAAGATCGTGGCCCTGTGCAAACGGCGCGGCTTTATTTTTCAATCGTCGGAAATCTATGGCGGGCTCAACGGCGCGTGGGATTACGGCCCGCTCGGCGTCGAGCTGAAGCGCAACCTGAAGGATTACTGGTGGAAATGCATGACGCAGGTGCGCGACGACATCGTCGGTTTCGACGGCTCGATCCTGATGAACCGCGCGGTCTGGAAAGCCAGCGGCCACGAAGCGACTTTTTCCGATCCGATGGTTACTTGCAGGGCTTGCAAAAGGCTTATGCGCGCCGACCAGATTTGGCCGGCGATCGAACAATCCGATTGGTACGATGCTCTGGCGGAAATGTTTGCGCTGGGATCGCTGGACACGCTCAACTTGAAAAAGTGGGCCGAAACCAAGGGACGCCGCGATGCGCCAAATCTTGCCCTCGTAAAGAATTTTTCGGTCACGCTCTCTTGGCTTTCCGAGAAGGTGCAAGCAGATGAAGGTCTGTCCAAAATGACGGTAAAAGAATTCGTCCAGTATCTAGCAACCGAACAATTCAATCAGACAGGTTTGGTCACGCCTTGTCCGCACTGTGGAGGCGAATTGTCCGAACCGCGTCCGTTTAACTTGATGTTCAAGACTTACGTCGGCGCAACGCAGGACGAATCCTCCATCACCTACCTTCGGCCCGAGACCGCGCAAGCGATGTTCGTCCAGTTCAAGAACGTCCTCGATGTCTCGCAAAAAAAACTTCCCTTCGGCATCGCGCAAATCGGCAAGGCGTTCCGCAACGAGATCAACCCGCGCAATTTCACCTTCCGTTCGCGCGAATTCGAGCAGATGGAAGTCGAATTTTTCGTCAAGCCCGGCACCGGTCCGGAATGGCTCGACAAGTGGCTCGAGGAACGGCTCGCCTGGTACGAGGCGATCGGCATTCCGCGCGCGAAAATCCATGTCCTCACCGTGCCCGAGAAGGATCGCGCCTTTTATTCGCAGGGCACCTATGACCTCGAATACGAATTTCCGTTCGGCATCCAGGAACTTGAGGGCATTGCCCATCGAGGCAATTACGACCTCAAGCAGCACCAGGAACATAGCGGCAAACCGCTCGAATATTTCGACGAGGAGGCCAAGCAAAAATATCTTCCCGAAGTGGTCGAGCCGAGCGCCGGCGTCGACCGCACCGTGCTGGCCCTGCTCTGCGAAGCCTACGACGAAGAGACGATCAAGGATGAAGAGAGCGGCAAGGAAGAGACGCGCGTTGTCCTTCGCTTCGCGCCCCGGATCGCGCCGATCAAGGCCGCCGTTTTTCCCCTCTTGAAGAACAAGCCTGAATTGGTGGCCATCGCCCGGGACATTTACAAAACGCTGCAACCGCTGCTCAAAGTCGCTTATGCCGACACCGCCGCCATCGGTCGCCGTTATCGCCGCATGGACGAAGTCGGCACGCCGTTCGGCATCACCGTCGATTTCGAGACGCTGGAAGGCGTGAAGGAAGGCTCCACGTCCGCCACGGGCAAGCCGATCCTGACCGGACAAAAGGAGACCGTCACCTTGCGCCATCGCGACAGCATGAAGCAGGAGCGGATCGAGATCGCTGATCTGCCTGCGTATCTGCTGGCGAAGATTTCGTAGGCGCCCCCTTCTTCGTTCCCAACTGTAGCGGCGGTCTCTGACCGTCGCCGACTTTCGTCAGCCCAGCGCCTGCGCCCAGACGATCTCGGTCTCGTTCGGCAACGAGTCCCCGGGTTGGAAATAAATCGGCCGCGCGGTTTCCCTTTCGAGCAGGGCCAGTCGGTACTTTTTCCAGAGGGGCAGGCTCCACAGATCGGCGGGAGAGAATCCGCAGTTCTTCAGGTTGGCCGGGGAAAATTCGAGGCAGATATTTTTCACCGGAAGCTCGCCCAGGCCGCCCAGGACCTCCGGCTCGAAGCCCTCGACATCGATCTTGAGCAGGTCGATTTGCGCCAGCCCCTTTTCGCGTGCGAGGCCGTCGAGCCGCCGCACGGGCACCTCGATTTCCTCGCAGCCGTAGCCGAGTTGCCCGAACGAGGCGTAGCTGGGGCGGTGCTTCGGAATGTGAAACGTGCGCACCTCGTCGGCGCGGCCCGCGGCGCAGCGGCAGACTTCGCCGCGAAAGCCGTTCAGCTTTAAATTCAACTCGCAACGCGCGGCCATTTCGGGGTTGGCATCGACCGAGAGCAGGCGCGCGCGCCCTTCGGTCAGGGTGGCCAGCAGGCACGAGACGTAGCCGATATTGCAACCAACGTCGACGATGGTGGTCAGCGCCGGCGCGAGCTGCGTTAAAAACAGGCGCAGTTCCGGCTCGAACTCGCCGTCAAAATAAATGAGATTGTCGAGCGGGTCGCCGATCCGCACCTCCATCTGAAAACCGGCCGTGGTCGGGCAGGTGATGAGCTTTCCCCGCTCGCGGCGGCTGAATTTCCGCCGCGCCGATTTTCGCAGCCACGCCGGGGCCTGCTTTTGCCGGCCGAGATGGCTCCAGAGCGCCGAGAGCGGTGAAAGTTTTTCGGGCATGGCGAAAATTTTCCTACGCCTTTTCGATCCAGCCCTCGGGCCACGAGCAGCGCGTGATTTCCTTCGGCAATTCCGACGTGGGGATGGCAACGACGCTTTCGAAGAGGTGGGCCGAATCCCGGAAGTAATGGAAATTGCGCACGCCGGGATGAAAATTCTTCCAGACGCGCTCGAACCATTCAGGATCGATTCCGCCCGCGTGGCTGTAGTTACGGATCTTGTTCAGAATGCGCGTGTCGTCGCCCACGCTCGACCCGTGATGCAATCGCAACTCCGGCGGGAAGAAAACGGTCTTTGGCTTGCGGCCCTTGCGCAGGTATTCGCCCCACCGCGCCGCGGCGCGCCAGTCGATCTGCCGGTTGTCCTTGAAAGGAAACCCGCGGCGGACGAAAACGAGCGGCCGATAGCCGTCCCCCGGCTCGACCACCCGGTAATTCCAGCGGCGAAAATAGGTGTAACTCGAGATGCGGTAGGCGGCCCATTGCGTCCGCTGAATCTCCGCCCAGCACCGACGCAGGACCGACTCCTCCCAAATCTCGTCGGTATCGACGATCAGGTAATAATCGGCCGCGGGATCAAGCGCCAGGGCCGCGTTGCGCAGTCGCGCCTCGCCGTTGATGCCGGCGAGGTGCCCGAGGTCGCGCTCCACAACGAGCCGCACCTTGTTTTGCGGATCGGGCGTCGCCAGCAATGCCCCGACGCTTTGGTCGGGCGGGACCGGCTCGCCGACCAGGTTGCGGTCGTACTGGGTCGCGCAGCAGATCGAATCGACCACGGGATAAATCGCCCGCACGCTGGCCTCGACAAACGGCTGCTCCTTGAAAATCAGCATGACGGCAGCGAGGCGCATCCTTCTCCATTAGCGCGGCGGGAGCGCCTTCGCAATGAGAAGGATCGGGCGGCGCGGTTCGCGCGCTTGTTGGAAATTGGAACCTTGCGGAAGATCAGCCTCTTTGCCAGATTGCAAAACGATGCTCAAACGGTTCCGGTCCTCGTTGAAACTTCGCAAGCGCCAAAAGGAGCTGGATAAAAAGCTGGCCGGACTGGAAAAGCGCTTCCCCGCGTTCGACTGGAAGCCCTTTCAAGACGTCACCCGCTTTTTCAGCGACAAGTCGATGTCAGCCCTCGAGGAGCAGGCCTTTCTTTATCGCCTGGCCAGCGAACTCCCGGCCGACCCGACCGTGCTCGAGATCGGCAGTTGGATCGGCCACAGCACCTGCATCATCGGCGCCGCCGTGCGCGGAGACGACGCGCGCATCTACGCCATCGACGCCTTCACCGGAACGACCACGATCGACCACGAGGTCTCCTACTACAGAAATTTCCTGACCAAAGTGAGCCCCACGCTTTCGCAGCGGGAACTCTTCGACCGGCATATCGCGCGGTTCGATCTGCAGGACAAGGTCGTGGCCGTCCCCGCCGACTCGGCCCAGGCCGTGGCACTGCTGCCGCCCACGCTCCCCGGCGCCGACTTCCTCTTCATCGACGGCGGGCACGCGCTCGACGTGGTGCGCAAGGATGTCGAACTCTACGTGCCGCTGGTCAAAAGCGGTGGCATCGTCGTCTTCCACGACTTCTCCTCGGAATGCGGCGTGCCCACGGTCGTCTGGGAAGAAATCTGCCGCGGCGGCTTCGGCGAACTCATCGGCATCTACGCGACGCTGCTGGCCTTTCGGAAAGCGTAATAAGGCACCGTCGCCCGGAGGTCGACGGCTAACACGACAACCGACAGCGAGCCCAGACCGCGGAACGGTTCGGTTTCGTTTCTTTCTTTTTGGTGGGCGGGTGGGGAAAAAATATGCTTAGACTGAAGTCTATGCGCGTGAAGGTCCCCGTTTTTGCCGTGGTCTCGCTGTTTGTGGGGATGTTTTTCGCTCACGCCGAGGTGACGATTTCGGGTTTGCAATGCGAATATCTGACCGATCCGCTGGGGATCGATGTCGAGACGCCGCGGTTTACCTGGAAGCTGGCGGACGCGGCCCATACCCGGGGCCAGAAACAAACCGGCTATCAGGTTTTGGTGGCGAGCAGTCCCGCTCTACTCGCGCAAAACCAGGGCGACGTCTGGGACAGCGGGCAGGTGGCCTCACCGCAATCGGCGCTGGTTCCGTTCGGCGGGAAAAAGCTCACGTCGGGCGAGGATTGTTATTGGAAAGTAAGAGTGCTCGACAAGGACAACCAACCGTCGGCGTGGAGCGCGCCCGCCCGGTTTTCGATGGGGCTGCTGGCAGCAGCCGATTGGACCGGGCCGTGGATCCGGTATCCCACCCCGCTGAAGAAAGAACATCTTTGGTTTCGCAAGACATTTTCGCTGCCGGACAAGCCGGCATCCGCCTCTATTTACGTCGCTTCGGTCGGCTATCACGAGCTTTATGTGAACGGAGAAAAGGCGGATGCGAGCGTTTTGGCTCCCTCGGTGACACGGCTCGACAAGCGAGTCCTTTACGTCACGTACGACATCACGAAGGCGCTTCACACCGGCGAGAATTGCATCGCGATCTGGACCGGCGCGGGCTGGTCGCGGCACACCTACTTCAAGGTGTCGCAGGCGCTGCGGGTGCAGCTCAATACAAAAACGAGCAACGGGCAGAGCGTGTCGGTGGCGTCGGACAAAAGCTGGCGGTGCAACCCAAGCTCGAGCGCGGACACGGGCGGTTACAAATTTGGAGACCACGGCGGCGAAGAGGTCGATGCGGCGAAGTTTGATCCGAACTGGAATGCAGTTTCCTTCGACGACAAGGACTGGGCGAACGCGGTGCCGGCGCAGATGAACGCCGTGCTCTCCGCGCAGATGGTCGAGCCGAGCCGGGTGATTGAAACGATCGACGCGCAAAGCGTCACGGGGACCGGGCCCTACAAGGTCGAACTCGCGAAAAATTTTTGCGGCTGGATTTCGATCAGGATGAACAACCAGGCGGCGGGAGATGTCGTGACCATCCAGGTTTCCGACAACCCGGGAACGGTGCAGGCCTTCGGGCAAAAGAGCACCTATGTCTGCAAGGGAACGCCGGGCGAGACCTTCGAGAACCGGTTCAATTATACGGCGGGACGCTACCTCACCCTCACCGGGCTGAAGAGCCCGCCGGAGCTCTCGGACATCAAGGGATATGCGATCGGGACCGATCTGAATCGGGTGGGTCATTTTTCGTGCTCGAACGATCTTTTCAACAAGATCTATGAGACCGATTTGTGGACGTACCGGTCCGACACGGTGGAGGGGTACACGCAGGATTGTCCCCATCGCGAAAGGCTCGGCTACGGCGAGGAGAATTTTGCGACGGCCTGGGGTTGCGGACTGCCAAACTACGAGGCGGGAGCCTTGTACACGAAGGTGGTGCGCGACTGGTGCGACGTGCAGGACGCGAGCGGCTGGATCAATCAAACCGCACCCCAGATCACCCGGGACTATGGAGGGCCGATGTGGAGCAGCGCGCCGCTCAATATCGGCTGGGAATTCTACAAGACCTACGGCGACCAACGGATTCTTTCCAATTCCTACGCCACCGATAAAGCCTGGCTCGGTTTCCTGGAGGGAAATGTGAAGGACGGGCTGCTCCAGCCTTATCGAACGGATTACAACAAAGGGGGGAATTTCCTGGGCGACTGGGCGCGGCCGACCGATCCGACCGATCCCCTGAAGGGAAAAGAGTTTGGCACGACGCCGGAGGCGCTGCTATTCAATAATTGCGTCTATGCGATGGACCTGCGGACGATGATCGCGATCGCCGGGGTGCTGGGCAAGCCGGACGATGCGACCGACTATGGCCGGAAGCTGGAAGACCTGAAGGCGAGAATCCAAGCCCGCTTTTTCAACGCGGCCGACAACACCTATATCGATACCCGGCAGATTCACCTCGCCTTCCCGATGTTCGCGGGCGTCACGCCGGATGACGTGAAACCGGCGGTTTACGCCAACTTTGAAAAGGAGATTACGGAGACGCGACCTTATCTCGACATGGGGAGTTCCGGCCTGCCGGTCCTGTTGAAATTCCTGATCGAGGATGTGGACCGCAACGATATTCTTTTTACGCATCTCTCGAAGACGACCGAACCCGGTTACGGCTTTTTCCTGGGCCAGGGAGAAACGGCGTGGCCCGAATATTGGAGCGACAAATGCGCGAGCCGGATCCACACCTGCTACACGGGGATTGCGGCGTGGTTCATGAAGGGCGTGGGCGGGATTCGCGAGGACCCGAGCCATTACGGCTATCAATCGTTCGTGATCAAGCCGGCGCCGGCGGGCGACCTGACCTTCGCCGAAGCCGACACGGAATCGCTCTACGGGCCGATCGTGAGCCGTTGGGAAAAGAAGGAGGGCGGGTTCAGCATGAACGTGACGATTCCGGTGAACTCAACCGCAACCGTTTATGTGCCGGCGACGGATATCAAGAATGTGACGGAGGGCGGCGCGGCCGTTTCGCTCGCGCCTGGCGTGACTTTTCTCCGGATGGAGGGAGGGGCTGCGGTGTTCCAGGTCGAGTCAGGGATTTACCAATTCGCGTCGAAGTGAGGGACTGAAAATCAAAGTTCCGACGGCAGCGCGACCCAGGGACGGAGGAGGATTTCGGCGGGACGATCGGTGCGGGCGGGTTGGAAATGGAGGTCGACGGCGCCGGTTTGGTTGAGCGGCCAGACCTGGCAGAAATCGGGGACGGAGGTGGCGGAGACTGAGTTGAGCTGGGGGTCGCGGGGCGGGATCTGGAGCCAGTCGCGGACCCGGAGCGAGCGGAGCCACGCATCGTCGAGCGGCGATTCGGCGGCCATGACGAGGATGTCGGCGCGAAGTCCCGGATGGGCTGCGAGGAGGCTGCGCTGGGTGTCAACGCCGATCCGGCCGGCCCAGAGCAGGGTCTGGCTTCCAGCATGAAAAAGAAGAACGAGCGCGCGGTCCTCGGCGTGGCTTTCGGGGCTGTCGACGGCGGGGCTGAGCACGTCGACGCTGAGTCCGGGGCCGAGCGAAATCTCCTGCCCTTCCCGCCACGACGCGGTCGGGCGGCCCGCGAGTGCGGCCATTTCGGGCAGCGCTTTTTCGAGGGGGGAACGGGTGCGCAGGACGGGAACGATGAGTTGTCGCGGCTGGAAATCGCGGACGATGGCCGACGCGCCGCTGTTGTCGGGGCCGCTGATTTGCGCGAGGACGAGGCCGTCGAGCCGGTTGATGCCGTAGTATTGGAGGAGGTGCCAGGCGGTGGTGGGCGTGGCGCTTTCGCGGCCGGTGTTGAAGAGCCACGCCTGGCCGGGCGCGCGGACGAGGAGGCAGGCGCTGTCCTGCAACGGCGCGACGACGAAGGAGGGCGGCGGCGAGGCAAGGACGCGGAGGTCGGGGACGTTGAGCGAGGCGCCCGGCTTGTGGGCGAGAAAGCCGACGAAGAGAATGAGTCCGCGCGCGAGAAGCCAGTTCGAGTTGTTGAGCAAGGCGGCAAGCGTCGTGCTGACGAGCGAGACGGCGACGGAGAGCGTGCCGATCATGGTGATGAACCCGGCCAGGGGGACGACGACGAGATTGGCGAGGATGGAGACGGGCGTGACCTGGTGGAAATCGATGGCGGTGATCGGCTCGGTGAAGACGGTGGCGGCGATGCCCGAAGCGAGGAGCAGCGCGACGCCGAGCCAGAAGCGTTTCTCGATTTTTGCGCGGGCGTGAGCAGCGAGTAGGGCAGGAACGGATCGGGGGCGAAGGGCCGCGCGAAGAGGCGCATCAGCGGCGGCGCGAGGAGGATGAGGCCGAGCACGATGGAGAAGGAGAGTTGCGCGCCGGGATCGAGGAGGACGGCGGGGTTCCAGATGAGCATGGCGAGGAAGGCGAGCGACCAGCAGCCGAGGGCGTTGAGGGGACGGCCAAGCCTCCACGCGAGGAGAATGGCGAGGGCCATGACGGTGGCGCGGACGGCGCTGGCGGGTGAGCCGGTGAGGAGGCAGTAAAGGAGGACGATGGGCGCGATCATCCAGGCCCAACGCCAGCGGACGAGGCCGCAGAGTTGCAGCAGGATGAGCGCGACGACGACCATCTCGGCGATGTTCTGGCCGCTGACGGCGAAAACGTGGAGGGTGCCGGTGCGGCGGAAATCCTGCTCGATGTCGGCGGGGATTTCCTGGCGATAACCGATGAGCATTCCGGCGAGGAAGTCGGCCATGCGCGGGTCGTCCTCGAGGCCGATCTGGACCCGCGCGTAGGCCCAGTCGCGGGCACGGAAGGAAAGATTTTGCCAGAAGTCGCCGCCGCCGGTCTCGATGCGGCGCCAGTTGAGCGCGGGAACGGTGGTATGATAGAAGATGCCCTGCTGGGCCTCGTAGGCGCGGTAGTCGAGTTCACCGGGACAGAGCGGCGCGGCGACCGGGACGAGCGCGGTGGCAAGTTCGAGGCGGTCGCCGCAGAGAAGTTCCTTCGCCGGCCCGACGAGGGTGCAGCGGATGTCGCCCTGCACGGGTCGCCACGGCGTGTCGAGGTCGGCGCCGAAGAGACGGCCGCCGGTGGGACGCCACACTTCCATGCGCAGGACGAAGGAGGTCCGGTCGAGCGCGCGGCGGGAGGCGTGGGGCGTGAACTGCGATTCGGGTTCCTCGATGATGAGGCCGCGCCATTGCGTGGTGTCGAGGGTCTTTTCGTCGGGCAGGCGGCGGAGGTCGTCGGCGGGAATGGCGACGCCGAGGAGTTGCGTGTGGACGAGGCCGACGGACGCGGTGAAGAGGTAGAACGCGACGAGCGAGACCATTTCGCGGCGGGCGCAAAGGAGCCAGAGGAGACCGGCGAGATAGACGAGAACGAGCGCGCCGGCGAGGGTGAATCCGCCGTTGAGGCCGAGGAGGCAGCCGATGGCAAAGGCGAGGCTGACCGAGAAGAGCGGGGCGCGCGGCGAGAGCATCTCGCGCCTACTCTCCGGCCAGGCGGCGGAATGCTTCTTTTTCGTGAGGGAGAAGACGGGCCGGGGAGACGCCAAGCGCCTTGGCCAAGGCAACCACCTCATATTCGCGGAGCACGCGAACCCGCATTTCGATGTGGTTGATCATTTCGCGGCTGGCGTCCCAGCCGTATCGCTGGCAGCGGGCCGCAAGTTCGGCCTGCGAAAGTCCCTGGGCAACTCGGAGCTTCCGCAAAATCGGGCCGGCCAGATTTCGTGCACCTTTCAAAGCGCCTCGAATTTAGGTGCTTTCCTGATTGAGATTGGTCGAATATTCGACCACGACATACGAGACGAAGGCGGTCAGACGATTTTGATTTGAGTCGATCGCTCGGAGGCGTCCCGGGTTTGCCCGCGCAAAGTGGCGGCACTGACAAGAACAAACGCGCAGGCGAGCGCCTCCAACGTCGATCGCAGCGAGGTGAAATTCATGGCTTTTGCTCAGCCGAGCGACGGTTTATGGCAGGAAAGTTTGGGTTTGCAAAGCGAACTTCGATTCGTGCGGTTTCCCGACAATAATTATTGCCTTGGGAAGGGGTGTTCGTATTGTCTATGGAAACAGTAAACAACCACTTCCACCCCTCATCTTTATGCCCATCTCCAACAGCGTTCTCGATACCATCGGCCGGACTCCCCTCATCAAATTGAACCGCGTGACGGAGGGGCTCGACGCGACGATTGCGGTGAAGGCCGAATTTTTCAATCCGCTCGGCAGCGTGAAGGACCGGATCGGCCTGGCGATGATCGAGGCGGGCGAGAAGGCGGGAAAAATCACGAAGGACACGGTGATCGTCGAGCCGACGTCGGGCAATACGGGGATCGCGCTGGCGTTCGTGGCGGCGGCGAAGGGCTACAAGCTGATCCTGACCATGCCGGAAAGCATGTCGCTGGAGCGGCGGACGCTGCTGGCGCTGCTCGGCGCGAAGCTGGTGCTGACGCCGGCGGCAGAAGGGATGAAGGGCGCGATCGCGAAGGCGAAGGCGATCCTGGAGGAGACGCCGAACGCGTTCATCCCGCAACAATTTGAGAATCCCGGCGAACCCGGAGATTCATCGCAAGACAACGGCGGAGGAAATCTGGAAGGACACCGACGGGAAGATCGATATTCTCGTTTCGGCGGTCGGGACGGGCGGGACGATCACCGGCGTGGCCGAAGTGATCAAGGAACGGAAGCCGGGTTTCAAGGCGATTGCGGTCGAGCCGAAGGATTCGCCGGTGATCACGCAGACGCTGAAGGGCGAGCCGCTAAAGCCGGGGCCGCATAAGATCCAGGGGACCGGGGCCGGTTTCGTGCCGGGAAATCTTCACCTGAAAATCGTCGATGAAGTAATTACCGTGACGAATGACGAAGCGCTGGTGATGGCGCGCCGCCTGGCCAAGGAAGAAGGGCTGCTGGTCGGCATTTCGACCGGCGCGAATGTGCATGCCGCTATCCAGGTGGCGAAGCGTCCGGAGAACAAGGGCAAGCTGATTGTGACGATCGGATGCAGCACGGGTGAGCGTTATCTGTCGACGGCGCTGGCCGAGGAAGCGCGCAAGGAAGTGGGCGCGTAACCGAGACGCCTAGGCCGAGACGTTATGTTTACAGACATGGGTCTGACTTGGCGACGCGTCACATGGAAAAACGTGCCTAAATTACAGTCACTGTGATAAATAACGAAACGGTAAACCGTCCGTTTTTGGTTATTCGCCTTTGTTTTTTGCTTGCATAATTAAACATCCTAAACTACTCCTTTTATAGGCAAGTATACTTTCACTTCAGTCTCCACGGTAGTGGAAGAGGGCGAGGGTATCCTTTGCCATTTTCACTTTATCGCGCTTTTATAAAACATCGTCGTGAAAGATGTGCCCACTCGAAACCAGCCCGCATCCGTAAGGAAGCCCATCGTGCTGCGCCAGCCCGGCCAGGACACGGCGGAGCCGCCCGCGGAAGCCGTAGGTTCCCTTTTGCCAGACCCGGCTGAACCGGAGTTGCCACGGCTGCGGGAGATGGTGGCGCGGTATCAGGACGAGCTGAATCAATGGACCCGCGCGGAAATGGAATGGAGCCGGCAACGGCGGCTGTTCCAGATCATGACCGACAATGTGTCGGACCTCATCGTGCTGCTGGACCACCAGGGCCACCGGACGTGGAATAATCCGGCCTACAGTCATCTGATGGGCTACTCGACGCAGGAGCTGGCGGGGACCTACGCGCTGTCGGAGGTCCATCCGGACGACCAGGCGCGGGCGAACGAGGCGCTGAACCTGACGCTGAAGGAGGGTTCGACCCAGCAGGTGGAATACCGGATGCAAAAGAAGGATGGCGGCTGGGTGCATCTACAATCCGAGACGATCGCGGTGCACGGCGCGGATGGGCGCGTGGAAACGGTCCTGCTGCTGGCGGTCGATATCACGGAAAACAAGAAGCTGGAGGAAGCCCTGGCGCTGGCCTCGACCCAGGCGACTGCGGCCTCCCTGGCCGAGGGACTGGCCCGCGATTTCGACCAGATTTTGACCAACGTGGTGGGCAACCTGACCATCGCGAAAAACCTGAACGGGCCGCACAACGCGATCGCGGTGCGCCTGAATGAAATGGAGCGCTCGCTGCAACGGGCGCGCGACCTGATCGAGCAGATGTTCACCATCACGCCGGAGCAGGGCGAGCCGAAAGTGCGGACGGCGCTGGAACCGGCGGTGCAGGAGGCGGTCTCCGAGGTGCTGCGCGGCACGATGATCCGGGCGGAATATCTTTTCCCGCGCAACCTGCCGGAGGTGGACGTCGACCAGGAGGCGTTCTCGCATGCGATCCGGAACATCGTGACCAATTCGGTGCAGGCGATGGACAAGGGCGTGGTGCGGTTCTCCGCGGAGAACGTGCCGCATTCGCAATTTTCCTACCGGCCGGATCTGCCGCTGAAGGTGGGCGACTATATCTGCCTGCACATCCAGGACCAGGGCCACGGCATTTCGGAGAAGGCGCTGCCCCGCGTGTTCGAGCCTTATTTCACGACGCGCAGCGGGTCGCAGGGCCTGGGGCTGACCACGGCACTTTCGTCCGTGCAGCGGATGGGCGGGACGATCCTGATCGATTCGACGCCGGGGGTGGGCACGACGATTTCGCTCTACCTGCCCGTGGCGACCGGCCCGGCGCCGACGGCCAGCCAGCCGCTGCCGAAAACGGCGAGCACGGTTGCGGGATCACCGAAGCGACCGGGCACGGCGGCGATTCCCTTGATGGGGCACCATGCGCCCGCGGTAATGCCGATGCCGGGCCACAAGCGGCGCATCCTGCTGATGGACGACGAGCAGATGATCCTCGATATCGTCAGCCGGATGCTCGGCCACCTGGGCTACGAGGTGACAACCTGCACGGACGGTTCGCAGGCCATCGCGGCTTTTGCGAAGGCCAAGTCGCAGGCGGAACCGTTCGACGTGGTGATGATGGATCTGGTCATTCCGAACGGCGTGGGCGGGCAGGACGCGGTCCACACGATCAAGAAGATCGATCCGAGCGCGCGGGTGATCGCGAGCAGCGGCCACCTGGAGCACCCGGTCATGCTCGACCACAAGGCGTTTGGTTTCAATGCCGTGCTCGAAAAGCCCTACAAGCTGGAGAAGCTGCAGCAGGTGATCGAAGCGGTGATCAATGCGCCGGCGGCGTAGAACTGCAGGCTTTCACGCGAGTTTCGATTTCATCCATGGAGTCTGACCCTCCAGGAGATTATTCGCGCATCAAATCGGGATCGAGTCCGCTCGCGCGGCACCAGTCGGCGTAAGCGGCGGGTGCGATTTCGGAGGGCTTGATTTCGCTGCGCCCGCCCCAGAAGACGTTCGTGTAGTTGAACGGCATTTGGATTTCGTGAAGGTGATCGTCGATCGCGGCCTTGTGGGCGCGGACGAGGTCGCGGTCGGTGCCATGGGCCACGGCCATGACGTTAACGTGGTTGAATTCGGATCCGCCCTCGCGCCAGTAGCAGTGGGTGAGGATGTGGTGCCGGCCGATTTCGCGGCCCGCCTCGATTTCGCGGCCTGCCGGGACGGCCCAATGGAAAAGCGCGTTGAAGCGGGTGACGCGCTCGCCGGTCGCGGTCGGCTTGACATGCTCGAGGAAGGTGGAGAAGCGGCCAATGACTTTGCGTTCGTCGAGACTTTCGGCGACCTCGAAGAAAACGGGCAGCGGCAAATCGGCTTCGCGGGCGCGGGGCTCCCACAGATTTTCGGTGATTTCGTCCGGGGAAAATTCGCGCTTGAGCGCCATGAGGACACGCCATTCGAGCTCGGTCAGCTTGACGCTGCGGACGGCGTGCATCTCGGCGACGGCATCCGATTTCGCGCCCGGCTCCATCGATTTGCGGCGCGTGTGGCCGACGCCGAGCGCAAAAATTCCGCGCGCGGGCATAAGCCGGTAATGTTTTGCGCCGACACGGTCGCGGAGATAGTCGGCGTGTTTGCGCATGGAAAAACCGTGCGGCACCTTGAGCGTGGTCCAGAGTTTGTATTGCGATCCGGCGGTCGCGGCGTCGGTGGAGCGGAGGACGACGTGGCCGGAAAAAGGATCGCGCTGGAACATGGTCTCGAACGCGGCGTCGAGGCGGTCGGCGTCGACCTCCCACGCGACGAGCGCGCCGGGGGCGAGGTCGGTGGCCATGAGCGTCTGCCGCACGCGGCGGATGGTTCCGGCCTGCAACATGGCGCGGATGCGTTCGATGACGAGATCGAGGGGCAACTCGCAGGCGCGGGCAATTTCGCGCATCGGGTCGCGGACGAAGCCGGCAATGCGGTCCTCGGAAATCGCGAGGATGCGGGCGTTGATCTCGTCGGTATGACTGATGGCGGTCGCGGCGGACATTGCCCGCATCCTAGCGAAGCGATTGGCCCGACGCAACGATGCGGTTGCCGATTACGTTTGGAGCTTGGAGGAGGTTATTAGTTTGTTAGACTAATAGGCGTGCGATTCCAGATGTGGTTTACGCGGTATAAAGACCACATCACTCTCTTTGGGATTTGCGTGCTTTCACTGACAAATATTTTATTAGCTTGGAATATTGACCAAATGCTACAGATGTTTGAGCGAGCATACCCCGGGAGATCTGGGCCAACCATAACTACGTTCTTCTTTCATTTTCAGCCTGAATTGATTGTCTTGGCATTTTTTTGGCTTTTGGCTGGAGTGCTTGCTTACTTCTTCCGCAAAAGGCTTCTGGTATATGTCTACCTACTGGTCGTTTTCCAAATGGCAACCACAGGGTATGCTTGGCTGGCTCCTCTGTTCATGAAGGGCCACTTCCAAATTTCAAGTTAGGCCACTACCCACTTCTGGCTGAACTTGCCCGCGTGTGGTACAACTAATTATGGGCACGAAAACGGAATCGCATTCGCACGCCATCGACGCAGCGGCGTGGCTGCGGGAGAACGGCCTGCGCGCGACGCATGGGCGAATCTCCATGGTGCGGCTGCTCGATGCGAGTTCGGTTCCCCTCACCCTGGCCGATATTCACGAGAAGGTCCGTGCGAAGGGCTGTGACTTCGCGACCGTGTTCCGGTTCGTGTCGATCCTGGAGAAAAAGGAACTGGTGCAGCGGGTCGCCTGGATCGACGGCTCGACGCGGCACGAAATCAAGTCGCGGGATGGGCATCATCACCATCATTACCTGATCTGCCGGACGTGCCATAAGATCGAGCCGATCGACGAGTGCGTGGTGGAGCGGTTCGAGGACCAGATTGCGAAGGAGCGCGGGTATGCGCGCCTGAGCCATTCGCTCCAGCTTTCGGGCGTCTGCCCCGAATGCCAGAAGCCGACGGTGAAGGCGGCGAAGAAGCGGTAGCCGTCAACCGTGGCGCGGCTAACGCTGCACCGAGTCTCTTCTTTCTGCCTCCACCTCTTCAGTTCCTCTTCGGTCCTCTGTGCGAAAATGGATTCCGTTTGAGTCAGGAAGGAGTCCGCCCCTCCAAAAATTTCGCAGGACTTGTTTCGCGGCCAAATTGCTAGATAGTAGCCGTCATGCGAGGGGTCACGTTGCGGGCAATGACGGCACTGTTGATCGCCGGGGGAGTGGGTGGACTTGCCGCGAAGCCGGCGGACCGCGCCGCGGATGTTCCGCTTTACGGGCCGAGCTTTCCAGTGGGCGACCTGAAATTCACGATCCCGTCGAAATGGCGCATCGAGCCGGTGGAGAGTCCGGCCCGCGGCGGGCAATGGCGCGTTCCGCCCCTTCATGGCGCGGGGGAAGGCGGCGAGGTGGTGGTCTTTTATTTTGGGAAAGGGGTGGGCGGCACGGCCAAGGAAAACATCGAGGCGTGGATCGGCACGATGTTCAACGCCGAGGGCAATCCGGCCGCGGCGGAGGTGAAGCATCACGAGACGGGCGGCCTGAAGATTTCGCAGGTGGTGCTTTTTGGGACTTATAACCAGGTCGTTTCGATGCCGGGCGTGCCTCCCAAAACGAAGGCGAATTACGGCCTGCTCGGCGCGGTGATCGAAAATCCGCAGGGGAATATTTACTGGCGGTTCACCGGACCGGAGCCGCTGATCACGGCGAACCTGCCGCTCTTCAACAAGGTCATCGACAGCGTCCTGCCCGGAGGGGATAAACCGCCGGGTCCGTGACTTTTGCCATGTCTTCCGCGATGACTCCCTTTGACCCGGATGCGCCGCAGGTGTCGCTTTCGCTGCTGGCTCACGGGCTCGACCTTGACGCGACGTTGACCAGCGGCCAGACGTTTTCGTGGAAGCGGACGCCGAACGGGCAATGGCGCGGCTGGATCGATCATCGGCCATGCCTGGTCTGGCTGCAGGGCGATGCGTTGCGCGCGGTGGGGCCGGGCCTGACGCGCGACGCGGTGAGCGCCTATTTCGCGCTCGATCTGCCGATCCGGGAAATCTTCGCCACGTTCCCGACCGATCCATGGCTGGAGAAGGCGCAGGCGTTCGCGCCGGGCCTGCGGATTTTGCGCCAGGACCCGTGGGAGACGCTGTGCAATTTCATCTGCTCGTCGCTGAAGCAGATCGTGCAGATCGAGCAGATCAACCACGAGCTGCGGCGCGTGTTCGGCGACGAGATCGGCGAGGGCCTCCATTCGTTTCCCGATGCGTCGCGGCTGGCGCTGGCCACGGAGGCGAAGCTGCGCGGCTGCCGGCTCGGCTTTCGTGCGCGGCACCTTTATGTGGCGGCGCGGCAGGTGGCCTCAAGCGAGGTTTCATTGGAACGGATTGCCACGCTGCCGACGGCGGAGGCGCGCGAGCAGTTGATCCGCATCCAGGGCGTGGGCGAAAAGGTGGCAAACTGCATTTTGCTTTTCGCCTACGGCCGCGCGGAGGCGTTCCCGATCGATGTGTGGGTCGAGCGGGTGCTGCGACGGCTTTATTTCAACGGCAGCCAGAGGGTGAAGCACGAGCGGTTGCGGGCGTTCGCCGATTCCCATTTCGGGCCCTGCCGGGGCTACGCGCAGCAATTTCTTTTCCACTGGATTCGGAAGGACCCAAAGGCGCTGCCGCTGGAGAAGGTGGCGCCGCCGCGGGTGCGGAAGAGCACCGCTAGTGGGGCGGGGGCAGATGCCAGTCCTTCCACAAGCGGGCGTAATCGGCGCGGGTGAGTTCGGCGAGCATGGCGTTGGAGCCAGGCTGGAGCCATTGAATGAGGCGTTCGAGGTGATCGAGCTCCATGGTGGTGCAGCCGGCGGTGCGATAATGTTCGCCGCGCCGGACGTGAAAGAAAATTTCGTTGCCCGCATCGGGAACGGGGTCGTCGTAATTGTGCTCGATGAGGACGAGCCATTGATAGGCGGCGTCGCCCAGATGCAGGTGCTCTTTCTCCCACCAATCGGGCAACGGCGCGCCGGGTGGGAGGGTGTAGAGATGGTTGTAGGTGAATTGCGAAAGTTGGGGGTCGTCGATCCAGGCGTCGCGGTCGGTGACCTGATGGTAAGGCCAATCGTGCGATCCGTCGGGGAGCTTAGGCGCGTATCCGAGGATGAACCCGATCTTGAAAAGACCGGCCGGGTTCTTGTGATCGCCGTCCTTCTTTTGCGGTCCCGGTTGCGGAGGGTTGAGGCCGCGGCCCCAGGCAAGTCCGCCTTTGCCGAAGAGAACGGGCCACGGCTTACCGTCGGGCTGCCATTGGCCGGAGGCGTCCCGATGATAAAGTTGTAACGTGCCCTCGGACGAGGTGGCGTCGGGGGCGAGGCAGACAATCATTTGCCTCGCATCGAGGCCGAGGCGGGACTCGTCCGCCATGACCGAACCCGTCATTACGAGGGTGACAAAAAAAACTGCCATCGACCGGTACATCTGCGCTACGTTAAGTTGAATGCCCGCAAAAGGCAATCGAACCGCATGACGCGTACGCAACCCCTCCCCCTCCTTTTGCTGACCGGATTCCTCGGCAGCGGCAAGACGACGACGCTCGGACACTGGCTGAGCCATACCGACGTGCCGCTGAAGCGGACGGCCGTGATCATCAATGATTTTGGGGCGGTCAATGTCGACGCGGCGCTGCTGGCGCGGCGCCAGTTGGAACTGCGGAGCATCACGGGCGGCTGCGTTTGCTGCCAGAGTTTCGAGGACCTGGTCGCGCAGGTAAGCGCCCTGGCCGACAATCCCGATTTCGATCTCGTCTGGATCGAGACGTCGGGGCTGGCCGATCCGGAGGAGGTGCTCGATCACCTCAGCGCTCCCGAGTTGCAGGAGCGGACGGTGATCCGGCGGATGGTGCTGGTCGTCGACGGCTCCGATTTTCCGTGCTCGTGGCGGGGGCGTGCCGTGCAGGAGGAGCAGGCGCGCTACGCCGACCTCATCGTGCTGAACAAGATGGACCGGATCGACGAGACGGCGCGGCAGCGGGTGGAGATTAGCCTACGGACGATCAATCCGGCGGCGCGGATCGTGCCGACCCGGAATGGCGAAGTCGCGCCGGAGCTGCTCAGCAATGCGGGCGCGAGCGCGGCGGCGCTTCAGGTCCACGCCCACGCGCATGGCGGGCATGATCATCACCAACATCGGCACAACGGTCAGAGACCGCCGCTACAGACTGATCATGAACATCATCATGATGACGAATTGCCCCATGCCGCCTCGACTCTTTTTCTGCCGCTGGCCGCGCCGGTTGAGCGGGGCGTTTTCCAACGTTTTCTCGGCTCGCTGCCGAGCTCGGTTTTCCGGGCGAAGGGCTTTATCCGGCTGGCGGAATCGCCCGCGCAACTCCACACCTTCCAGCAGGTGCGCGACCAGTCGGAGCTGCTCCTTTTGCCGCTGGAAAACGGCGACGATTTGACCACGGGACTCGTCTTTATCGGGCCGCACCTCGATGAAAAACGGATTCGCGAGTTGGCCGGTATTTTGGTACCAACCCACGCCACATGATCAAAGCGCTTTCTTTTGTCTCGGCGTTCCGGCCGGTCCCGGGCCTCGCGCGACTCTTTCTTTTTCTCCTGGCCCTCGCGGGCGGAACGGTCCACGCCGCGCCACCCGGGAACAGTCCGGCGGCCACGCCGGCACCGACCCCGGCGTATCATCCGCCCGGCTATTTTTTCACGATCGACCTGGACCCGCGCTATCAATTTGTAGGCACGGGCGCGCTGACGGAGGAGCAGGCCGCGGGCGCGAATTGCTACCGCTTTGTGACGAACTCGAACGGGAAACTTCAGCAGATCCAGTACCGTCGCGCGGGGGTCCCGATGGCCGACCCGCTTTTGGGCGTGGCGCAAATCGATTTCGAATACGAACCGGGGGTGGAGCGCCGCTGGTTTCGCGACGCGCAGGGCGAGCCGGTCCGCGACCTCGACGGGATTTACGGCGAGGAACTGACGCTGAACGCGGCGGGGTATCCGACCGATGTGACGAATGTCGACGCCACGGGCGGGCGGACGCATGACAGCAGCGGCGTGCTTCACTATGTGCGGACGCTGGACCAATTCAACCGGCTGATCAAGGGGCGGCGGATCGGCTTGTTCGGCACGGCGATCACCGACGACAACGGTTTTTTCGAGACCCGGACCGTTTACGACGAGCAGGGCCGGCCGATGGAGCGGGGCAATTACGACGCCTCGGGAAATCTGCTCAACAACAACGACGGCGTCGCGCTGGTCCGCACGACCTACACGATCTACCCCGACTCGACGCAGCTGATCGAGAGCTATTTCGATGCGTCCGGCCTGCCCGCGGAAGAGAAGAGCAGCGGCGTGCACCAACGGCAGCGCACGGTCGACCAGCGGGGGCTGCTCCTGGATGAAGCCTACTTCGACGTCACCGGCGCCCCCACCCTGACCGCGGATGATGGGGTACACGAGCGCCGTTACACCTATGACGAGCGCGGTAACGAACTGACGGAGGAATATTTCGATGTCAATGGCAAGCCGACCAACCTGAAAGGCCCCGATTACGCCAGGGTGGTCTATAAATATGACGATAAGAATCGCGTAATCGAGAAGGCCTATTTCGGCGACGACGGCGCGGCGCAGGTGATCCCGACGGTGGGCGCGGCGGTGATTCGCCAGGAATACGACGCGGAAGGGAGCTTGGTGCGGCGCCAGTTTTTCGACGGCCAGGGTCATCCCTCGCCCCATGTGCAGTACGGCGCGCCGGCGATCCGCATCAAGGTGGAGGGCGACACAACTATCATCATGCTGCGCAACAGCAAGGACCAGTCGATGAAGAATCCGGTGAGCGGCTACTACTCGTTCAGTTACAAGACGGCGACGGACCATCCGCTTTCGCTGACCAATCTTTATTTCGACCGGCACGACCGATTGATGAGCCTGCTCCGGGTGCGGATCATCAATCCGCACCTGCACGCGCTGAAGACGACGCCGTCAATGAAATGGAACGCGCGCCTGGGCGTGGCGGCGGCGGGCCTCGGTTCGCTGCTCGGCTGCCTGCTCGCGCTGATCAAGTCGTCGCACACGAAGCGGCGCAAGGTCTATGTGCCGACGCCGCTGGAACGGTTCCTCGGATGGTTCGCGGTGCTGGCGATCTTCGAGGGGTCGCTCCGCTTTTTCATGACGATTTACTGGGCCTGGGTCGGTTACCAAAACGGCCGCATGGGCGACGGGTTCTATGTGCTCGAAACCCTTATCATTCTTTTTTTCCTCTACCGGCTTTACCGCCTGCGGGTGACGATGCGCGTGCTCAATGTGAGCCGTGAGGACCTGCACCGGATCGTTCGCGATTTCTTCGCCAAGGCGGGACTGAAACCGGAGTGGATCGAGCGGCGGAACCGTTACGTCACGCCGCCGCTCGATGTGCGGGCCCATTTTTTCCAGCACAAAAACCACGCCTATCTCGCCTTTCACAGCCGGGGGGCGGAGGGACGGAAATTGGAGACGGAGCTGGCCGAGTTCATCCGCGCGCAGGCGGGCGGAATCCTGGCGCCGGTGCGGACGCGGGCGCTCGCGATGTATTATCCGAGCGTGGCGTTCTGCTATTTTCTGCTGGCCGGGACCGCGCTCTATACGCTGTGGCAGTTGCTGAAGGGATTTTAGAAAACCGGGCGGGCTTTCCGCCGGAGGTGCGCACTTGTCGGGCCGCGAGGATGCGGTAAGATAGAGGTTCATGAGCACGACGCTGGAATTTCCCGCCTGGCCGGAAGCGCCTCCGCTGCCCATCGATCCGGCCCGGGAGCTGGCGCGGCTGGAGGACCTGCTCTCGCTGAAGCTGCTCGATACGCAGCCCGAATATCGTTTCGACCGGATCACGCGGCTGGCCGCCGATTTTTTCCAGATCCCGACCGCCTACGTGGCGTTCATCGACAGCGACCGGCAATGGTTCAAGTCGCGCGTCGGCCTTTGCCACACCGAAACCGCCCGCGATATTTCGTTCTGCCAATATACCATCCACCGCAACGAGCCTTTTATCATTCCCGACACGCATCATCACCCGGTGGGGCGAAGCCATCCGCTGGTGGTGGGCGAACCCTACGTGCGGTTCTACGCGGGCGTGCCTCTGGCCGGGCCGCGCGGGCAAAAAATCGGAACGTTCTGCCTGGTCGATACGGTGCCGCGGGAATTCAGCGATGACGATGTGACGTCGCTGATCGCCTTCGCCGCGCTGGTCGAACGAGAGATCAACCTGGGCGAGATCATCCAAACCCAGAGCGAGCTGCTCGCCACGCGCCAGCAACTCATCGAGACGCAGGAAAGGCTCGACCGGGAATTTTCCGACGCGGCCAAGTATGTGCGGCTGATGCTGCCGCCGCCCCTCGCCGGGGAGGAAATCATCGACTGGCAGTTCCATCCCTCCGCCCACCTTGGCGGCGACGGCCTGGGCTATCGACGGATCAACGACGACCAGTTGGCGTTTTACGTGCTGGATGTGACCGGCCACGGACTTGGTTCGGCTTTGCTGGCCGTGACCGCGCTGGAGCTGCTGCGCAATCCCGTCGCGCAGGTCAATTTTGCCAGTCCGGCGGCGGTGATCGACCGGCTTAACCGGACGTTTCAAATGAAGGACCACGCCGGCAAATTCTTTTCGGCCTGGTACGGGGTTTATTCCCGCTCGGCGCGCACGGTCACCTATGCCAACGCGGGACATCCGCCTGCGCTTTTGCTCACCCGGCGCGACGGCGTGGTGCAGTTGAGCAAGACCGAACCGGGCGCGTCGGTGCTCGGCATCATGCCCGAGATCCACGCCCCGGAAACCACCCTCGCTTTTGCGCCGACGTCGGAACTTTATCTTTTTACCGACGGCCTTTACGAGTTGCTCGATCCCCAGGGCGGACGCGGTTCCTACGACGAGTTTCTGGCTTATTTCGAGAAGCAGGTGCGCGGGGGCAAGCCGGCCTGGGACGTGATGCTGCAATGGTTGGATCAGGCGCGGGGGCGCAAGATGATCGACGACGACGTCTCGCTGCTCCGCTTCGCCACGAAGGGCTGACCTTCATCCACCATGGCCGCCCATCCTCCTCGCGCGTCTTTTTCGCGGCGCCATTTTCTGCGCCAGATCCTGGGGACGAGCGCCCTGACCCTCGCGGGGCTCGACCCGCTTTTTGCTCAGACGGGCGGGGCCTCGCAGGCGGAGGCTTTTCGCTTCGCCTTCGTGACCGACCTGCATCTTTTGCAGGGCGGCGCATTGCGGAGCATCGAGGGAATCGTCGCCTGCCTGGCCGCGGTGGAAAAACTCGATCCGCGACCCGAGTTCATCGTGGTCGGCGGCGATCTCGTGCATAGCAGCCGCGAGCTCACCCTTCCCGGCGCTGAAAGCGCCCTCGATTTTTTCCTGCAACTTTGGAAGGACCATACCGATATTCCGACGCGCTGGACGTTCGGCAATCACGACCTCGCCGGGACGAGCAACCCGTACGTTTCGCCGGGCGATAAGGGCTACGGCAAGGCGCTCTTCCAAAATCGCCTCGGGTTGCCGCGGCTTTTTTACAGCTTCGACTGCAAGGGCTGGCACTTCGTGGTGCTCGACGACATCGCGCTCAGCCCGGAGCGCCGCTATTTCGGGGAGCTGTTTGAGGACGAGCTGGCTTTTTTGAAGGCGGAGCTCGATGCCCATCGCGCCCAGCCGACGATCGTGTGCACGCACATTCCGATCGCGTCGAATTTGCCGCTGGGACTTTTGCTGGCCGGGGGCCTGGGCGAAAATCATCAGCCGATCCCGAAGACGCTGGTCTGCACGAATGGTGACGCGCTGCTCGAGGACATCCCAGGCCATAACATCCGCGCGGTGCTGGCCGGACATCTCCACTTTCACGAGCAAATTGATCACCACGGCGTGCCGCTGATCAACTGCGGCGCGGTCTGCGGCAATTACTGGAAGGGACCGCTGTATGGTTGCCCGGAAGGCTTTGGAGTGGTCGATCTCGGCGCGGACGGATCGGTGGCGTTCGACTATCGCTCGTTCGGCTGGAAGGCGTAACCGAAGTTTAGGTGGTGGCGGCGAGTTCCTTGTCGCGCGGGTCGCCGGTGCGGAGCGCCTTGACGAAGTTCTGGCCCATTTCCCAGACGGGTCCGGGAAATCTGCCCAAGTCTGCGACCACTTCGTCGAGTGCCTGGACGAACCGGTCGATTTCCTTTTCGCCGACGATGAGGGGCGGCAGAATCTTCACGATGTCGGCATTGTTGGCGGCGACCTGAGTGAGGATGCGGTGCTTGGTGAGAAGCGGCGTGACGATGAGCTGCGGGAACATGCTTGAGTCGAGGGAGTGGACGAGTTTCCAGCCCATCTTGGGCATCATGCCGCGCGGCTCGGCGAACTCGATGGCGCACATGAGTCCCTTGACCCGCACGTCCTTGATGATGTCGTATTTTTTCTGGAGGACGGCGAGTTGCTTTTCGAGGTAAGCGCCCATGCGCGCGGCGTTGTCGACCAGGCCTTCGTCCTCGATGACAGTGAGCGCGGCGAGACCGCAGGCGCAGGCGAGGTTGTTGCGGCCAAAGGTGGTCGAGTGGACGATGCAGCGGTCCATGCGCGAAAAGGTTTTCTGGTAGATGGCGCGGCGCGTGACGATGGCCGCGGCGGGGACGTAACCGCCGCTGAGCGCCTTGGCCAGGGTGAGGATGTCGGGCTCGAGGTTCCAGTGCTCGAAGGCGAACCATTTGCCGGTGCGGCCCAGGCCGGTCTGAACTTCGTCGCAGATGAAGAGGGTGCCATACTGGCGGCAAAGGGCCTGCGCGCGGTTATAGTAATCGTCCTTCGCGAATTTGACGCTCTTGCCCTGGACCAGTTCAACAATCAGGGCGGCAACGTCGCCCTTCTTCAATTCATGCTCCAGCTCGGCCACATCGCCCATGGTGACCGTTTCACAGCCAGGCACGAACGGGCCGAAGCCTTCGTGGAACGCGGGATTGCCGGTGACGGAAAGAGCGCCGTAGCTGAGGCCGTGGTAGGAATTTTTCAGCGAAAGAATCCGGGGCCGGCGGGTCGCGCATTTGGCGAACTTGAGCGCGCCCTCGACCGCTTCGGTGCCGCTGTTGCAGAGGAAAACGGAGTCGAGATGGGGTGCGCCCTGCCGGGCGAGGCGCTGGACGATGCGCTCGGCGAGCAGGCCGCTCATCAGCGCGGAATCGAGCTGGACCATGTTGGGGAGATTGAGGTCGAGCACGTCGCGAATCGCCTTTTGCACCACGGGATGATTGCGGCCGATGTTGAAGACGCCGAAGCCGGAGAGGAAATCGAGGTAGTCCTTCCCGTCCATGTCGTAAAGATAGGCACCCTCGGCCCGGGCGTAGACGATGTCGAAGCCGATGGTGCGCTGCACCTTGACCAGGGTGCGGTTCAGGTAGTGGTCGTGGAGCTCGTAATTTTCGCCGAGCCGCGATGTGACCAGTTCCTTGATATCAAGAGGCATCGCGGAGTTAAGCGCATTTTGCGCCTGAAAACAAGCTCCTGCGGAGGGCGTTATTCGAGACCATCCGCCTGACCACTTACTCGGAGATTACCCGCGTATCGGTCAATCGATCATGGAGAGCGCGGCCGCGGGAACTAAAAAGCGCCATGGCGAATCCGAGAAAGCAGGGAAGCGCGGAGAGATACTTGGCCGCGTAACGCGCGGTCGCGCGGAGAAAGCTCAGGCGTTCGCCCCGGCCATCGGTGACCTTGAGGCCCATCCAGCGCTTGCCCACGGTGGCCTGCGAGGGCGAGCATTCGAGGCCCGCGACGTAGAACCAACCGAAGCCGACGAGCACGAGAAAGAAGAGACGCTTGGCGTTGAGTTCGAGGAGGGCCCATTCTTCCATGCGTGACTGGTGGCTGATGTGATGCCAGGCGCCGGGGATTTCGATGGAGAGCGCACCGAGGATAAAGAGAATTCCAATCGGCCCGAACAAGATCGCGCAATCGATGAGAAAGGCGATGCTCCGCAGGAAGATGGGCGCGGTGGTCAACGGCTCTTCGGGCCTGGGCGCGGCTTTGGGTTCCACTTTGGGTTCGGGGGCGATCGCCGGTTTTTCGAACACGGCGGAAGCGAGCGGCGCGGGCATCGGTTCGGGAGGACGCGGAGTCGACGCGGGCAAAATGGGCGGCCGGGAGGCGGGCGGCGGCGGCGCGGGGGATCGGCGCGGGCGGCTCCGGCTTGATCGGGGCGGCGACGGGAGGTTCCGGGACGGGCGGCAATTCACGCGGGCCGGGCACCGGCGGCAGCGAGGGCATGCGCGGCCCTTCGTTGCGATCGACGTAATCGAGGACTTCGCCGAGCGGGAGCCATTCTTTCAGGCCAGGCGCGTGGGCGAGGTACTGGACGGTGAAATCGCGGCGGGCGAGGCCGTCTTCGACTTGCGCGCGGGTGAACGGCCCCCAAGGGACGTTGTTCTTGAGAATGGTGATGCCGAGCGCGGCCATGGCGAGCCTATTTCTTTTTCCGGCGCGCCAGCACCGCCGAGCGCGTGCGCAGGCGCAGCGCGTTGAGGCGAATAAAGCCGGTCGCGTCGGCCTGGTTGTAGGCGCCCTGGTCGGCTTCCATGGTGGCGACGTCGGGATTGTAGAGGGACAACTTGCTCTTGCGGCCCGCGACGATGAGGTTGCCCTTGTAGAGTTTCAGCCGCACGGTGCCGGTGACATACTTCTGGCTTTCCTCGACGGCGGCTTGGAGGAATTCGCGTTCCGGCGCGAACCAGAAACCGTAAATAGACGAGTTCCGAGTAGCGAGGGATGAGCGAGTCGCGCAGGTGCATGACTTCGCGGTCGAGGGTGAGCGTTTCGAGCTGGCGATGGGCAAAGTGGAGAATCGCGCCGCCGGGCGTTTCGTAGACGCCGCGCGATTTCATGCCGACGAAGCGATTTTCGACCAGGTCGACGCGGCCGATGCCGTGTTTGCCACCGAGCTTGTTCAAGGCGCGGAGCACATTGGCGGGGCTGAGCTTTTTGCCGTCGACAGCGACGCAATTGCCGGCCACAAAGTCGAGTTCCACATATTGCGGTTTGTCGGGCGCTTTCTCAGGCGAGACGCTGAGCTTGAACATGTCGGCGGGGGGCTCGACCCACGGGTCCTCGAGGATGCCGCTCTCAAAACTGATGTGGAGGAGATTGCGATCGGTGCTGTAGGGCTTCTTGGCGCTGACCGGCACGGAGATGCCCTTCGACCTGGCGTAGGTCATCAAGTCGGTGCGGCCCTTGAATTCCCAGTCGCGCCACGGCGCGATGATTTTCAGGTCAGGCGCGAGCGCGGCGAAGGTGAGCTCGAAGCGGACCTGGTCGTTGCCCTTGCCGGTCGCGCCATGGGCGACGGCGTCGGCGTTTTCGAGGCGCGCGATCTCGACCTGCCGCTTGGCAATGAGGGGCCGCGCGATGCTGGTGCCGAGAAAATACTGGTTCTCGTAAAGCGCGTTGGCGCGGATCATCGGGTAGATGAAATCAGTGGCGAATTCCTCGGTCAGGTCGTCGATGTAACATTTCGACGCGCCGGTCCTGAGCGCTTTTTTGTCGAGGCCGCGAAGTTTCCTCCTCCTGGCCGATGTCGGCGCAGAACGCGATGATCTCCGCGTCGTACTTGTCCTTCAACCACGTCAAAATGATGGAGGTGTCGAGTCCCCCCGAGTAAGCCACAACGATCTTCATCCGTGCTTCTTATCCGAAATAGGCGCAAAGAACAGAAATTCCTTTGGACCGGAGGTGCGCCAAGTCAAGCGGCCAACACGCCCGGTTGAGAAGAGCCCACCATTTTTCGCCGGCCGATCTCAAGGACCAACCAGAGGAAAAGAATCAGCGCGGCGGGGAAATTAAAAGACTCGGAAAGACCGACGTTGGAGCGGAGGTTGAAGATGGCGGCGAGGAGCAGGAGCTTGATCACGGCGGCCAGAACGTTCCTCGATGTGAAGAAGAAGCCCTCCACGATCAACAGACACAAGATCCAGTCTTCACTGGCGAGCAAGTAGGGGCTGAAAAGAACGAAAATCCAGACGAGAAGTTGAAACATCTCCGACAAGGTCAGACGTTGTGTCCAGCGCAGCACCACGAGAATCGCGCAGGAAAGCGCGAGCATGGTGCGATTGAAGGCGAAGGTCTGCGCGATGCCGGGCCGTTCGATGTAGGCGAGGTGTCCGGCGGCATCGAAGGGGGGAATAAGGCCGTGGTTGTAGTGGCTGACCAGGAACGAGTAGTCCTCCAGGCCGGTCCACCAGCCGCCGTAATAGCCAGATACGAGGGTCCAAGTGATCAGCAGCAGTCCAAAACCGAAAATCAGCGCGCGCCACGATTGCGCGCCCAGCAAAAGAAAAAAGGGAACGATGGCGATGCTCGGTTTGAAGCAGACCGCCCAAAAAATCGACGCCAGGGCGAAATCGATCGCCAGCAGGCCGTGGCTGACGTCGCTCCGCCTCTGCAAGAGAATCCAGAACGCCCCGATCAGGACGGTGGTCAGCATTGCGGTCTGCCCAATCGCCAGCGCCGTCGTGGTGCAAATGCTCGGCAGCGTGACGGCCAGAGCCCAGGCCTGAAGCGGGTGGGTGACGTTGGGCAGGAGATAAAAATAGGTCAGCATTAAAATCCCGCCGCACGTGATGATGAAATAGACGAGGTAGGCCTGAAAGTTGGAGACGTACGGCAGCAGCAAGGTCAGAACGAACGAGACGGGGGAATAGGCGTGGTGCAGGCCGGAACCGGACTCCGGCAGGATTTTGCGCGCCATCTGGGCCTGGCCGTCCATCGAGTAGGGACGCGCGACCAGGCGATCGTGAATGCCGCGGAGAAAAAGCATGTTGTAGCAGAAATCCTGGACAAAGAGCCCACCGCCCAGCGTGATGAAAACACCGAAGGGCGTGTTTTCCCGGCTCGGTTTTTGAAAGTCCCAAAAGCTGTTGCACGTCGAGACGAAAATGCTCAGATACAACACGCCGAGCGCAAGGACGACGAGCAGCTTCCAACGCCAGAGGCGCAGGGCCGGAAGGGACGACATGGCGCTGGTTTAAACCAATGTCATCCAATGTAAACGCAAAATCGAGCGGGCCGGGATCAGAGCTTCGGGCCCTTCCACTCCTGCTTGCGCCAACGGGTGATGAGGTAGTCGAGCGAGAAGATGCCGGGGCCCGAAAATCAAAACCACCACCGCGGTCGCGAGGTAGGGGAAGGCGGTGTCGGCGCAAAATTTGTCGGTGTCGAAACTCAGGAGGTCCTTGAGGCCTTCCTGCTCCGTCGTGATGTAGGCCACGATGAAATTGATGACGAGCGGAATGGCGGTGAGCCGTGTCAGCAGGCCGAACGCGAGGAACATGCCGCCGAATGTTTCGGTGAAAGCAACCAGCCACGCGTTCTCGACCGGAAAAGGAATGCCGAGGTCGGTGAAATAGCCGATGGGCATTTGGATGTTAAACAATTTGCCGAGGCCGGCCTGCATGAGCTGGATGCCCCAGACGAAACGAATCAGGTAGAGGAGAAAAGATTGAAGATAGTTACCGACGAAAACGAGCAGGTCGTAGAGGTAGGCGACGCCGGCAACAAGAGGATGGGTGGAATTGGACATAGGATTTCGACGATTGGGGATGGAACTTTATTCCGCGGGGTAAAAACAGTTTATCTTTGCGCTCTTGCGAGCACGGCTAGGCTTTGCAAAACCAACCGAAAGCGGCCCACTGCGCGAACCAGTTCTGCAAGGTCGCGCCGAAATTCTCGTCCGCTTTTCGGCGGCGAAAGGCGCGCTCGCAGGCGACCTGGAGCGGCAATCCCTTTTTCAACGCGGAACAGATCAGGTAGGCCTCCGGTTCGAGCCGCTTGTACCAGACCGAGTTTTCAATGCGATGCACCGCGAGGAAGATCTTTTCGGGTTGAGGCAGCTTGAGTTTTTTCGCGGCCTTGCGCGGCGCGCGCTCCGTGACGGCATTGCTCGCTTCGCCCTGGGGTTCCTCCCGGCGGCGGACGGCAAGGATGAAGTCGTCCACCGGATAATCGCAGGCGAGAAAGGTGATGTAAGGCTGAAAATCGAGGCGGAGTCGTGCCGGATCGCCGCCATCCAGCAGCGCATCGATCTCGAGTGGCGGCAAGGCCTCGCCGTCGAAGGCGACGATGTGGGCCCACTCGAGCCGGACGAGATCGCGCGCGAGCTTGGGGTTGGAGGCGATCCAGTGCGGTTCGCGGACGAGGAACTTTTCCAGGCGATTGCCGAGATCGCGCAGCGCGTAGGAATTCGACGGATATTTGGTGAGATAAGCGATGGACAGCTCGCGAAAGCGGCTGTCGCCAATCACGGTCCGCAAGCCGGGAAAATCTTCGTAAAGGCAATCGAGCAGCCGGAACCAGTATTGCTTGTTGTAAATTTCGAGGCGGTCGAAGGAAGTGAGTCGGTCGTTCGGCTTGATGAAGGCCGCGATGGCCTGGCGCGCCGATTTGCCGTCGATCCATTTCGGCTGCATCTGATTTCCGGAAGTCAACGGGCGCGTCACGCCGGTGGCGAAGGCGCGCTGGATGGCGCGGAGTTGTTGGCCGCCCGTAACCTCCGAGCGCACGGTTTTCCGCACCGTCGCCCGGAGGTCGACGGTTGTCTTTTTACGCGGTGACCGATTCATACAGCAGATCCTTGCAGAATTTTCCGGCCTTCAACGCCTCGCGATGGACCTCTTCGAAGGAGGGAATGCGGTCGTCCCACTCAAGCAGGGTCGCGGTCGCGCCGGTCAGCTTTGTCGCGTGGGCGTACATTTTCCAGACCGGGTCAAGCACGGGATGATCGTGGGTGTCGAGGATGTATTTCTCGAACTTCGAGTGGCCGGCGATATGAATCTGGCCGACGCGGTCGTGGGGAATGTGGTTGAGATAATCGTAGGGGTTGAAATTGTGGTTTTGCGACGAGACGTAAATATTGTTCACGTCGAGCAGGATGCCCGCGTCGGCCTTCTCGACCACCTCGCTTAGGAACTCCCATTCGGTCATTTCCGAGGCGTGAAACTCAGCGTAGCTGCTGACGTTCTCGACCAGGATGGGGACCTCGAGGAAGTCGCGCACCTCGCGGATGCGTTGCGCGACATGGGCGGCGGCAGCGAAGGTGTAAGGCAGCGGCAGGAGATCGTGCGTGTAGCGGCCATCGACGCTGCCCCAGCAAAGATGGTCCGAAAGCCAGGGCGTGTTGGTCCGTTTGACCAGCCGCTTGAGCTTGCGGAGATGCTCGCGATTGAGGCCGTCGGTGGAACCGAGGTACATGGCCACGCCATGCTGCACGACTCGGTATTGCTCGAGAATTTGATCGAGGACCTTCAGCGGACGACCCGCGTCGACCATGAAATTTTCCGAGATGATTTCGAACCAGTCGACCGTTGGCTTCTGCGAAAGGATGTGCTGGTAGTGAGGCACGCGGAGGCCGAGGCCGATGCCGTAATTGGTGAAATTGTTGAAGCGATTCGCAGGCATGGGAAGGAGAATGGGAGAGCGAGGAGCCGGAAGACCAGCCCCTCGCCTCGAAGGCAAACCGACCGACGAACGACTTAGGTTGTGCCGCTGGTCTTGCAGCCGCCCTTGCCCTTGCAGGTGTTCTTGCCCTTGCAACCGGCGTCGCTGGTCTTACAGCCGCCCTGGCCTTTGCACGAATTCTTGCCTTTGCAATCGTGCTTGCTCGTATCGGTGTCATCGGCCAGCTGGCCTTTGACCGAGCCATTCTGGTCGGTGGCGCCGCCGCTGGTGGTGGCCGCGTGCAAGCGCGCAGCTGAACCGGCCATCAACCCGGTAAGGGCGACGGTCGCAAGCATGGTTTTGGTGGTTTGAAGGAAACGTGGATTTTTCATTGGTACCTTTCTTTTTCCGGCATTTTGTTGAGCTGCTTTTGCCTGACATCCAGCCAGACAGAATCAACCGTTATCCTGTGTGAGACGAAGAAGTCTGGGTTTTATTCCAAGATTTGCTGATCCAAACAGGTTTCTTAAATCATACGCGCCCCGGTTTGCCCCGGATGCGCCTGGTTGCAACAAAGTTATTGCGATGGGTTCTGGTTGGTGATGGTCTTTTTGCTGGGATCGTCGGACCAAATGGGAGCCTGGACGCCCGCGCCGCCCTGGTTGCCAAGCAGGCTGGTGCGGGGGCCGGTGTCGGGGGTGTAGTCGGTCATGCCGCCGCACCGGGTGAGGAGAAGAAGAGCGAGCAGGGGAAGCGCCCAACGCATAAGTGGAGGCTGCCCGAAATGCCGGTACGGGTCACGTGGAAAAAATGCCGCCAACTGAACCTAATCGCGAAATACGATTCGTTTATTCTCGCGATTCGGTCAAAATCCACCTGATGACTTCCGCCGACCTGGACCGCGATTACGTCTGGCATCCCTTCACGCAAATGCGCGACTGGAATGACCCGTCTAACCCGCCCATCGTTATTGTCGAAGGCCGTGGTGCGCTTTTGAAGGCGGATGACGGCCGCGAGTATCTCGATGGCAATTCGTCGATCTGGACGAATCTCCACGGCCATCGCCGCGCCGAGATCGACCAGGCCATCCGGGACCAGCTCGACCGGATCGCGCACAGTTCCTTTCTCGGCCTGACCAACGAAGCGGCCGCGCGGCTAGCCTGCGAATTGGTCCGGGTCACGGGACTGCGCGGCGCGAAGGTTTTCTTTTCCGACGACGGCTCGACTGCGATGGAGGCTGCGCTGAAGATGGTTTTTAAGGCCCGGCTCCAGCGCGGCGAAGCGACGCGGACGACGTTCGTTTCGCTCGCCAGTGGTTATCACGGCGACACGGTCGGCGCGATGAGCGCAGGCCACAGCGCGATTTTTCATGCGGCCTATAAGCCGCTCCTCTTCGAGACGCGGGAAGTGATGAGTCCGGCCTGTTATCGCTGTCCGCACAACCGCGCCGAACCGGTGCGCGGCACCGATGCGCGGATGACGCGGCGCTGTGAGTGGGAATGCGTGGGGGAACTGACGACCGCGCTAGACGAGCTGGGCGAAAAGGCTTCCGCACTGGTGATGGAACCGCGCGTGCAGGGCGCGGCGGGAATGACAATGCATCCGCACGGTTACCTCGAAAAAGCGGCGGCGGCGTGCCGGCAGCGGGGTGTCTGGCTGGCGCTCGACGAAGTGATGACCGGCTTTGGGCGGACCGGCGCGATGTTCGCTTTCCAACACGAAAAGGTTGCGCCCGATCTGGTCGCGCTGGCCAAGGGACTCAGTGGCGGTTATCTGCCGATCGCGGCGACTCTGGCCTCACGCGAAATTTTTGATGCGTTTCTGGGTGGATACGGAGAACTGAAAACTTTTTTCCACGGGCACAGTTATACGGGCAATGCTCTCGGCTGCGCGGCGGCGCTGGCGAATCTCAAGATTTTCGAAACGGAAAGGACGCTGGAGAAAAATGAGACTTTGGAACAAGTCCTGGCCACGCACGCCGCGAAATTCTGGAAGCATCCTCACGTGGGCGATGTCCGGCAGGAAGGGATGATTTGCGCGGTCGAGATCGTGCGCGATTTCAAGTCGCGGGAACCGTTTCCCTGGGCGGAGCGGATCGGCCATCGTGTATGCGAAGCAGCGCGGAAGCATGGCCTGCTCACCAGGCCGGTCGGAGATGTGCTCGTCCTCATGCCGCCCTATTGCGTGACGGAAAATCAAATCGCGCAGATGGTGGAAGCGCTCTGGCTCGGGCTGAATGAAGTGCTGCCCGCCAAGGGGATATAAAATCAGTTGGCGCGAAATAGAATTTCGAGAAACAAGTGGCGCTCCCAAGCCGCCGCGAGCACCTGCGGCGGCTACTCGCTTTCTACTCTGTGCTCTTGCGTTCTTTTGTGGCTAATTTCATCGCACTTTGCGGTGGCCGACCAATTCTCGGAGTTGGGGCAGCGCAGCTTCGGCGACCTGTTCGCCGCGGCGGATGTAGAGTTCGGGATTGTAAAAGTCGTACCAGAAACCGCCGGGCACGGTCGGGGAAATGACGACGTCGACCTTCTTGCAGGCGTCCTGGGCGACACGCGCCTGGGTTGAATTGAGAAACCGCATGTAGAGCTTGATGATGCTGGTCGGCGTGTCGATGAAGGGGCCGGTTTCGTGCATAGACCGTTTTAATTCCGCCAGCTCCAGATGGCTTTCCTCCTCGGCGTGCCGGTATTGCTTCATCGCCTCGGGATTGGGAAAGGTGTTGACGGCGATGATCTTCGAAACGCCCGCCCGCAGCATCAGGTCAACCGGCACAGGACTGGCCAGGCCGCCGTCGATCAGGGTGCGGCCCTGGTGCTTCATCGGACGGAAAATACCCGGGATGGAGATGCTGGCACGGATCGCGTCGATGAGCTTGCCCCGCTCAAAAATGACTTCCTCCATGGTGTGGAGATCGCAGGCCACGATCTTGACCGGGATCAGGGTGTCCTCGAAGGTGACGCCGTCGAGGATGGTGTTGAGGAAGCGATAGACGCTGACGCCGCGGATTATCCCGGCGCCGGGAAACATCGGGTTGAGCAGTTTCAGGAACCAGCGCATGCCCTTGACCTGCATCGCAATTTGTTCCAGTTCGTCCGCCGAGCGACCCGACGCCCAGGCCGCCGCGACGAGCGCGCCCATGGAACTGCCCGCGACCATGTCGACCGTAATGCCCTCGCGCTCGAGGACGCGGATAACGCCGACATGGGCCAGTCCCCGCGCGCCGCCCGCGCCCAGGACAAGCCCGACGAGGAGATTCCCCATTTCCCGGGCGATGCGGCGCACGACCACGCTGTAGGGTTCCATCGGTTTGTGCAGCACGTAGGGAATGCCATCGACCGAATCGATGATCTCGCTCTCGGGAATCCAGCGCAGGAGATAACCGATTTCCTGGCCGACCTTGTGTTGCGCGCTCTCGACGATGGGGACGCAGGTGGCCCCAACGCCGGTGAGGATGACGCGCGCCTTGGGCGACACGGCCTGCCGGTGCTCCTTGAGGTCCCGGAGCAGGAGGCGTGTGCGCGCGAGGTGCTCCTCCTCGTTTTTGGCGACGACATAAATATGGTCCGACTGGATCATGCATTCGAGCGCGGAGGGCGAGGTCTCGTTCGGCAGATCGACGAGGACAAATTTGTAGCGCCTGACCAGGTCGCCGAAGAGCGGCGCGATCAAATGCATCTCTTTTTCGTCGCCGGTAAGCTTGAGGTTGAGCCGGTCGTAGCCCAACGGGTGATGTGTGACCATCTCCTCGAGCTCCGGCCCGTTCGAGATGACGACCGGCTTGCAGCGGACAAGCGGTTTGCCGCCCTGCCGCCCGCTGAGATCCAGCATGAGCACAGCCTCGCCGGTTTCCCACGCCAGGCTGGCCACCAGGTTGGTGGCGAGGAGGGTCTTGCCGGCGCCTGGCACCGCGCTGCAGAGGGCGATGATCGTGCTCAACTTTGCACGCTTTTTTTCCTCGCGCAGCTGGGTCATCCGCTCGCCCATCCGCTGGGTGAAGCCGAGGGCCATGCGGGGATCGTGCCGGAGCATCGTCTCGAAGGCCTCGCGGGGAATCTTGAGCAGAACGGAATCGTTGAGTGCGCGCACGCTGGCCCAGTGGGTCTCGCCGCTCAGTAACGGCGTTTCGCCAAACCAATCGCCGCCGGAATAGCGCACGTAGATGCGCTCCGGGTGGCCATTGTTCTGGCTGAAGGCCTGGAGGCGGCCCGAGACGACCACGTAAAGGCCGTCGCCTTTCTCGCCTTCACGGACCACGAGTTCGTCTTTCTTGAGTGTGACGAATTCGGCGTGCTCGGCCAGCCCGCCAAGCGCTTCCAGGCCGCACGCGGCGAGAAGCGGCACGCTCTCCAGAATTTGCAGTTTGCCTTCCATTGCCGTCCACCCCGCTGCCTGGGGCGGCCTCTAGGACTATTCTAGCTCAATTAGAGAGGGACGCAATGTACGGCCCCTAATTTTTAAGATCAAATTCCGCTTCTGAACGTAATTATCGGCGCAATTCCATGTTGATTTGCTTCTTAGCCGCAGCTGGGTATCTTAGTACACACGGGGGCGTAAACGCCAAGAGAAGGTCCTATGAAAGCGCATCATGGCGACGGGGGGTCGAGTTCGAGTCGCTCGCTTTTGCGGCGACAAGGCGACCTGTTGCGGCGTTACCTGGAGCAGACCGTGCTCCCCTTTTCCAAGCATTATGCAGCGCTGGGCGACGATCTCCGCCGCGTGCGCAGCGTGGAGGATTTGCGGTATCTTCCCTTCACGGTCAAGCGCGACGTGCAGGACAATCCCAAGGATTTCATCCTGATCCCCGACCGGAAAATTCTCGCCGCTCGTCCCTCCACCATCCTCAAGGCGCTGATGCGCGGACGCCGCGCGGTGGAGGAATCGTTCGAGCGCGAATTCCGCCCCTCCTTCATGACCTTCACCACGGGCCGCGCGGCCCAGCCGCTGGCTTTCCTGTATACCGCGCATGACGTGGGTCACTTGCAGACGGCGGGCGGCCGCATCATGCGGATTTGCGAGGCAAAGCGGGAGATGAAGATGCTCAATATGTTTCCCTACGCGCCTCACCTCGCCTTCTGGCTGTCGCATTACGCGGGAACGGAATTCGGCGTGCTGATGGTAAGCAGCGGCGGGGGAAAAGTCGCGGGGACGGATGGGAATCTGCGGATCATGCAGAAGCTGGCGCCCGAGGTGCTGATCGGAATGCCGACATTTATCTATCACGTTTTGCAGGCGGCGGTGAGCCGGAACCTGCGCTGTCCGCAGCTCTCGAAACTGATTCTCGGGGGTGAAAAGGCGCCGAGCGGGATGCGCCGCAAATTGAAGGCCCTCGCGGCGCAACTCGGCGCAGGAAAGGTCGACGTGCTGATGACTTACGGCTTCACCGAAGCGAAAATGGCGTGGCCCGAGTGTCCCTACCCGGAGGGAGAAGAGTCGGGCGGATTTCATCTTTATCCCGATCTCAGCATTATCGAGATCGTTGATCCCAAGACGGGCGAACCGGTGGGAGAAGGCCGGCCGGGCGAGATTGTGTTCACGCCGCTCGACGCGCGCGGCACGGTCGTGCTCCGTTATCGCACCGGCGACCTGATCGAGGGTGGCCTCGTCTACGAGCCATGTCCCCATTGCGGACGCCAAGTGCCCCGGCTGGTGGGACGCATCTCCCGGGTGTCCGAACTGCGCGAAATGCGACTCGATAAATTGAAGGGGACGCTGGTCGACTTCAATGAGCTCGAACATGTGCTCGACAATTTCGATTCGATCGGGACGTGGCAGATGGAGCTGCGCAAGGCGAATGACGATCCGCTCGAGCTCGACGAGTTGATCCTCCATGTCGAAAAGCTCGACCATTGCGACGAGGCGACACTGCGGCAGGATTTAAACGACCGGATCGCTTCCGTGATCGAGATGCATCCGAACCGGATCGTCTTTGAGTCGCCCGAAAAAATGCGGGGCCTGCAGGGGGTGGGCGTGCAGATGAAAGAGCAACGGCTGGTCGATCATCGCCCCAAGCCTGATCCGACCGCGACGGGCAGCCTGGGTCAAAAGGCAAATGGAGTTTCCACATGAGCGCGCCGCGCCTGGTCGTTGTCGACGGCATTCGCACGCCATTTTGCAAATGGAACACGGCGTTTGCCTCACTCGGTGCGGACGAGCTGGGCCGGGTCGCCGTGAGCGCGTTGCTGACCCGAACCGGCCTCGATCCGAAACTGATCGACGAGGTGATTTTCGGTTGCGTCTGCCAGCCGGCGGAAGCGGCGAACGTCTCGCGCGTGATCGCCCTGCGTGCGGGGATTCCCGAATCGGTCCCGGCGATGACGGTACATCGCAATTGCGCTTCCGGCTTTGAGGCGGTGACGACGGCCTTTGAACGGATGGCCGCGGGGCGGGGCGAGGTCTACGTCGTCGGCGGCGCGGAGAGCATGTCGCAGGTGCCGCTCCTTTTCAAACAGAGCGCGGCGAAGAAATTTGCGGCGCTCGGCGGAGCGAAGACGTTTTTGAAGAAACTCGCGGCGCTGGGAAAATTTCGCCTGCCCGATCTTGAACCGCGCGTGGCCCTGAAACTCGGCCTCACCGATCCGGTTAGCGGACTTAACATGGGCGAGACCGCCGAAATCCTCGCGCGAGAAAACGGGATCACGCGGGAAATGCAGGACGAATTTGCGGTACAATCGAATCAACGCGCCATCGCCGCGCGCGAGAAACTTTCCGAGGAGATCTGCCCCGTCTACGTTAACGGCAAGGCGATTACCGAGGACAACGGTCCCCGGGCCGACACATCGATGGCCGCTTTGGGAAAACTGAAGCCGGTCTTCGACCGCCGTTACGGCACCGTGACGCCGGGAAATTCCTCGCAGATTACGGACGGCGCGGTTGCGCTGCTCGTCATGACGGAGGAGAAGGCGAAGGAACTCGGTTTTAACGAACCGCTGGGATACCTGGCCGAATATGCCTACACCGGCTGCGATCCGGCGCGAATGGGGCTCGGCCCGGTGTCGGCCATCCGCAAAACCGGCCGGTCGGCGGCGGAAGCGGACCTGATCGAGATCAACGAGGCGTTCGCGGCGCAGGTGCTCGCGGTCTTAAAACAGCTCGGCGATGTGCCGCGCGACAAACTGAATGTCAACGGCGGCTCGATCGCCCTGGGGCATCCGGTGGGCGCCACCGGCGCGCGCCTCGTGCTGACCGCGCTGAAAGAACTGCAACGGAGGAAGGGTCACCGCGCCCTGGTGTCGGCCTGCGTGGGCGGCGGCCAGGGAGGCGCGCTTTGGCTGGAACGACCATGAACAATACTCATCGCGAAATTGTGGACGGCAGATTCTGCGTGCTTCGGTTCGACCAGGCCGAATCGGGCGCGAATGTTTTCAACCTGGAAACGTTGACGGAACTCGACACGCACCTGCGCGCCATTGCGGATGACGGCGCGCTCGAAGGGGTCGTTTTGATCAGCGCCAAGGAACGCATTTTCCACGCCGGGGCTGATCTCCTCGCGTTGCAAAAATGGGGCGAGGACGAGCTGCGGCGCTTTATTGAACTGGGCCAGGAAGTGTTCGGCCACCTCGCCTCCCTGAAGGCGCCCACGGTGGCGGCGATTCACGGGGCGTGTCTGGGCGGCGGTTTTGAAATGGCGCTGGCCTGCGACTATCGAATCGCCACCTCGGACCGCGCGACCAAGATCGGCCTGCCCGAAACCAAGCTCGGCATCCTGCCCGCCTGGGGAGGCTCGACCCGCCTGCCGCGACTGGTCGGCGTGACTCGCGCGCTCGATGTGATTCTCGGCGGGAAAACTCCGGCCGCGAAACAGGCGCTCCGCTACGGCATGATCGACGCCATCGCACCGCGCGAGCTTTTGCTCGCGACCGCCTTGCGCGTGCTCAAGGACGGTTTTCCTCCGCGCCGCCGAAGCTTGCTGCGTCGCGTCGTGCCCGACCGGCTGCTCTCTCCCCTCATCGCTTCCCGCGTGCGGACGAAAATAGGGCGCGAGACGCGGGGCCATTATCCCGCCGTGCTCGAGGCCGCCAAAATTATCCTGGCGAGGGCCGGTTCTTCCGAAAAGGAATCGCTGGAACGCGAACGCCGCGCCGTACATGAATTGCTTCGGAGCGACGCCGGCCGGAACTTGATGCGCCTGTTTTTTCTCTCCGAACGCGTCCGCAAGCCGGAGGGTCCCAAGCTTAAACCGGTGGCGAACGCCGCGGTGATTGGCGCAGGCATCATGGGCGCGGGCATCGCGCAGTGGCTCAGTTCGCGCGGCGTACGGGTGATTCTGCGCGACGTGAATCCACCGGCGATGGCGGCGGGATTGGAACGCATCCGCAAGCTTTTCGGGAACCGGCGCGTCTTTTCTGAGAAGGAGGCGCGCGACGGCTTCGATCGCATCGCCCCGACCACGCAGGCCGTGCCGTTCGACCACGTCGATCTCGTTATCGAGGCGGCGGTGGAAAAGATGGACGCGAAGAAAAAGATTTTTGCGCAGCTCGACGTCCAGGCCGCCAACGCGGAGACCCTGCTGGCCACGAACACCTCGGCGCTTTCGCTCGCGGAGATCGCCGCGGTCACGAAAAATCCGAGCCGGGTGGTGGGCATTCATTTTTTCAATCCGGTGCACAAGATGCAGCTGGTGGAAATCGTGGCGGCGCCGCAGACCAATCCGGAGGTGGTCCGACGCGCAGTGCAGTTCGCACGACAGATCGGCAAGCTGCCGGTAGTGGTGAAGGACAGCCCCGGCTTTTTGGTCAACCGGATCCTGGTGCCCTATCTGCTGGAAGCGGGGCTGCTTTTTGAGAACGGAGCGCGGGTGACGGACATCGATGAGGCGATGCTCGACTTCGGAATGCCCATGGGACCGCTGCGCCTGATCGACGAGGTCGGGGTCGACATTGCGGCCGATGTGGCGGCGACGCTGGCGGCGCGATTCAACGACCGGCTGCGCGTGCCGGAACTGCTCGATAAAATGATTTCCAAGGGATGGCTCGGGCGAAAGAGCGGACGCGGCTTCTACGTCTATTCCGGCAAGCGACGGGAGACGCCCCATCTCGAATTGAATGCCGTTTGCCGGAGCCGCGACGACGCCGGACTGGACCGGTCCGAATTGCGAAAGCGGCTCGCCCTGCTGATCGTCAACGAGGCGGCGCGCTGCGTGGAGGAAAAAATTTCCGCCGGCCCGGAGATGGTCGATTTTGCGATGGTGATGGGCACCGGGTTCGCGCCGTTCCGGGGCGGCCCGTTGCGTTACGCCGAATCGTTTGGATTGAGAAACGTGGTCGATGAACTCGAACGGCTCAGCACGGTGGCAGGGCCGCGATATATCCGCTGCGATCTGCTCAGGCAACTGGCCTGCGAACGGAGAGGCTTTTATGAAGACTGAAGAAAATGCATCGGTCATTGACACGTCGAAAATGTCGAGCGCCCAGCGCGCGGCCCTGGAAATGACCGAGGCGGCACGCGAGACTCCGGGAAAAGGGAAACGAGGATTCTGCGGCGGATTGTTCCTCGGTGATTTTAATTTTGGCGCACTGTCGCCTTATCCGCGACAAAGCCCGGAGGACCGCGACCAGGGCGACGCTTTTCTTGATCGGCTGGAAAAATTTCTGCGTGAGCAGGTCGATCCGGACGAGATCGACCGGACCGGCGAAATCCCCGATGCGGTTATAGCCGAGTTGGGCGCGATGGGCGCATTCGGCATCAAGATCGCGACGAACTATGGCGGGCTGGGACTATCGCAGACCAATTATTGCCGCGCGGGAATGTTACTCGGAAGTTATTGCGGCAATCTCACCGCGTTGGTTTCCGCGCACCAGTCGATCGGCGTTCCGCAGCCGCTGATTTTGTTCGGCACCGACGAGCAAAAGCAAAGATACCTGCCCCGCTTTGCAAAGGGCGAGATTTCGGCGTTTGCCCTGACCGAACCAAACGTCGGTTCCGATCCGGCCAAGATCGAGACGCGCGCGGAGCCGACGCCCGACGGCTCGGAGTTCATTCTCAACGGCGAAAAGCTCTGGTGCACCAACGGGGTAAAGGCGAGCGTCATCGTCGTGATGGCGCGGACCCCGCCCAAAAACGGCAGGGAACAGATCACTGCGTTCATCGTGGAAATGGATTCGCCCGGCGTCGAGGTCGTGCTGCGCTGCCGGTTCATGGGACTGAAGGCGCTTTACAATGCGGTAGTCCGCTTCACCGACGTCCGCGTGCCGCGCGAGAACATCATCCTGGCCGAGGGCAAGGGGTTGCGGGTCGCGCTGACCACGCTCAACACCGGACGGTTGACGCTGCCCGCCGCATGCGTCGGCCTGGCCAAGCGGTGCCTTGAGGTTTCGCAAGCGTGGGCGACCGAGCGGGTGCAGTGGGGTGCGGCAATCGGCAAGCACGGGGCGATCGCAGACAAGGTTGCGCGGATGGCGGCGGAAATCTTCGCGATGGAGGCGATGACTTTTTACACGGCAAGTCTCGTGGACCGGGACAAGAAGGCCGACATCCGGCTCGAGGCGGCGATGTGCAAAATGTGGGCGACAGAACGGATGTGGGAGATCGTCAACGATACGATGCAGATTCGCGGCGGACGCGGCTACGAAACGGCGGCATCGCTCGCCGCGCGGGGGGAAACTCCGGTGCCAGTGGAGCGCTGGCTGCGCGACTGCCGGATCAATACGATCTTCGAGGGCTCGAGCGAAATCCTGCGGTTGTTTCTGGCACGCGAGGCGCTCGATCCGCATTTGCAGATCGCCGGGCCGGTGCTGAATTCGCAACGCGCCCCCGGGGAGCGGATCCAGATCGGGCTGAAGGCGGCTCTTTTTTATGCAGGCTGGTATCCGCGGCAATGGTGGCCTTTCTCCAACGCCGGCGTTGGTTTTGACCCGAGGCTGGCGCGGCATCTTCGCTACTCGGCCCGCACGGCGCGGCGTCTGGCGCGGACGCTGTTCCACGCGATGGCGCGCTTCGGGCCCAAGCTGGAACGGCAGCAGATTTTACTTGGACGCTTTGTCGACATCGGCACGGAACTTTTCGCCATCACAGCGAGTTGTTCCCGCGCGCAAAGCATCGACACGGAGGAGGCGAAGGCGCTGGCCGATTATTTCTGCCGAATGTCGAGGTTGAAGGTCGGGGAGCTGTTCCGCGGCGTTCATGACAACCGGGATGGCGAGGGATACCGCCTGGCCCAGCAGGTCCTCGCGGGCAAATTCGACTGGCTGGAGGACGGGATCGTCGGCGCGAAATAGAATTTCTCGGAGGACAAGAGGTGTTTCCCTACCGCCGTCCGCTGGACTTCATTTCGAGAAGCTCAAAGTAATTGCCGAAGGGATCGAGCAAGTAAAAGCGGTCGCGATCTGGCATTGGCACTGCTTCACGAATGATGGCTCGTTTGCTTTCCAGATAACGCCGCAAGGCGGGAAGGTTCTCGATCTCCAAGGCAATATGGCGGTTTTCCGACGGCGTTACCCAGGGTGGGGTAAAATCGAGATGAAGGAGAATATCCAACAATTTGAACCACATCAGATCATAGACCTTGTTGAGGGCATCGGGCCGGGGAATTTCCTCGAGGCCGAGAACTCCGCCGTAAAATTCGCGGACCTTATCGTGCTCGCCTGCGGGCACGGCGACGGTAATGTGATTGAGCCGCTTGGCGTTTAGTGCGTTCCATTTCATATTCGTGAGTCCAATTAACAACCGAACCGATCCTCGGACAAGCCCCGGATGACCGATTGTTTCAACTAAAAGGATGGGAGGAGAAGCAGCCATGAAAACCGATTACGACATCATCATTATTGGCAGCGGAGCCGGCGGCGGCACGCTGGCTCGGCATCTCGCACCCTCGGGCAAGAGCATCCTGATCCTGGAGCGGGGCGGCTGGCTGAAACGCGAACCGGAGAATTGGAGCGCCGAGGAAGTCTTCGAGAAGGGCCGCTACGTTTCCAAGGGCCTTTGGCGCGACAAACATGGGAAGCAGTTTCAGCCGGGCACGTATCATTACGTGGGTGGCGCGACAAAGATGTACGGCGCCGCGCTTTTTCGCCTGCGCAAGGAGGACTTCGGCGGCATCACCCATTACGACGGGGTTTCGCCGGCCTGGCCCATCAGCTACGACGACATGGAGCCCTATTACACCCAGGCCGAATATCTTTACCAGGTGCACGGCGCGCGCGGCGAAGACCCGACGGAGCCGAAGGCCAGCGCGCCTTATCCGCACCCGCCGGTGTCGCATGAGCCGCGCATCCAGCAACTTTCCGACGATCTCGTCCGGGCGGGCTACCAACCCTTTCACACGCCGTGCGGCATCCTACTCACCGAGTCGAACATGCCGTTCAGCACCTGCGTGCGCTGCATGGATTGCGACGGCTTTCCGTGCCTGATCCACGCGAAGTCGGACGCGGAGGTGATCGCGGTGCGGCCGGCTCTGCAGTATCCGAATGTCACCCTGCTCATCCACGCGGAGGTGGTGAAGCTGAACACGAACAGCGCGGGCACCACGGTGACGGAAGTGATCGTGAACCACGAAGGCCAAACGGAAACACTGCGCGGCGGCATCGTGGTTGTTGCGTGCGGGGCGGCCCAGTCGGCGCGGTTACTGCTGATGTCGGCCAATGACCAGCATCCCCGCGGACTGGCCAACGGCTCGGACCAGGTGGGACGCAATTACATGTTCCATACGAGTCAGGCGGTGCTGGCGATCTCGAAAGAGCCGAACCCGACCAAGTACCAAAAGACACTTGGGTTGAACGATTTTTATTTCGGCATGGAAGGCTTTGACTATCCCGTCGGAAGCATCCAGATGGTGGGAAAATCGCAATCGCCGATGTACCGGGGAGAAAAACCGATCGAGACGATGCTGGCGCCGACGTGGGTGCTCGACAAGCTGGCCGAGCACGCGGTCGATTTCTGGCTGATGACGGAGGACCTGCCGAGCCCAGACAATCGCATCACGGTCGACCGGGAGGGAAGAATCACGCTCAGTTACACGGCGACGAATCAGGTGCCCAGCAACAAATTGTACGACAAATTAAAGTCGATGCTCGGCCAGCTCGACATGCACGAGCACCTCGTGCCGCGCCAGATTTATTTGAAGAACGACATCGGCGTCGCGGGCGTGGCCCACCAGTCGGGGACGTGCAAGTTCGGGCGCGATCCCAAAACCTCCGTGCTCGACACGAATTGCAAGGCCCACGAGCTCGACAATCTCTATGTGGTCGACACGAGTTTTTTCCCGAGCATTGGCGCGGTCAACCCGGCCCTGACGGTGATGGCGAACGCGCTGCGCGTAGGCGATCACCTGCTCGAGCGGCTCAAGTAAGGCCATGGCAAAGCGCCAGGAAATCGCCGCGGTCTATACGGCGGGCGTGATCCAGGGAATCGTATTGGTCACGTTCCCGGCGGTCAGCGCCATTTTCACGAGCGCCACCCATTACGGCCTTTCAACCACGGAATATGGCGGCATGTTCGTGCCCCAAGCCGTCACCGCGATCCTCTCCTCGCTCCTGGGCGCGGGGCTGACGCGGAAGATCGGCGGCAAGCGCGTCTTTTTGCTCGGCCTGGCGGCCGACCTGCTTTCCATGGCGCTGCTTTTTGGAAGTCAATTCGCGACGGGCACGCATCCCCTCGCCTTTGGGCTCTTGCTGGCGGCCACCGGGCTTTTGGGCATCGGCTTTGGTTTTGTCGTCCCCTCGATCAACACCTTCACCGCAAGCTTCTTTCCGGAAAAAGTAGACCAGGCCATTCTCACGCTCAACGCGCTGCTTGGCGTGGGTACGGCGTTGGCGCCTATTTTCGCGATGATCTTTGTGGGACTCGGTTTTTGGTGGGGCTTGCCGATTTTGATGGCCGGGCTGACCCTCGCGCTGATTCTATTCAGTCTGCGCCTGCCCTTGCAGGATGACGCCAGGCAGGCGGTTGATGCGCAGACTCGTGCCGGTGCCATGAAAATACCGGCCCGCTTCTGGCTCTACGCGGCCTTTGCGCTAACCTACGGGATTTGCGAAACGATGAGCGGAAATTGGGCGACGGTTTACATGTCGGCGAGCCTCGGCGCGTCGACCACCCTGGCCTCGATGGCCCTGACGGTGTTTTGGGTCACAGTCACCGGCGGCCGCGTTCTGTTTGCGGTCATCGAAAAATGGTGTCCACCGCGCTGGACCTATCGCGCGCTGCCGCTGCTACTGGCGCTCGCGTTCGTGGCCACGGCGTCGGCGCCGAGGGCGCATCCCTTTCTCGCCATCCTTTCCTTCGGCCTGGCCGGGTTGGGCTGCTCCGCGCTGCTCCCACTGGTGATCAGCTTCGGCCAGGAGGAACTGACTACCATGACAGCTTCAGTCGCGGGCGGCATGATCGGGTTCTATCAAATGGGCTACGGCATTGCGGCCTTCGGGGTGGGGCCCTTGCAGTCGTGGGGCGGGCTGGGACTGGCCGGCATTTACCGTGGGACGGCGCTTTTCGCGCTGGCGCTGGCGGCGCTCGCCTTCCTGATCGTGGGGCGGCGCGCCCCAGCTTCTTCAAAATCTATGTGAGGCGATCTTCTTCGAGATCGATCAGGTCGAAATAGGTTTCAACTTTCTTCTTGGTCGGAGCGCAGACCGCGCGGCGCTGCTCGAAGGCGGCGATCTTCTCGGGTGAATCGGGCCTGCGATTGACAATCTTGTTGTTGAAGTCGGTGATGGCGTGGTCGCTGGGCCAGGCCGGTCCGAGTCGCTCCTTGAGCGCATTGAGCACACCTTCGTCGGTCGGGTTCTTCGCCACGATTTGCTCGAAGACCGCGCCTTCCAGGCAGAGAAAATCGAGCAGCGTTTTGTCGTAGCCGAAGGTCAGATAGTTGTAGCCGGGCAGCCTCCCGGCGGGGAAGAGCCGCGCCTTATCGACCATGCGGGGCAGGTGGTAGAGCCCGCCCAGTTTTTCGTGCGGGCTGCGCGGCGGGACTTCAGGGGCGGTGGAGATGGGCAGGCCGAGTTCGCGCCAGCCACGGAAACCGCCGTCGACCGAGACGACATTGGTGTAACCCATTTTCTGGAGATTATCGACCACGAGGGCGGAGCGGAACCCGCCGCCGCAATAGCAGAGGATGCGCGCGTCGGCCTGGGGAATGCGCTGCTCGATGTCGCGCTCGATGATGCCCTTGCCGAGGTGGACAGCGCCGGGAGCGTGACCCGCATGCCACTCGCTTTCTTCCCGGACGTCGAGCAGGTAGACGCCCGGCTTTTTGGCCTCGACGTAGGCATCATGAACGGAAATCTCTTTAACGCGCTTCTTGGCGTCATCGACCAGTTTAAGGAATTGTGGGCTGTGCAACATGGAGGAAACAGTCTGGCGCAGATTTGGTGAGGAGCAAGTATTCCCATAGGTCCACGCCACGGCCCATCCGGCTACGGCCGAATTAAAGCATTCATGTCACGCAACTTGCCGCTGACGCTTCTGACATGGGGTGGGGTTTCATCGACGTGGTCATGCCGAAGATAGGTGGTAAAGAATTGTCAGATCGCATCCGGACGATCTATCCTCAAACGAGGGCTTTATTTACTTCCGCTTATACCGAAAACGCCATTGTTTTTCAGGGCAGGTTGAACGAAGGTGTCGTTCTACTGCAAAAGCCGTTCCCATCGTCGCTGCTGCTGAATCACAATTCCTCCCGGAATGAAAACGATTCTCCTCGTCGATGATGACCAGCAGTTGCGCATGATGTTCGGCGTGGCTCTTCGCCGGGGCGGCTATCACGTCATTGAGGCTGATTCGGGCGTCGCCGCCCTCGAACTGGCCCGTCGGCATCTCCCCGACTTGATCCTCAGCGACATCAACATGCCGGGTGGAGACGGCTCGACCCTCCTGCGCGATATTCGGCACGATCCGGAACTTCGTTCCAAACAGGTGGTGCTGATGACAGGCCGACCCGATTTGGTCACGCCGCGCAAAGGCATGGAGGAGGGAGCGGACGATTTCCTGGTGAAACCGGTGGGCCTGCAGGCGCTGCTGAGTTGCGTGGAAGCGCGGTTCAGTCGCGCCTCGATCAACTGGCGGGTGGAGGACCAGATGCTGGCCCAACTGCGCTCCTCGGTGCCAGCCAACCTGCCCCATGAATTTTTCACTCCCCTGGCCGGAATCATCGGCCTGATGGAAATTCTGCGCGCCGACTTTTCGGACCTCGCGCCGGCAGAGGTGAAGGACATTCACGAGGATGTTTACCTATCTGCGCTCCGGCTCCATCGCACGCTTCGAAATTATCTCCTGGTTCTTGATCTTCAGGCCGCGACCCCGCAAAAGCCGGCCACGGTCGTACCGCCTGCCGAAGTGAAGGCAGCCGTCCAGAACGCCGTGACGGAGACCTTGCGCCTGAACCAACGCCGCGAAGATGTGACGGTGCGGGTAGAGGCCGGCCCGATTCTGGTCAAGCCGGAAGACCTCGGCCGCATGGTGGAGGAACTCGTCGATAACGCATGCAAATTTTCTCGCCGGGGAACTCCGGTGGAGGTCGAGTTGAGCGCCGATGGGCGGTTGACCGTTACCGACCGGGGCCGAGGCCTGACGGCCGAAGACATTGCCCGCATTGGGGCCTTTCGGCAATTCGACCGCAAAAAGAACGAGCAACAGGGTCTCGGGCTTGGCTTGGTTTTGGTCCAAAAACTGACCGCGCTTTACCAGGCCGAGTTTTCCATCAGCAGCCGGCCCGGCGAAGGAACCCGCGCGGAGATCGCCTTCCCTCCCGCGGCTGCATCAGGAAATTAGGACTTCAGAATTTTCTCGATCTCGGCCAGTTCCCCGGAAGAAAAATCGATGCGGTTGAGCGTTTTCACGTTCATCTCGAGCTGCGGGATGGAGCTGGCGCCGATCAGCACCGAGGTCACGGCGGGCAAACGGAGGATCCAGGCCAGCGCCATCCCGGCCAGCGGCTGTCCCCTCTTCACCGCGACGTCGTTCAGCGCGCGAATTTTGGGAAGATTTTTTTGCACGTCGGCGCTCCGCAGAAAGTGTTCCCGGGTCGCGCGGGAACCTTTTGGAATCTCCTTCAAATAACGGTCGGTCAGCTGGCCCTGAGCCAAGGGCGAAAAAGGAATGCAGCCGATCCCCTCCTCTTCAAGCGCCGCGGTCAGGCCACCCTCGATCCATCGGTCGAACATGTTGTAACGGGGTTGGTGGATCAGGCACGGCGTGCCGAGTTCGCGCAGGATCGCCGCGGCCTGCCGGGTCTTCTCCGCCGGATAATTGGAAATTCCGGCATAGAGCGCCTTGCCCTGCCGGACCGCGTGGTCGAGCGCGCCCATGGTTTCCTCAAGCGGCGTGTTCGGGTCGGGCCGGTGATGGTAGAAGATATCGACATACTCAAGCCCTATCCGTTTCAGGCTTTGGTCGAGGCTCGCCAGCAAATATTTGCGCGAACCCCAGTCGCCGTAGGGGCCGGGCCACATGTCATAGCCCGCCTTGGTCGAAATGATAAGCTCATCGCGATGCGCCGCCAGGTCCTCGCGAAGAATGCGCCCGAAGTTGCGCTCCGCCGAGCCGTAAGGGGGTCCGTAATTATTGGCCAGGTCGAAATGGGTGATGCCGAGATCAAAGGCGCGCAGGGCCAAATCGCGGGCGACCGGCTGTGGATCGGCGTCTCCGAAATTTTGCCAGAACCCGAGCGAAATGCGCGGCAGGAGCACGCCGCTTTTGCCGCACCGCTTATATTGCATCGTCTCGTAACGGGCGGGGCTGGGCAGATGACTCATACGCCTGCATCGTGTTTATCGGCGAGAAGAAGGTCAATGCCATTCCTGGCCTTATACGTCCTGAAGCGGCTCTCCCTAAAGATTATTGATTGTTTGGATCAAAGGCCGCCGCTATCAATTATTACCCCGCTGGTCGGTCCTCCGATCGTATGCCATTTATGCCCAATAACACTCCCTGGCTGGAACAAACCTGGCGTTGGTTTGGACCCAAGGACCCGATTCCGCTCCAGCACATCCGGCAGGCCGGAGCCACCGGCGTCGTGACCGCCTTGCATCATATTCCCAACGGGACGGTCTGGCCGATCGAGGACATCCGGCGATGCAAGGACCAAATTGAGCAAGCCGGGTTGCGCTGGTCGGTGGTTGAAAGCGTACCCGTGCACGAGGACGTCAAGCAGGCGAAGGGAGAGGCCGAACGGTACCTGGCCAACTACGCTCAAAGCTTGAGAAACCTCGCCACCTGTGGAATTGACGTCGTCTGCTACAATTTCATGCCCCTGCTCGACTGGACGCGGACGCAACTCGCCTGGCTTCTGCCCGACGGCGCGGAGGCGCTGCGGTTTGATGCGGTCGATGCGGCCGTGTTCGACCTTTATATCCTCCAGCGCGCGGGCGCCCAGGCGAGTCATTCGCCCGAGGTTCTCGCGCGTGCCGCCAAGCGTCACGAACAGCTTTCCGAACCCGACCGTGACGCCCTGATGCGGACGATTCTTCTTGGACTGCCCGGCACGGTGGAAGACCTGACGCTCGACGAATTCCGCGCGGCACTAGCTCAATACAAGTCAATTGATTCGGCGCGTCTGCGGGAAAACCACACCGCTTTTTTGCGCTCGGTCGTCCCCGTCGCGGAGGAGTGCGGCGTCTCGCTTTGCATCCATCCGGACGATCCCCCCTTCTCCATTTTTGGCTTGCCGCGCATCGCCAGCACCTCGGACGATCTCGATGCGATTCTGGCCGCCGTCGATTCACCCGCCAACGGAATCACCTTCTGCACAGGATCGCTCGGCGCCCATCCCGCCAACGATCTTCCCGCGATCTTCCGCCGGGTGGGCCATCGCGTCCATTTTCTGCACCTGCGCAATGTCCGGCGCGAATCGGATGGCAGCTTCTATGAAGCGGAGCATCTCGGCGGCAGCACCGACATGGCGGCGATGATGCTGGCCGTGATCGAGGAACTCGACCGCCGCGTCACAAAAGGAAATTCCGCTTCCCTGCCGATGCGTCCCGATCATGGCCATCGGATGCTGGGCGACCTTAACCACTCCTTTTATGCCGGCTACTCCGCCATCGGCCGCCTGAGAGGCTTGGCCGAGTTGCGCGGACTGGAACGGGGCATTCGCCACGTGCTCGCGAAAAAATAACTGTGAACACCCTCACCCGCCGCACCCACTTGAGATGGTGGATTTGTCTGATCGTCTTCTTCGCCACGACGATTATTTACTCCGATCGCCAGTTTCTTTCACTGCTCAAGTCGACGCTCGCGAATGAGATTCACTGGACCGATACGCAGTTCGCCAGCGTCAACTCGTGCTTCCTGGGCGCCTATGCCTTTGGCCTCCTTTTTGTCGGCCGCTTTATCGACAAGGTCGGCGTGAAAATCGGTTACGCCGTGACCGTCCTTTTCTGGAGTCTCGCCGCGCTTTCCCATACGCTGGTCACTTCGGTCGAGGGCTTCATGGCCGCGCGCATCTTCCTCGGTTTGAGCGAAGCGGGAAATTTTCCCGCCGCGATCAAGGCCATCGCCCAATGGTTTCCGAGAGCGGAACGGGCCTTCGCCACGGCGCTCTTCAATTCCGGCGCAAATGTCGGCGCCATCATCGCCCCGTTTCTCGTCGCATGGTTGCTCAAGGTCAGCACGTGGCACGCGCCCTTTTTCATCGCGGGCGGCGCGGGCTTCGTTTGGGTGATCGCCTGGTGGCTCTTCTACAGCACGCCCGAGAAGCACCGGTTCGTCTCACCGGCCGAACTGGCCTTGATCCGGAGCGATCCCGTTTCGCCGGAGGAAGGCTCCCCGCCGGTCCCCTGGGGCAGTCTGTTCGGCTATCCTCAGGCCTGGTCGTTCATCGTGGCGAAATTCCTGACCGATCCGGTCTGGTTCTTTCTCCTCTTTTGGCTCCCCGATTATTTCAAAAAGACGCGCCATCTCGATATCAAGTCGAGCTGGCCACACCTCATGACGATCTACGCGGTCGTGACCGTGCTCAGCCTGATCGGCGGTTATCTCCCCGGCTACCTCGTCCGGCACGGTTGGACAGTGACGCGCGCGCGCAAGACCGGGCTGTTTTGCTATGCGCTACTCGTCATCCCGATCCTGACCGTCGGCATGGCGGGTGACTGGACGGCCGTGCTCATCATCGGCCTGGTTGGCGCGGCGCACCAATCCTGGTCGGCGAATCTTTTCACCACCGTCTCGGATATGTTTCCCCGCAACGTCATCGGGTCGGTCATCGGCATGGGCAGCATGGCGGGCGCGTTTGGCAGCATGCTCTTCCAGTATTTTTGCGGCCACATTCTCGACATCTACGGCCCAGACCATGCCCAGGCCGGCTACTTCCTGCTCTTTACCTATGCCGCCTTCGCCTACCTGATTGCTTTCGGTTTGCAACACCTTCTCGCACCCAAATTTGAACCGTTAAACCTGCATGCGAATGCTAAAGGGTAGTCCCAACGGGATTCGAACCCGTGCGACCTCCGTGAGAGGGAGGCGAGCTAACCGCTACTCCATGGGACCGTGAAAGCGCTTTCTCCCGCAAGGGAGGGCGAGTAGAAAACCACGATAGCACATCGTTGTCCAGCTTGCGAGCGTCCCGCTTGTGTTTGACATTGGCTGCTCAAACCGGAAAATACCCCACCACATTACCCGATGGTGTAACGGTAACACAGCGCCCTTTGGAGGCGTTATTCATGGTTCGAATCCATGTCGGGTAGCCCCTCTGAAAACAGGGCAAGGTGTCAAGAAAGTGTCAAGATTGGCCTTAAAAGAGGAGTTCCTGATCGCCCTGTTACTGATTGAATCTTAAGCCGTGGAAGGCCGTGATCTCGTCCTTTGACTTACCGCGTCATAACGAATGCGACACCCTCCCCAATCCGGATAACCCCGGCATCAATCTCAAAAGAATTCCTAGACAATTTCGGTAACCGGCTGCGTCCTTAAGGGAAATGACGCTTCAGGACTGGCTGGAAGGACTTTACCGGGATTATGCTCCCGCGCTCTTCCGCTTTCTCATCCGTCTCACCGGCAACGAGGCCGACACTAAGGACATTCTCCAGGAAATCTTCGTTCGGCTGGCGAGATCGCCGCATTTGCTGGACGGCGTTGGCGTGCCGCGCTCCTTTCTATTCCGCATGGCGCATCGTCTCGCCATAGACCGCCACCGGCGTGATCAAACACGCCAACACTATGATACCCTCGCTTCGCAGGAGCGCGAGTCCCTTGCCCGCCCCGAGCCGATGCCGGATGATGCTTTGTGGATTCAAAAGGCGCTGGCCTCGTCAATCGAAGCCCTGCCGTCCGAACAACGTGCCGTCGTCGTGCTCAAGGTCTGGGAAGAAATGACCTTTGCCGAAATTGGCGAGGTTCTCGACATTTCCGCCAACACCGCCGCCAGTCGCTATCGCTACGCTCTAGACAAATTGCGCGACGAGCTGCGTCCTCTTCACAAGGACTTCTCATGAACGACGAAATTCTCGAACAACACCTGCGGAAGCTTTCCGCGCCAGAACTTCCCGAAACATGGCGGGCCGAAATTCTTTCCATCGCCTTGCGCGAAGCACCCGCTCATACGCCAATGCGTAAGGTCTGGCCGCCCCTGCTCGTAAGTCTGCGAAATTTGTTCGCGCGGAATCCCGTCACCACGAGCGCCCTGACTGCGCTCTGGTTGCTCATCTTTCTTTTCAAGGCCAGCACCCCGGTTGATCCCTCGGAAAAGGAACTCATCGCCCACTTCGACCCCAACCGGCCCGTTTATCTCGTCTCGCTCCAAGACGAAATCCAACTTGCCCAGTTCTTGCAGGATCAGCCAGAACAAAGGCGAACTCCACAAATCCCATGAAAAGCTTCTTCACGAAAGTTGGCCGCTTTTTCTGGTCCTGGGTTTTCCTCAAATTTGTCCTCTGGGTAGTCACCCTCATCATTCTCTTTTACGTCGAGGAAGATTGGCGCGGTGCCCGCGCCTGGGCTGCGACCAAGGCCGAATGGGAAGCCAAGGGAGAATCGTTTGATTTCAACCGCCTCATCCCACCACCCGTGCCGGATGATCAGAATCTCGCGGCCCTCCCGCTCTTCAAAATGGAGCCTGATCCTGAAAATAAGGGCAACCTTGCGCCGCTCGTCTTGCAACGAGCCTTAAGGACCAACTTGCCGGGCAATGATCTTAGTATTCCACATGTGGGAAAATGGCAGGCGAATGAGTTGCCTGATATGGAAAAAATTCGGGAAGTTGTTACAACGGATTACGCCGAAGCCTTTCAAAGCGCTTCGCCGTCCAATGATGCGCTGGCCCAATTCGATGCGCTCTATCCTTTCGTGGGCGATCTTTGTTCCGCATCGGCCACGCGGTCATCCTGCCGTTTTCAACACGATTACCTTTCCCAACCGCTTCTTGACGATCTTCTGAGGATGGTTACGGACCAGATACAAGTGGCCAAGATATTAAATCTGCATGCCATCCTTGCCTTGGACGCGCACAAACCCGATCTGGCTTTGGAAGACATCAAAACCAACTTCAAACTCATCTCGGGCTTAAGGCAGGAACCTTTCCTCGTCTCGGGGTTGGTCGCCATTGGCATGACGGCCATCAACGGCAAAGGCGCAATTTATGATGGCCTCGCCTTTCATGCGTGGAATAACGCGCAGCTCGCTGATCTGCAAACCGAATTGGCCCAAATGAATTTCCTGTCCGACTTCCAACATGACCTGCGCGGAGAAGCCATTGGTATAGCAATTCCGTCCTTCGATAATTTAAAGTCCCATCGTCCCGTCTACATAAGCGAACTTAATGCGAGAAATCAAAGCGACGAATCGAAGTTGAAGGCCTCCGATAAGTTTCGCGGTGTTTGGTCCGATGGATGGATAGATTTGATGAAGGTTCAAGCCGTTAATGTCGATTTAAACGCAGTCAGGTTTGTCGATCCCAAGGTTCAGATGGTATTTCCTAAAATGGTCGATCAGTTTGCTGCCGAAATTGCGGAACAGCAGAATGGATGGAATGGCCATACCCTATGGAATATTCTCTCCGATGAGGCCGCAGGCCCGATATCCAACGCGGTTTTGCAGTTTTCTGAAATTCAAGTCTGGGTTGATGAGGCACGGATTGCCTGCGCCCTGGAACGCTATCGACTCGTGCATGGCGTTTACCCTGCATTGCTCGATGCGCTCGCGCCTGCGTGCATCGACGAACTACCGCACGACGTCATGAACGGCCAGCCCTATCATTATCAGCTTCGACCCGACGGAACCTTCCTACTTTATTCCGTCGGCTGGAATCAAACCGACGACGGCGGCAAAGTCGTTTATAAGAAGGATGCTCCTACACAGATCGATTATCATCAGGGCGACTGGGTCTGGCCCACTCCAAAGTAAAGCGCAAGCAAGCTCGTTGGTAGTTTGACCGAGCTTGCTGTCGGACTGTGCTTAATTACGCTTTTGCTGTCATGAATCCACGCAAGCAACTGGCGAAAACTATCCGCTTTGAACTGACGCAGTCCGATTCTGTTCTCATTCCTGAAAGCACCCTGCAATCCTTTTTGGAGACAAGCAGCATCGATCTCAGCTTGGAAGCGTACCTTCTTGCCAAAGAAAACGGTTGGACAGCAACGTGTACACCGGATGGCCACTGGCTCTTTGAGCAAAAGAGTTCCTGATCGCTTCCAGACGGCATCCAAACGCCGACTACCGCAATTTGAGCATTTATGCGGTCAAAGTCCCACCTACGCACCCTTTTTGATAGAGGTGAGAAATCGATTTGCCTGTCAACCCTATGTCGGTTGTTCTGCCTTGCTGGCCACCTGCTCAACTTGGTGAGCTTGCTGAAAAATAGATTACGCCAAAAATAAATGTCGTATTTGCCTATCGGCGGACATTTATAAGTAGATGCACGATTCGGGAGACAACGAATTACTGGCGCAATACGCTCACAATCAGTCCGAGGAAGCGTTTGCCGCCTTGGTCTCGCGTCACGTCAATATGGTCTATTCCGTCGCGTTACGACACGTCTCCAACTTGCATGAAGCTGAGGATATTACGCAGGTGGTATTTCTCCTCCTGGCGAAGAAAGCCGGAAGTCTGTCCCCGAAAACCATTTTGTCCGGCTGGCTGTACCGAACCGCACAATTGACGGCAGCAAACTACTGGCGGATGGAAAACCGGCGACAATGCCGCGAACAGGAGGTTCATTTGCAATCGTTCATAACCGAATCGGAACCGGATGTGTGGAAACAAATTGCCCCGATGCTGGATGTCGCCATGGGGCATCTCGGCAATCGGGAACGCGATGCCGTTGTCCTCCGCTTTTTTGAGGGCAAAAGCCTGAAGGAAGTCGGGAACGCCCTCGGGGCAAGCGAGGATGCTGCGCAAAAGAGTATCGAGCGGGCTTTGAAAAAGCTGCGCAATTTTTTCACCAAGCGGAGCATTACACTTTCCGCCGCAACGCTCATGGGCATTCTTTCAACCCACTCCGTTCAAGCTGCGCCTGTCGGCCTGGCTGAGTCGATTATAACCGCAGGAATAACCAAGGGCGCTGCCGTCAGCGGGCCGTCCCTGATTCTGATGAAATCAACCCTGAAAATCATGACATGGTTGAAAATAAAGACGGCGGTCGTGGCGGGTGTTTCAACGATTTTGATCGCGGGCACGGCAACCGTGGCTATCGCAAAGCTCCAGAAAAACATGGCGACTGGCATCCAGCCTGTCGCCACGGTTGCGACATCACCACCGAGTTCCACGCAAACCCAGCGAGTTCAGCATTCGGTCTTGAATAAGCAAGATAACGCCGATCCAGTGCAGAACGACCAAGCAAGCGCCGTGACCGGCAATGATGCGATCACCCAAGCCATGCCAATCAATCCCCAAGACGCTGCTGATTACCTCAAGCGCGGTAGGAATTATCTAAATAGAGGAGATTACGACCAAGCTATTGCGGATTTTAATGAAGTCCTCCAGCTCAATTCAACGTCTGCGCCAGCTTATTTCAGCCGGGGCCGGGCCAACAAATTGAAGGGAAATTACGATCAGGCTCTCGCAGACTACAACGAAGCCATCCGGCTCAATCCGCAGATGGTGGCGGCTTATGTTAATCGTGGTCAAATTTACAACATGGCGGATCATTACGACGACGCCATCGCGGACTTCAATCAGGCCCTCCAACTCGATCCAGAAAGGCCTATCCCCTATCTTGACCGCGGCGTAGCCTATGGAGCAAAAGGCGAATACGACAAGGCGTTGGCCGATTTTAATTCAGCCGTGGAGATCGATCCGAATTTCTCTCCCGCCTACAACAACCTCGCTTGGCTGTTGGCGACATGTCCGCAACCCGCTTTCCGCAATGGCCCGCAAGCCGTTCAAGCCGCGACGAAAGCCTGTGTTCTGTCAGGTTGGAGCAACATCAATCAAATCGATACGCTCGCCGCCGCTTATGCCGAAGCAACAGATTTCGTCAACGCGGTAAAGTGGGAAAACCAGGTTCTCGCAACACCTAATCTTGCGCCGGAGGATTCCGCCATTGCGAAGGCTCGCCTCGCACTTTATCAAGCAAACAGACCTTATCACCGGGAACAAGCTGCTGCCTCCGCCACAAACCAATGAAAATCGCACTCATCCGCTACTGCCTTTTTATAGCTATCATCAATGCCGCACTCGCTTTTAGTTCACCTGTCTTCGGTCAGGACACAACCGACATGTTGAGCAAGTCTCTTGATCTCCTTCATCAGGTAGAAAACCCCAAGGGCAATCCCCCAACTGATGCCCAACGAATCGACTTGCTCACCAAGGCCGTCACCATGGCCCAGCAAGCACCCAATCATCGCTTAAAGGGACATCGCGTGCTGGCGATCCAGGCCATCCGCAGCGCCATCACCGAGATCAGAGGAGGCGATCCAAACCATCAGGCGGCCACCTATCTTCAGACTGCCGATATGGAGTTGAGTACTTCTATTTCGCTTGCCGGAACAACTGAGATGACGGACACGACCACGAACGCAGCAACACCGGCCTCGGTTTCATCTGGAGCAGACATCAATGCCAGAAACAATCTCGGTGATACTCCTTTGCTCGATGCGGCCAAGGAGGGTACCAAGGACACAGCGGAATTGCTGTTAGAAAAAGGGGCAATCGTTGATGCCAAAGACAATAGCGGCTGCACGCCTTTAATTTGGGCGGCGATTCAGGGTCACCGGGAAGTCGCCGAATTGCTGCTGGCCCATGGAGCCGAGGTTAATGTCGGGAGTTCATCCGGCCAGACAGCTTTGCAATCTGCGGCGATGAATGGCCATAAGGATGTGGCTGAATTGCTGCTGGCGCACGGAGCCGAGGTCAACGCCCCTGACAATTGCGGCATAACACCCTTGCATTGGGCCGCCGGGAATGGCCACAAAGACTTGGTGGAACTGCTGCTGGGGCACGGGGCCGATGTCAATGCCAAGACCAAGAACGGCTATACGCCGTTGCAGAGCGCAGAGCTTTATCACCACGATGATGTGGCGGAATTACTGCGTCAGCACGGCGGTCAGGAATCAGACCGCAAAATAGTCAAGGATGCGGTCCCCGGAATGCTCGCCCCGCCGGTCGAAGCCGCTCCGCTCCTGGCTGCGGCTCGAGCTGGCGACACGGAAAAGGTGAAGGCGCTCCTTCAAAGCGATCCCACATTGGCTTTGGGCGACGTCGATAAATTCGCTACCACACCTTTGATCGTGGCGGCGGCCAATAACCATAAAGACGTGGTAAAGCTGCTGCTGGCCAACCGTGCTGACGTAAATGCCAAGGATATTTTAGGGATGACGGCCTTAATCTATGCCGCGGGCAGCGACTATCAGGACGTGGCGGAATTACTTCTGGCCAATAAGGCCGATCCCAATCTTGGCGATCACAGCAACTTGACGCCTTTGTTCCAGGCAGCGCTGATGGGCCACAAAGACATGGCTGAATTGTTGCTGGCCAACGGTGCCGACGTTAATTCCAAGGGCAAAGAAGGCTCCCCTTGGGCGGGTGTTACACCTTTGTACATTGCTGCGTGTAATGGCGCTGCTGGTGTGGCGCAAGTGTTGCTCGCCCATGGGGCCGATCAGAATGCCAAGGGTCACGACGGCTTAACACCCTTGGAGATCGCGGTAAAAAACCATCACGATACGGCAGAGGTATCGGAAAATGATGTGGCCGATTTACTGCGTCCCCCGGCGAAGGAATCGGCCGCCGATGTTATTGCCGCTCTGCCTCCGGGCATCACGCCGGAGATGGAACAGGAGTTTTTGACGAGGTATAAGGCTGTCTTGGAAAAGAAGGACCCCGACGCCTTATTTTCCCTGGTCGCCACAGATCCCAACATGGACCCCAAAGCGAAGGAGAGCTTCAGAGGATTCATTCTGCTCAGTCTCGCCATGGTTGTTTCAAACCCCAATCGCACCTATTCGTTTGTCCTGTCCCCTTCTGCGAAGAAGGATGAGCTGACGCAATTCAATGGTAAAATGTACGACGCTTATCTTCCGGCGGTGATCGCCTTGAAGATCACCTTTGGCAAGCCGGATCATCTTTCTTCGACCGAGGCTATCGCGACTGGAGACAGCACCATACCCTTAGGAATTCAGGACCATCGACTCATGATAGTCGGTCTGAAAGAAGTACCCGGAGCCGTTCCGCCTCCTGCGGTTGATAAAGCCGCTAATTTTGGGGTCGAGCCGAATCTGCGCAAGCTTAGCGACAAGGCGGAATCGGAAGGCGAAGACGGTTTTACTTCCTTGCATGAATTTCTTGCCAGCCTCAAACAGCCCGGCGTCGAGATTCTGGACTCCGGCGAAGGGAAGTTCGAGTATTATGCCGTCTGCCGGATTGCACCGAATCTCTGCGTCTGGGCTGGTGGCGACAAAGTGGGAGAAAGCAACTATTCCTTTTATTTTCGAGCCACCGATTCAAACAAACAGGAGCTAAATGGCTCCCCAAAATGGATTCGTCTCGTGGATGTGCCCACCGACAATGGCCAAGCGCCTAATGTCCAAGGAACCGTGTTTTTTGTGCCGGATCACTATACAGGCCCAATAACCATCGATCCCCATTACTCGGACGATGCGGGAAACAAAATCTCCTCCGTTTCGCGAACCGTTGACTGGAAGTAGTGAGAAGAAAATTATGAACATTTTTCTCCACAACAAGCATTGGTTTGAACCAGCGACGATGAAACCCAAAATAACTGGCATTTCGCAGGAACATCGGTCCCTTGCGCTGATGCTCTGTTTGGCATCACTGGAGCTTGGAAGATATTGGGGAAATAGATCTCACTCGGCTCTTTTCATGTTGAGTGTTTTCGCTTTTTTTGTCGTGTATTGTTTGGCTTTTCAATTCCAATGGTCTCGAACCATTACCGCATGCCTACGTATAGGTGCATGGATTGCAATGTTAGCGCTGTTGGCATACATGGTTTTTTAGATGGATCGGTACCGGTGCAATAATTGAGCAATTGAACAAGGTATCCTGATCATGCGTTTGACGTGTCTGCTATTGGCTTTGATTTTGACTCTGGGTGTTATTCCGAGCCGGGCGATACTTGGAGAAAACGTTACGCAGACCTCAACCGACAACTCAAAATCATTGGAGGCAAAGACGATGATCATTCACATAAAAAATAGCGATGGATCGCCTCTGGCTGGCGCTTTAGCCAAAGCGGAGGGGCCGAATATTTCGGGCGACGTAACCACTGGCACAGACGGCTTGGCCACGATCTCTTTGCCTGCAACTCTCCCGCAGTATCTGAGCGTCCGGGTGCGCAAGGATGGGTTTGTTCCCAAACTCATAACATGGAGGTTGGACCAACCGAGTTTTACATTGCCCAGCGATTTCACCTTGAAGATGGAAAAGGCTCAATCCATCGGAGGCGTGGTCAGAAATGACGGCGGCCAGCCGGTGGAAGGGGCCAAGGTGGTCTTAATTATCCGTGGTTCGTCGATGGGGGGCGTGGCTCAGGAGGTGTTCAACGACATTTGGGAACGGCGCGTTACGACCGACAAGGATGGGAAATGGCACTTCGACGAAGCACCCTCCGATCTTCGTCCGCTTCAGGTTACGCTGGAGCATCCCGATTATGTCAGTGATGAAGAAATAGTTTCACGTCCAAGCGACGCCCAATTCAAGAATCAGACGGCCCTCCTAATCCTGCACAGGGGCACGCCGGTCGACGGGACCGTGACCGATGAAAGCGGAAAGCCGATTTCCGGCGTTGACGTGGTGTTCGGAGAAGCGGGCAGCGATTCAACGAGTTATCCATCAACCCAAACGAGTGCCGCCGGCCATTTCCACTTCGGGGGGCTTTCGATCAAGGGGAGGCCCTTGCCTTCTCGCATTCTTACGTTTACCTCAGACAATTATGCGCCGGAAATGGTCGAGTTTGAGCCTTCCGCCGGTAGTCTGACGCTCGATGTTCAATTGAAGCCGGGCAAGCAACTGCGCCTCCGGCTGATCGATCAGCAAGGACATCCCATCAAGGATGTAACCTTGGTGGCCGATCATTGGCGAGGGCATCGTCCTTTCGGCCGTATCCGTTTTCAATCGGACAATGATGGCCTGATCGTCTGGGATCATGCGCCGGATGATCCCATTACCTACGCCATGCTGACGGACTCGTTCCAATCCCAGAATTTGGTTTTGCAGCCGAAGGACGAAGTGCAGGTGATCCGGCTCAAGCGTCAGACGGTCGTTTCCGGGCACGTACTCGATGCAACGACGAAGCAGCCCATCACCTCTTTCGATCTCATCTTCGGCACTTACTTTCCGCCGCAAGTCCCGGGCTATACCGGCTGGGCGCGAGAAGCCGCACTCCATTTCCAAGGCGATTCCTATCGCTATGTTTTTTCCGGTCCAGCGCAAATGGACAGCCGCGACGGCATAACCCCCGGGACGGAAGGGTTTCACCGTATTCGGATCGAAGCGCCGGGCTACGAGCCGGGAGTTTCCCGTCCCATCGCCAATGATGAGGAGTCCGTCTCCATTGATTTCCAGCTAAAGGCCGCCCCGGTTATTCATGGCGTGGTCACGGCAGCGGACGGCACCGCGGTCAAAGATGCTCAGGTTATTGTCGCTGGGCCGGGTAATCCTCTCCAAATCATCAACGGGGTTTGCCGGAGCAAATGGGATCAACTTAGCGTGAACACGAATGCCCAGGGTGAATACGATCTGCCACCGCAAGAGGAAGATTTTCCCATTGCCATCATTCAACCGGAGGCGGGTTACTTCACGACCACCTACCGCGCATTGAAAGCCTCCCCGAACGTGAAGCTTCTGCCCTGGGGTTCAATTGCCCTTGCCACCACTGCACAAATTGATGCTAATCCCCCGTACTATGTTCGATACCTGCATGAGGACGAAGCCTCTTATCAAAAGGAACGGATTCATTTTGAAGTATACAAGCCAAGTGAATTTCAAAATGGTGCAGTCATCTACAAGCAACTTGTGACCGGGCCGATTAAAATCGGAAAGTTTATGCAAGACATCAATGAAGGCCAAGTCGTCCAGATTGAGAGTGGCAAAACGACCCAGGTCGATTTGAGAACGGGGAAGAATGCGGTGATGGGCAGGATTGCCCTGCCGCCGGGCGCTTCCACCGACTACCCATTAGCTATCCTAAGCCTCCGGCCCGTTGTTCCCAAACCACCCTATCCGCCAAACCTTACCCAGGATCAGCGTCGCGCCTGGGTCCAAACTTGGAGAAAGACGCCTGAGGGCCAGGCGTACGAAGTCAAGGCGACCGAAATTCCATTTGCTTTGGATGCTGGCGGCAACTTTCGCATCGACGATGTTTCGCCGGGAAGTTATCAGTTGGTTGCCATTTTTCTCCGGTCATTGCCGACAGGGCCACAGGCAAAAGCGGATGTTCTTGGCGTCGTCCAACGCAAGTTTGAATTGACGAATGCAACTGGAGACCACGAATTTGGAACCTTGCCCGTTCAGACAGATGGGCATTGAATACCCTGTACGTCTTTGCCTGCTGTAACCAAAAGGTGTATGAGCCAAATTATTAGCTTATTGTTTTTTGGCATTTTTTTGCTTATTGCTTTCACACCGATTTGGTTCATCGGCAGCTTGGTTTCCCTTTTCTTTTCGCAAGCTCAGCGGGACAAGATCAAGGCGCATTGGCTTATCTATTCTGTTCTGGGGTTAATTTCTTTTTTTGTCCTCAGCGCTGTGTGGATCAACTACGTGCCGAGGCATTTTTTTTATTCCTGCGCTACTGAACCTGACTTGAATGTTCCGGTAACGCGCGACAGCATTGCGCAGGCTGATGCCCTCGTGGAGGGCTCGTTTGATCTTGATCATGTCGTGTCAACTTCGGGCGAGATTATTACCGGCCGTTACGGTCCCGGGTTCGACGTGAATTGTTTTGTGGTTCCGTTCAAGGTGGAGGGCTTGGCGAAGGGTGATACAGGAAAGACCATCCATGTTAAAATATTCTTTCCCACAGTGAGAAGAGGAGCGTTGGAATGGGGTTTGCCCTTGAAGGAAAAGATGCTTCTCCTCCTGAAGAGGGACCCGCAGCAAGCGGACACGTTCGAGCTATTGTCGCAGCAAACGAGTTGGCTGGTTATCGCTCGTCCGCACGCGGCAGATGCCACATCATCCGACGCAAACAAATTCGTGCTGGATGATGCCAAGGGCTTCCTCGCTAATTGCCTGGATCATCCCGAGCTTCCGGGCGCCATCGTCTACCTTACAGATGTCGGCAACTTTTTTACGAACGTCATAGCTAGGTTTCCGCAAAGCGATCCGGCCCGAGAGCATGCGTTGGAAATGGCCAAGAGTTTGGCGGATGGCGATCCGGAAGTCGCGGCGCTCGCGGCCAAGTTCGAGGGCGAGTATGGCAAGGTGGGCGAAATTGCGAGCAGCATATGTGCGAACTCCGGTGATACCATCTATCTTCAATCTCGGCTCAAGGACTACAACAATCAGCCGCCTGACACGGATGCGCCGACAAACAACTTTGCAATTATCGGGAATAATCATTTCAACTTTCCGTGGCAGGTGGCCAACGCCGTTCGAGATTCGGATAATGTCGGTAAATTGATGCCGCTTATTTCGACCGCCCTGGCCTCACCCGATTCTCGAATGCGCCTATTTGTGACGCGGGCCTTGAGTCAGCGTCAAGGGAAAGACAATGAGCAATTCCAGCACGGCAATCAACTTGGCAATCAATTTTATCCGCTCTTGGTCAAGTTGCTTGATGATCCCGACCAGGATGTTCGGTATTCGGCTATGGGTTGTATATTTTGGATGTCAGGTTCAATCAAGCAACGCTTCGGACATCGAGATATAGACCTTCCGGCAATACAGATTTTTCGGCAGAATCCGGATTCCTACGTCGCGCAGTACAAGGATTGGTGGGAAAAGCGTAAAAGTACGTTTAGCCCGTGAATGCTCCATGCGAAAGCGAGCAAAATCCCACGACAGGACATCCTCGGACGATCTTCACAGGCATTACATCTACGTAAATGACAGGCTGGAGGACTCACTATTCATTTCAATTAGCCAAATCCCACCCAAATATCATCGATACTGTGCAGAGCTGGGCCAGCTATAATGCTCCCCTATCTTTCCGAAGTAGCACTTAACGATCCATTGGTTTGCCTTTCCTCAGGCAATGCCAATGCAAAAATCCAAAGGATTTGCAATTTCAATCCGTCTTTATGTCGCGCCTCGTTGCGTTAAAGAGGAGTGTTACCCAAATCCATGAAACAAGGAATTTCCCCATTTTTACTTATTGCCTGTGCTTTGTGGCTCGTAGTTTCGAGCCATGCATCCGCGCAATCTGTCCGGATAGCCGTCTCGGGTGATCCATCCTTGGCTAATCTGATCGATGTGACAGCAAGTGAACTTTCAGCATTGTCGGAACTTACGGTCCTTGACCGAACTGACCTCGACAAGCTGGGACAGGAGCAGGAAATCCAGTCCGTCCTGGATTCAAAGGATTTTTCTCCGGTTCGCTTGCTCCCTGCCGATGGTTTGGTACTCCTGCGCGCGGTGACGAAAGACGGGAAGACAGGCGTATTTGCGCGACTTGTTGCTGTCCAGCCTGGCGTGATCTTACGGGAGGTTGCACTACCCGATAGCAGTGATCCGTTGACTCAGGCACAGGCTCTGGCCAAGGAGTTCGCTCCCTATTGGTCCAAGCTGGGCGCGATCCCAAAAGGCAAAATAACGGCGCTTTCGCTCCTGGGCCTCCGCTTTGAAGTGGACGCTCCCGAGACCCGGGACATGGAACGAAACATGAACATTCTTCTCGCCAATCGCCTCAGTGCGGAACCCGATACCATGGTGCTGGAACGCTGGCGACTCAACGATGCTCTCTTTGAAAAAACTCTGTCCCCCCAACAGCCTGCGCCCTTCTGGACCGGTAGCAGCCTGATCGACGGAAGCATGAAGTGGGATAAGGGAGGCAATCGTATCGACGTAACCCTTCGGTTACGTCCGCCTCAAGGAACAGAAATTTCTATTTCGGATCAAGACACGCCGGAAAATCTCGCGGCATTGGTCGGACGCCTGGCCGATAAAATTCAGGGTCATCCCTCCACGAGCGCACCATGGCAACGGGATGAAGAGGCCAAGCACTTCACCGAGTTGGGAAAATGGTGCCTGGATAATGGGCTGCCGGAGGAGGGTGCGGAAGCTTTGGAGTCGGCATTGGCGCTAGGGGATGTCAGCGGCATAGCGCATATGCTGCAAGCGAAGGCCTACGCGATGGAGGCTTATCCGGACAACCCACACATGCTCTTTCCACAAGGAGATAGCTACCGTTCGGCTGCAGTTGCTCCCGATTCCCTGCCCGAGCGCGTGCAAGCCGGGCGTCTCGCTGCTACCTTGATGCACGAGTATTTTGGGAGTAACCACGACATCGCAAGTACGCCAGGAAATGTGGAAGACCCGGACGACTTGGGTGTGGGTCTCCTCTATAACTGCCTGCGCCTCCTGCGTGCAGCTTACGAGAATGGGTTTCAAGCGGATCACGCAGACGATGTCGCCGATCTTCGTCATGCCATCCAGAAATTGATACTGGACCTAGATGCGCGAATCTTATCTCAGCCGACCCCACGGTTGTTAACCGACCCCAAGTCGATTCGAAAGCGGGCTTACCTCCATCACCGGGTTTACTATGCGGGTCTCTGGCACGATACGCCCGAGGAGACGACCGTTTTTTATCGGGAAAGTCTGGGTCCCAAGCTGGACGGACTGGGAATCCACGATGCCCTCTTCGAATACGACATCATTCATGCGCCTTATCTTGATGCCGAGGGTAAAATATACAACCTGGGTCCCGAGTACCAAGGACCGCCATGGATCGTTGCTTGGGACGGCCACTCCCCCGACCAGCTTAAGGCAATCTGGCAACACTTTCTGAACGACCTAGCGGCTGATCCTGATCCCGTTCTTCAATGCGATTCGCTCAAATTTGAATTCGCTTCAGCTCGAACCGTCGAAGGCCGAAATGCAGTCCTGGGCCGATACGTCGCTTTTCTTCAGCAGCACGCGGACGGCCTTTCACAACCGCGGGGCATGGCGTTTGCCTCGGGGCTTGATCCACTCCTCTACTGGGCGACCCAACAAAGCCAGGATGCCTGTCGAGAAATCGCCGACGTCTACATCGCCATGTACGAGAAACATGTTGTCTTGCCACCACCATGGATCCGCAACATGTCCCGGCTTCAATTTTATCGAGGTTCGTCGGAGGTGACCCCGGGGATTCTCGCCGCGCTTAACGATTATACTCAGTGGTATGGGACGCAGACGCCGCAAGATCGCAAGATTCTCAGGGCACTGGCAGATGCGCATCAGACCATTTATCACGCGAAACCTGAATTGATACCAGCCACGGAACAGGCTGCGCCGGCCGATTTTCTCCCCGTGACCCGTTTTTGGAGCAGTTCGACGGAGGCAACTGGGACGATCGGGCAATCCCCGCAATACCTCTTTGTGGACCAGAGCACTCTCACAATCTCCGAAAACAAGATTTGGTTCACGAACATCCGTCAGCCATACCAGATCTATTGCGTTGATCCTGCAACGCTGCAAGCCGTCTCGTCTTTGTCGATTCCGGAAGAAATTGATCCGTCAAAATCGGGGATGCGCCTGAACATCCATTCGCTCGACCTCACTTCCCAATGGTTGGCCGTCGCCATAGAAGATCGGGTCTTTCTTTATTCCCGCGCCGACAATCAGTGGCGGGCTCTGGACCTGCCTCCTTTCATTTACAAGCCGCGCTTCGTAAACCAGCAGCTTTATTTGCTCTACAGTCCAGCTCCTATTCCTGGAACGTACGATACCAAGAATGATGGATCAGGTCTCATTCGTGTATCGTTGCCGGACGGGAAGATCGAGAATGTCGTCAGCTCCCGCCGCATTCCGCCACAGACCGCTCTGGATGGAAAGCCGCTCGGGTACCCTCTCGATTTGTGGCTGAGTCAGGGAGGATTGACCTTTGCCGTCACTGCCGAGAATCCTCCCTTTCAGGCGTACGCAACACCGTTGGGGAAAAATGACTGGTCTCCCTTGACCTCCCTTCCGGCACGCAGTCAGGTCAGGCTCACGTCGGGAGGCGCCCTGATAAGCCCGGGTATGACGAGAATCACCTTTGATCGGATGATTCTCATGGGTCTGGGTGGCAGCAAACTCCTGTTGGTCAATCCGGATTATGCCGCTAAGTATGGTCCCCACGGGGAGTCGGAGTGGAATTTCCCTAAGGAATGGCGCTACGCCTCCAAGACTCCGGGCGATTTTGAACTGATCAGTCCGCTTATGCGGGGGGATGATCTTTGCCTTTACTGCGACCACCAAAACGGCGCGGCGGATGGCAAGGAAGCCTGCCTCTATTATTTCGCCCACGGGCAAAAGGACAGGCTCAAAATTCCCCTGGCATTCGACCCGGAAATCATGAAGAGCTCCCGACCGGGACGGCTTGAAACGCCGAGCCTCAATTACGGCGGCCTCCAGGCCACCGACTACGGTCTGGTGATTTACGGTTCGGGCGACCCTGGTTTCTGGGTGATTCCTTGGAGTGACATCGACGCCTATCGCGCCAAAGCTCACTCGACGCCGTCAGCATCGGCCTTACCGAAGCCAGCCCAGTGATGAATCCCTAAAAAATGCCAAGGATTTTGCCCCACGTGCCGTCTTTACCTACAAAGATCGAATGAGGATCGAGAACGAGGACGTGCCGGAAGCACAACTGGTAAGGGAGGCCCAATCCGGCGACGCGAAATCGTTCGAACTTCTTTTCGACCGCTACTACAACATGATCCACGCTTTCGCTTATCGAGTATGTCTCATTGAAACCGAGGCTGATGACATTGCACAGGAGACTTTTATCCGCGCAGCCCGGGGGATTTTGTCTTATCGCGGAACCGCCTCGTTCAAGAACTGGCTCTACCGCATCGCCCATAATGCGCTCGTCGATTGGGGGCGGCAAAGCGCCCGGCAACGCGATAAGCAGGATCAATTCGCCGCCGAACTGGAAACTCGATCCCAAACGCGCACACCGGATTACGCTGAGGTCCATTCGGCCTTGAAGCAATTATCCCCCGATCTGCGGGAGGCGGTAGCACTGGTCTATTTTGAAGAAATGAATCATCGCGAGGCAGCCGAAGCAATGGGCTGCGCGGAAACAACCGTTTCCTGGCGGATATTTCGGGCCAAGAGCGCACTCAAGAAGCTGCTTAAATCAAAAAAGAAGGTGTATCATGAATGATGACGATCTCCGGCAGCACCTTCACAAGTTTAGAGCGCCGGAAGCCTCGGAATCGGCCCGTGCCCGCGCCCGGCATCGGGCACTTATTACCTTTCAGCAAGGCGGTTCCATGCAAACAGAAGAACCCGTGCGGATGGGCTTTGGTTGGCGCTGGCGTGGTGCCGTTGTTTTAGCCGTTGTTTTGGGTGTCCTTCCTTTTCTCGTTCTCAGGCACCCTATTACCTCGGAAAATCTGGCGAATGATCGGCAAATGCTCCAGCAGACAGAGAAGTTATTCCCCAATGAAGTCAATGCCGTCGTGGAAATAAAGGGAAAGGTTGATCTCTCGATTTCCCAGTCTCCCGAAGTTGGTTCTGACCAGCCATTGCTGGTGATATTCAAGCAGGGAGATAATACAATTCGGGTTTTGAGCTACAGCGGCCACCGCGTCTGTTTAATGTTGGGCAAAACCCAGAACTGCTTTGAAATTTTAGCGACTCCGACTGGAAACGTCATTCTGGAAGGCGATGACAAGGTTTGGCTGGCCTCGGAACATCCTCACATAGCCGGTTATTCCGTGCAGGCGCAATCCCTGGAGGCCTCCTTGTGAGCCTGCGTTTTCAGTGGTTGGTTTGCTGTGCACTGGTGCTAGCACCTGCCCACTCTGTGCTCGCTGCTGATACGGTCCGCCTCGTCAGTTTGGAAGGCCGCGTCGAACCGGCCTCGCGCTTGCCTGCAGTCTTTGGCAATCACGAAGAAAGGCTCGACCTTGAAGTCGATTCGATGGCGGCTCGGGCCGCTTCCTTGCACGCAGACTTGTTTCAGGTCGCGGGTGGTTTGGCCATGCCCCTGTCGAAAGACATCCATTTGCAGGACGGGCTCACCTTTACGAACGCTTCTCCTCAACATTTGCGTGTTTCGATCAAATTTCCCGGCGTGAAAGAGCGGGCGGAAGTCCTCGTTCGTCTGGCACTTTTCCAAAACGGCCCGCAGCCAACCCCGATTCAATTAGGGAATCTCCGGTTTGAGGTCTTTCCAGCCAGTGTGACTCAGGAATTAAAGGACTTACTCCAATCCAAACCCGACGGCTCCGCGCCGGTCGTCGTTTTCGGTCCGGGCCAAAAGCTGCGCCATTTTCTGGCCAGCCTGCACGTGTCATTTGAAGACGGCGGAACCGGCACGCCGGACAGGTTCGATCCGAATTGTTTCTATTTCGGAGAGTTGGCCGCCGACGAGCAATTGCAACAGGCGCAGGATCAGAGCACGGGCGCGCGCATGGTCCTTTTTTCGCCCGATGAATCGTTGCCTGCGGGCGTCTATGCGGAACGATCCAATCCCGGCGTCCTCATCCATGTGACGCTGCCTCTTCTCGACAACCTCGCCGACGATCCCCGCGCCCAGCTCGGCTTCATTAAAATCATCCATCTTCTTTCCACCCCACCGCCATCCGGCAATTGAGCATTCAACTTATGAACTACTACTTACCTCTGATTTTATTTTGCAGTCTTGCCTCGATTCCACTGACTGCACAAACGTCAACCGTGACGACAAATACCGTTAGTCCGGTTTCCGTCGAACCGCTGGATGTGGTGACAAATGCCCCTGCGGCAATCCCAACTCCACCAGTTACCACCAACGCTCCACCGGCTGTTGCCGCGACCCAGCCAACTTCCGCTCCTGCCGGGGTAGTTCAACCTCTGGCTACGGCGGTACTTAATTTTCAAAGTTCGGATGAATCGATGAACAAGCAGGGCGCGGAGATAGCAACGCTACTGGAGGCCGATTTATCCACGAGTGAACACGCCATCATGGTCGAGCGGGAGGAAGTGGATAAGATTTTGAGTGAACAAGAACTCGGTGCCTCGGGATTGGTCTCGGCGGATACGGCAGCCAAGATAGGCTCGCTGACCGGCGCCCAGGTTCTGGTGACGGGACGGTTGTTTGCCGTGGGCAACCAATATATGGTCGTGGCGAAAATCATCAGCACCGAAACGAGTCGCGTTTACGGGGTCACCGCCACCTTGACCGATCTGGCTAATTTGCCTCAGTCGGCCCAGGAGTTATCGGGGAAAATTGATGGCGTGTTGGCCTCGCACCGCAATGTTTTGTTAGTGCAGGAGGAAACCTCCGACCAGTGCTTGCAGCGGCTCCGGGGAATTATGGGCCAACGTCCGTTGCCTTCTGTGACAATTTCGATTACAGAGCGTGATTATACCCAGCCAAGCATTGATCCTGCCGCCCAGACCGAAATCACGATGCAGTTGGAAGAACTCGGATTTCCAATCATTCAGTCCGACCAGATACATAAAAGGGCCGATATCATCATCTCGGGAGAGGCTTTTAGCGAACTGGGAGCGCGTCATGGCAACTTGGTCTCAAGTCGCGGCCGCATTGAGCTGAAGGTTGTGCGTACTTCGACGCAGGAATTGCTCTGGACGGATCGTGAAACCCAGGTGTCGGTTGACCTCGGAAATCGAACCGCCGGTAAGGAGGCCTTGGAAAAGGCGGCGGGAAAGCTGGTTGAGCGATTGCTTCCGAAACTGGTGAAGTAGCATCCATTACCAGCCATTCGCCATGTTTCGCTCTTCTTTCTGGACGTGGTTATGCCTGGTTTCCATGGTGGCAAGTGTCTACGGGCAAACTTCCGCGCCGTCAGATTCTGGGGCAAGCGGTGCAGTACAAGCCCAGCCAAGCCATATCGCCATAGTTGCGTTTCAGGACAATAAAGCTGATCCCAATCTCACTGATACCGTAGAAGCGCTGCTCTCCCAACAACCGCATCTTGTAGTACTGGAGCGACGCCAAATTGATCAACTGATCCAGGAAGTAGTTTTGGATCAGGTCATTTCCAGTCCAACTCAGCGTCCCCGTCTCGGCCATCTTCTCGGACTCGATTATTTTGTTGCGATACACAGCCGTAACGCTCAGGGGGGATTTGTCATCGATATCATTGACGCGTTCTCAGGACAGGTGGTGGCCAGTCGAGCATCGGTTCCGCCTGAACCAGTGCAACTGGCGGATGCCGCCAACTCCCTTTTGCAGGGCCTGGAAATTCATCCGCAAGTAGCCGCGCAATCGCGGGTCGCGGTACTTGATTTTATCCCGCCAGCAAACTCGGATGCAGACAAACTCAACCAGATACAAAGTCTCAATCAACAAGTCCGCCAAAGTTTAGCCACCGCTGGTTTTATCCTGCTGGATAGAACATTTACAAATGAGGTCATCAATGAACAGATGATGCGTACCAATGGTTTGACCTCTGCCTTAAAGACGGCCGCACCATTGCTGGGCGCCGACTATATTATCTCGGGAGAAGTGGAAGGAGATGAGCTTCGCCTGCATGTAGTGAATACTGTTGCTGTCCGGGAAGCGGGAACTCGACAATTTCCCCTCGAAGCGGAGAACGGAACGATTCGACTCGGCGAGAATGGCTTGTCTTGGCTCCAAAGCCTGCTTCGTCCCGGTGTACGTCCGGTGGAGTGGATCGAGCCGACCCTCCAGCCCGAAGCCCTCCAACCTTTTTATGAGGGGTTGGGCGAGTTCCAATCAGGCCGGTATTTTGATGCCATCGACAGTTTCACCCAGGCTTATCACCTGAACGACCAGTTTCAGGAAGCCTATGAGTGGGAAGCCCGCTGCTACGATGCACTTGGATTATCCGAATTGGGAGATGCCGAACGGCGCTTCGTCGCCAAAGATGTGGCGGATCGGGCAGTTTCGCGTCCCGTTAGGATTCGGCAATCCGAAGGCATCACCTTTGTCGGCCTCGATGGTGACGGCTTTTCCCCCATGGAAATCAAGCATTACGAAATGGCAGCCATCGACGCTCTTTCCGACAAAATCGGGACGGACCTGCATCTCCCTTCGGATCTGGCGCTCTTCCGCGATGAATACGATCTCTTCATCGGTATTGAGAACACCCAAGGAACAAGCTGGGCATCTACTCCGAATTTTCTCACACGTTGGAGTCTCCAAGGACATCTCGTCAGAAATTCCACTGGTGGCATTTCAGTGTCGTGGACACTCAACGATACCTTGTCCTTCGTTCAGAAGGCGGTTGTTAACACCGAACTATCCGACAAGCCAGCCTTTCAAAAGCAGCAGATTGCCGAGACCCTTAATCGCTTGGTGAGCGGGGCTACTTCGGCACGAAACGTCTTTCCCAAAGCCATTGGATTCATGCCTGAGGAACAGGCGGTTTCCCAAATGTCCCGGCGTGGAGAGCAAGGTAACCGTGCCATTCTGCAAGTCGTATTGCAAAATCCGAACGAGCCTTCGTTGTGGGGTCATCAAACTCTGGACAAAAATGGTTACGACAAGCGGGGTCTGCAAGGCTTTCTCGATTATGCCCTACGGGACTATCTTATCGGCCATCTGCCGTCTGACAGCTTGTACCGTCAATGGCTTGAACTTACCCAGCTTGCCCGTTCTATTCCCTTCAAGGAAGTTGGGCAGTTTTACAGCGGAGACAAAATCGACGTCTATGCCAGGCTCGAGTCATTTAAACAGGAGCATCCCGGAACCATTACAGCCTGTTTTGCCGAATACATGCTCCTTTTCGATAATCTCAGTTCGCTGCCTGCAAAAGAACTGCTTGATCGTTTGCAGAATCTTCGACAGGAAATTCCTTCCGCAAAAGGTGCCGAACAAGTGGCCGGGTTGGAGCAGTTCGAGGGAAAAATTGATCATTTGATCACCTTGGCCAAACTTGCCAGCGGGCAAAAGGATGCGAACGTCGCCCTGCCGGACGAAGACTTTCCTCATCGCCTTTTTCCCGAGCTATTCCCGAATAATACAGTCCAATTTTTTTCTATGGACGGCTGGACGTGCAATGAATGGAAGCTCGCTGGAGATCCCGAATGGTTGGATCGGCAGGACGAAGCGCAAGCCGCCCTATTGCTTCTTGGTCGGCGAGTTTATAATCGTGTATTGGACCCCGCATGGCTGCGGGCGCATCCCCATTCCATCGTCATGCTCGGTTTTGCGATTCAGAATGTCTACGCCGTGAATCATGGAACAGGGCGCCCTATCCTTCACCCTTTTGACCAAGAGGCGGAACGAAACGACTTCGAAGAAGTCGTGGACTATTGCGAGCGCAGTCTGATTGATGATCTGGCAAAATCGACGAACTCAAATCAAGAGAGTTTCTTTGAGCAGAGGGCTCAGCAATTTATATGCTACCTATGTAACTTTGCCTTCGGCTCAACCATTGATGACAAGCACTTTGATCAAATCAGATTAAATGTCGCTACTTCGGTCGAAACTGCCCGCCGTCGTTTAGGCGAAGTTGATTTTAAAAAGGAAAGCCTCGTCTGGATGAGGATGCCGCGACTTTTCCCATCACCAGGGTATTTCAACGACGTAAATACAGAGGACGCTTACTACGATCCCGAGAAACTTTTGTCGGCGGAACAAGCGGCAGGCACCCAAAGTTGGGCCACCTCTCCTGTCCAAGATTTAGCGTGGCTCAATGTCATGGACGATCCGTTCTTCATGAAGAAACTGCCTCCGGAAGCGCTCTCCAAGATTCTGCAACGATACGAGCCCCGCATGGAGGAGCTGTTTGAGGGAAAGACCTTGAGCGAAAAAGACGCCGCGTTCGTGCTCGATTTTGCTTTAATGCTCTTGCACAGCCATGACTTTCCCGACGCGGAAAAGTGGCTCCGAGTCGTGGCCGACCAATCGGAAAACGGCTCGAATCGCACCTCTCGTTTTACGGAATATCAAGCCAATGCCCTACTCCACCTTGGTTTTGTTCTCATGGCTCTGGGGCGCGACTCGGAGGCGCCTCCTGTCTTGAAGCGAGCCATTGCTCTTACGGATAATGGATTTATCAACGTAATCGAACGTGTTTACGGTCATTCGTCTGTCAATCCACTTTACGGGCAGGAATCCGATGGTGTGCGTAGCATGGCGATGCGCTTTCTGGACGATGTTCGTCTCGACCTTCTTCCCGGTGAATTACCGGCGAATGTAAAACGGATATCCATAACAGTTCCCAAGCTTGGATACCTGAAGGTCGACTATTATTTTCGTATCCCGAAAGACTACGATCCCATAGGAAAAGAAACTCATCGCATTCTGATCATTGCGCCACCGCTCAATGGCGCGACGCCGGACTATTGTCTTGATCAAAACGTCTGGGCGCAATTTGCCGATGAAAAAGGCATCTTTCTAGTCGTACCGCAGTTTCTGGCCTTATTTGACGACCGCATGAACACCTTCCTTAATCCGCAGGAATGGTCAGGCGAAAGTACCTTACAGGTCGTCGATCAACTCGCGAGCCAGTTCCGCATCGACAAAAATAAGCTTCTTTTACATGGCTACGGTGGGGGTGGCGATTTTGCGAACCGCTTTGCGCGTTGGGCTCCCGAACGCGTGGCTGCCATCTCAAGCCACAGTACGGTGGGATGGGATTATTACGAAGTAACACCCGGACTTCATCCGCTCGTGGATCTCAAGAATGTTCCTCAATTGGTTACCTGCGGCGAAGAAGATAGCTTCCCCGTTAATTCCGATGACCGCCTGAATCGCGGCATCCAATACTGTACGGCGCTGAAGGGTAGCGGCGCTCCGTTCATATGGAAGGCGTGGCCTGATACTGCCTATGAAATCAATCCGAATATGGAACGAATGGCCCGGGTCTTTTTGGGCTATTATGCCAAAAATCCACCTGGTCCCCCACATTTTATCGGTGATCTACGCGATGGGAAATATGTGTCTGCAACCGACTCTCGTGTCGGGCAAATTCCAAGCCGATGGAGGCAACCATTACCTGACAAAGAGATCGCCTCCCTTTGGGGATTGCCAAAATAAGCGCAAAAGCAAAGGATCCGTCATCCAGGTCTCGTTGGCGAGTACTCACTTATCCGGCTCTTGCGAGCATCTCGCTTTTTCAGTACGTTCCTAGCCAACGAACTCCAGTACCGTCTTTGAATCATCCAAGTAATCCCGGCCCGCTCGATCCAAGATATTTTTAACCAGTTGGACACTGACCGGCCCGCGAGGAGAAGCCCGGAGAGGCCATTTCAGGGATTTGATCACCTTTTTGATGTAGCGGGTCCCGATCACCTCGTAACGGCTCTGGGGTCCTGCCTCGTCCTTATCATCCGTCGAACCGGAGCGCAGGAGATACCAGATGTCGGAAAACTTCGGACGCTTGGTTCGTTGATTTTTAAGACAAAGATCCCGCGCTAAATCGACGCGAATATCGGCTGGGGTAGGAGGTTTCTGATCGATTTCAAAAAGATGAAGGTAAGCGAAACCAATCAATTTTTTATTCTGGCTGGCGACTCGCGCAGCTTGACCGGTGCCCTCGTAGCGAATCCCATGGATCAAGGCGACGCAACGGGTGATTTGCTCAAGGGGTTTCACCTCCCCGCGCAGAACGGCATCGTGGAGCCGCTGGATAAGCTTTTCATCCTTTCGCATGGCGAAAACGAGCACCTCGCGCATGACTTCGGAAAGCGTGCCCTGGGCAAATTCTCCGTAGATTTGGCCATACCAGTTTTGGAGCTGCTTCGGATTTTTATCCGACACCCAGGGGCAAAGGACTTTTGTGATCTGCTGGCTGGGCGTTCGCTTGGATCGTCCTGCCCCGAAATTGATCAGCTCCCGGAAAAATTCGATGGGCAAATTCTGAAACTGCAAGGCGGCGTTGTCGGACTTCGAGTGCTGGGCCTTCCAATACTCGCCAACGGAAATCATGAGTTGTTCCCGCAGGGAACGACCCGTTTGCTGCGCTTCTTTTTCGAGTCGGTTCAGCGCAAGGTCGAAGGCTTTTCGGCTCAGCGGTTTTTTTCCAGCAAATCGACTCATCGCGTCAAAGCGGGTTGAGGAACACAACTGCCCTACCGTTGCCTTCACCCCCCGGATGAGAGCGCGAGAGAAGGCAGAGCTTTCTCTCGCACTTCTTTAAGGTCCCCGCAGCGCCAGCGAGCACCCCCCCGAATTCCCGTGGGGGTGCGAGCAAGCTGCCTGGTATCGTCGCAGCCCAAGCCGGTGGTGTGACAGGTTCTCCTGGCGCACCACCGGCCCGATAGTGAACAGATGCCACGGATGCGGGATGGGGCGACGAATCGGAAAGATTTAAGAGAGTGGCTGATCGCAAACCGCCCGCCACAGCCCCCAAACCGATTCCAGCCCAACCCAGGGTGTTGTCAGTATCTTGTGCCGGTGCCGTATTTCCCAAACTCCCCTGCACCGCTGTCATATCACGTCCGAGTAAAGAGGGAAAGCGCAGCCCCTGCTGAAGCTGTCCTCTACCGGTGGCCGTCGAAGCGAAAATAGGGATCGAATGTTGATGCATGATGATGTTTCCTTAAGTACCGAACGGTTGTGATTACGCTCTTATCTTTTGAAGAATCAAACTGTTATTTCGCAGATAGTCTGATAAGTTCACTGCTTATACCTGTGTTTAGCACAACATTTTTAAAAAACCGTCACCTTTATTTTTAATTAGTCATGACCGCCCGCCCGCAAATTCCATTCGTCTTGTTCAAGGAAGATAGGGATCGCCTACTTCTTCTCCAGGAAGACTTAAAAATCCGTACCGGACTCGAAATAACTCTCGGGCAAATTCTACGACTTGTTATCCGTCTTTGTCCTCTCGACCAAGGATTAAATTTAAAGGCGCTAGAAATTCTAGAGGATGACCGGCGCAAGAAGCGGGGGACAGGCCGCAAGAAACGCTTTACCCGCATGTCGTGTATGGTTACTCCGCAGGAAGAGGAGAAACTTGATCTGATCATGAAACTGATCAGTCCGATTTTGCGCCCCAAAATTAAAAAATCATCGCTCGCGCGTTTAGTCTTAAGAACGACTCCTAGTTCACTGATTGTGCTTCACATCACCCGTGAAGTCTTTTTTGATGATTTGCGCCGACGCGATACTGAACAACCCCGAAAGCCCCAGCGGTAGAGGAGTTCGTCCTCGTTCTCGAAAAATTCGGGCAACTGCAAAAAAGCATTTCCATGAACTGCTGCGCGGACATCGGAGTGCCAGAACGTCGTCACCATCATGTGCCGGCTTCTAGGCGGTAGCGGCGCAGGCTGCGGGATGCCGCGCGAGCGCCTTCCTGGCGAACTTGTAAGTAATCCTTACAAGTTGCCGTCTCGGACAACTCCCCTCGGCGAAGATGGCCTTCAGGTGCAGGGTCACGTTCTGCGGCGTAGCCTGGAACAGCTCCGCAATCTGCGCCTGTGTGAGCCAGATCATTTCGTCCTCGAACCGACACTGGACGCGCGTGTGGCCGTCCTCCGGCTGATAGAGGATGATGCTGGATTGCGGCGGCTCGTTGTCTGGCATAAGCGACGATGGCGAGAGGAGGGGCGTTTTCCCAGCGCCGCCCTTGCCGCCCATGGTGAAAACAATCCGGCGATTGGCCGGTTTTCCATGCAACAGGGATTTCCTTATCCTGTGGCAAGACAACGATCAAGCATTTAGTGAACTTATCGACTTATAAATAGGTTTTCGGATCATTTCGGAACATTTCGGATCAAGCCATTGCTTAAAACGCGCGATTTCGGATCATTTCGGATCGGCGAAGTGCGCCTAGCTCTTATTTCGGAGCATTTCGGAGCTACGTTTTCGCGAGAAAGCAGACCCTAAGCTTTCGCTTAGGGGTGACGTGTTCGTCAAATTAGACTTGCTTTTAGCAAGTCAGTGAACTTATGGTTAAAACGCAATGTTTGCCATCCAAATAGCCCGCAGCAAATCAGGTGCGCTTGCCTACCTGAGAGAGCACATGTCCAATGCAGATTACCTGACAGAGCAAGGGGAGCAAATGCTCCTCTGGCAAGGGGCTGGGGCAAATCGGCTTGGTCTATCGGGGCAGGTAACGGAAAAGGTCTATGCGAATCTGCTCAGCGGTTTAACGCCAGACAGCACACCTGCCAATAAGGTCTCGCTCACCGCCCGGCAAAAGAAGGACAGGCGCTGCGCCTTCCAAGCCGTCCTGTCGGCTCCAAAATCGGTCAGTGTCGCCGCCTTGGTGTTTGAAGACAGACGGCTGCTACAGGCCCATAACGAAGCTGTCCGGGCCACACTCAACGTGCTGGAAAAGGAATGTGCCTTAACGCGGGTTCGTAAAGACGGGAGCATGGAGGACCGAAAAACCGGCAATCTCATCATGGCCGTGGTGACGCATGATTCAACCAGGCCGGTCGTCATCGATGGAAAAGAGTTCATTGATCCGCAACTGCACAGCCACATTGCCATTCCGAACCTGACTTACGATGCGCGGGAAAAACAATGGAAAGCGGTCAATCCGCTCGAATTGTTCAAAAGACAGGCTCTCATTCGTGAAGTCTATTGGCATGAGTTGGCCCGGCGTTGCTCGGCCCTGGGCTACGAAATTAAAAACGAGAGTTACGGGTTCAACCTGGTCGGGTATGAGCACTTCAACGCCCGGTTTTCCAAGCGTTCGGACCAACTGGATCGCTATCGCGAGGCACATGGTCTGGGTAATACCGCAAAAGGCAATGCCTACGCGGCGGCGGAATCGCGAGATCGGAAATCAAAACGGCAATGGCCTGATCTGCTGAAAGAATGGCGCTCCCAAATCGCTAACGAGGAAAAGATTAAGGTGCCCGGCCCCGGTATGGGAGCGGTGGTCATTCAGCGCAAAATCGAGGAGTTAAAAAAGCTCTCGATTGAGCATTTATCCGAACGGGTAAGTGTTTTCCATGATTCGGCACTGCTCGCCGACATGGTCAAACGCGCCCGTGGAAGCACGGTGAACTTCGATGATCTCCGTGCCTCGGTGGACCGGGAGGAGGATTTGATCCGGTCGGGAGATCGACTCGCTACCGTTGAATCGCTGCAACTGGAACGGGAAATCATCAAATTTGCCAAAGAGGGCCGAAATCGTTGGCTTCCCCTGGCTCGCAACCCTGAGCTCTCCCCTTCGCTGTCTGAGGATCAGGTGAAAGCTATTCGTGGGCTGCTCCGTTCCCGCGATGGTGTTATGGGCCTGACCGGCGATGCCGGGGCCGGAAAGAGTACGGTAACACAGGAATTACTGCGCCACTTCGAGGTCGGTACCTTATTGCTCAGCCCCAACACGGGAGGACGCGAGAGTTTGCGCGACTTGGCCGTCAGCCATCAGGACCAGCGCATTGCTCAGGCTTTTGACCAAACACAAACCGTGGCGGCAGCGTTAACGAATAAGCGACTCTTTCAGCAGGCCAAGGGCGGTCTCATCCTGGTGGATGAAGCGGGTCTTGTGGGCATCAAAGACCTGAGTGAGATTTTTCGGGAGGCAAAAGCCATCAACGCGCGGGTATTGCTGGTAGGCGATACCAAACAGCATCACGGCGTTCCGGCCGGCGACGCCCTCCGCATCCTGAAACGTCATGCGGGCATCAAAAGCCAGCGGCTTTATGAAATCCATCGCCAGAAACCTAATCCCGACTATCTGGAAATTGTTTCGCTGGTGGCCAAGGGAGAAGTTAGGAGGGCTTCCGCGCTCTTACGGCAACGGGGCTGGGTAACGGAACTCAAGGATGACGGGGAACGCGCTCGCGCGGTCGCGACCGAACTGCTGCGCCTGCGGAGTGAAGGAAAATCGGCCCGCGTGGTGGCTCCTACCTGGGCGGAAATTATCCGAATAGGCGAAGCGGTCCGCCAGTCACGGCGCGAAAGCGGCCTGTTGCAAGGTGAAGACATTAAGATGGGGGTGGTGGATGATTTGAAGTGGACGCCGGGACAGCGCCGCGATTTTGCCGAATACAAATCCGGCCAAGTAATTACCCTCGTCCAAGGCATCAAGGAAATTGGCCGCCGAGGTGATCGGTTCAAGGTCGTCGGGGCCGATGCCAAGGGCGTCCACGCGCTCGATTCTTTGGGCGAAAAATGCTTTCTGCCGTTTTACCAAGCGAAACGCTGGTCGGTTGGTGAGGAGCGGGAAATCGTTCTGGCCAAAGGTGACGAGGTTTTGATCCGAGCCAATCATCCGAAGGCCAAGCTCCGAAACGGAGAAGTGGATGTCATTTCCCATATCACCCGGGATATTATCGTTCTTAAATCGGGGCGCATTTTTTCGCCGAAAAAATTTAAGCAGTTTGGCTACGGGTACGCCGTCACCTCGTATGCGGCGCAGGGGCAGACGGTCGATAGCGTGATTGTCTCGGCTCCCGTTCAACCGAGACAGGCCCTTTCTCGGGAGGGCTGGTATGTCATGCTGTCCCGTGGTCGCGAGAATCTACGCGTTTATACCGATGATTGGGCGACGCTCAAGGAACGGGTACAGCGCGAAAAAAATCGAATGGCCGCCGTGGAACTGCCGGGATTAAGTCATCGTGCTTCTAAACCCATACACATGATGGTGGCACGGAATATCCGCAACATTCGGGCATGGAAACTCCGGCCTCGCCTCGGTCAGACAACCAAAGTCCACGGTCGAATTCAGCTTTAAACGGCATAGAGATTTCCTGATTTGGGAGGGGAATACCGCAGGCTCTCAACCACGGTTTCACCTTCTGCGAGAACGCGACTGCCATTTCTGATTTCGTGGGTTTCTGGATTTGTCATACCCAGACCATACCGCTACAAGGGCTAGGAAGTCGAAGGACGGTTACTCGGACTTGGGATGATGGGAAATTCTAGAGGAAAGACGCCTTGGCCATGGATCAATCCCACCACGATCTCCAACGCTCGCTCGGCTTCCTCGAAGGACACATTGCGCAGACTCTGGTCCGCCTCATATCTTTCACGAGCCTGGGGCCAGTTCTCCTTGAATGACTCCAATCCTCGGCAATCGACCAACCGGGATTGGCAGGCCAAGCGAAATTCGTGACCAGCCTTAAGCCAAAACTCGGAATTCGATGCCGGATGGGCCCGCAAAATTCGGGCGTTGTCATGCAAATCCTTAACCCGAAATTCCCGGTCGCCGCCCTTCATCTTTCGTCGGTAGGTCGGCAACGAAGTCAGGTAGGCCCGAAGTTTTTCTCCAGCGATACGATGAAGGGCGTACACCTTGGCAGGAATCCCTTTGACGGTAAGAGTCTCGACAGCATCCGGACCGAGTAGCTCAGGGGCGGCCACATCAATCAAAAGCGCGGGCAGGCCAAGAGTCCCAGCCAGTTGGTTGTCCTCCACTTTAATTCTCAAAACAAATGCGTTCCATCCGTGGGGATGGCCGTTCGCTGGGTTGCGCTCGACTCTCACCCTGTCGAGCCTGAACCTGACTGGACTTTGGCTTTCGAAATAGCGTCGCAAGGCCGGAGGAAGATGGGTCTCCAGGAAACTTGCCTGCGCCAAAAGATCTGGGGTGCTCGCAACCAATTCAGGGGCGATATTGCTGTCGATATCAAGCGACTGACGGCTTTCTCCGAGATGCAGATTCAAAATGCGGGCACCCTTGAAAATGAGCGCTTCCCTCAGTTGTTCCGAAGCAATCACCGCAAGAAACACCTCGTTGAGGACTTCGTTAATCCATCGATCTCGGCTCTCGGTATCCATGGTGAACCAAGGTTACGGAGTCCGAACTTTCCAGGTTTTGTTCAACTCGGGAAATTCAAACCCGGCCAAAAGAGGAGTCTCGGGGACATCCTCGGCGAACAACCGAGCCCTGACTGCATCCAACCTCGAAGCGAGATGCGTAGCCTTGAAGTCGACCCCGATTAGATCGAGGATCGCGCCCACACGCCGATCCAGCTCGTCGCGCCCTATTTTCACGAGATGCTCGGCCATCCGGTCAGGATCCACCTGTCTAACTCCGGTTTCCCACGCCTCCAAAGCGACCGCTTCACCCCCACAACATATCGGTTGCATGAGCGCATCGAGCAGCGTCTGCTCGAGCGTCGTGATCCGCAGCCAGCAGCGAGGCGTTACCACTCGAAATTGAACACCAGGAAGAAGGGAGGTATAGCGTTTGTTCTGGTAATAATCGGTGTCCTCAAACCGAAATAGTACGGTCCCAAGGGGGTTCCTCTCCACCGATTCATTCCCCTGCCGAGGTTCCGGTACCGAATTGGCGTCCCATGATTTCTTGTCCTTGGGTAGTCCAAGTCGGGCGATATGATGATGAGTGGCCAGTTGCGTCGTGAGTTCGTGATAGATGATCGCACTGAAGTAACAAATCACCCCGTCAGGCATGTAAGCTTGAAGCAGTTCGAGCGGATAAATCGGCTGGCCACTCCCAGACTCCATCTCAAGGAGCAAAAACTCGATCGATTCTGCCCCCACTGAAGATTGGGCCTTGATCGGGTGAACCCAACCGATGCGCTTTAGACGTTCGATTACTTTAAGAGCCGAGCCAAAGTTCGTGAGCAACGCCCTTGGGTTAGCCTTTTTGATTGCACTAATTTCACGCTGTAGAGTGGAGGGTTTCCAGCACCGAGCACTCGGGTTTTCTTCGCTAGCCTTGGATACGCGTTCACTCAGCGTACGAAGAAAGAATTCCCATCGGGCGGTTGGATCTGGTATCTCACGTTGTTCCTCTATCACAGTATCTCACCCGTATGTTCCAAAGGAACATACGGGTGAGATACTGTGATGTCAACACCCTGTATCGCATTATTTTTTTGATGAACCCAAACCGTTGGCTACACGATCCCGCTGGTTTTAATTAAAACCAGCGGGATCGTGTAGCCAGAATGATTGCTTGTCAAGCAGAAAACTCTCGCCACGAATTTTTTGGTGAAAAGTGCAGTTCTTACTGCCCAGTGACCATTGCGGACTTTAGTAAGAATTGAGGTGACGTTGGCCAATCTGGAGGAGCTTGGCAGCCGCATCCTCTCTTATCAGGTTCGGTATTTCGAGAGCGTTGCTTTTCATGGAAAAGTACTCTCGGGGTCGGCGACGAGGAATTGTACCAAAATAGTTTTGGGAGATACAATTCGGCAGTTGCGGCTTTGACAGGATCGTCTCATGCCAAAGCTCCTTTTTGAGACATCTACGGTTAGGATAGGCTCCCTTCCGCTCAAAATCCACCTGTGTTCAAGTGCAACGAAGGCGGCACATAAATACGCAATTTCTTGGGAGGAATAATATGGATAAGCAACTCTCAACCCAAGACCGCGACGAGGTTATGTGGAAAGCCCAGAATGGCCTTGCCTTGTCCCTGAAGGAGCTTTCTGTCGCTTCCGGTTATGGTTACTCGCACTGGCGGTCCTGGAAGGCGCAGGGACTTCCCTTGATCGCGGGGAAGATTCCCCTAAAGAAGGCGGTTGAGTGGGTTGAGAACTGGGCGCAGGCAGACCAATCTCAAGCTCCTCGTCAGTCGTATCCTCGGCCTTCAGCCGTGAGTAGATTTGGTGCACTAGTGTAGAGCTGTGATTGACCAGTTTTTTAACAATTCGTTCGTCAGTTCGAGCACGCGCATGTCGGGTAACAAAAGTCACCCGCGTGCTGTGAAAAGTAATGCTGAGATCGGATAATTTCTCGTCTTTGTGCAACGACTTGAAAAACCGGCTGAAATTATTCGTGTTGATTTCAGCATAGGCGTAATTTTTTTGTGGAAGCTCCAACGTCTTTTCCCGACCATCGGCCTTGAGGCTTTCGAGTAAGGGCAAGAGATTGACCGAAAACTTGGTGGTAAATGCCCTTTTCTTACCACCCTTGGGTTTTTGAAATGTGATCGTGCGGCGTTCAAGATCAATGTCCTTCATGGAGATACTCGTGTCACTGAGACGGCATCCGGTATAAAGGGCTATCTCGAAGGCAAGCCGCATCCACTCAGCCTTCTTTTTCAAGGCCTCGCGAATAATTTTGATGTCCTCATCGGTAAGTTCTGCTTTTTCTTTCGGTTCGACCCGCTCAATGCCAAGTTGAGCAAACGGGTTGCCTTGCGCAAATTCCAGCCGTACGGACTGCTTCATCACCATGCTGAATACAACAAGATCGAGTCTCGCTGTGTTGTGATGGGCACCGTCCGACATGCGCCACTTCATATACTTTTCGGCCAAGCTGTATTTGACCTGGGCAGGATACCGAATGCCTTCCTCAACCAGAAATTTGTGTACCTTCTCCCAACAAGAGCGATATTTGACAAGAGTTTTGTCTCGCCCCTTGTAATGCATCTCCAAAAAATTTATTACCCAAGCCTCCCAGCGCGAAGAGTCGTTGAACGTGCATCGGCTCAACTCCCTGGCCGTTATTTCCGCTACTTCTTTCAAAGCCTCGCGGCGTGCCTGAACGGTTCCTTTCTCGATTTTGAGGCTCTTTCGATGCACCTTTCCATCGGTGCCTCGAAAGTCTACGAAGAAGAATTTACTGCGGGGATGTTCGATCAAAGATGCCATAATAGGTGTCAAGTAGTGTCAAGAATGCCCTTAAACTTGAAACCACTCTACCTCTGATAGAAGTAAATTAAAACCACTATTTTTGACTACACGTCGTATTCATGGTTCGAATCCATGTCGGGTAGCCCTCCGGCGGGTCCAACGCGCCTTGATTTGGGGCTACGGGCCGTGGCCCGAGGAAGGGGTAGGGATTATTTGGATTCGCCGTCCGCGAGTTTCGCGTTGGTTTGGTTTTGGGTGAGCCAGAAATCCTTGATGGATCGGGTCATAACGACCAGCTCCCCGGGCTGGGACGGCTTGACGAGATAGGCGTTTGCGCCCTGCTCGTAGGCCAGGTCGATGTCGAAGTCTTGAAGGGATGAGGTTAAAATAATGACGGGCAACGTTGGAACCGATGACTCCTTTCGAATCCATTGCAAAACCTGCATGCCCGATTTTCTCGGCATGTTAAGGTCCAAAAGGGCCACGCAAGGAAGCGGATGCTTGGTCCGGTCCACATAGGCTCCCCGCCCGGCGCAGTAATCAATCGCTTCCTGCCCATCGGAGACGACCCTTAGCGGATGCACTATTCCCACTTCTTTGAAGGCTCGCTCGAGGAAATAGGCATCATTTTCCTCATCTTCCGCGTAGAGAACTGGTCTTAAATTCACGCTTTCCTTCCCGGGATTCCCGCTTTCTGTACTTCTATCCAAAAGACGCTGCCGTGATCAAGCCTCGATTGCACGCCGAACGTGCCGCCCATGCGTTCCACGGCTTTTTTGACGATGGCCAGTCCGATTCCGGTTCCTTCAAAGTTCTTGGAGACGCGCTGAAAAATATCGAAGATCCTCTCGCATTGGTCGGGTTCAATGCCAATGCCGTTGTCCTGGACGAAGAGCCGCACATGCTGTGCCTTGGTTTCGGCCCATATCTTTAACCTGGGCCGGACACCGGGAGCCACGAACTTGACCGCGTTGCCGATAAGGTTGGAAAAAACCTGGGTCAGCATGGCTTCGTTGCCGAGCACCAAGGGGATGGGCTCTTCAATAAAGATATCAGCCTTTTCCGATCCAAAGAGGGGGTAGGTATCCAGAATTCCCCGCACGAGTTCGGTCACGTCGACGGGCTCCAGGGGAAAGTCGCTGCGCACCACGCGGCTGTAACTCAGCACATCCTGGATGAGCTTGTCCATGCGCCCGGCCGAGTTCGATATGCGCTGCAAAAAGCGTTGCCCGTCCGCGTCGAGCTTTCCAAGGTATTCGGTGAGCAGAATGTCGGAGAAGCCCTGGAGCGACCGCAGCGGCGCGCGCATGTCATGGGCGATGCTGTACGAAAAGGCTTCCAGTTCCGCGATCGTCTCCCGCAACTTGGCCGTTCGCTGCTCGACCAGCGTCTCCAACTGGACGGCTTTTTCGGCCAGTTGGGCATGGACGTCTCTCAACGCAATTTCGGCGCGCTTGCGCTCCGAGACTTCGCCGCGCAGCAATTCATTCGTCGCGCGCAGGGCCTTGTCACGCTCCTCGATGCTGGCCAGCAGTTGATTGAGCGCGTCGGTTAATTGCCCCACCTCATCCCGGCCGACGGGAGGGACGCGAATGGTGAAGTCCTTGTTGGTCGAAATATTTCGCGCCGTCGCGGTCAGGGCATGAATGGGTTGTGAAATGGGACGTTGCAGAGAGGGCCGAAAGGGCATAGGCGGCCAGACCCGAAGCAAAGAGAACGAAGATCGCAAATCCACCAAAAAGACGCAGTTGTTCGTATAGACCCTGGAGACTCGTTTGCAAATAAATGGTCCCGATGGTGCGGCCGTTAAGAATCACCGGACGCAAAACGACCAGGCTGTCCGATTTAAAATAATGTCCTTCCGTTGCGGGGCGATCGGGAAAAATATTCTGATTTCCATCTCTCGCGTACATCGCAAACCGCATGTTCTTACCGTCGTAAAGACAGGCCGCGGTGACGTTGGAATCCGCATGGAGGGCCTGCAGCGTCTGTTGCGCGGCGTTCTCGTCCTGAAAGGCGAGCGCGGCCTGCGTGTTTTGCGAAAGGACATCGGCCAGCGCCGCGGCGTTACGCACCAACTGCTCGCGAGACTTGTAAATCTGGTAGGCGCCCAGTAGCCCGCACGCGAGCAATAAGACCGCGCCACAGGTCAGCATGATGACCAGGGTCAGCTTTTGACGGATGGGCCAGTCGCGTATCCAGTCCATGTTAAAGCGGTCCGCTTTCATGGCGCGACGATCCGGCCCAAGGCCAATAATTGAGAGCTGATCTGCAGTCCGCATTGCCGGGCGGATTGGGGATTGATTTCAAAACGGACCCGACCCCCGGCGAGATAAAAATCGATGTCGCCTCCCTTGCGGGCAAAGTCTTCCACTTCGCCGATGGTCAGGATCGGTTTTGATCTCAGGTCCGCTAAAATTTCGTCGAGATGATCCGATTCGGAAGAGCTGACAAAAACCATCTGGCAATCCTCCAATTCTTCGACCCGCGGGCTCCTCACGACCGTTAACCTGTGGCCATTGATGACTTCTCCTTCGACGGTGTCATCCAACGCGGAGCCGAACGGGTCGTCCCCTAAAATACCGATTTTAAAAGGCGCATTGGAGGTCGTAAAGGTCGTGGGAGGCCATTTGACGAACTGCAAAAAATTAAAGAGAAAGGCCGCCTTGATCTGGTACTCGCGAATATTGACACTCTGGGCATGGGCCTCTTCCGGGCTCGCACTGATCCATAAGGCCAGCGCCACCAGAATTAAGAAAACCGTCCGGAAGACCGGGATGACTCGAACACGGGCTAGAACTGCCATGTGATCTTCCCATAAACACTGCGTTGAATGGCCTCCTGGGTTAAGTTGGGATAGCCATATTCCACATGGTAGTTGTGCAGGAGATTCTGCCCGACCACGGAAATCTCGAGGTTCTTCGTCGGATGCCAGGCCAGCCTCGCGTTCAATTCAAAGTAGCTGGGCACGGTCGCCGCGGTGGGCCCGTTATTGATCGTCAGCGTGTCAATCCAGCGCAGGCCGGTGTCGAACTGGATGTTTTCCGGCAGATCCATGGAGGATCGGATCGAAAACTGATGTTCTGGATCCGCGGTTTCGTTCAGGCCATGGGTGAAATCGACCTCTCCCGGCACGACGTGAATATGTTCCTGGAGATAGTCGTAACCGGCGTGCCAGCGCCACCAGTCGAGCACTTGATAGTCGCCGCTCACTTCGACCCCATACGTTTCCCCTTCGAGATTGTTGTTTAACGTAATGGGAAGATAAAGATGATCGACGGGCCCCGGCGTCGTGCTTCGGATATCGGTGTATTCGTTATAATAGGTCGAAACGGAGCCGGAGAGCTGGGAGGCAAGCTGGGCACGATAGCCCAGTTCGTATGCGATCAACTTCTCCGAAGTGAAGCTGGTGGAGCCGTCGAGGGCGCTCTGAAAAGGCGCGCCGAGGCCCGTCGGTTCGTACAAATCCCGGTCAAGCCGCGACGGCGTGCGCACGGCGCGTGAAACGGCGAGCCAGACCATTTGCTTCGGCGCGAATTTCCATTGCAGACGTCCGCTCGGTTCAAATTCAAATCCCGTGTAGTCGTTGTGCTCGACCTTCGTCCCGAGGGTGAAGGACAAATTATCGAGGATCTGGATTTCGTCCTGGCCGAAAACATTGAAGAGATTCTGATCGAGAGTGGCCGGCAAGAGTTGCACTGCGGGCGAATTGGAAGCCACGTCGTGGGTAAAGCGATAGCCCAGGCCCCAGACAAAATGGTTGATGTCTCCCACCTGGATGTTGTGTTGAAAACTCAGGTCGGCCGTATCGAGATCATCTCCGAAAACACCCGCCGGTTCCGCCGCGATCCCCGCCTCGTGAACGGTGAGATTGGTGCGGTCGTAGTAGATCTGCAAGCTGGCGTCCGACTCGGCGGAAAAGGTGTGCGACCAGCGACCGAGCAGATTGCCGCCGCTGTTGGTGTCTGTGCCGGGAAGAGTCTGGCTACCCGCGGCGCCGTTGTAATAATCGCCCTGCACCGTAAATTTGTCGTCGGAGGACCCGGCGGTATCGACGCGAAATCCGCTCCGCCCCTCGCTCCAGGCATCGTGGGCGGGATCACCGTCGGAATAGACCTCATTGTTTCGGTCGAAGTATTGACCGTAGACGCGATAGTAGACGTCGGGAGCCAGCATGCCCCCATAGCGAATGGCTCCGAAGTCCCTCAACTCCGAGCCGCCGGCTCCTTCCACGTACCAACCCTGGGTATCCTGGGAGCTCTTGGAAATAACATTGATGACTCCGTTGACCGCGTTCGCGCCCCATAGCGTCCCGCCCGGTCCGCTGATGACCTCAATCCGGTCAATGTCGGCCAACATCGGATTTTGCTCGTCCCAGATCACCCCGGAATAAAGCGGGGTGTAGACCGTGCGACCGTCGATCAGGACCAGCAATTTATTCGCGAGGCCCGTGTTAAATCCCCGCGCCGTAATATTCCAGTCGTGGGCATTGTCCTGCGCCACCTCAAGATTGTCGGCGAGGCGAAGGGCCTCCGGCAAGCTTGAGGCCCCGGAGCGAATAATATCATCGTTGGTAATGACCTGGATCGCCGAAGGAGCGTCGGCCAATGGTTCCGGCTCTTTGGCCACAGAAGTGACGTCTTGGTCCATCAATTGTTCCAGGTTCATCTTTTTGAACTGGTCAGGCCCCGGGTTACTCGAGGGCGGGGAGTTGGGCGGAACTCCGGCGGGGATGGTGGGAGTGGCTCCGGCCGACGGAGCGGATGGAATGTCCTGGGCGCGTAAGGCGCCCGCGTCGGAAAGACAAGCTGCGATAAAAATCAAAAGAACTGCGATCTCAGTTCCAGCGAAACATTTTAATCCGCTCTTCTTGTTCATGGACCCGTATCCCTGTGACCGCGCCGACGATATTCACTTGAGCTGCCGCGAATTTTCCAAATGTCATTAGTTGAGAACTCAATCACGACGTACGCAAGCAATCTCTGGAAACAATTATTTTATCTAATTTAAGCTATGGCCCGGGCTGATCTCTTCCGAAATTGAGCCGCCGCAGCCGGGGAATTTCCACCCGCCTTGTCCTTATTCCACGGGGGCGAAACGACCCAAAAAAGCTTCTCCTTTGCGCGGGCGCCGACACCATGGCCCGATGAAATGGTTTTTCCTCGTTCTGGTCCTGAGCCTTGGCGGAGGATTCTACCTGCGGTCGCAACAACCCGCCTTTTGGAATGAGTGGATCGATGCGCTGGAAATATCGGAGTCTCCCCACGACGATACAACCGCGAGCCAAACCGCCGACTCAGCCGCGCCATCGCCCCCAACAGCCGTCCCGAATGCGACGCCCGCGCCGGTCATATCGGCTACGCTCTCCACCGCGCCGCTCGTCGTCACTTCCAATGCGGAGGCCGATTTTTTGACGCAACTCAATGCCGAAAGCGCGGAAATCGACCAGAAGGTCAACGCCATGCTGGCCCGAAATGGAAACGCGGAAAAGAAAGCCTGGAACGCGCTTGACGCCCAAATCGACGATTATCAGAGGAAAATGGCCTCCAGCCCGTTGACGGTGAACAATGCGCAAATCAGAAAAAACCTCCTTACGCAGCGCGAAAACCAGATCATCGTGGCGACTAACACCCCCTGCGACTTTGGCCGTTATCGCACTCTCGTCCGGGAATTTCTGACCAGTCCCTTTCCCGAGGTGGCGGCGCTGGGACGCCAGAAGGCCCAGCCTATCGACATTCAGTACACGGCAGTCGACGGCACCCCGGTCGACCTCGCACAGCTCCGTGGAAAAGTAGTGCTGGTCGATTTTTGGGCCTGGTGGTGTGTCTATTGTCAAAACGAAGCCCCCTCCATCGTCGCCGCCTACGCGAAATACCACGGAAGGGGACTTGAAATCATCGGCGTCTCGCTCGATGACGACCATACCAAGGCCATGATGCTCAATTATATTAGCAGCAATGGAATGTCATGGCCTCAATATTTCGGCGGCGACCACCTCGGCAACTTTATCACTAAAAAATATAACGTGAGCGCGCTGCCCGCGCTTTGGCTGGTCGACAAGCACGGCCATCTCATCAATGCCACCCGAGGCGCAGACCTTCCCGATCAGGTCGAAAAAGCCCTGGCTGAAAAGTAAGCGCGTTCCAATCGTGGTTTTGGCGGCGCCTGGAGAATGCTCATTTGAAAAGAGGGCGGGTGGCTATAGTGTGTGACCATGAATGAATCTTCTCTCCCGGACAAAAAGGACCCGCCGTCGAAGGAGGAGATCAAGCGCGAGGTAAAAGCGGAGATTGCCGAGGCGATCCAGAAGGGGAGCCAGTCGTCGGAAGGATCGGAAAACAAGGACGAACAGAAAAAGGGGGAACAAAAGGGCGACGGCGGCGAACCGCAGGACGAAAAAAAGAAGAAAAAGTTTCACTGGACCCCGCTGAAAATAATCGGGCTCGTCGTGCTCGTTGTCGTCGTGGCCATCGTCGCGACGTATTACATCATTTACGCCATGGGCCACGAGACCACCGACGATGCCTACACGACCGGCTTCGTCCATCAGATCAGTTCCCGCGTCACGGGAAATGTCACGGAGCTTCTGATCGTGGACAACCAGTACGTCAAGCAAGGGCAGGTGCTGCTTCGCCTGGATCCCCGCGATTACCTGGTCCAAGTGGCCAAGGCCCAGGCCAATTACGATCGCGCCAAGGCCGATTTCGACCGGGTTGACGCGCTCAAGGACGATGTCGCCATCTCCAAGCAGGATTACGATGAAACCAAGACGAACATGGAGGTGGCCGCGGCGAACCTGGCCGACGCCAACAATCAACTTGATTACTGTACCATCGTGGCGCCGACCGAGGGCTATATCGGCAATCGCACGGTCAACGTCGGAGACCGCGTAACTGTGGGCGGCGCGCTCATGACGGTGGTGCAGGACGTCTGGGTCGTGGCCAACTACAAGGAGACGCAGCTCGCCAAGATGAAGAAGAACCAGCGCGTGCAGGTCACGGTGGACGCCATCCCGGGCCACACCTTTCAGGGCCATATCGACAGCTTTTCGCCGGGAACCGGCTCGACGTTTGCGCTTCTGCCGCCCGACAATGCCACCGGTAATTTCACGAAGATCGTGCAGCGCGTCCCGGTGAAAATCCTCTTCGAGCCCGACAGCATCCGCGATTTCCGCGGCCGTCTGGCGCCGGGACTATCGGTGGAAACCGCCGTCGATCTCGATCCGTCGGTTCGGCCGGCGGGCGATCAGGTCAACAAGGCCGGACAATAGGGAAAAAGGGGCCATGTCCGAAAATTCGTCCACCGAGAAAACCGTCACGTCGAGGGAATGGCTCGCGCTCTTCGGCGTCATGCTCGGCGCCTTCATGGCGGTGCTGGACATCCAGATCACCAATTCCTCGCTGAAAGATATCGCCGGGGCCATCGGCTCGTCGATCGACGAGGGGTCGTGGATTTCAACGGCCTATCTCGTCGCGGAAATCATCATTATTGGAATGAGCGGCATTCTCGCGGCGACCTTTTCCATCAAGCGCCTTTTGCTCTTCAGCGCCGCCGGTTTCCTGGTCTTCTCGGTCTTTTGCGCCTTGTGTGGAAATCTTCAGGAGCTCATCGTCTGCCGCGCGCTCCAGGGCATCACGGGCGGCGCGCTGATTCCGCTGGCCTTCAGCACCATTCTCGTGCTCCTGCCCAAATCGAAGCAATCGATCGGCCTGGCCCTCTTCGGCTTCACCGCCACATTCGGCCCCTCGATCGGCCCGACCATCGGCGGCTGGCTGACCGATAATTATGGCTGGCAATGGATTTTCTTCGTCAATGTCCCACCCGGTATAGCGCTCATCGCCATCGTCTGGACCTGCATGAAACAGGACCCGATACGGCTCGAACTCATCCGCGACATGGATTATTTCGGGATCATCAGCATGGCCATCGGCCTCGGCTCGCTCGAGTACGTGTTGGAGGAAGGCGAGCGCAAGGACTGGTTTGGCAACGTCTATATCTTCCGCTTTGCCTGGATCGCCGGAATTTTCATCACCCTTTTTTTCATCCGGGAGCTCACCGCCAAAAAGCCGTTTATCAATCTCGGTCTTTTCCGGCATCGCAGCTTTACCCTCTCCTGCGTCATTCAGACCGCCCTCGGGGTCGGACTCTACGGCAGTGTTTTTATCGTTCCGGAATATTTATCGAGCATCCAGGGCTACAGCGCGGGCCAGATCGGCGTCACCCTGATGTGGGTCGGCATTCCCCAGCTTTTCATTTTGCCCTTCGTGCCGAAGCTCATCAAAATTTTCGACATTCGGCTGGTGATTGCCCTGGGCGCCTTCTTCTTCGCCCTGAGCTGCTTCATGAACGCCTTTTTGGACTCCGACTACGCCGGACCCCAGTTTGTCGTCAGCAATATCGTGCGCGCCGTGGGTCAGCCGCTGATGCTCATTCCGCTCTTGAGTCTGGCCACGGCTGACATCCCGCCGAAGGAATCGGGCTCGGCCTCGGCGCTGTTCAACATGATGCGCAACCTCGGCGGCTCCCTCGGCATCGCCCTCCTGTCGACGCTGGTGACCAACCGGGAGCATCTTCATTCCGTCCGCATCGGTTCCACGGTGACGGCCGAATCTCCCGAAGTCGTTGCGCGGCTCGCCTCGCTAACGAACATGCTGCTCATGAAGGGCCTCGATCCCACCACGGCCGCCAGGACCGCTCTCAAGATTTTGAATGATTCGATAAGCCAGCAGTCCTTTCTCCTCGCCTATGGCGACGCCTTTTTTGTCATCGGCGCGGTCCTGGCGGCCAGCTCGCTGCTCCTCCTTTTTGTGCAAAAACCGCGGCAGCTTCGCCAGGCGACGGCGGAAGGATAATCATGAAAATCTTTGTCATTTCTGGAGGAATTTTAGCGCTCGCCGCCTTGCTTACCGGCTGCTCCGTCGGGCCCAATTACGAGCGTCCCGCACCGGTCGTGCTGCCGATGGACTGGCACTGGAAGAAGGCGGAGCCACGCGATGACGTCGTCAAGGGTGAGTGGTGGAACCTTTTCCACGATGCCGACCTAGACCGGCTCGAAGCAATCGCCGCCTCGCAAAATCAGGACCTGAAAGCGGCCGTCGCGCGAGTCGACGAAGCCCGTGCCCGCGCGCGTTTGTCGGGCGCGGCCTTTTTTCCCTCCCTTACCCTCAATTCCTCTTACACGCGCACCCAGTTGCCGAAGGATAATCCGCAGTTTTCCAAGATCCCCATTCCGGGGATTCTCAACCGGCTGGAGCCCTACAACTCCTTCAGCGTGCCGATCGACCTGAGTTATGAAATCGACATCTGGGGCCGGGTCCGTCGTTCCTTTGAATCGGCGCAGGCCCAGGCGCAGGCTTCGGTCGCCGATTACGAAAACATCCTTCTCACCCTGAACAGCGATGTGGCGGTGGAGTACTTCACCCTGCGCGAATATGACCTGGAAGTCGTGATCCTCCAGGACACGGTCAAGGCGCGTACGGAATCGGTCCGCATCAACAAAGTCCGGGTGCAGGCGGGCCGCGCCACCAACGTCGACGTGGCCCAGGCCGAAACCGACCTGACCAATGCCGAGGCGCAACTGGCCGCCGTGCAGCAAAGCCGCGCGGAAACCCAAAACGCCCTCTCCCTGCTCTGCGGCAGCAATGCCGACGATCTCCCTCTCCCTTTTCATCCGCTTGATCTCGCGCCGCCGCCGGAAATCCCCGTGGGCCTGCCCGCCTCGCTGCTGGAGCGCCGCCCCGACGTGGCCGAGGCGGAACGCAACATGGCCTCGAAAAACGCCCAGATCGGCGTCGCCTACGCCGCGTTCTTTCCCGCGGTTTCGCTCACCGGCCAGGGCGGCGTGCTCAGCGCCCGGGCGACCGACCTCTTTCATTGGCAAAACAGCATCTGGTCGTTCGGCCCCAGCGTGACACTGCCTCTTTTCGACGGAGGACAAAACCTTTCAAACCTCCAGTTGGCGCGCGATCAATACAACGAAGCCGTGGCCCAGTATCGCAGCAGTGTCCTCAATTCGGTCAAGGACGTGGAGAATGCACTGGCCGACCTTCAATATCTCGCGCGCGAAACGGCCGCCTTGCGCCAATCGGTGCGGTATGCGCGCCAGGCGACCGACCTGCAGCAAAAGCGTTTTCGCGTCGGCGAAACCAATTACACCGACGTCATCGTCGCCGACGAAAACCGCCTCAGTATTGAACGGAACGACGCCCAAGTCCGCGGCCAGCAGCTTTATGCCACCGTTCGCCTGATCAAGGCGCTGGGCGGAGGTTGGGACGCGAGGGCCCTGGCGCCGGAACAACCCGCGCCCATTCCCTTTGGCTCCCACGCCTCCTTGCCCACCCGATAAGCGGATCCGATTTAGAAACCAATCTTCACGCCGGCCTGGACCGCCTGGCCAAAGTAGTTGTCCTGGGCCGCCTGGACCGTGTAATTGACGAAGACGGTGAAGGTTTGGTCCACCTGCGTATCCATGCCGAGGTTGACCAGCGCCGACTCGCGGCTTGGATTTTGTGTCGTGACATCGAAGGTCCCCGCGTCAACGCCGGAGAACTGGCTGGTGATCCCCCGGCTCGGGTCCATGAATTCGTGCTGCCAGCTCGCGTCCAGGTGCGGAGTGAAGATCATGCCGACGCTGTGATAGGCATAGCTGACCCGGCCACCGATGCGACCGCGCAGCGAGTTCGCCTCATCGCGGTTCACGGCCAGATCCGCGGCCGGCAGCCCGGTTTCCGAGTAGCCATTGACGTCCAGGTGGACAAATTTCAGGCCCGCGGTCGGACCGAAAGTCCATCGTCCACTATGGAAGTCATATCCCCCGTCAAGATCGCCGATGATCTCGTCGCCGGTCGGCGCGCTATTCGCCGTGCCGTCGAATCCGGGAATGGAGACATTGCGCGCCTGGGTGTAGCTGGAGAAGCCGTAGGTGCCGATGGCGTTCGCGAACCAGCCATTTTCAGCGTAACTGGCATACGCGCCCGGCATATAGGAATCGACCGTGGCGCTGCTGTTCTGCGCATCAAGAGTCGCATCGGTATGACTGTAGTCGAAAAGAGCGCCAACCCGAAGATGGGGCGTGACGGCATAGTCGGCCCCGAGGCGCACCCCGCCGGTCGTGCTGTCGTCGTGGCCCAACCCGGTCTCAGGATCGGAAAAGTCCTGTCCCAGCACCACGTCACCCGCCACGAAGACATTCCAGAGGTTGGCCGGTTGCTGGGCGGCCGGTGCCATCGCCTTGGTGTCCTTCATGTCCACGCCCCCGAGTATGGACGGAGTCGAATCACTAAGCAGTCCCGCGGTCGGCGCCGGATTCCAGGCCAGGAGGTGGCTGCGGATTTCCTGCAGGCCTTGCGCCGTATCGGGATCATTGATGGTCAGGCCCGAGTAGTCGATGCCACCCTTGCTGGCGATAAAAGCGCCGTCGGCTCCGCGCTGGTCGGCAAAATAATTATCCATCTGCTCGACCAGGAAGTCGGTGTTGTTAAAAGCGGTGGAACTCGTGAAGCGGGCGAAATTCAGCGGCATGAGCTGGTTGAGCGCATTTCCCAAGGCGGCGGAATTGACGCTGATGGCATCGAGGCTGTTGACCAGGTTACCCAGCGCGCCCGTCGGGGGATTGCCCGCAAACCGGTCGATATAAGACGCGACCTGTTGCTGGTTCGGGGTCAGTCCGGTAATCGCGCCGAAGGAGCCTTGCGAAGTGCTGATGGTGATGTCGAAGTCGTCGCCGACTTTTTCGCCCGTGACATGAAGAATCAGTGCGCCGGACGTCAAGGTGGGCGTGAGATACCCGGCCCCGACGCTGGTGATGCCGGCGGTCGTCGTCACAATGGTATAAGTCGCGGTACTCGCGGCCGTGATCGGCGTGTAGTTGATGTCGAGCGTGCCGTCGAGAGCGGCCGTCCCCGTCACGTGCACCTGATCGTTGGAGGCCGCGCCGGGAGCGCCATTGAGCGTGATGGCAAGCGTGCCCGTGGTTTGATCGAATCCGTTGGTCCCATTTCCGACCGTGATGGTGTGATTGACTCCGTCCGTCTCGAGCGTGCCGCCGGTTTGACTGAATCCACCAGTGCCCAAGGCCGTGCTATTGCCGGCGACCAGGGTTCCCGCCGAGAGTGTCGTGCCTCCACTATAGGTGTTCGCCGCGTTCAAGATCAGCGTGCCCGAACCGACCTTCTTCAGGTTTCCCGCTCCCGTGATGGTCGATGAGACCGTGTCGGTAAAACCTTGCGTGTCGACCATGCCGCCATTCGAGGTCACGGCGAACGTATTCGTCGGCCCAAAGGTCTCGCCGGTGCCGGTGAATTGCAGGGAACCTCCGTCGAGAATCAAGTTGGTGCCCAGGGTCACGGTAATGGCCGGAGTGGCCGCCGCCTGCATCTGCACTGGAATAACGTTCGTAAACGAGGTGCCGTCAAAAGTCGCCGTCTGCCCGGTCGGAGCCGTCACGCCGAGCGTCTGGGCCTCAATCGTTCCCGCCGTGCCGTTGGCGCTTCCGCCCACGCCCCGGTTCACCTCCACGTCGATTCCCAGACCGCCCAAAGCAGTGGTAGAACCGAGCACCCAGCTCGGCGTGCCGATCAGCGCGACTTCGCCGCCGCCGCCCGAGCCTGCGTCGGTGCCGTTGACCGCCGGACCGCCATTCGCATCGACCGAGCCGGAAACAATCAGAGAGGAACCGCCGAGAACGATGGCGCCGCCCGCTCCACCGCCGCCGTACTGCGTGTTGCCGTTGACCGGAACGACCCCGCCGCCGTTGCCGCCGTTACTCGTCAGGCTGGAGACCGTGAGCGTGCCCGTGGCGATGATTTCAATCGCGCCGCCGCCCGCGCCACCGCCGGATCCAGGTTCAGAAATCCCGTCGGCCGTATTATTCTCAAAAGGGCCGCCACTACCGCCGCCGCCGCCGACCAGGGTCGTGAGGGGACTGACCCCGACCGCACTGCCCGCAGTCGACCCACCCGCGCCGCCTGGTCCGCCCAAACCGCCGCCGCCGCCATCCTGGTTTCCCACACTTGAATTAGGGGAGGTCACGGCCTTGCCGCCATCGGAGTTCAAAGTTGATGTCCCATCCCCGGCCGCAGTATCAGGCACCGTGGCGCCCGCGCCGCCGTTGCCCCCGCCGAGAACACCCGCGCCGGGCGTAGGCAGTTGCGGGGTGGGAGGTTGCGGTCCGGAAGCGCCCGCGCCGCCGCTGGCAACAATAGCGGGAAGGACCGAGGCATTGCCCCGGCTGAGGAGCGCCAGCGGGTTGGAACCCGTGACGGTCACGTTCGCGCCCGCGGCAATATTGATGCTGGTAAAATCAAAGACCGTGATGCTGGCCGCTCCGGTCTGTGTCTGCGTGACACCGGTAAAAACGCCCGCCCCAGGTCCGGTGATGGTAATCGTTCCGGTCGTGGTGTTAATGGCGACGGTGTCACCAGTCCCCGCACTCAATGTTCCGAGACTCGTGTACGAGTTGGGATTGAGTTGGGCGTAACCCGCGGTTTCACCGCAAGCAAAGGCGAAAACCGCCATTGCGACCATCGTTGCAATCTTCCGGCTTTTAAAAGCCCCACTGCCTATCCATTCATTTTTCATTCTTCTGGCTCCTTTTTGGCCCTGATTATCCAGGCCGGCTCCTAGTCCCCACTTGTCAGCATCTCCCGATGCTGTAACGGTCTATCACTGATAGGGATTCGTCACAAGACCGTAATTTTTAAAGAGGATGGCTTACCCAGAGCCCTTCTCGTCCAAGTAGGTTGCAATCCAAAAGCAGGATGTTATTGCTGTACTCAAACTTTATGCAAACCTCTCTCGGCCTGAGCCAATTCAGACCAACTTCGACTGCGTCGATCCCCTTTGTCGCCAGGGCGATGAGATATCCTTTTCTGCTTATGGTCGGATGGGCCAGCCTGATTGCGACCGCGGGCAACGCGATGGCCGATCTGCCTGAAATGCCCTCAGGACCGAGGTTGAAAGATCTCGGCGCCCAGCACCATCTATTGATCGGCGCCGCGACGGACCTGAACCATAATGACCCCAATGAAGAGGCGATTATTAAAAACGAATACAGCATTTTGTCGGATGAGAACTGCCTGAAACCGAAGAAGACCGAACTCGCGAAAAACACCTTTGATTTCGCCAAGACTGACCAGTGGGTCAAATTCTGCATGGACAATCACATTATCGCCAAAGGGCACGTGTTGATCGCCCGAGACAGTTATCTGCCCAAATGGATGCTTGATCCGAAGCTCACCGGGGACGACCTGGATAAAATTCTAGTCAATCACATCAACCATGTCATGGGCCGCTATAAAACCGGAAGCCCCTACGGCGAAATAAAATACTGGGACGTTCTTAACGAGGTCATCACCTATCCGGCTGTATTCGAAAAAATCGGCAAAGACAGCGACGGCGACTTTCTCTATTGGGAACACGCCTTTCGTGCCGCCCGCGCCGTTGATCCCAAGTGCGTCCTTGTCTGGAACGAGGACAACATTGAAGTCCAACCGAAAAAGGCGGAAAAGCTCTACCAGACAATCAAGCGCCTGAAAGCCCGGGGAGTACCGATCGACGCCGTGGGATTTCAATGCCATATCGGTTTTCACAAAAATCCCGTTCCCGATTACAAATACCTGACCGAAATTTTCCAAAAATTTGCTGATATAGGCGTCTCCATTGTCGTCTCGGAAATGGACGTGCCGGACAATCTGAGCCAGGCCGATATTTATCAGAATGTCCTTCGCGTCTGCATCAACCAGCCCAAGTGCATTATCTGGGACACTTGGAATGTGGTGGACAAGTATAGCTGGAGAAGGCGCAAGGAGCACGGCTTGCTCTTGTTCGACAACGATTACCGTGCGAAACCTGTTTATTACGCGGTGCAGTCGGCCTTGGAAAAGCCGTCCAAGCCGTCGGCCACGTCCAATCTTCCGCCCAAGTAAATCGCCGACCGGCTGGCCTTCGCCGGATGGCAATCGATTAATCGCCTAAAACCCTCGGATCAAGAGGAGGGGCCGTGCGACTCGGTTGGCCCAGGTAGGAAAGGACAGCAATCAGCGCATAGATCGCGATTCCAATCGCCAGGGCGATGATGGTTACCTGCACGATGAAGGTAAGGTCTCCCCTTTTGTCCTCTTTTCGGCGGCGACCTTTCCGGTGGGAACTTGGGCCGGAAGGTCGACCTTGACCAGACAGTGAAGAAATATCCCTCACAGCGGACACTCAATCATATTTTGCGTTTAAACACAACACGACGGCTGATGTTTACGTAAATTCAAATCTCGTGTTAAGTTCAGTCCATGAATTCAAAAGTCATCCGGTCCCTAAAATTGCCTCTGGGAACGCGGCGCTTCCTGCTCGTCCTGTCGGCCCTCGTCCTGGGCTACGGCGGCCTACAGAACGGCTTGGCGGACCCCACGGCTCCTGTCGCCACCACTTCCGCCGCCCTGGGAGTTCCGGAAACGAAAGACATCAGGGACGGCGTGGCCTTCGCTCAAAAAGCGCTCAAAAGCAATCCCGGCGCAAGCAGCCTGGACCTCGGGGATCAAATCACAAAGTATCAGAACAGCGACGACCTCGCGAAACGATCTCCCTATTTCAAGCTCGGCGCAGACTACGAGGGATACAAACTGATTTCCGCCCAGGTTAACGCCGGCTTGGCGGCGACGAAGGACGACTCCGATCAGGAAGTTTACCGCGAACTGGGACGGAATGCCTGGGATGCCTTCCACGATGATTTGACCGGGCTAAAATTATCTCCCAAACAATTCGCCGATGCGATCGGCGCCAAGGACGTCGAATCCATTCTCGCCTCCGATCCCTACCCGGAACATAGCGGAGCATCTGATCATACCGCATCACCCTGATGCCTGCTTTGAGTCTCGCAATCCGGCGGCCAAGTGAAGGCGGCGAAAAGTCAGCGTGTTATCGCGGCTGGGGATTAGCCGGTTGCGGCAGGTCAATAACTTTTACGGCGCCGGGATGACTTTTCGCGCCGTGGAAAGAGACCTCGCAGCTCCTAGAAATAAAAGTAAAGCCATGAGACCGAGCCCCCACGGAGGCATCACGGGACTATCATCGGCGATCATATTGCCCGTGTTCGTGAGGGTGAGGATCAGGTTGTCGCCCGAGGCGCCGCCGGCATAATTGGCGATGAAAGTATAAGTGGTACCGCTGTAGACGGCGGTAATGGAGCCGCCATTGGGTAGATTCGTAAATATGCCATTAATCGGGCTGCCTCCCGTATTTTGAATCACGGTGAGAACCGTACCTGGCGTTGGCGCAAAGTTTAAAGTCAGACCGAGCGTCGAGCCACTGATGGTGTAAGCAGTGGCGACGATAGGAATCGTCGAAGCCGAACTAAACACGACATTATCGTTGATTGGCGCCAGGTTTGGCGAAAAGGCGCTCAGCACCAGCTCGAAAGTGTTCGTCCCGGTAAAGGTGCGCTCCGGAAGCACCTGCTCCGTGCTGGTGGTGCCGTTAATCACATATTGGTGGTCCCGCGGGAAGCAGACGTTATACGCTCCACTGTCGACCTCCACGTGATCGATGGGGAAGAGCTCGCTAATGCCCGTCACGCCGTACCCGTTAAGGCTCGGGTGAATGAGCGAGAGATATTTGCCCTGCAGGGCCGTGCCCGTCGGTAGCGGGACCGACGAGATGAAGGCGTTATTGGTTCCTCCCGTCGCAATGCGCGTCTCTCCCGTGATCGAACCTGAATAGTAGCAAGTCGTCGCCGGCGTGAACAGATGTCCCGGATAGCTGAAACTGCTGGCCCCCATGGTCCAGGTATGGTCGTTGCCGGACTGGCTCATCCATTCCCCGATGCGGCCCGTGAGCGAATACTGCCCGTCTGCCGTCGAAATCGTGGTCGACCCCGAGGTGACGCCCGCTACCGAGGGGTTGTACATGTTGACCAGAATCGTGTCGACCCGTCCGCTCGAGAACGTGATCTGGATCGCCGCCGAGTCGAGGGCATTGCCCGTCATCGGCAATTGCGTCACCGCCGTAATATTGCCCACCCCGCCGTTCAGCGGTTCGGTCACAGTCGCGAACAGGCTGTCCTGCGTGCCGCTGGTGATCCGCCGACGGATGATCGCCGATGGCCGCGTGGCGTAGTTCAACGGCTCGTTGTTGCCCGCGCAGTAGCTCTGGCCAAAATAAAGAGTCGCCGAGCCCGGGTTCGTCACCCAGGTCCGCACGTCGTGATGCGCGGTCGAGGTATCCTGGTAGGTGAAGTTGAAGTTACTGCCGATGGCGCCGCTGCTCATGTTGACGAAGTTGCCGTAATAGGGCGTGCCGGAGGTCGCGTTGTAGGTTCCGATCTCGCTGCCTTCCAACAAGGGGTTCGCGCCCGACATCGGTGTCACCGCCAGCGTGGTCGTTCCGGTCATGGAGTAGTTGATCGCACCATGGCGCACGTAGTCATGGGTCTGGCCGCCGGTCACCCGGAAGACGTCGACAACATAGGGACGGGTCAGGTCGGCCGTGTTGAGGATCATGATCCGCTGATAGCGGCTTGCCTGCGCATGGTAATAGCGCTGGCCGTCGATCTCGGTCACCGCGAAGCCGTTGTTGCCCGGCTCATACATCGTCAGGTTGCCATTTCCGTACGTACTGGTGTTCGGAATGCCCGCGACCATTGGATCAGTCCGGTCAATCACCACGGAATTGTGCTCCAGGAGTTGCTCAGTCCATCCGCGGAAGGGGGAGCCGTTAAAGTAGCGCATATTGTCCACCGGTTGCGCGCCGAAGGCCCAGAGAACGAAGGCGGTGATGTCCGACTTCATATGGTTGCCGGTGCCGGGAAAGTTCTGGTTCACCTGGACCGCCTGGGTACCCGTGCCCGCGCCCATGGAGACATGGCCGTAGGAGGCGACCACCGCGGAACTTCCCGCATTGCTCGGAGTGACCTCGACCGCGTAGGGCGTATCCCCAAAGGCCGGGAGAACACCGTCCGGCGTCCGGATCGAGTCCCATAGATTCGCTCCATAGGTGAAGTAATTGACATAGCCCTGGCAGGCGCTCTGCGTGGCCATCAAGGCCGGAGTGTTGGCGGGCCAAACGGTGAAATAAGACGCCGTGTTATTCGCGACGTCGACGTTTTGCACGAGGTAATTGTAGGAATATCCGAGCCCTTCATTATCGATGGCATCCCGGTTGATGTTGAGGGTCACGTCATTCATGAAGGTGTTGAGATAATTGATCCAGGAGGGAGGCGACACCGTCGTGGCCGAGTCTTGAATCACCGTGGCCACACCCGGCAGCACAAAGTAGGGTTCCGGCAGATTGCTCAGCACGGCCACGTTCGCCGGGATGTTTTGCGTCAGGAAATTGCCCTCGCTGCCGAAGAAAAGATTGGCGATCTTCGCGCCCGCGTCATATCCCCTCTCCTGACTCAGCTGGGCCAAACCGGGGCTGCCGACGATGGCATCGAAAGAGTCCAGCAACTTGTAGTCCCACTCGTGGGCCAGCCCGTTATAGGTGCTCATGCGCTGGCAATCGCTCGTCGCCACCCATCCCGGCGGCGTGTTGATATAGGTGCAGTAGTTTTTGACCGTGACAAAATAATTCGGCGCCGTGGTGGCCAAAGCGTCGAGAGCCACGGCGATGCGCCGCGAAAAATTCTCATTGCGCTGACCGACAGGAATGACGGCATAGCCATTCTTGTAATAGGCTTGCGCCAGCGTGAAGAGATCGGTGCCCAGCTGGAGACTCTTGAAGCCGTCGATCGCCGTGCGGATAAACGTCTGGGTCGTCGGTTTACCCGTGGGCGTTTTCCAGTAGGAAGCCTGGATCGTCTGGCCGCTTAGCACCTGCAGGCTCTCGAATTGTTCCGGATAGGTCGCGTTGTTGGGAAAGATCTGGCCACTGGGCAGGCTCGTGATTTGATTGGGGGTGGCGGCGCTCCACGACCAGCTAGTATCTCCAGGCACCGCGTTCGGGACATCAGCGCTGTCCCGCGGCGGACCGGTCGGAACAAAATCGGTGACATAGACGTTTTCATCCGGGTAGTTGTTTAAAATCGCCTGCGCCTGGCTGGCTTGCCCCTTGCCGAAATCCTGCGTTCGAATCGGATGAACCACCGTTTGGGCCAGCAGGGCGGGCGCACCCGCGCAGGCCAGGAAACCAAAAAAAGCAACGTGGACGAGGGACGACATGAAACATCCTGACCTGGCAGAGGTCACGGGTTCTTTCATGTTTTTCCTTGAGTAGCGTTACTCGGAATTTTGATTTCGCGAAGATTTTAGCGACGGCCAGACGAGGAGACTCACCAGACAGTATGGCACAACTATTCTGGTTACCGCCAGCAAAACCCCGGAGCCTTCAGATTGAAGTCGCCGTTCGCCTCAACGTTACGTTTCCACGAAGGAGGCATGAATCCTTGCTCTTAACAGATGATAAGGCATGCTTAAAATTCGCATTCTCGCTTTAATCCCGCCTGAACCTCTAATTTTTCATTAACTGGCTTGATCATGAGCACTCCTAACTCAGATCCGGCTGGCTTCAAAGGCCCACAGAAGAGCTTCTTTCGTTTTTTCATTTCGGAGATTCTCCTCTGGTTCGGCGCATTTCTGTTGATAGGACTTTTTTCGCATGCCGAGGCTGCAACCGCGGCTCAAGTTGCCCTTAACGACAGTATCAAGGAAGTTTCGACCACGCCGACAGCGGGACTGCTTAAGCCACACAAGGCTTTTATTCTCCGCAAGATTTTAAAGGCAAACGAGACTGGCGCGTTGCTGGAATTTGAAGTGGCGCTGAAGATGAGGAACTTCACTGAGCTGCAAACTCGTCTTGCCCACGGCGAGCACATCCCGCCGGAGGAAATGGCCAGCCGCTACGATCCGTCCTATGCCGATTACGAAAAGATAAGCGCGTGGCTTTCAGGCCAGGGATTTGAAATCACCCGCCAGGACAAAAACCATTTGGCAATATTCGCCCGGGGAAAAGTAAGCAAGATTCAGAATGTCATGCAGGTCAGTTTTGCCCGCGTCAGCTATGAAGGCAATGAATACACCTCGGCGATCACCGCGCCGAATGTGCCGGCGACGCTGTCTCCCCTCCTGGTCGGAATCAATGGCCTGCAACCGCATCTGCGGATGCGCAAGCATTTCGTGTTGAAGCCGAGTTCCCTCTACGACACGAATCCACCCTATCTGCCGAGCCAGATCGCGCAGGCTTACAATGCCTCTGGACTGTACGCCTCGAATATCACGGGCTCGGGGCAAACGATCGCAATCGTCATCGATACTTTTCCCGCCGTCAGCGATCTGACTTCCTTTTGGCAAACGTACAGCGTCCCCCAAACGATCAACAACATCAGTTTCATTCAGGTCATATCCGGGACATTGCCAAGTCCTTCTGGAGAAGAAACGCTCGACACCGAATGGAGCAGTTCGGTCGCGCCCGGGGTCAAGGTCCGGGTTTATGCCACCCAATCTCTTGAATTCAGTAACATCGATCAGGCGTATCAGGAAATTTACAATGACGCCACGACTCATCCCGAACTGGGACTCAACCAGATGTCGATGAGTTTTGGCATTGGGGAAACGTACGAAGCCACCAGCCAGCTGCAAACCGACACGCAACTCTTCGCCCAATTGGCCAGCGCTGGCCTGAGCATCTTCGTCTCTTCCGGCGACGGCGGCGCCACTCCCGACACTTCAGGACATGCCGGGGGCGGTCCGCTCCAGGCGGAATCGCCGGCGTGCGATCCCAACGTGACCGGAGTGGGAGGAACCTCTCTCGCCCTTGCCTCGAACGGAAGCGCTGGCAGTGAAGTCGTCTGGAATAACTATACCGGTGCCAGTGGCGGCGGCGTCAGCCAGTATTTCGCCCGTCCTTCCTGGCAGACTGGCTCGGGCTTGCCGGCCGGAACCACGCGCGCGGTGCCCGACGTCGCCCTGACCGCCGATCCCTTTTACGGCGCCGTCGTGATCCTGGACGGAGCGCAGACAGCCTATGGCGGCACAAGTTGGAGTAGCCCGACCTGGGCCGGATTCTGCGCTTTGCTCAACCAGACCCGCGCCAATGTCGGGCTCCGGTCCCTCGGTCTGCTCGGCCCGGATCTCTATCCCTTTCTGGGCACTTCAAACTTCCGTGACATCACCAGCGGCAACAATGCTTTTGACGGCGGGACTGGTTACAATGCAGGCCCCGGTTACGACCTGGCGACAGGAATCGGCGTTCCTAACGTGCAGACCCTGGCCCAAACCTTGTTGTCGCCCAGCGGCTCGCCCGTGTTTACAAACGGGCCTCCGACGCCCATCGCGGGACTCAACATCGCTTACTCCTTCTCACTGACGACCGCGGGCCGCCCGGCCGCGACTTTCAGCCTGCTTTCGGGAAGTCTTCCACCTGGGCTTACCCTGAGCCCGACCGGAGTGATTTCGGGCACGCCTTCCCAACTTGGTTCTTTCACCGCCACCATCGACGCCGGCAACGGGATCGCGCCCGATGCCACCCGGACGGTGGCCATCACCGTCCAGTCACCGGCCGCGCCGGTCTTCACGAGCGGAGCGCCGACCACGCCGGCCATGGTTGGCTCGGCTTACAGTTTCACCTACGCCGCGACGGGCGCACCCAGTCCCATCTTCAGTTTAAACAGCGGCAACCTGCCGCCCGGGCTCTATCTCAGTTCTTCCGGCCTGCTTTCGGGCCTGCCGACACTAGCGGGAGTCTATACCGGCAGCGTCCTCGCCACCAACGGCGTTGGTTCCGGCGTCACGCAGACCTTCTCCCTCACCGTGCAACAAATGCCGCAGATCACCAACGGGCCGCCGATCTCCACCACGACGCTGAATACACCCTACTACTTCGCCTATTCCTCGACCGGCTTTCCCACGCCGACCTTTAGCGTCAGCGCCGGCAGCCTGCCGCCGGGCCTCACCCTCAGTCCGGGCGGCGTCATTTCGGGCACCACGACTCAAATCGGCACGTTCACCGGGACAGTCACCGCCGGAAACGGGATCAATCCGAACGCCAGCCAGCCCTTCAGCATCACTGTCGTACCGTTAAGCGCCCCCACGTTTGCAGCCGCGCCTCTGACCGTTATCATCATCGTCAACACCCCTCTGAGCTTTACTTATCGGGTAAATGGCAACCCTTCGCCCAGCTTCAACCTGACCTCGGGGGCCTTACCTCCCGGAATGAGCTTGTCGACAAGTGGAGTCCTCTCGGGCACGCCGGGACAGCTCGGCATCTACACCGGCGCCATCACCGCCAGCAACGGCATCAGCCCCAACGCCACTCAAAATTTTAGCATCACCGTTTTGCCCAACCTGGTCCGGCAGTACGCCGTTCTCCATAATTTTGGCGATGGGAGCGTTCCGAACGACGGAAACATCCCTATCGGCTCACTCATTCAAGGCACCGATGGAAACTTCTATGGAACGACCCTGGCTACCGGGTCGGCAACCGACGGGATCGCTTACAAGATTACTCCCCAGGGCGCGGAAACGGTGCTGCACAGTTTCTCGGATTCGAGCGTGCCTGATGTCGGCCGGGGTTCCTATGCGCCGTTGGTCCAGGGCACCGACGGCAATTTCTATGGCACGACCTGCTACGGCGGCGACAGCGGCGGCGGCGTGTTTAAGATGACCCCACAGGGTGTTGTATCACTGCTGCACCTTTTTGGAGATGGAACAGTCTCCAACGATGGCATCTCGCCGCTCGCGCCTCTCATTCAGGCCACCGACGGAAATTTTTATGGCACCACCGATTTCGGCGGCTCCGCCGGCGAGGGAACGATCTTCCGGATAACGCCCCTCGGTGTGGTGACCACCCTGCACAGTTTTGGCGATGGCAGCGTCGCCTCGGACGGAACCTACCCATGGTGCGCGCTCGTCCAGGCAAAGGATGGAAACTTTTACGGCACAACTCCGCAGGGCGGCTCTGCCAACGAGGGGGTGGTCTTCAAAATGACGCCACTGGGCGTGGTAACGACCCTCCATAGCTTCGGCGATGGCAGCATCCCCTCGGACGGAACTTACCCGGAAGGCGGCCTGGTCCAGGGAGTCGACGGCAATCTTTACGGCACCACCGAGGAGGGAGGAACCACCATCTACTACGGCACGGCTTTCAAAATAACCACCCAGGGCGCTCTCACCATCCTCCATAATTTTTGGGATGGAAGCGTCGGAGACGACGGTTACGCGCCCAACGCCGGCCTGATTCAGGCCGCCGACGGGAACTTTTACGGCACAACTTCGGATGGTGGCAATGCGACGAATAACGGCACTGTTTTCCGGATGACCCCGCAGGGCACAGTGACCGTGCTCTATACGTTCGGGAGCGTCCAGCATGACGGAGCAAATCCTTATACCGCCGTGGTCCAGGGATCCGACGGCGCTTTCTATGGCACCACTTACTTTGGCGGCACGGCCGGCGCATCCGTCGGCGGCAACGGCACGGTCTTCAGACTTTCGCTCGTCAGCCCGCCGACCTTCACCAGTCAGGCCAGCGCGACCTTCACCGCCGGGCAGGCCAATAGTTTCACCGTCACGGCCACGGGCACGCCTCTCTTCAGCGCGACCGGTTTGCCCACCTGGGCCACCCTGAATTCCACGACGGGCGTGCTCAGCGGCAACCCGCCCAATTCAACTGGGCTGCCCTACCCGATAACCCTGACCGCCAGCAATGGCATCAGTCCCGATGCGACGCAAAGTTTCTCGATCGTGGTCCAGGAGGCTCCCGCCATCGTCAATGCGCCGCTATCGGCTCTCACCGGGATTAACACGTCCTTTAATTTTTCCTATCAAACGACCGGTTTCCCGGCCCCGACGTTCAGCCTGATGTCGGGTCAACTCCCGCCCGGAATCGTCCTGAGTTCAGCCGGCGTTTTCTCCGGGGCCCCCACCCAAACCGGCATTTACCCGGGCAGCGTGAGAGCGACTAACGGAGTCGGAAATGCCGCCACGCAAAACTTTACGATCACAGTGGACCAGACGCCCGCCATCACCAACAAGCCCTTATCCGCGATGGTAACCGCGGGCGGCCCGTACAGTTTCTCCTTTCTGGCTTCCGGTTATCCCGCGCCCACTTTCAGTCTGACCAGTGGCAGCCTCCCGCCCGGGCTGACGCTTTCACCCACCGGTGCGCTCTCGGGAACTCCGACCACGCCCGGCGTCTACGTCGGCCAGGTCACGGCCAGCAACAACTTCGGCAGCGCCGCCCCCCAGGGCTTCACCCTAACCATCACGTCCCCCGTAGCCGACGACTCACCCACGATGCCCTGGTGGGGATTGGCGATTTTAGCGGTATTGCTTTTTTTCGTGGCCACCCGCCCGACACGGCTCGTACGATAAGTCGTGAGCCGCCACCGGAAAAGCCGTCCCAGGAAACCGGCGCGCTCCCTAAAAGCGCAATGGCTTTCATGGTACGCGGGAAGAAGTCCGGTCTTTCGCTTCGGTCTGAACTTTGCTCTATGGCTGGCCTTATTTTATGCTCTCCTCACCACGCCCTTTTTTGACCGCGCCCTCTACGCCTACCTGGAAGCCAACGCCTGGCTCGCCAATGCGATTCTGCGCGGACTCGGCCAGCCCACGCACGTCTCCGAAGTCACCATCCAGTCGCCCCAATTTGCCATGGCTATTCGCCGGGGATGCGACGCCGTCGAGCCGACCTGGCTCCTGTGCGCGGCCATGATTTCGTTTCCAGCCTCCCTCCTTCACAAGGTAAGAGGGATTCTCGCCGCCATCGTTCTCCTGCAGGTTTTGAACCTCGTTCGAATCGTCACGCTCTATTGGATCGGCATCCATCTCTCCGGCTTTTTTAACTCAGCCCATCTGGAGGTGTGGCCGACCGTCTTCATCGCGGTCGCGATTGGCTTCTTTATCGGCTGGAGGGAAAGTTCTTATCAGGTCCCATCCCATGTTGCGACCTAAGCAAATCTTTTTTGCGCTGGCACGATTCGCCGTCATCTTTGGCCTGCTTATTTTTCCCTGGCCCGGATGGAATGACATTTACGGCGACTATTTTCGAGCGCTGGGACAGGCCGCTTTTAGCCGGCTGGACGACCAAAGAATAGTGCTGTTCGAACCTCATCATGTGCAGCACGGCTTTTCCAGCCTCGATACGCAAATGACCCTCGGCAATCGCGCCCTGGTCGATCGCAACGGCCAGGGCTTGGTCGAGCAGGTCGATTTGGATACGCGCTCCATTGGCTGGATACCGACCGCCCTGACCATGGCGCTGATTCTCGCCACGCCCGTGCCCTGGCGGCAACGGGGCTGGGCGCTCGTGTGGGGATTGCTTTTGATCCACGCCTTCATTCTTTTTTCGCTGCAACTATGGATCTGGGACGAATCTTCCGCTTTATCTCTCATGAGGCTGTCTCCTTTCTTGCAAACCGTCCTCGACGATTTGGATTACACGCTCGTCACCCAACTAGGGGCCAGCTTTTCCGTGCCGATCTTGATCTGGATTCTCGTGACGATTCGCCGGGAAGACCTTTTTAATCTCGCCCGCCCCAAGAATGAGAAAAATGAAATTCCAAAAGGCAAAAGGGAGTCGAATCGCAAAGTCCAAGCCGATCCTTGAAGGTGTCCGGCAGAGCCTTGGAAATTGCCGGGCTCGCCGACTGAAAGAATATTACGAAGGCTTAACTCCTCGTTTCGCCACGAAAAAGACATATAAACGTAACAGTATCGTAACAATTTTCTTGCGACGCAACCCTTCTTCGTCTATCAAACTCTATGCTCATTTTGGTTGGTATTTTCCTGGTCGTCTTTCCCGCGATGGGTCTTGCTTTGGCGTTGCTGGTCAGGCACTTCAAGGGCAATCCAGAGGAAAGTAAGCCCATCCGCCTGTAAGAATTGAGGGTGTTTCCTTGGATTGCCAGTACAGGGCCCGCGTCCTTAGTTCAGAATCTAGGAGATGAGCGTGACGGACCTTTCGTCATATTCTGAGACTCTTTGCATGCATTGCACTAATCTGTGTGCAAAAGCGTGTGCAAACAAAATTACGTTAGAATTATAAGAGGTGGAGGCGGCGGGGGTCGAACCCGCGTCCTGGAACAAGGTCTTGACCGCTTCTACAAGTTTGTCCGCGCTGAGATTGTCGGGATACGGGTTGTGGCGCAGCTCACCCCGTATCCGTAGTCACCACGTTGATTCGCCGCGGAGGGTCGGTCACTCACCAACCGCGTCGCCCCACTGATGTCGTTGTCGTCCCCTAGTGGAGGTCAGGGCGACAACGTCGTGCCGTGATTTATTAGGCAGCGAGAGCCAACGTATTGTTGTTCTTTATTTTTGGGCTGGCTGTTTTACGAGAAAGACCTACCCCATCCTCGACTTGCGGCGGGCATCACCATGCTTCAGTCGAAGCCAATGCGCCCCCGTAACTAAAGGTAAGATGTCCCCTCGGGCCGCCGGGCGCAACCGATTTCTTGGCGCTTGGAAAAACCGTCCTCCGGCACCATGATGGCCAAATGCGCTTTCGCTTCGTGCTTATTCCCGCGGTCTGCCTTGCGGCGATGGGGAGGCTTGCGGCCGTCGATGATACGGCGCAGCCCACGCCAAGCGCGCTGAGTGCTAATTCCAACGGCTGGCAAGACATCATGCCGGCTCCCGACTTGAAGGGCTGGTTCTCCGTCCCCATACCGATCACGGCCAAGGTGATCCGCCCGCAGTGGCATGTCGTGAATGGCGATCTCGTCTGCGACGGAGACGGCGGCCATGACGTGCTCTTGCTCGACCGGAAAGTGCGGAACTGCATTTTCCACGTCGAGTTTTGCTTCACCAAGATCGCCGGCAAGAAAGGTTACAATAGCGGCGTCTTCATCCGCACCTCGCGGGACGGCGCGATCTGGCACCAGGCGCAGATCATGAGCCGCGACGGCGGTTACTGGTTTGGCGTGACACCTGCGGGCGCCACAACCAAAAGGTTCAAGGTCAACTCGTTGCCCTGCCGGGTGAAGGAGGCGGGCGAGTGGAACACTTTTGAGCTGACCGCCCAGGGCCCCAAGTTGTCACTTTGGGTCAACGGATTTCCAGGCGCCGTTTTTCCTGATTGCGGATTGGACGAAGGCTACCTGGGGCTCGAGGCCGAGGGCTATCTCATCACGTTCCGCAACCTGAAACTAAAAGTGTTGCCTTGATTTATGACCGACCGCCCCGCGCCCCGCAAATTTGGCTTTGAGACCCGCATGGTCCACGCCGGGCATGTTCCCGACGCCGTCACCGGCGCGCGCGCCGTGCCGATTTACCAGACGACCTCCTACGTCTTCGACAACGCCGATCAGGCCGCGCAACTCTTCGAGCTGAAGCAGTACGGCAACATCTACACGCGCATCAGCAATCCGACTACCGCCGTGTTCGAGGAGCGCATGGCTTCGCTGGAAGGCGCCACCGGAGCGCTCGCGGTTTCCAGCGGCATGGCGGCGCAGTTCGTGACGTTCATGACGCTCCTCTCGCCCGGAGATGAAGTGGTCGCGTCGTCGCATCTCTACGGCGGGACGGTCACACAGTTGAAGCAGACGTTGCTCAAGCTTTCGATCAAAGTCACGCTGGTCGATCCGCACGATTTTGGCGCTTGGGAAAAAGCGATCACGAAAAAGACGCGCGCGTTGTATGGCGAGACGATCGGCAACCCGCGCGGCTCGATCCTTGACCAAGAGAAGCTCGCGGCGCTGGCCGACGCGCACAAGATTCCGCTGATCATCGACAACACCTTCGCCACGCCCTATCTCTGCCGCCCTATGGAGTACGGCGCGACGCTTGTGCTTTACTCCGCCACCAAATTCATCGGCGGCCACGGCAACGCCATCGCGGGCGTCATCCTCGACTCAGGCAATTTCGATTTCAGCCGCTTTCCCACCATCGCGGCCCCCTCCCCGTCGTACCACAACCTCCGCTTCTTCGACACGTTCGGCCACTACGGCTTCCTGATGAAGGCGCGCGCGGAAACGGTCCGCGATGTCGGCGCGTGCGTCTCGCCCATGAATTCGTTCCTCCTCATCCAGGGCCTCGAAACGCTTTCGTTGCGAATGGATCGCCACGTCGCCAACGCGCAAAAGATCGCGGAATACCTCGAGCAAAACGGGAACGTCGCCTGGGTCGCCTATGCCGGCCTGCCAAGTCATCCCGACCACGCGCTGGCGAAAAAATATCTGCACAAGGGGCCCGGCGCTGTTTTCTCTTTTGGTTTAAAGGGCGAAGGCTCGCCGGTCCGCGAGGACGGTAAACGCTTCATCGAAGCGCTCCAGCTTTTCTCGCACCTGGCCAACGTGGGCGACGTGCGCAGCCTCGTGATTCATCCGGCTTCGACCACTCACCAGCAGCTGACCGAAGAGGAACTGGCGGCGTGCGGCGTCGGGCCGGAAATGATCCGGCTTTCCGTCGGGCTCGAAAACGTGGAGGATTTGATATGGGATCTGGACCAGGCGTTTCATGCGCTGTCTCGCTCAACACGAGCCTGACATCCGAACAGCGCGCCCGTTTTCAAGACGTGGCGCAAATCAACCGCCTGCTCGACACGGCGAAGACCATCGCCGTCGTGGGCCTTTCGAGCGACCGGCAAAAAGCGAGTTACTTCGTCGCCGGTTATCTCCAGGACGAAGGCTATCGCATCGTGCCGGTGAATCCGAAGGCCGACGTGATCCTCGGCGAAAAGGCTTATCCCGACGTCGCCAGCATTCCCTTTCCAGTGGATATCATCGATATTTTTCGCCCGCCGCAGGAGATCGATGAGATCGTGACTCAGGCCATGGCCCGCAAGCAGAAGGGCATCGATTCCCCCGCCGTCTGGATGCAGCTGCGCCTCGTCAATCTCCCCGCCGCCGAGCGCGCGCTGGCCGCCGGACTGGCCGTCATCGTCGACAAGTGCGTGAAGATGGAGCATGGCCGCTATCGGGGCGGACTCCACTTCGCCGGGATGAACACAGAAATCATCTCCGCACGGAAGCGGTCGAAATGATCGGAGCTTCATTGCCCCGTAGCGGCGGTCTCTACCCCCACCGTTACAAGCGAAGTTGCCAGAGTCCAACCCTCCAAAATTTGTCGGCGGTCACAGACCGCCGCTACACAAGGATCGCTACTGCGTCAGGGCCGCGTTGATCGCCTGCCCAACCTGATAGAAGTCGTTGCTGATGTCGGTCGAGTTGGTCGCGTAAAATTGCTGGCCGACAGGCTGGCTGGGGTTGTAAGTGATGGCGGTCCCCGGACCGGCCATATAGTTCGTCACATAGGTGCCGTTATACGTCTGGGGATTTCCAGCGGTCGTGTTCGTTGAATTGGCGATGACCGCCAAAAGCGCCTGCTGCGCGGGGGATACAAGCTGACCATAGCCCACGGTATAAATCGTCACGCCCAGCGCCCGCGCATGCCAGGCATATTCCTGCGCTTTCCAGTTGCAGATTGGCAGAAATTGCGTGTTCTTGTTATGATTGTCGGCCACAGCCACCCATTTCGCCTGGGAAAAGTCGTAATAATGGGTGGGCCGTCCGCTCCAGGCCATGGAATTGCGCCAGTAGTTTCCGTTGCCATCGGTGACATAACCGCCCGTGTAATTAAGCGGATCCGCGCCGGGGACAACGGTGCCGAGGTTTAAGATCGGAGTTCCGACGAAACTCAAAGGACGCCAGACCGAGGGATTGGGAGTGATGTTGGTATCGTGGGCCGGTTCATTCGTCATGAGTCCCGCCGTATTATCAACATAGGGACTCATCCACGAAGGCGCCCCATTCTGCCAATCCGACGACACCATGATTTGACTCGCGGCAGTGGTGCCGGTACCTGAATTGACGCTCGTTCCGCCGCCTGAAGTGCTTTTGTAAAAGAGTTCGCCATACCACTCAGGAGTCACCTGAAGCATGTTGGTGGAATAGGTGGCGTGGCGCGAATATCCCGTGTAAGGGTTCGATTTATCGGGATCAACCGTCGCATTGGTCAAGGCGTAGGTCGGATCGTAATCGATCCCAACCGAATCAAAGGGCCAATAAAAGTTGGCGCTGGGATAGCTGGCTCCCAAGCCGAAAAGAGGCCGATAGGTCGCCGGCGTGGTATCATCCAGCGGTTCCGTCTGGGTGGAGAGAGGGTCGTCGGGACGATTGACGTAAAAACCAGTCAGTAGATTGGCATAGTTGCGAAACAATAACTGGCGCATGAGCGAGACCGAGGTGTTGTAACTGTTAAAAGCGGAAGCTGTGGTGGGCGGGTTGGCATCATCGGGCCACATCAGCGGTTCGTTATAATTATCGCTGCGAAAGCGGGGATAACCAGATTCCCCATACGCGGGGTTATCGGGATAAGCAAGATCGAGTCCGTCATAGACACAACCATCCACCACATAGCCGGGCACGACCAGGATGTTGCTGTCACCGGTATTCAACATGACATTGATGTGCTGGGTCGGGTTATTGAAATTGCTGACATAGTAGGCGGAAAGGGAACCGTGATAGACATAGTCCACCGATCCCGGCTGGAGCCAGACATCGAGATTACGAGAATAATAGTTCACCGTGCCCGACTTGTAGAGAAAAGTCGTACTTGTGAAATTCGTGGGAGCTCCCTCAACGGACGAGGTGGTGGGGTTTCCCAGCGGCTCGTAGCCCGAGCCGTCGATGCTCTGCCAGTGATCATTGGTGTGATCCCCGGCGATGTTACCGAAATCGATGATCGAACTGTTGACCGCGATCGCATTGGTCACATCGGGCACCGGGCTCATGGTCGGCACAGGTATGAGATTGGTATTATTGGCGACCGTGGTGCTCCAGGTCGAGGTGTTAGTCAGCCATTTGACGGTGGCCGATGCGGCAGGAGGGCCAGTGACCACATTCGTATAACCGGGCGCGGCGACCAGCGTCCGCATTTCATTCCATTTACCGTCGGTGAAAAGAACCATGTATTTGACCACATCGGGATCGTTAAAGCCCGAATTGGCCATCATCTGTTCTATGGCCAGCCGGATCCCCTCGTCGGCCGCCGTCTGGCCGCCAAATTTCATCCGGCGCACACCCGTAGTGGCGTAACCGATGTCATAGTCGGAATTGGTCGCAAACTCTTCCGGATCGGCTCCCGGGACACCATTCGTTTCCGAGCTATTGGTGGCAATCGCGTAGGCGTCGTAGAGAATATTCGTCGCCGCATAAATGAAATTCGTCGTCAAAGGCATTTCCAGCCGGGCGCTGGTACCAAAAGAAACGATGCCGATATAGTCCGAGCTCGTATCGAAGAAATCGAGGAATTGGACCACCGCCTGGGGAAGGCCGAAGGCGCCGCCGCCGGGCTGGAGCATGGAAGCGGAGCGGTCAATCACGACCATGATCAACCGAGGATTACGGCTGGCCACCGCCGACGAGGAGACCTTTAAATCGACCAAACCAGACGGCCCCGAGTAACCGCCGATCTTCACGTTTTTCCGCCCATTGATGGCGTAGGTGGCATAACCGATGAAATAGGTTTGGACCGGGCAGCGCGCATTGCAAGTGGCGCTGGTGATGTTTCCGCTCGAACCCGTGTTCAGCGTCACCTGGACAAAGCGCCGGTACTGGCCATTGGCATCCTGCGTCCCATCGTTGAAATTATACGTATAGCTGGTGACGGATGAGCCGTTGGTCCCGGTCGTCGTGGTGGGGGTTCCTCCCGCAGTCGAAGACCCGGTGGTGCCAATCGAAGCCAAATCGGTGAAATTGGCCGCGGCAAAATTTCGCATGATAATCGCGACATCGTCCCGGTTGCTGACGGGGTTGGGGTCCCGGTTAAAATTGCCAACCGCCGCCAGGGCGGCGCCGTCCACGGCACGTCCCAGGCGCGCCTTCGCCAGATAAAGCAGGCCTGAGTCGATGGCCAGCCCGCAAAGCAGCATAATCGTTCCCCAAGCCAACAAGAAGAAGACCAATGTCTGAGCGTCCCTGCGCTTTTTTGATCCAAAAACGTCTCTCATAAATTCGCTTGTCCAATCTTGATCTCAACTGCGGACCCGGTGACTTGAACACCGGGTCGGATTCACATCAACCTCCCCCACCGCCGATGATCGGCTTCGGCGGCGGTGGTGGCGGCGGAGGCGGTGGTGGTGGTGGTGGTGGTGGTGGCCGTGGTGGCGGAGGCGGCGGCGGTGGCGGCGGCTTAGACGGCGGCGGTGGTGGGTGGCGGACGTGGCGGCGGCGGTGGGGGTGGTGGCGGAGGCGCCGGAGGCGGCGAACCCGACCCATGCGGTGGTGGCGGAGGAGGAGGAGGGGGCGGCGGCTGCGGTGGTGGCGGGGGCGGTGGTGGTGGCGGCGGTTTCGACGGCGGTGGCGGCGGCGGTGGGCGAGGGGGCGGGGGCGGCGGTGGAGGTGGCGGGGGCGGCGGCGGGGGCGGTGGGGGGGGGCGGGAATTGGGACGCATCCAGCGGGACGGTGCCGGTGGGAGGAAGCGTGACGGTCGACGTGGGCGTACCGGTGATGACGCCGTAAAACGCGGCATCATAAAGTTGACCGGGAATGACAAACGTCCCGCCCATCTTGTCAAAGCTCGTCATGAATTTGCCGATGGGCGTGATGAAGGCGTTGGTATAGTAGACTTCCACGGCATAGACGCCGCGGGTGTCCCCATCGACCAGATCCGTGCCGGGGAAAGGGAGCGCCCGGTAACGCGACTGCCAGCCGGTGGCGCCGTTCGTATCGCCGGAGAGAATCCTGCTTTTATCGAAGAGCGCGCTCGCGCTGCTTCCATATAGGCCGCCCATGCCTCCGACGGCGTTCGTCACATTGGGCGTGGTGGGATCGTTTGTATCGTAGCCCGAATTGGTCGCGGGCCCAACATAGCTGGAATCGAGCACCAGGACATGTGCGGTATCCACA
>CBDDEB010000001.1:0-366873 GCA_965226715.1 Methylacidiphilales bacterium | reverse complement strand
GTTTGTTTATCTGCGTTTTTAGACGGAATTAACGGAATTTTCTGAAGGGATTTACGGAATTTTTATCGTAAATTTTCCATTCATAATTTCGTTAATTTGGTCCTAATTCCGTTAATTCCGTCAAAATTCTTTAGTCGATGATCTCAATGCCCGCCTGGCGCGCCGTCCCGGCGATGACGCGGAAAGCCGCTTCGTCGCTCTTGGCGTTCAGGTCCTTGCGTTTGATCTTCACGATGTCCATCACCTGCTTGCGGGGTCACCTTGCCGACCTTGGTCCGGTTCGGTTCCTTCGAGCCGCTCGCGATATTGGCCGCCTTTTTCAGCAGCACCGCCGCCGGAGGCGACTTGGTGATGAACGAAAATGTCTTATCCTTATAGACCGTGATGACGACCGGCAGGATATTCCCCGCGTCCTTTTGGGTCGCGGCGTTGAATTCCTTGCAGAAGGCCATGATGTTGACACCCCTGCTGACACGAGCGCGGGACCAACGGGAGGTGCGGGATTCGCCGACCCGGCGGGAATCTGCAAACGGATGATGCCTGTGACTTCTTTTGCCATATAGATTTAAGAATTTTTGACGGAATTAACGGAATTTTTGACGGAATTTACGAAATGGGGGAAAGATGAGTTGGTGAAAATTAGTTTTTGTTTAAATTGAAAATTTGCTTACCGGTTAATGGAAATTTCACGGCTCCAGTTTCAGTATCTAAAGAAATTCCGTTAATTTGTTCTATAATTCCGTTAATTCCATCAAAAATGGTTTAAGTTTTATCGACCTGCCAATACTCGAGTTCCAGCGACGTCGAGCGTCCGAACATATTGACCGAAACCTTCAGCTTCCCGCGCTCCATGTCGACGCCCTCGATCAGCCCTTCCTGGTTCTGGAACGGCCCGTCGCCCACCTTCACCTTGTCGCCAATGGCGAACGCGACCTTGGGCAGCACTTTTTCCTCGCGCTCGCGCATCTGGCCCAGCATCGTCTCGACCTCGCTCGGGCGGATCGGCTGGGGATTGTCGCCGTCGGCAAAGCCGATCACGCCGTTGGTCTCGCGCACGAAATACCAGGTCTTTTCGACCAGCTTCTTTTCCTCATCGCGCAGGTACATGTTGATGTAGACATAGCCGGGATGGAGCTTTCGCTCCGACTCGATCTTCTTGCCCCGCTTCACCTCGGAGACCCGTTCCGTCGGGATGACGACCTCGCGGATCAGGTCGCCCATCTCCTCGGTCTTCGCCCGTCGTTCCAGGCTCTCCTTCACCTTCTTTTCCTGGCCGGAAAGGACGTGCAAGGCGTACCACTGCGGCGGTAGCTCGGGAGAGGGTACCGCTTCGGTTTCGGATGTGATTTCGGTGACTTCGGACATAAATTATTTCAGGAGCGCCGTGCCGGTGAGAAACCCGACCAGGTGGGTGAGAACGAAATCGCTGAAGGTGACAAACCCGGCCAGCATGATCACGGAAAGAATGACCACCACGGTCGAATCGATCAGTTCCTTGTATTTCCGGAAGCCGCTCAGGTTCGGGTCCCAGGGCCAGCTGCACTTTTCCAGTTCCACCCCGCACCTCGCCGACAAACTTCAGCACCGTCAGCCGATGGCGCAGGAAGTAATAAAGGCAAAGCACCCCCACGATGAAGAAGGTGATGGTCCAGAAGTTCATGTCGTGCTTGTCTTTATCATTCGTCCAGGGCAGGAGGGACTCGAACCCCCAACCCTCGGTTTTGGAGACCGGTACTCTACCAATTGAGCTACTGCCCTCTACTCTGGACGATAAAAAATGATTTCAGTTTATTTGACGCCGAAACCGCCGGACCCGCGGAAGGCCGTTTTTCCGTAAACGGCCGCCGGGATTCGACGGTTTGGCGCGATGCTTTCTGTGATTACGCGATAATTTCAGTAACGCGACCGGCGCCGACCGTCTTGCCGCCCTCGCGGATGGCGAAACGGATCTGCTTTTCCATGGCGATGGGCTGGATCAACTCGACCTCGATCTCGACGTTGTCTCCGGGCATGACCATTTCCACGCCCTCCTTCAGCTTCACGTTTCCGGTCACGTCCGTCGTGCGGAAAAAGAACTGGGGACGATAGCCGTTGAAGAACGGCGTGTGCCGCCCGCCCTCTTCCTTGCTCAGGACGTAAATCTGGCCCTTGAACTTCGTGTGCGGCTTGATCGAACCCGGCTTGGCGATGACCTGCCCGCGCTCGACGTCTTCCTTCTTGATGCCGCGCAGCAGCACGCCGACGTTCTCGCCCGCTTCCGCGGTATCGAGCAGCTTCTTGAACATTTCGATGTCGGTGACGGTCGTCTTGATCGTGTCCTTCAGGCCCACGATTTCGACTTCCTCCATCTTCTTGAGGATGCCGCGTTCCACGCGACCCGTCGCGACCGTGCCGCGACCTTCGATGTTGAACACGTCCTCGACCGGCATGAGGAACGGCTGGTCCTTCGGACGTTCCGGCACCGGGATGTATTCGTCGACCGCGTTCATGAGATTCATGATTTCCTTCTCGTAGGTCGCGTCGCCTTCGAGCGCCTTGAGGGCCGAACCCTTCACGATCGGAATCTTGTCGCCCGGAAATTCATACTGGGTCAGCAATTCGCGGACTTCGAGCTCGACCAGCTCCAGCAGCTCCTTGTCGTCGACCATGTCGACCTTGTTCAGGAACACCACGAGCGCCGGCACGCCGACCTGGCGCGCGAGCAGGATATGTTCGCGGGTCTGGGGCATCGGACCGTCGGCTGCGCTCACCACCAGGATCGCGCCGTCCATCTGCGCCGCGCCCGTGATCATGTTCTTGATATAATCGGCGTGACCGGGACAGTCGACATGCGCGTAGTGGCGCTTGTCGGTCTGGTACTCGATATGCGTGGTATTGATCGTAATGCCGCGCTCTTTTTCCTCCGGAGAGTTATCGATTTCCGCGTAGCCCTTGGCCGTCGCGAGGCCCTTTTTGGCCAAAATGTTGGTGATGGCAGCCGTCAGAGTGGTCTTGCCGTGATCGACGTGACCGATCGTGCCAATGTTCACGTGCGGTTTGTCGCGTTTGAATGCTTCCTTAGCCATGTGTCGTTACTCCTGAGTTTCTATCGTGTGTTCAGCCATCTTCGCCAGGCTTGCGCCTGACCCGATCAGCCCGTCGTTGTTAAAAATCGTTCCGTCGTCCATCCCCCAAGCCCCGCAGGGCCCAGGACCGCCTCCGCCAAGCCCATGACCGGGTTTGAACCGGTGACCTCATCCTTACCAAGGATGTGCTCTACCGACTGAGCTACATGGGCACTTGAGCGTTACCGAGCAAGTGGCCGTGAAGCCAAACCCGACCCCCTTATGCTACCTTAGCCTGCCACCTCTCCCTGCGATAAAGGCAAAAAGTCCACGCCCGAATTTAAAAACTTGCGCCTCAAATTCAGGAGTGGCCTCGATCTTGCTTGAGCTTGCGGCACACCGGAAGCGATGTCAAAACTTTTTTAAAAAAAGTTGCCCGCTGGTGACCCGGCGGCGGCCCGCCTTTTACGAACCGTTCAAATTCGCGACCGACAGTACCGAAAAGCCAGCACGCCCAGGCCACCCAGCAGGAGCGTCCACGACGCTGGTTCCGGAACAGTTTCGACCACAATCGAGTCCGGGAAATTTCCGTCCCCTGCGTAGTGCGTCACACTCGTGGCGGTGCCTGACGACCCCACCGTGATTTCGTAAATGCCCTGATTGCCATTGTTTGTCACCCACAGGTTCCCGGCGCTGTCGGTCGTCAGCCCCTCCGGCCCGACCACGGCAGAATTGGAACTCAAAAAGGTGGACCCCACACCGGCCAGGGTAAATTTTTCAATGAGATTGTTCCCGAAACTCGCCACGTAGATGTTGCCGTTATCGAAGGTGATTCCATACGGCTCATTCAGATTGGCGCTGGCAAAAAGAGAGGGCGTGCCGCTCGGCGAAAACTTTTCAATGGTGTTATTCTGCAGGTTCGACGCGTAAAGATTTCCGGAAGAATCAAAGACCAAATCTGCCGCCCCCGACAGTCCGGTCGTGGCAAAGACGTGATGGATCCCGTCCGTGGTAATTCCGTCGATTTCTTCGCCAGCCTGGCTCAAGACGTAAAGATCGCCCGAACCATCAAAGACAATGCCTTCCAAATGGGTGAACCCACTGGCAAATGTCGTGGCGGTACCGGTTGACGACAACTTTTGAATCGTCCCCGTGAGGTAATTCGACACATAGAGCGAGCCGTTATAGTAAGCCAGGCCCGCCGGTTCGTGCGAGTCGGCATAAAAAGGCGTTCCGGTCGAAAGCGGGGTCGAAAACTCGGTGATTCCATAGTCATCCGTGACGAAAACCTGCGCCTCAACCCTACTCATTGCAACGACACTGAGAAGCAAGCAGATGATGAGTCCTGCCCTCCCTCTGCGGGCTGCAACGTGATAAGAAACCTGACTATTAAGACGCGTCATAAGTTTGGAACAGTTGTTGATACGCATTAAAACGGCCAAGTCAACCCTAACTGATATCATCATGGCGAAACTCCCATTTCGCTGCTGATCTTCCCTGTAGCAGCCAGCCTACGGGCAACAGGACCCATTCCCGGGTGGCCCGGGCTACGTGTTTCCGAGTTGCGTCGCGTGAGCGACTCATTAAATAGCCCGTCGTCCTGGGCAAGCCAAACTTGTTTCGGCACCGTCAAGGCTTTTTAAGCAAAACCACCCGTCGCCAGGAACCGGGCGATCTGGGCGCAGCACCGCCGGGAGAAGAGCATGCCAAAATGGTTCAGCCGGAAGGTCGTGTGGCCCCGGATGCCCTCCAGCCGCGTCTCGTCCAGGAGGACCACCCCGTCGCTCGGCCGGGGGAAGGTCTTGAAGAGCGCGCCCACTCCGAAGCGATAGGTCCCGGCCAGCACCCCGAAGTCGCGCGCGCCGTGCCAGACCGGGTCGCTCGGGCGCGCGAGGTGGTCGGCCACCGTCCGCCCGACCAGCCAGCGGCCGATCCGCCGATGGAGCCGGGTGAAGCGCCGCCCCACCCAGCAGTCGAGCAGCGGCGAGCCGATGACGATCAGCCGCCCCGGACGGGGGTCGGGCGTTTGCTCGAAGACTTTCCGGATCAGCACGCCGCCCATGCTGTGCCCGACCACATGGAGCACGTCCCCCTCGGTGCCCCGCAGGAAATCGCTGAGCCGCCGGGCGTTGTCGTCGAGCCCCTTCATCATGGAGCGGTAACGAAACTGGCGCACCCGGTAGCCGAGCCGGCGGAGGCGTCGCCGCAGCAGCGCCATCTCCCATCCCCGGACGATGGCGCCATGGACAAATACCACCGTGGCGCGGGTCGACGGCGGCGGACCCCACGCGGGATCGAGCCAAGGTTCAGACATAAGGAAAGATAGCCAGGTTCATCGGAATCGCCAATTTCGAATTCGGTCGTCTTCAATTGAATGGAAGTATTGCATGCGGGGTGGACTTTTCAGGGAGGGATGGACAAAGAGGCCTTCGAAGAAAAAAAACAAGCGAATCAGGCGAATGAGCCGAATGGGATTCGGTTAAAGGGGTCAGGTGGCTGAATCGTGTCTTGGGCATTCCGAGGGAATGCAACCATTCTCCGGCTGGCTGACGGCAAAAAAGACTTTTGCGAGAGATCTCCGCTGGAACATAACGACGCTGAGTGTTGACAGGCCCGGGTTGTAACCGGCGAAAAAGGGAGATGAAGCTGACCTTTCATGCCGCGATCATGCCCTAAATCCGGCCAGGGCGTTAGCCTTGCAAAGCCTAGGTAGCCTCAAACGCTTAAAATCTTTTCGCCACCTCTGAAAAAAAGTGAAAGAGAAAGGGAGAAAGGCACGCGGAGGTGGGCTGGCAGGAGGAGGGCGGGATTCAAGGCTGACGCCGACGCGCCTATTTCCCAGCATTTCGACGCATCCGCTATTGTCAGCCATCGGGGCGCAGGATAGGCTCCCGCTTTATGGGACGGATCGATGACGCCATTCGGATTGCTTGAGGGCATGGACGACCAGGCCGAGCGGGCGCTGCAATTGGCGGGGCTGATCTCGACCCTGTTCAAAATCAAGGGCGTCGTTTTGGTCGCCACCCATCAGCTGGCCTTCGACAGCTATGCCGACACCGCGTCTGAATTCCCGGAGGTCGAGCTGGCCGCTTTTGCCGGCAGCCTCGCCCCGCGGACCATCCTCGATATCATGCGGGGACAGCTCTATGCCCAGGGCTCGCTTTACCATTGGACCGTGGCGGAAATTCCCATTCGCTTTCACCACGACACCGTCATCCTCCATCGCGAGCTGTGCCGCGACTTCACGACCGACCACGGCGTGGTCAAGCTCGTCCCGGTGGAGGAAATCACGGCGAATTGGATCCTGGCCTCGGTCCATCCCGAGCCGGACCCCAATGCGCAAGCGCGCGCGCAACGACTTCTGGTCTACGGCCTGAACGAGGCCTTTGACATGAACTGGACGGTGCTGCACAGCCTTTGCCATCGACCCGAGTATCGCGTCGGCGAGGAACTCGCCTCCATGCGCCGGGAGGCCAAGCGGGAGGTCGACAAGATGGGCACGGAGCGGGACCACATCGGCGAAACATCCGTGCTGCCCAAGATACCGTCGGCCGAATCGGATGAAGCGCTGGAGACACCGACCATCGCCGACCACCGGGCCACCGGCGCTCTTCCCAGCCTTTAGAGCCGTCGGCGGGTCGAGGCGCCGCGACGGTTCTCCTTCCGCGCCGCGCGACTTTTTTCGGTGGGGAGACCGTGCCGCGCTTGACTCACCTTTCTCGGATGATAGCCTCAACCTTCGCACTCAAAAAAACCTTTCGTTATGTCCAAAAAACACAAAAAAAAAGCTCAAGAAAAAAGACCGCCACTCTCTCCTGAAAGCCTCTCCCAATTCCCGCAAGGCGGGCAAGTCCGCCAAAAAAAGCATCACGAAACTGGCCGCGGATCGCAACGGCCACGCGGTGGCCAAGGCCAAAAAGGGACGGCTGGTTTATTTCTTCGGCGACGGACGCAGCGACGGCGACGGCAAGATGAAGGCGCTCCTCGGCGGCAAGGGCGCGAACCTTGCCGAAATGACCCGGATCGGACTTCCCGTTCCTCCCGGCTTCACCATCACCACGGAGGTGTGCACCTGGTTCAACCAACATGGCAAAACGTTGCCGAAGGAAATCGACGCACAGATCGACGACGCCATCGTGCGCATCGAAAAGATTCTCGGCAAAGGCTTCGGCAGCCTCGGCAACCCGCTCCTCTTTGCCGTCCGCTCCGGATCGCGCGACTCGATGCCGGGCATGATGGACACCATTCTCAATCTTGGCCTCAACGACGAAACCGTCCTCGGTCTGATCGCCGTCAGTGCCAACGAACGTTTTGCCTACGATTGCTACCGCCGCTTCATCCAGATGTATGGCGACGTCGTCATGGGCGTGCAGACGCGCCCCGGCGAACATCATGAACCCTTCGAGACCGTCATCACCGGCTTGAAAGAGGAGGTCTTCCCCGGTCGCAAGCATGTCTCAGACACCGAACTCGACGCCTCGTCGCTCAAGGAGCTTGTCGTGCGCTTCAAGAAGCTCGTGCGCGACCGGACCGGCCGTGATTTTCCCAGCGATCCGCACGAACAGCTGCGCGGCGCCATCGGGGCCGTGTTTGGCTCGTGGAACAACGAGCGGGCCATCGTTTACCGCCAGAAATATAACATCCCGAACGAGTGGGGCACCGCGGTCAACGTCCAGGCCATGGTCTTCGGCAATACTGGCGAGGAAAGCTGCTCCGGGGTCGCCTTCACCCGCGATCCTGCGACCGGCGAAAAGGTCTTTTACGGGGAATATCTCATCAACGCCCAAGGCGAGGATGTCGTCGCCGGCGTCCGCACGCCCGATCCCGTCGCCACGTTGCAGGAGAAAATGCCCAAGGCCTACCGCGAATTGGAAGACGTTCGCGCGTCGCTGGAGAAGCATTTCCGCGAGATGCAGGATTTTGAATTCACGGTCGAAAACGGCAAGCTCTTCATGCTCCAGACTCGCAACGGCAAACGGACCGGCGTGGCCGCCGTGCGCATCGCGGTCGAGATGGTGAAGGAAAAACTCATCACCTGGCAGGAGGCGGTCGCCCGCGTCCCCGCCGATCAGCTCAGCCAGCTCCTTACGCCCATCTTTGATCGCCAGGCGATCAAGCACGCGGAAAAAATCGCGTCAGGATTACCTGCCGGTCCCGGCGCCGCCACCGGACGCATCTATTTCAATGCGAACGAGGCCGAAGCCGAAGCGACCAAGGGCAAGGTGCTTTTGGTGCGTGAGGAAACCTCGCCCGAAGATATTCGCGGCATGCTCGCCGCCGAAGGAATCCTGACGGCGCGCGGCGGAGTCAGCTCCCACGCCGCATTGGTCGCCCGCCAAATGGGCAAGGTCTGCGTCTGCGGCGCCAGCGCGTTGCACATCGATTACCACCACGGCACCCTGACCGTGGGAAACCGCACCTTCAACAAGGGCGATTTTCTTTCCATCGACGGCACCAGCGGCGAAGTCTACGCGGGTGAGGTCAAGACTGCGCCCTCGGAGATCGTGCAGGTTTTGATCGAAAAGACGCTCGACCCCAAGGAGAGCGCCACCTATGGCATCTACGCCCAATTGATGGCCTGGGCGGACAAGCTGCGCCGTCTCCAGATCCGCACCAACGCAGACCAACCCGACCAGGTTGCCAACGCGGTCGCATTCGGCGCGCAAGGCGTCGGCCTCTGCCGCACGGAGCATATGTTCTTCGAGGGAGATCGCATCGACGCGGTGCGCGAGATGATCCTGGCCGACACCAAGGAAGGCCGGGAAACGGCCGTCGCCAAGCTCCTCCCTTATCAGCGGGGCGACTTTGCCGGCATTTTCCGCTCGCTCAACGGACTGCCCGCGACGATCCGGCTCCTCGATCCGCCCTTGCACGAGTTCCTGCCGCATACCCACGACCAGCAGGCCGAACTTGCCCACAAGCTCGGCGTGCCCGTGGAAAAGGTGACGCGCCGCGTGGCGGAGCTGCACGAGTTCAACCCGATGCTCGGCCTGCGCGGTTGCCGGCTCGGCATCACCTTCCCCGAGATTTCGGCCATGCAGGCGCGCGCTCTTTTCGAGGCGGCCATCGAGGTCCAGAAGGAGGGCATCAAGGTGAAGCCGGAGATCATGATCCCGCTGGTTGGTTTCGCCAAGGAACTCGAGCTTCAGGTCCGGCTCGTCCGCCAGGTCGCCGCCGAGGTGAGCAAGCAGCACAACACGCGCCTCAGTTATCTGGTGGGCACCATGATCGAAATCCCCCGCGCCTGCGTCGTGGCGGATGAGATCGCCCGGGAAGCCGAGTTCTTCAGCTTCGGCACGAACGACCTCACCCAGACCACGCTCGGCATGAGCCGCGACGATTCCGGCTCATTTCTGCCCGCCTACCAGGGGCTCGAAATCATCAAGCAAAACCCGTTCGCCACGGTCGATGTGAACGGCGTTGGCAGCTTGATGAAAGTGGCCATTGAAAAGGGCCGCAAGACTCGGCCCGAGATCAAGCTGGGAATCTGCGGCGAACATGGCGGCGACCCCGCATCGGTCAAATTCTGCCACGATATCGGACTGACCTATGTCAGTTGCTCACCTTTCCGTGTGCCCATCGCGCGGCTGGCGGCGGCTCAGGCGGCCCTGGCCGATGCGTCGTAATTGATTCTTGCCCCAGGGAACCGTGACCGGACAACCAATCGCCGGTCACGGCCGTAAATTAAAGGTTGCAATGCTTGGTACGGCCACCATGCTCGGCTAGGGCATTAACTTTTCTTATATGTACTCGGATGACGGCGATTCTGGGATAAAAATTTACCTGCGCGAGATCGGGCAGACCCCGTTGCTCACGCGCGAGGAAGAGGTGAAGCTTGCCCGGCGCATCAAGCGGGGCGACCAGGCGGCGCGCCAACAAATGATCAAGGCCAACCTGCGCCTGGTCGTCAAAATCGCCCACGATTACGCGTCTTACGGCCTGCCCCTGCTCGACCTGATCTCCGAGGGAAATATCGGCCTGATGAAGGCGGTCGAACGCTTCGATCCCAAGAAGGGCGGCAAGCTGAGCACCTACGCGGCCTGGTGGATCAAGCAATCGATCAAACGCGCGCTGGCCAACCAAAGCAAAACCATCCGCCTGCCCGTTCATCTGGTGGACAAGATCGCCCGCATGCGCCGCGTGGGCATGCAATTGGCCGAGGAATTCGGGCGCGAACCGACCGATGAGGAGTTGGGCGAGGAATTGAATATGGCCCCGAGCAAGATCGCACAATTGCGCACGGCCGCGATCCGGCCGGCTTCCCTCGACGCCACGGTGGGGCAGGAGGAGGACGGCGCCTCGCTCGGGGACATGATCGGGGATGAAGCCGCCCATCTGCCTTCCGACATGCTCAGCGACAAAAATCTTCGCAAGGCGGTCATGGACCTGCTGCATGTGCTCGACGAAAGGGAACTGAAAATCATCACGATGCGGTTCGGCCTCGACGGGAAAAAGGAAATGACCCTGGAAGAAGTCGGCCGAAAGTTCAAGGTCACCCGCGAGCGCATCCGCCAGCTGCAAAATATCGCCCTGCGCAAAATCAAGCGGGCGCTCGACAAGCAGGACAAACTGAAGCCGGCATGAGCACCTCGTTCAAAAGCGCCATGGAGCGGCTGAAGGCCAGCATCCGCGATGTGCCCGACTTCCCGAAAAAGGGAATCGTCTTCAAGGACATCACGCCGATCCTCTCCAACGGCCAGTTGTTCCGGCTGGCGGTGACGATTTTCGCCGAACGGTACCAGCGCAAAAGCGTGGAGAAGATCGTGGCCATCGACGCGCGCGGCTTTATTTTTGGCGGAGCGCTGGCGCATTACCTCGGCGTCGGCCTCACCATCGTCCGCAAAAAAGGGAAGCTTCCCTACACGAGCCATTCCAGCGAGTACGAGCTTGAGTATGGCCAGGGGACGCTCGAGCTGCATGTGGACGGCGTGGAAAAAAATCAGCGTGTCGTGATCATCGACGACCTGCTCGCCACCGGCGGCACGGCGGAAGCGGCGGCCAAGTTGGTGGAGAAATGCGGCGGGGAAATCGTCGAGCTCGCCTTCCTGGTCGAGCTCGGTTTTCTTCATGGCCGGGAAAAGCTGGAAAAGTATCCGGTCTTCAGCGCGATCACCTACTAGGCGGCGGGATCGACGCGGCCTTGAACGGGATAGTCGTAGCTTGAGATCAATTTGTTTTGACCGGCACTTCCAAAGGATTACTTTATCTGCATGAGTCTGAAGGCGGAACGCGATCTCAACCCCACGAGCCGGAATCAAGTCAACCGAGCCAAGACGGCGGTCCAGTCCAAGAACTACGATTACGCCATCGCGCTGCTGCAGGCCACGCTGAAGGACGAGCCCCTTTTTCTGGAAGGCCGGCGGTTGTTGCGCGCGGTTGAAATTCAGAAATACAAGGCCATGGGGACCTTCACGCGGCAAATGACCAGCATGCGGCTGAGCGGCGGAGTGCTGAAACTTTCCTCCGCGAAAAAGACCCCGCAGGAACAACTGATCCAGGCGGAGGAAATCCTGGCCCAGGATCCCTATCAAGCCAAAGCCAATGCGATGATCGGGGACGCCGGCGTGGCCCTCGGTTTTCCGGAGTTCAAGGCGTTCGCCTATGAGACCATGGCCGAAGGCAAACCGACCGATAAAGCGATTTTGAATGCGCTGGCGCAGGCCTACATGGATTGCAAAGACGCGGCCAAGGCGGAAAAGACCTATGAACGCATCCTGGAAATCGACCCGCGCGACGGCGATGCGCTCAGCGGCTTGAAGAATGCGAGCGCCGCCAATGCGTCGAAGACGGGCGGCTGGGAAACGGCGAACAATGATTATCGCAATGTGCTCAAAAGCAAAACCGAATCGGAGCAATTGGAGCAGGAAGCAAAGGTGGTGAAATCGGCCGATGCGATCGAGGAGCAGATCGGCCTCAACTTCGAAAAGCATCAGGCCGAGCCGACGAATCCCGCGCATTCCAAGGCGATCGCGAAGCTTTTCGAACAAAGGAACGACTATGGGTCGGCCGTTCAATGGTACGAGCACGCCTTTGAAGCCGGAGGCAGGATTGATTCCTCGCTGGAAAAGACCATCGGCGATCTCCGGTTGAAAAAGACGGAGCAGGAGCTGACCGCCTTGCGGAATGAGCTGGCGGAGCAGACCGATCCCGAGCTGCAGGCCCAGACCCAGGCGACCCTTGAGCTCAAGGAGAAGGAGCTTAACGAGGTTCGTCTCTTTCAGGCCGAGGCCCGGGTGCGGGCGCAACCGAACGAGGGCGAATTCCGCTACGATCTGGGCGAGGCGCTCTACAAGATCGGCCAGTACAAGCGCGCGACGGAGGAATTGCAGCAGTCGCTCAAACAACCGAGCGTCCGTTATCAGGCCTTGAACCTGATGGGCCTCGCGTTCATGAAGCGGGGCATGCTCGATTTCGCCGAGAAGCAACTCGCCCTCGCCGAAAGCGAGTTGCCGGTGATGGATGAAGTTAAAAAGGAAATCACCTACAATCTCGGCCAGGTCTACGAAACCACCAAGAAACCGGAGAAGGCCCTCGACCAGTGGAAAAAGATTTATGAGGTCGACATGAGCTACCGCGATGTGGCGGCTCGGGTGGAAGCCTCCTATGGCGGCGGCAATGAAGCGGCTTAGGCTGGCAGGGAGAGCCGCTTAACGGATTTGAACCGTTGACCCGCTCATTACGAATGAGCTGCTCTACCACTGAGCTAAAGCGGCAAACTGTTTCTCTCTACCGCAACTTGACGAGCCCGTCATACTACGCGCGGCTTAAAATCGGAGGCAAGCAGATAAAGCGCTTCAGGGGGCGCGAGGAGGAGCAGGGGGTAAGCCGAGGGCGAGTTCCAGACTTGCCGTGTTCTCAATCCGGCGGATGTTCCAGGGTCAATAGCCGTTGGAAGGAATCATTGTCCTCCTCAATTGCCTCGGCGAATCGGACGCCGGAACCCAGCAGGCGAATGGGCTGGGGACTCCGCTGGTAAGCCTCCGCGAGGAGCGCCCGGTAGGTTTCGCGGGTCGGATTTGGGCTGATGCATTCCCGGGTGGTCCGCGTAAAATCGGCGAATTTTACCTTTACGAAAGCCTTGTGAATCGAGCGGTCCGTTGCCTTGGCCCGCAGTTCCGCATCGAGCTCCGACACGAGCTTATCCAGTTCCCGCTGACATTCCTCCAGCGTCCTCAAATTATCTGGAAAGGTGCACTCATTGCTCAAGCTCTTCCGGACGCGATTGGCTTCGACCGCCCGGTCGTCCTGACCCCGGCAAAGCCGGTAAAGTTCGCTGCCCCATTTGCCGTGGCGGCGCACCAGTTCGGGCAGGCCGATTTTTTGCAAATCGCCGCAGGTCCGAATGCCTTGCTGTTCAAATTTCACCGCGCTTTTCGGACCAACCCCCCAAATTTTTCGCACCGGCAAATCCCGGATGAAAGTCTCAACTTGATCGGGAGTAACGGCGAATTGGCCATTGGGCTTTCGCCAGTCGCTGGCGATCTTGGCCAACATCTTGTTCGGCGCGATTCCAGCGGAGCCGGTCAGGCGTGTTTCCTGGAAAATGCGCAGGCGGATTTCCTTCGCAACGTCCCAGGCATAGCGATCCAGACCGGTGACATCCAAATAGGCCTCGTCAAGGGAGAGAGGCTCGACCAGCGGTGTATAGCCAAGGAGGATCTGCCGTATTTTCGCCGATTCCGCCCGGTAAAGATCGAAGCGAACGGGCAGAAAGACAAGGTGGGGGCACCGTTCCCGGGCCTGAAAACCGGGCATGGCGGAATGGACGCCAAACTTGCGCGCTTCGTAGTTGCAGGTCGTGACAACCCCTCGCCGACTGGCGCCACCGACCGCAACCGGCTGGCCGGCCAGCTCGGGCCGCTCCCGCATTTCCACGGCCGCATAAAAGCAATCCATATCGAGATGAATGATCTTGCGCACGATTTCGGAAGCTCCGGTAACTCCGAAGCATTATAAACCAATGTACTGACCGGAGCGAGCGAACGAAGCGCGCTACCTGCTTACAAGCCGTTTATTTAATTGCGCCAAAAAGCTCGCCCTAGGCGAGCACGAAACGGCTGGGACGACGGCCTCTTTTCCGTCCCGTTCAGGCCGCTTTCGAATTGCTTGCTCCTCACCTTGGCCAAGGCGTAGTCTCTGCCTGCACCCTGCGGAGTTAGCTTAGCGGTAGAGCAGGTCCTTTACACGGACAAGGTCGGGGGTTCGATCCCCTCACTCCGCACCCTAGTTGATGGGGAGTATATGTACCCGTCCTCTTTTCCCCTTTCGCATGAGGGCTTCTCTCTTTTTCAACTCGACCTCCAAGAATGAACAGGCCAGCCTCCAGGCATCATACTTCCGCACATGCTGCCTTGGTACTGTCGCTCGCTTTGCGTTGCATGTTGGTTGAGTCGATGCGCCAACGGGCCCTAAAATGAAATTCAAGCATTACTTCAGACTGCTCGCACTTGCTCTTGGCGCCTCCGTTGGAACGGGGACGCAACCCCTGACGGCAGCTCCCGTGGAAATCAACCTCCAGGCCTACGCAACCCGGAATACTTCAACCTACCTTGTTCCCAACTTCCCTACGGGCCGATTCATTCCACCACTGAACAATTTTGGCGTGCCCTTCTATGTTCCCGCCGAAGGCATGAACTTTTTTACGGTCGAAAATAAGGAGGTGCCTTTTCCCGTACATGTGGGAGTTTTTGGCGTCAAAAAAGTTTATACCTTGATCCAAGCCTATGGGCCTCACTCTGGGGATGAAATCCTTACCGTGGAATTCATCGGGAATAAGGGCGCCGATCAACGATTTTTGCTCTTCGTCGGAAAGGACGTGCGGGACTTCTTTGAAAGCGGTTTTAGCAGGACGATCAATAACACCACCACAAGAACGGCTTTTGAATTTATCGGTCGCGGAGGGGCCTATACCGACGACGTGAAGACAGGACCGCGAGGCTTTTATGATTTTGATGAGCAGGAATTCGTCCTCAATCCGAGCTTCTCGAACCAAACCTTGGAAAAAATTACCTTCACCCGGCATACCGATTACGGCACACCCATGATACTCGGCATCACGGCGGTCAACTCTCTGCCAGAAGCCCCCTTTTATGAGTCGCTCCGATTCTGGTTGATGGTCTCGGCCGGGCTAATGGTTCTCGGCGCGATCGGGCTGATCATAGGGTTACGCCCCAGGTCGAACGGCAGCAGCTCACCTTGAAGGTCTGGGGATAGGTCCACGACAGGTCTTCGTTAAGGACGGATTTCCTGGTAAAATGGGTTCGCAGATAAGCTACTGCACCCTCCCCACCTCGAAAATTCGAGAGAATGGAACTTCTCAAACTTCGAAGCCGGCCGGGAAACTAATGGCTGCTGGAGGCGATGGCGATCTGGCTGGTGATGGTCGTGAACACGCCCTTGACCTGGTTACCCAGAGCCACCAGGACCGCGATGGCAACCACGGAAATGAAGGCGAGAATCAAGGCATATTCCACCAGAGTCTGGCCCTTTCTGCCTTTGATGCGCCGCAGCGCCTTGTTTGCGTTGGTAATGATTTTGTTAATCATTGTTCGTTCACCCCCTTCCGTGAAAAATCTTCCAAGAGAGAAGAGCAGAGCCACCTGCATGTCTAGCTTAAACATCCATGCTGCGGCGGGTCAACTCGTGCGGAGGATCACGCAATACCCGACACCGGGAAATCATCAGAGAACAATACTTCGCAACCGTTATTTGATTGGCGCTCTAAGTCGCCAATTTATTTCGGGAATCGAACACAAACGCCATGAACCTGATTTAGCTTGAGAATCAGTCGCAACGGAAAACTGCGGCTCTCCAATCCATAAATCCACCAACCTGACCAGGAGTCGTCATGAGAAAATATCTTACCGTCCCTCTATCAATCGTCCTCCCCACTTCGAACCGGAGGTCTCTGTGAACGACGTGGCGCTTCTCGTTTTATCGGTCTCGATTCCCGGCCTGGTCGTCACGAGCATTGCCCTCGTCTGGAATTTCAACAAGAGAAGACCCCGGCGCCGCTACTGAATAAAGGCGATTTTATCAGGACGTCCCTGCTCAGAGAGGGGGATGCCGTCACGTTCGTGGTCGAGTCGAGGTCCTTGTCTTTGTTGTTGCCGCTCCTTACTGACAATGATAGGCACTTTCCGTGCGTTGGCTTTTATTCTGGATCACGTTGATAACGACGGTCGTCGTGCCGCCCTGCCGCGCCCAGGAAAATATCGTGCAGGAGTTCAGCGGCAGCGGTTCCACCACGACGGGCCTTTTCAAGGTGCATGACCGGTGGGAGGCGCGCTGGAACGCCCGCCAGGTGGTCAGCGTTGCGGTGATGGCCCCGGATGGAACCATTGTCGCAGGCGCCGCCGGCGTTTTGCGCGGCTCTCTCTTCGTGCCGTTCGGAGGGCAATATTATTTAAAGATCAGCGACGGGACAACTGCTCCTCCCGCCGGCGCCAACGCGCCCGCCGCCACGCCACCCCCTCCCGCCTCTGACAGCTCTTCGGCTTCAGGCGAGCCGGAAGTGGCCTGGCACGTTCAGATCGTGGAGCTGGGAACGTCGGTCGCTGCCGGTCAATCGCTGACGGTCTACACCCCCTTTTTCATGGTGCCCGACTCCGCCATCACGCCGGTCGCGACGCCTCCCGTGTTGCCTCCTCCGGTCCTGACCGATCAGCAGGCGCACGCCGTCGTAACCATCAAAGGGGATAACGCCACGGGTTACGGATTTCTGATGCGGTCACCTGAAGGCACCTTTGTCGTGACTCACCTTCACCTCCTCGCAGCCAACCCGAACGTCAAAATCTTCACCGGCGCGGGCGCGGAAATCGCCACGCTCTCCCTCAAGGGGGCGGTGGATCGCGACCTGGCTTTTTTTACCATCCAGGATAATCACTATAGCTACCTGCCTCTCTCCACCGACGCGGCAAAGAACGTCGCAGCAGGAGACCAGGTGATCATTCCGGACACCGATCAGCAACCCACCCTGTTGCCCGGCAAGGTGGGAAAGGTGATTGGAGTAAGCCCGCAGCGGCTCGACTTTGACAACGTGATGGGGCCGGACAGCAGCGGCGTTCCCGTGATCAACGCTAAAGGCGGAAATGTCCTGGCCATGGTCACAGCAGAAAAAAAAGTCGACCTCAACGAAATCATTGCCAAAGCCTGGGCGAGCAACCCGGCCCCCGGTTCGTCGGGCATCATCCCCTATTTTGGTTTGCGGCTGACCGGCGTCCAGGGCTGGGAAACCTACGACCGGGCCCGTTTTCTCGCGGAAACGTTGTTCCTCGAAAAGTTTCACGAGGATACACGCTCGCTCGATTCTTATCTCAACAGCAAACGCCACCGGCCACCCGGCGTCGGCAACGAAAGTGGCCCTCCCGACAGCCGTTACTATCTCAAGAACCTGAAGTTGCGTGAAGCGGAGGACACCTATCGGCAATTTGCCGGCGGAGCCGACCAGAATCAGCGGCTCGATGCCGCGCGGGAGTTGCTCTTTGACCTGGAAGGCGTCGCCGACACCGACGTAACCATGCTTCAGGGGACAAACGACGCTTACTCCTTCGATCGGACCTGGACCGCAGAGGAGCTGGCCTATCGCAAGGCGCTCAAAAAGGAACTCGATGACCTCAGCAACAATCTCGTCCGTCTGGACAATATCGCGCGGTCGCGATAAACGGATGGCCCTCGAATTCCCGCTATCCACTTGCACTTGCCCGGGGGTGGACGACAATGAAAGAGGCGGTTGACGAAAAAATTCATACCATGACGAAGCTTCGCTGGGGAATCATCGGCACCGGGGCCATTGCCCATAAATTTGCCCGCGGCGTCCTTCGCTCGGAAACCGGTGAGTTGACCGCCGTGGCCAGTCGCTCCGATTCCAAGGCCGGCGAATTTGCCAAACTCTATCAGATACCTCACGCGCACGAATCGTATGAGGCGCTGCTGGCCAATCCTGAAATCGATGTCGTCTACATCGCCACACCTCATCCGCAACATCGGGAGTGGACCATCCGCGCCGCCCAGGCGAAGAAACATATTCTCTGCGAGAAACCCCTCGGCGTCCATCACGACGAAGCGGTCGAAATGTTGCAGGCCGTCTGGGAAAACAGCGTCTTCTTCATGGAGGCCTACATGTACCGGTGCCATCCGCAAATCGGCCGGATGCTCGAACTGATCCGCTCCGGCGCGATCGGCGATGTCCGCACCATCACCGCCCGCTTCGGCTTTTGCGCGCCGTATGACCTCGAGGGCCGGCTCTTCAACCGCACTTTGGGCGGCGGCGGGATACTCGATGTCGGCGGTTATTGCACCTCCCTCGCGCGTCTCGTGGCCGGAGCGGCCCAGGGCGTCGTGGCCGAGCCGGAACGGGTCTTCGCCGTCGGCCAGATTGGCCCGGAGAGCGGCGTGGACGAATACGCCGCCGCACTGCTTCTTTTTCCCGGCGACATCGTGGCCATGCTTTCCTGCGGGCTTCGGTTACAGCAGGACAACAAAGTGCGCATCGAGGGCACGGAGGGATCGCTGATCCTTCCGATCCCCTGGACCGCCAACGTCGACGGCGGCGAAGCCCAGATCCTCCTCCAGAAAAATGAGCAGGCGCCCGAAATGATCACCCTCACCTCGCCCCCTCTCTATGCCCTGGAAGCCGACCTCGTCGCGCGCCACATCGCGCAGGGCCACCGCGAGGCCGTTTGGCCAGCCATGACCTGGGCCGATACGCTGGGCAACATGCGCGTGCAGGACCAATGGCGGCGCGCCCTCGACGCCACCGGCCCTAGTTTCGCCGATCCGCCGGGAAAGAAAACTCAGCCGCTTCCTTTCTCCACGTGGGAGCAGCGCTTTTCCAAGCTGTTCCAAAGCGGCTTGGAAAAATATCGGGAAGGTCACCAGAAGGCCACAGGGCTGGTCGATGAGAAAGGCCGGAAATTTTTGGCCTCCATCGGACACACCGAACAGGAGCTCTTTGATTTTGTGGAGGACTTTGCGAAGGCCGGCGAACCGACCCTGGAGACGGCGCTAAAAATCGCCGCGGTCCGACGCGACTACTTTCTCAAGGAACAAAACGGGGCTTCATCCCCCCACCGTATTTCAGGGGATGAGCTCCCTTCAAAAGACGCCGAGATCAAGGGCATCGCCTGGCTGCCGCGGCTCATCGCCAAAGCCGAGGCCAAACTGCGCGGCGAGATGCCGCCTGAACTGATGTATGGCTGCGGCGGAGACCGGAGATTCTTCAAGGCGCATAACCTGGATCCCGCCGAATTCCTGCAAAAAGTCCGGAGCGCTCAAGGCAACGAGGCTGAAGTCGTCGACTGGGTTCAAGCCCAATCGAGCGTGGCAAAACAATAGGACATTAAGCCTAAATAGCAGAGAACGCCTCTTATAAGAGAGGAATTGGCCAAAATAGTTAAGGCCGGGGCATATTTATCTTTCTGCCAAATTTATCTTGGCTTAGTAAGCCGTTTTCAGTAGCTTACGCGCGAAATGAAACTTTTCATAAAAGGCATCCTCCTTTTCACCTTTGCAAGTTTTACTCCGCTGGCCTTTGGTCAGAATACTACGATCTGGAGTAATAACGGGGGCACCACAAGTTTTGAGACTCCCTCAAACTGGAACAATGGCGTTCCCACCACTGGCCTCACCGCCTACGTCGTTCCAGATGGCATAGCGAATCCGGACGGCCTGTTTCTCGTCACCCAAGGTGGAAGCACGGATATTACAATTCTTGCCTCCATAAGCCATACCTCGGACGGACTTTTCATCACCAACGATATTGGTGACAATCTGACTCCCGGAACCGTGAACATGACGTTTGCCACCGGCACGACTTATACTGTTAGCGGCTTTGTTGGCGTTAGAGACGGCGAAGCCTTGATCTATGCGGGCAATCTGACCGTCGGCGACGGCTTGTTCGTCGGCGATGCCGGCAACGGCTCGATGACCCTGACTTCGGGCATTCTTGACGCCAGCACGGGTTTTATCACCGTCGGCCAAAATGCCGGAAATTCGGGCACCTTTGTGCAAAACGGCGCCAGCACAGTACTTGCCAATCAATTCTATCTCGGTACGTACGGAGGTACGAACGGAGGTACGGGAACCTATACCATCTCAGGTACGCAGACTGCCAATTTCACTCTAAGCGGCCTGGATAGTTTCGCCAAAATAGGCAACGGCACCTTTACCCAGAACAATGTCAATTCGACGGTTGATTTCTCAAGCTCACTTGAGAACTCCGAACTAGGGGTCATCTCGGGTGATAATGCGGTCTATAACCTGGAGGCAGGCAACCTGATAACCGGCAATATTATCCTGGGTTCAGCCACGGGCGCAACCGGAACCATTAACCAGTCGGGGGGATATTTAACCTCCGCCGACTCATTCGAAATCGGCAGTTCGGGGACAGGAAACTTCGTGCTATCCGGAGGCAGCGCCGATTTCCAAAATGGTTTCACCCTCGGAGTCGCGGCTGGGTCAACCGGAACTCTCACTCAATCCGGCGCTACAACGCTTACTTCCGAAGGAGTTGCGACCATTGGATCCAGCGGCACCGGCACCTACAACCTCCAAGGTGGTACCGCCACTTTCAGCGACGGAGTGGTCGTCGGCCCCATGGGAACCATCAACCAGACCGGCGGCACCTTGATCATCCCCGGGGGCCAGACCCTTGATCTAAGCACGGCGGGCGCCTTCTACACCCTCGGCGGCTCGGGCATCCTTCAGATCGGAAACGGCAGCCTGGTCGGCACGGCTGGCGTTACCTCCATGGCCCTCGCGGGCGGTACGATTCAAATCACCACTCCCGGCGCTTTCACCGATTCGCTGAACACCACTCTGAGTGGAGTATCCACGATCGACGCCGTCACCACCTCCGGCATCACGACCGTGACCATGGGCGGAAATTTAAGCGGCACCGGTGGAATCACCTTTGCGGGCGGGGCGGGCACAACTTTTCAATTCAGCGGTATCAATACGTATACGGGCCCGACAACCATTGCTTCCGGCACGCTGAACGCCAATGCGGCCGATATCAGTAATTCGAGCGCGCTGGTGATTGGGACCACCGGCCCGCCTGCAACCCTGAATCTCGCCTTGGGAAGCTCCAGCCTCAGCTATGCGGGTGCCATCTCCGGCAACGGCAATTTAAACGTCAATTTCAATGCGGCGGGAGAGACACTCAGTCTGACCAATAGAGGAAACTCCGTCAGCACGGTCAACATCACCCTCGGCGCCAATACCGGCCCCAACGCTTCCCTTACTCCAGGCACGCTCCAGGTCTACAACGGCTCATTCGGCACGATCAGCGACAACGGCACGGGCAGCAGCGTCATCATCGGCGACAACAGCGGCACCTCAAGGGGCGTCGTCACTTTCGGCAACGCCACTTATACGGGCACGACCACGATCAACACCGGATTTACCCTCAATGCCAACACCTTAAGCAGTTCCGTGACCAACAGCGGGTCTCTCTTCGCCCTCGGCTCGGGCAGCCTGGCCAGCACCGGAACGATCGGACTCAACCCCAACAGCGCCGTCGGCTCCACGTTTAATGTCAACGGCACCCTCAGTTCCACCGGCGCGAATGCCGTTATCGACATCCGGGCCAACGGCGCGCAGAACGTGGCCGACTCGATTGTCGCCTCCGGCACGGCCACGATTGACAGCGCCAGCACTATTCATGTCACCGGAACGGGCAACATCAGCACGCCCATTCCCATCGTCACGGGAACCACCGGCCTGACCATTGCTCCCGGAGCCCTCCCCAATATCTCTTCCACGCTCTTATTCGTACCGACCCTTACCCGGGTGGGAAACAGTATCGATCTCACGACCGTCCAGGTTCCCGTCTCGACCTTTGCCCTGACTCCCAACGAGCAGGCCGTGGCTGTTCCCATCGATCAGACCATTATTGACGAAGGCACCCTCCCGCCCGGCCAGCAGGCGGCCTTCAACATTCTGCTGCAAGGTTTCAACCGGCTCACTTCCAGCGCCCAAGTCGCGTCCGCCCTCGAGGAGCTCACCCCGGAAAGCCTCCAGTATTCCCGCATGATCGCCTTTGAAAATTCCAATTTCCTGGTGCAGCGCATGAACGGCATCGACGCCCAGTTGCGCGCCGGCTACGGAGGCCTCGACACCAGCGCGATCAATGTCATCAGTCCCGGATTCAATAGCGGCCTCGGCCGCTCGCTCGGCTCGCTTCTCGCCTACAACGATCCTGCCTTCCATTCCACGGCGCCCAACGGCGTCAATTATTATCCGGGCGGCGCCAGCGGGACGGGTGGAACGATGGAGAGCGGCTCCGACGAGGAAGGCCCCTCTTCGGCCTCACCTTCCTCGTCCCGGTCGTCCAACCCCAGTTGGAACTCCTCCAGCCAGGTCATCTCCGATACGCCGAATCCCTACATGGCCACCCAAAATCCTTCCGGCCCCGAGACCCCCGGCTTCAGCGAATTCATCAGCGGCGACGCCGTCCTGGCCGACCTGAATCAAAATCAGAGCAACGCCAACGCCCCCTCCTCCAAGGCGAGCTATACCGCGGGCGACGCGACGGCCGGCGTCAGCTTCCGGATGAACTCGCATCTCGCGATGGGCGTCCTCTTTGACTACAACCACACCGACGCGAAGACCGACGCCAACGGCAGCAAGACCCACGTCGACAGCTATTCGCCAGGCCTCTACGCCACTTACTTCGATCACGGCTTTTACGTCAACGGCCTCTTTTCCTTCGGCTATAACAACTACTCCAACAGCCGTGACATTGCCTTTGCCGGCGAGACCGCTTCCAGCCATCCCAGCGGCCAGCAATATGTCGGCGACCTCGACTTCGGCTATGACTTTCATCCCGACAAGAGTTGGACCTTCGGGCCGACCCTCGGGGTCACCTACACCCATTTGGTCGTCGACTCCTTCACGGAAACGGGCGCGCCCGGGGCCGATCTCGACGTCCAGGACCAGAATGCGGACAGCATCCGCAGTCGCCTGGGAGGCCATGTCATCTTCCAGACCAATACCGGGGACGTCCTGCTCCAGCCCAACTTTACCGCCATGTGGCAGCACGAATATCTCGATAACGGCTCGGGCATCACCAGTTCGTTCAACGACTTCAGCGCCAGCCCCTTCACCATCCAGACCGCCTCGCCCAGCCGCGACAGCGCCCTCATCGGAGTCGGCTTGACGGCCACGCTGAACACGTCGCTCTCGCTTTATCTCAACTACCTGGCCGATGTGGGCGCGGGTGATTATTGGGCCCAGAGCGTGATCGCCGGCTTCAAAGCGCGCTTCTAGAGCCTTTTGCGGGTGGCCCGGGCTACTTGTTGCCAGGGTGCGCGAGCGCGGCATCGCGAGCGCACAGGAGGTCACCGGAATCTGGGTATCGCCTGCCGACCTCCTGTTCGCGTGGAATGTCTCCACGCGAACCCGGACAACGAGTTGTCCGGGCCACCCGAATGCGGGGCATCAATCTGAGGCCTGTTTAACGAGCCTCTTCTTTTGCCTTGAATCCGTAGAGGCCGACAAACCGCGCGATGACGATCGTGTTGTAGAAAAGGCCCGACATCGCCTCCAGCACGGCGAACATCCGGACCTCCGCTCCGCGGGGAACGATGTCGCCATAACCGGTCGTGGTCAGCGTCGTGTAACTGAAATAAAGCCAGTCGCCCACCGCGACCCGGGGCCTCGTCGAGGAAACGAACCCGTCAGGATGATGGGTAAGCACCCTCATTTGCTCGATGAAGGCATAAGCGCCCGTCCAGAGAATTCCCAGCAGGAGATAACCGCAGATCGCCGCGCATAAAACTTCCGTGTTGATATGAACGGCCCGGATCATCCATCGCGCGAGCAGAACAAAAATCGCCGCGAGCAAAACCATGAAAAGAAGCGGCGCGAGCAGGCTCTGCCCGGCAAAAAGCCCGCTGCCGGGCGTGGCAATACTCAGCACGAGCCAGAACAGCGTAAGCGCGCTCAGCAGGCAGATCGTCTCTTTGCGTTGGGCCGTGCCAAAAATGACCGCGAGAAAAACGACCGTCGTCAGCGGCGTGATCGCATTGTCCTGCCGGTCGTAAATCTCGGGAATCGGACTGATCAGCAGCAGCGAGACCATTCCGAGCAGGAGCAGCCGCCACTTATGCTCCCGGGTCCAGATCCACGACGAAGCGTTCATATCCCGGACGAGCTTAAATCGCTTCCCGCACTCTCGGCTCGCTCCACCATTTGGAAAGCCGGGCCTCGGGAACGCCCGGAATGGCCAGGCCTGCCTCGGCATAGTGCGACGTGTCGTTGAATAGCGTCAACCGCGCCCGCGTCAGGTCCTTGAAGTCGACGATGTTCAGCGCGGCGGGACTCTGGTCGAGATTGTCCCGGTAGCGGCGCGGATCGAATCCCAGCAGGGAACTGAGCAGCAGCCGGATCGTCGCCTTGTGCGACACTACCAGGATGTTTGCCCCCGGATTCGCCCGCACCAATTCGATCAGCGTGGGCAGCGCGCGCGCCGTCACCGCCAGGCCGCTCTCCCCCCCGGAAGGGGCGAAGGTATAGGGGTCCTTTTCCCATTCCGCCGCTTCCTCGGGATATTTTTCATCGACCTCGACGCGGGTCATCTGCTCCCAGTGGCCATGGGAAATTTCGCGCAGACCGTCTCTCGGCACCACCTCCAGCTTATGGGGCCCGGCCAAAATTCGGGCGGTCTCGAGCGTCCGTCCCATCGGCGAGGCGTAGACCGCCTTCACCGGCTCGCTTTGCAAACGGATGGCCAGCCGGGCCGCCTGTTGCCGGCCTTCGTCGGAAAGAGGGACGTCGGTGGCGCCGGCGAACCGGTCCTCGGCGCTGAGGACCGTGGCGCCGTGCCTGATCAGAAAAACGCGGGTGGGAGCGTGGGACATAACGCGAAAGGATTACCTCATTCATCATACACCGACCCGGGCCGGAGGCGAGAACGCTCCGCGTTAATGACCCGGGCCCTGCTGGTAGCCGCCGCCATTGGAGCCGCCGCCCGAGCGGGAACCTTCCCCACCGCCGCCGCTGGAAGGCGAACGGCCGGCTTCACCCCCGCTGGAGGGCGACCGACCGGCTTCGCCCCCGCCGGAAAAACCGCCCGCGCTTGGACGGGAGGTGGCTGGAGGAGAATAAGCGGGGACCGAGGGGCGCGCATAGTCGTGCGATTCCGAGCCTCCCCCCGTGCCAGTCGTGGTAGAACGCGGTGGGTAGGACGAGGCCCCGGATGGGTAAACCGTAGAAGGGCTATAGACCCGGGAAGGCGAGCCTTCCTGCTGGCCGGTCTGGGGATAGGTCCTCGTGGTCGGGGTGACGCCCGCGGTCGAGGGTGTGCGTTCGAGATTATAGACCGCATTCGGAGCCGTGTTGAAGGTGCGCGTCGGAGCCACTTCAGCTGCCACCGGCTTGAGGGAAGTCAACGGCGCCTGAAGAACAGGCTTCACCGACGCGCTGTCCGTGATGACCTTCGCGCCGGCCGGGGCATGATTTTGGGCGATGCGCGCCTCCTGCACCTGCGCCTCGGTGGCCGGGTAAGGCGTCAGCCGCGAATTGACCGCGAGAGGCCGGGTGATGTCGGTGCCGCGATTGATCGCCACCCGGCCAATCGACCTCGCCACGCGGGAGGGTTGCGCCGAACCGCCGGGATTCACCTGCGGCGCGTACAACGCCAGGGAATGGCCGGTCACCGCCCCGCCTCCGCCGGGCTGGTTGGTGCGGACCAGATTCACTCGCTCGACGGGAGTTTGCGCAACCGCGTTAACCTGGGCCAGCAGCGGTCCACCGGTCGTGACGCGGTGAAAGCCGCCCGCGCCCGCCGTGGCGCCGCCGTTCCTGGTCACATTGATGTTGGTGACATTCGTGGTGCGATTGATGAGGGCGAAATTATCGTTCCGGTTGTGGTAATAGCCATGGTAATTCCTATACCCCATGCAATTCACCGGCAGGAAATGATAGCAGCCCGCGCCGATTCCGTAGAAGCCGTCGCAATCTCCGCCGATATGGAAACCGATGCCGATGGCAAAGCCGTCGCCGAAGTAATCGACGCCGACAAAACTGTCGGGCGGCAGCGGAGCCCATCCGCAATAACCGTCACCGTAACGCCAGCTTACCCAGGCCGGAGCCCAGGTATAACCGGGGACCCAGCACCAGCCGGTCCCGTCGAGATTGACCCAGCGTCCGTAATGATAGGTGGCCCAGCCCCATGGCTCATCGGAAACCCAGGTCCAGCCGTCATCGGTGTAGACCCAATGGCCGTCCGCATAAGGCGCCCAGTCGGGGTCGCTGACCTGCGGCTGCCAGACGTAACCATAATCGCTGCTTTGAATCCAGGTGCCCTGGCTTCCAAGCGTATCGTAAAAAGTCTGAAACGAGGCGCTGTCATCGGGCGCGTTGGCGGCCGCGGCGCCATTCCCATCGTCCTGCGCCGGTGCGCCATAGTTGGGCGGAGGAGACGCGGCACCGTTGTCATCTTGCGCCCACAGGGGAGCAATCAGCAGCCCCAGGGCAAAAAGCGTCGCGCCCAGGAGGGCCTTCCATGGAAACTCCCTCTGCCCCCCTGCCATGCGAAAGCCTTGTTGCATCGTGCCCCTTGGACGTTCTGCCACCGGAAAACCTTCACCCTTTCTCAGATCGAAAGCCGCGCGGCGCGAATGATTTAGGCTCAAGGCATCGCCGGGGTCTTTTTCGGCGTCATCGTCACGGTCATTTTACGGACCGGATCGCCGTCAACCGTCTGCGGCGGCGCATTCGGATCAGGCCTCACCGTCACCGTGAAAAGTCCCGTTGAGGCGTCATAGCTGGCGGGGTCCATCTGACCGCCCGAGACGGTGATGTCCGGCGAACTCGCTGCATACCCGCGCAATTTCACCTCCGGCTCGTTGGCGGCGAGCACGACTTCCGTCGTCAACTTGACGCCGTCATCCACCATCGACGAGATGCGCTTCTTGCCCGTGCCGACCAGCTTCTCGGGGTCGCCCAGGAATGCGATGCCGGTGGCCCCAATCGGCGCGGCCACAAAAAAGGCGCACTCCTTGCCCTGGGTGACGATGGGCAGGGCCCCGCCCTTGTCGAGTTTCTGGCCCGTTCCGCCAAAGTAATCGTAAAAGTAAACGGGGCCCGTGCATCCGATGGCATCGGAGGTAAGCGAAACCGAATCGCCTTTTGATTTCGGCAGCTTGAGCGCGATACCGTAGATGGTTCGGATGCCGTCGTGATCGGTATAGGTCGAGGCCACGAGCGGAACGTCCTGTCGTTGCGCCTCGGCCAGGAAAGCCGCGTCGACCGGCAGGAGCGGCGCGTCCGGCTTGACGATGACGCCGTCCGACCGCACCGCCTGCAGGATATTTCCCTTGTTCTCCTTGCCGATAGCGTCGCCCGTCCCGAAGGGTCCGGCGGAGAGCGTGCTGAGCAGCACATTGGTCATGTCGGTGCTCTTGAAAACATCCGTCCAGGGCCAGATTCCAAGCGAAGCGGCAAGGCGCGACGTATAAAGAAACGCGTGATATTTATCGGGAGTGAACCCGTCGAGGCTCACCCGGATCGAGGTCAGATTGTCATATTTACTCCCCTGCATGAAGGCACGCGGAGTGGCCATGCAATACTGCACCGAGAGGCCCTGCGCTTTGCAGACATTGGCCATGCTATCGAAAAACGCGTCGCCCTGGTCGACCGTGGATGACAATTCGGGCGAGTAGGCCAGGATTTCGTTCAGCCAATCCTGTTCATAGCAAAAGACGCCGTTCGACTTGAGATAAATCGCGATCTCCTCCCAGAAAGCCGGGTCGACCGCGGCAATGCCTGAAATTTTATACTTCTGGTGATAGGGACTGGCCGGGTCAATCCAGCGATTGTGCGTGATGAACGGCAGTCCCGTTTTCTCGTGGAAGGCCTCCATGCCGTCAGGGAAAATGAATGTGTTGGCCGTGTAGTCCATCGTGCCGCCGTAACGGTTCCAGTCTCCCTGTGGCAGCTTGGCATTTTTCGGCCCCTCATGCTTGCCGTCATATTGCGTCAGGGTCTTGTGGTACCACCAACTGTCGAGCTGCATGTAGCGGATCGGAATCTGCGCGGCGCCATAGGCTTCGACCAAGGCTTGCAGCGTTCCCTGATAGCCTTTTTCCGGGTCGTAGTTGTACCAGTAAGCGCCGCCATTATCGGTCCAATAGCCGTAATATTTCAGCACGATATCGGCATCATTGGCGGGACGCTTTTTTGCCTGCAAATCGGTCAGCGCCTGCCCCCAGATGTCCCAGGTATGATTGATGCCCTGCCCCATCGCGAGGAGCGTTTGCTGGGTGAAACCGGCCGGGAGATTGGCCAGCTTGCTATTAAATCCGCTGCCCATTTGCTTTTTGCCGTCGCCCACCATGTTGGCCACGATGAAATGTGACGCGGGAGAAATGACCAGCGCGTGGTCCTGCCGGTCGAAGAAGGACCAGGGCCCGTCAACATCCCCCACAGAAAACCGCGGCGGAGCGAACGGGCCGTCGGAATAGCTGAAGGAGAAATGGTCCTGCGGCAGCGTCGTGAAATTCGGGAAAGGCCCCGGCGGGGTCGGACTCGCCTGGGTCAACGTTTGCGAAAACAAAACCAGTCCCTTGTCGTCATAAAGACGGATGCTTCCGGTCATCGCCTGGCCGGCGTCCGTATAAACAAACGCAATCTGCTGATAATCTCCCAGCACATCCTTGCCTTTCCCCGACACGACATTCTGCGCCGGGCCCGGCAAATTTCCGCCCAATTGCCAGTTCAAATCTTTCGCCGAAACCAGGTAACTCCCGTCCGCGTTGACCACAACACTCAAATTTCCCGAAGTGGAACTGATCGTTTCGGCGATGGCCACGAGCGGCAGGGCCAGAAGGCAGGCCGCCGTTCCGAGAGAGATGATCGATTTGGTCATAGAGATGGAATTCTTTTGTTATAGAGCCCGGCTCAAGAAGGCGTCAGGGGGATCTATCCTTCGCCGACAATTGATCAAAACGGCGGCCCACTGGGAGGTGCCGCAAGTGTTGGTCGGAGAAATCGAGCAGGGCGCTCCAGCCTTCCGCCGCCAGCTTGTGGGCGCCGGGAAAAAAGTTCAGCCCGATCCAGCGAGGGGTTGGGCGCTTAACGTCGAATCCACGCCGCAGCTTTATGGGCAATTGAGGTGAGAGCAACTTTTATCTGAATTTTCGCCCTAACACGTATGTATTAGGGTCCTGTTTTGGCCGGGGCTACCTGCGCTCCGGGCGAACCCAGGACAAATTTATCGGCCTTGGGATCGAAGACCAGGTTCGCCTTGTTGCTTTCATACCAGGCGATCAGGTCGGCGTCGGTCGCGCCCGTGGCGGGAGTGTACTGTTTCAGGATTTTCCGCGCCATTTGTCGGCTGTAATCATCGGTGCGCTTCAGTAAGCCGACGGCAATCCCGACCACGTCGGGTTCGCCAAACTGCGCCGCGGGCTGGAGCATCTCCCGGGTCCGCCAGACCGGGCCGTAGCGCATTTTTTTCCACGCCAGGTCCACCGTGCCGGCCAGGTCGAAGTCGGGCACCGATTGCAGCGCCTTGAAGACCTCCCGGCTGGGATTATTGATGTAGTAATTCTTGAGCGAGTCGTAGGTCGAAGGATCGTGGAGCGCGGCAATGGCCGTGATCCAGCTGGTGGGGTAGTAGCCCGCATTGGGAACGTTCTGGGCGAAGGCTTGCAGCAGGGTGCTTTTCGCGTCGGCCTGCCAGCCATGGTCGACGATGGTGTCGATCAAATCATGGTTGGTGGCGAGCGCTGCGATGACCATCCCCTTCTGGTCGGGCTGGACCAGCGTGTTAATCGCGCGGTTCAGGTAATAGTTATGATTGTCGCCCGCCATTTGGATGAGGAGATCGACGTTCTGCGTCCCGACTTTTTCCAGCATCTCCAATTGCGGATCGTGCGGGCCTTCGTTCTCCCTCCGCGAAGCCACCAGGATGTCGGAAATATAGGTCTGCACCTGTTCCCGGGTGGCGGCGTGGGGCAGCGTGATTTGATCGAGCGTATCGAGGTCGGCGACCGGGGTGGGGGACCGATAGCCGGGCAAATCAAATTTGCCGTCGAGCCGGAAGCCGGCAATCGTCAGCGTCCGCGTGAAAGTGGCCACGGCGGTCAGGTCGAGCCGCACGAGGACGGCGTCGGCCAGCCACGCCTGGTCGAGTTGCGGCGCCAGCCAGTTCGAGGCGTTGTTGTCATTCGGACCAAACGATATCCGCACCGGCTCATTGCGCAGGATGCCGTTGGTCATGTTGAAGTTAAATGTGTTGTTTGACTTTTGCATGACGGCCTGACGGCGCGCCTTGTTCACGAGAACGTAGACCACGCTGCTTTGATCCTGCATATAGGCGCTCCCGTCCTGACCGCGGGGGGCAAAGAGCAGGTGCACATTCCGCTGACGCAGGAGAATATCGACGCCATTGGGCTGGTTGAGCACATCGGTGATCACCAGGTGTTCCGAGCCGCGATCATAGCGCGCGCCCTTGGTCAGGGGCAGCTCGGTGACAGCCACGTACTTGTAGGCGGTGCAGTCGAAATGGGCCGAATAGTTGAGCGGCGTGGCGGCGTAACGGCCATAGGTTCCCGCGTCCAGGGTCACCAGAGGCCGGGAAGACCAATAGACGTTGTCCATGTTGAGCACGGGCACTCCCCCGAGCCCAAGCTCGATCGCGTCGGGATCGATGTTTCCGGAAGTGGAAAAAACTCCCTGCTGGTTCGCCGGTTGCAGCGGGATCTTTTGGCCATCCGCCGACTTGAGGACCGAATCGATGGTCCCGACCTGGACGATGTAGCCCTTGGGAGTGTTTTTAAAATTAAGGGAGGCCTGGACCTCCTTGAGCGGCGTGCCTCCCCGCAAGGCCATTTGATCATTGGTCCTGATCGACGAAATCACCGGTGCGCCGATGGCGTCGGCCTTGAAGCCCGGATCGTCGACCACATGAATCGCCGGTTTCAGAAAGTCCCAGGGCCACACGTATTGCACGAGCAGGCTGAAACCGAGGCTGGCCACGGCCAGGGTGACGGCCAGGGTAAAACGGCGGCTTAGGTATTGCAGCAGCACCACGCTGCCACCGAAAGCGATCAGGACCAGCGAGGAGACGAGGCCGCGGCTGGCGGTCAGCGATGCGAGCGTCGAGGCGTAGGCCTGCGGATTCCTCATGACCAGCACCATTTGCAGGATGAACAAAACGAGATACCAGACGATCAGCACCGCCGCGCCGACGATGGCGAAACGCGCAAAGTTGGGCGTCAGGACCGCCAGCGTGGCGATGATCAAAATCCAGCAAAGCTGGCTGATGAGAAGCTCGGGCGCGGCCAAGAGGGTGTCGTGCAGCGTGACGCCATTGGCCAGGAAAACGATGCTCTGCGCCAGGATGGGCAGCGCCAGCAGCAGCAGAACAAAGAGCGCCTTCGACGCCAGGACGGTGCCGCGAGAGAGAGGCCGCGTGAACCAGAACGCGGTTGTTCCCACCAGCGGCTCCTGGTGGACGATCAACGGCACGAGCACGAGCACCACGAGATAATTGAAGACGGTCAGCAATCCGAAAAGCGTCTCGGCAAAGGTCTGCATCACGGCATCCCCCGGCTTGACGTTCCAGCCGGCGAGGCCGAATTGCAGCACGACGAGAAGAAGCCAAAGGACCAGCACCACGCGGGTGCGCCGAACATCTTTTTTGAGCTGATGAAAAACAAGGTTCATGGGAAGTGGTTTGGTTAAGCTTTGGAGGATTCGCTCTGAAAGCGGAACGTTCGGGCCAGGGCCAGGAAAATATCGCGGAGCGACATGAGGCTGATCACCGGCTCGGAAGCGCCGGGAAAAATCCGCATCAACTCGTTCACGGTTTCGCCGTCGCGGAACCGGCTCTCGACCAGGCGCACGTTTTGCCCGGCCATTTCGGGCACCATCCAATGCTCGGGCAGCGTGGCCGGCAACTTCCCGGTCTCGGGGCTCGCCGTAAACTCGATCTGCCGAAAGCGGGTCTGGAGCGATTCCGTCGGTTCCGAGAGATGCAGATGCCCGTCGTTGATCACGCCCACCCAGTCGGCCAGCCGCTCGACCTCGTCGATATCGTGCGACGATATGAAGATGGTCCAGGCCGATTGCTCGGAAAGTTCGAGCATGCCGCGAATGAATTCATCGCGCACCAGCGGGTCGAGGCCGGAGAACGGCTCGTCGAGCACCAGCAGCCGCGGCCGGTAGGCGAGCGAGGTGACCAAAGCCGCTTTGACCTTCATGCCGCGGGAGAGGTTCTTGAGTTTCCGGTGGGGAGGCAGGCTGAAATTCTTTAGCAATTTTTCGCAGAACGCATCGTCCCAGGTCGGGTACATCGGTTTGCAGTAATCGATCAACTGCTGCACCGTCATCCATTCGGGCAACTGCTGATTTTCGGAGACGTACCCGATTTGCGCCAGTTCGCGCGGCCCGAGCGCGGTCGAATCGACGCCGAGAATCCGCGCCGTTCCGTTGGTGGGCTGCAAGATGTTCAGCAGCATCTTGATCGTGGTCGTTTTGCCCGCGCCGTTCGGCCCGAGAAACGCGTAGATGCTCCCCTCCGGCACTTGAAAGGTCAGTTCCCGCACGGCTTCGGTCCGGCCGAAGTGACGGTTGAGACGAGTGGTTTCGATGATCGGTTTCATGCAGGTTCTCAGGATAATTTGTTCCAATGTTGTTCGACCGCGCGGGTGACGTCGCCCACCTCGAGCCGCAATTTTTTTGCCTCGACGACCAGGTGCTCGACGTCTTCCCCCAGCAATTCGCTTCGTTGTTTCGGCGTGGCCCTCGGATTTTTTCCCACGATGGTCCCGATGCCGGGCTGGACTTCGAGCAGCCCCTGGCTGATCAGCGCGGTAATGACTTTATGCGCGGTGTTGGGGTTGATCCGCAGTTCCTGGCTGAGCGTGCGGACCGAGGGGAATTTATCGCCCGTCTGCATCAGGCCGGAAATGACCGCCTTCTTCACCGCGTAAATCAGCTGCTCGGAAACGGGCGAACCGGTCTTGAATTCAACGCGGAAGGGAAGCATCTATCCGTCCTATTAAGCGTAGTACACTCAGGGCGTCAAATAAAATCTGGCGTGAGTTTCTGGCTCACGGCGTCGTCTTGCCCGCCTGCACCGGAGTGGGCTGCGCCTCAGGCAACAGGATCCAGCTGATGCTTTCGGCGAGAAGTTTCAAAAAATCGTCGCTAAACCAATGGTAATAGTGAGTGCTGTAGGGAAGCTCGTACGCCTTGTGCGGGGCGGTCAACCCGGCCAGCCAGTTTCTTGAACCGGGAAGATCGAGCGTGCCGTTCCATTGGGCGACGCGCACCTTGTTCAGGGTGTGATCAAAATCCTGAAGGGCAAAAGTCCCCGGCCCGGTCGGGGAAAGATCAAATCCGTCCGTCGTGCGAAAGCCGTAGCGGCCCCGCTCGCCGGGTGAAAGCAGGATCAGCCCGACCAAACCGGTCGGGGGATGCGGACCGCCCGCGCCCGGGACCGCCTGCTCCGCGCCCATCGACCATCCTCCCAGAATCAGCGGTGGCGGATGGTCGCCGTAATGCGCGAGGGAACTTTGCGCGATGGTGTTGAAGTCGGCCTGCAAAGTATCGAGATCATAGTCGGCCTTGGCATAAAGCGCGCAATCGAAGCTGAGCATTTCATATCCGGTCGCCTGAAGCGCACGGCAGACGCGGTCCTCCCAACCGCCGAATCCGCCGTCGCCCGATCCAAAAATAATCACGGCCAGCGGATGCGCCGCGAATTTGGGATCTCCAGGAACATAACGAAAGAAGGTAAAATCGCCCCGCTTCAACCGAACCGTGACCGTGAGCCGGTCCGGTTGCGCGATGTCCGCCCTCGCCTGAAAAAAAGTGGCGCCCGCGAAAAGGGCCAGGGACAAAAGTCCAAACCGAATGCTACGCGGGATAATCATGAAAGTAGACTACCGCCCAGGCGGGGACCGGACGACCGGTCTAGTAAAAGGGGCAACGCGGGCCGTGTCAATTTTTCGCACGGCGCCCTGGTTCCTGAACCGGAGCCAAAAATCTCGTCCGGGCGGAGTCCCGAATGTGGCTGGATTAAATCCACCAAGAAGCTAGTATTCCCTCATGGTAGGTTCCGAACAAGACGAGTTGGAGGTGGGCGAAAAGATCAATCTCAAGGACATCCTCTACGAAAGCCGCTTTTTCATTGTCAATCTCCTCGGGATTATCGGCCTGGGCTGGATTTTTTATGAGCTGATCGCGGGAATCGGCAATCGACACCGGCTTTTTTGCGGCATCGCCATGCTGGCGGTCTGCCTCTTCAATTGTTACTGGCGGATGTTCTTCGTCACGGGATTCCGCCACCGTTATTTCTCCCACCGCGCCTTTAAAAACAAGGTCCCCGGATGGCTGAAATGGCTGGTCCGGACCCCGCAAAGCGAAGAAAAATATCTCCGGGGCGTCCAGTTCACCGAAGCTTTTCTCGCTACCGCCGACGCCCAGAAAGGCGTCATCTGGTGGGCCTCCCACCATCGTCACCACCACAAGTTTTCGGATACGGCCGACGATCTCCACTCCTTCGAAGTCGTCCGCCAGGAGACGGGAAGTTTCTGGAAGGGTTTTTATCATTCTCATGTGAAGTGGGTCCTCCTCAAGAAATACAAGAAGGCCGACTACGCCAAGGTGCCCGACCTCAAAAAGTTCCCGGAACTCATGTTCTTCGAAAAAGCGCGAGGCTACCTCATCGCTCCGGTCTTGCTGGGCGTCGCCTGTTTTTTCCTCGGCATCGGCACGGGCATCGGCGGATGGGCGATGCTGTTCGGAGGATTTTTCGCCAGCACCTTTCTCACCTACCACTTCACGTTCTTCATCAACTCGCTGGCGCACATGATGGGCTCGGCCCGTTTCGATACCGGCGAGGCCAGCAAGAATTGTGGCTGGCTCAACTGGTTCACCATGGGGGAAGGATGGCACAACAACCACCATCAAAAAGACATCGCCGCCTCGCAGGCCATCCTGCCCGAGGAAGAACGGAGCGACATCACCTACCAGATCCTGCTCCTCCTGGAAAAGATGGACCTGATCAAGATTGTCTACAAATACACCGACAAGGAAATCGCCGAGGCGCGACGGCTCGACGATCTCTCCCGGCAGAAACGCGGCCCCCGAAAACGCGAGCTGGCGACCACCGAAGTCTCCTGACTCGTGTGGGGAAAATAAAACCTTTCGCCTCGCTCCGCTCAGGATGAAGGATTGAGAACAGCGAAACTTGCTTACTGCTGCGTGTAACCGGAGAAGACGCTGGTATTGAGCGTCGAGTTGTTATGCGCGGTGACGGCGAAGCCGCCGAGATAGCTGGCGTTGGTGAAGGTCGTGGTATGACTTCCGATCAAGACCCAGTCGGTGGTGCCGGGCGTCGCGGTGGTGGTCGCATAATAGGCGGTGAAGGTAGTCCCACTCTTGACCAGTTTGAGCCAGTTCGCCGCGGCGGTTCCGCTCAGCTGATTGCCGGTCCAGTTGGCCTGGCCGTTGGTCGTATCGCGCCATTGAATTTCGACGAGATTGCCGGGATTCTCATAGACCGCGACAAAGGAGTCGCCCGCCGAAGGTGAGTTGCGGAACATGAGCCCGGCCTTGGCCCAGACACTCGTATTCTGGACCGAATCGACGTGGGCGATGATCGTCTTGTCGGTCGTGTTGATCTGATAGCAGTAGTTGAACTGGTCGGAAGCGTTCCAGATATCGGCGCCGCCGCCATTGATCGTGTAAATTCCATTGCTCAGGCTGGCGGAGCCGGCAATGGCCGGAGCGCCGATATCAAGGTCGGTCAGGGTCGTGGGCGGAGGCGCGGCGGGCTGGAGGGAATAATTGGAAAAGACGCTGGTATTGAGAAGGGCGTTATTGTGGGCGGTGACGGCCAGTCCAACCAGGTAGGTCGCGCTCGTGAAGGTCGTCGAGTGGCTCGCCACGAAAACCCAGTCCGACGCGCCCGGCGTGCCGGTGGTGGTCGCGTAATAAGCCATGTAGAGGGTGCCGGTCTTGACGAGCTCCAGCCATTTGGCGGAGCCGGTCGGGCCGACCTGATTGCCCGTCCAATTGGCCGGGGTGTTGAGCGCGTCGCGCCACTGAAGATCGACCACGCCGCTCGGATTCTCATACAGCGCCACGAAAGCGTCTCCCGCCGCCGACGAGTTGCGGAACATCAGTCCCGCCTTGGCCCAGGGATCGGTGTTTTGCACCGAATTGACCTGGACAATCAGCGTGTTGTCGCCGGTCGCGGACTGGCTGTCGTAGTTGAACTGATCGGCCGCGTTCCAAATATCGGCGCCGCCGCCACTCACCGTGTAGACGCCGTTGGCGACACTGGCCGAGCCGGCGATTCCGGGGCTGCCGATGTCGGCGTCGGTCAGAGTGACCGGAGTGGTCGTCGTGGTGCTGATGCTGAAGTTGCTCATGACGGCGCGGGCGTTGGCGGTGTTTCCGCTGGAGGAAAAGACGCCGATGCTGAGCGCGCTGCTTATTCCTGTCCAGGTCACGCCCGTGGAGGGATTGGTCACTTCGGTATAGCTCATCCCGTTGCTGGAGACGAAGGCGTGCAGGATGCCACCGACGCGGGTAAGCATGAGCCACGCGGCGGGATAGGTGTAGGTCATGTTCGTCCCGGAGGTGACGGTGGTCGTGGTCGCGGCGTTGACCGCCGTGCGGCTGATGAGCGAATAGCCTCCGCTGGGCGCGGCGGTCCCGGCCAGGGCGAGGAAGTTCGATCCGGCGGCGGTGCCGTCGCGAATCATGAGACCGGCCAGGGGCGTGGTGGCGCCGGTGGCGACGAGGTTCTGAAGCTGCACGACCATCGAGAAGTTGCCGGTGACCGACTGGCTTTCGAAGTGGAAGCTGTCGGCCGTCCCGGATAGGCCGCCGGTGCCGCTGCCATCGACCCACCAGTTGCCGCTGGCGTGGACGGAGCTGTCCCCGGCGCTGCCGACGCCGATGTTGCTACCGGTAAGCGGATAGGCCGTGCCGGTCAGGTTGGCCGCGGTCTGGGCGTCGCTGATCACGTCGGTGACCGAAACGATGGCATTGGTCGTGCCTCCGGTGAGCGAGACGACGGCGCTCCGGTTGCTGTCGTTGGAATTGATCGCCGCGGCGGTGACCGTAACCAACTGGTTCTGATAATTGGTCGGCGTCATGGTGATGGTGGCGGGGCTGACGGTGAGGTCGGGAGTGCCGCTGATGCCGACATTCACCACGACATTCGCGACCGGCGGCGCGGAGAGGCTGGCGGTGAACGTTCCCGAGCTGCCATCATTGACCGAAAGCGTGCCGACCGAGGTCATGATGACCACCGGCGGATTGGTGATGATGACGTTCCAGGAAGCGGTGCCCGTGACGCCCCCCGGGGCGTAGGCATAGACCTCATAGGTGCCTGACTGGGCCGTGATCGCGTTGGAGATGGTGTAGACGCCGGAGACCGTGGTGGCGAAGGCGGTGCCGTTCAGGTACCAGACATAGACCACGCCGCTGGGGCTTCCCGGCAAGCCGGGGAAAGTGAGGACGACGCTGCCGCCGGTCGATCCCGGCGCGGCGGCCACGGGATAAACGGTCTGGGCGGAGGGGTTGTAGGTGGGACTTTCGATGACCACCGCGGCGCTCGACGGGGACCCGGCCTGATAGGTGGAAGTCGAGGCGATGCTCACGATGACGGTCGAGTTGGTGGTCGCGCCGGGCAGCGAGGCGACCGGAATGGTGACCGAGGAGGCTCCGACCGGGATCGTGGCCGAGCCGGTCAGCGCGGTGTAGTCGCTGCCGCTGACGGCGGTGCCCAAAACGGTATAGGTGATCGGCAGGGCGGCCGCGGCGGGACTCCCGCACGACAAGGTGATTTGACCCGACGCGAGGCCGTTGACCGCGACGGGCCCGGTCGCGGTGACGGTGACGATCGGCAGGGTGGTGCTCGGCAGGGTCACGGCGGTGAAGCCGCTGAAGTCGGAGAAGCCGGCGAGATTGTAGGCCTGGATATGGTAATCGTAAGAGGTGCCCGGCATGAGGCCGGTGTCGAGGTAACTTGTCGCGGTGGCGGGGAGCGACGTGATCTGCACAAAATTACTGGCCGTGGTCGCCTTGCGGAAAATATTATAGCCGGTCGCGTTCGTCGCGTTGTTGGTCCAGGTCATGTTGATCGTCGTCGTCGTGATGGCGACCGCCTGCGCGTTGGTCGGCGTCGCCGGCGGAACCGGGGTGAGCGCGGAAGCAATGTTGGTGAAGGCTGAGTTACCGACGACGTTGGTGGCGCACACCTGGTAATAATAAGTCGTGTTGGGAGGAAGCGCCGTGTCCATGTAGGTGGTGACGTTCGCGCCGGTGACACCAATTTGCGCGAAGGGTCCGGCCATGGAATTGGCGCGCTGGACAATGAAGCCCGACTCGTTGGTGGAATTATCGGTCCAACTCAGGTTGATCTGGGTGCCCGAGACCGCCGCGGCCGTAAGAGTGCTCGGCGCGGCCGGAGCGGTGGTCGGCAGCGGGGCATAGGTCCAGGTGAGGATGTCCTGGGTCGCGGTGGCCCCGCCCGACGCGCCGGTGAAGCCGACGTAGGCGGTGTTGGACCCGATGGTCGAGGGGATGTTGATGGTGTAGTTGAAGGTGGCCGTGGCGGCGGTGGTCGTGTCGGTGATCGTCTCCGTCAGGGTGGTGCCGTTATAGTTGAGCACGACGGAGAAAACGTCCCCGCTGTGAAGATTGACGCCGCTGGCGGTAAGGTCGTTGGCGGGAGTGTAAGGGTTCGCGCCATTAACGTAGATGCCGGTCGAGTTGATCCCCTCACCCGCGTTGCTGTAGAGGTCGAACTTGATGGCCACACTGCTGTAGATCCCGGAGTAGCCGAGATAGCCACCCGCGCCGCCCACGATGGAGGGGTTGTTGTTTTGCAGCGCAAAGGTGAACCCGTCGCCGTTCGGATTGGTCAGCTGGAAGGTAAATTGAGTGGAGAATTTCTGGACGTTCTGCGGGCTGAGGGACCAGATCGTCGACGTTTCGCCCGAGCTGCCATTCGTAATCTCTGCGCGATTGTTCACGATCTTGGCCGCGCCATTGTACTGGAGCAGGCTGGTCGATCCGGCAAACCCGCTGGGGAAGTTGAGCGACGCCGTCTGGACCACGCTGGTGGTCGCGCTGGCGACGTTGGTGTAGGCGGAATAGCTCATCGTTTGGTAGGTATTGTAGGCCCTTACGCGGAAGTAGTAGAGAGTGCCGGCCTGGAGATTGGTCGTGACCTTGTAAGTCGTGACGTTGACACCGACGGTGCCGATCTGGGTGAAGGTTTTGTTGTCGGTCGATTGCTCGATGGCGAATCCGGTCTCGTTGTTGGAGTTGTCGGTCCAGCTCAGGTCGATTTCGAGCGACGAAACAGGGGTGGCCATGAGCGCGGTGGGCGCGGCCGGCGCACCGGCGGGCGGCGAGGGCGGACCGTAGACCACGAGGGCGCTCGATGTCCCGACCATGACGCGGCCGTCGGCAATGGTGGGAGGACAGAATTTTGACGGGGTCCCGAGCTGGTCCCGATTATTGGGAGCGAGGGCGCTGGTCCAGATTTCGGTGCCGAAATTGGGGGCGGCGTTCGTCGACGAGCTCGCCGAGGCGTAGGCGCGAAGCTGGGCGGAGTTGCGGTCGATGGTCCAGACGATGCCGTTGTTCGTTCCGCTGGCGGAAATCGAAGGCGTGGCGCCGGGCCAGCCGAAGGTGTCGGGCGTGAGGACCGGGGGGGTGGCCATGGCGGCGTTGGCGAGGCTGAAGGCCTTGCCGTTATCAGGTTCGCCGACGTAATAGAGCACGCCGTTAAAAAACGCCGGCGTATCGAACGAACTTCCGATGGCGACCTGGGATTGCACCACGTTGTCGGTGTTGACCATGAACTTGCCCATCGAATCGCGATTGATCAGGTAGATGTTCCCCTGCTTGCCCGCCCCAACCAAAAGGTGGGGGTAAGTCATGCTGCCGGCCGAATCCGGCAGGAGCGTACAGCCGCCGGAACCGAGGTCGGTATCGTCCGTGCTGAGGGTCTGATTATTGAACGGCGCGAAATAGTCCATGACCCGAAGCCCCCAGCCGTTGATATTCTGGTTGCCGACCGACGTGGTCGTATCGACGGCGATTTTCACGAAGCAATCGCCGTAGTCGCCGTTGACCGGGAAGCCGTTGACGTCCAAACCCGCCGCCGCATTGCCGTTTTTATAGCCGTCGAAGCCGCCATTGCCGGTCATCAAATAAAAGTTGCCGCTGCTGTCGAGGACGGGGATGGCCCCGGCTCCCCAAATGCCGCCGAGGCCAAGATTCGGCGTGAGATTCAAAACCCCCGTGGGAGCGAGGGCAACTTTGTCAAAGCCAAGCATCCAGCCGTGGTAGGGACCGTTGTCGCCATGTGAGCCGAAACAGACGTAGACCGATCCATTCAGGAGGACGAGGGCCGGACGGTTCAGCTGCCGCATGGCGTTGAAATAGACCCGGCTCTGGCCGTTGACCGTGATGGCGCCGTCGCCCGTGCCGAGCACGAAGGGGTCCTGGGCCGCCGTGGGACTCGCGTTCGTGCGGTAGGTGAAGGTCGAATTGCTGTTGATCGTATCGCCGATGACCGTGCTGGCCAGAATGTTGGCGTTGGGCGTCGCGTTGCCGTTGGTGATGTCGATCTTGTAGATGGTGTAGACGTAATTCGGAGCCGTGGTGACGCTGTTGAGGATTTGCTTCGTCTTCGCCGCGACGTAAAGGTAGTTCGTGGCCGAATCGATCACCGGCGTGCCGCAGACGCCGATCTCCGGCGTGATGTCGGAGCTGTTCACGTCGCCCGAGGGGACGGTGGTGATGGTCGTCGCGCCGGGCAGTCCGGTGGTCAAAAAGGAGGTTTGCCAGACGATGACGCCGCTGCTCGCGTCGATGGCGTAGAGGCTGTCGTGTTGGGTCGCGATAATGGCCAGATTGTGGACGCCCGCTTGCGGACCGCCCACGACGGTCACGCTTGGGACATAAAGCGGCTGGGTATAAACCTGGCCATCCACCGAAGTGGAAAACTGCTTGGAGAAAGTCGATACGGTGAGATTGGCCGGAGTCAGCAACGTTTCAGAGGGGTTCACGCCGCTGCTCGCGCTGTCGTTGTGATAGGAAAGGACGCTGGCCGCCCGCAAAGAGATGTCCTGGCTGAAAAAGAGCCCCACGATCCCAAGCGAAAAGAGAGCAAGGGATCGACATCGGCGGCGCATAAGACAAGCAGGGTAAGTCACTATTTAAGTTAAGAGGTATAAAATTAACTATCTATTCTGTATACAACTTAGCCAGAAGCAATCTTTGTACCCTTCTTAATTTATAATGGAGGAAATTGATAAAAATACCCATCCTAAACTCCATTGGTTGCATTAGCCAAGAGAGCTTGTTTTCTCGTGGCGGCACGGCAGGCTCGAAGCAGCTTCCCCGGAGATGGGTCGCCTTGTCGGACCTTAAAAATTTTCAGAGACCAAGATAAAGGCCGAGGGTTTCCGCATGCTTAAAGGTCAACTTACGCAGCTCGCGATTTGTCGGAAGGTGCTCGCCTTGGTCGGTTCCATCATGGCCGTTTTCGGCCTGCTTTTCGGTGCGCCTTTGCAGGCCAGCGACGCTCCGAAAAAACTGCTCGTGGTCTCGACGACCACCGGGTTTCGTCACACGTCGATTCCGACCATGGAAAAAATGTTGAGAAAGCTCGCTCACGAGAGCGGCGAATTCACCGTCGATTTTCTCGAACAGCCGCCTGGCAAACCGGCGAGATTGAAAAAGGAGGCCACGCCGGAGCAACAGGCCGCCTTTGCCGTCGCGGAGGCCGACTGGGAGCAAAAGCTCAAAAGCGTCCTGGAAAAGCTCTCTCCCGCGAGCCTGAAGGATTACGACGGCGTGGTTTTTGCCAGCACGACGGGCGATCTCCCCATTCCCGACAAACCCGGCTTCCTGGCCTGGATCAAGGCGGGCCACGCCTTCATCGGATTGCATGCGGCCAGCGACACGTTCCACGGCTGGCCCGAGTACGTCGACATGCTGGGCGGGGAGTTCAAGCAGCACGGGCCGCAAGTCGGCGTGGAGTGCCTGAACCAGGACCCGCTCCATCCGGCCACCGCCTCCTTGCCGAAGGTCTGGACGATTTCGCAGGAGGAGATTTACCAGTTCAAGAATTACGATCCTGCGAAGGTCCACGAGCTGCTCGTGATGGACAAGCATCCCAATGACAAGACGCCGGGACATTTCCCGGTTTCGTGGTGCAAGGATTACGGCGCAGGCAAAGTCTTCTACACGTCGCTGGGCCATCGCGAGGACATCATCGACCCCGATCCGAATATTCCCGACCGGAAAAACAGCGTGGAGATCAGCCAGGCCTACCAGGCGCATGTGATGGGCGGGATCGAATGGGCGCTGGGCCTCAAGGCCGAAGCCGGCGCAGGCGCATCCAATGCTCCCTATTCGCCACCTCCTCTCGCAGTCCTGGGCAAATGGAAGCCTTTGCTGAACGAGAAACTATCGGAGTGGGAACTCTGGATGGGGGTGCCTCATCAGAGCGTGACCGGGCTTCCTCCCGGAACTCCGACCAGCCCCAACGGCCACAAGGGGATTCCACTCGGGCTGTACAACGATCCGAAGCATGTCTTTTCCGTCCGCATTGAGGAGGGAGAACCGGTGCTCTGCATCACGGGCGAAATTTTTGGCGGCCTGACGTCGCTCACTGCTTTTTCGAATTACCATTTTCGTACGGAATTCAAATGGGGCGAGCGGATCTGGGAACCGAAGTTGAACCTTCCGCGCGACAACGGGATTCTTTTCCATTGCACCGGCCCCCACGGTGTCTTTTGGAACGTCTGGAAGCGGTCGCTTGAATTTCAGGTGGAGGAAAAAAATATGGGCGACCTTTATTGTCTCGCCGGGACGGGTGCCGATGTCCCCGTCGTCAAGGGAGCAAAAGACTGGTTTTACGATCCCGCGGGGGAAATGAAGCACTTCGGCGCGGGCGTGGGAGCGGAGCATGGCAAGGTCGCCCACCTGGCGGGTGATTTCGAAAAACCGAACGGGCAATGGAATGTGCTGGAACTTTATACCATCGGAACGACGGCTGTTTTTGTGGTCAACGGCCATGTCGACCAGGTTTTGCGCCGGACGGAATATGTGGAACAGCCGCAGAATGTCGCGGTCCCGCTGGCGGCGGGCCAAATCCAAATTCAATCGGAGGGCGCCGAGGCCTATTATCGCCGGATGGAAATCGAGGCGCTGAACGAGTTCCCGCCCGAGATCAAGAAAACGGCTGGTTTGTAAGGCGCCCCTGCCTGCCGGGAATAAACTTACTTCGCCGGGCCGTCGATGAAGTGGGGCTGAAGGCCGGTCGTCAGGAGCGAGTTGGCGCCGCTGATGGAAAAGGCTTTCGTCCCGTCCTTATATTGCAGATGGGCGAGCTCGAAGTGGCCCGACTCGTAGCCGTAAGTGTGGCCGTCATCGTTGTAGAGGGGGAGGTCGCCGTCGGCGCCGCGGTAAACACGAATCTCCGACACAGTTTGCGGTTGTTGCGTGTTTTCGATCTCGCTGCCCAAAGGCAGGATCGATCCGGCCCGCACATAAAGCGGTATCGTGTCGATCGGCGCCTGGGCCGTGATCGTCTGGCCGCCGTGATAACGCTGGTTGGTCCAGTAATCGTACCAATCGGTCCCGGCCGGAAGGTAGACGGACCGATCCGTCGCGGCTTGCGTCGTCACCGGCGCAACCAGGAACGCGGGGCCGAACATATATTCGTCATTCAACGCGAAGACCTTCGGATCGCCGGGAAAATCCATGAAAAGCGCGCGCATGAAGGGCGCCCCGGTTTCCTCGGCGCGCCGGGCCTGCGAATAAGTGTAGGGCAGCAACTGGTAGCGGAGCTTGAGGTACTTCACGAGAATCGGTTCGGCCGCCTTGCCGAAGGACCAGACCTCGTTTTGCTTGCGAAGCCCATGCGCGCGGAGGGTCGGGCAGAAGGTACTGAACTGAAACCAGCGCACAAAGAGCTCGGGATAATCGTCATTCTGTCCGACGACATCGCGCGCGTCGCTCGGGTCGAGCAGAAGCTTGGCCGGATGGCTGACCTTGGGCAACCCCTGCCAGCCCGCGGTGTCGGACGACCAGTAGGGCAGGCCGCTCGCGCACATGTTAAGGCCGGTCGGAATCTGGACGCGCAACGTGTCCCACGCGGGGGTGATATCGGAGGACCAGAAGGTGGTCCCGTTGCGCTGATCGCCCAGGTAGGCGTCGCGGGTGAGGATCAGCACGCGCTCGTCGCTGACGCTGCGCTGACCGTCGTAGAGCGCGGAGTTGTGCATCAGCGGATAGACGTTGTAAACATCGGCGCAGGGACCGAGGGAGCAAAAGAGATAGCGCCATTCGACGTCGGGCTCGGTTTCATCCATCCAGAAGTAATCGAAGCCGTCGGCGCGATAACCGGTGTTGATCTTGTTCCAAAGCCAGGCCCGCGCGGCGGGATTGGTCTCGTCGAGGCAGGCGTCGCGATGGAAGTTGTCCTTCTTACCTGCAGGCGCGCCCTTGGCATCGGTCAGGACGAGTTTGTTGGCCACGACCTCGTCATAATTCGTGGACCCGATCGCGAAATCGGGCCAGACCGTGATCATCGTATGAAAGCCGAGATCATGAAGCTGCGCATTCATCGCCTTCGGATCGGGCCACGCCTTGGGATCGAGGGAAAGATCGCCCAGCATTTTCCAGTGAAACCAATCGACGACCAGGATGTCGCACGGATCATGCCTCGTGCGATAACCGTTCGCGACATCCAGAAACTCCTTTTGCGAGGCGTAACGGGCCTTCGATTGAATGAAGCCGAGCGCCGCCTTGGGGGGAATAGGCGTGACGCCGGTCAGGTTGCGGTAGCCGGTGTAGACCTCGTCCGCATTGTTACCGACGATGAGAAAAAAGGAGATCGCGCGGCCGGTCTCGGAACTCCAGCTCGTTTTGCCGTCGACGGCGCAATCGAGTTTGCTCCGCGAGGGATTGTCCCACATGATGGCGTAGTTGCGCGTGGAAACCAGGAACGGAAAACCGATGACCTGCCTTTTGCTGTAGGCGTGCCAGATGTTCAGCTGCCGCCCGCGCAGGTCAAGAACACCATCCTGATGCTGGCCCAGGCCGAAATAATGCTCGTCGTCGCCCGCGCTGAATGTGCCCGTCACGGTGTTGGTCGCCTCACCACTGACCGTCGCGGGAGTCAGCGTGCCGCCCAGATATTTGCAGACCGGGCGGCCGTCGGCGCGGGTCGCTTCAAAGCCTCCCTGGTCTTTGTCCAACTTCAACACGAGTTGGTCCGAGTGCAGAGTGTCGACACCCCCGTCCGTGCCGGTGCTCCAGCTCGCTTCCCCGGAAGGCGACGCGATGATGCCCCACCCGCTTGGCACGACCTGATCCGCGGTGCCGCTGGTAAACGTGACGCGAATGACGCTGGGCCCGTAGGGGACGAAGGCCAAAATGCCACCCTTCACCGGATAGGCCCAGCGCTGGGAAGGCTTGGGAGGCTGCACCTTCGACTCGGGCATCGCGCCATCATAGGTGCTTTGAGAGCGAAGATTTGAGGCCGAAAACGCCAGCGCAAGAAAAAGAGCGATGGTGCCGCGCAAAGCGGACGGGGAGTGTTTAGAATAGGAAGGGAACATGGATGCAGGACGAGTGAAGATAAACAAAACGGAGACTTTCAGAATGATCTAAGCTGGTCAAAGAGAGAGGTCACGAGAATAATGATTGGCGGATAGCACCTGTCTAATTAAATGTTCGCGGCATTTTGCCAAAAAACTCGAGGTCTTCAGGCAAATTGCCATGCTCATTCGTCTCTGGTCAGCCGCCAACTCGGGTTCACCTGAAAATTATGATGACGCGAGTTGCGGTGAGGTAGGGATGAGTTACAGAATTCATAGGCTGGAGGGTGGAACCCTGCGAATTTGTTCCATTGACGGAAGCGGGAATAAAGGGAAGGGAAGGACTTGAAAGCAAGGTTCATAAACCCGATGGCCAAGGCTGCAACCGGCGAATTAGAATATGCCTCAACTCTTTCCACCCTCGGTTGACCTCTACGCGAAGCTCTTCGCGTTGGGCGTGGGACTGTTTCTGGTGGGCGGAACCTACTCGTTCTACCTTTTCAATCGCTCGCCCTACTGGACCAATGTCGGCGTGACGCTGGACCAGCCGGTCCCGTTCAGCCATCAACATCACGCGGGTGAACTCGGCATCGACTGCCGCTTTTGCCACACCTCCGTGGCGACCTCTTCCTATGCGGGCATGCCCGACACGCAAACCTGCATGACCTGCCATTCCCAGGTCTGGAAGGATGCGCCCATCCTCGCCCCGGTTCGGCAAAGTTACGCCGAGAACAAGCCGATCAAATGGAATACGGTCAATGAAATGCCGGGCTACGTTTATTTCAACCACTCGATTCACATCAACAAGGGAGTTGGCTGCTCGACGTGTCACGGGCGGGTCGATGAAATGCCGATCACCTGGAAGGCGACCGACATGACCATGGGCTGGTGCCTCTCGTGCCATCGAAATCCCGAGAGCAAGCTTCGTGATCTGAGCCAGGTTTACCAGATGGATTGGAGCACGCCCAAGGATCCTCATGTCGGGCTCGATCGACTCGCGGCGCGAAAGATTCAAAAGGACCACCTCACCGATTGCTCCGCCTGCCACCGTTAAAGCCATGAACTCGCTTCCCCTTCCTCCCCAGGTTCAATTAAGCGCGGGCGGACCTCGTTTCTGGAAAAGTCTGGAAGAGTGGTCGCAGAGTCCCGAATTTCTGCCCTACCTGCACCGGGAATTTCCCGAGTACGCCAGCGAATGGGACAACGGCATCAGCCGCCGCCGCTTTCTCCAGTTGATGGGCGCCTCTCTCGCGCTCGCCGGACTGACGGCCTGCAGCCGCCAGCCGCAGGAAAAACTCGTCCCCTACGTCCGCCGCCCGGAGGAGATCATTCCCGGAAAGCCGCTTTTCTATGCGACCACCTTTCCCCATCGCGGCTACGGCAAGGGCGTCCTGGTCCGCACCGAAATGGGACGCCCCACGAAAATCGAGGGCAATCCCGATCATCCGGCGAGCCTCGGCGCGACGGACATCTTCATGCAGGCTTCCGTTCTTGGTTTGTACGATCCCGACCGCTCGCAAACCGTCCGGCAGCAGAAAGAGATTTCAACCTTGGACGCATTCACCCAATTCGCCGAAACCCGGGTGAAGGAACACGAAGCGGACCAGGGCGCGGGACTTTTCCTTCTCACCGGCAAAACGACTTCGCCCAGTTTCGGGGACCAACTTCAGCGCCTGCAAAAGAGATTTCCAAAATTAAGCTGGTGTCCCTACGAGCCCGCCGCGCCCATCAGGGCGCAATCGGTGACCGGAAAAAACGCGGAGCCCGTTTATGATCTCAGCAACGCGGATGTCATTCTTTCACTGGATGCGGATTTTCTTTTCAGTGGACCTGACAATCTCATTTTGACGAAGGCCTTCTCGAAAAAACGCCGTGATCCCTCGGTCGATTTCAGCCGGCTTTACGTCATCGAGTCGGCGCCTTCCGTCACTGGCGCGAAGGCGGATGTGCGCTGGCGGCGTAAACCTTCCGAGATTGTGACCTTCGCCCGGGAACTCGCCGACCATCTTCTGCAAGGAGCTGCTGCGGCCTCGCCCGAAATCAAGCAGCTCGCGGACGACCTTCAGCAGCATCGCGGGCGAAGCGTGATCATGGCGGGGGATTACCAGCCCGAAATCGTTCACGCGCTCGCTTTTCAACTCAATCAGGCGCTGGGAAACATCGGCTCCACTGTTGTGTATCGGGAAGCCGACGCTCCTCCGATTCCCGCGATCTCACTCGCTGATTTCACAGCCGCTCTTCAGCAAGGCGCGGCCCAAACGCTCCTCCTTCTTGGCGTTGTTCCCGTCTACGATCTTCCGCCCGCGTTGAATTTTCCTGCGGCGCTCGCCCAGGTCGAGCACTCGATCCATCTGGGCCTTTATGACGATGAAACGGGCTCCCACTGCCGGTGGCACGTGCCGGAATCTCACTATCTGGAGGCGTGGGGCGACATTCTCGCCGGGGACGGAACGCCCAGTCTCATCCAACCCGTCATCGAATCTCTCTACCCCGACACGGCATCCGTGTTGGAGGTGATTTCCCTTTTCGTCGATCTACCGCCGCAAAAGAGTTACGACATCGTCCGTAATTACTGGCAACGGAACCTGGCGACCACAGTTCCCAATGCCTGGGAAAATTCTTTAAACAAGGGCGTGGTCGTTGGACTCGCGACCGCGGCAGTTCCCGCGCCGGTCCAGGCGATTCGCAGCGCAAATGCCCCGCCGAAGGTTCTCTCTCCAAACTCCCCTCTGGAAATTTCGTTCCGGCCCGACACGGCGGTCGATGATGGCCGCTATGCCAATAACGCGTGGCTGCAGGAGCTGCCCCGCCCGTTGAGCAAACTCACATGGGACAACGTCGCCATGCTCAGCCCTGGGGACGCGCAAATCATGGGCGTGACGACCGGCGACGTGATTCGCCTGACGACGGGCGGCAGTTCGGTGGACGCGCCGGTGTGGGTCCAGCCGGGGCACGCGGATGGCTGCGTCAGTGTGACATTAGGTTATGGCCGAAGCAGCGTGGGCGAGGTTGCCAATGGCGTCGGCTTCAACGCCGGAAGCCTCCGCTCCTCCCTCGATCTTTGGTCGCAGGAACTCGTGAGCGCCGAGGTCCTCGGCTCCCGGCACGAACTCGCTTCGACCCAGCATCACTTTTCCATGGAGGGCCGCGGCCTCATCCAGCTGGAGACTCTGGCGGAATATAAGACCGACCCCAAAAAGGCGCAGGAGGGCATGCCTGACCCGCTCGCGCGGGAGAATCTCTATCCGCCGGTCGAATACAAGAATTACGCCTGGGCGATGTCGATCGATCTCAACACGTGCGTCGGCTGCAATGCCTGCGTCGTGGCCTGCCAGTCGGAAAACAACATTCCCGTCGTGGGCAAGGACCAGGTCCTCAAAGGGCGCGAAATGCATTGGATCCGCGTCGACCGCTACTTCGAGGGTCCGCCGGCCGATCCCGCGATGCACTTTCAGCCCGTCACCTGCATGCAGTGCGAGGACGCGCCCTGCGAAGTCGTTTGTCCGGTCGGAGCGACGGTGCATACCTCCGAAGGGCTGAACGACATGGTCTACAACCGGTGCGTCGGCACGCGCTATTGTTCGAACAATTGTCCCTACAAGGTGAGGCGTTTCAACTTCCTCGAGTATAGCGACGCCGCGCATCCGACGCTCGCGCTCCAGAAAAATCCCGACGTCACCGTCCGCAGCCGCGGCGTCATGGAGAAATGCACCTACTGCGTGCAACGCATCGAAACCGTGCGGATCGACGCCCAAAAAGAAATGCGGCCCATCGTCGATGGGGAAATCGTGACGGCGTGCCAGGCCGCCTGCCCTGCCGAGGCGATTGTCTTCGGCAACATCAACGACCCGACCAGCCGCGTTTCCCGGCTCAAGGCGTCGCCGCGGAACTACGGCCTCCTGGCGGAACTCAACACCCGCCCGCGCACCACCTATCTCGCCAAGGTGACCAATCCTCCGACCGCGACCTGAACCATCATGCAAACCACGCCCACCTCCGAATTGGAACCGATCCTGCCGCCGGGCATGACTGATGATTCCATCAGCGAGCGGATCTCGGGGATCGTCGTCAAAAGAAAAATGGGGCGCGGCTGGATCGGCGGCTTCACCATCGCGTTTGCCCTGCTCATGATGTTCAACTACGCCATCGCCGTCCTCTTCACCTACGGCGTCGGCATCTGGGGCATCCAGATGCCCGTGGCGTGGGGCTTCGCCATCGTTAATTTCGTCTGGTGGATCGGCATCGGCCACGCTGGCACCTTCATTTCCGCCGTGCTTTATCTGTGCCACCAGGAATGGCGCACCTCGATCAACCGCTTCACGGAATCGATGACCCTTTTCGCCGTGGCCTGCGCCGGCACTTTCCCACTTCTTCACCTCGGGCGTCCCTGGCTTTTCTACTACCTCTTTCCCTATCCCAACACCATGGACCTGTGGCCGCAATTCCGGAGCCCGCTGATCTGGGACATGTTCGCCGTGATGACCTACGCCACCGTTTCCGTCGTCTTTTACTTTGTCGGGCTAATGCCCGATTTGGCGACGTTGCGCGACCGTTCCCCCCATCGCTGGCAGCGGATCATCTACGGCCTCCTCGCCCTGGGCTGGCGCGGGTCGGGCCGGCAATGGTCGCGCTACAAGATGGCCTACCTGATCATGGCGGGCCTGGCCACGCCGCTGGTCGTCTCGGTCCACAGCATCGTCAGCCTCGATTTCGCCGTGGGCATCGTGCCCGGCTGGCACACGACGATCATGCCGTTTTACTTTGTCGCCGCCGCGCTTCAATCGGGCTTCGCCATGGGCCTGATTCTGATCATACCGGTCCGCCATTTCTATCACCTCAAGGACATCATCACCGGTCGCCATCTCGCCAACATGGCCAAGCTCCTTTTGGCCACCAGCCTCGTCGTCGGCCACGGCTACTTCACTGACACCTTCATGAGCTGGTACAGCGCCGATCCCTACGAAAAATTCATCGTCGCCGACAAATTCACCGGAGCCTATGCCCTCGGCGGCTGGATGCTGATGATCCTCGACGTCGGCGTGGTCCAGTTGATCTGGATCCGCGCGGTGCGGCAATCGCCGGTGGCGCTCTTCTTCATCGCCATCCTGGCCAACGTCGGCCTGTGGCTGGACCACTACATTCTCATCGTGCAAAGCCTCCACAGCGATTACCTGCCGTCCGAATGGCGCATGTTTTATGGCACGAAGTGGGATTGGATGACCCTCTTTGGCAGCTTCGGCCTCTTCCTCACCCTCTTCTTTGTTTTCATTCGCATCTTCCCCATGATCGCCATGAGCGAGATGCGCGGACTCGTCCACCAGAAACCGGGCGAACCCAAGGAGCAGGGCGCATGAGCGACGACAAAATCTACGGCCTGCTCGCCGAGTTCTCCGGCCCCGACGAACTCGTGCACGGCGCGCAGGAATTGGAAAAGCAGGGCTATCGTCGCGTCGAAAGTTACACGCCCTTTGCCGTCGAGGGTATTTCTGAGGCGCTCCATTTCCGTCCCACCGCGGTGGCGGTCATTTTCCTCGTGGCGGCGGTGCTCTCCGCCGCGGCCGGATACTTCATGCAATGGTATGCGTCGGTCATTTCCTATCCCGAAAACATCGGGGGCCGACCGCTCCACAGCTGGCCCTCGTTCATTCCGATCACCTTCGAAATGGGAGTTCTCGGCGGCGTCCTGGGCGGCGTGGTCGGCATGATCTTCCTGAACAAATTGCCGCGCTATTCACATCCCGTTTCCAACGTGGAGCGCTTCCGGGCCGCATCCAGCGATGCCTTTTTCCTCTGCGTGGAAGCTTCCGATCCGCGGTTCCAACGTGAGATGACCAAAGGTGTCCTCCGGCGTTGCGGCGCGATTCAAGTCACGGAGGTGCCCCTTGAATCCTGATTTTTCCCGTGCCGTCGTCTCCGCCCTCATTGCCTTGGGCCTGACCGCCTGCCACCGGAACATGCAGGAGGAGCCCAAGTTCCTGCCCGATCAGCAGAATCACGATTTCCCCGACGAGCAGGTCGACCGCAAGCCGGTCGAGCACACCGTTCCCCGCGGTCCGGTGGACGACGGTTCGGTCTTCTACACCGGCAAAACGGGAGATGGGCTGACTACGACTTTCCCAACGCCGGTCACGCTCGACCTGGTTAAGCGCGGCCAGGAAGCCTTCGACATCAACTGCTCCGCGTGCCATGGACGCGACGGCTACGGCGAAGGCATGGTGGTGCAGCGCGGCTTTCCCCCGCCGCCCTCGTTCCATTCCGAGCGGCTGCGCAACGCGCCGGTCGGCCATTTCTTCGAGGTCATCACCAACGGCTACGGCGTGATGTATCCGTTCGGTTCCCGCATCACTCCCGCCGAGCGCTGGGCTATCATCAGCTACATTCGCGCGCTCCAGTTCAGCCAGGACGCGACGGCGGACCGGCTTGAACCGACGGATGAAACCCAACTCGGGAAGGTCAAATGACGACTTCATCTTCCTTTCAGCGCACGTCGGAGTTGGGGCTCATTCTCGGCGTGATTCTGCTGGTCCTTTGCGCCGTCTTCGGTTTCTTTTTTCCCGCTCTCTTTTTCGAGGGATATCTGACCGCGTTCGTCTTTTGGGTCGGAATTCCCCTCGGTTGCCTGGCTCTTCTGCTCATTCAATATCTCACCGGTGGCCGATGGGGCCTGGCGGTCACGCGACTCCTCGAAGCCGGCATGATGACCCTACCCCTCTGCGCGGCGCTCTTCCTCCCGATCCTGGCCGGTATGTCCTACCTGTTTCCCTGGACTCATCCTTTGGGCGGGGAGATCGGAGACTTGGTCCGACATAAGGCGGCCTATCTCAACACGCCTTTCTATTTGGTCCGGTACGTCCTCTATTTTCTCATCCTCAGTGCGCTCGCCTTCTGGTTTCGCCGGCTGAGCCTCCGGCGAGACGACCCTGCGTCCTCGTCTTTGGCAACGATGCAGCAATGGAGTGGCCCGAGCCTCATCGTCTTCGTTCTTCTGATGAATTTCGCCTGCATCGACTGGGTGATGTCGCTCAACCCGGAATGGTATTCAAGCATGCTCGTCGTCGAGTTCGTCACCGAACAGGCCGTCGTCGCCATGGCCTGGTGCATCCTCGTCCTGCGCTTCCTCGCTCCTCTCGAGCCGGTCCGCCGCGTTCTCACGGTCAAGATCGTGCATGATCTCGGCAACCTGCTCCTCGGCTTCACCTGCATGTGGACCTACGTCACGTTCATGGAGTACATCATCACCTGGACGGGCAATCTTCCGCACGAAGTTGGCTGGTTCTCGGATCGCAGTTCCGCCGGTTGGAAGCTTTTCGCCGTTTTCCTCGTCTTTGTTCACTTCGTGATTCCACTCTTTTGCCTGATCCTGACCAGCGTCTCCAAAAATCTCGTCCGGCTCGCGCGGGTCGCAGCCTTGATGATCGTGGCCCACTTCGCCCAGGTCGTCTGGTGGATCGAGCCCGCCTTCGGAAGGCATTTGCATATCGCCTGGACCAGCCTCGTCCTGATCGTGGCGGTGGGAGCGATTTGGCTCGCGGGCTACCTGCGGAATCTCGCGGGCGCGCCCCTGGTGCTAAGCGAACTTCAAACCAGGCAAGAGGGAGCGCCGGCATGAAACCGCAAGGTTATATTCCTCCGTCCGCTTCACCTTCGGCCCACGAAGGAGCCGACCTTCACATTCGCAATGTCGTGAAAGTCGCCGCGCTTCTGATGGCCACTTTGGTCATCAGTATCCTACTTCTGCTGCTGTTCTTTCGGCACATGGAGAAGCGGTACCCCGGCCGCACCAGCGAAGCCGCGCCCGTGGTTCAGGACTCCCAACTTCCTCCCGTCCCCCGCCTGCAAACCAATCCCCTGAGCGATCTTCAAGTCGTGCGGGAAATTGAAAACTCGCATCTCGACCGCTACGCCTGGATTGATCGCGAACACGGCATCGCCCAAATACCGATCGACCGGGCCATGATTCTCTGGACGCAGAACTACGCCGCTGCTTCCACCCCGCCCGCAATTCCGCAGATAACAAACGCCGCTCCCGCCGCCGCGGCGACCGAACTGCAAATGCGCCAGCAGAAAGCACAGGAGGCTCCCCATGCGCCCTAGCCTGATTTTGGTCTTCCTTTTCGTATGCTTCAGCGCCACGGCGCGCGCCGATTCCTCCACGCCCATCGACATCGCCCATGGCGTTCGCTTCGACCAGAATCTCGGCGCGCAGGTGCCGCTCGACCTGCCCTTTATTTCCGACACCGGTGCACCGGTCCATCTGGGCGATTACTTTCACCAGCGCCCCGTCCTCCTCGTCCTCGATTACTATCGCTGCCCCAATCTTTGCGGGATCGTGCTCAACAGCCTGGTGACGTCGCTCAAGGGACTCACTTACGACGCCGGAGATCGTTACGAGGTCGTCATCGTCAGCATCGATCCGCGCGACACGCCCCAGGTTTCCGCGCTTAAAAAGCTCGGCTACGTCGACAGCTACCAACGTCCCCAGACCGCCGCCAGCTGGCATTTGCTGACCGGCTCCCCCGACTCGATCAGGAAGCTCGCCGACGCGGTCGGCTTTCACTACGTCTACGATCCCGCCACGGACCAGTATGCGCATCCGAGCGGCATGATCGTTCTCACGCCCGGCGGGGTGACCTCGCGCTACTTCTTCGGGATCGAGTTTCCCCCGGCCCAGGTGGACGCCGCGCTCAAGATGGCCGCCGCCTCGAAGATCAATTCGCCCGTCTACGATTTCCTCCTGCTTTGTTGCCGCTACAATCCGCTTCAGGGCAAATACGGCGTCCTTATTTTTGATCTGATGCGCGCTTCGGGATGCCTCATGGTTTTCCTCGTCGCAGGCTACGTCATCCATTCCCTTTGGACCGAGTCGGCGAAAAAACCGGAACCGGGGAGCTCCTCCAAATGAATTTCGCCCTCCTTCCCTATGAGGACTCGACTTACGCGCCGAGCGTCGACGCGATTTTCGTCTCGCTCCTTCTCCTCTGCAGCGCCATCACCCTGGCGGTATTCGCCGTCCTGGTCGCTTTTTGTATCCGCTACCGGAAAGGCTCGAAGGCCGATCGAACCCGTTATCCGTCCGAAGCAACGCAGATCGGGATCGAGCTGACCTGGATTGTCATTCCCTTCATCATCTTTGTCGGCCTCTTCATCTGGGCGGGGAATGTCTATTACGAAATGTTCAGCCCGCCCGCGGACGGGCTGGCCATCTACGTCATCGGGAAGCAGTGGATGTGGAAGATCGAGCATCCCGGTGGCCAGCGCGAAATCAATCAGCTCCACGTTCCCGTCGACCGCAACATCGTCCTCACGCTCACCTCGCAGGATGTCATTCATGACTTCGACGTGCCCGCTTTTCGGATCAAGCACGACGTCCTGCCCGGTCGCTACGTGCGCATGTGGTTCAAGGCGACCCGGACCGGCACCTACCATTTGTTTTGCGGGCAATATTGCGGCGATTTCCACTCCCTCATGGCTGGAAGCGTGATCGTCATGTCGGACATCGATTACGCGGCATGGCTGCAAAACGGCGCGACGCAAAATGCGCCGGAGACCCTGGCTGCCGAGGGCTCGCGTTATTTCCACTCGCTCGGCTGCAGCGGTTGCCACGAAGGGAGCCAGGTCGTGCACGCCCCGTCGCTCGCCGACCTTTATCAGCAACCTGTGCCGCTTCAATCGGGGCAGATTGTCGTGGCCAACGACGACTATCTCCGCGACAGCATTCTTCAGCCGTCGAAAAACGTTCCGGCCGGCTACCAGCCCATCATGCCTTCCTTCCAGGGAATTTTGAGCGAGGAACAAATCATCGCGCTCATCGCCTACATCAAATCAGAGCGGACGACCTATCCGCCCAACCCGGGGAGCGTTCATGACTCAAATCCCTGAACCCCGCTTTATTCCCGGGGAAAACTATCTCAACAAGGAGAAGACTCTCGGCTCCTGGCTGTTCACCCACGACCACAAACGGATCGCGCTCCTCTATCTCATTTCCATCACCTTCTTCTTTCTCATCGGCAGCCTCGCGGCGGTCCTCATGCGAACCGAGCTGATGTATCCGCACGGCGAGTTCTTCACTTCCACGACCTACAACAAGCTCTTCACCCTGCACGGCGTGATCATGGTCTGGTTCTTTTTGATTCCCTCCATCCCCAACGTCCTCGGAAATTTTCTCATTCCCATCATGATCGGCGCGCGGGACATGGCGTTCCCGCGGCTCAACCTGATAAGTTGGTACGTCTTCATGGTCGGGGGACTCTTTGCGCTGGCCTCCATTCTCCTCGGCGGCGTCGACACCGGCTGGACCTTCTATACGCCTTACAGCAGCACCTACTCGAACGGCTGGGTCATCGCCATGGCGGTCGGCATTTTCATCAACGGCTTCTCGTCGATTTTCACCGGCCTTAATTTCATCGTTACGATCCACAAGCTGCGCGCGCCCGGCATGACCTGGTTTCGGCTGCCGCTCTTCGTCTGGACCCTCTATTCCACCAGCCTGATTTTCGTCCTGGCCACGCCGGTGCTCGCCATCACGCTCACCCTGGTCGCCTTGGAACGCGGATTCGGGATCGGGATCTTCGATCCCCGCATTGGCGGCGACCCGCTCCTCTTCCAGCATCTCTTCTGGTTCTATTCGCATCCCGCGGTCTACATCATGATCCTTCCCGCCATGGGCGTGGTGAGCGAATTGATCGCCGCCTTCTCCCGCAAGCCGATTTTCGGTTACAACTTCATCGTCTACGCCAGCCTTGGCATCGCCTTCCTCGGCTTCCTCGTCTGGGGCCATCACATGTTCGTCAGCGGCCAGTCGATCTACGCCGGCATGATCTTCTCGCTCTTGAGCTTTTTCGTCGCCATCCCTTCCGCCATCAAGGTCTTCAACTGGACGGCCACGCTCTACAAGGGCCACATCACCTTCGATGCGCCCATCCTCTACGCCTTCAGTTTCATCGCGCTCTTCACCATCGGCGGCATGACGGGCCTGATGCTCGCCTCCCTGGCCGTGGACGTCCACGTGACGCAAACCTATTTCATCGTCGCCCATTTCCACTACATCATGGTCGGCGGCGCCGTCATGGCCTACCTCGGCGGCATTCATTACTGGTTTCCGAAAATCACCGGACGGATGTATCCGGAAATGCTGGCCCGATGGGCGGCCTTCCTTCTTTTCGTCGGATTCAATGTGGCATTCTTCCCGCAGTTTATTCTCGGCTACATGGGCATGCCCCGCCGTTACCACGTTTATCCGGAGGAATTCCAGCTCCTCAACATCATCTCGACGAGCGGCCTGCCCCTCCTGGGCGTGGGCTACTTTCTACCGCTCACTTATCTGGGCTGGTCCGCGTTCTTCGGTCGCATCGCCGGCCCCAATCCCTGGGACGCGCCGGGCCTCGAATGGCAGATTCCGTCCCCTCCCCCGTCTGAGAATTTTTCCTCCATCCCCATCGTGACGGGAAAGCCCTACCGCTACGATCCACCGCCGGACACCCACGAGCCCGACGAACAATCGCAGGAGAATCATGTCCGCTAAAGCCGAAGCCGACGCGAATCTGCTGAACTTCCCGTTCAAGGAGGCGGGCCATCAGCGCGAAAGCGCCCTCTTCGGCATGTGGATTTTCCTCGCCACCGAGGTCCTTTTTTTCGGCGGCATGTTCACCGCCTACATGGTCTACCGCTACTCCCATTGGCAGGCTTTTCAGGAAGCCGGGGCCCATCAGGAATGGTACCTCGGTTGCCTGAACACCGCCGTGCTCCTGACCAGCGGCTTCACCATGGCGCTCGCGGTGGAATTCGCGCGCAAAGGACAAAGGGCGTGGCTGCTGGCCTTGTTCGCGATCACGTGGCTCCTTGGCGCGGCCTTTCTCGGAATCGAGGGCTACGAATATCACACCAAGTTTGTCGAGCACCTCGTCCCCGGCAGCGGCTTTCACTTCACCGGCAGCGATCCTTCGTCCTCCGAATTATTTTTCGTCCTCTATTTCACCATGACCGGCCTGCACATGTTCCACATGTTTGTCGGCCTGATGCTTCTTCTCTTTTTTGGCGGGTGGACCTGGCTCTCCCCACGCGCGTTGCGGACGCCCAATCCTTTCGAGGTGCTGGGCCTTTACTGGGCCTTTGTCGATATTGTCTGGCTCTTTCTTTATCCGCTTTTTTACCTGGTGCATCCTCAATGAAAATCAACTTCGGCCGCTCCCTTCGCGTGCTCATCAGCCTCTACCTGCTGCTCGCCCTCACCTCCGGGCTCGCCTTTATGCCTCTGGGCGCTTGGAACTGGCTCATCTCCCTGGTCCTCGCCTTCGTCATGACCGGATTGATTCTGCTCTTTTTCATGAAGGTCAAATATAGCGAGCCTCTGATTTGGCTGACCTCGGCGGCCGGCTTCACGTGGCTAAGCTTACTGATTCTTCTAGTCATCCTCGATTACATCTCCCGACCATGGCCCCGATAGGTTCTACCCTGATGGATCGGCTTTGACCGGATCCAATATACGATAGGCGAGCAGCTTCACCCGGTCGCTGATGAGCGCCCAGATCAGCGCATAGCCCCAGACGAAACCGGCCCACTTCCAGCCGAGAGGCGGCATCAGGAATCCGTAGACCGCGATCAGTGTCGCGATGATTTGCGTTCCGACGACCGCTATCAATAAAATCCGCGCGGGCGGGATGGACCAAAATGGACCACGCGTGCGCGTGAGGAAGATGGTCAGATGTCCCGCCACCGACAACATCAGATACATCATCGGCTGGAGGTGCGGATGATCGAGATGGAAAACCTTGTCTCCAAGGAAAAAGAGACCAAACGAAGCGATCGGCCCGAGGACGCCCAGGACGGTAGCAATCCCCAGCACCAGGCGCATGTTCCAGGACTCGGGCTGGTCCTTGTAGCGAACATTGTCGTAGGCAATCGAAAGAATGGCGCCGTCGTTGAGCAGCGCGAGCATCACGATCATCACCGCCGTCAAGGGATAGAAGTTGAACACGAGGATGGCCGCCGTCATGAACAACAGCACGCGCAGCGTCTCCGCGATCCGGTAGATTGCATAGCTGTTCATCCGCTGGAAAATCCTGCGGCTCTCCTTGATCGCATCAATGATGACCGATAAGCCGGGCGTCAGAAGCACGATGGCCGCCGCCGCGCGGGCTGCATCCGTTGCGCCGGAAACGGCGATGCCACAATCGGCCTTCTTCAGGGCGGGCGCGTCGTTGACGCCATCCCCCGTCATGCCGACGATATGGCCCCGCTTTTGCAGAATATCGACGATGTGGAACTTGTGTTCCGGGAAGACCTGTGCGAAACCATCGGCTTTCTCGATGGACTCCGACACCTCGGCGCTCTCTTCCTTTTTTGAATCACCGAGGCTGGCGGCATCGAGAATATTCGTCCCCATGTCCAGCTTCTTGGCCGTTTCCTTCGCAATGGCGAGCGCATCGCCCGTCACCATCTTGATCTTCACACCCATCTTGAGCGCCGTCGCGATGGTGGTCTTGGCGTCCTCGCGCGGCGGATCGAAGAGCGGCAATACGCCGAGAAATTGCCACTTGCCGTCCTCGCCCGACCGTGCCACCCCCAGGGAACGAAAGCCGCGGGCCGCGAATTCGTTGACCGCTTTGTTGACCGTGGGTTTCACCTGCGCCGAGTCTGCGGCCAAGGCGAGGATCACCTGCGGCGCGCCTTTGCTGACCTTGAACTCCTTTTGATCTAAGCCTTTGACGGTGGCCTCCGTCCGTTTATGGACCGGGTCAAAGGGCTGGTAATGAATCACCTGATAGCCCTGCAACGCATCTTTGCTTTTTAATCCACCGATCACGGCCAGATCGATCGTGTCGTTATTATCGGAGCGCGAAGCCAGCGCCCCGGCCAAAACGACTTGATCAGCACCAACGTTGTTGACGCAAAAAGGATTGCCCAGGGAGAGCTTGTTCTGGGTCAGCGTTCCGGTCTTGTCCGCGCATAAAATATCCACGCCGGCCAATTCCTCGATCGCCACCAGCTTGCTCACGACAGCCTGCTTCTTCGCCAGCAGCCGCGCACCGACCGCCATCGTCACCGAGAGCACCGTTGGCATCGCCACAGGAATCGCGGCTACCGTCAACACCAGGGCAAATTGGAGTGTGGTAAGGATCGGATCGCCGCGAAAGGTCGCGACGCCAATGATGAGAGCGACCAGAACTGCGGCCAGCATGATCAGGTAATTGCCAATCTTCAGGACCGCCTTCTGAAAGTGACTGACCGTGTGCGCGTCTTGCACCAGTTGCGCGGTCTTGCCGAAGTAGGTCTTCGTACCCGTGGCATAGACCAATGCGCCAATTTCGCCCTGGCGGACAATCGAGCCCGAGAACACCGCTTCGCCCGGCTTGCGCGTGGCGGGAAGAGACTCCCCAGTCAGCGCTGACTGATCGACCTCGATCTCGTCCCCATCCAGAAGGCGCGCGTCCGCCGGCACGATGTCGCCGAGGCGCAAGCGGATGACGTCGCCCGGCACCAGTTCACGCGCAGGAGGGTTGACCCACTTCCCGTCCCTCTTCACTCGCGCCTTGATCGCCAGCTTGGCTTTCAGCGCCTCAATGGCATTGCCCGCTTCTTTCTCCTCCCAGAATCCAACGACGGCATTGGAAACAAGCAAAACGAGAATGATGAAAAAATCGGGCCAGTGCCCGACCACACCCGACAAAATCACCGCCGCCTCGATCATCCACGGGATCGGACCCCAGAAATAACTCAGAAATTTGAGCAGCAGATTGGTTTTCTTTTCCTCGATTTCGTTCGTCCCGTATTGAGTCAGCCGTTTGTCGGCCTCAACCTGCGTCAGGCCGTCGGGCGACGAATTGAGCTTCTTTTCCACCTCCGCCATCGGCAGCGATTTCAAATCGTCCTTGGACTCGGGCTTCGCTCCCGGCTTGGGGGCAGCGGCCTTCGCTTTCTCGATGGTGGATTCCACATATTCCTTTAGCCGGTAACGCAGGAATCCACCTATGGGGTGTTCACCCCATTCAAACGGCCAATGTATCCCCTAGGTTGGACCTGAGGTCGTGGCTGCCGACCTTGGCAATCGGTTCCTGCGACCGCTCTTAGGCCGGGCTCACGAAGTTCGACTGGAGACTTTTCCAGATTTCCTTGCCCCCGACGAAAAGTCTTGCCTACTATCTCCGTTTCACGCGCCGTTGGTTGAAAGTGAGCTGGGTCCATCAGCGCAATCATGCCGGTTAATCCAGGACAGGTGGCTGAGTGGTTTAAGGCACTCGACTCGAAATCGAGCGTACCTTCATCGGTACCGTGGGTTCGACTCCCACCCTGTCCGCTCTTTGCTAGGTTATTTAACTCTAGCAACTTGCGCAAACAGGGAGAGTCGTTTTGGTGTCAATGACACCAGAATTGACACCAATCGGGTTGGCTTGGGCCAATTCGTGAAAGTTCGGAGGAACACTCCGAAAGCTCCCTTACGGGAGAGGTGAAAGCCGTTTTAGCCTCGGAAGCATGGAGACATAACCATGCGCGAGCGGTATCGAATGTATCAACGGAACGGCGGAAGTTTTTACGCCAAGGATCGCAAGACGGGACAATCATTCAGTCTGGCAACCTCGGACGAACGGGAGGCATCACGCCTCTTGGTGGCCAAGAATCAGTCCACGGAACAACCGTGCCTGAATGTGGCGATGGCCAAGGTCTACCTTAGCGCCCAGAGCCCGGAATTCCTAACGCGCACCTGGGGCGATTTGATCGAACTGGTTGCGAGAGGTTACGAAGGAGCGACTGCGATTCGATGGAAAAAATTTGCGATCAGCGCTCCGCTGAAGCTCTTGGTCAACCTTCCCTTGTACCAAACTGAATCAGTTCATTTCCTGGCCGTGCTGAATCACAAGAAAGCGGGGGTCTCAACGAATGTCTGGCTGCGCATCCTTCATAATCGCGCCTTGGACATGGGATGGCAATTGAGTCCAGTTCTCAATAAACGGGTTTGGCCCAAAGTGAAATACAAGGCCCGGAGAGCGATAACCGCCGAGGAGCACGCAAAAATCATCGAATCGGAAAGGATGGAAGATTACGCGCAGTTCTTTTGCCTTCTGTGGGAAACGGGAGGAAGCCAAACCGACATCGCTCATCTCAAGGCCGAGGACATTGATTGGGGAAACAGCCGTCTGTATTACTCCCGGCGTAAGCTCGCGCATCGCGGCGGCGGGCGTGCCGCCCTCGCGATGGGAGACGGGTTAAAGGCGGTCTTGCGAGAATTGCCTGCATCAGGCCCACTATTTCCCCGACTTCGTTTACTGAGCGAGGATGAGCGTGCCAGCCATTTCCGCAAGGTATGCCTTCGGGCCGGGATGAGCGGCGTGACGCTTCACAGCTACCGCTACAGTTGGGCTGAACGGGCCTGTTCTGCGGGAATGCCGGAACGCGAAGCGCAGGCCCATTTGGGCCACGGCAGTCGAGCGATTCATCGCGCCTACGCTCGAAACGCCGAAGTGGTTACGCTTCCCTTGGATCCCCTCCCGATTACAAGTTACTAGGAGAGGTGCTTGAGCGAGAAAGCCTCTCAGCCGGTATTATTCTTGTGTATAACTACGAGAACGTGTAGCTTTGCCCTGTCGCGAGCGAATACAACTGGCGTTGTATCGGACTCTCTCGACCACTCGGATCAATTGGTGCATAAAGTGTTATGGGCAGGCCTTACTCCACCGAACTTTCTGAATTGGACGCCACCTACGCGTGGTCAGTCCGAGCAGAAATTACCAGTTTAGCCCATTCAATTGGCAAGGCTGCGGGCTTTCCTTTAATCGCTGTGGGATCAGGCGGATCGCTGACTTCCGCACATTTCGTTTCCCTGCTGCACACCTCATTTACTGGCCAAGCCAGCCAAGTCTTTACTCCACTCGAGGTAGCCACTACCGCGCAGCATCTGGCCGGGACATCCGTTCTCATCTGTTCCGCTGGCGGAAGCAATCCGGACGTGCTGTCCGCGACCGATGCCCTGATCAAAAGAGTGCCCCACCACCTCTTTGCCATCACCACTAAACCGCATACACCGCTGGGGAAACAATTCTCGGTGGCGGAGTGGCCGCAGTGCCACGCTTTTTCCACCCCGACTAAGAAGGATGGTTTCCTAGCAACGAATTCGTTGCTGGCAACGATGGTCCTTTTCACCCGTGCCTACGAGGCGTGGGCCGGCGTTGAAACGTGCCTTACTCCTAGCTTGAGTTCTCTGCTTCACGCTAACACGAGTCGCGAGGCGTTCGTGACCGAGCTGCACAAGCAGGTGTCTCCGATTGTCGCACGGGGAACATTGGTCGTGGTGCATGATGCCATGACCAAACCGGCGGCCATGGATGTCGAGTCCAGACTGACCGAGGCAGGATTGCTTCACGTGCAGCCTGCTGATTTCAGGAATTTCGCACACGGCCGACACCACTGGCTCGCCCGGCACGGTAAGACCTCGTCCGTTCTGGCTTTTTCCGAACTGGAAAGCGAAATAGCTAAAAGGACTCTCGCCTTAATTCCGTCCGAGATTCCGCAACATCATATCCGGGTGGATGGACGCATCCGCGGCGCGATCAACGCCGTGTGTCACTCCATTTTCCTTGCCGCCGTGGCCGGGGCTGAAAAAGGCCTCGACCCTGGGCGACCGCACGTACCGCCGTTCGGCAGGAAACTCTATCACCTGAGGCACAAGGCTTCCAAGTCGTCGAACGTCGATGAGAGAATGGTTGCAGCGATCGAGGGCAAGACCGGACTTCCCCTCACCGCACTTGTACTCCAAGACGTCTTGGGGACGTGGAGTGATCACTATAAATCGTTCGTTGATCGTCTCTCCGCTGCACGAATCGCGGCCTTAGTCGTGGATTACGACGGAACGCTCTGCTCCCCCGCTCGGCGATTGGACGGCCCGTTCCCCGGAATCGTTCAGCAGCTTAACCGGCTCCTCAGTGCCGGCCTTATTGTCGCGATAGCAACCGGACGGGGAAAATCAATTCGCAAGACCTTGTGTAGTGTGATCAAGGGAGCCAACCAAAAGCGCCTAATCGTCGGCTACCATAACGGCGCCGAAATCTCTGTTCTCTCCGACTCCTTGTGTCCACCAGATGATCGGCCGTTTGCGCCCGAGCTTGCCGCCATCGCAGAAGCCCTGAAGTCTAACGAACTGGTCCGCACATCGACGACGATAGAGACCAAGGGCCAGCAAATCGCAATTGAATTTCTTCCAAACGGAGACGCTGAGCAGGTGTTTGCGGAGGTTAGCCAGCTGATGCGGAGTGAAGACAACAACCTATCCGTGGTCACCTCCACGCATTCTATCGACATCCTCGCTCCGTCCGTCAGCAAGACGAAAGTGGTTGAGCACGTACTCGCTCGCCTAGGGGCGTCAGATTCCGGATCAGTTCTTTGTATAGGCGATAGGGGCCGGCCCCCCGGCAACGACGCGGATCTATTGCGCCATCCTTTGTCGCTCAGCGTCGACGAGGTTAGCGCCGATCCCTGTACCTGCTGGAATTTGTCCACGCCAGGCTTGAGATTTGATTCGTCGTGCCTCGAGTACCTGACTCAGCTTAAAGTGGGAAAGAGCGGCGCCCGCTTCGACGTCAAAGGAATCAATATTTGAAAGAGAATTTAGCCGAAAAATTGCTGGGCACTGTCATGGATTGGTCTCCTGCGGATGTTGCCGCCGAGCGTCCTATGCTCCAAGCCATGGCCGCGTTCAAATACGACTCATACGAGCAGTTCTCCCCTGGACTGCGCTTCATTGAGAGCTTAGCTCTTTGGTTGGACCAGTTCAATCCAGAGGAAAGACGAGTCGCCTACGATTTCATCAAGTCTTCCTTGGTCTTCTGTTCGGCCGCCGAGATGGATCACTTTGTGGGGATCTCCTATCAGGATTATATTCGGCCCCTGTTACTGCAAACAGAGGCGACCGAAAAGGGGCTCAGCTCCCGCCATCTGGGACGAATTTCCTCCTCGATCGACTTCCAGTTGCGGCAGCGTCAAACTCTTTTTCTCGGGTTGAGTGACGGTGCCCGGATCGATTCTTTTCGACGTTGCAACCCTGTTCTCAACCACGAGCAGATTTGGCAAACTCACGAACTTGCCGACGAGCGAGTCACCGCTCTGCTGGAGAAGCTGAACGAGCATGCTTCCGACATCCACGGCGAGAAGGTCGCCGAATTGAAATTCCGGTCGATTGTCTTGCTGGATGATTTCTCTGCCAGTGGAAGCAGTTATTACACGATCAAAAGTGACGGATCTGCTTCAGGCAAGATTGCAAAATTCCTGCGAGCCATGGATGACACCAAGCGGAAGCTCCACGAAATCTGCGCCCCTGACGGTGTTGACTTGATAATCCTCATCTACATGGCGACCGAACAAGCCATCAAGCATCTGCGCGACTCGCTCGTGGGGAAGACTTTTCCGCGGATAAAATCGATCACCATTGACTGTGTTCAATCGGTACCGGATTCCCTTAAGATGCCTCGCAATAGCGCCGAGCCATTTGCGCAGCTGATCAACGACCATTACGACCCAGATATTTTCGATCCGCACATGCAGAAGGGAAATACGATCGATGGTAAGTTTGGCTACGCGGATTGCGGACTTCCTGTTGTCATCCACCACAACACACCCAACAATTCCCTGCCTATTCTCTGGTTTTACGAGCGTTGCGCCAAGCGGGGCCTCTTCCCACGTGTCCAGCGTCACAAGGAGATGACATGAGGACGCTCCGAAACCCATTCAGTCTACGCCGGGCAGAGAACTTCGAGACGGACGATGCCTTCCTGACCATGTTTGAGCCCGATTTGCTCGAGATCCTTGCTCAGGAATCGCCATGGGAAACCGTCCACGTCATACGCAGTGCAGCCGGAGGCGGCAAGACCAGCCTTATCCGCATGTTCGTCCCTAACTCGCTTAATGCTTTGTACCGTAGAGGTAAATCGGACGAGAGGACTGGTGAGCTCTTTCATAAGATGAAGGAGATCGATGCCCTTAATGAGCACGGTCCTTGCGCGCTGGGTGTCATTCTGACCTGTGGCCCAGGCTATTCCACGCTACATGACCTGAGCCTCGAGGAAGGCCGCAAAGACAGGCTTTTCTTCGGCTTGCTCAATGCTCGCATTATCCTTGCGGTTCTCCGCGGTGCGCTCGAGCTCAAGGAATTTGATCAGCAATCGGGGCTCAAGCGCATTTCCATTACCAGCGGTCCCCTCACTCCCTCTCTGCAAGATCTCAATTTCCCATGCACCGGGGAGGCGCTTTATCGCTGGGCCGAGCAGCGCGAGGCCACACTTTGCGATTCACTCGACAGCCTCGGCCCCCTCAAGGCCGAAAAGCTTCCTGGCGACGACTCTCTTTACAGCCTCGCCCTAATGACACCTGCCAATATCACAGTCGATGGCGCCCCCGTCAGCCAGCGAGTCCTTCTCATGATGGACGACGTCCACATGCTCACTTCACGGCAACGGGAGATCATGATACGGACAATCGTGGAGGCTCGCAGCAAGATAGGAGTTTGGATCGCAGAACGGTTCGAGGCCTTGACGGCTCTCGACATGCTGGCCTCCGGCGCCGTTCACGGACGTGACTTGGGCAAGACATTAGAAATTGAGAATTACTGGCGCCCCAAGTGGGAGCGCTTCGAAAAGCTCGCCGCCCGGGCTGCAGATAGGCGAATCGAAGCCGCACCGGCCAAAACGATCGATGCCTTTAGAAGCTGCCTCCAGGAAACCTTGACTGGTCCTGCATGGGACGAACGGTTCACTCAGATTACCGCGATAGTGGCAAACAGAATTCGAGAAAACCACGGCAACCGAGATCGATTCCGGACGTGGATCTCGAAGCGTGAGAGTGACGAGGGCACTCCGCAGGAACAGGCCCTGGCTTGGAGAGGTCTAGAGATTCTCATCGAACGGGAGCTCAATAAACGACAGGTAGGGCTCTTTGATAAGGATGAGCTGAGCGAAGACGAATTTAACCAGAAAAGTGACTCGTCGCTCGCTCAAGCCGCGGAGCTTTTCCTTTCCCGCGAATTTAAACTTCCTTACTACTACGGATTGGAGAGATTGTCGCGCCTCGCGTCGTTGAACATGCAGCAGTTCTTGGGCTTGGGCAGCCCCGTGTTCGAGGAATCCTCAGCCGCCGAAGTGATGCGGAAGTCCATTCACCTTTCCCCCGAGCGCCAGCACGAAATCATGAAGAAGTTGGCCAAGCAATTGTGGGAAAGCATTCCAAACAACGTTCGCCACGGTCGCGTCGTGCGCCGATTCCTTGAGTCGGTGGGAAACTTTTCCCGCTGGTACACCTATCGTTCGACCGCTCCCAATGACCCCGGGGTTACGGGAACGGGCCTTCGGATGAATGAGAGAGAGCAAATCCTTCGAGATACCGCCAAACCAACTTCAGTCAATCGAGGTAATGTCTGGTTGGGTGAAATTCTCGCTTCCGCGCTCGCGCATAATCTTCTCGTGTCCCAACTCGATTACAATTGCAAGAACGACAAGTGGATGCTTCTCAATCTTAACCGGTTGCTCTGCGTCCATTTTGATTTACCCCTCGGTTATGGTCTGTACAAGGAGCGACCAATCAAGACGCTCGTGGAGTGGCTCGACAAGCCGTTCATTGAGCCAACCCAGGAACCCGAACTGCTATGACCGCGATGCCGCCCGTGCCTATGCGATGGCAGGATTACGTCATGGTTCGAGGAGACGAGTTTGATAAATTCTGGGCCGCTCACGCCGTTGAACCCAAGCGTCGCATCCTCTTCATTCTTGGCCGCGGTTTTGACCCTCGTACGGCGTTAGCGCTTTTGCGCCTGCGCCAGGTTGCACCGAACTGTCACATCGACCTTTTGGGTTTGGAATACGTCGATCCGGTGGCCACGCACTCACAGGCTCACCTTTCCGCGGCGCATAGTAATTGGACCCAGGCCACTAACGCGATCAAATCTCCCGGAACTGTCGCGTCCAAGCAGGTTGAACTTCGCAGCGCGGACAAGCGCCGTGTAGCCGCCAGGAACTCGGCAAACATTTTTTCCCAAGGCTCAGATTTGAAGGACTACACCGACGTAATCGTCGATATTAGTGCCATGCCTCGTGCGGTGTACTTCCCCCTGATCAGCCGGCTCCTCTTTTTTCACGACGAGCTGGTCGAGGCATCGCAAGACGCCCCCAACATCCATGTCATCGTCTCGGAAGATCCAGAATTCGACATGCGTATCAGGGAAGAAGCCGTCGACGAGACCGGGTCCTTCATGCATCCCTTTGAGGGCGCGTTCATGCGCGAGGCCAAAGGCTCACAACCAGCTATCTGGATTCCCGTACTTGGCGAAGGAAGATTGGCGCAGCTCAACAGCATCTACGAGGCCATTAAAGCAAATGAAGTCAGCCCCGTCCTGCCCTCCCCCGCCCGCAATCCTCGCCGCGGTGACGACATCATCACCGAGTACCGGGCGTTCCTGTTCGACTCCCTGGGCGTGGAGCCCCGCGATGTCATGTATGCCTCGGAATTCAATCCGATCGACGTATACCGTCAGGTGCGTCAAGCCGCCATGCACTATCATAAGGTTCTGAAGTTGGTCGGCGGATGCCGCATCGCCTTGTCGGCACAGTGCAGCAAACTGATGTCTCTCGGAGTCCTGCTGGTCGCTTTTGAACTAAAGTCGAGCGACATCAAACCTGGTATCGTACACGCTGAATGTGAAACCTATGTTTTGCCAGACGGTCTGGAACCAAAAACCGAGCTGGTCGGCCTGTGGCTGGCCGGGGAATGCTATCTAAACAAGTGAATAAGAAGCCAAGACAATTTGTGGTCGTCGGCACCGGTCTGATCGCGCTCGACGTCGTCATTGCTGCTGGGAGCAAAGTTGACCCGTTGCTTTGCGCGGGAGGTACCTGCGGGAACGTGCTTATCGCGCTTGCATTTTTGGGTTGGAATGCCTATCCGATCGCTCGCCTCCGAGATGACGCCGCCTCCAAAAGAATCCGAGAAGATTTGGAAAGCTGGGGGGTAAAACTGGATTTCGTGACCCAGAGCGACACGGGTAGCACACCCGTTGTCGTTCAACATATTCACAGTCCGGAAAGCGGGCGGACGCATTCCTATTCGAGAAAATGCCCAGCCTGCGGCGCCTGGCTGCCATGGTATAAGGCGGTCCGGGCAAACGCGGTGCCTGAACTCGTTCCGCGGCTGCCTAAAATGAATGTGTTCTACTTCGATCGTACTTCCCGAGGGGCGATAGACCTCGCTCAAAGCGCGCGCGCCGCGGGCGCTCTCGTTTTCTTCGAGCCTTCCGCGGAGAGTGATCCCAACCACCTGAAGGAGGCGCTCCAGACTGCGCACATCATAAAGGTGGCCTCCGACCGGTTGAAAAGTAACGAAGCGGTGCTGACATCCAAGAGTCCCAGTCTGGTCATTCAAACGATGGGCAGCCGCGGGCTAAGCTATTCTTCTTCTTTTAGTTCGGGACGGCGCACGTGGAAGACACTGCCCCCGTATGAAATCGATACCTTAAAAGACTCCTCAGGTGCGGGTGACTGGTGTACCGCCGGAATCGTCTCATCGCTGGGCCACCTCGGCCCCGCTGGCTTGGCAGAGGCTCATCAAGACGTCATCCATTCGGCATTGGAGTTGGGGCAAGCGATGGCTGCATGGACTTGTCAATATGATGGTGCCCGCGGGGGAATGTACACCTCGAGCAAGGAAGGCTTCGTCAGTTTCCTCAAGGCGGTCCGCAAAGGAAAGCCGAAGGCAGAAGCGGGAACTATCCCGAAAGCGTCCAAGTCACGCCGCACCTCTCCCATTTGGTGCGATGAGTGCCTCGCCGGGCGGTAACTAAGCCGATAGTACGCTTTTCCCTTAAGGAATTGTTGCTTCGATTCGGGCGTCCCGAAGCAAGGCGTGGCTGGAACGTGACAGAGGGCATGACGGGATGGGAAGTCGATTGGCGCGCAGTAGCAATCCGTATCGATTAACAATCTTGGCCAAATCGGGATTCTGCGAAGCCTGTAAGTCCGCCTTTGCAATTGCTTGATTTTTCAATCTCTCCTGACAGTTTCGAGTCCAAGGATTTTGGAACGATGCGATTTGAAATAAAGCGCTCAGATGGCACCAAAAATGACACCAAAAAATTAGCTTTTAGAGTCGCAAGTTAGAACGGATTTTCTTGAATTTCAGAGGTAAAACGGGCATTCTAGAAATAGCTTCAGAGGTAGGAATCGGTCGACTCCCACCCTGTCCGCCCTAAAAATTAAAGAAATAGTTCTGAGTCAGACCGAATATTCTCGAGTTTCCCTGGCAATTCCGTGGGCATTCAAAACCCGATCTTCACTCCTGCCTGCACCGATTGACCAAAGTAGTTGGATTGGCCCGCCTGGACAGTGTAGTCGAGGAAGACGGTCCATGTTTTGTCGATCTGCGCGTCGAGGCCAATATCGGCCAGAGCGGAATCGCGGCTTGGTCTTGGCGTATTCACGTCGAATGAACCAGCCCCGATGCCGTCGAACTGGCTGGTGACGCCACGGCTTTGATCGAGAAACTCATGCTGCCAACCCGCGCTTAGATGCGGCGTGAAGACCATGCCACCTTCCCGAACGGCGTAGCTCACCCGTCCCCCGAAGCGGCTGCGCAGGGAATCGCTTTGGTTCTGGTCGACTGCGAGATCGGCGCCGGGCAGTCCAGTTTCCGTGAAGCTGTTGACATCGAGATGAACGTACTGGATTCCAGCCGTGGGCCCGAAGGTCCAAGGGCCCCGGTGGAAATCATAGCCGCCGTCGAGATTGCCCACGATCTGGTCGCCCCCGGGTGAACCTTGCGCCGCGCCGTTGAACGCGCCGATGGATACCTTGCGAGTCTCGTCGTAGTTGGAAAAGCCGTAGGTTCCAAGTGCGTTTGCATACCAACCGCCCTTGCTGTAGCTGGCGTAAACGCCGGGCGAGTAGGTGTCGACCGAAGCGGTGCTACCGAGTGTGTCGAGGGTGGCGTCCGTATGTCCATAGCCGAACATGGCACCGACGATGAAGTGAGGAGTGACACGATAATCGGCCCCAAGTTGCACCGCACCCGTCGTTTCAGAAGCATGGGAAAGACCGACCGATGCGTCTGAGAAATCCTGCGCCAGCACGACGTTTCCCGAAACAAAGACGTTCCAGGGATTGGCTGGTTCTCGGCTGACGATCGTCTTGCTGTCTTTCATATCGATTCCGCCAAGGGCGCTGTCGGGCACATCATCCAGCAGACCCGTGCTCGGAGCGGGGTTCCATGCGAGCAGACGGCTATGCACCATCTGCAAACCGCTATCCACATCGGGATCGTTGACCGTCAGGCCGGAGTAATCGATGCCTCCGTTGCTCCCGAGAAAAGTCCCGTCCGCCCCGCGATGATTGGCGAGGTAATCGTCGAATTGTTGGGTAAAGAAACTCGCGTCATTAAAGGCAGTCGAGGACGTGAAGTACTCAAACTTCAACGGCGTAAGCTGGTCTAAAGCCTCACCTAGCGCAGATGGATCGACGCTGACTCCGTCCAAGGCTTGTAACAAGTGGAGGACCGGGCCGGAGGAAACCGTACCGTCAAATCGGTCCAGATAGGAGACCACGTTTTTTTGATTCGGCGTGAGGTTCGTTCCGGCCAACGCAGTGAACGCGGTTTGATTTCCCGTCAACGTCACGTCGAAATTGTCTCCGATGACCGCTCCCGCAATCGAGATGCGCAGCGCGCCTGCCTGCAAAGCAGGGGGCTGATAACCGGCGACATTGATATTGTTGATTCCTCCCGTCGTCGTGATGACGGTGTAGGTTTCGGACTGCGACGGCGCGAGGGCCCCGGCGGTGTAGTTGATTTTGAGACTGCCGTTTAAAGTGGCTGTTCCAAAGACGTTAACCTGATCGTTACTCGCCGCGCCCGGTATACTATTTAGATTGAGGACGAGCAAACCCGCGGTCTGGTTGAAACCGTTCTCCATTAAAATATCGTGGTTAATGTTGTTGGTTTCCAGCGTGCCTCCGCTTTGATTCAGTGCCCCCGTCGACAACGCATTCGCGCTGGCGACCATCAAGGTTCCCGCGTTCACGTTGGTAACGCCGCCATAAGTATTCGCGCCGGAGAGGACGGTTGTGCCGTTTCCCGTCGTGGTCAATCCGCCGCTACCCGAGATATTTCCGGAGAAGGTCAACAGCTGGCCCGAGGCCACGTTGACATTCGTATTGGTCATAAGGCTGACCGGCGCACTGATGGTGTCGGTCCCGGCCATGTCCGTTACCGTGGCGGAACCCGCGCCACCGTTGAGGCTAACTGTACCGCCGGTGCCCTGCGAGAGGTTGTAGCCGGCCGCGTCGTTGTTGAACGTAATGGCGTTAAGGCTGGGGTTGTCTCCATTGAGGACGACGTTGGCCGTGCCACTGGTGAGAATTCCTCCGAAGGTGGCCGAATCGGTTGAGGTGAAGTTGCTGTCCAATCCCGGCGTGCCGCCGTTGGCCGTCCAATTCGCGGGTGTGGCCGAGACGATACCCCATGAGCCGCCGCCGTTCGTGTTCCACACGCCCTGGCCCGTGTAGACAAAGGAAGTGTAGGCGACGCCAACGTTGCTGTAGCTGCCTTCACCCGCGAGTCCCTCGCCCGTAACCCCAAGGCTGAACGTACCCGCCGTAGTGCCGCCGCTGGCATTGGTGATGGTGCCAGCCAAAGTGCGCGTGGCCGCTGAGGTCGTGCCATCGAAGATCGTTGGGCCACCGCCAATGGTGATGCCGTTGATCGTGCCGCTGCCCGCCGCGACAGTGACATCGGTCGTCGTATCGTAACTTCCGCTGGTGGTGAAGGCGGTGGAGGTCGTGTTGACGGCCGCGCCGTTGTGCAGCGTTCCCAAGTCGATGGCGGTTCCGTTGGTGATGATGCGCATGATCACGGGATCAACGGTATAGGCTAGGCCGATGATGTTGACCGTTTCTCCGGTCAGACCTTCTCCCGTCAGAGTAATGAGCACGGTGCCACTTTGGGTACCTGCGGTGGTAAACAAACCGGTTACCCCGCGCGTGGTTGAATTCGTGGCGTCATTCGCGCCGCCGAACTGATACGCGCTTCCGCTGCCCAGCGTCAGGGTGCCATTGATATCGGCTTTGTTTTGCGCGCCCGCGCCCAGCGTCGTGCGCGTCAGCGTGCTGTCCTGACCTGTCACCGATGAGATGGTCGTCGTTTGACTGCCCGTGATTTGACCAATGATCACACGGCCTAAATCCACAGAGGTCGCGTCTTCCGTGCGGTTATTGACCGCATCGGCGGTGTAGGCCACCGTCACCGGATTGACCGTTTCACCGGTGAGACCTTCACCTGTGAGCGTGAAGTTCGCACTGCCACTTTGATTGCCAGCCGTGGCGAAGGAACCCGTCACGCCGCGCGTGGTGGTATTCGTCGCGTCATTGGCGCCGCCAAACTGATAGGCCGTCCCGTTGCCCAGCGTTATCGTGCCGTTGGCGACCGCTGCGGCTTGCGAGCCGGCAGCCAGCGTCGTACGGGTTAGCGTGGTGTCCTGCCCGGTTGGCGAAGAGATGGTCGTCGTTTGGCTGGAGGTGGTTTGACCAACCATCACCCGACCCAGGCCCACGGACGTCGCGCTTTCCGTGCGATTCGCAACCACATCGACGGTAGCCGTTGTCGTCGTGCCCAGCGTGGCGTTGCCGCCGAGAGTCGCATTGGTTGCCGTGCTGACGACCGGAGTAATCGTGGTGTTGCCGGTCGTAGTGCCCACCGCCAGCGTCGCGGTGCCGGAATCGGTTCCATTATTGGGGGCAACGGGACCACCCGATTTTGGAAGCGTGCCCCCGGAAAGAGAGCCATTCGTCGTGAGCCCCGTGTAGTTCAAGCCGTCCGCCAAAGAACCCGTTCCGGTGTTTGTGATGCTTGCGCTGACGGTTGTCGATCCGCCGCTGATGACGCGGGCGTTGCCCACGGAAGCTCCGAGATTATAGGTCGTGGCGGGCACACTATTGGCCACGGTGAGGATGATTTCACCGGAAGTTCCCGTCGAGAGGCTTAACGTCTTTGAATCCAGCGAGGTTGTCGTTAAATCAAAATCGCTCAACAACCCGTTGGCTGTGCCGGTGTAGGTGAGCAAAGTATAATTGCCATTGGTGAGCGTTTGACCCGTTCCCCCGAGGTTGCCGATGGCTATGGTGGTGGTACCGCCACCGATGGTCAGGGTTCCGGCGGCGATTTTGTCGATTTGTGATGTGCCGCCCGTACCGATCTCAAAAGTTAAAGCCCCCGCCGTCGTGGTGAGATTTCCCATCGTCAAAGTGCCAATCACTCCGTCGGTCAAGTTGATGGCTCCGGTGCTCGCCACCGTGACAGCGCCGCCCAAACTACCCGTGCCACCCAGGGTCGCACCTCCGGAAACCGAGACAGCGCCCGTGGCCCCGCTACTGTTACCCGTGACCAGCAATGTCCCCGCATTGATGGCCGTGGCGCCGCCGTAGGTGTTCGCCCCGGAGAGAACGAGCGTGGTCCCCGAACGGTTCATAGTCACTGAGCTGCCTGCCCCGGCGATAACACCTCCGAACGTGCTGCCGGTGCCGCTGGTATAATTGATATTGCCGGTGATCGTGCCTGTGCCGTCCGTGCTCGAGACGGAACCGCCGGTAACATTCAACCCCGTGGTCGCCGTCAGGTTCGCGCCGGAGCCGATGTTCAAGTTGCCGCCACTCGAAGTCACCTGCCCACTCACCGTTCCCTCCCCATTCCAGTTGCCGCCGGTGACATCCAACGTGCCGACGATGTTGCCGGCGCTCGAGAAGTTGATGATTCCATTTCCCGTGAGAGTCGCATTGCCGTTCACCGTGCCAGCGCCGGTCAAAGTGCCCGCTGTGCCCACGCCCACCGTGCTGGCGGACGCAATCGATCCGTCGAGTTGCAGCGTGCCGGTCAAGATCGCGGTGTCGCCGGAGTAGGCATTGGCATGAGTCAGAATTACCGTGCCATTGTCATTACCCGTATTATCTCCGATCGTTAGCCCGCCCGAACCGGAAATCAGACCGGTGTACGTTCCCGAGGTGGCAGTGAGCGCAGCCAGGGTGTTATTCCCTGAAGCTGTGTTCAAGGTCACGGCTCGTCCGGTAGTGAAAGTCACACCGGTCGTAAGCAATTCTCCGCCCGAGAGCGTGACACCTCCCGATACCGCGCCCAGATTGCCATCGGCAGAAACCTGGAGGATGCCGCCGTTGATCGTCCAGGGAGTGACCGCCGGGGTCGTATTAGTCAGCGACCACGTACTGGATCCGGTTTTGAGATAAGTATCAAAACCCTGGTATTGGACACCGATCGCAGAAACATCGAAGCTGCTATTGGTTGTTCCGCCGAGGGCCAGGGTATTATTACTCCCCACCCCGCCAACCACGACGTTGCCGGTAATGGTCGAGCCGGACTGAAGCTCCAATTCATTGGTGCTGCCGGTGAAATCAATCGCATCCGCCCGGGCGCCGGTGCCTCCGTTGGCCTGGCCACCGCTAATGGCGCCACTATTGATAATCATCCCGGAACCCGCCGTAAAGTTGATCGCCGCCGCGCCCAGGCCGACGATGCCGCCCGCACCCACGATGAGACCGGTGCCTCCGATGGCCGAGCCACCGTCGCCCCCTGAAATCGTTGCGCTGTTGGTCAAGGTGAACCCGCCACCCGAAATGGTAATCCCGGTTTGGCCCATTCCGCCGGTTCCCGCGGCGCCGCCCGTCCCACCGATGCCACCCGCTCCGCCCATGATGCTGCCTGCGTTCGCGTTGCCGCCAGCGGCAGAACCACCGCTGCCCCCTGAAATCGTTGCGCTGTTATTCAACGTGACCGTGTTGCCTGAAATGATAATCGCCGTTTGACCTGCGCCGCCGGTGCCTCCCGCCCCGCCTGTTCCGCCGTTGGCCCCATTGCCATTGACCACGGTACCGGCATTGGCGTCGCCGCCCGCGGCAGAACCGCCGCTGCCGCCGGAGATCGTGGCGCTGTTGGTCAGCGTAATCGCGCTACCCGAAATCGTCATTCCCGTCGCGCCCGCGCCCCCGGTGCCTCCCGCGCCACCTGTTCCGCCGTTCCCACCGTTGCCATTCGTGACATTGCCGCCGTTCGCGGAGCCGCCTGTAGCGGAACCACCCTGACCACCGGAGAGGGACGTGCTATTGAAGGTGAGCGCTCCTCCGGAAATCGCGATCCCCGTTTGGCCCGCGCCGCCCGTGCCTCCTGCGCCCCCGGTCGCGCCGTTGCCTCCGCTGGCCCCGGTAAGATTAACGCCGTTCGACGAGAGACCATCGCCCGAGAAACCCGCTCCGCTTTGAAACGTCAGATTGTTCAAAATGATATTGCCGGTGCCGATGGTTAAGAGCGGATTCGCACCGCCTCCAATAACCTCATTCCCCGTGCCTCCATTGATCGTCACACCGGCTGTTGCTGAAAGCGTGGAGGTCAGCGAAATCGTGCCAAGGTTATTGGCGAACTGGATCGTGGAGCCGGGGTTGGCGTTTGCCTGGGTTAGACAATAAAGTATGTCACCTGAAGTTCCTGAGCCTGCTCCGGTGTCCGTATCGCTGGTCACCGTATAAACCGTCGCGAACGCTGTTACGGAACCGCCAAGAAACAGTCCCAAGATGATAACTAAGATCAGGAAAATGTTCCCGCGAGTTCCACCCGCTTTGTGGCTGAGGCGATTGTCGAGATGGCCCGGCGTGGCCTCTTTCAAACTACGATTTATTTTCCGCGCAAACGTTATTTTATAACCACCGCAGGGAGTTTTTAGGGTCACACCCCAACACTTTATGAACCAGACTTATTAATCCTATGGGGTGTTCACCCCATAGGCCCTCCTTCAGGAGCGACTGGTATTGCCATTCAACCTATTTGGGAGTTTCGGTTTTGTGAACGGGAAGGACAAAGTCGGGAGGTTTATGACACGTGCTGTCCAGATCACCCTTGCGGGCAAGGCGGCCAATAAAAGTGGGTCACAGTCGCATGAGCGTAAGACGATGTTGAGATTTGCAACGTTGGAGGCTCGAAATTCCGCAAATAGCGTCCCGCCATTCTCGGCGGGTGGCGTAAGTCACTCCCTCGCAGCAAAAGTTCATCTCGAAAAATGTGGCACCGCGTTTGCGTGAGAGGGGCGTGCCCAAACGGGCGGTCCTATCCAACTTACCATCATGCCTCTAAATCAACTTGCCTCCCTCACCACGGATTCGCTGAAAAAAGCGGACCCGAAAACTCTTCGTACCTTGGGCGATGCCTGCTTCCTCGCTGGATTCGCCAGTATCATCGGCTCCATCGTGGCTTGGGGCTTGAAAAAGGGGGACGAAACCGACGCGAAAGCCGAAAGATTCGGCATTTTTGTCGGCCTCTGGGCCCCCACCTTTTTCATTCTGTCCAATCGGTTTGAGCGTTACGCCGAGAGAGCGGAAGAAAAGCCCGAATAAAGGGTCAGCACCCCTTTAGTCAGGATGAGGCTCGAGCCGAAATCTCCACCCACAAACGTCCTCGCGCGTTAGCGACGACAACTTTCGCCGATGGGGCATTTGACGGCTTGTTAAAAAGGCCCTAATTGCTGTGAATAAGCGACTTCTGGACAATTCGCGTGGCTCCGCAATACTAAATACGTGAATCCGAGTGGCAGCCATACGCCCCAGCAGAAAATAACCGACACTGCCCGTTTGCGAGACCTTGCGCAGGGGAACCGGCTTTACGAAACCCTCCTTTCGACCACGAACGATTTTGCCTACATCTTTGATCCCCAGGGCCATTTTCTCTACGCCAATCCCCGCCTGCTTAAAGTCTGGGCCAAGACGCTCGATCAAGTCGTCGGAAAAACCTGTCACGATTTGGGATATCCGACCTGGCACGCCGACATGCACATGCGCGAGATCCAGGAAATTGTTCGCACCCGGCAACCCCTCCGCGGTGAGGTGCCCTTTACCGGGGACAGCGGCATTTTCGGCGTGTACGACTATATCTTTCAGCCGGTCCTTGATTCTTCCGGCAACGTCGAGTTCATCGTCGGAACGACGCGGGACATAACGGCGCGCAAGCAAGCCGAAGAAAAACTGGAGACCGCCTTAAAGGAAAAGAGTGAGAGCGAACTTCGCTACCGATTTCTGGCCGACAGCCTGCCCCAGATCGCCTGGACCGCCAAGCCCGATGGCACCCTCGATTACTACAATCAGCGGTGGTTTGATTACGCCAACACCAACTTTGAGGAAATGGAAAAAGTTGGCTGGACTCATTTCGTCCATCCCGACGACTTGCCGCACGCGGCTCAAGTCTGGCAAAGATCCCTTGATACCGGATGCGAGTACGAAGTCGACTTTCGCCTGATTCGCGCCTCGGACCAGAAGTATCGGTGGCATCTCGTTCGCGCCTTTCCGATGAAAAACGAACAAGGCGATGTCTTGCAGTGGATCGGCACCTGCACCGACATCGACGATCAGCGTCAGCTCAGCGCAAAACTTGGCGAAGCGCTGGCCCAGGCTGAGTTCCTGGCCGGTTTGACTCAAAAGCTTTCCACCGTTTCTAATTCCTCGGAATTGAATCGCGTTGCGGTCCGGGAGATCGGCCGGTTTCTAAAAGTCCATCGCTGTTATTTTTTTAGCGCGGACCCCGACATCCATCATGTTCGCATGTGGCCCGATTGGCATCGCGATAACTCGCCTGGAGTCGAAGGAGTTTACACCCTGGATGAGTTTGGGGAACCCGCATGGTGGGCCGCCGTTCAGGCCGGCACCGTGAGCGTCGATGATGTCCGCACTCATCCTCTGACGAAGAATTTTCTGCCCAATTATGAAGCGCTCCAGATCGCCGCTTACAGCCTCTCGCCTTTCGCTCATGAGGGACGCTGGAAAGCCTGCATCACCGTCACTTCGGAGACCCCTCGCGTCTGGAAGGCCGAAGAAAGGACTCTCCTTGAAAATGCCATTGCGCGCGTCTGGCCTCTTCTTGAAAGGGCCCAAATTGAAGAGAGCCTGCGGAAGAGCGAAGAAGCTCTTTCCCGGATCGCTGCGGTAGTCGAGTTTTCTGACGATGCGATCATTAGCATATCTCTTGACGCGATCATTACGTCCTGGAATGCGGGAGCAGAACGAATTTTCGGGTACAAGGCAGACGAGGTAATCGGAAAATCGATTCTCGAGCTTATTCCTCCCGAGCTGCACAAGGAGGAACCCGTGATTATCGAGAAGCTCAAAAAGGGCCAACAAAGCGAGCATTACGAAACGATTCGAGTCGCGAAGGGGGGACGCAAAGTTAATATTTCCCTGACCGTATCGCCGATCAAGGACAGCAGCGGAAAAGTCGTTGGCGCGTCGAAGATTGCCCGTGACATCACCGAGGAGAAGAAGCGTCAGGAAGCTCAACGGGAGAGCGAAGTGCGTTTCCGAACCGAATTGGAGCGGCTGGTAGCCGAGCGTACCGCCTCCCTGCAGGAGGCCGTCTCCCAGATGGAAGAATTCTCCTATAGCGTTTCTCACGATCTGCGGGCGCCGTTGCGGGCGATGCAGGGTTACGCCACCGCGCTCCTGGAAGACTATCGGGGCAAACTTGACGAACAAGGCCAGCAATATCTCAAACACATCGTCAGTTCCGGCCAAAGAATGGACCGACTCACGCGGGACGTCTTGGTTTACAGCAAGATTCCCCGCACGGCCTTCCAGGTGACTGCCGTCGATTTGGATAAACTTGTTCCAGATATTGTCCGGCAAAATCTCCCGGACCGGTCCGCGGGCGTCGACATAACGATGGCCACACCCTTGCTGCCCGTTCTCGGAAACGAGTCTTTTCTCGCTCAATCGATTTCCAACCTGATCGATAACGCGGTTAAATTCGCCTCGAAGGAGCGTTCACTGCGCATCCGCATTTGGACGGAACGTCATCAGGAACAGGTCCGCCTCTGGGTGGAAGACAACGGGATTGGAATTTCTCCCGAGCATCAGGCGCGCGTCTGGGGCATGTTCGAGCGGATTCATCCCCAGCACCTGTACGAGGGCACCGGCATCGGCCTGGCCATTGTTCGCAAGACCGTGGAGCGAATGAACGGCGCCGTGGGCCTGGAATCTGATGGCTCGACGGGAAGCAAATTTTGGATTCAGCTACCTGGAGTTTAGAAAACGACCATGAAACTTAACCCGAATGCCACCATCCTGTTGGTGGAAGACGAGCCCAGCGATGTCTTCCTGATGACGCGTGCCTTGAAAGGCGCGCAAATTCTGAATCCACTCCAGGTCGCCTCCGACGGCCAGGAAGCCATCGATTATCTTTCCGGGACCGGGAAATTTTCCGACCGGTCTCAATTTCCGGTCCCCAGCATCATTTTCCTCGATTTGAAGCTCCCTTACAAAAACGGTTTTGAAGTTCTGACCTGGATTCGCGGCCAATCCCACCTCGATCTGACTCTGGTCATGGTTCTGACCTCATCGTCCGAGGATCGGGACATCGCCCAATGTTACAAGCTGGGCGCCCGCACGTTTCTGGTGAAACCACCCAGTGCGGGCATGTTGTTGGAACTTATGCTCTCGTTGAAGGATTACTGGATCAAGCACAACGAGTTCACGTTGCCGGACGACGGCGACCTCAGGTCATAGCTGGATTGCTGCGGCCCGAAATTAGATAGTTGATTCGGAGCGTCGGCTCTGGCGAATTATGCGGCGCATGAATGGACTTCGCCGCGCCTTGGCCGCCTGCCTCCTGGCCGTCCCGATTCTCGGGCACGCGCAATCGGTTTCGAGCTCGGGCCCGGGCACGAACGCCGCCAGTGGGGGCGCTCCCATCGAACTGCCCGCGATTCATGTCACCGGCGAAGCGCCGCCGCCTTCGGTCAGCCAGGCCATCGATCCGGCCATCGGCGCGAATGCCGACACGATCACCGAGCAGCAGATCAACCAGATCGCGCAAGGGGAAAATACTCCCTTCAACCAGATTCTCGCCCGCACGCCCGGCATTTCCGACGACACCTACGGCGCCGTCCACTTCCGCAACGAAGACCCTTACTACCGCTATTACCTCAACGGCACGCTGCTCCCCTCGGGCATCAACGGCTTTTCGCAGGACATCGACACCCGCTTCGTCCAGAGCGTGACCACCGAGGTCGGCGCGCTCCCGGCCTACTTCCCGGAAGGCAACTACGGCATCGTCAACATCACGACCAAGAGCGGCGCCGATCTGGATGGAGGTAATCTCTCGTTCTACGGCGGCAGCAACGAGACGATTCATCCGAGCCTTTCCTATGGCGGCACCTCGAACGGCACCGATTTTTATTTCACCGGCAGCTATATCCACAATGACCTCGGCTTGGAAAATCCGACCCCGGCCAGCACCGCGATCCATGACGAAACCAATCAGTATCGCGGCATGACCTATCTCTCGCACCAGTTCCAGGACGCCGGGCGATTGACCTTCCTTTTCAGCGGCGAGGATGCCGATTATCAAATCCCCAACACGCCCAATCAGGTGCCCGGTTTCGATTTCACCGCCAACCCGCCCTCGGCGACCTACCATCCGCCGACGGTCGTGAACTCGACCAGCCTCAACGAGACCCAAAACGAGCAGACCTACTACGGCTTCGTCGCCTACCAGCAAGACTTCGACGACGGGTCGTTCCAGCTTTCGCAGGTCAACCGGAACAGCACCGTGAAGTTCAATCCCGACATCAACGGCGATCTTCTTTACAACGGCGTGGCGGCGGGCGTGAAGGAATACAACCTGACCAACGGCGTCGAGGCCGACTTCACCTGGCGCGCGGCGACGGACCACACCGTTCGTTACGGCCTCATCGCCGACACCCAGGAAGCCGGCGCGAACAACCTCAGCTATGTCTACGGCGTCGATGGCGCGGGCAATCCCGACGCCGGCCCCTTCACCATCTCCGACGATCATTCGCTCCGCACCTACGACTACGGCCTCTACGCGCAGGACGAATGGAAAGTCACCGATCAATTCACGATCAACTACGGCCTGCGCTGGGAACAGGTGAAGAGCTACACCGACGAGAGCCAGCTCAGCCCGCGCATCAATTTCGTCTATCAATTCGACCCCGACACCACCGCCCACGCGGGCTACGCGCGCTATTTCGACCCGCCGCAAGTGCTCAACATCTCGCAGACCAACGTGCGGAAACTCGACGGCACGACCAACGCCGCCGACCAGGACACCGACAGCCCGATCAAGGTCGAAAAATCACACTACTTCGACCTCGGCGTGACGCACACCTTCCTGCCCGGACTCGAAACGGGCGTCGATGCCTACTACAAGCTCGCCCACGACCAGATCGACGACGGCCAGTTCGGCGCGGCCAACATCAGCTCGCCCTACAATTTCGACACCGCCTCGATGTATGGCGTCGACCTCTCCGTCGACTACACGCACGGGGGCTTCACCGCTTACGGCGATTTCTCCGCCGCCGACGCCTGGGCCAAGGGCATCGCCTCGAGCGAATTCGAGTTCGACGCGGACGAGCTCGCCGTCATCAATTCCCACGACGTCCACCTCGACCAGACCCAGTATTATACCGCGTCGGCCGGCGCGTCGTACCAGTGGATGGAGACCACGTTCCACGTCGACGCGATCTATGGCGACGGCATTCGCGCGGGCCTCGCCAACCTGAACAAATTGACGCCTTATTATCCGGTGAACCTCGGCGTCGAGCACATCTTCAGGCTCGATCACGGCCAGGCGCTGACCCTCCGCGCCGACATCCTCAATGTTTTCGACCAGGGCTACATTCTCAACGACGGCACCGGCATCGGCGAAGGCGCGGTCAAGTACGGCAACCGGCGCTCCTTCTTTGGCGGCCTCTCCTACAGCTTTTAGGCTGGAGCAACTAGAGGGTCGGACTCCGTCCCGACCCTGACTTCCCCTCCCTCATTCTTCCGCTTTCACCGTAAACGGAACATCCTTGATCCCCGCGACGAAGACAATCATCTTCAGCGGCACCGTGCCTTCATTCACTCCCCGGTGGATCACGTTGACCGATTCGAGCGAGACCTCCCCGGCGCGCACGACCCGTTTCTCCCCGGTGATCTGGTAGACCGTCAACTCGCCCGCGAGCAGGTAGCCGAGCAGCGGCACCGGATGCTGATGCCAGCCGTTGTCCTCGCCCGGCATCATTTCGATCAGCAGCGCCGTGACCTCAGGCACCCCTTCGCTCGGATATTCAATCGCCTGGCCGAGCGAGTTGACCGTCGTCCGCAAAAGAGTCTCGATCGCGCCGGGGTCCATGCGGTCACGAATTGGCCGGCAGACTCGGGCCCGCGCTCACCCGCAATCGCCCCGGCGCCCGGCATCCGGTGATGCCAAAGACAACGCGTAAAATGAATCGCGTCGCGCCACGGAACGATCTTCGATTCCTCGCCCGCGTAGGTCGCGGCGATCGGGAGATTGAGCACCCGTCCGCACCGCGCGGCGGCGAGCAGCGCCATTTCCGTCTCGAACTGAAAACGATGCCCGGCGGGAAGCCACGAACCGAGCCACGCGCGGCGCACCAGGCGAAATCCGCACTGGCTGTCGCGAACGCCGCTGCGGCGCAGCAGCCCGGACATGACCCGATTCGTCCAGCGGCGCACGACCGGCATCCGCGCGGCGTCGGGCAGGCGGTCCCCCACGATCAGGTCGGCGTGGAAACGAGCGCGCCAAAAACGTTCCAGGTCGGCCGGGTCATGCTGGCCGTCGCCATCGAGGAAAAAAAGCCAATCGACCGCAGCGGGCAGCCGCCTCATCGCGTACCGGAGCGCGGCCGTCTTGCCGTGATGCGGTCCGGGCGGCGCCACCACCTCCGCGCCCGCCTCCCGCGCCAGAAAAGCGGTCGCATCGCCGCTGGCATCGTCGATGACCGTGACCGAAAACCCGGCGCGCCGGCATCCCCGCACCACCCGGCCGATGGTCGCCGCCTCGTTGCGCGCCGGAATGAGAATCAGCGCCGTCGGCTTCCGCGCAGGGCAAACCACGTCGGGCGAAGCCTGGCCGCACTCCGAGGGAGCGCGAGACTCAAACCGCCCAGAGCGTATAGACTCGGTTGAGGACGGCGCGAACATCGAGGGGGGGAGCTTTTTTCACGCCCAGGGGAACCACGTCGGGCTGGCGGGCGATCAAACGCAGCAGATGATGACAACGGGTGGCGAGCAAAGTCGAAAGCTGCAGCGAAAGGCGGCTGGCAAAAGGATGCTGCGCCTTCAGCAGCGCGACAAACTCGTCATGCTCGATGACGATCGTCTTGACCCGCGTCAGGGCCAGCGCGCTCGCGCTCCGCTTCTCGCCCGAAAGCATCGCCATCTCCCCCAGGAACTCGCCCGGCTTCACCTGGGCCAGCGGAATCTCCTCGCCTTTGCTGCTCCGTTTCAGGATGCGCACCTTGCCTTGGGTGATGACGTAACAACTCTTCGCCTTCGTCCCCTCGCGAAAGATGAAAGTCCCCGCCTCATGGGTAATAAGTTTGGCGCCAGGGAGTTCCCGCAGCAGGTCTTCGGGAGGGATCGTATGTGCGGTGGCGCGCTTTTTCGGCGCCTTCTTTTCAACGGCCATCCCCACGTCATACCCGTCCCCGCGCCATTTGGCAAATGGCTTCCTCCAGAATTTGCCGCAACCACCGCTCGCCGTAGTCGCCCTCCGTTGTAGCGGCGGTCTCTGACCGTCGCTCGTTCCCAAATCCCCTCGTTCCCAAGTTGCACTTGGGAACGCTTCCTGTTCCTCGCGAAACTCAGTTTCGCGCTAATTTGTAGCGGCGGTCTCTGACCGTCGCTCGTTCCCAACTTGGGAACGTCCCCTCGTTCCCAAGTTGCACTTGGGAACGCTTCCTGTTCCTCGCGAAACTCAGTTTCGCGCTAATTTGTAGCGGCGGTCTCTGACCGTCGCCTTCGTTCCCAAGTTGCACTTGGGAACGCCTCTTGTTCCTCGCGAAACTCCGTTTCGCGCTAACTTGTAGCGGCGGTCTCTGACCGTCGCTCCTGCGGAGGGCGGTAAAGCTCCGGTGCAAAACTACCCTCGAATAGCATCGATCTCCGACCGTCGCCGGCTCCCTCCGTGGTAGCCGCCGCGGGCCCTCGCGGCGGTCCCTCCCCCTCGTTCCCAAGTTGCACTTGGGAACGCCTCCTGTTCAGCGAAAAGTTTTATTTCAGCGCGCACCATCGGGACAACTCCCTTGATGCGCGCCGGGACTCAGCACGACAAGCTGACGTGCGCCGGCGATTTCTCCCGTCACCGGCTTGCCATCGATCTCCGTGTCCTCTCCCGAAGAGGTGGGCAGCGCAAGGGTCGTCTCAACGTTCGGTGGAGCGGTCACGGTAAAATTCAGGTGACCGTTTCCACGCTGCCATGAGACGGGAATGGGCCCGAATTCCGTCACGACCGTGCCTTCGGCGTTCTGGAGATCTCCAAGGTGTGGCTCAATCAGGAGCTTGCGATCCGCCACCGGTGCGTCACGCCTCACGCCCAGGACGTAGGCGCTCAAAAAATAACCTGGATACATTCCGTAGATATGAGCGTGAGATCCTCCGGTAAAACCCTCCCAGGAACAAACCCAGGGAGAGGCCACCATGGCCTTCCATCGCGTTCGTAAAAGATCGAGTACCTGCTGATCGTAGACGGTCTGGTCCAGCGCATACAACTGCTTGAAGATGTAATAGGCCGTCATGATACCATTTCCCCCGATGTTCTTTTTCGGACCATCGACTTCCGCCAGCACGGCGGCCATGACTTTCGCGCGACGCTCCGGCGGAACGACTCCCTGGTCGAGCGCGAAAAGATTGCCGTGGAGGGTGGGTGCGGTCAGGCCGTTGATGATCGGTAATGCCTTCGTCGTCTCTCCCTGTCCAAAATAGCCCGAATAGTAGCAGTTGGCTTCTTCGTCCCAGAGAACGGTGTTGATCGCCCGGTCAAGATCCGCCGCGGCCTGGGCAAAGCGAGTCGCATCGTCGCCGTGGCCGGTGACCTGGGCGAGGTAAGCGCTGTCCGCCAAGGCCCGGTAAACAAAAGCGTTGAGGGTCGTCGTTTCGCCGGTGGCATAGCCCAGTGGATTGCCCCAAACCACCCAGTCTCGCGCGGAGACCAATCCCTTATCCGTCCGGCGCTTGAGAAAATAATCCATTTGAGCGGTGACGGCCGGCCAGATTTCCTGGACCCGCTCGACATTGCCGGTGGCCTCGTAGTAACGCCGGATTCCCTCGATCCAATCGCAGGCCCGGTCCTCCATCTTGGCGTGCTTGTCATAGCGGTCGGAACAGGTGTGGGCCTTCACCCAGCCATCGGGTTGCAGCGTCAAGGCGGTCCGGCGAATCATCTCACCCAGGAGGCGTGGATCGCTATAGACGGGCTTGCCGTCCGCCCCGGCCGGGCCCGCCATGACGGTCCGGGTGATGTCAAAGCCGGGAGGATCGTCATCCATCCACTCGACCCGTTCGCGGTCGGCACAGTCGACATACGAATCCTCGCTTAACACCTCGCAAGAACGGGCGCACATGGCCCAAAGTTGATTGAGAAAATCGTCACTCGACTTGAACGCGCCCAGCTGGTCATAGGGATAAAGCCGCTCGATCAACTTGAACCCGGTCAGGGTTATGCTGCCTTTGGTGACCCCAATTTCCCCCTGCGTGATCCCGCGAGTATCGATGGTAAAATACGACTGCGGCCCCGATTTGGCGTAGTAGGCAACGCCAAAAGGTTTCAGCTCAAGTTCGGTGCCTTCATCGGCGGTGAACTCGATCTCGGGATAGACCTGAACGATGCGGCCGGTCGTGAACTCGAGCTTTTGTCCGGCTTGGAGCGTTACGGGCAGGCTCGCGTTACCGCCGAACGTGAAGGGCACGGAGGTTTCCCGTAGCAGCGGAATCCTCCGGGCGGTCAGATGTCCCCACGATTGGCTGGCGATACCGACCGCCGGTTGCCAGGCCGAATCATCATAGGCTGGCAACCGCCAGTCGCCATCTTCCAGTCGCGTATCGATCACAGCATCCGTGATGGTCGGCCAACTCGCCGTGACCTGGCGGTAGCGCGTTTTCTGAGTCCACTTCCAGGAGGCATCGGTGCGGATGATTTCCTGGCCATCGGCCTCCAGGATGGCCGTCAGGCCCGGCTCGTGGCGCATGATTTTACCTCCGGAAAGATTACCAACCACGAGGATGGCAACGGTATTTTCTCCCGGCTTGAGCTCAGCCGTTACGTCCACCGAATCGTATTCCGGGCCATTGGGCTGGAACCGGGCGGGCCCGCGTTCAACATACCGCCCGTTGACCCAGAGGATATAACGGGCATCGGCGAAGATGTGCAAAACGGCCTTTGGGGGGGACCTTGTCGAGATTGAATTTTTTTCGGAAGGCCGGCGTGACAGCCTTGGTATCCGTGATCGTGGAGCCGTTCCAGATCAGGGAGGATTCGAGGCGTTGACCGATCGAATCGGCTTTGATCGTGGCAAACGACGCGAGCGGTGGAGGCGGCGTGAGCGTGTTGGGCGCGGCCAATGGGTCTGCACCTATCGAGCCGACCGCAGCCATCGTCATGAAGCCAACATAGAGGAAAAATCGGTTCATTTTAGTTATCGCTGAGTCCAGAATAAAATACGTACGGAACAGGATCGCATCCCGTCATGCGCTTCCTGTCGGCGAACCGCTCGTGGAGGGCAAGGCTGTAAATCTTGTATCGGCTGGATGTCCTAAAAATATAAGCCATGAAAGCCGTTTAAGCCAAAGGTCAAGTCGACGGCGGCCAGGCCTACCAACCCTCGGTGACCAGCTTGACGGTGTTATTGGCCAGGTCCTCGGCGGCCAGCGGAAGCGCCTGACGCTCGCCTTCCTGGATGTTGCTCTGGGTGAAGAAGGTCGTGCTGCCCGCGACGGGGTAGTTCTCAAAGATCTTCCGGCCGAGGCGCCGGTTCACGTAGGTGGCCGTGCCCTGGATGGTGAGCTGGTATTGCGCGGTGATCAGGATGTCGGTCGTGCTGCTGCGCACGGCGGTGTGCTGCACGTTGGTGATGGTGATGTCGAGCTCCGAATCGGCGGCGGCGTTCTGGCTGACCTCGAGGGTGCCGTCGCTGTTGAAGCGGCGGACGATGGCGTTGGTGACGGTCATCTGGAGATCGGGCTCGAGGCTGGTGTTCTTGGCGACCGGAACGTAGACGCTGCGGACGCCCTGGAGATCGCGGCCGGAGGTGTCGCCCACGCGATAGCCCGCGCAACCGCTGAGCGGCGCCACCGCCCCTACCGCGAGGAGGGCCAGAAGAGGTCGTGTCATCATTGGGATCATTGCGGCAGCGGCGTCTTGTCGGGCGGGGCGGCCACGGGCAATGCAACCGGCGCGTTGGTCGTGTCGGTCGGCGTGTTCGTCGTACTGGCGGCGGTTTCGCCGGGAGAGGAACTGCTCACGGGAGCGTTGGGATCGGCCGGCAAAGTGGAACTCGCGGCGTCGGGCGGAGCGGAGTTGGTGGCGGGAGTGCCCGGATCGGGAGGCACGGAGTCGGCGGCGCCGGGAGCACCACCGGCGAGTGGCGGACCGCTGACCACCTTCTGGGGCACGGCGGGGTTCCCTGAACCGTCGGGACCGATGCCGCCGGGCAGCGCTTCGACGACCGGCCGCAATTCCTGAATGCGCTTTTTGGCGATCTGCGCCTGGCCGGAACTGGGATCTTCGCGGACGACTTCATTGTAGTAGATAAAGGCGGCGCGGGGATCGGGCGGATGGGAGCTCTCGTAAAACTTGGCGATATCAAAGGCGCCCTGGGTCTGTTTCTGGCCGAGCTTCCGGATGTTTTCCTGCGCCTGGACCGCCTTGTCGCTGGAAGGATAACGGACCAGGTAATCCTGGAAGGCATCAATGGCTTTTTTGGCCGCGCCCATGTCGTAATCCCCGGTGATCGACGAGCGCATCCAGGCGTAACCGATCTGGTACTGCGCGTTGGCCGCAACCGAACTGGTCGGATAATTATCGAGGACCAACTGGTAGGCGTCCACCGCATCGGTATATTTGCGCTGGTTCTCCTTGGCCAGGCCGATATTGAACTGGCACTGGGCGGCATAATCTCCGTAGGGCGCGTTCTTGATGATGCGCTCGTACATTTCGATCGTCCGGTCCATGGAGGGTCCGACGGGAATCTTCCAGATGCGCTGTGGCTCGCCGGCGAGGTAAAGGTTGGCGATGCGGTACTGCTCGTTGAGGGCCTGCTCGAAATAGTCGCTCGAGGGATATTTCGTCACCATTTTCTGGAAGGCCTGGAACGCGGTGTAAAAGTCGGCTTCGTCCTCCAGGATTTTGCCCACCCGGTACTGGGCTTCGGGCGCAAAGAACGAGAGCGGCCAGCGGCGCAGAAGTCCCTTGTAGGCGCGGAGAGCGGAATCGCGCTGGCCCTGGGCCTCGAGTTTGTGGGCCAGCTCGAGTTGATCGCGGGAACTGGAGGCGGAAACGTCGCTGCCGCTCTCATCGGACCACCCTTCGCCGGGACGCCAAACCAGGGTCGCATGGGAAAGAGAGGTGGCAAAAGCCAGCGCGAGGAGGCTGAACAAGAGAAAGCGAATGCGCGGCATGAGTTGCGGAGAATACCAAATCAGACGTGGGGGTCAAGTCGATGCGGACGGAGACGCTCCCGGATATGTGGGCTAGGAGGGACTTGAACCCCCACTCCTTACGGAACCAGAACCTAAATCTGGCGCGTCTGCCATTTCGCCACTAGCCCGTGGGCACAACCTAGCTTTTTAGGCGGGATTAACAAGATTAAGAGGATGGAGGAATTTGACGGAAGGTGTGTGTTCAGGGATGCTCGCAGGATCGCATGGCAAAGATCACCTCTCCCGAATACCTGATTATTTCCGCCTCGCTTCGTTCCGCGAGCTTAAGTCGCATCATGGCGGAAACGTTGCGCGCGGCCTACGCAAAGCTCGGGGTTACTCCTCAACTCGTCGATTTGCGCGAGTATGTGCTGCCGCTCTGCGACGGCGAGGCCGCTTACGGTCATCCCCACGTGACGACGTTGTCGGCCCTGATCGAAGCGGCGCGGGTGATTATCGTGGCGACGCCGATCTACAATTACGACGCGAACGCCACGGCGAAAAACCTGGTCGAACTTACGGGCGGCTCCTGGGAAAACAAGACGGTTGGGTTCCTTTGCGCCGCCGGAGGAGCCTCAAGCTACATGTCGATCATGGGCCTGGCCAACAGCCTGATGCTCGACTTCCGCTGCCTCATTATCCCCCGCTTTGTCTACGCCAAAGGCGACGATTTCAGCTCGAAAAAGGAGCCGTCCGCGGACCTGGCCGCGCGGATCGCAGCGCTGGCGGATGCCTCGATGAAGATTCGGAACGCCTAGCACAATAAAGTATCGCCCGGTGGGGAAATTGCCGATAGTCTGCGGCATGGCCAAAACATCCTCCCACCGTTTGGTATTCACGAAAGATCGGTATCTGAACTTGGGAGACGCGGTGCCCAGCGGCACGCGGGATGACGCGGGCGTGCGCCTTCCCTTCGGCGGCCGTTGCATGGTCGACAGCATTTACCATAACGAAGCCGCCGGCCAGTTCGTCGTGACCATCAGTCATTATCCCGAAGTGAAGGTTTGAGATCGCGCTCTAAAGGCTTCTGAGGCCTACTTTTTTGAATCATTAGAACCGTCGATTTCATCAAGGCCGGGTATCGAACCGTAGCCGATGAATCGGGATTTCAAGTCCACCCCCGTGGCTCCTTTGGCCTGGGTATCCGCAAGTTCTGTCTGGCGAGGCAGGGTGAAGTCAAACACGCTGACTCCATACCGCGATTTACCCTCAAACGGGCGCCCGTCGCTGGCCCCGACCATGACACGGTGGCCGGTATGCCGGTCGATTCCCAAATAAATCATGACATGGGTGACGGGAGGATCATAGTCGACGCGGTAGGTGCCGGTCCAGAAAAGGAGGTCGCCCGGTTTCAGGAGGGCGAGTTCGAACGTGTCCGGATTGGAACTGTTAACGGCGAGAAATCGACCGCGGGTCCATACCCACTTGTACATCTCGCTGGCGTCGCGCGGAACATTTTTGAGACCGGCTTCGTTGAGCAGATAGTAGACGGTGCCCGAACAATCCATCCCACCGCTTTTAGGATCGGAAGAACCGTATTTGTAAGAAAGATCAAGAGTGGTCAACGACAGCGCATGGGTGAGCAGTCGCTTCACCTGGGGCGATTGCGATTCATATTCGCTCAGGTCCGACGAAACCAGCGTCGCCACACGGCTGGTGGTCGCAGAGGGCCGGTCGGAAGGAGTGGTCGCGGGTCCATTCAGGCCTGATTCGGGACTTTGGCCTTCAGCGCCGCCATCGGCCACCGTCAAAGCGATAAGGAGCAGGAGAACCTTGGAAAATGCGCGCGGGATGATTATTTTGCAGTCCATGAGGAAAGCAGCTTTTTGACTTCCTCATGAGGTGTCACCCTGCCCCCATAGGCGGCTTCTTCTCCGCGCCGAATGGCGGCAAGAATTTCAACTTCCTCTGCGATTTGCGGGAGCGAAGCCAGTTGAGGCAGGCCGGAAATGGTTTCCTGGACTCGCTGCTTATCCGTCATGGAATCACCTTAAAACGAAGGGCGGTTTTCGCAAGAGCGAATCAATCCTCCAGCCGCAGAATCAAATAGTCCTCATCGTGATACTGGCCGTCGACGAAGAGAGCCTCTGGCTCCAACCCATAGGACTTGAAGCCGCGCGCTCGATAGAGGCGGGTGGCATCCTGGTTGGTCGTCATCACGGAAAGCTTTAGCGTCTTAATGCCGCCGAGTTGCCGGGCGAATTGAATGGCGTGATCCAGCAGCATCCCACCGATGCCCTGCCGGCGAAAGGGCGGCGAAACATGCATCCCGACCAGGCTGGCGCTATGGGCCCGCTTGATTCGGTCTTCGCGGATCAAACCCAAAATGCCGATCAGTTGGCCATCTTCCGCGCAGGCACCAAAGACGCTATTATCCTCCAGCCTCGAAACCCATTCCTCCAAAGGCTTGCGGAGTTCCTCCTCATGGCTGGAACAGAAGGCCGCGGGAGAATCGAGCAGCGCCTCGAGCCGCAAGCGGCGATAAGCGACCACATCCTCCGCCTTCAATAATCGGATGGTTATCACGGCAGTTGCCTTATCATTTGAAGATTAGATCTTCTTCGCGGGCTTGCGGGTGGTGCCGCGGGCGGGCTTCTGATAGGTGACGGTCTTCAGCTTCGGCTGGATCTTGTCGAGCCCGGCCTGTTGCTTGAGTTCCATGATCTGGTCGCGGAGCAACGCGGCCTTCTCGTAATGCATCGAGGCAGACGCCGAAAGCATCTCGTTTTCGAGTTCCTGGAGCACCTGCGTGACGTCCATGTCGGCGCCCCCCTCCCCGATGACATTCGCCGCGAGTTGCCGGCCCTTGAGCACGTTGCCGAGACTCTCCTGAACGGCGCGCACGACCGACCGAGGCGTGATGCCATGCTCTTTGTTATAGGCGAGCTGCTTCTCGCGCCGCGCCTTGCTGATCGAGATAAGTTGCTTGATCGAGTCGGTGATCTTGTCGGCGTAGAGGATGACCAGGCCGTTGAGATGACGCGCGGCGCGGCCCGCGGTCTGGATCAGGGAGGTTTGCGAGCGGAGAAAGCCTTCCTTATCAGCATCGAGCACCGCAACCAGCGAAACCTCGGGCAGGTCGAGACCCTCGCGCAGCAGATTGATTCCGATGAGCACATCGACCTCGCCGGTGCGCAGGCTGCGCAGAATTTCCACCCGCTCGATCGTGTCGATTTCGGAGTGGATATAGCGCACCTTCACGCCGAGATCGCGCAGGTAATCGGCCAGGTCCTCGGCGGTCCGTTTGGTCAGCGTGGTCACGAGCACGCGCTCGCCCATGCCGACCCGGAGCCGCGCCTGCTCGATCAAATCATCGACTTGTCCTGTGAGCGGCTTGACCACGATCTCGGGATCGAGCAGGCCGGTGGGGCGAATGACCTGCTCGGCGGTGATCCCGCCCGATTTCTCGACCTCATATTTCGAAGGCGTGGCCGAAACGTAGAGCCGCTGTCCAACAAGCGCATCGAATTCCGTGAACTTGAGCGGACGATTATCGAGCGCGGAGGGCAGCCGGAAGCCATGCTCGACCAGCACCCGTTTACGCGACATGTCGCCTTCGTACATCCCGCCGATCTGCGGCACGGCGACGTGCGACTCGTCGACGATGGTGAGAAAATCGTCCGGAAAAAAGTCGATCAGCGTGTAGGGCCGCGAACCGGGCGGACGTCCGCTGGTGTGGCGCGAATAATTCTCGATGCCGTTGCAGAAGCCCATTTCCTCCATCATTTCGAGATCGAACGTGGTGCGCATTTTCAGCCGCTGCGCCTCGAGGAGTTTGCCCTGCTTTTCCAGCTCGGCCACGCGCTCGTCGAGTTCCTGCCGGATCGTCCCCATGGCCACGCGCATCTTGTCGGCCGGCGTGACGTAATGCCGCGCCGCGAAGATGGTGAGCGATTCCAGCGCTTCCTGCGTCTCGCCGCTGAGCGGATCGAAGCGGGTGATCCGGTCGATCTCGTCGCCGAAGAATTCGACCCGCACCGCGTCCTCGGTATAGGCGGGACAAAGTTCGATCGTGTCGCCGCGCACGCGGAATTTTCCGCGCGTGAGCTGGACATCATTGCGCTCGTATTGCATTTCGACGAGGCGCGCGAGAAAGTTCTCCCGTGTGAGGAACTGGCCCTTCGCCACCGGGCAGATCATGTCCTTGTAATCGGCGGGAGAGCCCAAGCCATAGATGCACGAGACGCTGGCCACGACGAGGACATCCCGCCGGGTCAGGAGCGAACTGGTGGCGGCCAGGCGAAGGCGCTCGATCTCCTCGTTGATGCTCGAGTCCTTCTCGATGTAGGTGTCGCTGCGCGGAATGTAGGCCTCCGGCTGATAATAATCGAAGTAGGAGACGAAGTATTCAACCGCGTTCTCGGGGAAGAACTGCTTGAACTCGCTATAGAGCTGCGCAGCCAACGTTTTGTTATGCGAAAGAACCAGCGTGGGCCGGTCGAGCGCAGCGACCACGTTGGCCATGGTAAAGGTCTTGCCCGAGCCGGTGACACCGAGCAGCGTCGAATGCTTTTCTCCGGCGCGCAGCCGCTTCAGCAGCTTCTCGATGGCCTGCGGTTGGTCGCCCAGCGGCGGATAGGGGCTCTGGAGCTTAAACGACATCCCTTAATTATGCCCCAATTCAAAACTCTGTCATCCGGTCAGCCGACGATCTTTTGGCGACAGCGTCCGCAAGCCTACGGCGTGAGCGACGGATTCTTGATGTAGATGACCCCTTCGCCCGGAGGAACCATGAAGTAGAGGGCGCGATCGTCCGAAGCCATCATGGCATCCCAGGAGCCTGTTACGGTCACCCATTCGCCCGCCTTGAGGCTGGCCGTGTGCTCAAAGTAATCGGGCAGGAAGCGGATCAGGAAATCGGCGTTAGGCATGTTATCCTCCGACTGATAATCGCTGGCCCGATTGCTCCGCTTGAAATCGATGGAGGCATAGACCTGTACCTTGAACTTCAACTTGCGGGGAGCGTCATGCGGATAAAATTCCTGGAAGACGGCCCGGGCCTGCCCATTTGACAGCGCCAGTCGCAGGACCGGGATGGCCCCGGGATCGCCTTCGGAGCCCTCAGTGCCGTCGGGTTTCAGGAAGGCCGCCTGCCCGTCGCCACGCCAGATCTGGGAGCCCTCCTTGAAATCGGCGTTTTTGAGATAGTTATTGTTACCGCACCACGCCAGGGGTGCCATTCCCACCAGCAGACCGGCGACCAGAATAAATCGCGAAAGGAGACGCATGGATGGGATCGTATCGTGCTTCCGGAAAGAATCAATAGCCCAAAAGATGACGAACGCACCTTCTTCCCTTAAGCTGCCTCATGCGCGTGGAGATCATCAATACCGGGACCGAGTTGCTGCTGGGCCGCGTCACCAATACCCATCTCGGTTTTCTTGGGCAAAGCCTGCTCGGGCTGGGCCTGCGGGTGGAGCGGCAGGTCACCGTGCCGGACGGTGTGGCCATCGCCGAGGCGCTGGATGAAGCCATGGCGCGCGCCGACCTGATCATCGTGACTGGCGGTCTCGGCCCGACGTCGGACGACATCACGCGCGACGCGGCGGCGGAAGCCTTCGGCCGAAAGCTGATTTTTCACGCCGAAATTCTCGACGGCATCTCGGCCAAGTTCGCCCGCCGCAACATCCCCATGAACGATTTGCAACGTCCGCAAGCCCTGGTCCCCGAAGGCGGCGTGGTCCTGGAGAATCCCAACGGCACAGCGCCGGGCCTGATTATCGAGAACGACAAGACGGTCGCGGTCCTTCTGCCTGGCCCGCCCGGCGAGTTGCGCCCGATGTGGACGGACGAAGCGCTCCCCTGGTTGCGGAAGAAATTCGCCGATCGGCTGGCCCCGGTGCACGAAGTGAACCTGCGTATTCTCGGCCTGGGCGAGACGCGGGTGCAGATTCTGGTCGAGCAGGAAGTAAAAGCGCTCGGCCCCATCGAGGTCGGTTATTGCGCGCGCCCCGGCGAGGTCGATCTGCGGCTGATCGCTCCGGATAAAAATCTTGTCCAGCAAGCTGCCGCCCTGGCGCGGGAAAAGTTAGGCGACGCGATCTATGCCGAGGGCGTCGAGACGATGGAAGAGAGCGTGGTGCGGCTCGCGCGGACAGCGGGCAAAACCGTGACCACGGCGGAATCATGCACCGGCGGGCTGGTGGCAAGCCGCATCACCAACGTGCCGGGAAGTTCCGAGATGTTCCGATACGGATGGGTGACCTATGCGAACGAAGCGAAGATGTCCGAACTCGGCGTGCCGGCCACGCTTCTGGAAAAACGTGGCGCGGTTAGCGCGGAAGTGGCGCAGGCCATGGCTGCGGGCGCGTTGCGGAAAAGCGGGGCCGATCTCGCCATCGCGGTGACCGGGATCGCTGGACCGACCGGAGGCACTCCTACCAAGCCGGTGGGCCTGGTCTATTTCGCCGTCGCGGACGTGGATGGCCGCACGCAGGTGGTGGAGCACACGCTTTCATCAACGCGCGAGACCTTCAAATACATGGCCTCGCAAATCGCGCTCGATTTGGTGCGGCGGGCGCTGGCTGAATCAGAATAGCATTGCCGGGGGAGCAGGGGAGGTGTAGTCAAAATGGCTTTAACATATTTGCGAGAAATAATGCTTGTACGTTTGTATAATTAAGGTAAACCCATCTCACTATGGCTGCTAAAACCGAAGCGAAACCACCCGAACTCAAGAGCGAACCGAAAGCGGAAAACAAAGCCCAGGTGGCGCGCGACAAGAATCTCGAGTTGGCCCTCCAAGCCATTGCCAAGGAATACGGCGAGGGCTCGATCATGCGGCTCGGCGATGCCCATTCGAAGCTCAGCGTGGAGGTCATCCCGACCGGCTCCATCGCCATCGACACGGCGCTCGGCGTGGGTGGCTTTCCGCGCGGACGCATCATTGAGATTTTCGGCCCCGAATCGTCCGGCAAAACCACCCTGACCCTGACCGTGGTCGCCCAAGCCCAGCGCCTCGGCGGCGTGGCGGCTTTCATCGATGTCGAGCATGCGCTTGACCCCGCCTATGCCCGCAAGCTCGGCGTGAACATGAACGAACTGCTCGTCTCGCAGCCCGACTCAGGCGAGGAGGCGCTAACGATTGCCGAGACGCTGATCAAGTCGAACGCGGTCGATGTCGTCGTGCTCGATTCGGTCGCGGCGCTGATCACCAAGGCGGAGCTCGAAGGCCAGATGGGCGACGTCACCATGGGCGCGCAGGCGCGTTTAATGAGCCAGGCCATGCGCAAGCTGACCTCCTTCATCAGCAAGTCGAAGACCTGCGCGATTTTCACCAACCAGATCCGCGAGAAAATCGGCGTGATGTTCGGTAATCCCGAAACAACGCCGGGCGGCAAGGCGCTCAAGTTTTATTCCTCGGTGCGCATCGACATCCGGCGCATTGCGGCAATCAAGACTCCCGACGGCACCGTCTTGGGCAATCGGACCCGTGTGAAGATCGTGAAGAACAAGGTGGCGCCCCCCTTCCGCGAAGCCGAGTTCGACATCATGTACAACGAGGGCATTTCCCGGGAAGGCTCGCTGCTCGACCTGGCTATTGAACTGAATGTCGTCGACAAAAAGGGCGCGTGGCTTTACTTCGCCGGCACCCAGGTTGCCCAGGGGCGCGACGCCGCCAAGGAAGAGCTCAAGCGAAACAAGGAACTTTACGGCAAGATCGAAACGGCCACCCTGGCCAAGCTCAAGGGCGGCGAAGCCCCCGAAAGCATCGGCACAACGGTCGCGCCTTAGCCTGGAATTCCCTCTTCGTCATCCTGTTCACTTCATTTCTTCGCAATGGATGGCCCGCTGCGAGGCAATTTGCAGCATGTCGCATTTGAGCTCGAACATCACGCGCTCGGCATTCCAGGTCCCGGCGGGCCGGACGCGGACAACGATGGCTTCCCGGTCGATCGAGGACTCGACGCGGATGATCTTTCCGGTATGGGTCCGGTCGAGCGCGTCGGCGATGCGAAGAATTCCCCCGAGGATCATGACCGACTTTTGCCCGGAGGCCTTCAGGGCATAAAAGTCAGCGTGGTCCGGTTGCGGCGGCGCCTTGCGATGATAGCGGGCGATTTGCGCGACCAGGGCGAATTCCTCGCGCGTCAGGTTTTTCCAGTCATGTTCCTCAATCAGCTTCGCCGACCATTTGTGATGGCCCTTGCCGTCAGGAGTCTGCGACCAGCCGATGTCATGCAAGAGCGCGGCGCTCTGGAGAAGTTCGCGCCAGCGAGGGCCCAAGCGATGCCAGGGCTGGAGGTCGTCGAAAATGGGCAGCGCCAGCGAGGCGACGTGATCGGAGTGGCTCGGCTCCTCGTCATAGCGGGCGCGCAAGGCAAGCGATTCTTGAAGCAGGGGCGACATACAACCTCTTCCTTAGGAACGGATGACCGATTTTGAGGGATGAAGCCGCCGCGAAGGCGGGCCCGCCTCGCACGCCGCGATGGCGGCCGTCAGCACGCCGTAGCGAAGACCGCGCACGCTGACGTGCAGTTTTTTCACCCCGAAATGTTCCATCGTGGCCAGGACGACCGCCGTGCCGGGGATGATCAGGTCCGCCCGCTTGGCGGGCAGGCCGCGAATGGCGTGAAGCTGTTCGATCGTCAGGCCGGTGAACCTGTTCATGAGCGCCCGAATCTGAGCGATGGTCAGCGAGGTGTGGTCGATTTTGCGGGGATCGAATTCGTCGAGGCCTTTCTCGATCGCGACCAGGCTGGTGATGGTGCCGCCGGTGCCGACCAGCCGCCGCTCTCCGATATGGTAGTGGGCCAGCGGGTGGGCGATTTGCGCGCGCACCGTCTCGACCAGAAGTCCCGCCGTGTCGGGCGCGACCGGATATTCGTGCAGGAACCGCTCGCGCAGACGCACCGCGCCGAGGGGCAGGCTGATCCGCTTTTCCATTTGGGCGTGGCGCCCCTGGACCCATTCGGCGCTGCCGCCGCCCACGTCGAGGATGAAAAGGTCCTTTCCCCGCCAGTGAGGGTCCGCGGTGACGCCGGAGAAAATCGTGTCGGCCTCCTCGGACCCGGAGAGGAGGCGTACCGGAAAGCCGAGGACGGCGCGCGCTGCCTTAAGAAAGGCGCGGCGGTTGCGGCTATCCCGCACGGCGCTGGTGGCCACCGCGCGAAAGTGCTCGACCCCGAGCCCGGCGGCGGTGGCGCGGAGATCACCCAGGGCCTCGAGCGTCCGGGCCATCGCCTCGGGACGGAGTTCGCAGGTGTCGATGAGATGCTCGGCCAGCCGGGTGGTGATGCTTTTTTCGTAGAGCACGTGGACGCGGGCCGTGCGGGTCTCCGCCACCAGGAACTTGATGGAATTGCTGCCGAGATCGAAGACGGCGTAGCGCATGGGAAAACGTTCGAGGGCCCGGCGGCTTTCTACCATCTTTCGACAGCGGACTGAAGTTCGCCGATGAGGGCGTCGATCTTCTTCAGGTCTTTACGACGTCCTCTTTCCGGATTGATCTGAAGCAGCGCGATCCGTTTGAGCATTCCGTGCAGGTCCTTCAGCTCCCGGCGCGACAAGGCCGGTTCCGTCTGCTTCTTTTCCAGCACGCGGATCAATTCGGCAATTTCGCGATGGAGCCGGGCGAGATAATTGCGGGCCACTTCATCGAGCAGTCCGTTGACCAGCAAAAGTTGCTGCCGCGCGACCGCGCCTAGCGCCTTGGGAGTCTGGGAAGTTTTAGCCGGCAGCTTCTTGACGAGGGGCATGGCATGTTTGATGAGGCCAGAATCCCGGCAGCGTGGCGACTCAAATCTGGCGCCGCGCAAACGCATTGTCACTTGCCCGTCTCTCGGGACGGCGGTAGGGTTTTATACACGCGTGCACTTGGGGTCGCGCGCCAACTTATGGACATGGAATCGACTGAATTGAAAACGGCCAAGGGGCCGCAAGAGGAGGAGGTGAGGCAGTTTTCCGTTTTTATGGAAAACAAAGTCGGTCGCCTGCTCGACATCGTGAAAATGTTTTCCCAGGCGCAGGTCCATGTCGTCGCGCTGAGCATTCTCGACACGGCGGACGCGGCCATCGTGCGGCTGGTGACGGACGATCCCGACAAGGCCCGCGCGCTTTTCCAGGAACATGGCCTTGCCTTCACGGAGGTTTCGCTGGTCGTGGTGGAACTTTCGAGCAGCGCGGCCGATTTAAAAGCCGTCCTGACCGCGCTCCTGCAGGCCGAATGCAACATCCATTCCGCCTACTCGCTGCTGACGCGTCCGCGCGGCAAAGCGGCTTTGGCCCTCCATGTCGAGGATGGCGAATGCGCCTGCTCGGTCCTTCAGGCCAACCAGTTCAAGCTGCTCACGCAGAGAGACATCAGCCGCTAGCGAACGGGCCGGGACATCCACGCCATTGTTATTTTCACGTCTCTTCAATTGTGTAGGATGGGGCAATGTACAAACACGTCGTCATCACCGGCGGGGCCGGATTTGTCGGATCCAACCTGGTCCACGAAATGGCCAAGCGTTATCCGGAAGCCGATCTCACCGTGGTGGATGATTTCCGTTCCGGCAATTTCAAAAATCTCGAGGGCTTCAAGGGAGACGTCATCGCGGGAGACCTCGCGCAGCTCGAGCTGAAGCATTATTTCGGCGGCCGCAAGGTCGATCTGGTCTTCCATCTCGCCTCGATCACCGATACCACGGACCACAACCAATTCCGGCAGGTGCACGATAATGTCGAGTCGTGGCGCAATCTGCTCAACTATTTCGAGGGCCGCAAAACGCGGCTTGTTTACGCCTCGTCCGCCGCCACCTACGGGATCGCCGCCGGGGTGAACAAAGTCGATCAGCCGCCGAAGCCGGCCAACGTCTATGCCTTTTCCAAGGTGCAACTCGACAACCTGGCCCGGCGTTGGGCGCGTGAAAATCCGTCGCAGGTCGTGGTCGGCCTCCGCTACTTCAACGTCTACGGCCCGCGCGAGGCGCACAAGGGACCGGCCTCGAGCATGATTCTTCAACTGGCCCAACAAATCCGGCGCAACCAGCCGCCGCGCATCTTCCGGAATGGCGAACAAATCCGCGATTTCGTCTACGTAAAGGACATCGTCAACTGCACCATCCTTGCGGCGCGCGCGCGGACCTCGGGCATTTACAATGCGGGCAGCGGCGTGCCCCGCTCCTTCAACGACATCGTCGCGAATATCAACCGCGTGCTGAACACCCAGTGGCATACCGAGTACATCGACAATCCGCACGCCCATTATCAGCCCCACACCGAAGCCGACCTGACCGAGACGACGCGCGCGCTTCGCTACACGCCCAAGTTCACGCTCGAAAAGGGCATCGACGATTACGCCGCCAGCGGATTTTTAGTTTAGGAATTCCGGCATCGGCAACGTCAATTCCGGCGCGCGATCTTTGGACCAGGGGTTCAACGTCTCGCCCGAATCGACGATGGCTTGGCGATATTCCCGGCAAAGCTGGCGAATGACGTCGAGATCGATCCCGGCATGGCAGGTCGGATAAGGCTCAAAATTGACCAGAGCCAGCGCAAACAAACGCGCAGCGGGTCCGAGGCGCTGCTTCTGGAGATGAACGAAACCGCCCGCCATTTGGATGAGCCCTTGATAGAATTTCGCCTGCGCCTGGCCGCGGATCGGCAGCCAGACCTCTTCCAGCACGTCGTGCGCCTCGTAGTAAAGCTGGACGTTGAAGCAGCGGAAAAAACCGACGTAATGGCGGTCGAACCCCGGCAACTCCTCAAAGTCGGCGAGAAGCGCTTCAATCTTGGGCGATTTGTGGCTCATGGACGAAAGACCGTCCTTCCGCTACCTGACCACATTTTTTTCGCGCAGAAACAGGTCCAGTTCCTCCACGCCGAAGTCGGCCAGAATCTCGTCGCTCCAGCGCATGGTGGGGGCCTTCGTCTGCCCGGAGAGCCGCTTCATTTCGTCGAAGGCGGCCCGGTCGGCGTTGACATCGGCCTTGCCATAGGCGATGCCGCGCTCTTTGAGGTAATCCTCGGCTTCATCGCACCAGGGGCAGCCGGATTTAAGGTAAAGGAAGGGACGTGGAGTGGACATTGGAGGAACGAAAACTTACGCATTGCCGGCGATTTGTCGCCTGAAAAATCATCGCCCAAAAAGTAGCTATTGCCCTCCAAACTTCGAAGAGTGTAGTTACGTCCATGCCCAGAGATCGCAAAAGACCTTCGATTTCTGACCGGCATCCGCTCCACGCGAGCGTACGCGTTTTGATCGCGCCCGACAAATTCAAGGGCACCCTCACCGCGGAAGCGGCGGCGAAAGCGATCGCGAAGGGCCTGCGCCGGGCATGGCCGAAGGTGAAAACCACCTGTTTCTCGCTGACCGACGGCGGCGAAGGTTTCATGGAGTTGATGGTGCGTCAGACAGGCGGACGATTGCGCGCCATGCGGACGATAGATGCGGCGGGACGGCCCTGCCGGGCGAAGTGGGGAGTACTGGGAAATGGTCGGACGGCCGTCATCGGCTTGACCAGCGCGTCGGGTCTGGCGCAATTACCCGCCCACTTGCGCAATCCAGAGTTGACCAGCAATCTCGGCACAGGTGCGCAGATTGCCCGGGCCCTGCGGGAGGGATACCGGGAAATCTTAATCGGTCTGGGTGGGAGTGCCACGACAGAAGGCGGAATTTCACTGGCCGCAGCGATTGGCTATGGGTTTATCGATAAAGCTAACAAAGAAATCCCTTTGAATGGCGGCGGTCTGGCAAATCTAGCTCGGATTATCCCGCCAACAAAAATGCCTCGAGCACGCTTCATCGTGGCCACGGATGTTAATAATCCCCTCACAGGTCCTCACGGAGCGGCCCATCAATTTGCTCCACAAAAAGGCGCTGATCCGGCGATGGTGGCGCGCCTCGATTTGAGTCTGCGGCGGCTGGCACGAATCGTGAAGCGCGATCTCGGCAAGGACTTCGCAACGGAACCAGGCGCGGGCGCGGCAGGCGGTTGTGGGTACGGGCTGATGACGTTTTTCAACGCCAAACACGAAAATGGCTTTCAGCTGGTGCGAAGACTGACCCAACTCGACGCGTTGATTCGGCGGCATGATCTGGTCATCACGGGCGAAGGTTGTTTCGACCGCACCTCGCTTCTGGGCAAGGCCCCGGCGCAACTCGGCGAGCTGGCGCGGAAGTTAAAACGTCCGGTCTGGGCGCTCTGCGGTCGGGTCGATTTGCTCCTGTCGTGCTCGCCCTTCGATAAGATCGCCGCGCTCAGCACGAGGCAGAATCCCGGGCCGCATCCACGATTCTCTTTCATTCGCGCAACACGCGAAGCGGCTGGAGGAGCTGGCCTATGAAGTTGCCTCTTGCTGTGATGGCAGTCTAAATTAGAAAGCCATGAACTCGATCGTGCGGCATGTGGGCGGACACCGCTGGAATGGGGTGCCGGTCCTCAATTACAAGGAGGAGGGAAGCCACTTCAAGGCGATCTCGCGCCAGGTGCTTTTCGAGGGCGGGCCGAAGCTCGGCGCGGAGCTGCGCTATTTCGAGATCGAGCCGGGCGGCCACTCGACGCTGGAGCGCCATGACCACATCCACTCGGTGATGGTCATCCGCGGCCGCGGGCATTGCCTGGTCGGCGATGCGATTTATGAGATTACCGGCAATGATCTTGTCTACATTCCTTCGATGACGTGGCACCAGTTCCGCGCAACGACGAGCGAACCGCTCGGCTTTCTCTGCCTGGTCAACGTCGACCGTGACAAACCTCAACGCCCAGACGAATCAAGCGCCGCGGCGCTGCAAGCGCTGCCCAAGGTGGGCGAATTTATTCGTCTCTGACAGCAGAGGGACCATCCCGAACTCTCCCCATGCAGCGCATTTTCCCATGGGCCCTCGGCTGGCTGATCATCGCGTGGACGGCCCCCGCGAGATGCAACGCCGCGCCCGGTCTCGACTGGCAAAATATCCGCGATCATCAGCCTTCGGGCCTGCACTTGAAGCTGACCTTGCCGAAGAGCCATTTCTTTCAGGGCGAGGAAATTCCCGCGACGCTGGTTTTCTCCAATCAATCCAGACAGGGCTATCACACCTGGATTGGCACCTACGACCGCTCGGGTCGCATCCTGGACATTGGATTTCATGCCATCAGCGCTGAGAGTGAGCCCGTGTCCGATCCGCTCGGCTGGTATTTCAAGAGGTCGATGGGGCTCGCCGGCGGCATGGGCAATTGGACCAATCTCGGCGAATGGAGCGCGAAACTTCCGGTCAACGAATGGCTGCGCTTCGACCGGCCCGGCACTTACGTGCTTTACGCCTGGTCGAATCGCGTGCAGACCGGCGCTTATCACGACTCGCGCGATACCGGAGGCAATTCGGTCAACATCGTTTCCGATCGCGTTACGGTCACCATCGATCCGCTCACGCCACGGGACGAGCAGGATATAATCGACCACGCGCGCAAGGTTTTCGCTGATCAGAACCACGACTTTTTTTCGCCGCTTTTTCCCTCGCAGGAAGCCATCGGGCAACTCGACAAGCTCTGCTTTTTGCGCACGCCGGCTGCGCTGGACGAACTCCTGCCCTTTCTTAGCGAGGGCAACAACGACGCCGGTCGCCGTGCGGCCTACGCCTTTCTCGGTGCGCCCGATCCGAAAGCCGAGGCGGCGGTGCTGCTGGCGGGCGTCCGCCAGGGCAAAGCGCTCCTCAATCAGTTCATCGTTCAAATCTATGTGGCGCTGAAAACCTTCCCGTCCGTTGCGCCTTTGGGGTTGACCCTCTATGGCCCCGACGGCAGGGCGCTGACGTCGCCCACCGACCCGGAGCAACTCGCGCAACAGGAGATCATCACCGCCGCGAAGCAGGCCTCGGACCCTGAGGCCGTCGCCTCTGCCTGCTGGGCCGATTTTCAGAATCATCCGAACGATCCCGCCGCGTCCGCAGCGCTCGTGCAACACCAACTCGATCTTCCTGCCAACGAGCGTTTCCAGTTGATCAACCAAGGTGTTTCCAGCCGCGACTTTCTGCCCATCTTGCGCAAAGCCGCCGGTCCCCCAGAATATAATCCTTACGCCCTGGGGAACCTCGCCGGACTCGCACCCGATGAAGCGCGTCCGCTCATCATCGCTGACATCAAACGAGATCAGTCACGCTATTTGAACAAACCAAGAACCCATTTTCCAACGCCGCTCGGCCTCAACGCCCTGCCGGAAAAGCCGATCCCGGAGTTAACCGAAACCTTTCGCCGGAAAATGCAGGACAAGAATCTTGATCCCGACCTTCTTTTGCCGCTCGTCGATCGCTACGGCACAGACGACCTGTTCACCGACGTGAAGCGCCTCTACCTGCCCCAGTTGGGTAAATGGCCCTGCGATACCGAGGCCGCCTGCCTGCGCTTTTGGATCCGGCACGATCCGACCGGGGGGATGAAAGCCTTGCAGGCTTCATTGCTCTCGAGAAAAGAGACGCGATGCTATACCATGCTGCTCGAGAACGTCTTTGAGGATCAGTGGAGCGATCTCGCCCAGCCGTTCATCGTCTCGAACTTGAAGGACGAAGACCCGGACTTCATCATGTCCGCTATCAAAATCCTGGAAAGGCGCGGCACCGTGGAGGCAATCGAACCCGCGATCGCTGCGCTGGAACGTATTGATTCGAGCGTTCCGCCTAAAAACGACGACGCCCAGCCGCTCTATATCCAGCGAGAGCAGGAAGCCGAACTCGCACGTAAGCTCCTGGAAAGCCCGCGCTGGACGACCTATACGCCCACGCAGAAGAACAGCCTGACGCGCATAGCCGTTTCGTCGAAGTAACGTTTGGCTTTGGAACACCGCCCCAAGTAGGCGAATTTATCCGGTTATAGGACCGTTAGGACAGATATGTCCCATCAGTCCCCTAGGTCCTACGATCTTTTGGCCTTGAATTTCTCCACCAGCGCCTTGGCATTGGGGAACAGCGCCGGGCAACAGCCGATCGTGGTGCAGAAGGCCTTGCTGAAATGGCTGAGCGACGAGTAGCCGACTTCCATGGCCGCTTCGGTCACATTATGGCGTCCGCCCAAGAGCAGTTCAGCGGCGCGTTCCATCCGGATTTGCCGCACATATTGCGGAATGGTCATGCCCATTTCTTTGGAAAAAAGACGGCTGAGATAAAATGAACTGCAGCCGACCTGCGCGCCCAGGGCCTCGATGTCGGGCGGATCGGCGAGATGGGTGCGAAGGATCGCCGTGGTCCGCTCCACGCGCTCGCGGGCGACCCGTTTCTGGCGCTGGCAGAAGAATTCCTCCGGCGGAACGGGTTGAAAGAGGATTTGGGAAAGAAGTTCCAGCGTCTTGGCCTGGTACCAAAGCTTGTGCGCGGCCAAAGGCACCGGCGGCTGGCGCAGCGCCTGAAAAGTGACTTCCTGCCCCGGCGACATGGCCCCCACCGCGGCCGCGGAGCCGCCCTTGTTGATCAGCCAGCGTCGGAGCGCGGGATGGAGGTCATCCTCCATGGAATGGACCTGCGTTTCCACAAAGCCGCGGGAAAGTTCAACTGTGATGAAAGAATGGGTTTCGCCCGAGTTCCGGCTGGCCTGGAGATCGGCGTTGGCGTTGCAGTAAAAGCCGACGGTATGCGGCTCGTAACGGGCCTCAGTCCGGCCATCGTGGACGGTGCCGGTGCCGCGCAGGTTCAGGCAAAGTTCGACGCTGTTACGGTGAAAACTACGGCCCCAATTGACCGGTGCCTTAGCCGCAAATTCGTGGTTTTCGACGCTGACGCCTTCCCGCGCAAAGGAGCCATAGAGCTGTCGCCAGCCCTCCTTCACCTGCGCCCAGGCGCTGCTTTCATAAGCAATTGCCATAAATCCTTGACTATCAGTCTATGGCCAGCGCAGGAGATGTCAATTTTTCATGTCTTCCTGTTAAAAGCGCTCCGCTTCGTCTAGGCTGGGAACGATGCTCTCATGGTGGATACATTTTCTTGAACAAGGCGGAGTCATCCTTGTCCTGATCGCGGCGAACGCCTTTTTCGTTGCGACCGAATTCGCCTTCGTCAAAATCCGAGAATCGCAGCTCAAGTCGATGCGGGTGAAGGGAAAGAAGGACTGGCGTCTTGGCCTGGCCCTCCGCGTCACCAAGCATCTCGACCGTTACCTGTCGGCGACGCAACTCGGCATCACGCTGACCAGCCTTGGCCTCGGCTGGGTGGGCGAGCCGGTCGTGGCGCGCTGGATCGAGGGTCCCCTCGCCGGCTGGGGCATCGTCAGCACCCGCGCGGTCACCTCGATTGCCTACGGACTTGCGTTCGCCGGCATCACGTTCATCGACATCGTCTTTGGCGAACTGGTCCCCAAATATTTCGCCATCCGACGCCCGCGAACGGTGGTCATGTGGTTCTCCGCGCCGCTCATCCTTTTCTATAACGCGGCCTATCCCTTCATTTGGCTGCTCAACCGGACCGCGAACCGGCTCCTGATGTGGATGGGCATTCCGCCGACGAAGGAATTCGACCACGGCTTCAACCAGGAAGAGCTGCAATACGTGCTGATGAATTCGCGCCATGTCCATCCCTCGGACGACCTGGTGAACAAGATCATGCTCAAGGCGCTCCGGCTGAAAGAGACGACGGCGGAGCAGGTCATGCTGCCGCGCGAGCAGGTTGTGGTGCTCTGGCGCGACCTGCCTCTGGCCGACAACCTGGTGATCGCGCAGAAATCGGGGTACAGCCGTCTGCCCTACTGCGGCGACACGCAGGACCAGGTGCTCGGCGTCATTCACGTGAAGGAATTGCTCTGGCAATACCAGGCGCTAGGCGCGCAGACGAAGCTCTCCGATATCGTGCGGCCCATCCTGACCTTCCTGGCCAAGACGCGCCTGCCGGCCATGCTCGAACTCTTTCGCAAGTCGCGCAACCACCTCGCCCTGGTTCTCGACGCGGATGAAAAAATGCTCGGCCTGGTCAGTTTCGAGGACGTGCTGGAGGAACTGGTCGGCGATATCCGCGACGAATTCGACATCGAAAAGGGCCCCTTCTTCGAACGGGGCAAGGAGGCGGTCCTCATCGATGCCGACCTGCCGCTGCGCGATCTCGCCACCGAGACCGGCTGGCCGCTCCCGACGCAAACCACCGAGACGGTGGCCAAATGGGCGCTTCGTCACTGGGGCCGCATTCCCCACACCGGGGACAAGATGGAGATCGAGGGCTTTGACGTCATCGCCACCGAAGTGACCCTGCGCCGCATCCGCCGTCTGCGGGTCATCCGCAAGCCCGCGCCGCAACCGGCCGACCCCGATACCGAGCCGATGGAAGGACCGGGCGCGTAAGTCCCGGCCTTTTTCGCGGCCTGGCTTAAAAAGCCTTCGTCGCTTATTTTTTTTGAACATATTGCACAGCTAAGGGATGAGGGAGGGAATTGACATTTCCCTCTGGGCGGGCACCGAGCCGAGTTAAAGAGTAGGGTAATATTGACTGCAGAATCAGATTAAGCTATTTATAAAGTATGAAAATAACGGTTGATCTTCCGGATTCGGAGTTAAGGGAAATCTGTGTTTTTACCGGGGAGAAGAAAAAGGGGCCGGCGATCCGCAAGATGGTGACGGACGCACTGAGGATGAAGCGGCGCGAGCTGCTTTCGCAAAAATTCATTTCCGGGGAATGGGGAGTGTCTCTGGCCTCCTTTGAGCAAGGGCAGTCGCAAGACCGTCAAGCCGGCAAGAAGCGAGACCGGAAATGGAGAGGCGAGTGATCACGCTGATCGACACCAGCCTATGGATCGACTTCACGCGGGCCCGGTCCCCCCGGAGCCTGAAACAATTCATCGCCCCCTACATCCTGCATCCAACGGCCCATGTCGCCGAACCGGTTACTTTTGAGATTCTGCGTCACGCCACGCCGAAGGAGAGCAGGCAATTAATCCAGCAGTTCCAGACTTTTCCGGCGTTGGCGACGCCGACGGCCCTTTGGACCCGAGCAACCGAACTCGGTCAGGCCTGCCGGCATAAAGGTCACACGGCAGGGTCGCTCGACCTTCTGATTGCGAGCGTGGCCCTGTCTTACCAAGCCGTGATCATCACTTTCGATGAGGATTTTCAGAAAATCGCCGGTGTTTCCGATCTCCAGGTGAAGCTGTTAAGCCGCCCGATTTGACAAGTCGAGTTTTTCCAGCAGCTCTTGGCTTGAGGCAGGGGTCGCACCGAAGTGGAATCCCTCCGGGATTCTTTTCTATTACGATGGATTCCGGTGGTGGCGACCGCTGCTGCGATACGCACCCGCGGTCTTACCACCGGCTAGGATTGTGACATTCCTCCGGAATGCCAAAAGCGAAGAGAGACGTTTTGGAAGCGAAGCGCTGCCTCCCTGGCGGATGATTTCTATATCGATTAGCATTCGTTCGCCTGCTAAAGCGGACTTGTGCCCGATGATCTCAATAAGCCGGTAATTTGCCGTTTTCGATACACAACGGGCGAATACCGCAAAGCGATGAGCTTGCGAACGCGTGCAACTACTGCGAAAAGCTACTTTTATGCAGCAATCCCGCTCTTCATTTTAGCGATACTCCTTTATCCGCAAGCAGCGGCAGATTACCATTCGTCACTTGAGGTGAAAACGTCATCACAGGCATGGCAGACTGTCTTTTCAGACATGATGCCTCTCGTCTTTGTGATCCTGATAGTTGGTCTTCTATTCTCTCCCCTGGGAAGTTTTTTCTATGCCCTTTTCTTTCGTGGTCAAATCAATCATAACCGGATGGTTGAGTGGACTATGGCTACCGTGGGTTTGCATTACTCCTCGGATGTGGCCCAAAGCGACTTCCTTTGGACTGTAGTTCAGCGAGTTCGAGAGAATGCGAATGGCTTTTTGTTTCAGGTCGGTAAACGGCAGTTTATATGGATGTCGCACAAAGGATTTGAATCTGATGCCGAGCGCGACCGTGCTCGGGAGATGATCAGAGCGGCGACGCGTGACTTTAAGTCGTACGTCCCCTGAAACGAGTCCCGACTACGTCCACGACGACCACTGCACCGACGGCAGTCGCAGACCGCTGCAATTACTGCCGACCCCAGCTCCGACGGCCCCTACGGCGCGGCGGGCGTGCCAGCTGCGGAGGCGGCAGGCGCGGAAGCGGCAGCGGCCGGAGCCGGGGAATCGGCTTTCGCAGGAGCGGGTGACTGGCCGCCATCGGCCGAGGCTGTATTCGCGCCGGGGGTGGCCTTGTCCGAGGCATCGGAGGCAACTTTGTCCTTCTTGCCGGGGACGGGGTAGATCTGGTCAAAGATGTCCTTGGCGATGGCGCCCGCTTCGCGACCGCCGAGCAATCCGCCCTCTTCCGTATCATCGCGATTGTCGGAGAACCGCCCTTCGACCATGACCGAGAACGCGTACTGCGGATTGTCGGCCGGCAGATAACCGGAGAGCCACGCGATCTGGCGGCGGTGCTCCTTCGAGCCGACCTGCGCCGTGCCGGTCTTGGCGGCGATCTTCATGTCGTCACGATGGACGACGGTTGCGGTCCCCTCGTCGACCACGTTGATCATGGCCGCTTTCAGGTCGGGCATCCATTTGTCGTCAAAGGTCACCGTCCGCAGCGTTTCGACGGGGAACGTCTTGATGACGTTGCCGTTTCTGTCCTCGATCTGCTTGACGAGACGGGGCCGGTAAACCGTCCCGCCATTGGCGAGCGCGGCCATGAAGTCGGCCATTTGCAGCGGAGTGACCAGGACGTCGCCCTGGCCGATGGCGGTCAGGGCCGTGTCGCCGCCCGCCACGCCGAAATCGCGCTGGTGGATGCGCCTGACCGATTCGGGATCGGGAATAAAGCCGGGCAGTTCGCCGGGCAGGACGATATTCGTCAGGCTGCCGAAGTTGAGGCTGCGGGCCGTGTCGATGAGCACGTCCCGGCCGACTTTCAGGCCCAGGGTGGCAAAGTAGGTGTTATAGGAATGGGTCAGCGCTTCGAGGTAAGTGATGTCGCCATGTTCGTTCTTCAGGTCCATGTGCATGCTGCCGAGGTCGAAGGAACCGGTGCAATGGACCACCCAGTTCGGATCGAAGACGCCGGCTTTCATCGCCGCGATCGACGTGACCGTCTTGAAACCCGATCCGGGCGGATACTGCGCGTGGATCGTGCGGTCGAGCAGCGGATTGTATTCGGCGCCGTTCAGGACGGCCCACTCATCGGCCGCGATCGACGGGACGAAGATGTTCGGGTCAAACGTCGGGTGGGAGGCCATCGCGACCACGTCGCCGGTATGGATGTCGATCATGACCGCGGCCTTCATCGGATTGGGGCTGGCCGCCATGGCGCTTTCCATGGCCGCCTGAATTTTCGAATTGATGCTGAGGCGCACGTTATTGCCATAGGAGGCGGGTTGGGCCACCACGGCGGACCTCGCATAGCCCTCCGGCGTGGTTGAGACCATGAAGCGTCCGTCTTTTCCGATGAGGTCCGGGTTGAAGACCTGTTCCAGCCCCGACGCGCCCTTGTAGCGGTCGTAAATCACGTCGCCGCTCAGGTATTTGCCCCGGTTGCGCTGCTGATCGCGCGAAAGGTAACCGAGCGCATGGGAAAGTTCGCTGCCACGCGGATAAATACGAAGCGGCGCGGTCTGGAACCCGAAGCCCTTGGCTTCCAGACCCGCGGCCTGAATCTTGCCGACCTGGTCCGGGGTGACATCCTCGAGCACCATGAAAGGCTGGTAGCGCTGGGTGCGATACTGGGCCAGCAAATCGACGTCGCTGATGTCGACCTTGATGCCGATGGTCTGCTGCACCTCGTCCAACCGGCTGCGCATCCATCGGAGGATGTCCTCGTCCGCCGTGGCCTCATCCGCCGCGGGCCAGCCGAGCACGAGGTTCTTTTCGGAACCGGTGGTGGCGTAGACCACGCCGTCGGAGGAAAGGATGTCGCCGCGCAGGCCCGGCATTTTGTATTCGGCCAGGGACGGAATCAAATTGGCGCGCTTGTCGCCGCCCATGATCTGGTCCGGGGCGAGGCCGGTTTCATCGGCCTGATTGAACATGGTCGTCAGCCAATCGCTCCATTCCTGCGGCGCCTGGATTTGCTGGGCCGCGACGCCCGCGGTGCTGCCCGCCGCATCGACCTGCTCCTTTTTCAGATAAACAAAGATGTCCCCGGGCGCGGGCGCGAGACCGGCCAGGCCCCGCAAAGCCCCCGTGGAGCGATCAATTTCAACTTTGGTCAACGCGGGCGGAATGGGAAAGGTCCCGCCGGTCGCGACGCGCGCCTCGACCTGCTGCATCACGTCGCCCCACAACGGCACGGCCGATTTCACGGCCACATCCTTGCCCATGGGCCGGGAATCGTCATAACCGACCCAGATTCCGGCGAGGACCTTGGGGGTATATCCGACAAACCAGGCGTCCCGGTAACCTTCCGAATAGGCGGGCATGCCGGCCACGGCCGCTTTGAGCCCATAATCGCGCACCAGGGTCCGGGCGGGACCGGAACGGAGGGCATTTTGCAGCGTCAGCGTCATCTGCCGGTCGTCGAGGCTGTTCAGCATGTCATCCTCCCGGGCTTCCCGGTCGGGTTTGGCATCGTCGTAGAGGACCTGCCCCGTCCGCGACTCAATCGACCGGATGATCTTCAGTTTGCGATGAATCCCGTCGTTGCCCAGGATTTGATAGAGCGAGGCAACGTCGCCGAGGGTCATCGGATCGGGATTGAAGACGTTCGGCTTGTCCTCCGGAATGCGGGCCTGCTCCAACCCCGCCTTCCGGAACCAGTCGCCGACGGCGCTTGCCCGCAGTTGCAAACCGACCCGGGTGGCGGCCGATTTATTGCCCAAAGCCAGGGCGTCCTGCACGGAAAGAAACCACTTGTTCAGGTCGGTCATCGGATTGCCCAAACCGAGATCGGCCTGGGGCGCGGGCAGCGTGGGATCGACGTAAGAGGCGTTGATCATCGAGGCCGGGTGCAGGTCCAGGCGGTCGAAAGCGAGCGCATAAAGAAGCGGCTGGAGCAACGCGCCGTTCTCCCGGCGCGCCATGGAAATGTGGTCGAACTGGCTCTTCGAGAAGTCACGACCACCGACCCAGGCCTGCACCCGTCCCGTGGCCAGGTCCGCGATCAGCGCGGCGCCCTGAAGCGGAGGCCGCGCCACAGGCGGAGCTGTCGTCCCCTCCGGCGCCTTTTCCAGCTCCGCCAATTGGAGATTCATTTCCGTCTCGACGGCCCGCTGCAAATGCATGTCAATGTTGGTCCGCACGGTCAGGCCCTGGGGCATTTCCTCCGTCCCCTCGACGGAGAGAATTTGTTCCATCTCCTTGACGGCGGCGGCCATGACATAGGTTTGCGCTCCGAACGGCTTGGCGGCCTGGATGTGAAGCGGCGTTTCGATGTAGCGGAGATACTCGTCCTGCGTGATATACTTGTCCTCGAGCATCTGCTTGAGCGTGGTGTTCCGGCGCCATTTGGCTTTTTCCGGGTCGACGCGCGGAGAGGAGCTGGTGGGGGCCCGGATGATTCCGGCGAGCAACGCGCATTCCGGCACGGTCATGTTGATGGCGTCCTTGCCGAAGTAGCCTCGCGCCGCCGCGCCGACCCCGAAGTACCCCTTCCCGAAATAAATCCGGTTGAGGTAATAATTCATGATCTGGTCCTTGGTCAGATGCTGCTCGAGCCGGATGGCAACGAAGGCCTCGAGAAATTTCCGGTCGAGGGTGCGGGAAAAGTCGCCAATGAGGTGCTTGGCCAGCTGCTGCTCGATCGTGCTGCCGCCCTGCACACCGTGCGATTTGTTGGAGAGGTTTTCACGGAAGGCCCGCAAAATGCCCCAATAATCGATGGCGCCATGCTGATAGAACCGGCGGTCTTCCGCGGCCATCACCGCCTCGCGCATCGCCGGGGGAATTTGGTCCGGGGTCAGCAGGATGCGGTCTTCATCGACAAAAATGCGGCCCAGTTCCTCGCCGTTGACATCGTAGAACGTCGACGTGACGTTGAGGTCGTCGAGCTTCTTCAGGTCGTAGGTCTCGGCCCGCGCGTAGTAAACGAGCGCCTTTTCATAGGCGAAATAAGTGAGGATGCATCCCAGGATGACGGCCACGACGAAACAAATCTGGATGCCGAGCCAGAGCTTGCGCCAGAACGACAACTTCTTTTTTCCCGTCGCGGCCGGCGCGACTTTTTTCGGCTCGGTCATCCGGCGCGGCGGTTGCAGCGTGGCCGTCGCTGCCGCCTTCTCGGAAGTTTTCTCGGGCCCCTGGTCGACAATCTGGGCTCGGGAAGAGAGGGGTTCGATACGTTTGGCCACAAGTGCTTATACCACAATCCGCGGTTTCTTGCGGTGAAAAAACATTAACATATAGTAAGGAGTTCTGCACCGAAATGATGGAAGTGAAATAAATTAGCCGCTAATCTCGATTCGACTTATAATCTCCCCGTGCGTTTTCTCGTTGTCCTCTATCTTCTTCTCGTTGGCGCGTTGGCTTTGTTGGCCCAGATGATTTTGCCGGTTATCTTTCCCCTCTTGAGCGTGGTTGGTTTCGGCTCGGCCTTGATTCCCCTGCTGGTAATTTATGCCAGCCTGGAACTGGGCGATGAGCGGGCGCCCATTCTCGCCGGGCTTCTGGGATTTCTTGTCGACCTGGCCTCGTCTCACCGGATGGGGGCGTCGGTCCTGGTGCTCTTCTCGCTTTCGGCCCTGATCGTGAGCCAGGCCAATCGGCCCGAATCGCATACGTGGCTTTTCCGGCTCATCTTTGTCCTGGTCGGGACGTTTACCTTCTTCCTGCTCGACTACCTCCTGATTCTGGCCGAGACCGCCCGCTGGTATTGGCCGCTGGCGGTCTGGAGCAAGATCACTTTTGCCTCTCTTTTGAATCTGCTCCTGGCGCTTCCCTTCTTTTACCTGGTCGGCCTGCCCCTTCGACTCTGCGGATGGAAGCCGAGCTACGAACTTCAGGAGCGCTCCTATGCTCTCTGATGATATTCGCGTCCAGGGCTGGCGCCTCGGCATTCTGGCCCTGCTGGTCTTCGGCGCGATGGGGGTCCTTTTAAGCCGCCTCTGGAATGTCCAGGTCGTCAATTCAGACGCGGCCCGCGCGCGTTCCGACGACCAGACGACCGTCCGGGAGCGCATTGCCCCGGCCCGCGGAGCGATCTGCGACCGCAACGGCGTCATGCTGGCGGAAAACCGGCCGAGCTTCGACATCGACTTCGATCTGGGCGATTTGCGCCGCGATTACGCGGAGAGCCATAAGGGCAATGTTCCAAAGCTCGCGCTCCGTCCCGGCAAAAACGGCAAGCCGCGCTCCGAAGACAATATCGTGGAGATCGTCCGTCAAAGCATCGAACCGATCAAGGACGCCCTCGGCCTGACCGTGCCGCTCAATGAAAAGGATATCCGGGAACATTTCCGCACCGATCCCGACCTGCCCTACCATTACATGAGCGACCTCGATTTCGCGACGGTCGCCAATTTCGAGGAGCGCAACCTGGGCGTGACCGGAATCCGGATCGCGCAAAACCCGGCGCGCCAGTACACCTACGGCGCGTTCGCCGCCCACATCCTCGGCTATGTGGGCAAGCCCAACAAACAAACCGAGCATTTGGCCAGCGACGGGATGCCCTACGAGACGGTCGGCATCCACGGCATCGAGGCGATCATGGACGAGAAGTTACAGGGCGAGCCGGGCAGCATCGTTCAGCGCGTCTCTTCCCAGGGCTACGTCAAAGAGAAGCTTCACCAGGACGATCCGTCCATGGGCAGCACCCTCTACCTGACGATCGACGCCCGCGTGCAATACATCGCCGAGACCGCCATGCGCAACGCGGGGATCGGACGCGGCGCGGTGGTGGTGATGGATCCCCGCAACGGGGACGTGCTGGCCCTGGTCTCGGTCCCGAGCTACGACCCGAACAAGTTCATCCCGAAGATTCAGGCCAAGGACTGGGACGCGCTGAACCAGGACCCAACCGCGCCGATGTTCAATCGCGCCCTTCACGCCTACGCGCCGGGATCGACCTACAAGATCATGGTCGCGCTGGCCGGATTGAAGTCGGGCAACGTCACCGTCAATACCCAGTTCGATTGTCCCGGCGCCATCCAGATCGACGACCATCTTTTCCATAACTCGGACAGCACCGACGCGGGAGTCATGAGCCTCGTCCACGCCATCTGCGTTTCCAGCGACGTTTTCTTCTACCAGTACGGGATCAAGGCGGGCATCGAGGCGATTGACGCGATGGGCAAGCTCGCCGGCTTCGGGCACAAATGGGGCCTGCTTGGCGACGCCGACGAGGCCGCGGGGATTTTGCCCGGCCCCGAGTGGATGAAAGAAAACGAGAAGTGGCTGCTCAAGACGCACAACATCGATCACTGGAGCCGGGCCCAAACCGCCAACACCTCCATCGGCCAGGGCTTCGTCCAAAACACGCCGCTGCAAATGGCGACTTTCCTCTGCGCGGTGGCCAATGGCGGCACGGTCTATCAACCGCGGCTCTATTCCCGGGTCGTCGATTGCAATGGGAAAGACCAACCCGCGCCCGCCGAGGGCCAGGTCTACAGCACGCTCGACGTGAAGCCGTCTGATTTAAAAGCGGTGCAGGAGGGAATGCGCGAGGTGGTGGACGAAGGCACGGCCACGCTCGCGCAGGTGCCCGGCTACCAGATTGCGGGCAAAACCGGCACGGCCCAGGCGTGGACCAAGGTTGACGGCGAGACGCGGCGCGACTTGAAATGCTGGTTCTATTGTTACGGCCCGTTCGAGGCGCCCCGGTACGTCACCTGCGTCGTGGTCGAGGGCGGGACCTGGGGCGGCACGACCACGGCGCCCATCGCCCAGGAAATCATGCGGAGACTTTTCGCCATGGACAAGGGCGCGGTGGAGAATGTCTCGTTCCTGCCGCCGGCCCAGGGCAACTTCAACGGCCTCGGCGCGGTCGATACCCAGACCAATCCCAATTCCAACAAGCCGGCCGATGCAACGGCCCCGACGGACGCCATCGACAATAATGATGCCTCGGTGACCACCCCGGCCGCCGATGCGCCGCCGTCCGCGCGCAGCTCCAATTCCAAGACGCATCGGCATTAGAACTCATCTAGCGCCGGAAATCTCAATCTATAAAAATCGTTCCGGCCCGCCGCCGCGCAAAACGGCCGGCGCTGAGATTGACCTTGGCGGGGATGACTTTTTCCAGCAGACCGCGCACCGCCTCGACGTCGGCGAAGGAAATGTCCTTCACGCCGAGGCCCTGCAACCAACGCAGAAGGGTCCGTCGCTGTTGCGCCAAGGGAACGGCGCGCAAGGCCTTCACGGAAAGCTCCGGCCCCTTTGCCGCCTCCGCGCACAGGGCGTCGAGCCACTCGCTTTCCGCGCGGGCGATCTCCGCCGCGCGGAAGAGATTCTCCGCCACCTGCGGGCCAAAATGTTTCTGCAAATAGGGCAGCACGCGACGCCGGATTTTATTGCGGCGATGCTGCGTGTCGGCATTGGTCGCGTCCTCGCGCCAAATCAGTTTGTGCTTCCGCGCATAGGCCATGATTTCCCTCTTCCAGACACCGAGCCACGGCCGATGAAGGATGAGTCCTTCTCGCCTGCTCACGGCATCCATCCCGCGACCGGCTGCGCCGCTGCCGCGCAGGAGCTGCAGCAGGAAGGTCTCGACCTGGTCGTCGGCGTGGTGGGCCAGGACGAGGTGCGGAATTTTCAGGCCGCGCGAAACCTGGGCGAAGAAGGCATAGCGCGCGGCGCGGGCGTCGGCCTCCCGCTTCTTCGCCGGGCTCCGCATTTTTCTGCCGATAAATTTCACCCCAAACTGCGCGGCCATTTTCTTCACCCAAACCGCGTCGGCTCCGCTGTCAGCGCGCCAGCCATGGTCGAAATGGAGCACCACCGGTTTGCGTCCCGTGGCGACCAGGGCATGGAGCAATGCCACCGAATCGACCCCGCCCGATACGCCGATCAGCAGCGATTCAGGCAGGCCGGCCAGCGAAGCCTCGCAGGCGGGGATGGGCGACGACATATTTCCGGTTTACCGCCTGTGCGGCGGAGCGCAATCTCTGGTAGTGTATCAGTTTGAAATCCCAGAGTAGCAGTTTATTCTAGCGCAGAGGCTTCCGGTATGCGAAAGTTCGAATTATGCCTACCCGCGCAAGCTTAAAAGAAATGGAAGAAGTAAACTCCGTGGCCGCAAGGATCGTGGCCTTAACAACTGGCAAGACATCGACGCCCGCTAAAAACCCTGCTGCCGTGGCCTTGGGAAGACTTGGGGCCTCGAAGGGAGGCAAGGCGCGAGCCGAGTCATTGAGCGCCACAAAGCGCAGACAAATTGCGAAGAAAGCGGCAGAATCCAGATGGGCGAAAGAAAAAGCCAAGGAGTAACTACCTAATAATAAGTAACATGGGCGGGAATAAATAAGCGTTTGACATTAAGGTATCAATTGATACCTTGTTAAAGGACTCTTTATGAATACGATTTGTCGGCGCACAAAAAAATTAAATGTTTTTCCAAAGGAAAACCCGCGCGATTTCAAAACAATGGCTAACCAGTGTTTCGGAAAAACTTAAGCGCGGAAGAAGCGATGAAATTATATGGACCGTTCAAGCCTTTGAGCGCTGGCATTATTATGGCACGCGTTCAGAGGCTTACGAAGCCATGCTCAAAGCACTCACCAAGCCAGGTATCATCGGAAAATACATAAAAATGCCTACCGACGAAGGAGAAACCTATGCGTTCTTTTTTACAGCCAACAACGAACAGATGTACGGCAAAATTTGTCTAACTTATGACACGCTAAAAATAATAGTTTTTTCGGCACATGAAAAAGAATGGGATCAACTATGAAAGATATATCAAATAGAACGACTGAGCTAATTGATTTTGAAGTTCAGATACCAAATCTCGAAGTAGATGGTATCGCTGAAGTTCGTAAAATCAAAGTTCCAGCCCGGAGGGCAAAAGGGGGGGAGTGGATACTGACGAATGAAGCACTGGATCAAATTGAACAAACCCAGGCTCGTTATATGGGACTCATGACTCCACAGGAAATTAAGGAGTTGAGAGCACGTGTTCAATTTACACAACGGGAAATGTCAGAATTAATCCAAGCTGGTGAAAAGAGCTATACGCGCTGGGAAACGGGAAAAGTGAGACTGTCTCGTTTGGTTAATATAATTCTCTGCGCCATTCGCGACGGCTTTCTACCACTGCCATATTTACAGACGCTCTACAAGGAGGGGAGCGATTGGCACAAAAAGGTGGCGGCATACGAAAAAAGTGGAGCGCCAGACGCATGCAAGATGGTTATTGCTCCGGCTGTCTCTGCTGTTTCTCAAAGCCTCTCCCTGTGCGCGGGCACGGGAGCGGCTTGGAGAGATAGTTGCCAATCTTTGTTTTCGCAGATGTCATACGCACCTCTTTAGACCAACGAACAGATAAATGACTATTGATAATAGCCAAATAAAGGCTTCCAGCCTACAGCTCAGGCGGTATTTTGTTACCCAACTGAATATCATCGCCAATTCAGCTTTTGATGTTGCAAAGGGTGTTGTTCAAAAACAATCGGATTTGCGCGTGTCTGGAGACATGTCTTTGACTGATGATCCGGCAACATTCCAGATCAAACTGAATATACAAATCCAACCCGGCGCGGAGTCAAATCTACCGTATTCCATAGTTATCGAAATTGTCGGTGTATTTAAAAGCGGATTTACCGGAACTAAAGAGGACATTGAGCGAGTTGTTTCCATCAATGGTAGCAGCATGTTGTATGGTTCCGCGCGTGAGATAGTGCGCGCGGCCACCGCTGTAGGCGCGTATTCCCATGTGCTGCTGCCCTCAATTGTTTTTTGGAACCCCGGAAAACCGGAAGCCCCGACAATAGCGTCTCTCGCTAAGGCCCCGTCTCCAGCCTCTGATTAATACAGGCTATTTCTTGACCCCATTCAAATTTCCTGTTGACAATGCTTGCGCGGGCAAGCATACTGTAGCCATGAACAAATTAACCACCGAAAAAAGAGCGCAGGTTTTGCGTTGCCTCGTCGAGGGCAACAGCATCCGCGCCACCTCTCGCCTGACCGACGTGGCCATCAATAGCGTGATGAAACTTTTGATTGATGCGGGTACTGCCTGCTCTGAGTACCAAGACAAAGTTTTCCGCAATCTCTCCTGCAAGCGCGTCCAATGCGACGAAATCTGGTCTTTTGTCGGTTGCAAGGAAAAGAACGTACCCGCTGACAAGCGCAAACAGGGCCGGGGAGATGTTTGGACGTGGACAGCGATTGACGCGGAAACGAAACTCGTTCCAGCTTGGTACATCGGTAATCGCGATGCTGGCGCGGCCTACCATTTCATGCATGACCTCGCTGGACGGCTCGCCAATCGCGTCCAGTTGACCACAGACGCGCATCGCCCTTACCTCGCTGCCGTCGAAGATGCTTTCGGCACGGACATTGACTACGCGCAACTGGTGAAGATTTACGGCTCTCCTGAGACGAACCAATACAATGCGGAAGTCCGCTATTCCCCCGCCGTTTGCATGGGCGCTCGTAAGGCCAAGGTTATCGGCAAGCCGGTTTATGCTCACGTCTCGACCAGCATTTGCGAACGGAACAATTTGAACATGCGAATGGGAATGCGGCGGTTTACTCGGCTCACAAATGCCTTTTCAAAGAAGATCGAAAATCTGGAGCACAACGTCGCTCTGTATTTCATGCACTACAATTTCTGCCGGATTCACCAAAGCCTGCGCGTTACCCCAGCGATGGAAGCGGGTGTTTCCAATCATGTTTGGACGATGGAAGAAAGTGCTTTCCCTCTTGAAGTAGCCGAGAAACATAACTCGACTTAGGCATTAATGGCCTGTCATCCCGAGCTTGTCGTGGTTGATTTGTTGTAGACAGGGCTTAACCTTATGTGTACATCAACACCAGCTCTATGGCGCAACCTACCTCTAAGCGTCAACTGTCCCACTACTCGGATGTCGCCGAGAAGGGGAGACAGGACACGAACCAACTAAACGACACTCAGCGCGAGTCGTTGTTCAAGCAGGCGTTGGCGCTCATTTATGGGCGCGATAAAGATAAAGCCTCCGTCTCGCGTTGCGGTTGATACCTGCATTTTACTCGCCCTCGCCGATCATAACCATGAAGCGTGGGAAGCGGTAAAAGCACTCCGCGACCGACTGTCTCCGGTAATTTTTCTGATTTTGCCCACCGTTCTTGCTGAACTGTGTGCTCATTCGCATGGGCCAGACCCAGAACTCAAAAGATTAGCCGATTTGGTTTTCAAACAACTTAGGGAGGGAGTTTGGGCTGATTTTACACCTACTGATTTTGTCGGAGTTGGTTATGGCATTGTTGAGTTAGCTGCAAAATCACTGCTCAGAAAGCAGTTATTGCCGGATAGCGAATGGAACGATGCGCTGATCTTTGGAGAGGCTTCGCTCCAGGAATCAACCTTTCTTTTGACCGAAGATGCTCATTTTCGCGATATGGATGTAACGAGCACGCGGGCAGCGATAAACGATTTTGATCTTACCGCACCAACGGTACTAAGTTGTGCGGCAGCCACTCAGCTAGCCAAATCACCTGCCAAATAAAAAATCAGATTTCAAACTGATACACTACCCAATCTCTCGATTGATTGACTAGTCGCTCGTGATAGGTTAACTCATTCTACTGTGACTCGCGACCATATTGAAACCGCAATTCTGGAGGGAATCCCTTTCCTCATCAAAATGGCCGACGGTGAAAAACACGAAGTTACCAACAGTCACCAAATTGCGCTTGGCAAGGCTCATGTCGTCGTGATGGACAAGCGTGATCTGCCTCACGTTCTTCCGATGCTCACGATGACGGGCATCAGCTATTTGAAGCGTGCCAGATAACGCCCAACGCCCGGTGGCAGCGAAGCATGAATCGCCACCGCCGCGGCATTGAGACTAACACGGCTGCTCTCTTTTACTCTTCACCCCAACCCGAAGGTCCGAACGAGCGATTAAAGCAATACCCTTTGTTTTTCGGGGACAAATCGCAGGATCAGGCTCCGATCTGGCCTTGCGGGCTAACTCGGTTCCGAGATCGGCAGTGCAACTGCCTCAACAAGCGCGTTCCCAAGTGCAACTTGGGAACGAGGGAAATTTCCTATGGCCCTCCCTCCAGGCCTTGAAATCACCGGCGTTTCCAGCGATTGACCGAAGCGTTCAGGAATGGCAATAACTGAAGTCTCAACGTGTCGCCGATAAATATGGCCCTATCCATTTCGTCTCGCAAGATGGCCTCCCGCAAAATGAATGCCAAGCAAGCATCGCTGTGGGAACGTGTCAGGACGAGGGGTAAAGCCCGCTTCATTATGATGAACGGGGGCCTTGGTCTCGGCTCAACCGCCATCCTGAGCATACTGATTTCATCCCTACTCCATAATCATCCTCTGACGTGGAGTCATCTGGGCTTGGCCGTCGTGATTTGTCCGCTGCTAGGCCTCGTTGGCGGAAATATACTCTGGAACAGGTCCGAGGCGGCTTACCAAGATTTCATCGATCGGAAGCTGACTCATGGCAGATAAATCGAATGTAGCGGCGGTCTCTGACCGTCGCTGAATTAAGCTGAAAAGTGCGACGGTCAGAGACCGCCGCTACATTTAGTACGACTTGCCGAAGACGACGCGCTGGGGGCTTTTTTCGCCGGTGAAGATGCAGGCGCCGGGCTGGGGCATTTCCTCGAAGGGAATGCAGCGAATGGTGACTTTCAGGTCTTCCTTGATTTTGGCTTCGATCTCGGGCGAGCCATTCCAATGGGCAAGCGCGAAGCCGCCATGGATCTCGGGCTTGTCGGCGTTCTTCGGGGTGAAGAAGGCGTAGAAGTCGTCCTTCGACTCGATGACCTTCGTATTCTCGCGGCGGAAGGCGAGCGCGCGTTCGTAGATGCCGTCCTGGATCGATTGCAACAGCGCGGGGACCTGGCAGGCGAAGCCTTCCCGCGGATACGATTGCTTTTCCTTCGGGCCCTTGTCGCGGCGGCCGACGAAAACGGTGCCGGCTTCGAGGTCGCGCGGACCGATCTCGACGCGAATCGGCACGCCCTTCTTGATCCACTCCCACGATTTCGTGCCGCCCTGGATGTCGCGCTGGTCGACCTCGACGCGGATGCCTTCCTTGTGAAATTGCTCGGCCTCGATCTGCTGCGCAAGCGCGCCGCAGGCCTTGAGGATTTCCTTGTGCTGTTCCTCCTTCGGGATGATCGGGATGATGACGACCTGGGTCGGGGCGATGCGCGGCGGCAGAACGAGGCCGTCGTCGTCGGCATGGGCCATGATGAGGGTGCCGATGAGCCGCGTGCTGACGCCCCAGCTCGTGGTCCAGGCATATTCCTTTTGCCCGGCCCGGGAAAGATACTGGATGCCCGAGGCCTTGGCGAAATTCTGGCCGAGGAAATGGGACGTGCCGGCCTGGACGGCCTTACGGTCCTGCACCATCGCCTCAATGCAGAGGGTGTCGACCGCGCCGGGGAAACGCTCGCTCGCGCTCTTGCTGCCGGTGATGACGGGGATGGCAAGGTGATCGCGCGCGAAGGTCTCGTAGACGTCGAGCATGCGCCTCGTTTCGTGGAGCGCGTCGGCCTCGGTCTCGTGGGCGGTGTGGCCCTCCTGCCAGAGAAATTCGGTGGTGCGCAGGAAGATGCGCGGGCGCATTTCCCAGCGGACGACGTTGGCCCATTGGTTGAGCAGGAGCGGGAGATCGCGGTACGACTGGACCCATTTCGCGTAGGCGGCGCCGATGATGGTTTCGGAGGTGGGCCGGACGACCAGCGGCTCGGAGAGCTTGCCGGTGGGGACGAGCTTGCCCTCGGCGTTGACCTCGAGGCGATGGTGGGTGACGACCGCGCATTCCTTGGCGAAACCGGCGACGTGCTCGGCCTCCTTTTCGAGGTAGCTGAGCGGGATGAAGAGCGGGAAGTAGGCGTTCTTGTGGCCGGTCGCCTTGAACATCTTGTCGAGCTGCGCCTGCATCAGTTCCCAGATGCCGTAGCCCCAAGGCTTGATGACCATGCAGCCGCGGACGTCGGAATTTTCGGCCATATCGGCGGCAGTGACGACGGCCTGGTACCATTCGGGGAAGTCGACGGCGCGCGTGGGCGAGATGGCGTTCTGGGGCTGCTTCGGTTTTTGCGGAGGATTTTCGGACATAGAAACTCGGGTTATGAAATCAGCGTTGCTTGGCCCGCACCACCAGCAAGACGATCAACGCCACAACCGACATCAGCCAGAGGGCGTACAACGCGATGGATAAGCTCGAAATTTGAACGTAGACCTCTCCGTGCCGCTCAGAATAGGAATAGTTCATAGCGTAAGTTTACGAGGAGGATTTGCGGCTGGCGAGGAATTCCTTGGTCACACCAATGATCACCGGCAGCATCGAGACCAGCGCGATGCCGAGGACAATGTAGTGGAGGTTTTTCTGGGCGCGTTCGCCAAGGATGTAGCCGGAGAGGACGACGAGGCAAATCCAGGCGATGACGGCGAGCGTGTCGACGGTGAGATATTTCTTGTAGGGCATCTCGCCGACCCCGGCCATGAAAGGAACGAAGGTGCGCAGGACTGGCGCGAACTTGGCCAGGACGACGGCCCACACGCCGTACTTCAGATAGAAAGCATGCGCTTTCTCCGCGTGCTTGCGCTTGAAGAAAAAGCCTTCCTCGCGGGTGAAGATGGCGTGGCCGGTTTTATTGCCGAGGAAATAGCCGCACTGGTCGCCGACGACGGCGGCGGCGATGAGCGCGGGAACGAGGGCGGCGATGCTGAGGTAGGTGTCGCCGGAGGGGCCCTTGGAGGCGGCGGCGACGCCGGCGACGAAGAGCATGGTGTCGCCGGGCAAAAAGAAGCCGACGAGGAGGCCGGTCTCAGCGAAGACGATGGCGGCGATGAGAGGCACGCCTCCCGAGTGGATGAGCCCCTGCATGTAGACCGGGTCGTAGAGGTTCTTGAGGAATTGAAGGATTTCGTGCATGGGATGCGCAGGGAACGGTGAAGCTCGCAAAAAGGGTTTACCGCCGCAAGCGGCAAATGGGTAGGCAGGCATTTCGCACAGAGGACTGAAGAGAACCACAGAGAACTGAAGAGAGGAAACTGAGGTTCGCACGGAGACGGGAAGAATTTAGAGAGGGACTGAACCGATTAGATTTCAGCGTTGCGAACTTCGAATCGGCGGCGCGAAGCAACCCCCTCAGCCTGCCTTTCCTCTTCAGCCCTCTGCCGTCCTCTGTGCGTAACCTCCCCTTCCGTACGAAATGAATTCCACTTCTTCCTTCTTCCTTCTAACTTCTAACTTGAAATGATTTCCCGTTATTCCCGGCCCGAGATGGCCGCGCTTTGGAGCGAAGAGGCGAAGCTGAACCACTGGCTCGAAATCGAAGTGCTGGCCTGCGAAGGCATGGCGGCGATCGGCGTGATTCCGGCCGAGGACGCGCAGATCATCCGCGCGAAGGCGACGTTCGACATCGAAAAGGTGCGCGAAAACGAGAAGCGGACGAACCACGACGTGATCGCGTTTTTGGAGGAGGTCGCGGCGAACGTGGGCGGGGCGGGACGGTTCATCCATCGTGGGCTGACCTCGTCGGACCTGCTCGACACGACGCTGGCGCTGCAACTGGTCGCGAGCGCGGACCTGCTGCTGGGCGACCTGAAGAAACTGCGCGCCGCCATCGCCGTGCGCGCGAAGGAGCACAAGCTGACGCCGATGATGGGACGCTCGCACGGCATCCACGCCGAGCCGATCACCTACGGGCTGAAGCTGGCGCTGATGTACGACGAATTTGGCCGGGCCGAGAAGCGGTTGATCGAGGCGCGCGAGCAGATCGCGGTGGGCAAGCTTTCGGGGGCGGTCGGCACGCACGCGCATCTCGATCCGCGCGTCGAGGACTACGTTTGCGAGAAGCTGGGCCTGAAGGCGGCGGCGCTTTCCACGCAGATCATCCAGCGCGACCGGCACGCTCACTATATGAATACGCTGGCGCTGATCGCAAGCAGCATCGACCGCTGGGCGACCGAGTTCCGGCATCTCCAGCGGACCGAGGTGCTCGAGGTGGAGGAATATTTCGCGGCGGGCCAGAAAGGAAGCAGCGCGATGCCGCACAAGCGCAACCCGATCACGGGCGAGAAGCTGAGCGGCCTCGCGCGGGTAATTCGCGGCCATGCGGTGGCGGCGCTGGAGAACGTGGCGCTCTGGCACGAGCGCGATATTTCGCATTCGTCGGTGGAGCGGATTATTTTCCCCGATAGCTGCGAGCTGCTGAGTTATATGCTGACCTTGCTGGCCGACCTGGTCGCGCGGCAGATCGTCTACCCGGAGAACATGGCGGCGAACCTGGCGAAGTCGAAGGGACTTATTTTTTCGCAGAGCGTGCTGCTGGCGCTGGCCGACAAGGGTCTGCCCCGCCAGACGGCCTACGAAGCGGTGCAGGCGGCGTCGATGGCGTGCTGGCGCAGGACCGAGCCGCTGCAGGCGCATCTCAAGAAGTCGAACGAGATCCGGTCGGTGCTGAGCGAAAAGGAGATCGATGAGCTTTGCTCGCCGGAGCGCCATTTCCAGCATGTCGACGCGACGTTCCGGAAGCTGGGGTTGGGATAAAGAAACCCAGTTATTCTTGAACTAGTTTCGGCCACCGCCAGCCACGAAACTATCGGGATTACGATGGGAGGCGATGACTTTAAAAACTTCCGCTTGAAAAGGCGTTAAGGGCATAATTCGTGCGCAAGTTTCCAGCCGCGGTGGCCCCCGTTAAGCTTAAGTTCCTCAATGATGGAAGGAAGATTTTCCTCGGTTACAATAAAGTCCTTGGGCATGAACCAGAAGCATTGAAGACGATATTCGCGGTATGCTTCCTGCGCGCGACGCAGCCGTTCTGTAGTAAGAGGGAGGCTGGAAGTAGAGGTTGTCACTGGCGTCGCAGACATGCCTATAAGATATTCGAAAGAACTGTACCCGCCAAGCCTTCAGCCGAATTGAGTTGTGCGGCCCTGAGAGGTGACGTACTCTTATCCAGTTAGGAAACATCCATGATCCTGCATCCTCTTTTTGCCATCGGTCTGCCCCACGGTTACGAGTGGTTGATCATCCTGGTCCTGGCGGTCCTCTTTTTTGGCGCGGACAAACTGCCCAAGCTGGCGCGGGGTCTCGGCAAGAGCTTGGGCGAGTTCAAGAAGGCGAAGGAGGATTTCGAGAAGGAAGTCCACGCCGCCGCGGCCGAACCCGAAGTGAAGAAGCCGGAGCAGCAGAATCTGATCAGCGGCAACGTGCCGGCGCCGGTCAATCCGGTGACGACGACTTCGGCCGACGAGTTGACCAAAAAGAGCTGAGCGTCGAGGCGTTGACGAAGGCGAGCAGCGCGGCCAGCGCGATGGCGGTCATGCCGATATATTCGATCAGGTTCGCCGGGCCGACCAGGGTCAAAAGCGCCCCGTTCAGATTGACGGCGAGGCCCAACAAAAAGCTGGTGGTGGTGCAGAGATTGCGCAGGGCGAAGAGACGGCCCCGGCGCGCGTCGTCGACGTCGTTTTGCAATCGCGCCTCGATGGGAATGAGGATGAAGGCGGAGAGGACGCCCATGAACGCAGCCCCGGCGACGGCGGGCCAGTAGTCGCGGAGCTGGGCAAAGCCGATGAGCGCGAACCCGAGCAACGCCAGCGCGATGTAGGGAAGCGCCTTGCTGCGGCTGTTGCGCTTGGCTGCGCCGCAGACGGCGACGCCGACGCCAAGCCCGAGCCCGATGGCGGCCATGAGGAGGCCGAAGGCGAGCGTCTTGATTTCGAAGACGGGCGGCTTGGGCGCAAAGAGGCTGAGGAATTTGGTGAGCGTGTTGACGAGGAGATGGACGGAGGTGAGGTCGACCGTGACGACGATCTGCTGCAGGATGGTGATGAGGACCATGGCGCTGATGAAGGAGAAGGCGGAGTTGACCAGGACGAGCGCGCCGAGTTCCCGCTGCTCGCGCAGGACGCGCCATCCGGCCAGCGCGCCGCGCCAGGTGCCGACCTTGTCGCGGTCCGAGGCGTCCGGGGGCTGGGGCGCGGGCGAGAGATCGGTCCGGATGTGGTAAATGCACCAGGCCGAGGCGAGGAACCCGAGCGAGTTGAAGAGGAAGCTGCTCCGCGCGCCGAAGATGGAGACAATGAAGCTGGCGATGGGAGTTCCCACGAAATTCGCAATGACGCCAATGAGCGAGATCAGGGAATTGGCGGTGATCAGTTGGCGCGCCGTGACGATCTGCGGCAGGGCGGCCTGCCGTGCCGGAATGAAGAGGCCGTTGCAGGCGCCCATGAGGAATACGATGACGAAGACGGCCACGAGATTATGGGCATGAAACCAGAGAAAGAGAATGGTCAGGGTCAACCCGGCGCGGGCGAGATCGGCGTAAAACATGACCCAGCGGCGCGAGTAGCGATCGACCAGCCAGCCATAGAGCGGTGCCAGCAGCAGCCCCGGAATCATGGCGCAAAAGGTCACTCGCGCGGCGTCCTTGCCCGCATCCAGGCCGGCCTTGATGCCCAGGATGACGGAAAGCAGCGCGAACTGGTAGAAGCGGTCGCCCATGCTGCTGATGATCTGGCCGTACCAGAGAAGGGCGAAATTTTTTTCACCCAGGATGCTGCGGAAGGAAGTGGGCGCGGTCTCGGTCGGCGGCATGGCGAGCCGCTAATCAAGCATAACGGTCGTGCGGACGGCAGCTCTTTTTGAAAAGCCGTCGTCTTTACTGCCCTCCGCAGGAGCGACGGTCAGAGATAGATGACAGCCCGCCGCCCCCTTTCCTAAGTCTTTCTATATTACCCGTTTTCTTCAATTCGAGCAAGGGGGTTTCGGTAAAAAATCGCATGAAAAGGTATGTGTTTGTTATGCTAGACTGAGGAGAAATGTTATGCGGAATTTCGGTTTCCTCTGCGTCACCCGTCGAGAAGCTGGATGGGATTAGAGTCACTTGAATTTAGCGACACCTTTCGTGCGACCTTATCAGAGAGAGGCCTGCCGCAGCCTTAGCGAATCCTAAGCTTGAATGATCTTAGTGCGGATCGCGTAGCGGACGAGATCGCTTGTCCCCGCGAGTTTTAGCTTCCGCATGGAGGCCGCGCGATGCGTTTTAATTGTTTTGACGCTGAGACCCAGGATCGCGGCCGCCTCCTTGTTACTTTTCCCTTCAGCCAGAAGCTGAACGACATCGCGCTCACGACTGGTAAGATTCTTCGATGTTCGCGCGGACGACCGTTTCGGGCTGGGGGCTTTTGTTGCCTGAAGCGCGATGTGAGAATGAGGCGTCAAATAAAAGCGATGTTGTGCAGCGGATTTAACTGCGTCGGCCAGATGCTCCACCGCGTCTACCTTTAAAATAAAGGCCCTGGCTCCGGATTCCAAGGCGCAGCGGGCTACATCAATTGAATCGTCGCCGGAAAGGACGACTACTTCTGTATCTTTAAAGTAGCGGCGGATTTGCTGGGTCAGATCCAACCCGTTGAGGCCGGGCAGACCAAGATCGACAATGGCAACGTCGGGGTGAGTTGATTCCACGAGCTTAAGCGCTTCCCGACCATTGCTTGCCTCAGCGCAAATTTCGCACTGCAGCTGTGCCTGCAAAGAGGACGCGACGCCCAGACGGATGATTTCGTGATCGTCCGCCAGCAAAACCCGCAGTGATCCGTGTTCCCCCTGATCCAAGATGCAAAGAATAAATCCAGCTCGATGGATTGCCAATCAAATTTGCCGGGCCGGATATCTACACCCTTTCCACCACAATAGTTCCACCCTGTCCCAACTATTCTAAACGGGAGAAAATTGCGATTATATGAGTATGAAATCGGAAACCAAAAGCTTCGAACTCACGCCGGTCCAAATGTGGTTGATAAAATTGCGCGCCCGAATGGCGGTCAAGAAAGGTCTCGCGGCTCGGCCTGGTCATCCCACCGTTACCACGTTTATGAGCCCGCCGCGAGCGACACTATGAAAACCATTCTACTCATCGACGACAGTGTCATGCTGCGCATGACTTTTGGCAACGCTTTGCGCGAGGCGGGATATAAAGTCATCGAAGCCGATTCAGGAATCAAAGGCCTCGAGTTGGCGCGAAAGCATCTACCCGACCTCATTATTAGCGACGTTCAAATGCCAGGTGGTGACGGTCCAACGCTTCTCCGCGATATCCGGAACGATCCTGAACTTCGTGCCCGCCAAGTCGTCCTCATGACGGGGCGGCCTGAGCTTATGACGCCCCGTAAGGGAATGGAGGAAGGAGCGGACGACTTTCTGTTGAAACCTGTAACGCATGAGGTGTTATTGAGCTGCGTTCAAACCCGCCTTCGCCGCGCCTCCATCAATTGGAGGGTGGAAGATGAGATGCTCGCCCAAATGCGGTCTTTGGTGCCAGCTCAATTACCGCACGAATTCTTTACTCCGCTGGCGGGGATTATTGGACTGGTCGATATCTTGCGCTCGGGAGATTCACAGTTTTCGCAGGAAGAGTTGAAGGATATTTACGACGATCTGCACAAGTCGGCGCATCGCCTGCACCGTACGCAGCGCAATTACCTGCTTCTGCTTGATCTTAAGAACGCTTCACCGGAAATCTTGCTGGGATCGCTCTCCGTTCGTCAAGTGGAGGAGAGCATCCAGGCCGGGGTCAAGGAGGCGCTGCGGCTCAATCGACGTAAGGACGACGTGAGAGTGACGGTGAGTCCCTGCGAGATCGCCATCAAAACCAGCGATCTGAGACGGATGGTAGAAGAGTTGGTCGATAATGCGCTCAAGTTTTCGCGGGCCGGAACTCCGGTCACCGTCGATGTCACGGCTGAGGGCCAATTGGTCGTGACCGACGAGGGCCGGGGAATGTCTTCTGAGGAGGTTGCCCACATCGGCGCGTTCCAGCAGTTTAATCGAGAGAGGACTGCTCAGCAGGGGCTTGGACTTGGTCTGGTTCTGGTCCAAAAGCTCACGGCTCTCAGCGGAGCAGAATTCCACTTAGACAGTTGTCCGGGCAGAGGTACTCAAGCCCAGATTACGTTTCAGGTCACAAATCCAATAAACGATTCTTCAGTCGCGGAGCGTGGAATCGCGGCGGCCTTGGTTTGAAAAGTTAGTGGTATTTGCCATAATTTATCATCATAAATATTTGACAATTTGCCAGGTTGGAAGACTTTGTAACAAAAGACCGACTGGCATTATGTGTAAGGCTAAGCCATTCATATCAAGAGGGTTGATCTACGACTGTCCCGGCTGGACCGTCAATTTCGGAACGATGCGACCCGCGCCTTTAACAGGGGGTACAGGTTGAAACACGGGAAATCCAGCACGGATCAATCCCTGAAGTCTCCAACGGGAATTGAGGGTTTTGATGAAATGACCGGCGGCGGTTTGCCGCAGGGACGTACCACGCTTTTTGAAGGGGGGCCCGGTTGCGGCAAAACGGTCATGGCGCTGCAGACGCTGGTGAATGGAGTGCGTAACAATGGCGAGCCGGGGATTTTCGTGGCGTTCGAGGAAAGCGCGGAGCGCATCCGGCTGAATGCTTCAAGGTTCGGTTGGGACCTCTACGCTCTGGAGAAGAAAAAGTTATTTTTGCTCGATGCCCGGATCAACCCGGACTTGGTCCAGTCCGGCGCCTTCGACCTGAGTGGACTGCTGGCTTCCGTGACAGCAAAGGCCAAGGCGATGAAGGCTCGCCGCGTGGTTTTCGACGCCCTCGACGTCGTGCTGGCACTGCTGAACGACCCCATCGCGGAGAGAAAAGAGGTCTACCGGCTGCACGAATGGCTTATGGAAATGGGAATGACGGGAATCATTACGTCCAAAACCGGAAGTTTATACCGCTACGACACAAATGCCGCGAACCGGCCTCAATTGGGTTTCATGCAGTTTATGGTCGATTGCACGGTGGAACTCAACCACGAGGTAGTCGAGGGTGTCTCGCAACGCAATCTGCGGGTGGTAAAATACCGGGGTTCATCCTTTTCTGAAAACGAATCGCCTTTCCTGATCGGGCGGGAAGGGCTTCAAGTTGCGGGGGCGCGAGAAGTGGGCACGGTCAAAACGTCGGCTAGCCGGGAACGAGTCTCCAGCGGCGTCAAAGGCTTGGATATGATGCTGGGAGGCGGCTATTATCGGAATGCGAGCGTTCTGATCTCCGGCGTCCCGGGAACCGCGAAATCGACGCTGGCGGGAGCCTTTACCGAGGCGGCCTGCAAGCGGGGAGAACGGACGCTGTTTGTCAGCTTTGATTCGGATGCCAACGAGGTGGTGCGCAACCTGACCTCAGTCAATATCCAGGTCGAACGCTTCGTCAAAAAAGGGCTGCTGCGGTTGGTTTGGGCGCGAAGCATCACCGGCAGCGCGGAGGCTCATTTGATGCGGATCAAAAATGCGGCGCGTGAACATGACGCGCGCTGCGTGGTGATCGACCCGGTTTCGGCCCTGTTCAAATCAGGTAACAAAGTCACGGCGAGTAACGTGGCGGAACGCTTGCTCGACTGGTCAAAAACGTCTGGAGTCACCATGCTCTGCACCAGTCTGTTGCAGGATTCTGGAACACAGTTGGAGGGTACGCCCTTGGAAATTTCCACGCTTGCCGACACCTGGATTCATCTCAATTACCTCGTGCGCGCGGGGGAGAGAAATCGTGGGCTTTCAATCGTGAAGTCACGCGGAACGGCGCATTCCAATCAGGTGCGTGAACTTGTCCTGAAAGATTCCGGTGTGACGCTGGCGGATGCTTATACCGCCGGGGGCGAGGTCTTGATGGGAACATTGCGATGGGAAAAGGAGCTGGCCGTGCGCGCCGCCGAGCAGGAGACAAACGCATTGTCCAAGCAGAAGAAAGCGACGCTGGATTGGGAAGAAGCGGAGCTGGAAGCACGACTTAAAACGACTCAAATCGAACTGGAGGCGAAACGTTTGCAAAAGAGTTCACTGTCCGCTGCGGCAAAGAGCCGTCATGCGGGACTGGCCCAAGAGCGCGCGCATCGGCGCACACTTCGCGGAGTGGGCAAGACATGAGCAAGGGCAACGTCTACAAATTCAGGCTTTATGTGGCGGGCGATGCGCCGAACTCGATTCAGGCCGTGGCCAACCTCAAATTATTTTGTGAAAAATATCTCAAGGATCGATATCAGATCGAGGAGGTGGATGTCATGCGGGACCCGGCGCGTGCCCTGGCCGACGGAGTCCTGCTCACCCCGATGGTGATGCGGACAGCGCCTTCGCCTCAGCGTAAAGTTATCGGCAACCTGACCGAGCATAAACCTCTTCTGCAATTGTTGGAATGACCGGAGTGAATCGATGAAGCAAAAACCCGCAGCCCCGGCGGTGGATCCCAATGATGAAATTTTTGGGCTGGTGAGGATTCTTCACGAGACGCAACAGCGGCTGGAGGAATTGACGGGGGGGCAGGTGGATGCGGTGCTGCACCAGGGCGGGGATTCCTACCTCTTGCACGAAGCGCAGGGCAAACTAAGCGAGAGCGAGGCGAACCAGCGTGGTTTGGCCGCGACGATGGGCGCGATTCTGAACGCTTTGCCAGCCCATATCTGCCTGCTTGATGTAAACGGTCTCATCATCTCCGTCAACCAGTCGTGGCGGTTGTTTGCGCTGTTCAACGATTGGGCTAATCCGGAGGAAGCGGTGGAGCGGAACTACCTAGAAATCTGCGAACGTGCGACCGGCCCGGGCATGGAGGATGCTCACCGGACGGCGGCGGGTATTAGCGCCGTCCTGAGCGGTGAGAGCGATGAATTTACCCTTGAGTATCCCTGTGATACGCCAGACAAAAAACTTTGGTTTCAAGTCGTGGTTGTCCCGGTGGGCGATGTTCGCCCCGGTGGGGCAGTGGTGATGCACATCGACATCACGGAACGCAAGCTGGCCGAGGAATGCCTGCGGGCCACGATGAGCAGCCTGGCCGCGAGCCAGCGCGTGGCGCACCTGGGCAGTTGGGAAATCGATTTGTCCCAGTCCGATAATTTTGAAACGGCCCCCCACCGTTGTTCCGATGAGATGTACCGCATACTGGGTTATGAACCGCAGTCCGTTCCGGCCAGCGCCGACTTTTTCTTTCGTAATATTCCCCAGGAATACCATTCCGAGGTAAGAAAAGAATTGGCGGGCCTCGTCGCGGATCGGCAGGAGCACACTTTTGTTCATCCCATTATTCGGCCATCGGGGGAGCGGCGCTATATTCGTTCAGTGGCACAAGCGGTGATGGATGAAAAGAGCGGTCGTTTGCTCCAGGTTTTTGGAACTGCCCTGGATATTACCGATGCCAGGATTGGCGATGAAGCCCTGCGGGTAACTGCCAACAACTTAGCCGTGAGCCAAAGCATCGCCCACCTCGGTAGTTGGGAAATGGATTTGGTTGATTTGGATAACCTGCTCGCCAACCCGTTGCGTTGGTCGGACGAGATGTATCGTATCTTCGGTTATCTGCCGCAATCTGTTTCCGTCACTCCCCATTTTTATCTTCAGCATGTTCCGGGTCCCGAACGGGACGTGATCGAGCAGCGACTTAAAGACGTTTTGCGCGATCATCAGCAGCCTTCTTACTTTTATCCGGTGATACGATCGGACGGAACAAAGCGTATTGTGCATACGCAAGCCCAGGTCCTGCGCGATGAGAAGACAGGCCGACCTCTGAAAATGATCGGGACGGTGCATGATGTGACAGAAGCGAAAACGAACGAGGAGCATCTCCTGGCGGAGACCGCTTTGCTGGAGGCGCAGCTCAATTCGACTCTAGATGGCATTCTCGTCATTAGTCCGGAAGGAAAGAAGATTCTGCAAAACCAAAGGGCGGTCGATATATGGAAGATTCCACAGGAATTCGCCGACGAGACGGATCACCGCCGGAGATTTGAGTGGATCACTAGTCAAATCAGAAACAAAGAGCCTTTCCTGGAAAAAGTTCGTCACCTTTACAACCACCCTGATGTGGTTGCGCGCGACGAGCTCGAACTAATTGACGGTCGGTTCCTTGATCGCTATTCCGCTCCGATCCAAGGCCATGACAGACGATACTACGGAAGAATCTGGGTGTATCGGGACATTACTGACCGTAAAGTCGCGGAGCAGAAAGCCGCGGAGCAGATCGAATTAATGACGATGGCCGGCCACATAGGCAAGCTTGGCGCGTGGTCGGCGGAATACCCTGGGCCGAAGATTAAGTGGAGCAGTGAAATCTACTCCATTTATGAAATCGAACCCGATTTTGCTTTGGATCACCAATCGGGGCTGAGGTTTTTTGTTCCCGATTCTCGCCGACGATTTGAGGCCGCCACCGAAAGCAAGGAGCCCTTCGACCTCGAACTGGAGATCGTTACCGGCAAGGGCAACCGGCGCTGGGTGCGGACAACTAATGCCGTCGATACCAAAGATGGAGAGGTTAAGCGCCTTTACGGCGTGGTTCAGGACATTACGGAGCAGAAAAGAACGGAAGCCCGCACCCGGCGGTTGGTGGATTCCAATGTTCAGGGCGTCCTATTTTGGAGCGCGGAGGGAGAAATCAAGGAAGCTAACGATGCGTTTTTGCAAATCGTCGGTTATACCCGCGACGAATTGGAGGCGGGGCAAGTCAGTTGGAAAGCCATGACACCGGCGGAATACGCTGGTGCCGACGAACAAGCCCTAAGGGAAATTACGGAGAAGGGTATTTGTACGCCTTACCAGAAGGAGTATATCGGCAAGAATGGGCGGCGCGTACCTGTCCTCATTGGCTCGGCGGCGTTCGACGACAGCCCGAACGAAGGCGTTTGCTTCGTCCTCGATTTATCCGACCAAAAACGCCTGGAGCAGCAATTTCTGCGGGCGCAACGGGTGGAAAGCATCGGGACGCTGGCGGGCGGCATCGCGCATGATCTCAACAACATCCTCGCACCCATCATGATGGCGGTTCAGGTGCTCAAGATGAAGACGACGGATCCGCAACTGAAAACGATGCTGGAAACCATCGAGGTGAGTTCCAAGCGTGGCGCGGATATCGTCCGGCAGGTCCTCTCCTTTGCGCGCGGCCTGCAGGGCGAAAGAGTGGAGGTACAGCCCATCCATCTGCTGAAGGACATCGAGACGATCATTCGGGATACTTTCCCAAAAAACATTCGTCGTGACGTCTTGTTCCCCGAAGGGGCATGGACGATCCTTGGCGACCCCACGCAGCTACATCAAATCCTGCTTAATCTTTGTGTGAACGCGCGTGACGCCATGCCCGATGGCGGCAACCTCACGATCACGGTGGAGAACGCGCACCTGGACGAACAGTACGTCGCGATGAACATCCAGGCCAAGGCGGGAAGGTATGTGATTATCAATGTCACCGACTCAGGAGAGGGAATTCCGGCCGAAATCCTCGATAAGATTTTTGATCCATTTTTCACCACCAAGGAAGTAGGCAAGGGCACCGGGCTAGGACTATCAACGGCCATGGCCATTGTGAAAAGCCACGGTGGGTTTGTGAACGTCTACAGTGAAGTGGGCAAGGGAAGCAGCTTCAAGGTCTATCTCCCCGCGCTGGAAACATCGACGAAACAGCAAAAAGACACCGTTTCGCTCGCAACTTTACCGCGAGGAAATGGCGAACGAATTCTAATTGTCGATGATGAGAGTTCAATTCTTACCATCACGAGCCAGACCCTCGAGGCTTTCGGTTACAAGACCCTGACGGCGAGTGATGGCGCGGAGGCGATCGCAATTTACGCGCAGAATCGAAATAAAATCGCCGTTGTTCTCACCGACATGGCGATGCCGGTGATGGATGGACCGGCCACGATTCGCGCCCTTCTTAAAGTCAACCCGGCGGCAAAAATCATCGCTGCGACCGGTTTAAAGACGGAGGGAAGCGAGGCGAAAGCGCTGAACGCAGGCGTGAAGCATTTCCTTTCCAAGCCCTACACGGCGAGCACGCTGCTCAAGACACTGCGCACGGTGCTGGACGAAGCCAAAAGAGCGGACAGCCTCTAAGGATTTATTCAGGCCTCGATGAGGCGATTGCGCACGGCATAGCGAACGAGGTCGGCGAAGGTATTCAGCTGGAGCTTTTTCATGATGGCGGCGCGCTGGTTTTCGACCGCGCGTACGCTGATGCGTTGTTTCTTTGCAACGCTTTCGTTGCTGTGCCCTTCGGCGAGCAGCCGCACCAGGACCTGTTCCTTCGTAGAGAGTCTTGCGGCTCCGGTCTCAGGTTGATCTTGTGTGGATTTTTTCGTTGGCTGGGCGAAGCGCGCGAAAACAACCGCCGAGCTCTTATCGGTGAAAAAGGGTTTGTGCTCGGCGAGGCTCTTAAGCGCCTCCACCAGAAATCCGCCCGCATCCGTTTTGGAGACGAAGGCTTTTGCTCCTACGGCGAAGGCCTCGCGTATTAATTGGTCCGAGTCACCGCTCCCGGTAAAAAGAAGGACTTCGCAATTGGGAAGAAGGCGCTTGATTTGACGCGTCACCTCCAATCCATCAATGCCGGGCAGCCTAAAATCGACGATGGCGATGTCGGGGCGCAGACTCGCGGCTTTCTCCAACGCCTCCGTCCCTGTTTGCGCTTCCCCACAGACCTTCCAAGCGGGTTGCTGTTCGACCAGGACGCGCAGCCCCTGACGTATCAAGTCGTGGTCGTCAGCCAGGAGAATCCGCAGCCGCTTCATTGGCTTTGATAGTAGAGCAAATTTAAGAAAGTCAGGAATGAAAACATTGTCTATCGGCGACCAGTTACAAAGTCGTTTGAGACTATTCTAACCAGTGATATGTTTTCTCGATGTTAAGGGTTGAAATCTTGGCCAGGGCCTAAAGGGAAATAGACATGATACCGGCGGAGAAATCTCCAAATGAAGCCGAGCGTATTGAAGCGCTGATTAAGTACGCATTGCTGGATACATTGCCTGAGGAAGCACTCGATGATCTTACCGCCATGGCGGCGCAGATTTGCGGCACGCCGATGGCCCTGATTTCGCTGGTCGACGAAAATCGGCAGTGGTTCAAATCCCGGGTCAATTTTGAAGCCGTGGAGGGCCCGCGTGAGATCTCCTTCTGCACCCATGCCATCCGCCAACATGATACCCTCATCGTCCCGGATGCGACGAAGGATCCGCGGTTTGCGAATAATCCAAGTGTGACGGGCAGGCCACACATTCGTTTCTACGCCGGGGCCCAGCTTATTAGTCCGGAAGGCGCTGCCTTGGGGACGTTGTGCGTGCTTGACCAAGTGCCCCGCACGCTGACGCCCTTGCAGGAACAGGTCTTGAGGGTTTTGGCCCGGCAGGTCATGACGCATCTGGAATTACGGCGCAGGACGCGCGAACTGATGGAGAGGGAGGAGCAGCTTCAACTCGTGACCAACAAGGCACGCGTGGGCTTGGTTGTCATAGACCGGGAGCGCCGGTACACCTATGCTAACAAGGCCTACGGCGAGATTCTCGGTTTGCCTTCGGCGGACATCGTAGGTTCCCCCGTGCAGGACGTTCTAACTGACGTCTATGAAGAGCAGGTCCGCCCGCACGCCGATCGCGCCTTTGCCGGGGAGCGCGTTGACTACGAGATGCGGAGGAAGGCTGCTGATGGAGACCGCTACTATTCGGTACGATATGAGCCCGTTTGGGTGGATGGTGTCGTAGCGCTGGCCGTCGTGGTCATAACTGATCTGACGTCCTACAAGCGGCTTGAGGAAAGATTGCGCTTGAGCCACGAGCGATTCCAAATGGTGACACGAGCGACGAATGACGCGGTTTGGGACTGGAACCTCTCAAGCAACGCGCTTTGGTGGAACGAAGGCTATCAGACTTTGTTCGGTTATTCTCCCGACGAAATCAGCCATGGTATCGAGTCTTGGAAGGCTAATATCCACCCCGACGATGCGAACCGTGTTTGGAGCGGTATTCAACAGACCATCGCACTCAAGGTTCGCGCTTGGTCCGACGAATATCGCTTCCGGCGCCGGGATGGGAGCTATGCCTGGATATTTGATCGCGGTTACCTAATTCTTGATGCCCAAGGGAAGCCGACGCGGATGATCGGCGCCATGCAGGACATCAGCCAGTGGAAGGAGGCGGAGCGTCAGATCGAGGAGCAAGCCGCGCTGCTTAACCAAACTCGAGACGCTATTTTTGTGCGCACGCTCGAGGGAAAGATCCTGTTTTGGAGCAAAGGCGCCGAGCGTACCTACGGATGGACAAGCGAAGAGGTCCTCAACCGGAATATTGCGGAAGTTCTTTACGATGACGCGGCAAAGTTTGAGGAAATCAACCAAGCGATTCTACAGAACGGCGATTGGACTGGCGAGGCAGGTCATCGAACGAAAGGCAACCAGGAGTTGATTGTCGAGGCGCGATCGACGCTCGTCCGCGATGGGGATGGCCGTCCTAAATCGGTGATCGCCATCAATACCGATGTCACCGAAAAGAAAAAGATCGAATCCCAGTTTCTGCGGACGCAGCGGGTGGAGAGCATCGGCACATTGGCGAGCGGAATCGCTCATGACCTGAACAACATCCTCACCCCGATTATGCTTTCGTTCGAGATTCTCAGCGAGATGACCGAGGATCCCCGCACGAGGGGAACTCTTGAAACGCTCAAGATAAGCGCCCAGCGAGGGGCCGACATTGTGCGGCAGGTTCTTTCATTCGCGCGGGGAATGGAAGGCCAGCGGGTCGAGATTCAACCCCGCCATCTCGTGGGTGAACTTAAGACCATCATCGCGGACACTTTTCCGAAAGATATACGTTTTGAAATGTCGATTCCAGATCGTCCATGGACGGTCAAGGGGGACCCAACGCAACTGCAACAAATTCTACTCAATCTGTGCGTTAATGCGCGTGATGCCATGCCCGGTGGCGGTCTCTTAAGTATCTCCGTTGAGAACATAGTCTTGGATGCGCAATACGCCAGCATGCACATCGAGGCCAGGCCGGGGCGCTACGTGGTTTTCGGTGTGACGGATACGGGAACAGGAATTCCTCCTGCGATTCTCGACAAGATTTTCGAGCCCTTTTTCACCACGAAAGAATTGGGGCGCGGCACCGGCCTCGGGCTTTCGACCGTCATGGCCATCATCAAGGGTCATGCTGGTTTCGTGAATGTTTACAGCGAGCCGGGGGCGGGTACCACCTTCAAGGCTTATCTGCCGGCTCTGGAAGAGTCCGCTGGAGCCATGACCGAAACGGGCATCCTGGCCACCTTACCCCGCGGAAATGGCGAAACGATTCTCATTATCGATGACGAATCTTCCATTTTGGTCATTACCGCGCAAACGCTGGAGGCATTCGGGTATCGGGCTCTAACGGCAAATGATGGAACCGAAGCGGTTACGATTTACGCCGAGAATCAACATGGTATCGCCGCTGTTGTCACCGATATGTCGATGCCGATCATGAATGGGCCGGCAACCATTCGCGCACTTACGAAAATAAACCCGTCCGTAAAAATCATCGCCGCGAGTGGCCTTAAGGCAAACGGCAGCGATCCTCAGGCTTTAGGTCTCAATATTAAAGATTTTCTCTTCAAGCCCTACACCGCCGAGACTCTATTAAAAGCCGTGCGGAGCGTTTTAGACAAATCCTTTTAAGTCTTGGTTTAGCGTAAGGCGTCCCTTTTTACCTTCGTGCCCGCCATAATCGCGCGTGAAGATGAAAAGCATTTGTTAGCACCGCCATGCCTGCGGCACCGCGGCGAGTTGGGGGGCGGGCTATGCGCCTGCAACCGGGTCGGGCTGCGGCTCCCCTGCTCCCCGCCCCACCCGACCCCGTCGCCTTTCAGGCATTCGCCCGAATAAGAAAGCGTTGACCGCGAAACTGGATATTATGGCCTAATTCGCGGGAAAATTCCTGTTGAAGGCGCGAGGCCCGCTGCCGGGAAACGCCATGTTGCCGCGCGCACCAGCTCGCGGAGGGGCGCTTGCATGGCAACAGATGAGGACAGATGCACAGGGTCACGAGATCGGAGCGCAAGCCCCGCTGCTTGGCTCCGCCGCGCCCCCGCGTGATCCACTCCTGGACACGGGTAATACCGCCGCCAGCTAGGGCGAAGGCCAAACTGTCATCGCGCGGCGCAGGATCCATCTTCCCCGTCGGATCGTCAAAGTAGGCATCGGGCGGCATGTAACGGGGCATAATCATCTGGCACCACCTTTTCGGACGATTTGGCGCAGCCGGTGCGATGACAGGCCACGACTGTTGACGAGGTAATTCCTGATTTCCTGCGGAACGAAACGAACCGCACCGCCCAACTGGACATAGGGCAATCCTTTTTTGCGTAGGTTGAAGACGGTCTTGAGACTGACATGGAGATACTTGGCGACCATTTCCGTCGTCCATAGCTCCGAATCTGTTTCTTGGGATGAGGTTTTCAAGTCTTCGGAAACCGGGGGATTTCCGAGCGTGCCGGTGTTTGCTAAAGAATTCATAAAGTAAGAATGTTGGGTTTAAGTGTTTTCCGTTAGGGAGTAGTCGGACAGTTAGATTCCATAATCACGAATTCTGCTTTTGACCTGCCCGAAAATGCTCGTGGTCACATCTTGAAGGAATTTTCGTTGCGCCGTTAGATTGCTTTGGAGCGGTAGTGAGAAAAAGTGAGAGAAAGTGGAGAGGTAGTTATTCCCATTCGCGGACACGACAACTCTCATGCCCGTTTTGACACGGAAAAGGCCCCTTCCGTTGGAGGCTACTTTGTAGCCATTTTAAGTGTGCCCGAACGCTAGCTTCGTTAATCAGAGACTTTTTCGGCGATTTCGATCCGGCTCACGGTGGCAGACTTCCATGAGCCGCCAGAGGAAGGACATTCGCGCACCGTATGCAGATGGAAATGTTCCATGGCCTCATGCAGTGCGCGAAGTTCCGTGCCCGTGATCGTGACGACGCAATGGTTGTACTGCAAACAGAGTTCGGTTTCGGCCTCGTTCATTTCGGCAAAAAGCAGCCAGGAGTAAGGAATAAACCGACGGCGCGATGGCAAGTGAAAGGTGATCCCCTGAGCTATCGCCATGGAGTCGCTTTGGTAAGAAGCCGTTTCAGATGATGTGAGATTGAGTGACATAAGTTAAATGGGTTACAGGCCGATGCCTCGCCCCTGCCGGTGAGAAGGAACTGGATTCCACTCGATTTTCATCTTCACCGCAGGCGCGGGCGTGGTCTTTTGTTTCTGGGAAAGTTTTTCGCGAACCTTTTCGCGGAGCTTTTGCGCCATCTCCTCGACGGAGGGTGCAATCTTTTCGGACACACCGACTTTGACGGCGGCATTTTCTTTGGGAGATTCGACGGGCCGAGGACGCAGGGCCGCGACACGGGAGAGATGCTGGCGAACCTGCTCTGCCATTTTCTGGAGGTTCATGCGGCCCACGAACTCTTTGCCCCACTCACGGGCGGCCAACAGCAATCTCCCTTTATCGACGGAGGGAGGTTCGATAAGTTCTGGACGCACGGGCGCGGCAGGCAACCGCTCCAAATGCAGGGCGGAAAACTTGACGTTCGAGCGTTGGATGGCCTCAAGATAAAGGGCTCGATTTTCGACATGGATCACCACGTTCTGGACGTGGCGCGTGCCTTTGACATGGAAGGCTTCCATGTTCGCCATGGCCACAGTCGAGCGGTTGTCTTCTATTCCGCGTACTTCCACTCCCTTGATTCCTTGCGCCTTGTAGTCAGTCAGGCAATCGCCCTGTCTGATCCGGCCATCGGCAACGCTGAGCCTAAGACCGCTCTGCAAATAAACCGTCCCGTCCTTGATTTCCGCGATGGTTTGCCGGGAGCCCTTTTCAAAAATACGTTCGCCCTGCCTTATCTTTTCTTGGAGGAGAAGTTTTTCACCGCCCCCGCGCTCGATGGTCGCCCGGTCGAAGACACCGCGCACTTCGCGGAAAGGCACCGAGCGGGAGGCAGCTTGCACCAGCAGGCCGTCAGGCCGGACAGCGGTCACGGCCGCCCGTGTCACTTCGCCATCGTGCTTGAATTCAACGATGTCGCCTTCCCGGTAAAATTGCGACGAGCGCAGCTCGGCGGGCTGTAACTCGCGCCGGAGATGGACATCGAGCACCGCTTGACCGCCGCGCCCAGAGCGTTCGACTTCGAGTTCATGCACCCGATTGGACAATGCTTCACTGATCCGATGCACGGATGAAACCGCCACCACTTCTTTGCCAAGAGCGCGCGCATCGACGATTTCCCGAGCGACCTTTTCGATGGCAATGTCCGGCGCAGTCTCGCGGATCATGCCCCGATCCATCATGGTCTGGACAGCAGCCACGAATTTTTCCGGCTTTCCCGAGGACAAGTCCTTGGAGAGCTTTTTATCTTCCATGCTGAGTTGTCGTCTTGAGATCGAGGCCCGAGGAACGTGCATTCCCAGCTTCAACTCGTCCTGGAGCAGTTTGATTGGCTGGCCCCGGCCCACCGCCGCCATTTGCTGGGTGTCGCCCTGAAAGATCACCCGTGCATCGACTCGCTCAGCCATGCGCACCAAGGCGAGGGCTTTGCGGGTATCGAGTAATCCCGCCTCATCGACATAAATATCGGCCCCGCGAAACGGCTGGGGATCGTTTTCCGCCTTGAGCAATAAATGATCGACTGTGTTGGCTTTAGCAAAGACGCAGGCGACCTCATGACGCCCTCCCGCTTCGATCCGTGGCGCTTCCTCCCGCAGGGTTACGCGGGCCTGCTCTCCGTAGGGAGCACACAGATAGACCGGACGCCCGCCCTGTTGGCTCTGGTCTACGAGCCGTTCCAGCGAGAAAGTCTTTCCCGTACCCGCGCCGCCTCGGATATTCAAAAATTGATCTTTCGAGGTACAAAGGTACCGATGGATGGCAGCGAATTGGTTGAGCCATTTCTCGGCCTGAGCGGGTCTCAGTTGCTCGCCCCGCGCCTGAGCGTCCTTGACGATTTCCTCAACCCGCGCAGGAGTGGCCACCAGCGCGGGAGGCGTGATGTAATCCCGTAACAAGGGTTCACGCTGGTTAAAGCCCATGGTCACGGAATGAAGCAGCGTCCGCTCTTCCCCAAGGATTTGACGGGTCGTCACCAACTCATTCCCCTCCATTCGCCGGGTAAGAAATTGCCGGTCATCCCGTAATTGCTCCGTCATCTTGTCGTTGGAAACCTGACCCGGAGCCAACCGGACAATTTCACCCTGCAACTTATCGAGACGGACGACGCTTTCCTTGTTGAAGGCGATCTTCGTCCCCTGCTCGATGGCGAGCGGCAAATTGAGGGTGGGTTTGACGGCCCATGGCGACGGTCGTTCCAGCTTAAGGCCCGACTGCTTCAATCGCTTTCCAACATCTTCCCGCAGCGTTTTACTGGTGATGCGGACTTTTTCCGGGCGCGTCAATTTGACGGCGATTTGGTCGACATTGTGATTCATCGCCAAAAGAGGTTTACCCTCCGGCCCGCCCAATCGCTCCTTGAGAAGTTCAGGCTTGGCCAGTAATCGTCGTTTTTCAGCTTCCAGTTCTCCCTGCAAGTTTCGACTGATCTGTTTGGCAGTATAACCAAGCTGGAGGAGTGACTTCACGGTTTTGACCTGATTGCCCCGCTCGCTAAACATGGCCACGGCGGAAGGGGAGACTTCCTTCAAGCCAAAGCCAGCGGGAGCCGTTTCGACCTGATAGCCGAGATTGCCCATACGCGCCGCCAGATTGTTGTGAATCCGCGCGTCCAGCGTGGTACGGAGTTCGAGCATTTGGCCGTAATGAACCGCCAGATACTTTTGCCTTTCCTGATCCCAGGTCACATTGCCGATGAGCGCATGGACATGAAAATCGGGATCATTGGTGCGACTGGTTTCATGCTGAAACAAAGCAGCCAGCATCTTCCCCGTGGGCTTTGTCATCTCTTCATTGGCCAGATTTCCGCGCCGATCCCGGACATCGACCTGCTGCTCGAACCATTTCAGTTCGTCCTTCACCGCAGCGTAAAGCTCGCCCTTGACCCGATCATCCACCGCAGCAACCACACTGACCGCTTTGGGAGGACTGTAGGTGAATTCGATATACTTGATTTCCGAAACTCTGGGCCTTGATGACTCCGCTCCCAATGCTTTCATGTCGCAATTCGCGAAAGCGACAAACTCCTCCCGCGTGATGCCTTTTTCGGAGAGGTTCAACTGTTCCGCCACCTTGCCGATGAACGCTCCTCGATCCAGTTTTTCACTGGTGACAAAATAATCTGCGGCGTTGAGATGATTCTTGAAATAATCAATCGCACCTTGAGCCGAAGTACATACTGCCTTGGAAACCATGGCCTACTTTACCTCAGAAAAAGGCAGTTTTTTAAGCCTTCCACCCTCTTTACCTATTCCTACTTATAGGGTCATCAATACAGCACCTCCTTACCTCTATAATAACGAAGATGTAATCTTCTCAGAACTACCAAACTCAATCCATAAACAGACCAATCTCAAGATGGAGAACGATAGTATGGAACGTCAGAAAAAAGAGTATCCACACATGTCCCTAAGCGTTGCTTGAGGCATGGGCGAAGGCCAAAAACGTAGGCACTTGTTGCGAGTCAATATCGCGAAAACGGACCCAAGTCACAACAAGTGCCAACGAGTTGCCACAACTCACAACTCGTCCTACGTTCCGGCGTCATGCCAGGAAAACCCTTTCAATCGAAACTCACGCCGCACTTCGCGCTCATCGCTGATATGCGTCGGAAGCAGCAGAGCTGGCAGCAGATCGTTAATCATCTCATGACGCTCGGCATCACCAGCGACAAGGGAAGCGTTTGCGCGTTTTTCAAACGGCACCGTCGCCGACCTGCCCCGATGGGGATGGAACCGGATAATGAAGCGCCACCTGTGCGGCGTTTCTCACTGATAAAGCCAACACCAGAAACGCCCAAGTTGACGGAACTTCCACCGTCACCAAGCGAGGGTGATCCCGATCCGTTGACACTGCCGCCTATTACGAAGAAACCGAAATGGAATCAAATCTAACCAATCCACAACTGACTCATATGTCTGACCTTAAAAAAATAAATCACCGTTTAATCACCTGCTTTCAATCGAGTGGACGCATCGGCAAGTCCACCGCATTTGAAGGCATCCTTGCCTGGGCGAAGTTCGCCGGGGTAGCGGTTGCCGCCGTCGATTACGCTGCCTGTTTCCTGCAACGTTCCAGCACTTTTTTAATTGCCGTCGCAATTAAGGATGCCATTAAAAGTGCCGTTCCGAATCCCAAGCAGTGCGCTGATTCCAACATTCGGTCTGCCTATCAAGTTTCGCGATTGATTCGCAACGCTTTTACGCATGCTCCTTTTCATCCCATCTGGTCGATTGATCCGAATTGCCGAGATCAAAAATTCGAGGTTCAGGATATCATTGAGCTGGATACACACGAGTTGGATGGCCAGCCCTTTGATTGGCGACACTATGGCGGTCCTTTGGCCATTCTGAGACTCAGTCAATTTGTTCGCACAGCTATTCTCCACGATTCTCAAGTGCATTGCTCTGCCCCCAGCGACCCAAAGCAAATTTACACTCAGCAGGGAGGGTTAATCCTAAAAAAGATCGATCGACTTCCTGCCGACGTAGTTCCACTTTAGGAAGCCTAAGCAGGCTTCACATCAAACCAAGCCTTCGCCGCCTCCGGCGTGACTAGCTCCCGGTAGTGACTAAAGATCACTTCCGGTGAGTTGCCCGCTTCCAGGGCCACTCGCGCCGTGTCATGTAGAATGGCCAGCCGGTACGAGATGAACGAATGACGAAGTCCATTTTCCTGCCATGCAAAGTCGTCGCAGAGCCGCGCCGCCGAGATTTGTGGACGTTGATGCAGGCAAACCGGTCCAGAAGTCTGTTTGCACGGTGTAAGCCAGAGCTTGAGATTGTCCGAGATTGGAACCAACCGGCGTTGCCGAGTCTTGGCCTTGTTGGCATCAACGGTGATGAAACCGCGATCCAGATCGATTTCTTTCCAATCCAAACGCTGCAACTCGGCTGTCCGCAGGCCCGCGAAGGCACCCAACGCGAGGAAAGATCGCAAGGTCTTATCGGCCTTCGCCAACAGGGAGGCGATATTTTCCGGCGTGAAGATGGAAACAGAGGTTTTTGTCTCCTTGTACCGGACCATAGCAGGAAAGGGACTTCCACCCTTGATCAGATAACCTCGGCCCTCCGCCCAATTGCCGCAGGCCACAAGAATAATCCGCATCCCGTTCTTGGTCTTCGCCCCAAACGTGAGACCGCCGAGCCAGGCATCCAGTTCAGCCGTTCGGAGATCAGGAAGTGTCTTGCCGGGAAACGCTTTCGCAAGATCATTCACCGTCTTGCGGCATTGGCTGACGTAATGAGCGGAAAGGCCCGATTGCTGCCGAGACTTGGCAAATTGCTCGGCGATTTCAGCCAACGTCAGCCGTGGCACATCGGCCCGGTTATGCCGCAGGAAAAACTCGACTGCTTCCCGGAGAGAAATCTCCCCAAGCTTTCCCACCGCTTGAGCATGTTCCTCGACGGCTACATGGAGCGCGTAGTTTGGCGCGAGAACTCTCCGCGCCGCCACGAGGCTTTCCAGTTCGGGCGTAGCCAGGGCTTCGACTGCTTCCGCATTATTTGTCAACCCACCGAGAATCTGCTTGGCTACCCGCTTCGCTTGCGCTTTGTCGGCAAAGTTTTTCTGAACCCGCCTGCCTCCCATATAGTAGGCAAGCTGGTACATCGCTTTGCCGCGATTGACCGACTGATAGAGTTTGACTGTCTGCCGTCCATTTGAGATTTCTGTCGCCATACACTGTATGGCGGGATGTCAACCAATCTGCATTTGCTATGCGTTCCGTTATGCAAGCGCCCGCTACTCACTTAAGTAGCTGATATTCCAGCATTCTTGCTACGGTCATAGACTGATGCTATTGGAGGGTAGTCTTGCACCGGAGCCTTACTGCCCTCCGCAGGAGCGACGGTCAGAGACCGCCGCTACAACCGACTCTCCAACGATCTTATTTGCGGCGCGCGCTGATGAGGAGGATTTGCTGCGTGGGAGGGCCGTCGCCCGCACCGGCGAGAGCTTCCATCTTGTCGAGGACGTCCATGCCCTTGATGATTTTGCCGAAGACGGCATAGCCGTCGGGGCTGAAGCCGCCCGGATCGAGTTTGCCGGTGCTGTTATCGACGAAGTTGAGGAAGAATTGCGAGGTGGCGCTGTTGGGATCGTCGGTGCGGGCCATCGAAATGGTGCCGCGGACGTTGTGGAGTCCGTTGGCCGCCTCGTTCCTGATCGGCGGATTGGTCGGCTTTTCCTGCATGTCGGGGGTGAATCCGCCTCCCTGCGCGACAAAGCCGCGGACGACGCGGTGGAAGATGGTGCCGTCGTAGAATTTCTTGTCGACGTAGGCGAGGAAATTGGCCGTGGTGACCGGCGCGTTCTTGGGATCAAGTTGGATTTCGATGGTGCCGAGGCTGGTCTTCATCACCACGACGGGATCGGCCGCGCGGGCGGGCTGGGCCCAGGCGAAGGAGGCGACGACGACAAAAGAAGCAATGACTTGGAGAAAGGTGGATCGGTTCACGCTACTCATTTTGATTTGGGATCGCGTGAAGTCACGCGGAAAAAGCGAGTTTACCACTTTGTCACGTCAAGCCTGTCCCCTCACCCACCACAACCGGAGCCAGGACGCGCCGCTGGGGCATCCAATCGATCTTGCGACGGAGGAAGGCGAGCCAGCCGAAGACCGCGCCGAGCTGCCGCATGATCTGGAAGACAAAAGGCTCGGAGAGCGTGGCGCCGAGGGACTGGAGCCAAAGCTTGCGCGAGAGCGGAATGCCGAGCCAACGCTGGTAGAGGACGATGGAGTAGGCATGAAGAACGAGGTCGAAAACGAGCTTGGCGATGATGAGTTTAACGATAAAGATGCTGATGCCGTGCCTTACGGAAAGCAAAACGATCAAAACTATGGCTGCGGCCAAGGCGTAAATGGGCAGGAGTAAATCGAGAGTTTTGAGGCAAAGCATGTAGCGGCCAATCGCGCCGTAACGGGCGTTGCCGACCATGTCGTGATACTTGAAGTGGGTGGCAATGAAACCGGCGAACCAGCGGCGGCGTTGGTTGAGGAAGGTCGTGATCGCGGCGGGCGCATCGGTGGTTCCGCGCGCGCCGGAGAGGGTCTTCACGGTGACGGGAACGCTGGAATTAAAGGCGTCGCGGTAAACGCGGTGGGTCAGTTCATAATCCTCGACCCAGCTCGTGGTGTCAAAACCGCCCGCGGCCTCGAGGATGGTGCGGCGATAGGCGGCGAAGGCCCCTGAAATGAGGAGGAGCATGTCGTATTGCATCCAGGTGAGCCGCCAGAGAAAGCCGCGCGCATATTCGAAGGTCTGGAAGAATTGGAAGAAGCCGGCCCATGAGGTCCGCTGGCAGACCGGCACGAGGACGCCACCGGCGATGCCCAGGGCGGGGTCCTCGACGAAGCCGTCGCGGATGGCGGCGAGCGCGGCGGGCTCGACGTAGGTGTCGGCGTCGAGCGTGACGACGATTTCGCCCCGGGCCATTTTCCAGCCGAGGTTGAGCGAGTCAGCCTTGCCGGTGTTGGGCTTCGAGCAGACGCGAAGGCCGGGGCAGCGTAGCGAACGGCCCAGGGTGCCGGAGTCGGCGGGCTCGAACGTGAGGCCAAACTCGGCGGTCAGCCACGGGACCATGCCGTCGGTCGAGCCGTCATCGAGGATGATGATTTCGTCGGCCGGTTCGGTTTGGACGGCGAGCGCGCGGAGACATTCGGGCAGGACGAGCCGTTCGTTGCGCGCGCAGATGAGGACGGTCAGGGTGGGGCGTTTGCTTTCCGGATTTTGCTTCACGGCGGGCGCGGCCCGTTTGCGGTCTTCGCGCAGGACGGCGATCTGGCTCGAGACGACCATGAAACCGAGGAGGAGCGAGTCGTAGGAGATGTAGATGAGGCCGACCATCCAGGCGGCGACGCCCTTGAAGGCGATGGAGGCGTAGAGGGTGAAGATGAGGAGGCCGAGGACGGCGCCGAAGAGGAGGGGCCAGCGGAAGGATTGCACGGAGTCCTAGAGGCTAGCACGAATTCGGGAATGAGCCAATGAGCTGAGTTAGGTTGCCGATTTGTCATCTGAGAATTGGCCACAAAAGAGCACCTAAGGGGCAGGGAAAGAGGGCGCTCTGCGGTCCCGATCCTCAAGAATTTGGGGACAACTGCCCTTTCGCACAGAGGACCGAAGAGAGGAAGGCAGAGGGGCAGAAGTAATCACAAAAAGAAAGTCGTTTGCCTTTTCTGCCAGTCCTCTGCAGTCAACTCTTCGGCCCTCTGTGCGAAAATGGATTCCTCGAATTGGGCGAGGGTCTACTTCGGGTCGGCGGCGGCTTTCCAGTCGCGGTAGACGTCGAGCGACTTCTGGATGACGGGGACGGCGTCGAGCGCGGGCAGGATGTCGTCGACGACGACTTTTTTGTTTTCGAGGGTTTTGTAGTCCTCGAAGAAGCGGCGGATGACGGCCAGGCGATGCTTGGGGAGTTCGTGCACGTCGTGGTAGGTGTTGTACTCGGGGTCGCTGATGCCGACGGCGATGATTTTGTAATCGAGTTCGTTCTGGTCGACCATGGTCATGACGCCGATGGGGCGCGCGGTGAGCAGGGTGAGCGGATAGACTGGTTCGGAACTGAGGATGAGCACGTCCATGGGATCGCCGTCGTCGGCCATGGTCTGCGGGATGAAGCCGTAATTGGCGGGATAGAAAACGGCGGAGTGGAGGACGCGGTCGAGCTTGAGCAGGCCGGAGGTCTTGTCGAGTTCGTACTTGTTGGAGCTGCCGAGCGGGATTTCAACGACGGCGGTGAAGGCCGAGGGAACGCCGGGATCGACGTCGTGCCAGGCGTGAAAGGGAAGCGTGCGGCTAAAGGGCGGGAGCGGTTTCATCGGGCAGTGGGAGCACTGGGAAGGTGTCAGGCCGGGCTGCAAAGCACAAGCCATTATCAGGCCATAGTGGCGGCGTTAGTGCGTGCTTTGCGGGTCAACCTTACTTATAAGAGTCGGAAGCAAGCCCATGAGTTCCGGTCTCGAAGAGTTTCAGCAGCGCCTCGGCCATTCCTTTGCCGACGGAAACCTGCTGCGCCAGGCGCTGACCCACGCGTCGTTCGGCCATGAAAAGCGGCAACGGCTGCCCGACAACCAGCGGCTTGAATTTCTGGGCGACGCGGTGCTGCAACTGGCGGTGACGTCGGAGCTTTACCGCCGGTTTCCCGAGCTGACGGAAGGCCGGCTGACCGTGCTGCGGGCGCGGCTGGTGAACCGGCATCATCTCCAAAGCGTGGCCGAGGAACTGGGCCTGGGGGAACATCTGATTCTGGGGCGGGGCGAGGAAAACAGCCAGGGTCGGCAGCGGGGCTCGATCCTGGCCGATGCGATGGAGGCGGTGCTCGGCGCGGTCTACTCGGAGGCCGGTTGGGAGGGCGCGCGCGCGATCATCCTGCGGCTGCTCGAACCGTCGCTGGCGGCGATCAGCGACGGTGGCGACGTGGCGGCCAATCCGAAGGGGAGTCTTCAGGAAAAGCTTCAGGCCGACGGCGAGCATCCGCCCGCTTATCGGTGTCTTTCTGAAACGGGCCCGGCCCATGCGCGCATTTATGAGGTCGTCGTCGAGTGGCAGGGCCGCGAACTCGGCCGGGGCCAGGGTGCGAGCAAGAAGGAAGCCGAGACACGCGCTGCGCAGGCCGCGCTGGATGGGCTTTGAATTTTAATCTCTTGGGTTGAATTCCCCGAAGCTTGCGTCGGCCTGTCTGTCTCGGGTGGTTCGGGCTACTTGTTGCCCGGACGCGCGTAGCGCGCAGGAAGCGATTGATTTTTCGGGCAACGCGCCGAAACGCTTCCTGTCGCCTTCGGCGACCCGGACAACGAAGTAGTCCGGGCCACCCCCAAAAGCCTCGGAGCTTGTTCCGGGGTTCTTTAACGCGGAGTGAGCGACGACGGCGGAGGCAGGTTGCCCCAGGTGTGCAGGCAGCCGAGGATCAATCCGGCGATGAGTGCGGCGAGGAAAAAGCCGAGATAGACGCGGTCGGAGGCGCTCATGTTCGGCGTGCGGCTTTTCCAGAAGCAGATCCAGATGTGACTGCCGTCGAGGGGCGGTATGGGCGCGAGATTGACGAGATTGAGGATGAAGGTGGAAAGCGCCACGGCCCTGATCCATTCCTGATCGTAAAGGCCGGCCAGGTAGTAGCAGACCCAGCCGCCGAGCCCGCCGGCGAGCGGCCCGGCGTACGAAATGATGGCATTAGTCCACGGATTCTGCGGCCGGTTTTTGAGCAGGACGTAGGCGCCGACGAAAGGGATGAATACCGGTGCGGTCACGTGAATGCGGTAATATTTGGCCGAAATAAAATGGCCCATTTCGTGGACGAAGATGAAGAAGACGAGACCCGCGGCGAACTTCCAGTCCAAGATCAGGCTGTAAGCGCCGATGCTGAGGAGCATGGTGCCGCCGGTCTTGAGAAAGATGAGAAGAGGCGCGGCGAATTTGAAAAGCAATGCGCCCACGGCGATGAGGCCGCCAATAAGGCCTCCCCGTTTGGGCTGGGGCGGTTGAGGTCGCGGCGGAGGCGGAAGGACCTCGAATCGTGGTTCCATGCGGAGCAAGTATGGAAGAGGCCGCGCGGGTTGGCGAGTGCCGCTTTAAATGGGATCGGGCAGCGACGGGAGGGCGATGGCGGCGAGGATTTCGGCGCGGTGCCGCGACCAGAGCAGGCGCAGCGCCCCGGCGACATGGTCGGGATATTCGCGGATGAGAATGTCGAGCTCATCGGGAACGATCCAGCGGCCCTCGGTGATTTCGTCAGGGTTGAGCTCGAACGGGCCGGAGAGCGGGCCGAGGAGAAAAATCTGGATGAACTCGTAGCCGGTTTCGGGCGAGGCGTGGAGTTTCAACAAAGGGCGAAGCGGGAGACCGGCGTCGCGCCAGCCGAGTTCCTCGGCGAGTTCGCGCCGCGCGGCAATCGGATAATCCTCGCCCGCATCGACGTGGCCGCTGCACGAGGAATCCCAGCAGCCGGGGAACGTGTCCTTGGTCAGGCTGCGCCGTTGCAGAAAGAGATGGCCGTTGGGGTCGTGGACCAGGACGTGGATGGCGCGATGGAGGAGCTTTTTGGCGTGGACATCGCGGCGCGGCGCGGAGCCGATGACGCGATCGTCGAGGTCGACGATGTCGAAAAGCTCGTCCGGGTGGCCGAATTTGCGCGCCTGACGAGGACTGCTCATGGCGAAGTGGCGGCTTCGGCCGAAGGCGGCTCGATCATTTCAATTTTCACCGGCGCGGTGCCGCTCGCCTTCATGTCGAGGCGATTGGCCGCCGCTTCGGAAAGATCGAGGACGCGGTTTTTCGCAAAGGGGCCGCGATCGTTGATGCGGACCTGAACGCTGCGGCCGTTCTTCTCGTTCGTGACGCGGACAATGCTGTTGAAAGGGAGATGACGGCTCGCCGCGGTGAGGTCGTGGCGGTCAAAGACTTCGCCATCGGCGGTCAATTTGCCCTGCTGCTCGCGGCCATACCAGGAAGCGACGCCGCTCTGCACAAAAACGAGCGACGAGGCCGCCTCCCGGTCGGCGAGAGAATAACCGTCGTAGATCAGCATAAGGCCCATCAGGGGAACCAACGCAAGACTTACGCTGCTCATAAGGAAATATCGTTCCACCCGCGTAATTCGCAACCTGCTGCGGATTTTTACCCGTTGCCGCGGGGCACCGGCGAGCCGAGACGGACGATTTCGACCTCGACGGGGATGATGCCCGCCTTTTTCATTTGCAGGACATCGGCCGCGGCGGAGGAGACGTCGATGATGCGGTCGTCGTCACCGAAGGGGCCGCGGTCGTTGATGCGGACGTCGACGCTCAATCCGTTGGTCCGGTTCGTGACGCGAACAATCGTGCCGAAAGGAAAGTGCCGGTGCGCCGCGGTGAGCTGATGCAAGTCGAAGGTCTCGCCGTCCGCGGTGAGATGGCCCTGCTGCTCGGGGCCGTACCAGGAGGCGAGGCCGGTCTGAGTTTCGCCGTCGTAGTAGGACTCGGAAGTGGAAGCACAGCCGGTGAAGAGGCCGAGGATGATCAAGGCAAAGAAGGAACGAATGGGCATGGCACCGGTTTTAGCGTGAGCGCGCTTCAATGAAAGAGATTTAGGAACGCCTCGTAGACCACGCTGCGATGCTCGGCGAAATCGCACCGGAGGACTCGTCCATGCTTGCCGGTTTCATAGCGAAAGATGATGCGGTAGGAGCGGACCCGAAGCCGGAAATAGCCTTCCAATTCTCCGTTAAGAACCTTGATGTCGCATCTTCAGCCTCTCTGCCTTCCCCCTCTTCAGCCCTCTGTGCGAAAATGGCCCCCAAGATTCAGTTCAGCTCCTCATCGGTGAGCGCGTTGACGAGCTTGAATTCCTCGAAGTGAAACTTGGCGTTGACGCGGAAGCTGAGCCGGCCCTGGAATTTGCGTTCGAGGTCGATCAGGATTTCCTCGTCCTCCTTTTTCAGGCGGTCGAGCACGTCGGCGTTGAGCACGACGCGGACTTCGCGCACGCCGGGGTGGAGCTTCATCACGCGGGTGAGCGCGCGCTGGATTTCGACGCTCATGGTTTCGGGGCTCTTGATGATCCCCTTCCCTTTGCACGAAGGGCATTCCATGTAGACGGCGCGGCTGATGCTTTCCTGCACGCGCTGGCGCGTCATCTCCATCAGGCCGAGTTGCGAGATGGGCAGGATATGGGTCCGCGCCTTGTCGCGCCGGACATGGTCCTTGAAGAGGGTGAGCACGGCCTTCTGGTCGCGCTGGCTGCGCATGTCGATGAAGTCGAGGACGATCAGGCCGCCGATGTTGCGCAGCCGGAGCTGCCGCGCGATTTCCTCGGCCGCCTCGAGATTGGTCTGGAGGATCGTCTTGTCCTGGTCCTTGCCGCCCTTGTTGCGGCCGGTGTTGACGTCGATGGCGACGAGCGCCTCGGTCTCGTCGATCACGAGATAGCCGCCGCAGGGGAGCCAGACCTGGCGGCGCAGGGCGGCGTCGATCTGCTTGTCGACGTTGAACCGCTCGAAGATGGGCACGGCTTCGGTATAATGCTTGATCTTGCGCTGCGAGCGTTTCGAGATGATCCCGACCAGTTCCTTCATCCGGTTGACGGCATCGATGTCGTCGACCACGATGCGGTCGACCTCGTCGGTGAGGAAGTCGCGGACGGTCCGCTCGATCAGGTTCGGTTCGGCCAGGAGAAGCTTGGGCGCGCGGGCGGTCTCGAGCTCGCCGGAAATGCTTTTCCATTGTTCGAGCAGGACGTGGAGATCGCGGACGAAGAAGCGGGCCTTCTGACCTTCGCCGACGGTGCGGATGATGACGGCCATGCCTTCCGGCAGGGCGAGGCTGGTCAGGATCTGGCGCAGGCGCTGGCGCTCCTTGGGGTCTTCGATCTTGCGCGAGATGCCGCACTGGTCGGAGAAGGGCATGAGGACGAGATAGCGCCCCGCGAGGCTGATGTTGGTAGTGATGCGCGGGCCCTTGGTGCCGATGGGGCCCTTGGTCACCTGCACGATGATGTCGGAGCCGGGCGGATAAATCTTGGGAATGTCGTTGGCGGTGATCCGCTTCTGGTTCTTGCGCTTGCCGCCCTGCCGTTCGATGGCCTCGACGCCCGGGTCGAGCGCGGCGGGAATCGCGTCCCAATAATGGAGGAAGGCGTTTTTATCGAGGCCGATGTCGACGAACATCGCCTTGAGGCCGGGCTCGAGATTGCGGACCTTGCCCTTGTAGATGCTGCCGGAAATCTGCCGGTCGCTTTCCCGCTCGATGGAGAATTCCTCGAGCCGCCCGCCTTCGAGGACGGCGACACGCCGTTCGAGGCGCTCGCAGGAAATAACGATTTCTTTTTCGTCGCCCTTTTTCTTAAGACCGAGAAAACCGCGTATTTTGTCTAAAATCATAGCTCTTTCTTTTCCGCGCCTGGGAGCGGGAGTTGAAGTGAGACGGAGGGAAGAGGAATGTCTTCATATCCGCTCGAAGTTTTTGCGGTGCACCCAAACACTCTGCACCAGACCCATGGCCGCCAGGCACGCGACGAGGAAGGTGCCGCCGTAACTGACGAACGGCAGCGGAATCCCCGTGATCGGCACCAGTTGGATGGTCATGCCGATGTTCACGAAAACGTGTGTAAACAACATCGTCATCACCCCCACGGCCAATAAAGCCCCAATTTTGTCCCGCGCGCGCGCCGCCACAAACAGGCACCATAGCAAAACAGTCCCTTCGGCAATGATGAGCGCCGCTGCGCCGCGAAACCCGAAATCTTCCCCGACCACGGGGAAAATCAAATCGTTGTAACTTGTGTTCTTCGGCAGGTAACCGAGCTCGGTTTCCGTCCCCTGCCTCCAGCCTTTGCCGTCGATGCCGCCCGACCCGAGGGCGATCATCGACTGGTCGACCTGCCAGCCGGCGCCCTTGGTGTCCTGGCTGGGATCGAAGAAAATTTGAATGCGCTTGACCTGGAAATCCTTGAGGAACGGCACCGGCTTTTGCCAGACATGAATCCAATAGTAACTCAGGACGACGACGCTCGCCGCCAGGACCAGCGGAATGACCAGGTGATGCGCGCGCGCGCCGGCGGCGAAGAGCATGGCGAAGCAGACCGGAAAGAAGACCGACGCGGTGCCGAGGGCCGGCTGTTTCAAGACGAGGACAAAAGGGACGGCCGCGACCGCCAGGGCGATCAGGACGGTGGATAGGCGCTGGATCTGGTTTTCGCGGACGCGGAGAAACCAGGCGAGGCCGAGGATGTAAGCGAGCTTGGCGAATTCGGCCGGCTCGAAGCCGAAGGGCCCGAGCTTGATCCAGCTGTAGGCGCCGAAGGTTTTCTTGCCGAGGCCGGGAATGAAGCATGCGATGAGCAGGCAGACGCCGACGGCATAGAGGATCGGGGAAGCCTTCACGAGCGTTCGGTAGGGCGTGAGGGCGACGGCGAGGTAAACGACGAATCCGACGATGATGTATCGCGATTGCGACTCGGGAAAATCCTTGTGCGCGTCGTTGCCGTAAGTCGCGCTGGTGATGGCGAAAATGCTGGCGATACAAAGCGCCAGCAGGGCCAGGATGATCGGGAACGACCAGCCCACCTGACCCAATTTACGAAACAGCGTACGCATGATTACATCAAGACGAAAAAGGGAATCTATCCTGTTCCGGCGAAACGATCAACCTTCGTCACCAAATCATTCCGGGCGAATGTCTTCGGACGGCCGACGACCTCCGCGTGACAATTTGGTAAACGTGCGGAATCGGTTTGCATGTCCCGGCGCAGCCGCTAGACAGAATAATGGCCCAATTCTCCCTCCGCCGTTCCGTTTTCGCTTTGTTTCCCCGTTTTACCGCGCTGCCGTTGCCGCTGGCGGCGCTTTTGTCCGGCGCGGTGTTGCTGGCGGGCTGTCACCCGGCGGTGACGGACCCGAACGATCCGAAGTTTATCGTGGCCGAAAAGGGAAACTGGCAGATCACGGAAGGCGAGCTTGAAACCGAGGTGAACAACTTCCTGAAGCAGCGCCAGGCGACGCCGGAACAGGTCGGGCCGGCCAAGATGCCCGTGGTGAAAACGGCGATGCTCAAGAACCTGGTTTTGAAGAAGCTGATCATGGACCGGGCCGCCACGCTGCCGCTGAAGGATGTGGACAAAGAGGAGGCGTCGGAGCTCCAGAGGCTCAAGGGTCCCTCGACCGACGCGCAATTCGACACGATGCTGAAGACGGCGGGTTTGAGCATGGACGATCTGAAGAAACGGATCCACGAAAAGGTGCTGATCAGCAAGGTGCTGGAGGCGGAGGCGTTCAAGAATGTCGATCCGACCGAGCAGGAAATCGACGCGATCTATTTCAAGAACAAGGACAGTTTTAATATCCCGGCGAAGATTCGCGCCAGCCGCGTCCTGATCCTGGTCGATGACAAGACGTCGCCGGCGGACAAGGCCGCGAAGAAAAAGGCAATCGACCAGGCCCATGCGCGGGTGGTCAAGGGCGAAGATTTTTCCAAGGTGGCGATGGACGTTTCGGAGGACCGCTATTCGGGGCCGAAGGGCGGCGATATCGGCTTTTTCCAGAGGGGCGAAAATGCGGACGCCGGATTCGACGACGTGGCCTTCAACACGAAGGTCAATACGGTGAGCCCGGTCTTCCTGACCCCGCTCGGTTACCAGTTCCTGAAGGTGACCGCGATCCAGCCGGCTGGGGTCGTCCCGGTGGCCGATGCGCGCGGCTATATTTCATCGAAGCTGCGCGAGATGAAGATGGAGCAACAGGAGCAGGATTATGCCAAGAAGCTCCTGGCCGATTCGGGGGTCACCTATCACTTGGTGCTCGTCGATCCGCCCGCGCAGGCGGCGCCCCCGGCCGGACCGGGCGAGCCTGAAAACGGAGCGCCCCCCGCGGCTCCGGATGCGTCCGCGCCGGGTGGACCGGCGCAAACTCCCGAGGCGCCGTCCCCGCCCGCAACGAACGCGCCGGGAAAGTAGGCCGTTTTTCAGGTGACCTGACGGATCGCAGGCGGGTGGCCCGGGCTACTTGTTGCCCGGGTGCGCTCGAATCCTTTCGAGCGCAGCAGGAGGTCGCCGGAAAAGTCCCACCTCCTCGGATAACCTCCTGTGGCCTTCGGCCACCCGGACAACGAGTTGTCCGGGCCACCTTAATTGGAGACCTGCGAAAGTCTCTCTTTCCTCAATCCGTCATCCAGAGCGAAGCGAGGCGAAAGGTTTATTTTCCCGCGGCGGGTGAATCCGAGCGGAGTCGATGGACCTTGTTGCTGTGACCGGGAGTGATCGGATCGATTTTGAGTCGCTCCATGCAAAGCCGGCTGGCCGCTCCTTCGCGACGACATGGAATAAAAATCAATGCGCGGGAGCGGGGGTGTAGTACATGGCCACGCCCTTGTCGAAGTCGAAGGTGATGGAACGGTTGCCTTCGAACTTTTCGAGGAGGAACCGGGGATCGATGTCCTTGAGCGGTTTCTCGATCTGCGTGACGAGGTCGTGCGCGAAGGCCTTGTTCGCGGTCTCGAACATGGCGGCGATGGGGAAGACCAGCTTATCGCGCTCGATTTCGGTCCAGACGGCGTCGCCCTGCTGGGAGCCGTCGAGCGCGTAGTCGCGGATGGAGGAGAGAAGCTGGACGCGGGGCTGCTCGTAAAACCACTTGGGCGCCTCGATGAGGGCCCCGAATTTCTCGGATTCGGCCTCGAGCTTGGCGATGTGCTTCTCCTTGAACCCGGCGCCGAGGAAGCGGAGCAGCGATTTGTCACTCTTGACCTCGTCGATCTTGCGATGGATCTCGACGTAATGCTTGAGCTGCTTGATGTCGTTGATGAGCCGCTTGAACGAGGCGGGCCCCACGCCCTGCTTGACGACCTCAAGGTCGCGGGTGATGCCGAGCCGCTCGGCGAGCCGCTCCGGCGAATCTCCCAGGGCCAGCATCTCGCTGGTGCGGGCGAAGGCGGCGTCTGAATCAAAGGTGGCCGTGATGATGTACATGCCGTGCAGAGTGGGGTCGCCCAATGGATGCGCAATCTAAAGGGAATCGCGCCGTTTTACCATTGGAATGTATGGCGGCTCAAGCGGCGTCCGATTTCGGCCGCGACGCGGCTTTCCTCCTCGGTGTCCTTGGCGGCAAAGGTCACGCTGAAGCGGACATAAGCGCCCACGTCGTCCCACGGGACGGTGGAGATGAGATTTTCCGTGATCATCCACTGGCTGAAGGCTTCCGCCGAGGGAAAGGAGACCTCGGAACCATCCGCCGCCCGGGCGCTTTTCGGCGCGGCGACGTAGAGGAAAAAGGAGCCCCGCGGCTTCTTCGCCTTGAAGCCGGCGGCGCGCAGCGTCTCGACCAGCAGGTCCATCCGGCGCGAATACTTGACCGCGATGCCGGTGGTGATTTCGGGGTGGTCGAAGGCGTAGGCGCTCGCGTGCTGGATGGCGAGGAACTGCCCGGAATCGGTGTTGTCCTTGACGTCGCCGTAGGCCTTCACCAGCAGTTCGTTGCCGGCGACGAAGCCGCAGCGCCAGCCGGTCATGTTGAAATTCTTGCTGGTCGAGTGAAGCTCAATGCCGACCTCGATCGCGCCGGGCGTGGCGAGAAAACTGAGCGGCATGCCTTCGAAGACGAGTGCTGCATAGGCGAAATCGTGGATCACGATGAGGCGGTTTTGCTTCGCGAAGGCGACGACCTCCGCGAAGAATTCCTGCGTGGCGCTGGCGCCGGTCGGATTGTTGGGGTAGTTGAGGACGAGGACTTTCGCCCGGGCCAGGAGGTCGGCAGGGATGCTTTTGAGATCGGGCAAGAAATCGTTTTCCTCACGCAACGGCAGGTTGTGGACCACGCCGCCGTAGTATTTCGCGTGGGTGCCGAAAACCGGGTAGCCGGGGACGGTCATAAGGACAACGTCGCCCGGATTGATCAGCGCCGCGGGGAGAATCGAGAGCGCCGCCTTGCTGCCGATGGAGTGGACGACCTGCGTCTCGGGGTCGATGGGCACGCCGCAAACCAGGCGCATGTACCGCGCCGCGGCCTCCTTGAGCACGGCGTCGCCGTTGTCGGCGTAACCGCGGTTCTCGGGCTTGCGGGCTTCGGCGTAGAGGGTCTCGATAATGCCCGCGTCGGCCATGGCGTCGGGCTCGCCCACGCCGAGGTCGAAGAGTTCCGTGTCGGGGTTGGCTTCCTTCGCGGCGCGCTTGGCCCGCTTGATTTTCTCAAACTTATAGATGGCGGTGTCTTTGCCGTACCGCTTCCCGCCGATCCGCTCGGCGAACAAATCCTGAATGTAGCTTTCCTGCATAGTCTCTCAGTTTAGCCGAAGCACGGCTCGTCGCAATCGTTTTGGAAGGCAGGTTCGCACAGAGGGCCGAAGAGGGGTAAGGCAAAGGGGCAGAAGGGATCAAAAAGGGAGGACTCTGAATTCCGGAGGGTCGGGACGGATTCCGACCCTTCAACCGTCGCTGGAATCAAACCGCCGCGGGTTCGCGGGTCATGGTGCCTTTATAATTAGGCGTTTCGTCGGAGATGCCGAAATTATTGGCGGCCAGTTCGGCGACGCGGGCGAGTTCGTCCGGAGTCAACGCGGGCGATTCGGAGGCGGCGGCGAATTCGCGCATCTGCGCTTCGTCGTAGATGTTGGGCAGGCAACAGGCGATGCGCTCGTCGGCTAGCAGCCATTGCAACGCGGCCTGGCCCAACGTCCGTCCGGGGCCGACGAGGAATTGCAGCGTCTCGATTTTTTTCAGGCCGTTGATCAGCCACGATTTGGGGCGATGACTGCGGTGATCGGTCGGCGGGAAGACGGTCTCCTTGGTGTACTTCCCCTCGAGCATCCCGCTGGAATGAGTCACGCGAATGAGATAGCGGGTGCGCGCGCTCGGCGAATCGTGCGTCACGCAAGCCTCGCCTGCATCCATGATCTCCCGGCCGGGATACGGCTCGAGCGCGTTATAGATATGTTGCAGGACGTGGGGCCGCCGACGCTGGACGCAATCGACGCCCTCATAGAGCCAGCCGATGGCGGGCCCGAGCGCCGCGCCGTAAGAGCGGATTTTTCCCTCCTGGACGAGCTTCTCCATCAGGGCCCAGAGCGCGTCGTCCTCGACCTGCGGCATACGGATGTTGTGAAGCTGCAGAATATCGATGTGGCCGGTGTTGAGCCGCTTCAGCGCCTTCTCCACCGCCTCGCGAATGAAGGGTACGGAAAAATCCTGGGGGATTTCGCGCTGGCCGCGCCGCTCGTTGCCGTGGTCGTAGAAATTGTAGCCGACCTTGGTGGCGATCACGATCTCATCGCGCTGCTTCGGGAAGGCCCGGGCGATGAGTTCCTCGCTATAACCGTTGCCGTAGGTGTCGGCGGCGTCGAAGAGCGTGATGCCGAGGTCGAGCGCCTTATGCATCAGGCCGATCGCCTCGCCCTCGGTAAAATTGCCCCACCAGCCGGTCGAGATCGTCCAGAGCCCAAACCCGATTTCCGAGACGCGGAGGTCTGTTTCCGGCAGCGTGCGAAATTTCATGGCCCCAGCTTAGGTCACGGAGCGCGCGCGGGCAAGCCGCCGTCCTCGGGGGACCGCTGGCCGCCGCTTTACGCCCATTCTCAGGACAAAAGCATTGCCATGGCCTTCGGGAAAACCTAGATTGCCCAACTCCACCTGAAAAGGCGGACAGATTTTGGAGCCATAGCTCAATTGGTTAGAGCGCCTCCCTGTCACGGAGGAGGTTGCGGGTTCGAGCCCCGTTGGCTCCGCTTGGTTTCTTGCCTGCCTTCCCTAGAACGGCTCGAAGCTTGCGCTTATGATCCGACTTCTTTGCGTCTTTCTATTTGCCGTACTCACGGCGTCGGAATGGGCCCGAGCCTTGGAGCCCTTGACCGGCGCGGATCGGACGAAATAACCTCAGATTTTCTTTACGGGGCACGGTTCGCCCTTTAGAAGGTAATGTAAGTTTTACCATTTTAGCCAACTTATGATCCTTAAAAATGCCTTCCCCCGCTGGTGCGCCTTGATGGTCAGCAGCTTCGTGCTCATTTCGTTACCCGCTCACGCCCAGAGTTATCCTCCTTCGCCCTCCACGCCGTTCGTCATGTCGCCCATCGTGGATGGTCCCTTCAAGCCGAATATCGATTCCCTGAAGCAGTATCAGGTTCCCGAGTGGTTCGAGGATGCCAAGCTGGGAATTTTCATGCACTGGGGGCCCTGCGCGGTGGGAGGCATCGACTCGATGGGGTGGTACGGCCGGGACATGTACAAACAGGGGAATCCCGCCTACAAGCACCAGATCGCCACGATGGGCCATCCGTCGAAGGTTGGTTTTAAGGACGTCTGCCTGCTTTTCAAGGCGGAGAAGTTCGACGCGGCGCAGGCCGATTCCCTGGTGAAACTCTATAAGGAGGCGGGAGCCAAGTATATCGTTCCGGTGGCGGTGCATCATGATAATTTCGACATGTGGGATTCCAAATATCAGCCGCGCTGGAATGCCAAGGTCACGACAGGCAAGGACATCATCGGCATGTGGAAAAAGGCGGCGGACGACAACGGCCTCCGTTTCGGCGTTTCGTCGCACATGGCCCGCAGCTATCGCTGGTTCCAGACTTCCCACGGGTCGGACACTACCGGTCCGCTGCAGGGCGTTCCTTATGACGGCGCGGACCCGCAGTATGCCGATCTTTATGGCGTTCCCTGGCAGGACTCCAACGGCATGAAATATGAGCAGGCCAAGGACGAGGCGCCGATCGATTGGGAAAAGGAATATGAACTGCGGATGCGCGACCTGATCGAACGCTACAAGCCCGATTTGTTCTATGTCGACGGAGGGATTCCCTTTCACGATTATCCGGCGGGGCTCAATGTCCTGGCCGATTTCTACAATTCGAATATCGCCAATCACAACGGCAAGCTGGAGGCGGTGGCCAACATCAAGCTCGACTGGGTGCCCACCATTGCGGTGCTTGATTTTGAGTTCTCGACCAAGACCAAGACCGACAACAATAGCGGTATTCCCCAGTACTATTGGCAGTCGGACAAATCGATCAATAAGGGATGGTTCCGGATGCTCACGGACAAGCCGGCCGATTTCATTGCGGCCTCCCGCGTCATCGCCACGTTGATGGATAACGTGAGCCGCAACGGCAACCTGCTCCTGAACGTGCCGCTGAAACCGGACGGCACCTTGGATCCCGAAACGGTCAAGATTCTCCAGGACCTGGGCAAATCGACCAGCACGCTGGGGGAAGCCTTGTACGCGACGCGGGCCTGGGAGACGTTCGGGGAAGGTCCCACCGACTTCACCAAGAATTTCCCTCCCGGAACGGCCCAGGACATCCGGTTCACGCGCGACAAGGCGAACACCATCCTTTACGCGACCGTCATGGCGTGGCCGGGGAACGGGGCCACCTTGCCGATCAAGACCCTGAACTCAGGCAGCTTCGACGGCAGCACCATCGCAAACATCAGCCTGCTGGGCTCTCCGGCCAAGCTCACTTGGAAACAGGATGACCAGGGGTTGAACGTGGTCATGCCGGCGACGCCTCCGCCGGGCGACGCTTTTGCGCTCAAGATCACTTTCAACACGCCGCAGATTCCTTCGCTGAAAAAGTGAGGCGCCGCTAAAGGCGATCGTGATGAAGATCCTCTGGCGCGAAGATGATTAATCTGAACTAAGTAGCGAATTCTTACGACGTTATCCACGGAAGATTAAAGTCATTTGGCTTGCCTCTTTCGGGCGGGAATTTTACGCTTCCACGCCATGGAGAACTTACGCAACAGGATCATGTTGCACGCCGAGAAGGTCAAAAAACTCGAGGAAATGGAGGCGGTCCTGGCGGGCGTCTTCACGCTGGAGGCACAAGCCGGGCGGGAAAATTTCGCGGCCCTGGTGGAGGAGACAATCAAGCCGGCCTTCAACGAGTTCAAGGTCACCCTGAGGGAGCTCGGCAGGGATGCCGTGATCATCACCAATTTGACGCACACTCCGGTGCAATCGATCGGGCTGACCCTGCTCGATCGTTACCTCAGTTTCGGGGCGGGCAAGACCATCAAGCTCGTGAATCCGAAGCAGGATATTTCGAAAGGCAACACGAAGTTTTACGAGATTTACCGGTCCGAGGACCTCGTCTTCGTCCGGCAAAGAACGGATACGCAGGCCGCGCCGATCAGCACCGAGGTCTCCCAGCGGGACATTACGCCCAAGTTTTTGGAAAACGAGCTGGCCTCTTTTTTTGAGCGGGCTTATCCGACGACGAGTTAGAACTCACGGCAAAAGCAGACGCGGCAACGCGTCACGCCGGCTGGCGTCTTGGGGCAATCCTGGAGTTTGGTTGTCCGAATTCACTTTGGCGGTAGGTTAAGTTCAATCATCTCCGGCAGCCGACGTGCCCCTCCCAATTTCCGAGGACATCGCTGCTGGCAGACCCCATTTCATCCCCACTGCAAGTCATCATGGCGCGAAAGAAAATGATCCCGAAAAAGCAGAGGACGGCGCCGGGAAGCGGAGCCGAAATCAGGCGCCGGGGAGAGCCGCCGAAAACCGCGGGCAAGTCGTTTCCCATCGTGGGCCTGGGCGCCTCGGCGGGAGGCTTGGAAGCGCTGGAAAAATTCATCGCCAGCGTTCCCGCCGACGGCGGAATCGCCTTTATCGTCGTCACCCATCAACACCCGGGGCACGTCAGCATGCTCCCCGAGTTGCTCCAGAAGCACACCCCGATGCGGGTGAAGATCGCGACGGACGGCGCCATCGTCCAACCCAACCACGCCTATCTTTCCCCTTCGGAAGGTTACCTGGCGATCCTCAACGGCACGCTCCATGTCATGGAGCCGGGGGAGCCGGGTTCGCTGCGGCTGCCGATCGATTATTTTTTTCGCTCGCTGGCCGAGGACCAGAAGGAAAGGGCGATCGGCATCGTCCTTTCCGGCACCGGCACCGACGGCACGCTCGGGCTGAAGGCGATCAAGGGCGCCGCCGGGATGACCATGGCGCAGGACCCGAAGTCGGCCAAGTATTCCGGCATGCCGATCAGCGCCATCGACACCGGCATGGTCGATTACATCCTGCCGGTGGACGAGATGCCGGGCCAATTGCTGGGCTATGTCAAGGGGCCCTACGTCGCGCTGGCGCAACCCGAGACGGGCGACGAGGCGGAATTGCCCGAGGCGATGCAAAAAATCAACGTGCTGCTGCGCCTGCGGACGGGACACGATTTTTCGGCCTACAAGACGAACACCATCCGGCGGCGAATCGAGCGGCGGATCAACGTGCATCAACTGAAAGGCCCGCAGCAATATTTGCAGCTGTTGCGCGACAACCCGAACGAACTCGATGTGCTTTTCCGGGAATTGCTCATCGGCGTGACCCACTTTTTCCGCGATCCCGAGGCCTTTGACTCGCTGACGAAAACCACGCTGCCCAACATTCTTTCGTTGCGCCCGCCCAAAAGCGCCGTCCGGGTCTGGATCGCGGGCTGTTCCACCGGCGAGGAGGCCTATTCCCTGGCCATCCTTTTTCAGGAAACGATGAGGCGGCTCAAGAAGCATTTCATGGTGCAGATTTTCGCGACCGACCTGGACGGCCACGCCATTAATTTCGCCCGGGCCGGATTTTACCCGGACGGCATCGCTCGGGATGTCCGCCCCGAGCGGCTGGCGCGTTTTTTCATCAAGGAAGAGAGCGGCTATCGGGTCAGGAAGGAGATTCGCGAGATGGTCGTCTTCGCCACGCAAAATGTCGTGAAGGACCCGCCGTTTACCAAGCTCGACCTGGTTGCCTGCCGCAATCTTCTCATTTACTTTAGGCCGGAAGCCCAGCAACGACTGCTCGAACTCTTCCATTACGCCTTGAAACCGGGCGGAACGCTTTTTCTCGGTTCTTCGGAAGGGGTCAGCGGGCTGCGGGATCATTTCGTCATGACCAATAAAAAATGGAAGATTTTCAAACGCAAAGGCGCGCTAGATCGAGGCTCCTCCCATTCGACTTTTTCCCCTGACGCGTCCACGTTGGAAACCCAGCCGAAGGGAGAGGCCGAGGCCCGCGAGGAGAACCGGAAACTCCACCTCCCCGTCGTCATCGAGAAGATGCTGTTGCGGTGCTTTGTCCCCGCGAGCGTCATTGTCAACGAACGGGGCGACATCCTTTACATCCATGGCCGGACGGGCGACTTCCTGGAAGCGGCCGCGGGCCAGCCACGCCTGAACATCCTGGAGATGGCCCGCGAAGGTTTGCGCTCCGACTTGAGCGCGGCCCTGCGCCGGGCGGCGAGCCAGCAGGGGGAAGTCGTCCATGAGGGCGTCCGGGTCAAGACCAACGGCGATTTCAGCAGCGTCCGGCTCACCGTGGTCAAGCTGGCCGAGCCCGAAATGCTTCGGGGTTTGATCCTGGTCATGTTCCAGATCGAACCGGAAGTGAAACCGCCGCCGGCGCAAAAGGCAGTCCGGGGAACGGTCCGCCCCTCACCCCACACGGTCTCGGCGCTCGAGCGGGAACTGCAGTACACCAAGGAGACGCTGCAAAGCACGGTGGAGGAACTGGAGACTTCGAACGAGGAACTGAAGTCAACCAACGAGGAGATGCAGTCGACCAATGAGGAGCTGCAGAGCGTGAACGAGGAACTGGAGACCTCGAAGGAGGAAATGCAGTCGCTCAACGAGGAATTGCAGACGGTCAACGCCCAGCTCCAGGCCAAGGTGGAGGACCTGGGTCAGGCCAATGACGACATGCAAAATCTGCTCAACAGCATGGAAATCGCCACGATCTTTCTCGACCAGAATTTGAAGATCAAGCGCTTCACCGCCGAGGCGACCAAGCTGGTCAACCTGATCCCGACCGACGTGGGGCGGCCGATCGCCGACCTCGCCTCGAACCTCGATTATGACCAGTTGCAGTCCGACGCGGCCGAGGTGCTGCGCAAGCTGGTGCCCAAAAGGAGAGAGGTAAGGACGAAGAGCGGAGACTGGCGCGAAGTGCGCCTCTCGCCCTATCGCACGACGGAAAACGTGATCGATGGGCTGGTGGTGACCTTCGTCGACATCAACGCGGTCAAGCAGGCCGAGGAAAGAGCCCGCCTGGGCCGAGCCTATGCCGAGAGCATTGTGGAGACCGTTCGCGAGCCGCTCGTCGTGCTGGACGAGAAACTTCGCGTGGTCTCGGCCAACGACGCGTTTTACCGGACGTTCGATCTCTCCCCCAGGAAAGTGGACGGCCAGCTCATTTATTCGCTGAGCAAAGGTCGATGGGACATTCCCCAATTGCGGCGCTTGCTGGAAAATATTCTGCCTAAAAATTCGGTCTTCACCGACTTCAAGATGTCCTATCCTTTCCCCGGCGATGGAACCCGGGTGCTCCTGCTCAATGGGCGGCGTCTGGCCCAGGAATCGGGACTGCCGGCCATGATTCTGCTCGCCATTGAAAATACCGCGATTTCAACGGGCCCGGCGAGAAACCGGCCGTCGCCTGGCAAAAAATCAACCCAAAACCGAAAGCGCACCAGGTGAAGGATCGATCCCGGACAAAAGAAAAGGGCCCCCGCTTGCGCAGAATCACCGCCCTGCGTTCCCGGGCGGAAGATGTGCTCAGGGCGACGCGGCGGGAAATTGCCGCCATGTCCACGGAGGACATTCACAAAATGGTGCATGAGCTCCAGGTGCATGAAATTGAATTGCGGATGCAAAATGAGGAGTTGCGCCGGACGCAGGAGGAGCTGGCCGAAGCCTCCGAGCGGTACGGCAATCTTTATGATTTCGCGACCTGCCCTCTTTTGACCCTGGGCGAAAACAGCGAAATTTACGAGGCCAACCTGGCCGCGGCCGGTCTGCTGGGGGTGGAACGGAAAAGATTGATCGGTCAAAAATTCACACGGTTCATCCGGCCCGAATCACAGGACGCCTTTTATCTGAACCAGCGTCATGCGTTTGCCTCGGCAACGAAACAGACCGGTGAACTCGAACTGAAGAGCGCGACGGGCGAACGACTGGCCGTGCTGCTGGAGGGAGTGGCCGATGAGGATCTGGCCGGGCGGAGGATTTATTGCCGCCTGAGCCTCACCGACATCACCAAGTCGAAACAGGTGGCCGAGGCGCTGCATGTGAGCGAGAAGAACCTGGCCGACTTTTTCGATCATGCTCCCATCGGGCTGCAATGGCTGGGACTGGATGGGACGATCCTGCGGGTCAACCAGGCGCAGCTGGATCTGCTCGGATATACGCGGGAAGAATACCTGGGGCACCGGCTCACCGAGTTCGATGCGGACCAAACGAACGACAAGGAGTTGCTCGCCCCCCTGGCCAAGGGCGAGACGGTGCATAACTTCAGGGCCCGGCTAAGACACCGCGACGGATCGATCCGGTTCGTGATCATCGACGCCAGCTCGCACTGGAACGACGGTCAGTTCCGGCACAGCTCTATTTTTACGCGCGACATCACCTACCGGGTAGAACTCGAACGGGAGCTGTTGACCATCAGCGAGCGCGAGCACCAGCGGATCGCCCATGACATGCACGATGACCTGGGCCAGCTTCTGACCGCGGCGAATTACCTGACCAGCGCATTGCAAAAAAAGCTCCTCGGCGACGGAAACCGCGCGGCGGCGGCCGAGGGCGTCACGATCCTGGGCGTGCTCGACCAGGCCCTCGACCGGACGCGATCCCTGGCCCGGGGACTTCATCCGGTGAAGCCCGAGCCGAACGGCTTGATGGCGGCGCTCGAGGAACTGGCCACGCGGAGCAAAAAACATTTTCGCCGGTCGTGCCGCTTTGTCTGCCGGCAACCGGTGCTGATCCACGACCACACACTGGCCACGCACCTTTATCGCATCGCCCAGGAGGCGGTCACCAACGCGATCAAACATGGCAAGTCGAAGCAGATTTTAATTGGATTAACCCAAACATCCCACCGGATCGCGCTCAAGATCAAAGACGACGGGGTGGGGTTCTCGATAAAAAATTCCAAAAAAACCGGCATGGGACTCCGGATTATGCAGTATCGTACCGGTATGATAGGTGGCTCACTCACCATTCAAAGGGAAGCCAGGGGCGGGACCGGCGTGACTTGTTCGGTTCACCTGCCCGAGGGAAACAAATCGAGCGAGACGAAAGGATACCGATGAAATCAAAGCGCCCCGCCGTCGAGTCGAGGAACATTCTGATCGTGGATGATCATCCGATGATGCGGCAAGGGCTCCGCACCATGATCGCGGGAGAGCCGGACCTCGCCATCTGCGGCGAGGCGGAAAATGCGTATCAAGCGATGGAGTTGCTCCAGACGTTGAAGCCCGACCTGGTGCTGCTCGATATCACGCTGCCGGGAAAAAGCGGGCTCGAATTGATCAAGGACATTAAGGTGATGTACCCGGCTTTGCCGATGCTGATTCTCTCCATGCATGACGAGTCGCTCTACGCCGAACGCGTGCTCCGGGCTGGCGCGGGCGGCTACATTACGAAACAGCAGCGTCCCGAGGCGTTGATTTCCGCGATACGGCAGGTTCTGGCCGGCCGCACCTACGTGAGCGAGGAAGTTTCGGAGAAGATCCTCAAACACGTCTCGGGACGGCCCGCGGCGACGTCGTCCCCGCTGGAGGTGCTCACCGATCGCGAGTTTGAGATCTTTCAATTGATCGGGGAAGGCGAAGGGACCGCTCAGATCGCCAAGCAGCTGCATCTCAGCCCCAAAACGGTCGCGGTGCACTACGCCAATATCCGGCGGAAGTTGAAACTGGCCACCTATGCCGATTTGATCCGCTTTGCCGTTCGCCTGGAGGAAGCGCGCAATCTCCCCCGGGAGGAAAGACCTAACGCCGTTAAGGTGCTTTCCTAGGGCCTGTTCCATTCACGTGGTCGCACAGGAAGGTGGCCCGGACAACTCGTTGTCCGGGGGCGCGAGCGCGGCATCGCGAGCGCACAGGAGGTCACCTGTATCTGGGTAACGCCGGCCGACCTCCTATTCGCGTGGAATGTCTCCACGCGAACCCGGGCAACAAAGTAGCCCGGGCCACCCGTATGCGGGGCGCCCATCTAGGGCCTAGTTGAGGGAGGAAAGCCTATGTGACAATTAGGTGACAATGTCCGCGCGTTCCTTTATATGACTTCCATGCCCAACCGAAAGCGACCGGCCCATTCCAATGTCCGGCCTGCTTCCGCCAAGGAAGTCTCCGTCCTGGCCTGGATTCAGGACGCCTACGGTAATGTCCTTTTGATTCAGCAACTCGCCGGCAAACAGCTCTGGTCGCTGCCCGGCGGCAAGGTCCGTTCGACCGAAGCTCTCAAGCAGGCCTTGCGCCGCGAACTGACCGAGGAAATCGGCCTGACCGTCGTCTCCGCCAAGGTGATCGACCTCTTCGATCGTCCGCAACGATCGGCCCTGGCCGTTCTCTTCCAGACCAAATTGCGGAAGGGCCGCCTGAGGCTCGGCGTCAAGGAAATCAAAAATGCGGCCTTTGTCAGCAAGCTCCCGCCCAACGCCACGCCCTCGGTGCGCTATTTTTGGGAGCGCCAGTTTCCCTCCCTGAGCGGGCGCGGAAACATCCTGGATTTGTAAGGCGTTAAAAAGGCTGTCATCCTCAGGCGATGATCCGGACCCGTTCCCAGGAGCTTTTCGCCGAGGCGCTCCGCTACATTCCCGGCGGCGTCAATTCGCCGGTGCGCGCCTTTCGCGCCGTGGGAGGCGATCCCTTTTTCGCGCAGCAGGCCTCCAGTGCCCGCGTGGAAGACATCGACGGCAATGTTTACCTCGATTATGTCTGCACCTGGGGCCCGTCGATTCTCGGCCATGCCCGCCCCGAAGTCATCGCGGCGGTGAAGGCGGCGGCGGACCGCGGCACAAGCTTCGGCATTCCGAATCGGCTCGAAGTGGAACTCGCGCGAAAAATCTGCGACTGGGTGCCGTCGGTCGAAAAAGTGCGGATGACCAACAGCGGCACCGAGGCGACCATGAGCGCGGTCCGCCTCGCCCGCGGCTTTACGGGCCGGGACAAGATCATCAAGTTCGAGGGCTGCTACCACGGCCACGTCGATTCTCTCCTGGTCAAGGCGGGCTCGGGCGCGCTCACCCTCGGCCGGCCCGACAGCGCCGGGATTCCCGCCGCGCTCGCCGCGCTCACCGTCGCCCTGCCGTTCAACGACGCGGAGGCGTTGCGGCTCGCCTTCGAGCGGAACCGGGGCGAAATCGCGGCGGTGATCGTCGAACCGATTCCCGCCAACGCGGGGCTGATCCTTCCCGAGCCGGTCTATCTCGAAACGATGCGCGAACTTTGCACGGCGCATGGCGCTCTCCTGATTTTCGACGAGGTGATGACCGGTTTCCGGGTGGGCCGTGGCGGCGCGCAGGAGCTGCTCGGCATCCGGCCCGATCTCTCCTGCTTCGGCAAAGTCATCGGCGGTGGCCTGCCGGTGGGCGCTTTGGGCGGACGCGCCGACATCATGGATTTTCTCGCGCCGGAGGGGCCGGTCTACCAGGCCGGCACGCTTTCGGGCAATCCCCTCGCCATGGCGGCGGGCCTGGCCCAGCTCAAGATTTTGGAAGAGGAGGATATTTTCGCGAAGCTGGAGCAACGCGGCGCGCAACTCGAAACGGAGACGCGGGCGGCGCTTAAATCGGCCGGCCACGACCATGTATTTTATCGAGTGGGCTCGATGTTTTGCCTCTTCTTTACCGGCCAGGCCGTCCGAAATTTGGAGGCGGCTAAGACGGCCAACCTCGAGAAGTTTGCGCGGTTCTTTCACGCCATGCTGGCGCGGGGCATCTATCTCGCGCCCTCGCAGTTTGAAACGGGATTCATCAGCTCCGCCCATACGGAAGCCGACATCGAGCAAACTACCCGCGCGATGCGTGAGGCGTTGGGGACGCTTTAGTTCTAAAGCGTCGCGGCCAGGGCCGGACGCGCGCCAATAAGCTCGAGCGCATCAGCCGTCAGGTGGCGCAGCAGCTCGGGATTGTTCTCAATGCGGGCGCGGGTCAACGTGCCCTCGTAAAAGGCCCAAAGCAGACGGGCTTTCAGCGCGGGATTGTTTCCTCCAATCTCGCCGGCGGCCTGCGCATCGCGGATCGCCTCTTCAAAAGCGCGCGCAACGCCCGAGAGAATTTCCTGCACGAGCGACCGGATCCGTTCGTCCTGCGTGCAAATTTCGGAGCCCAGCGTGAAGAGCGGGCAGCCGAGAACCTGGCCAGCCTCTTCGTAGGCCTGGATCTGGTGTTCAACCACGAAATCGATATATTTGGAGATGCGTTCCAGCGGCGGAACCTCGGGCCGAAACCATCCTTCCATCAGGCCCCTGCGCTCCTCCCACCACCCCTTGATGGCCCAAACGGCCAGGTCGGATTTGGAATCGAAAAAGTAATAAAAGCTCCCCTTTTTTACTCCGGCCCGCTCGCAGATGGCCTCGATCGTCACGGCGCCGTAGCTGTAGCCCCAGATCAGCTGATGAGCCGCATCCATGAGGCGCTGCCGTGAATCGCTCGTTCTTCCCATGAGAGGATCAATTTAACCTGAATCGGGTAAAGAACAAGGCGTACGTCGAGCGATGGCAAATTCGATTAATTAAAATTAAGTTTGGCCCGAAGCCTTCGCCAAATCCTTTTGAGGGAAAAGAGAGATGATTCCTTGGATCGAAACGTCCTCAGCAGATCGGGGTAAGGCCCTCCCCGCAGCAGCATATCCCTCCGCTTAAAGACCGCGTAACCGTTTCGCAGTTGGAGATTTGAGATCACTGACTCGTAGAGAGGGTCCTTTTGCAGTCGCGCGTTATTTTGATAATTTTTAAACGAAAAAATATCGTCCAGCAGGATGAGCTTCGCGCCATAAACCTGCTTCAATTCCGCCGCGCCGGTAAATTCCGAGCCATCGATTAAAACGAGGTCGAAAACTTTCACGCCCGCTTTTTTCTTGATGAGATCAATCCCCCCTTGGGGAACGCCGTTCTGTTTAATGTAATCGACATCCTGTTTCAGCCATTCGAGAACGCGCTCGAGCGGATAGCGATTCAGATTGGTCTTATGCGCATGATAGAAGGCGGCGACCTCTTGTTCCGTCGGAAATTCATCGATCCTGATCGATGAAGCGTGCACGCCGTGCATCCGCGGTTCCCGGGCATAGCGCTCTTGCAGCGCGGCAAAACGAGGCGCGGAAACCTCCATGCTGTAGACCTCGACGGTCCCCGGGTTTTGCACGATACCCTGATAAATGGCTTCCGTGCTGCCGGCCCCGCTCGACGCCCCGATTTCGAGAATCGTATTGAGCTCCTCTTGAGCGACCAGCCGGGTCAACAAAAACGAAAACTCATCGTCCAAAATTTCCGGGGCAATAAGCTGGTTCAATTCATTCAACGGCGGCTCCTCGACTTGTGGGAAATGGGGCATGGATCGCAGCGCCAAAACATCACCCGGGCGCTCCCAGTTGGAATCGAACCAACACTCTACGGTTTAGAAGACCGTTGCTTTATCCGTTAAGCTATGGGAGCCCGTTTTTTATGGACAGAGGCTGTCCGAAAAGTCGGCGCGGGTCACGCCGAAAGGAAGGCGGTTTAATTTCCGGGCAGCGGCCCGTCGGGCGTAAGCTGGCGATACGTTTTGCCATCAGGTTTGAAATCAACCGGAACGAAATTAGGAATGGTGGCCTCGGAATCGTCGGAGAATGTAAGGGGCCAGAACCTGCCGTTATTGCCTTTGTACAAAACGCCAATTCCTGGCGTTCGTAGCGGCTTTCTGTGCCACCATAGAGACCAGGTACGCGGCTCTCCAAATGGGGGATATGGTTTGATGATCGGCACCGCGGAGCCACCGGGAGCATAGGTCACTTTATAGCCTGTCATAAAGATAAGGGGTATCCCATCGGGGGCATTTGAAGCGACTCCTGAAGTGACATCGAAACAGACATTCTCCGGTTTCAATTTCTGTCCCGGCTTTGCGGGCGTCTTTCCTGAAAGGGGGATATAGAAAACGCCGGGGTCAGAGCAGTAACCTCCATCAAGTAGCTTTTGAAAGACCTCGGTCGAGCTGTTGCCGTCGGGATAACTGTTGTTATTCGCGATGTTATCCGTCGAGTAAGAAAACATCATCTGTCCAATTTGACGGACATTCTGCATCTCGGGTAGGGCCCCCCCTCTGCTTCCGGGGATTGGTGGAAACAATACGCTGAACAGGATATAGAGTATGCCCCCCAAGCAGATATAAACCAAAGCACGAGGGAAACGCCGTTTATCCGGCGCGCGCCTTTTGGATTCCGCTGCCGAGCCGAGCGAAGAGTCAGGTTCACTCACAAAATAAACTTACCCGTGCCATCATGGCGGGCAAGAGCGGCGCAAGATCACGAGCCGGGCAGCCCCGGCGTAGGCAGGCTCTCCGGGAAGCCCGACAGCCCATTGAAGAAAAAGGTGCAGGCCAGCAAAATCACGATGGCCGCCACGACCAGGATCAGCCCCATCAGGCAAAAGTGGGAGATTCCGAAATAGAAACGGGTCCCGGGATTTTCGAACGCCTCATAATGCTTGCCGAGCAAAAAGGGAAACCAACCTGTGCCCGAGGGCGGCTTCAGATAGCCTTTCACCCGGAACTCACGGCGCGCCTTCCGGCTGGCCACCAAAAGCGCGAAGGCGCCGATGAGCCAGAAAATGGCGCCGCCCATCCCGCAAAGCTCGAGGACTGAGAAAAGGTCATACTTCATCCAGGTCCTCTTCGCTTAATTAAAACGTCTCGACCGGCGACCGCTTGCCGTCGTCCACGGACCGTGCCTCAGCAGCTTCTGCGCCAAGGGTATCGACCCGCAACTGATAGATCTTCCGGTCGATCGCCGCATGGGCATCGATGGAAAACGGAAGCGGCGGATCGAGCTTCTCCCGCAGATGCGCGATTTGCGTTTCAGCCTGCGCCGCCCGCGCGGGCGAGATCGCCTCGAGTGCCTTCGCCGCCTCGGGAATGAGTTCCGGGCGATGGCAGAGCAGCACCAGGTCGTTGCCCGCCTCGACCGCGCGCGTCACCGATTCGGCCAGCCCGTAGTGGCCGACAATCGCGCCCATGTCGAGATCGTCGCTGATGACCGTGCCCGCGTAGCCCCACTCCTCGCGCAGGATGCCGTGGATGATCCTGCGCGAAAGCGACGAGGGAAAACCGCTGTCGTCGAGCGCCGGATAATTCGCGTGGCCCACCATCATCGAATCGAGCTCCGGCGCCAGGGCCTGGAAGGCCTTCCACTCGTCCTCCTGCAATTCGCGGCGGCTGCGCGCGACGACCGGCAGCTCGTGATGCGGATCGACGGCCGCGCGGGAATAGCCGGGAAAATGCTTGCCGCAACTCAGCACGCCCTGCTCGCGCATCGTGCGATTGAAGGCCCCGGCATTTCGCGTCACCGTTTCCGCGTCCAGGCCCCACGTCCGGTTTTTCAGCGAGTTGTCGAGATCGCCCTCAAACGAGACATCGACCACCGGCGCAAGGTTCAGGTTGAAGCCGAAGAGGCGCAGAAGCACGCCGGTGAGCGCGCCATGCCGCTCGATTAGGCGGAGATCGCCCTTCTCGCGAAGCTGCTTCGCGCTGGGCGGTTCGGAACCACATTCCTTCAGCCGCGAAACGCGTCCACCCTCCTGGTCGATGGTCACCACCGGCTCGTGCTTCACCTCGGCGCGCAGATCGTCGATCAGTTGGCGCAGTTGCGCGGGGGCCTTGATATTGCGCCCGAAGAGAATAAAGCCCGCCGGTTGCACGTCGCGAATAATGGAAGCCGTTTTTGCATCCAAAGCCGTGCCGGGCACGCCCATGAGAATAAATTGACCACCCTTCATTGTGATTCAAAGGCTCTACGAAAAGTCGGCATGGGTCACGCCGAAAGAATGCTCGTCAACCGGACCAAAGTCGCTGCTGGATACAAGCGCAACTTTTGCTAAGCTCGCACGAATGCCCACCTACGAATACGAATGCGCCAAGTGCAAAAAGACGTTTGAACTGGTCCAATCGATGAAAGACGACGCGCTGAAAATTTGTCCGAAAAATCAGTGCCGGATGAAAACCTGGGGCAAAGGTCCGGTCAAGCGCAAGATCGGCGCGGGAGCCGGATTGATCTTCAAGGGTTCCGGCTTCTACATCACCGATTATCGCAGCGAAGGTTACAAAAAATCGAAGAGCGATTCCGCCAAGAGCAGCGAAAGCTCCCCGGTAACGACCACCAAATCGGAGAGCGCCAAGTCGGAGGCCCACAAACCGGAACCAACCAAGCCCGCCGCGAAGCCGGCGGCGAAAAAGGAATGAACCGGCGCATCCCCTTCTCCGCCGCGCTGACGTTGACGGGCTTGCTTTCCCTGCACGCGCCCCTCTTCGCCCAGGAGACGCCCGCAAACCCGGCGCCCGACGCCCCGGTGATTTCAACGTCGGCCGCGCAGGATTATCCGCAGGTCACCTGCACCAGTTCCGACGCCCTCGCCTGCACCGACACAGTGCAGCTGGCGGCCGACACGCGCGACCAGCTTGCGCCCCTTTTGCAGCTCGGGCCCGCCTGGCGCTTTCCGGTCCACATCCATATCATGACGCCCGACGATCCCCTCCTCGCCAAGATCAACCGCGAGGCCGCGGCGGTCTTCTCCCAGGGCACGACCATGAAAATCGAGGCGGTTCTTCCCTCCACGGATCCGAACGCGCGCGAATTCATCCAGCGGCAATTTGTCACCGCCCTTCTTTGGGAAAAATTTTTTGCGAACACGAAATCCTTTGACCGGAACACCCATCTCGACACTGTCCCGCTCTGGCTGGTCGAGGGCTTGCGCGAATGGCTGAACGAGGACTCCGAGCACAACCGCGAAAGCATTGTGAGCCGTGCCGTCCAGAACCAAAGCGCCCCGACGCTGGCCGAAATCACCGGCTGGCACGAATTGAGCGAAGACCGGCTGCTGGGGATCTGGCAACGGGCCTTCTCCTATTACCTCGTCGAGAGCCTGACTGAACCGGGCCCCCGACGCGACGATTTTCAAGAATGGCTCTCCGGCTTCTCGCAGCCCAATCCCACCCAATCCACGGCCCAGCTCCATTTTCCGATCGAGGCCGACTGGCAGCGTGAGCTCGCCGACGCCGGCGGACGCAGCCGTTCCGTCGCCTTCACCTGGGACGAAACCGCGTCCGAGCTGGCGGCGGATGAAACCATCACTTTCGCCGCCTCGAAAAACGCCTCCGTCCAGACCTGCACGCTCGATACCGTCACCACGCTTCCCCGGACCCCGGCGTTGGCGCAGGCCCTTCAGGAGCGGGTCTTCGTCCTGACCGAACTCGAACTACGCGCCCACCCCAGCTGGCATTCGATCCTCGAGGATTATCGCGCCGCCCTGATGGAGCTGGTCACCAACAACAACCCGGACCGCGCGAAGAAACTTTTCGAGGAAGCGCGTCGGCTCCGCGTCGCCGAGGCCGCTTATCATCAAAAGCTGCTCGATTACGTCAACTGGTTTGAGGTGACCAAGGACTACGCCGGCGAGACGTCCCATTTCAGCACCTACTTCACCACCGCCAAGGAAATGGAACGCGTCGAGGCCGATCCGGCGCATCCGAATCCGATCCGCGCCAATCTCCTCCAGATCGAATCGGAGTTGTAAGCCGGAACTTTTCGTCGGCTTTCCCTCATCCTGAGCTTGTCGAAGGATCAGTTCCGCCTTTTGATCATGCAACCTTACCCAAATTGATTCCCAACCACTGAATCACAAACCATGGAAAACACTTTCATCGACGAACGCTACGAGTTGCTGGCCGCCATCGGTTCGGGCGGCGAAGCCCGCGTCTTTCGCGCGCGCGACACCACCACGGAAAACGAAGTCGCCGTGCGCCTCGCTCTTCACCTCGGCCCCGCGCCGGCCGACGAGCCCTCGCCTTTGTTCCACGACGGCTGGGTCCGGATCCTCGGCTCAGGGTCCGATCCTGTCTACGGCGTCTACCAGATCTTCGAACTGCTCGAAGGCCGCACGCTCGGCCAGTTGATCCGGGCCCGTCCGCTGGAGCCGCGCGATTGGCGCTTCTTCGTCGACGAGTCGCTCGACGCGGTCGAGGCGCTGCACACCGCCGGCTGGGTCCATGGCGATCTCAACGCCGACAACTTTTTCCAGACCGCTTCGGGTTGGAAACTCCTCGAGCTTCCTTTCCTTCGCCTCGATCCGCCCGAGGAGCGCTCTCCCCTTTTCGGCAGCATCCACACGCTCGCGCCGGAACAAATCGACGGCGCGCAGGCCGACGTCACCTCGGACCTCTACGCCCTCGGCTGCCTTTATTACTATGCCGCGTCGGGCGCGTGGCCTCATCCCGGCGCCAACGAGCAGGAGGTCGCCATCCACTGCCTCCGCTTCGCGCCCGATCCCCTGGGGGAAAGGGTCGCCGGGCTGCCCGAGGCGTGGAGCGCCTGGGTCATGAGCCTCCTGGAACGCGACCGCGCCGCCCGCCCGCCCACGATCACGGCGGCACGTCAACTGCTCGGGGTTGCATAAAAGCATCATCCTGATTTACTGCCTCCGCCATGACGCCTGAATTCCGCCGTGATCCGCTTCACAACACCTGGGTCGTCTTCGCCCCGGAACGGCAGCGCCGCCCGCAGGACTATCTGCCCGCCACGCTGCAAGGCGGGGCCCTCGATCCTTTCGCCGAGGGCAACGAACGGCTCACGCCGCCCGAGGTTTACGCTATCCGCAGGGAAAAGACCAAGCCAAACGAACCGGGCTGGCGCGTCCGCGTCGTGCCCAACCGCTACCCCGCCATGCGGGTCGAGGGCGCGCTCGAAGCCACCCCGGTCGGGCTTTATGACCGCCTCACCGGCATCGGCGCGCACGAGGTGATCATTGAAACGCCCGACGCCAGTTGCGCCATCGAGGACCTCAGCGTCAGCGCCATCGCCGACATTTTCGCCAGCTATCGCGAGCGGATCATCGACCTCGACAAGGACCACCGCTTCCAGCACATCTACATCTTCAAGAATGTCGGCCCCAGCGCCGGGGCTTCTCTCGTCCACGCCCACTCGCAACTCGTCGCGCTCCCGATCGTCCCGCCCCTAGTCGAGGGCAAGCTCATCCGCGCCCGCGATCATTATCTTCACAAGCAGCGCAGCCTCTTCAGCGACATCCTCCACACCGAGCGGACCGACGGTTCGCGGCTGGTGGCCGAAAACGACGGCTACACCCTCTTCTGTCCCTTCGCCAGCCGCTTCCCCTTCGAGATGGCCATCTTTCCCAAGCGCCATCATGCCGAATATATTTCGTGCACCACCAACGAGCTGCAGGACCTGGCCGAGGTCCTCCGTTTCGCTCTGCAGCGCCTGAATGCGGTCCTCGAAAAGCCGGGCTACAATCTCCTGCTCCACATGGCGCCGCTTCACCGTCCCCTTACCGAGCGTTTTAGCAGCACGCGTTACGACTACTGCTGGCACCTGGAAATCGTGCCCCGTTTCAACGCGCTCGCCGGATTCGAGATCGGCCTGGGCACCTACATCAACACCGTCTATCCCGAGGAAGCCGCGCGGTTCCTGCGCGGGGAGGTTTCCTCATGAATGTCGTCGTCCTCTGGCACATGCACCAGCCCTACTACGTCAATCCGTTGACGAAAAAGGCCAAGATGCCGTGGGTGCGGCTTCATGCCGCCAAGGGTTATCTCGACATGATCGACCTCGTCACCGCGCAGCCCGAGCTGCGGGTCAACTTCAACTTCACGCCGGTCCTCGTCCGCCAGATCCTCGAACTCGTCAACCGCGAGGTCGAGGACGAGTGGGAAAGCGTCAGCCGGAAACCGGCGGCCAGCCTCGACAACGAGGACCGCCGCCACATCCTTGAGAACTTTTTCAAGATCAACTGGGATACGCTCGTTCGCCCGGTGCCCCGCTACGCCGAACTGCTGGCCAAGCGCGGTCCCAAATACACCCTCGGCAAGCTCGACGCCATCGTCCGCACCTTCAGCGAAGCCGACTTTCGCGATCTCCAGACCCTTTACAATCTCCAGTGGTGCGGCTTCTCCGCCGTGCGCCGTTTTCCCGTCCTGCAGGAACTCAAGGACAAAGGCCGCGATTTCACCGAGCGGGAAAAAAACACCGTCCTCGACATTCACCAGGAAATCCTCCGCCTCGTCCTGCCTGAATACCGCGCCGCAGCCGAGCGTGGCCAGATCGAGCTGACGACCACGCCCTATTTTCATCCCATCATGCCGCTGGTCTACGACACCAACATCGCGCGGCGCTGCCAGCCCCAGTCGCCGCTGCCCTCCCCTTTTTCCGCGCCGGAGGATGTCCGCGCCCAACTCCGCCTCGCGCAGGACCTGCACGAGCAGGTCTTCGGACATCGCGCCCGCGGTCTCTGGCCCTCGGAAGGCTCCATCGCCCCGGAGATCGTTCCGCTCATGGTCGAGGCCGGCTTCGATTATTTCTGCACCGACGAGGGTAACCTTTTCAAGAGCCTCAAGAACGATCCCGCGTGGAACACCCGCCACGTCGAGCACACCGAGCTTTTCCAGGGCTGGCGCATCTATGCCTACGAAAAGACCATCCAGGCTCTCTTCCGCGACCGCCCCCTTTCCGACTTCATCGGCTTCGATGCCGCGCGGAACGAGACCTCCAAGGCGGTCGCCCACCTCATCGACAATCTCAAGAATATCGCCAAGGTCGCCCCGGCCGATCGCGGCGTCGCCTCCCTGATTCTCGACGGCGAAAATGCCTGGGAAGCCTTCCCCGATAGCGGCGAAGCTTTTCTCACCTCCTTCTACCGCGCCCTGATCGACGCGCCCGAATTGAAACCGTGCCGGCTGGGCGATTACTTCGACGCGCACCCCGCGCAGGTCGAGACCTGCTATCTCCATTCCGGTTCCTGGATCCGGAGCGATTTCGACATCTGGATCGGCGATCCGGAAGAAAACAAGGGCTGGGAATGGCTGAAGGAGACCCGCCATTTTCTGGTCGAGCGCCTGGCCCACGGAGATGTGCCGCCCAAAACCGCCGAGCAGGCCTGGTGGGAAATCTACGCCGCCGAGGGGAGCGACTGGTTCTGGTGGTACGGCCCCGATTTCACCATCGACACCGACTTCCTCTTCGACGAACTCTTCCGGCTCCATCTCCAGAACGTTTACCGCATCCTGAACATCGAACCGCCCGCCCATCTCGACGTCCCCATCTGCCTGCCCAGCTCGGAACTCGGCTACACGCAGCCGTTGCGCCTCCTCTCCCCCGATATCTCCGGCGAAACCGAACGCTACTTCAACTGGCTCGGCGCGGGCCAGCTCGACCTCACCACCCAGCAAACCGCCATGTTCCAGGGCGATCGCATCGGGCAGAAGCTCTTCTTCGGTTTTGGCGCGACGGAATTCTTCCTCCGTCTCGACTTGAGCCGGCAGCCCGAGGCCATCACCATCCGGTTCCTGCTTCCGCATCCGGCCCGCGTCACCCTGCGCCAAGACCGGGCGGGCAAAATTGAGACCGTTTTCGAAACCAGCGAGGACGGCGTTGTCTTCACCCCGGCGCCAGCGCCCGGCCTGCTCGCCCATTGGGCCCGTTCCCTCGTCGTTTCCATCCCGCGGCAACTTCTTCGCGTCGAGCCCGGCCACGAATTCGCCTTCTTTGTCCAGCTCCTGGAGGGCGGCCTGCAACGCGAACGCTATCCCGAGCGCGGCGCCATCGAACTGAGCGCTCCGGGCAAGGATTTTGAATCGGAGCAGTGGTTTGTCTGAGTTTTGTCTCCGGGCGCGTCGGCCCGGCTTTTACGCTCGAAAATTCCTGCACAAAATAGCGGTTGCTGAGCCATGGTTTTTGTGAGATGAAAGGAGTCATATGAAGAAACTTTTGGGAGTCGTCGCTTTGATCGGAAGCATCCTCGCCACCGCCTGCTCACACAATCCGGGAACGGACGACAATGGAACGCCCGCTCCGCTGCCTCAAACCAACGCCACCATGAATCCGGTTCCTCCGGATCAAACCGCGACGAACGGCACGAATACGGTGGAAACGCCGGCTCCCGCGACCCCGGAAACGCCTCCCGCTGTGGCGCCGCCCAAGCCGACCACCAATTTCCCGATGGGCATTGTCATCCCGGGCAAGAAAGGCTTCTGCAAGAGCCCCTACGCCGAATATGCCGAGCCGGTTGACGTCCGCGGCTATCCTCCCGGCACCGAGGTCCGTTGCCCTTATACCAACAAGATTTTCATCGTTCCCCAGACCTGATGCAATGTCGCGGCGGTCATGATCGTCGCGACATGAAGGGATCATGAAACAGTACCACGACCTCCTGCGGCTCGTCCTTGAGCAGGGTCGTCCCAAGACCGACCGGACCGGCACCGGCACGCGCTCCGTCTTTGGCGCGCAGGCCCGCTTCCCCTTGCGGGAGAGCTTCCCGATTCTCACGACCAAGAAAGTCCACTTCAAATCGGTCGTCTACGAACTCCTCTGGTTCCTGCGCGGCGACACCAACGTCCGCTGGCTTCAGGACCACGGCGTCTCGATCTGGAACGAATGGGCCGATGCCGAGGGCAATCTCGGACGCGTCTACGGCGCGCAATGGCGCGACTGGCGCACGCCCGACGGCGGCTCCATCGACCAGATCGCCCGCGTGATCGACCAGATCCGCCGCAAACCCGACAGCCGCCGGCACATCGTCACGGCGTGGAATCCGGGTGAAGTCGAGGCCATGGCGTTGCCACCCTGCCACGCCCTCTTTCAATTCTTCGTCCTCGACGGCGAACTGAGCTGCCAGCTTTACCAGCGCAGCGCCGACCTCTTTCTCGGCGTCCCGTTCAACATCGCCTCTTACGCGCTGCTCACCTGCATGGTCGCGCAAGTCTGCGACCTCAAGCCCGGCGAATTCGTCCACACTTTCGGCGATCTCCACCTTTACGACAATCACCTTGATCAGACCCGCGAACAGCTTCGCCGCACGCCGCGTCCGCTCCCCCGGCTCGTGCTTAACCCGAAGATTCGCGAGCTGAACGACTTCACCTACGAAGACATCACACTGGTCGGATACGATCCCGATCCGCCGATCAAGGCGCCCATCGCGGTTTGAATTCAGCGACTTTCAAACAAATGAACCTGCCTTTAAAGGAATCCATCATCCTGAGCTTGTCGATGGATAACCTTCCGCCATCTCCTTTCCTAAGTTTCTATACTGTAACGTCTTACTGCATAACCCGCAAGTCTTTTTAAGTAAATTTTTGCACCAAAAGGCAACGCCCTGTTATGCAGTCCAGAGCGATGCTGCTATGCAGTCAAACCTTCCGATGACCTGTTTTACGACCTGCAAGCCGCTCTGCTTGCGCAATCAACTGTGAATGCTTCCGGCCATCCTCTAAACGTCGCAAAAATAGGCCAATCTTCCAACCAGTTCTCTTTTGGTTAATGATTCTTGATGGGGCTCACCCCATTGTGGGGACATTCAGGCAGTGGCTTACTCTATCAAGCTTGATCCAAGATGGCCCGCATAACCGTGAGCAGGGTTCCCGCCGTGTAAGGCTTGGTTAGGAAGTTTTTAACGCCGTCTCCTGATGCTTTGGCCGCCCCTCCGTTGGCCGTGAGTCCACTCACCGCAACAATCTTCACCCCGGGATTGATCCGCATCAGCGCGCGAATAGTGGCGGCCCCATCGAGGATCGGCATCGACATATCGGTTACGACGACGGCAATTTCATGCCGATGCTGTGCGTAAAGGGCCAGGGCCTCAGCGCCATCGGTTGCGGTCAACACCCGATAGCCGAAAGCCTGCAAGGTCTGGCTAGTAATCGCGAGAATCGAGGCCTCGTCATCCACGAGCAATATCTTCTCCCCGTTTCCTCGCGGCAAGCTCGCCTGTTCTGCTTGCTCCTTCCGCGCCCCAGACGACATTTCCATGGCTGGAAGGTAAACTTTGAAGGTCGTGCCCTTGCCGAGTTCGCTGTAAACATTAATAAGTCCCTCATGGCTCTTCACGATGGCCATGACCGTGGACAGCCCCAGACCGGTACCTTGGTGAAGTTCCTTGGTCGTAAAGAAGGGCTCAAAGATTTTATCGACAACCCCCGGTGGCATCCCTGTCCCCGAATCCGTTACACTGATTTTGACGTAACGACCAACTTTGGTTCCAATATTCATCGCGGCGTAGTGTTCATCCAGCACGGCGTTTTCAACGTTGATGGTTAAGTTGCCGCCGCTTGGCATCGCGTCCCGGGCATTGACGCAGAGATTGAGAAGAATTTGGTGCACCTGAGTGGGATCACCCAAAATCGCCCAGGTGTCATTGGGAATGGAGAACTGCAATCGAATGTTCTTTGGGAAGGTATCCCTGATAATATTTTCAAGGTCTTTTAACAAGTGGTTCGGTTGTACTTCGATCCGTTCGCCTTCCAGGCCGCGTGCGAAGGAGAGAACCTGTCGCACGATGTCCGTGCCTCTTTTGGCGCTTACCTCAATGGTTTCGAGGATACTCTTGGCCTGGGGATCAGTTGCCGAAAGCTTGAGGAGGTCGATGGACATCACAATCGGTGCCAGGATGTTGTTCAGATCATGCGCAACGCCGCCGGCCAGTGTTCCGATGCTTTCCATCCGCTGGGCGCGGAGAAATTGATTTTCGAGCTTCTTGCGCTCGGTGAGATCGAGCATGAAGCAAACGCCCTCATCCGGGTCATCTTCAAAAGTTGCTGCACCTAGAAGGATTGGCACGCGTGAACCATCCTTGCGGATGAATTCCTTCTCATAAGGTGTGCAGGCTCCGGAAGCGGCGATTTCTTCCAGGGCGCGGCGGTCAAGGTGTGAGTATTCTGACGGCGTCATTGCCACCCAATCGACCTGGCCTGCTGTCATGTCCTCGCGGGTATACCATCATCCAACGATTACTGCTCATTTGATTTCCCTTGTGAGGCACGCCTTGACCTAAATTCTCGGGCCGAGGTGCTCCCCCCCCCCCCAATATTAAAGAGTCACTCGAATTCACTGTTCTTGAACCGAAGCAGAAAAACTCTGTGGACGCTATGGGGTGTTCACCCCATTGGAGCGTCTCGTGGTGCAGCTAGTCTAATGTCTTTGCCAAGGACGATTCGCTGGTCGGCTTGCCTCTTTCCCCCAATGGCTTTGGGAGCTTACCTGTTTCGAACATCATTTGCCTATAAAGCAAGGCAAGATTATCATGTTGGAGTCGCAGGCGGTCATTCTCTGCTTTTGCCTGAGCTAGTTCTTCTTTTATGCGTTCTATGTCGGTCATGGTTTCTGGCTGGCATCCGCAGTATACTCGGATGAGCAATGACTGAATTTACTCAATAGTTGAATGGCCCCAATGGGGTGTTCGCCCCATCAAGATCGCTCAGGCCCTGCAAACGTCCCAACGAAGGAAGTGCAGTAAATAAGAGTTGGGAAGTGCCAGTCTATTTTCTTCCCATTCAAGAACTCGGTCATCAGCCAGCTTTTCCAACATCGTCTTGCGCATCTGGCCAAGTGCTCCGGTGCTCGAACGCTGCTGCCCTGCGGGATTGTACAGCATTGTGGTGTTTGGCGCAGGTGGCGGTGTGGGTGTGCAAGTCTTTTTCGGTAATTGTTTGTACTAAAAGGCAACCCCTTGTTATGCGCTTCAGCGGCGCAATGTTATGCGGGATGTCTATGTCGAAGTACGGATTCCCAAATGAGATGACCCCAACTTGACCGACCATCGGCCGCAGGTTGCACGCGCATGAGGCGATGACCATCTGGATCAAGGAGCGCAAGTCTCCAAATAGATTCTCCTTCGGAGGATGCGGGCTCCAGAAGAAGTGATCCCCTGGGCTCTGATTCCACATAGAGGCAACGCTGATTTCCAGAAAGCACCAGCCATCCGTTTGCTTCGCTTGCCCGGACAATATCGATTCGGCTCGCTTGGCTGATCCCTTCGGTCGCTACTCCAGCTATCAGGGGTATTTCTCGTTGTGCAGCCGTGATTAATACGGATCGGAGAAGTTGGGGCGCTATTTCGAGTGTGCCTGGACGAGAGGCGGCAGATAGCGTCCAGAAATTTTCCTGTTCATGAATGGTAGAGCCTTCAATGGTTTCATCAGTTTCCAAGCCAATTGCCTGATGCATTTGTGTCCATTCTACGAAGGGAGCAAGGTCAACACCCTTCGCCAGGCAGACACGGTGGAAAACTTCACCCCAAGCATTTTCAATTTCCAGACCATATGTTCTTCCACAGCAGCAACCGGAATCAAACGCAACGGCCTGACGCCAAGCCGGGAGGTCGCACCTCAATGAGCTTTCGCCATTACAGGCGTTCGCAGCCTGTTGATCAGAAGAAAATATCAGCTTGGGATATTCTCCCTGCACAGCGAGTACGCAGTGACCATTGCGGACAATGCTCCAGACCGACCCCATTCCACGGAGATCGTCCAACATCGGCCGCCATTCCCGCCATAAGGCGACACGAATAGTACCGGGCACTGTCCTATCAACATTTGCATCGAATATGCCTTCCGTCAGTAGGCTCTTCTCGGAACGGGTCGACTCCAAGCCGAGATTACGATGCAAATCGAAGCGATGGTTCACAGGGAGTCACTCAATTAAAAGGACACGCTTGTTCGCACGCCAAGAACGACGGCGTTCTTGGAACCCTGCACACCACTTGGATTGAAGACATATTGGAAATCGGGTTGGATGGTCCACCAAGGGGTGACTTGAGCCTTGTATGTTGCCTCCAAAACACTTTCTTCCGTATAGGGTGCACTGCCCTGCAAGACCTGACTGTTGCTAAAGTTTTCGCTCACATGGGCATGGGCCATTGCCAGACCTGCGATGTCATCCTTACGGCCTGGAACGAAGCCGGTGAAGTTGAATCCGCCGTCAATGTACGCACTCACGAAATTGACGTTAGACGGTGCGCCACCGCCACGGATGAACAAGCTGATAGCCTGGTCATCCTTGGAGAAAATCTGCTGGTCCATCACGCCGTAGATGCCGTAGTTCGTGCCCGCACCTTGAAGCGACCCGGTGCCCAAGGCTGATGCCGCCTGCGAACCCCAATTATACCAGTTGGCCGTTTCCACAAACGAACCCAGACGATAGGTGCCCTGCAAGCCGCGGTCGTTTGGCGATTGATTAAGGAGATAACCCGCCTCCGACATTACCAGCATACCACTGCTTCCGTTCATCGCAAAATGCGTCCCATAACGATTGTCCGTTGCCGGAGTGGAGTTGAGGTCCATGCCGTAAACGCCCGCCATGACGTAATACTTGGATGTCGGCAGAAACTGAATCCTGACACCGGGCGAGGCCACCGGATAGACGGGCGCGTTGGGTATGTTATTGGCGATCAAGTCAGGCGTTCCAAACGTGCCGTTGATGAAAAGGGCAGAACTGGAAGATTGGAAAAATTCGGTATCCACCGCGATATTTCCAACCTTGAGCGAAAGTCGCTTGTCCCAGAACCATTTCTGCAACCAGAGCTCCTGGAGGCGAACAGTGTTGTAGCCCTGGATGTTGCTGGTGTTGCTGAAATCCCCCACATACTTTGGCGAGAGACCAGGTCCGTAGATGTAGTAGGCGTTCGCGTGAATCGTCAGATCACTCACCGCCTCGTCGGACATCCTTTCAAGATCGAAGTCGAGCGCGACATTAAACACCCCATTTTCCTCGATGCCCTGTGCCGCACCGCCCTTGGGATTGCCCATGACTTCCCCAATCCAGGTCGGTGTGACTTTCAGACCGTCCTCTTCCAACTCTTTGCGAAAACCGCCCCAGTCCCCGGTAATCAAATCCTGATTCAGAAACCCAGTTTCCCCGGTATCGGTCAGGCCTTCCGGGGCCGAGGGAGTCGCGGTCGTGGTAGTCGGTAATACTGGAGCATTGTCGTCGGTTTTAAGCGTACCTTCATTGGCCGCAGGCGGAGAAATGGGAGCCTGTTGCTGAGGCGCATTAGGCTGTTCGTTAGGCAATGGCGCGGCCACTATCGGACTTGCAGTGAGGACAGTGCCTAAAAAAAGGCAGGTTAGGTACGTAGTTGTTCTATTCATAATCTCCTTGAGGGTCTTCTGTCAGACGGAAACGGGGGTCTTGGGCCGCGAGGCCGTGGCAGCGGACACGGGAGGGTCCACCGCATACTTTTGCTGGGCGCTTTTGGCCGTCATTTTGGTGTAAAGCCATGCCCCACCGACATAAACCAGTGCGAGTGGGGGAATGAGAACACCTTCCCAAGAGGGATAGATCCCCAGCCAGACTCCGACCCAATTCGGCATGTTCAATCCGGGCAGTGGATGAACCGGAAGCCAACCCACGGTTTGAAACAAACGGACAGCCGACCCGAGAAAAGTCACCATGATCGAAACGACGAGTACGCCGGTGACGATGAGCAGTTTTCGATAGGGGAGTTTCGCGCCGAAAAACATGATCAGCATCCCAATGGTTCCGATAAAAACGAACCCGGCCAGAACCCCGAGCAGAACAGAAGAGGCGCTCCCCTCCAAAACCAGCGATTGCATGAAGATTGTCGTCTCAAATCCCTCTCGATAAACCGTGAGAAACCCAACCCCAAGCAGGGCGGTGATTTCCCAGAATGGCCCCCGAACTTCCTTGGCTGATTTGGAGAGGTCACGCAATTTGGCGTTCCAGCCGACCCAGTACATCTTGTGAAAGACCCAGTTGGTCACCATGAACAAAATGACGACGGCGAGCACAGAGACGACGGCCTCAAGTTTCTCGCCATACTTGATCAAAGAACGAACGAGAGTTTGCGATAACCAAAAAGTCAGACCACTAGCTACTACACCAAGCAGCGCACCTTTCACGATTCCGTGGCGAATGCGGAGGTTTTCTGCGCCGCGCAAACCGGCGAGAAGTGCCGCCAGAATGACGATGGCTTCGAGACCTTCGCGAGCCAGAATCGTGAAGGCCGTGAACCCAATCGTTGCCGGAGAAACCGCGACTTTTAACAACGCGACACACTCGTCGAGATTCTTGAGCGCGGTTTCGTATCCCGCGTTCAAATCTTCCATCGAAGCTCCACGGTCTAGCAGGGCCTTGATACCAGGTTGTCCCTGCCCATCGAGAAAACTGCGTTCTGTGCGCGTGGCCAGGGTCGGATTGCGCGGCATGACTCGGATTTCAATCTCGGAATCGAAAGCGGTGTAGGCATCGAGACGTAGCGATTCCGCCTCTGACCAGTGGCCCGCTTTGGCAGCAGCGAGTGAGTTGTTCAACGAATCGCGCACATCAAGTGCCGTTTCTTCGATGATTTGTCCCTTGTCACCGGCACGACGGGCGCTGAGACCGAAGTCGTTTTGTAAAATCGACCCGACATCTCCGGCACTCTTTTCAATCACTGCCAAATCCTGAACCTGATCGATCTGCTTCTTAAGGACGCCCAGCTTTTGCACCAGATCGGGCTTATACTTTTCGTAGGCGTCATGCTGATCTCGACGCCAGACCGGAGAGAGTTCATTGACGAGGCTCTGGGCTTGCTGGGTGAATTGAACCGCTTCCTTGTATTCGAGCGGAATGACAATCACGCAGTTTTGCACGCCGTTGCGGTATTCCTTGGGGATAACATCAATGAATCGAGCCAGAAGGCGTTGCAACCGGGTGACGTCTGTAGGCGATAGCAGATTGGGGAGGGTCGCCTCGACGCGCTCGCGCCATGCTGCCACAACGGGAGCGGCACCGACCGGGTCGTAAGGTTCGACAAACTTAGGAAGTTCGATTTCAGCTCTTGGCACCGTCGTCACTCCAGCGGCCTGTAAAAGAGGCGCGGGGAAATTGGAGAGCGATTGAATCTCTCTTAGTTTAACCGTTGTGTAAGGCGCGGTCGCTTCGCCACTGGCCATCATGCGCTGCAACTCGTCGAAAAGCTGGCGCGTGCGCGTGACCTGCCAACCTACGTATTCCTTGGCCAGACTTTGCATGACGCCCGGTTGCCGAACTTGCTCAGGCGCTTGTTGGAGAAGTAAGCCTCCCTCATCTGCATTGGCGAACTTCGGCAAGGTAATCAGGTCCCGCCATGTTTGTGTCTCAGTCACTCGTCCAGCACGCTGGTTTTCCAGCATTTCCAAAGCAGCAATCTGCTGGAGCAATCCACGACCTGCGCCGATTTTCGCCGCCATTTCGTTTGGAGAGGAAGCCGCTAAGTCAGTCGGAACAAGCGCCTTTGCTGCGCTGCTGGAAAGATCAGCAGCCACCACCTGCCAGGCTTTATCGAGGGCCTGTCCTGTCTGGGCCGAAACGGTGCCCTCGTACACATCCAGGATCGTGCTATCGAGTTTTTCCTGAAGTTGATGGACATCATCCACCACCTGAACCTGACCCCTGAGCAGGGTCGGGATCAGGAGCACCGAAAGCGCAATGGAGGTGAGTCGTTTCACGCGGCAATCTTTTGCAACAAAAGAGATGCTCTAGGCGAGGAACGGTTTGGGAGGCATTTTCAGCCCGAGGATAGCAGCGACCTGCTGAAGCTGGGGCGCGAGCTGATCGCTCATGTGCTTCGCCTGCTCGGCCAGTTCGTCGATTTCGACTTTGCTGAGTTTGGAATTGGCAGCGCGGGCGGCCTTGTCGCGACGATCCGTTTCGTCAATATGCTTCATAATCCCGTCGTACTCGCTTTTGAGTTGGGCCGCGAGAGCCGGGTCCTTGACTTCGAGTTGCGGACGAACGGCGTTATAGACCAACTGCAGACTGCCCATGATCCCGCGCATATCGAGCACCCGGCTTTCGGAAACGTACTTGCCGGTCGGATCGTAGAGCGAATCCTTCAAATCATCGTAATAAGTATTGAATGTCGGCGTCATCCAAACCAAGGCTCCGACACATTCATCGAGCGTAGGCTGCCAGGCTTTCGAGTCGGCCAGGAATTGATCCGCTTTGTCCGCGCAAGCAATGGACGAAGCCACCAAAACATCTGCCCGAGGTAAAACCACAATGCCCTTGAGTTTTGCCGAGGCTTCCGGGCTGAGCTTTTTCACCAGCTTGGCATTGGCACCCCATAAACACTGTTCAATGACGTAGTGGAAAATATTGCCATCGTTATGGTCGATGGTCTCACCGGAGGCGGTTTTGAGGTCAATGGTCGCAGCGGGATTGTCGGTGGTCGCTTCATCGGAAGGAACGCCCGAATCGAAGTAGATGTCGTACTTGACCAGCTCCTTGACACCCGCCGCGATGCCTTCGACGGTTTCATACCCGTTCATGTGCAGATTTTTGTAGTCCGCCTGCATCTTCCCCACGAGCGCAAGCAATTCGGAGCCGTTGATGATCGCGGCCTTGTTGTAGTCACCGCCGTTGGCCTCGATGATCTTGTTGTAAGCTGCGGCGTTGGCCGCATAGTCATGAGCCGCCGCATTCATTTTGGTGACCTGGGTCACGAGATAGCCTTTGATGACCTCGGTACCGCTCCCATCAGCCGCTTGCAGCTTGGCGGGGACTCCGGTCAGAAGGCCGAGAGCGAGACACGAACTAAAGAGAGCAGACGTTAATTTCATGCTGCGATATAAGCAGCTTCAACAAAAGCTCGCTAACGGCAGCTTGCTATTAATTGACGATAAAATGCTGATGTTTCGTTGCCATCGATTAGCGTTTGGTTGCTATGTCCGAAGTCAGTCGACAAGATTACTAATAACCTTCGACGGTCTTCGCAATGCAATACACGCGCCGGAATCGAACTTCAGTTCGCGGGCCTTGTATTTGACCTTCGGCCATAGCTTCTTGTGCAGGGCCGGGGCAAGGAGCCATCCCAAATCCAGCGCACGGTTGTGGAGGATTCGTAACTATACGTTCGTCAAGACGCCCGCCTTCTTGTGGGCGAGTACCGCAAGCAAGTGGGTGGTTGATGGAAACCGAGCGGGCTATCACGCCACCGTCTCCTGCAACCAGTTAAAAATACGTTGTTGTGCCAAGGCGGGCGATCCTGTCTGGCAATGATCACCGGCACCTTCTTTTTCCGTGAAGTACAACCAAGTCTTGGGACAAATCAAAGCGTCATATAGTTTCCGTGCTTCACCGGGAAAGCTATTCTCATTTTCCACGTCCACCACCAGCACAGGACAGGTAATGTGTTGCGCTACCGGCGTCAGGTCATAATCCAGCAACTTGATTAACCACTCCGCCGGGCTTGAGGCATGGAACGTGTATTGCCCGTTCTGTTGCCCCCACCGCGCGGCTACGCTCTGCTCCGCCATTTTCTGCATCTTCGTATTTAGCTGGTCGGGGTGATTACGAATGGAAGACGCGAACTCCTCGCGCGTCATGTTTTTTGGCACCCGAGGCCCGATGAAGTCGAGTATTCCGCCGTTGGCGATGCAAGCCGCCAATCGCGTCTCGAACGCTGCGGCTCGGGGCGCGAGATACCCGCCAAAGCTGACCCCAAGCAAGGCTATCCGCTTCGTGTCCACTTCAAGACGCCCGACCAGATGATCCACCACTGCCGACACCACATGCTCCCAATCCGGACGGAAAGGCAAGCCTTGCTTGCGAATAACCTGCCCCTGACCTGGCCCCTCGAAGGTCAAGCAATGCCAGCCGCGACGGGTTGCTGCTTGCGCCCATGGGAATAATCCATCAATCGTGCCGTCAAATCCTGTTTGCGCGATCAAGACGGGGCCCTGAATGCCGCTCGCTGGATAAAAAATTCCAGGCAACGTTGTCCCTTCATAGGGGATTTCCACAAATTGATGATTCGTCCCGCCGGACCGCAAGCCTTCCCTGAAACAATTTGCGCCGCGCTGGGATAAGTCCTGTATGCGCGGATCGTTCGGGTTGCCATGTAGATAAAATTCTGCCGCTCGGTAGTAATTTGCAGCGCGCAGGTAAGCATCTGCTGCGCTAATATCATGCCTGCTTTCCGAGCTCTTAAGCGCCGCTGCCTCAACGCGCTCGGCTGTCAGGGTCCATTCCCTTGTCCAGCTTTCAAAATCACCTTCCACGATGCCGTCTGCCGTAGCAAAACACTCGCCTACATCCGCCTGCCGCGAAGCTGCACTGCCCAGCACTCGCAAAAATTGAAATGAAAAATCCGGGTCGTTAAATTTCACTCTCATCTTTGGTGCCAGTTAAAGGCCGATGCTTCGAATTGGTGCTTCATCTTATAAACGTCTTACGGAATGATTCGGTTTTTGCGAAGTTCGGTAAAAAGATTTTCAAACATCTCTTTTGTGCCGATGCACTCATGAAAACCGGCGCGGCGAGCCTTAATAGTGCTTAGAATGGTGTCGTATTCGAGACCAAATATGACATCGGCGAAGGCCCACGCGGACACCTGATCGTAGGAGACGGGGCCCAAGCCATGTTTGCGGACAATGGCATCCCACACTGGCGCTTTATCGGCCATATAGACGGCCAGCGGCGTGGGAATCGGATCGGCCACCGGCATGTCAAACATGGCGGCGATCTGTGGCCAGACATGCTGCCAGCGGAAGTAGTCACCATTGGCGATATTGAAAATCTCGTTTTTCGCTGCCTCGGACAGTCCGGCCCAGGCTGTCGCGTTGGCGAGGATCTTCGCGTAAGTCATCTGGTACAAAATCCGGTAGGACTTCTCGGTTCCCGGGAAACGCAGGGGCAGGCCGAGCTCCTTGGAAATGGTGGCGTAAATCGCGATGGACATGCCAACGTTCATCGGGTTGCCGAGACCAAACCCCGACGTACCTTCCGGACGCAGCACCGTCCAGTACCACGATTTGCCTCTCTGACGCGCACGAAGCAAGTCTTCTTGGTCATAGTAGAAATTGGGGGGCATCAAGCGTGGATCTTCTTCTCGTGCCGGAGTTTTAAAAGGCCCCAAGTCGGCCCCATATGCTTTGCTGCCTTGATAAAGTGTGACGTGCCGCAGCGACGGCGAGGTCGCTTCAACCACATCGAGCAAATTCTTCAGCAGGGCGACGTTGACCTCGGTCCTCTGCACGGCGTCCCGCTTCTCGACGTAAGCGCCAAACACAATATGGCTCACGTCGCTGAGCTTTTCTAATTTGCGCTGCACATCGTCCGCTTGCAAAAGATCAACGCTGATGCCTTCGACTCCAGGTGGCAGTGGCAGGGAGCGGCGGGCCAACCCGTAGACTTTGGTGTCGGGAAGAGATGCCCAATGCTCAGCGGCTGCACGCCCGCTGACGCCGTTAACCCCCGCCACTAAAACAACGTTTGTCCTCGGCATTCGTTTTTTCTATCGCATGACAGTGACCTCGACACAACTGCGCAAAGGCTCGATTAAATCGCAGGCAAGGCTGGGACGACTGCGCCGCAATTTATGGATGATGCCAATCCCTGGGTCGAGGCCGGAGGCTAGGCATTGCCATTCCAAGGCATGATACAAAAATCCATAGCCATAATTGAGCGCGGCGTTAAGAGGATGGTCCGGTTTGCGCTTTTCGCGCTCGAATAAATCCTGGGCCATGGCGGAAAAATAACGCGGCCAGAAAAAGCGCGCGTAGCTGGCCTCCAGGCGAAGGATGCGATTAAATGAATTCTCCTTAAGCTGCGGCTTGTCGGTTAGGCGCGGATCGAAAGACCGGAGCATTTCATGCTGGTTGCAAACCTTAGTCCAGAGCAACCCGCTGGCGAGTTGGGTGGCACGTTGAGGGGACAGACGGCAGAGCTTCCATTGCGCGGTTGGGTTGACGTAACGAGCTTTGGGCATCAGGGTGAAACTTCGCCATTTCTTTTGCTGCTTGTCCCACCTCGACATGACCACTGGGCATTGAGTCGAGAGCATTTCCAAAGCCGTCTGGGACCAGTGGCATTGAGCTGCAAAACACTGAATGCTGCCAAGCGTCTCCACCGCGATCTTTTTGTCGCCGGAGATGAGTTTGCCCGATTCAACGCGCAAGTCTTGACGTTCGGAGAGCAGGATTAAATGATAAATCATGCGACCTGCTCACGTAAAAGGTATACAGCTAAAAACTCATGTGGGGTTCGCCACTTTACTAGTATTGAAATCGACCAGATAAGCCAAGACTTCAGGACTACTCGGCTTTTGCTGAGCAATGTCTTTGGCGCAATTGGCTAGGGGTGTGGCGGATTTGTCCTTGAATTCCGCTAATTGAAACTCAATTTGGCCGTTTGTTTTAAGTGCGGTTACGCGATACCAAAGACAGCAAAAAACCTTTTCCTTTGGTTCGCAAATTGCACCATCAACCGTTAGGGGCAGCCTTAGTAAATCTCCCTTGGTGAACTTGCCCTTAAGTTCCAGATTTCGAAGAAACGGACGACTAAACTTCGGTTTCCAATTTTCACCCCGCCTACACATATTTCTGATGTTACGCGGATGAGGGATCAAGAGCCGTTCAAAAACGGTTTTGAGTTTCCCTTGTTTGTCTTTGATGGAGCCACTCCAAATTTCGCACCGCAAATACCCTTCCGTCGCAACCTTGAAGCCTATGGGTTCTTTTCTCAGGGTGTTGTAGTGGGCAACGAGTGACGTGGATTGTTCTTTGTTCGCCTGAACGGGAACGCGGTAAACGGGGGTTCCATCGGTCAGCTTAAGCTGCTTCTGGCCGCTATGTTCGGACCAGTCTCGAATCCGTTTGGAGGGAAGTTTGGCCGATGGAATGCCCGAATTTTCCAGCCATTTCTCGGCACTTTTAACCGGGACCGACGCATCATCTGAATTGGCTGCGTTTTCAAGCAGAGGTTTGCGTGACCAGAGATTGTTCTCTTGGTCCTGACCGTAAATCGTTTCCTCCATCCGACTCTGCTTCGACTTTTTGCGGCGCGGCTTAATGACCAGGCATTCATCCGAAGGTAAGCGCGCAAAAATTTCCGCGCCCGGTCCGGCTTTTTGCATAGCCTTCATTTCAATGGAACCCGCTTTGCTTTCCGGCGGGTAGTAGAAAATGCCCCCGTACTGAACCGTGTTCAGTCCTTTGCCAGGTGGAATATAAGAAAGGGTAATGGCATCGTAGAGGTGGTGCCGGAGGTCGCTTCGATTCTTTTTAGGTACGCCCCAAGCTTCACGGCAAACGGAGGTCATATACCCAGTGGGCGTTCCAATCCGCCGCGCCATTTCCGTCGCATCTCCCTTGATGTTCAACCAATGAGCAACTTCATCGCGAAGTTGGCGAGCCAATTGCGCCATGCGAGTCGTATTTTGCCACTGCGGACATTCCACTTCCTCCCGGGCAAACAACTCGCGTTTGGCGCGGTTCCATTTCATTTTCGACAAGTAGCATGCGACGCCATCGCGCCCGATAAATTCAAACGGGGTCCGCTTATTTTTGTCGAAATTGGTCGGGCCATGTGTCAAGACGAGATTGATCATTTCGCTGATACCGCCACGCTCGCGCGGGAAAATGTGATCGATTTGAAGACTCGAATTAAGAGCATCGCCCAACTCCTTCCCCGTGTAAGGACAGAGTCCGTTTTGCTGATCGAAGAGGAGCAGTCGTTTCCGGGCGCTCCCGCTGGATTTACCCTCCAATTGCTCGAAGAGTTTGTCTTTAAAACTGCGCCGGTTTTTTTGGTCCTTTTGGATTTCCCTGGCTTCGTCCTTATCGCGGGGAATATCGCCTATGACCTCGACCACGACGTAATCTGGATGTGCCTTCCCCTCTAACTGTTCCTTGAGATCGTCATCGGCAAAGAGCCTTTTCAAGAGACCATGGACGGCCTGAGTATCGTTGCTTTGTCGCGGTCCGAGAAGAAATTCTACTTGCGGATAAATCCCATAACCCCGTTCGTTGTCCCGGCGCAATTGGTAATAGTTTTCCAAATTGGCGCGTACCGACGTTGGATCAAAATTCGTGCCGTTTTGAGTGGCGGTTGCGTAAAGGTGCCGGGCCGATTCTGCGCCGAGAGACGCCCGCTTTTTCAGAACGATCATGTCCGGCTTCAACAGGTCCCGTAATTGATCAAAGAAATCCTCATTATGAGACTCCTTACGTGCCAAAACGACGTGAGTCTCCTTCTCAAAATCCCGGCGAAGGTTTCTGGTATCCATCCGGGACTGTTTTGTAGCCACCGCCTGCACATCTTCTTCCACTTTGCGGACCATCCATTGAATGACCGTCGGAGGGGCATATAAACGAGCACCGCTCCTTTCGATAAAAGTACGTTCGGCCAGAAACTGGAGTAGCTTGAATTTCCGAACATCCGGGTCGTCATTTGACGCGCATTTCATGTCCGGTGCGAGACCGAGACGTTCCGAATACGGGCACTCTTTGATTTTCCTCTCCGCCAAAGCGCCCGGTGGCTTTCGGTGGTAATCGAGAATTTTCTTCAATTCAGTTAGCGCATCTTCCAAATTTGTCTGCGCGAAATACCGAGAGTTTTTCCGACAAATTTCTTCAAGATGTTCCCGGACCAATTCGCGGGGAAAATTATGTTTGCGAGCGGGCGGCCGCAGATTCGGCTTCTTTTCACGGAAATGAGTCTCCAGCGCCTTTAAAATCGGATTTTCAGCGTAACGAGCAACCGCTTCGTCGATGGCAGCGTAAAGACGCGCCAATTTATCCTCGGCTAGACCCGACTCGGAAAGCAGGTATTTCAATTCCTTTCCGTATTCGGGCTTGCAGGCCGTGGTTCGTGCCCAGCTCAAGATGTCCCCGAAATTTAAACCTTCTCCCCAAGGATAGGTTCCTTCCTCGGTCAGGTGGTAGTCGTAGCCACGATGACACATGATATGACGAAGACAGACCACAAGTGCCTCCGGGCTTTTGAGGCCTTTGCCTTCGGTGATGGCATCCAGCCGCAACCGGAATGGTTCGTGATTGGGCGTGGCAAAGGGCGAGGTGGGCAGGCCATGTTTCTCACACCAGTGCCGCAAAAGGATATTCCTGCGCTTGCGACTGCTGCGAGCACGACGGGCGGAACGTTTTAACCTGCGATTCTCCAAAGGTGCCGTCTCAGGGAGTATGAAAAGATAGGTTCGGGCATGAAGAGACTGCCGCCCCTTTCGCAGATAAATTCCGATGCCCTCCAACCCAATGTCAATTCCCAGGACTAAGGCAGAAGTGTAAAACTCGTGGTCTTTCCAAGAGGAAGAGTCAGCCGTTTTGAGCACATACTCCATACCTTGACCTTTAGCGGCTGTCGTTTAAGATAGCAATTAGATCAAAACCTGTGGAATCGTTGGCCTTGGAGAGCGACCCATAAGAACCCACAACTCTGGCACGGGGGCGTTTCGCACGCCCCCTTTTTTTGCTCGCTGCTACTCTTCATAGAGAAACAGCGCGATATTTTGAAGAATAGATTATACCCAGTTGCGCTCCGTCGGATGGGGCTGGACTCGTTGCCTTGCCCTGCTTCGCTTCATAACCTCATGGAGTAACCGTACGGGGCGTCGCACCCTGTTTTTGGTGTGAAAGCCGGGCAGCCGCCACGCCACGCTTCTGCCGAGCCAGAAGCGCGTCATGTCGCCTGCTTTTTACTGCAGTAGGGATGTCGCGTTTCGATCCCCGGCCCGAGGGATGCGGGGGGCCGGGGTTCAAAACGCTGGAGGAAGGCGGCTCCCGTTGGTCGCCGTCTGGGTTCGCCGTCGTTGCGTGCGTTCCGACGCTGGTTTTCGGCGTTGGACGGGGTTTCTTCATAGCGCCGGCAAACCGGAGATTGAACCATCAACCTTAATAGCCTATACTTCGAGTTGCAGGCATTCACTATGATCACCTACCGCCATCAATCCTGGGAAGAAAACGAACGGGAGCACGCTGAAGAGCGTCGCTTGACGGCGGAGCTTATTGCGTCCGGCAAGAAAACCGCTTGGGAAGTCCAACAGGAAAACTCGCTCTTCCCCATGAACGCCAAAGTCGAAATTGATTGGGCCGATCTTTCCGAGCGTTTTGAACGCGCTCATGCCTGAAGAACGCCCAGCCACGGCATTCTCCGATGTAGCCGATGTGGTGTCGGTGAAGACCGACAATAAGCTTCCCATGGTCGTAGGTGGCCATGCAGTCAATATTTGGGCTTTGGCTTACTCCTCTCGTCTTGGACTTCAGCTCCAGCCGTATGCGCCGTTTACGACCAAAGACCTCGATCTTTGGGGACCCAAGAAAATTCTGGATAGCCTCGCCCAAAAATACAACGTCGAGATCACCCTGTCGCCTCCTCGCAGCCCCGGTGTTGGTTACGTTGTTATTCCCAAAGGGTCTCTGCAATTGAAAGTGGAGCTTCTTACCGGCGTGAATGGCATCCGGCGTATCGAAGAGCAAAACGGGGTGCAACTCAGCATCCTGGGAACCAAGGTCCGGGTACTGGACGCGATTTCCTGTTTGAAGGCCAAGATCGCCAACGCCGCTGGCATCGACCAGTCCAACCGCCAGGATGTCAAGCACGTCAAGATTATGAAGCTTTGCGCCCGGGAATTCGCCATCGATACGATCGCCGAAGGCAATCAGGGCAGAATCAGCGAACGACTTGCTGTCAATTATCTCGAAGACCTCCGGGAAGCCATCTCCAGCCCCAAGGCGGAATTTGTCACGACAAAATGGGACATCGGTTTTGATGATGTCATGCCGCATGAAGCCATTCGGCAAAGCACGATGGAAAAAGTGCGAAACTTTGCCCGTTTTCGATTGGAACAGACCGAAAGCCCACAGCCCAAGATTGACTTTTCACCCCGGCAAGAACCCGGCGGCCCCAAGATCTCTCTCTGAGGCCACCGGGCAATTGCGCAATCTCAGGCGGGTACGACTTCAAACCATGCCTTTGCCGCCTCCGGCGTGACCAGTTCCCGGTAATGGCCGAAGATCACTTCCGGCGAATTGCCCGCTTCCAGCGCCACCCGCGCCGTATCATGCAGTACGGCAAGCCGGTACGAGATGAACGAATGGCGCAGCCCGTTCTTGGCCCAGGAGAACCCTTCGCACAGGGTTCTTGCCGCATGTTGCGGGCAGGTATGGAGGCAAACCGGCCCCGAGGCTTGCCGCAGGGGAGTCAGCCACAATTTGAGATTGTCCGAGATCGGCACCAGACGCCGTTGCCGGGTCTTGGCTTTGCTCGCCGCTACGGTGATGTAACCGCGATCCAGATCGATCTCGCTCCAATCGAGCCGCTGCAATTCGGCAGTACGCAGCCCCGCAAAGGCACCAAGCGCCAGGTAGGGCCGCACGCTCGCATCGGCTTTCATGAGCAGGCTGGCGATATTTTCCGGGGTGAAGATCGAAACGTCCGATTTCGTTTCTTTGTACCGCACCATGCCGGGGAACGGACTGTAGCCCTTGAGCAAGTGGCCCTGCTTTTCGGCCCAATTACCGCAGGTTCCCACCACTCGCCGCATGTCATTCTTGGTCGTGGCTCCAAGTTTCAGACCGCCGATCCACTTATCAAGGTCTGGAGTCTTCAAATCGCTCAGGCACGAGCCGGGGAAGGCTTCCGCCATCTGGCGCGTGAACTTGCGGCACAGGAAGACGTAATGAGGCGAAAGGCCCATCTGTTCCCGCGACTTGGCGAATTGCTCCGATATTTCGCTCAACGGTAAGCGAGGGACGTCGGTACGGTGATGCCGGAGGAAGAATTCAACCGCTTCCCGCAGCGTCGCTTTTCCGAGTTTCGTCACCGCTTGCGCGTGTTCCTCCACCGCTACATGCAAGGCATACCCACCAACCAGAACCTTCCGCGCCGCGATCAGGCTTTCCAGTTCCGGCGTTGCCATCGCTTCGACCGCAACCGCGTCATTCGTCAACTCTCCGAGGATTTGCTTCGCTACCCGCTTCGCCTCTGCCTTGTCGGAGAAATTCTTCTGGACCCGTCTTCCCGCCTGATAAAAGGCGAGCTGGTACATTTCTTTACCGCGATTGACCGACCGATAGAGTTTGACTGTCTGCTTACCATTTGAGATTTCTGTCGCCATATACTGTTATGGCGGATGTCAACCAAACGCATTTGCTATGCGATTCGCTATGCACAAAGCCGTTGCTCACGTAAGCAACTGTAGTTATAAGCCTTGTATATTGCTTGTCGAAGGATCAGTTCCGCTTTAGTCATTGAGGAACTGCAACCAAATTCTGACCATGCCCCTCTTCCAAGCCATCGCCGCCATGTCGGAAAACCGCGCCATCGGCAACCTCGGCAAGATCCCGTGGAATCTTCCGGATGAATATGCCTGGTTCAAGCAGAAGACCATGGGGGGCACGCTCATCATGGGCCGCAAGACCTTCAAGTCGATCGGCAAGCCGCTGCCCGGACGCGAAACCGTGGTCCTCAGCCACTCGTCCAAAACACCGGGCGCGACCAGTTGCCACGATATCGCCTCGCTCGACACCGCGCTTTCCTCCCTGCCCGCCCCGTACTGGATCTGCGGCGGCGTCGAAATCTACCGACAGCTTTTGCGCCGCTGCGACGTCCTCTACCTGACGCGGGTCAAGCGCATCGTCCTCGGTGACGCTTTTTTCCCTCCCTTCGAGGACAAGTTCGAACTCGAGCAAACCATCCATGAGAACGACGACTTTCGCGTGGAACGGTGGCGGCAGCTCTTTCTCCCCGACAAAAAGCCGCTTGAGCCCGAGGAGTGGCCCTTTCCGCCGAAGCTGGAATAGCCCGGCCACAAAAAACCGGCGGCACCTTGCGGCGACGCCGGTTTTCTGAAGAGCGTTCTCTTAAGCCGTCGCGTCGGGATTGCTGCCCGCCTCGTGCTCGTGCGAGGTCGGATCGGCGTCGCGGGAGCTGCCCTGGCTCGCCCGCTTGTCGACCTTCGCGCCGCTGACCACGATCTGCCGGCCCATGAAATCGGTCCGGTTCAGTTTGGCCGCGGCTTCCTTGGCTGTGTCGAGCGTCTCCATTTCCACAAAGCCGAAGCCTTTGGAACGATTCGCGTGGCGGTCCATCGCGACCTCCACATTCTTCACTGCGCCGACCTTGGAGAAGAGATCGAACAGATCGCTCTCGGCGGCCTCGTAGGCGAGATTGCCCACATAGAGCTTGGGCGAAACGATCTCCTGCGGGACCGCATCGGCCTTCGGGGGCCGGTCTTCACGCCGGGGACGTTCCGGCCTTTCCGGCCGTTCGGCGCGCGGTTCACGTTCCTTGAAATCGGGACGCGATGTGCCGCCGCTGGAGCGGGACGGCTGCCTCGTCTCGGGCTTGGCCTTCTTGCCGGTGATCCATCCGAACAACTTCGAGAGCGCGCTCTCCGGTTTCTTCGGGGCCGCGGGACCACCGTTGGTGTGCACCCGGTTCTCACCGTGCGAGCCGCCGTGACTGCTGCGACCGCGTCCTCCGCGCCGACGACGTCCGCCGCCACCGCTACTGCTTCCGCTTCCGCTTCCGCCTGCGCCTCGTGGGCGATAATCTGAACTCATGTGATGTTACTGACATGCCGTGAATTCGCGCGTCTTGAATCTCGCGCTCTTTTTCAGGCTCTACCCGCTGGCTCCACTTTGTCTGCGGCTGACGTACCGGCAATCCCGGGCGCGCTAAGCAGCGCCCGAATGCCCCTCGACGAAAGATGCGTTTCCTTTTGCCCCCATGGCGCGAACGGACCCGTGCTGGTCCCCGATAATCGCGATCTTTTCATGGGAAAGTGTTGAAGCTGGTGAGGAGTCCTGTGGTTGCCGGGAAAGCAAGGCGTTCAAAGACCCGGGCGCTTGGCGCCGGGCGATAGGTTGCGTGAGACCTTGCTTTCATCTCCATTTTGATGAGAACAAAGGCGCCAGCCGCCCCGACCACGAAAGACTTCACAACATGTTCCTTTCTGACGACAACCTAGCGGCATTTATGGGCTAATCAATCAAAATCGCAACTAAATCGCTCTCCCTCTGGGATTTAGCTCTGGTAGCCGCCGCACGCTGGGCGGCGGTGCAATCGATAACCGTCCCGACCTGTTCCCAATGCATTTCGCACAGAGGACTGCAGAGGCGGCTGGTTCAGCGGTAGCCGCCGCACGCTGGGCGGCGGTGCAGCTTCTTCATAGCCGCACGCCTATATCTCCGCCAAACACTCATCCAGCCAGCCGAGCAGCTCGCGGATATTCGCCGTGCTTTCGTCGCCCATGGTCGAAATGCGGAAGCTGGTCCCTTTGATCTTCCCGTAGCCGCCGTCGATGATGCACGAATGCTTTGCCTTCAGCGTGCTGATCAGCTTCGCCACGTCGATGTTCCGGTTGTTGGCGGCACAGGTCAGCGAGATCGACTCATAGCCCTCCTTCGGGAAAAGATGAAAGCCGTTTTTCTTCACCCACTCGCGCGTGATCTTCGCGTTCTCCAGGTGCCGCGCGTAACGGGCCTCCTGACCCTCGGCCATGATGTCCTCGATCTTGCTCTGCAGCGCGTAGAAATGGGAAATGCTCGGCGTCGTCGGCGTCATGCTGTTCTCCTGGTTCTTCTTGAACTCGAGGAAATCGAAATAGTAGCCGCGGTCCTTGATCGTCGCCGCCTTCGCGTAGGCCTTCTCCGACACCGCGAAGACCGCCGCGCCCGCGGGCAAGGCCAGCGCCTTCTGCGTCCCGGCCAGCATCACGTCGATGCCCAGCTCGTCGAACGGAATCTTCATCGCCGTGAACGACGAAACGACATCGACGATGAACTGCACGTCGGGGAACTTGCGCATCACCGCCGCGATCTCCCAGAGCGGATTCATCGTCCCCGTGCTCGTCTCGTTATGGATCAGCGTGATCGCGTCGAACTCGCCCGTGGCCAGCTTCGCCTCGATCACGTCGGGCAGGATCGGCTGGCCCCACTCGACCTGATAGGCCTCGGCCTGCTTGCCGCACTTCTTCGCCACGTCAAACCACTTGTCCGAAAACGCGCCGCTCATGCAGCTCAGCACCTTCTTGCTCACCAGATTGCGGATCGCCCCCTCCATCACGCCCCAGGCCGAGCTCGTGCTCACGAAGACCGGCTGCTTCGTGTAAAACAATTGCTGCAGGCCGGGCTGGATCGACGCGTTCAACTCCTGGAAAGATTTCGAGCGGTGCCCGATCATCGGCCGCGAAAACGCGCGCATCGTCTTTTCCGACACTTCCACCGGCCCGGGAGAGAACAGCTTGATGTGAGTCATAAGGGAAAAAGTGTAATCACCATCTTTTGGCTTTAACAGAAAAAGGTGGCAAAAAAGTCCGTCATCCTGAGCAAAACAGGCTTGCCCTGTCGGAGTCGAAGGACCTCTAACTATTTTTGTTCAGAATCCTCTCGCGATTTACGTTCTTCAGCATCCAACTGGGAAAAGACAACAGCAGATGCGTCGGTCGTCGATTGATACCACTCTAGCCACGCAGCGATCTCCCGCACCTGCTCGGAGGGCAGGCGTTCAATCGCAGATTCAATTTCAGCTACGGTGCTCATGACACGATAATACTGCGTCAATTATCAGCAAATTGCATCCCAAATGGAGTTTACGAAGAAGCGATTAGTCTTCCTTGCCTTCAACCTCGTCAAGAACGTGCGGACTTAGCACGCGAAACAGGCTCGCGACGTCCTCCGGCAAATCGCTTCGCCGATAAGCCAGGATTTCGCGGCTGCCGTTCGACCAATAGGTCACATAAATATTCCGCGTAAAATCATAACGCTGAAAAAAGAGTTTGTGCTCGTGCGGCATCATCTGGAGCAATTGCCGGATTTTCGCTATTTTGTCGGCGCTCAACGCCGTCTCAACCGTAGTGGCCCCTCCACAAGTAAGCGTAATGCTGCCAAATTCATTGTCGGATTCATCACTGCCACCAATCTGATACGTTCCCTTCTCCAGATCAATCCCTCCGAAGTTATGGAAATACCAAGGTTCGTTCCACACGAAGCCGACCACGTTTTGCGGACTATGTTCCACCGATTCAATCATAGTGGACGTTCCCATTCCGTAAGGCCGGCACTGCCAATATAAAAGGCATAGAACGACTGCCCATCCCAGAGCCGGCACTGCGCCTACGGGTCGATCTAGTTCGCGCCAACCCAGGCGCCCGAAGGTCCAAAGCGCCAGCGCAAGGATTCCGTACAGTGCAATACAATAGATAAATCCTGCGGGAAAACCAAGAAGCAGCCAAAAGCCAGTATAAATGTGCGCCAGCTGCCATCGCGCGAAACTCCATCCCATCCCAATCAGCCAAAAGAAAAGAGAACCAAAGATCACGCCGCGAATTCCAAATCGCAGGACCAGGAAAACGGGAAGTCCCACCAGCAGCGACGAACAAAGGAGATTGAGAAAGTCGATCGCAGTCATTCGTTCGCTTATTGGTCTAGCCTATTCCAAACTCCCGTCCGTAATCGCGCCGAGGTGGGCTTGGCTGACGTGGTCGGCGTACTTGGCGAGGACGCCTCGCTGCTTGACCGGCGGGCGGAGCTTGAGCGCCTTGCGACGCCTCGCCAGTTCGCGGGCGGGCACGTCGAGGGTCAGGAGCCGTGCGCGTGCATCGATGGTAATGCGGTCGCCGTTCTTGATCAGCGCGAGCGCGCCGCCGACGTGCGCCTCGGGCGAGATGTGGCCCACCACGAAGCCACGCGTACCGCCGGAGAACCGGCCGTCGGTAATCAGCGCCACGTCGTCGCCGAGGCCGCGGCCCATGATGGCCGAGGTGGGCGAGAGCATTTCCCGCATGCCGGGACCGCCCTTGGGTCCTTCGTAGCGGATCACAACCACGTCGCCCTTTTTGATTTTGCCCGCGAGGATCGCCTGGAGCGAAGCCTCCTCGGAATCGAACACGCGCGCCGTGCCGACAAATTTTTCGCCCTCCTTGCCGGTGATTTTTCCGATGCCGCCGAGCGGCGCGAGGTTGCCGTAAAAGACCACGAGATGGCTCGTCGGCTTGATCGGGTGGTCGAAGCCGTGGATGATGTCCTGGCCCGCGGGATAGGGCTTCACGTCGCGCAGATTTTCGGCCACGGTGCGGCCGGTCACGGTCAGGCAATCGCCGTGGAGCAGTCCCTGATCGAGCAGCATCTTCATCAACGGCGTCAGGCCGCCGATGCCGACCAGCGCGGCCATCACGTACTTGCCGCTCGGCTTCAGGTCGGCCAGCACCGGCACACGTTTGCCGATGCGGGTGAAGTCGTCGAGCGCGAGTTTGACGCCCGCCGCGTGCGCGATGGCGAGCAAATGGAGCACGGCGTTGGTGGAGCCGCCGAGCGCAATCACCACCGTGATCGCGTTATCAAACGCTTTCTTCGTGAGGATGTCGAGCGGGCGGATGCCGAGATCGAGCAGGCGATGCACCGCCGCCCCGGCGCTGCGGGCGTCGTCCTTTTTCGCGGTCGAAATCGCGGTCTGCGCCGAGCTGTTGGGCAGGCTCATGCCGAGCGCCTCGATCGCGCAGGCCATGGTGTTGGCGGTGTACATCCCACCGCACGAACCGGCGCCGGGAATGGCGCATGCCTCGAGCGAGGCGAGGTCGACGTCGTTCATCTTGCCCTGCGCGTGCGCGCCCACCGCCTCGAACACCGACACGATGTCGACGTCGCGCTTGTTGAAACAGCCGGGCAAAATCGTGCCGCCGTAAACGAACACCGCGGGCCGGTTCAGCCGCGCCATCGCGATGAGACAGCCGGGCATGTTCTTGTCGCAGCCGCCGATGGCCACCACGCCGTCGAACAGCTCGCAGCCCACCACCGTCTCGATCGAGTCGGCGATCACCTCGCGCGAGACGAGCGAATATTTCATCCCCTGCGTCCCCATGGAAATGCCGTCGGAAATCGTGATGGTGTTAAAGATGAGCGGCTTGCTGCCCGCCTTGGCCACGCCTTCCGCCGCCGCGAGGGCGAGCTGGTCGATGTGCGCGTTGCAGGGCGTCACCTGGCTCCAGGTCGACGCCACGCCGATCTGCGACTTGGCGAAATCGCCCCGCTCGAAGCCGACCGCGTGGAGCATGGCGCGGCTCGGCGCGCGTTCCGGCGCTTCGACGAGCGGCCCCGACCAGTGGCGATGGAGTGACTTGCGGTGGGTTTTCTTGGACGATTTCATGAGCCGCCTACTTTACGAAACAACGCGTCTCCGAAAAAGCCAAATTGTGCCGGAGGCCACGACATCATTCTATAACCACAAGCGTGCCTTTCCGAAGAGCCATCAAAGCGTGCATGACTTTGGACATCAGCGGCTGGGTATCGGCAAGCCGGTTACTGGGCGCTCGCAGAACAAACACGGCAATCGACGGCGTGGGGAGGTTTTGCTGATAAACCATATGGCTGTCCATGGTCAACAAGACATCAAAGCCGTTTTCTACGGCTTTTCGCAACAGGGCCCCATTCTGGATTCCGGCCCAGCCCAACAGGGGCACGGACTCCACCTCGTGGCCCGGCAAATCGCGCTTCAATCGCGAATTCAAATTTTCATCCAACAGAACGCGCATTCAATTGTGCGTCAGAGCATGCGCCTTCGACTCTTCCAGCAGGGCAATGACCAACTCGCGTTTGACGCTGGGAAAACCATCCAGGAAATCCTCGATGGAATCACCCGCTTCCAGATGATCAAAAAGACTCTTCACGGGAACACGGGTTCCCACGAAAACGGGTTCGCCACCGAGAATTTCCGGGTCTTGGATGACCACCTTGCTCATATCTTTAGGGTAGACCGAACCGGTCCTACGACAAGCTCAGGATGATAAGGTCAGCGCTGGACCTACTGCGCCGTCAGCAGCACCGAGCCGCCCTTTTGAATGGTCAGCGGTCCCATCGATTGCACGATGATGACCTGCAGCCGCACATTGGTGCCGGTTCCCATCTGGAGCAGTTCGCGCGGCAGGCTTTTCTCGTCGGTGATCAACCGGTTGCCGATCTTCACGATGATCCAGTTGTCGCGCAACCCCGCTTCCCCGGCGGGGCTGTTTTCATCGACATGGGTGATCAGCAGGCCGCCGTTCAATTGCAGCCCCAGTTGCGCCGCCTCGTCCGGCGACAGCACCTTCACCGTCAGGCCAAGGTGCTGGCGAATCATGTCGAGCCGGTTCGCGGTCGTCGAGACGGGCGCGGGCTTCAGCCCCTTGGCCACGGCGACGGCGTCGTTCGCCCACGGAATCACCACGTCGTTCGGAATCGCAAAGCCGATGTTCTCGATCGCCGTGCCCGCGAGCTTGGCCGAATTGATCCCGACCAAGCCGCCATTCAGATCGATCAGCGGACCGCCGCTGTTGCCCGGATTGATCGCCGCATCGGTCTGGATCAGGTTGTTATAAGTGTGGTCCTCGACCACAAAACTGCGGTGCAGCGCGCTGAGAATACCGTGGCTGACCGAGTTCTGGTAACCCGCCGGACTGCCCAGCGCGACCACCGTTTCGCCCAGGAGATTCGGCGACGTGTAGCTCAAATCAAAGTAGGGGAACTGCACCGTCTTGTCCTCGATCTTCAGCAGCGCCAGGTCGGCGTCGTCATCGGCCGAAATAATCTGCGCGCGATATTTCGAGCCCGACGAAAGCGTGATGCTGACCTCCTTTTCCCTCTCGGCCAGCGCCACCACGTGCGCGTTGGTGAGAATAAATCCGTCGGCCGAAATGATCAGCCCGGAGCCGATGCTCTGCGACGGCCTTGCGCCGCGATAGAGCTGGAAATAGCGGTTATAGCTCTGATATTCCGGCACCGTCTCCTGCGCGGTGATGTTCACCACGGCCGGCTGCACATTGGCCACGATCTTCACGATCGGCTCGTTGGCGATATCGATTGCGCCGCGCGGAGGAGCGACCTTGCCCTGGGGCGCCGTCAGCGCGGGAGCCTGCGGTACGGGCGCCGTCGTCGACGAGGGTTGGGCCTGGGCGGGACGGTTGACCGGCAAGGCGGCCAGGGCGAGCAAAACGAAGCGGAGCAGACGGATATTCATAGCGCGTTGTTCTTCACTTATGAGGTAACTCGGCTAGGAATCAAGTTACGAGAATGAAAACTTGCGCTTACCTTCCCTATGTTCCGCCCCGTTCTCTGCGCGAGCCACCGGTTTCGTCGCCGACTGAAATGGAAGTCCAGGCGCTCTGGTTCGAGCAGCTTTACCAGCCGGAACTGGCCACCGACGACGGCCGCACCGTCCAGATCATCCAGCCCGGATTTTGGAACCACGGGGGCGGTCCCGACTTCACGCGGGCCGTCGTCCGCTTTCACAAGGATGGAAAATCTGATGACGACGTGACCATCGGGAACGTCGAGGTGCATCTGCGTCCCGCCGACTGGAACGCGCACGGCCATCACGCCGACGCCGCCTACAACGAAACGATCCTCCACGCCGTCTGGGAAACCAGGAGCGGGAAGACCGTCTTTCCCGCGACCGCTTCCTTTCGCCGCGTGCCGCAGGTGGTGCTGGGCACGCAACTCGTCGCGCCGTGGGCCGAGCTGCAACCGGTCTGCGCGTCGCTGCTGCGCGGTCCCCTCCCCGGCGCCGTGCCGGGACGCTGCTCGCCCGAATTGGCCCGCCGGCCCGCCAACCAAATCGCCGACATCCTGCGCGCCGCGGGACTTTTCCGCCTGCGCCAAAAAGCGCGCCGCTGGTTCTGGCGGCAACGCCTGACCAGTCCCGAACAGGCGCTTCACGAGGCGCTGGCGGAGGCCCTCGGCTTCCACGCCAACCAGGTGCCGATGCGGCTCGTCGCGCAGCGTTTGCCCTGGACCCTGTTGCGCAGTCTCGACCCGGAAGCGCGCCTGGCCCACCTCTTCGGCCTCGCCGGATTTTTACCCAACGAAAGCGTCACGCGTCTCCAGTCGGAAACGCGCGGGTGGCTGCGCAAGCTCTGGGAAATCTGGTGGAAAGCGCGGGGCCCGCTCGACTACGCGCTGCTGCCGCGCAGCCAGTGGCGCCTCGCAGGATTGCGTCCCCTCAACCGGCCCGAGCGAAGATTGGCCGCGCTGGCGCAGATCGTCCCGCGCGTGCCGGAACTGCTCGCCGCGCTCCGGGCCCGCGATGCGGAACGCTTCAGCGCGACGCTCCTCGCCATCCGCGATCCGTTCTGGGAAAAGCACGCGACCCTCACCGGCGCTCCGCTCCGAACGCCCTGCCGCCTGCTCGGCGAGGAGCGCGCGCACGACATCCTGATCAATGTCTTCTGGCCGATGGTCTCGCTCGAGGACCCCGACGCGGCGCAGCTTGCCCTCCGCAAAATAAACACCGCGGTCAACGGCGCGGCCCAAATCGCGTCGCAACGGCTCCTGATCTCGGCCCTGACGCCGAAACAAACCCGCGAGGCGCTCGTGCAGCAGGGACTTCTCCAGATCTTCCGCGACTATTGCCAGACCGACTGCTCGCAATGCCGCGACTGCACCTTCCCTGAACTGGTGAAGAAGTGGATTGGCTGAAGGCGATTCTATTTATCTTCGGGATTGAGCACCTTGAAAACATAGGCGGCCAGCGCGCCGGCGCAGAGCTCCGTGGCCACATAGGCAAGGTAATGTCCGACCGGAAGCAGGCCGAGATAAAAGCAGCCGGTGGCCACCGCCGGGTTGAAGGCGCCGCCCGAAATCGGCCCGACCGCGAAAGCCCCAACCATCACCGTGAAGCCGATGGCCAGGCCGTAAAAAGAATTTCCCGCGTTCGCCTTGGCCGTGGCCACGTTCAGCACGACATAGGCGAGCGCGAAGGTGAAAAGAAATTCCGAAAAGACCATCTGCGCCAGGACATAGGCGGGCGGCGGCGCTCCCGCGAGGGCGTTGTCTCCCTTAAGGTAATAGGATCCGCCCGCGCCCATGACCGCACCGGCCAGCTGCGCCATGAAGTAGGAGGGAACCTCGGTCGCCGGCAGGCGTCCCCGGATCGCGACCGCGACGGTGACCGCCGGATTATAATGGCCGCCCGAAATATGGCCGCCCGCATAAACCATGACCATCAGCACCGAGCCGATGGCGAGCGGCGCGATCACACCGGCATCCGGATTGACGACGCACGCCCCCACCGTGAAGACGAGAAAGAAAGTGCCGATAAACTCAACGATAAACTTTTTCATGAAGCGATTTTTCTGAAGTTCTCCTGATCATTAAACAAACTTGTTCGTTGATTGCTTACCAGTCCCATTCGCGGGGCGCGAGAACTTCTTGCGGGGTCAGGCGGCGGCCCGCAAGGCGTCGGCCAGCTTCAGTTTTCCGTCGTAAAGCGCCTTCCCGATGATGACCCCGTCGACCGCCTCGCCCAGCGTGCGGAGCGACTGGATGTGCTCGATGTTGGCCACACCGCCCGAAGCGATGATCCCAACTTCCGGCACCGAGGAAAAAAGTTCCCGCAACGCGTTGAGGTTCGGCCCGGTGAACATGCCGTCCGTTTCAATGTCGGTGTAAATAATCGTCCGCACGCCCTGCGCGGCCACGGCGCGGGCCAGGTCGGGCGCGGTCCATTGGCTGGGGGCGGTCCAGCCTTTGGTGGAGACGATGCCGTCCTTCGCGTCGATGCCGACGGCGATCCGTTCCGCGCCGAATTTTTCCACCACGGCCCGCACGAAAGGCAGCGATTCGCACGCGCGCGTGCCGATGACCACACGCTGGACGCCCGCTTCCAGCGCCCGGGCAATGGCCCCCTCGTTGCGCATGCCGCCGCCGAGCTCGATGAAGAGCCTGGGAGCCAGGGCCTTCGCCACCGCCGCGACGAGATGGAGATTTTTCAGTTCACCCGTGAACGCGCCGTCGAGATCGACCATGTGGAGATACTTCGCGCCGGTCGCGTGAAAGCTCTCCGCTACAATCACGGGATCATCGCCGTAAACCGTCTGCGCCTCGGCGCGGCCTTTTTGCAGCCGGACGACTTTTCCTCCGCGAAGATCAATGGCTGGATAGATGTTCATAAGAAGAAAAACTATTGAGCATTGCCGCCCGCAGGCTGGCCGGATGCGGGACTGCCGGCGTGCTCCGCGTCGAAGATTCTCTGGTCGGTGGCGTCAATGACGGTCCGGTCCTCCGCGGTGCCCTGGCCGACCACCATGCGTTGGTTAGAATCAGGCGCCGGGGACGCAGGGTCGCGATGGCTGCCGGCGGTGGACGAAGTTTCGGCGCAACCCGCCAAAAAGAAGGCGACGGCAAACAGGCCGGTCACAAATAGGATCGGAACGCGCCGCTTTTCGTCTGGAAAACCCATGGTGGTGAGGGTGCTTAGTGAAGCACCGGGGAACTGAGCGCAACAAAATTCTTGAGCATCCGCAATCCGGCGCGCTGGCTTTTCTCCGGGTGAAATTGTGTGGCGAGAAGATTTCCGCGCGTGACCGCGGCGGCGAAGGTGTCGCCGTAGGTCGTCTCCAGCGCGACGAGCGCGGGGTCCTCCGGCGCGGCGTAATAGCTGTGGACAAAATAGACATAATCGCCGTCCGAAATGCCCGCCAGCAACGGCGCGTCGGGCTGCTTTACCTGCACCGTGTTCCAGCCAATCTGCGGAATCTTCAGGCCGTGCTGGTCGGAAAATTTGCGCACCGTGCCCGCAAAAAGGCCGAGCCCTTTTTCGCCCGGCGCTTCCTCGCTCGATTCGAAGAGCATCTGGTACCCGACGCAAATGCCGAAGAAAGGCCGCTCCGATTTCGCCCAGGCGAGCGTGGCATCCCACATGCCCGACTTCGCGAGGCTCCGCACGCAATCGCCGAACGCGCCGACGCCCGGCAGCACCAGCGCGTCAACCCGCGCGATTTCCTCCGGCGTGTGGACAAACTCCGCATGGCCGCCGACGTGCTGAAGGGCCTTCTGCACGCTGCGCAAATTGCCGATGTCGTAATCAACGATGCCGATCATGAATTCAATATACTACAGCATCCCCTTCGTGCTCGGAATACCCTTCACGCGCGGATCGCGCCGGACGGCCTGCTCCAGCGCGCGCGCGAGACCCTTGAAGACCGCCTCGATCAGGTGATGCGTTTCGTCCGAGTAGAGAACCTCCACGTGCAGCGTCAGGCCCGCCTCCTGCGCGAAGGCGCGGAGAAATTCAACCGTGAGCTGCGCGGGGAAGTCGCCCGCCTTGAGCCGATTCAAGTTCGTCCCCTTCGGCGCGCGCCAGACGAAAAGCGGACGCCCGCTGAAATCGAGCGCCACGCGTACCAGCGTCTCGTCCATCGGCAGGTGGAAATTGCCGTAACGGACCAGCCCCTTTTTGTCACCAAGCGCCCGGGCCATGACCTGGCCGAGCACGATGCCGGTGTCCTCGACCGTGTGATGGAAATCGACCTGCACGTCGCCCTTCGCGCGCACCTCGAGATCGATGAGCGCGTGCTTGGCAAAAAGCGTCAGCATGTGATCGAAAAAGGGTATCCCCGTGGCGATCCGAGAACCGCCGTGCCCGTCGATGGCGAGCTTGATGGAAATATCGGTCTCACCGGTCTTGCGGTGAATCTGCGCGTGACGTTTTTTGCTCATAGAAGCAGGGAATTTTGACGGAATTAACGGAATTTACGGAATGGGAAGGCATTTTAACGGAAAAACATGAAGTAGGGAAAGAAAACAGAAAATTAGGCATCCTATTTTGAAGCGCATTCCATTTCAAAAAGGCCAATACCATAGTACCAGCATGAGGATTAGTATAACTAGGGAAGCGATAGCATTAATCCACGGCACTGCAGTCAATGATCCCTTCGACGGTTGCGCTTTGAGTAAGTAAAACAGAAATCCCACAAGCAGGATCGTCATGAATACTATTCCAAATAAGTTCATTAATTGCGCCTAAGTCAGCGAATTCAAATGAGGACACTACCAAAAATTCCGTTTATTCCGTTAATTCCGTCAAAATTCTTTCGCTAGTCCTTCTTCTCGGGATCAAACCGGATGGTCACGGAACGCGCGTGGGCGTCGAGTTGTTCCACCGCGCAGAACGATTCGATATGGGGCCGGACGCGGTGGAGCGCGCGCTGCGGATATTCGACCAGGCTCGTGCGGCGATAAAACTGGTCGATGGTCAGCCCGGAAAACGCCTTCGCCGCGCCGCCCGTCGGCAAGACGTGACTCGGCCCGGCGATGAAATCACCCGCGGCCACCGGGGAAAAATTTCCGATAAAAATTGCGCCCGCGTTCCGGATGTGCGCCGCCCACTGCCGCGCGTCCTTGATCACCAGGCTGAGATGTTCCGGCGCATAATCCTCGACGATGCCGATCGCCTCGCCGACATCCTCGACCAGCACCAGGATGCAGCCCTTCTCCAGCGCCTCCGCGAGATGCTTCCCGCGCGAAAGCTTTGGCGCCTGCGCCACCAGTTCGCTCTCCACTGCGGCGAGAAGCTTCGGGCAGCAGGTGATGAAAAGCGCCTGGCTCCCGGAGCCATGTTCGGCCTGGGCCAGCAAATCGGCGGCGATAAAGTCGGCGCGCGCGGTCTCGTCGGCGACCACCGCGATTTCACTCGGCCCCGGCAGTTGATCGATGGCCACCGCGCCGACGACCTGCCGCTTCGCCTCGACGACGAAGGCGTTGCCGGGACCAAAAATTTTCTGCACCCGCGCGATGCTCGCCGTGCCGTAAGCCAGCGCGGCAATGGCCTGCGCTCCGCCCACCTGAAAGATCTCCGTCGCGCCGGCCGCGCGCAAAGCGTAAACGAGCGTTTCGTTGACCGGCGGCGGCGTGGCCACCACGATCTCCCGCACGCCCGCCTCCTTGGCCAGCGGGACCGTCATCAGCGCGGTCGAGACGAGCGGCGCGGTGCCGCCCGGCACATAAATCCCGACCCGTTCGAGCGGATCGAATTTCTCGCCGACCAGGGCCCCTTCGCGATTGGTCCGCGACCAATTGCGCGGCTTCCGCAGCTTCGAAAACGTCCGGATATTTTTCAGCGCGTACTCGACCGCCGCGCGGACCGCCGGCGTCGGCTGCGGCGTGCGGGACGGCAGCAAAAGAGTGCCGCGCGACAAATCAACGCCGTCCCATTTCTTGGCATACTTCACCAGCGCCTCGTCGCCTTCCTTGCGCACCGTGGCGATGATCTCCGCGACCGCGGCGATCCGGGTCGCCGACGGTTCCGCATGCCGGTTCAGCGCGGCGACGTGCTTCGCGAAGTGGGGCTGGTTGTAGCGGAATATGCGCCAAGGTTTGGTGCTCATGGAGACAGGAGAATTTTTGACGGAATTATGGTTGGCTGTAGTGGATATTGACCGGTGGACCATCATACGTAGAGGTTGGTTCACGATAGTCTGGACCGTAGCCGCCGTTTTTATCGGCAGTCGTGGCGCATCCATTCAAGGCAAGCGAGCAGAGCAAAAAAAGCACCCGTAGTTTCATTAGACTATTCCCATTCGATGGTGGCAGGAGGCTTCGATGAAACATCATAGACCACGCGGTTGACGCCCTTCACCTCGTTGGTGATGCGCGAGGCGATCTTGCCGAGCAGGTCGTGCGGCAGGCGCACCCAGTCGGCGGTCATGCCGTCATGGCTCTCGACTACGCGGAGCACGCAGGTGAAATCATAGGTCCGTTCGTCGCCCTGGACGCCGACGCTCCGCACCGGCAGCAGGACGGCGAAGGCCTGCCACACCTTCTCGTACCATTTCGCCGCCTTCATTTCCTCGATCACGATGGCATCGGCTTCGCGGAGGATCGAAAGCTTCTTCGCGTCGATCGGCCCGAGCGTCCGCACGGCGAGGCCGGGACCGGGAAACGGATGACGCCAGACGATTTCCTTCGGCAGGCCGAGCGTCTCGCCGACCACGCGCACTTCATCCTTGAAGAGTTGCCGCAGCGGCTCGACCAGCTGGAATTTCATGTTCTTCGGCAGGCCGCCGACATTGTGGTGGCTTTTGATCATCGAGGCCGGGTTGTCCCCGATGGCCACGCTTTCGATGATGTCGGGATAGAGCGTCCCCTGCGCGAGAAATTTCGCCGCGCCGATCTTTTTCGTCGCGCGCTGGAATTCCTCGATGAAAATGCGTCCGATGATCTTCCGTTTGCGCTCGGGATCGGAAACGCCCTTGAGCGCCTTGAGAAAGCGCGGCCCCGCATGGACGGTGAGCAGCTTCAATTTCAGGTTGCGCCCGAAAACGTCCTCCACCTTTTCGCGCTCGCCTTTGCGGAGCAGACCGTTGTCGACGAAGATGCACTGGAGCTGGTCGCCGATGGCCTGGTGCAGCAGCGCCGCCGCCACCGCCGAGTCGACGCCGCCGCTCAGCCCGAGCAGCACGCGGTCCTTGCCGACCTGGGCGCGCACCGCCTCGCAGGTCGATTCGATGAAGCCCTTCATCGTCCAGCTCGGTTCCGCGCTGCAGATGCCGAGCACGAAATTGGAAAGGATTTCCGATCCGCGCGGCGTGTGGGCCACCTCGGGATGAAATTGGAGCCCGTAGATTTTGCGCTTCGAATCCTCGATGGCCGCGTAGGGCGAGTTGTCGGACGTCGCAATGGCGTGAAAACCCTTCGGCAGCTTTTTCAGGCTGTCGCCATGGCTGTTCCAGATGTCGAGTTTTCCGTCAAGGCCCTTGAAGAGCGGCGAGGATTCCTTGATCGCGAGCTGGCCCCGGCCATATTCGCGGCGCGCGCTCGGGGCTACTTCGCCGCCGAGCCACTTGCCGAAAAGCTGCATGCCGTAGCAGACGCCCAGGATCGGCAGGCCGGAATCGAAGAGGCGCTTGTCGGGCTGCGGCGCGCCCTTGGCATAGACGCTGGCCGGGCCGCCGGAGAGGATGATGCCCGACGGACGCAGGCTTTTCAGGACGCTGGCGGGCGTGTCGTAGCGGACGATTTCCGAGTAGACGTTCAATTGCCGCACGCGCCGCGCGATGACCTGCGTGTATTGCGAACCGAAATCGAGGATGAGAATCTTGCTGGTCATGACGAGGGGAAAAAGAAGAAATTTTCGACGGAAGGAACGGAATTTTTCCAAATGAACGGAATGGGGAAGGAATACTTTTAGACAGGATTAACCAGATTAACAGGATTTTTGGGGAAATTTTACCACGGGGCCGTTTTGCCGCGCGAAACGGAATTCGCGAGGAGCTTCCCCTGGAGGGTCGGACTCCGTCCCGACCCCGATCGGCTCGGAATCTCAGCGCGCTTCCAACACCAGGATCAGCCGGCCCTGGTGGAAATCGGGGCCGTTGATAAAGAGCGGCGTCCCTTCACGGGGTTCGTACCTCCCCTTGGCCACGATAAAGCCGTCCTTATAAATCTCGTAGGCGATGAACCTCGGCTCGCCGGGCAGGCGGCGCAACGGTTCCAGCCGCATGAAGAAATCCTTCCGCGGCATGAACCACTGTTCCCATTCGTTGCGCAACTCGACTTCCTGCGCCTGGACCAGCTCGTAGTGCTTGAAGCCGAAAACCTCGCGCAGCCCGCGATGCAACCCTTCGGGCGCGAGCATGGCGCCGGGCGGCGGCGGCGTGTTTTCCGCCAGGTAAAGCGCGACCCAGACTTTTTCCTTCGCGAAGCCCGCGGCCAGGCCCAGCCCGTAAAGGGCCGCGAGCACGACCAAAAATCTCAGGCTCATTCGCATCAAGGTCCCTCTTCCCTTCGGCCTGCGCCGCCCGGCGCGACGTTCCGGCTCCTCACAAGCTGTTCGGGTCACGGGCCGGCGCGGACGGAGTTTCCGTCCTTCCGGCGATCACCGTGGTCGGATCCAGGTAAGTCAGCTTATCACTGGCGGGCTCCATGCCGTTCAGCCAGACGACCTGCGCCTGGGCCGAGCGTGAATAGAAGGAAGTCGCGTAGATGCCCGGCGACTGGCTATCGGCCGTGGCGAGCGAACCAGGCTCCGGCTGCCCCACGATAAATTCGGCCAGGACGGGAATCAGCACCAGCGCCACAACGGCCACGGCCAATCCTCGCCATGTCGGATAGTAGAGCCAGCTCCATTGCGACCGGGCCTTTTTGCCGGAATAAAGCCGCTCTCTCAACGACGACCAGGCGCGGCTCTCCTGTCCCGGACGGACCGGGCAGGTCTCGAGCAGCAGCTTTTTTAGTTCCCTATCTTCCATGGAGATGTTTAAGTTGGTCTGGATATTCCCATTCGTATGACGACGGTATAATCCAAACAGTTCAGGTTTTCTTTCTTTTCTCTCTTTTTCTTTTCGAATTATTTAGCCGCTTAAGTTCCCGGGTCGGTCGGCTTTTTCACCTTCGCCAGTTTCCGTCGTAAATGCTCGCACGCATAGTGGAGCCTTGAATTCACCGTCCCCGGCCTGCACCGCAGGAGTCGTGCCGTTTCCTCCAGGCTCATTTCATCGACCAGACGGAGCTGCACCACCGCGCGATGTTCCACGCTCAGTTCACCCATCGCCTCGAAGATGGTCTCGCGAAGTTCCGCATTTTCCAGGCCCGTGCTGACCGCCGGCGCCACCTGCCCTTCCGGCATGACCAACTGGTTCTCGTCGTCGCTCACCGGCGCGAGAAACGAAAGCCAGCGGTCCATCCGCTGCCTTTTCCGGATCGTATCGAGCGCCTGGTTGACCGCGATCCGGTAAAGCCACGTGCCGAGCTGGGAATGTCCCTCGAAGCGCCGGATGTCGCGATGCGCCTTGATAAAGGCCTCCTGCACCACATCGTCGGCCAGCGTCGGGTTGTTCAGAATGCGTTGCACGCTGCTCCAAAGCCGGGGATAATGGTCGCGATGCAGCTCGCCCCAGGCGGTCTCGTCGCCGGAGCGCAGGCGTTGCAGGTAATCGGGAGACGCGTCCATGGGCGCCTGTTTTTACGGTCAGTTGAGCGAAAAACCCAGCAGAGAGTTGCCGAAAGGTTGACGCCGGGACCGGAGAACGGGCGGCACTGAATCCTTGAGTTCTCCGTTCAACGTTCTACGTTCTTAATCCTCCCTCGTGACGCTGATCCATAATTATCTCTACAAGGAAATCATCCTTCTCACCGCCGCGATCATCGGCGTGCTCACTTTTCTACTCGTCGCGGTCAGCATGTTCAAGGTCCTGCAAAACCTGATGTACACCGACCTGCCGATGTACCTCGCGGCCAAACTGATGTTCCTCGGCGTCCCCCTCACCCTGACGCTGACCATCCCGGCCGGACTCCTCGCCGCCGTCATGATCGTCTTTGGCCGCATGTCGTCGGACCGCGAACTCCTCGCCCTGAAGGCCTCCGGCGTCGGCCTCGCGCCCATCGTCGCGCCGGTCATCGTCCTCGCCATGGGCCTCAGCGTCATCGACTACTGGCTCGTCGCCTACGTCGTCCCCAAGTGCCAGAAGGAATTCAACGGCATGAAGCACGAGATCGTGACCAACAATCCGATGGCGCTGCTCAGCCCCGAGGAGATCGTCGACAAGATCCCGGGCTGGAAAATTTACTTTTCCAAAAAGGAGGGAACCACCCTCGACGACGTCACCATCTGGCAGCTCGATTCGGCCAACCGCCTCACCAGCTCCATCCGCGCCGACCACGCGATCATCGACCTCGACCTCGAGCACCAGCAGCTCGTGATGAAGCTGCTCCACGAGCGCGAGGAAAACTATCCCCACGATGGCGACGCGATGAAAGTCAGCCCCGGCGGCAGCGGCGAGGAAGTCGCCAAGGCCGTCTCGCTGAACAGCTTTTACGACAAGGTGCAGAAGAAGCTCGCCTGGATGACCCTGCCCGACATCTGGGACATCATCTACGAGATGCAGAGCGCCCCCACCAACGAACCGGCCTCGCCCTACCTCACCGAATTGCAGGCGCGCATCTCTTTTTCCATCACCACCTTCACCTTCATCGTCGTCGGCGTGCCCCTCGCCATCCAGACTCAGCGCCGCGAGACCTCCTTCGGCGTCGTCATCACTTTCCTCATCGTCCTCCTTTATTATGTCCTGGGCGCGGTCGGCCGCGCGCTCAAGGCCCACGCCGGCCTCTACCCCGAACTCATCATCTGGACGCCGAACATCCTCTTCCAGGCCGTCGGCTTCTACCTCTTCTACCGCGCCAATCGGAAATAACTCGCAACGAAAACAGGCGTGTCCTTTTTGACTATGAGCACCGCTAAGAAAACCAATCCCCGGCGCGGTAGCAGCCTTAAGGACTTCCTCAAGGAAAACGGCATTTATGATGAAGTGGTCGCCCAGGCGGAAAAGGAAATCCTCGCCTGGAAGCTGCAATCGGCCATGAAGGGAAAGAAATTGAGCGTGTCGGCGCTGGCCAAACGGATGCACACCAGCCGGGCCGCCATTAACCGCATCCTCGACCCGGCCAATCCCTCCATCACCCTGGGTACACTCGAAAAAGCCGCGCTTGCTCTCGGCAAACGCTGGCGATTTGATTTGGTCGACGCCTAACATCGAGCGGCCGAATCAGGTCGTCGTCCTTTACCTCTCCACCCCGCCAACCGGAAGTAACTCAGCCGCAAAGATGCGCCTCCTCCATATCCAGCCTATCCTGCTCGGACTGTGCCTCGGCCTGAACGCCTCGGCGATGAACCCGATCCTTCCGGGCACGGCGTTCATTCCCGACAGCCAGCCCCACGTCTACGATTACCACGGCGAGAAGCGGGTGTTCATTTACGGCTCCCGGGACGAACGGGTGACCGCGTTCTGCGGTTACGGCCACGACGTCTGGTCCGCGCCCGTGAACGACCTGACCCAATGGACGAACCATGGCGAGATTTTCAACGTCAGGCAGGTCCAGGACATCGGCTTCGGTATCGTGAAGGAGCAGCACTTCGGCGCGCCCGATTGCGAATACAATCCGGTCACCAAAAAGTATTATCTCTATACCTTTCTGGGCATGCCCTACCAGACGGATGGCCGGCAAGCCCCGGCGCCGGGCTCGCCCAACTATGTGGCGGGATTCGCCGACTTCGGCCCCAAGGCCGTGATGGCGGTCAGCGACAGTCCCGCCGGCCCGTTCCTTCACCCTGTTATGTGCGACTGGCCGGCCGCCAACGCCGCAGGCACCTTCGATCCCGGCGTCCTGGTCGATCCCCAGCCCAACGGTTCTGTCCGCGTCTACGCTTTTTGGGGCATGAAAGGCGGCGATCGCTGGGCGGAAATCGACCCCACTGACATGCACACCATCATCAACAGCCAGACGAGACAGCCTGACCGCAACGCCTGGCACAAGACCCTCCCGGAAAAGGCCGACAACCACGGTTCGACCCTGTTTGAAGCCTCCTCCATCCGCAAGGTGGCCGAGGGCAAGTACGTCTACATCTATTCCGCCACCGAAAAAATGAGCGCGCTCACCTACTGCTACGCCAACAATCCGGCCGGGCCCTGGACCTATGGCGGCCAGATCGTCGACAACTCGATGGGTTGGAATGGCGGAAACGGCCACGGCGGCATCACCGAAATCAACGGGAAGTGGTACGTCTTCTACCATCGCGCCACCTTCAACGACTACAATCGCCAGGCCATGGCGGAGCCGATCAACCTGACCATCGACGGCGACAAGATCGTCATTCCCCATGTCGAGATGACCTCCGAGGGCGTCGAAACCAACGGGCTCGATGCCTTCCGCCGCTATAACGCCGGCGTCGCCTGCTATCACAACAACGCCGTCCGCATCGATGGACGGGAAAGAAATCCCGATGGGCTCAATCCGCTCGTTGGCATCAACAAACCGGGCACCGTTGTTGGCTATAAATACCTCAATTTCGGCCGCACGCCGGTCACCGACGCCGACAAGCTCAAGCTGAAGCTTAATGTCGAGTTACTGGCCAACACCGCAGTCTCGGTCCTGGTCGCGCCGGTGGCGGAGACGCCCGACGAAACGTCGCAACGCGTGGAGATCGCCAAGGTCAACCTGCACGATTATGTCTCCGCCGACGGAAAATTCAACGAGGCGGTCATTCCGATCTCGGGCCTGGACGGTAATGCCGCGCTGCAAGCCCTCGGCGGCTTGAAAGGCAAGCTTGCCCTTTACCTCTCTTTCGATGGAACCGGCGAGATGTGCCAGTTGAAGGAAATCGAGTTCGCCAAGGGAGACGCCCCCACGCCCAATCCGTTGCGAGACGTCGCCCTTCCGCCCGACGCGATTAAAAACGGAAAGGTCACCGCCCTTCCTACCCGGGGCAGGCCGGGCGACTCGATCAAGCTCAGCGTTTTTCCTGATGACGGGACGACCTTGAAATCGATCAAGGTCGTGGATGAAAAGGGGCACGAAATCAAGCTCAACCCCAACGGCGCCGTGCCTCATGGACCCCAAAGCTTCAACTTCGAGATGCCGGCCGGCGCGGTCAGCGTCTCAGCCGAGTTCGGCCCCTGAAAACCGATTGTTTTCGCACAGAGGACCGAAGAGGAAACTGAAGAGGGGAAGGCAGAGGAACTGAACTGATCAGAAAAGGAAATCCGCAGCCTTGCTCTCAGTCCTCTGCAATCATCCTCTTCCGTCCTCTGTGCGAAATTGCATTTGCGGCGGTCTATGATAGTTGCCAGCCCGCCATATCCTTTCATAAGATGCTCTAATTTAGCGTCTTAAGACACATCTCGCAAGAGGTAAAAGGTAAATTTCTGCACCTTTCGGCATCGATTTGCTATGCGTTGCGAGGGGATGTTATGCAGGTTGTGCGTCTGATAATCAGCTAGCTTTCAAGCCTTTAACGTATCGTGATGTTATCAAACTGAGCACCGTGCCAGCCACAGCCGATTCCCATCAAGCCAGAAACGCAATCCGTGTGCGCCGACCCTATATTCGCGCCATTGATCGAGGCTGAAACTTGGTCGCCTTGGAAAGACAGCCCGAGCTTTTGCCATCGGTCTGGAGGGAAGAACGCCGTTCCGTGCCCGATGACGGTATCTAAATCGACCTTTTTCTCTTTACCAGTGGCGGGGTCGGTCTTTGTCTGGCTAATGCGTTGAGTCAGGGTCCACTGACCGTTCGTTTCCACCTTAAGCCACACGCCTCGCGGCGGATTCCCATTAAAAGCGCAACTAAAGACGCGTCCGAAAAGAGAGGCAAAGCCCTGACCTTCCACCATCACATCCGCGGTTATGCTCGAGTCTTTCCACGAAGGATCGCCAATCAGTGTCTCCGGAAAGGGGTCCGGATGCCACGTGATTCCGTCGTGGGTAATCACTTGGCGCAGGGCTTGGCCTTGGCCATCGGCCCGTTTTACTACTGCAAAAGCTCCGCCAAAGTCGCTCCAATACTTAGGCGTGGCGCCAGCGGCGTAGGACTCAAAATCCTCCGTGTAGGGAAGGGCGAAAGGAGCGGACGCCGGCGGAGCCGCATCGCCCTTGTGCGGAGTCGTGAGAGTGGTGATGGAATAGATGGCGCCCGGTTCGGCGTTAAGCGTCAAGGCATTCTTGGAGACCGGCAAATCCGGCTGCTGGATAAAACTTTCCTTCTCGGTGGTTCGCCAGACGTGGATCGGTTTGGCGGTCCAAGGTCCTTTCAGTTGAAAAACGATCTTGCGCGGTGTGGTCGCATTGAACGTCTCTAACACCAGGCTGAAGTCGGCATCATCGGAGGAATGAAGTGCGACCACGCTGCCGATGCCATCAAGCAGGGTGGAGCCCGAATCCATGTAGACCCAGCCGGGTTGCGCAAATTGAGTCGTGTGAGCCGTGCCCCAGACTGCGGGTTGCACCTCGTAAGCGCCTGACCAGGGGGTGTTGGCCTTCATGACGCCGGAACCGGACAGCGGGAAGATGTCATAGTAAGAGGTCACCGGGCTCCAGATCTCGGTCGCGACGAACTTTCCCACAATATAATTATGGTTGTACGCGATGGCCAGTTTACGGGTGCCATCCCAACTTCCGCTCCAAGGCCCGTCTTCACTAGACCACAGGGCCTTGCCGCAGGTTTTGGCTTCGGGCGGGCTTTTCGTTTTGGGATAGTGGACTCCGACGACAGCGATGCTTTTGGCCAAATCCGGATCTTTACTCATGGCCGTGACGATCCCCCAGCCGAGCGTTTCCGCCCCGACAATTCCGACATGCTGAAGATTGGCGTCATCGAGCGTTCTGCGGAACTGCTTAATCCATTGGGCGTCGAAATTCTTCTCGTTCCAGACCCCCACGTAAGAGATGTTCACACCGTGCGTTTTTTTCGCCGCCAGGATGAAGTGGGTGTAGTAATCGGCCATGTCCTGCGAGAAAAACTTACCGCCGCCGATCCAGCGCGGGGCGCCCCAGGCCAGGCAATCCAGGATGACGGCGGGGTTGCGCTGCTTGGCTTGTTCCATGAGCCACCATTCATAACCGCGATTATCGTTTTCCTCGTCCTTCGTCCGCATGTGGCTTGGCTCGGTGCCGTCGGTCGAGTTGACGTCACCACCCACTTCCACCTTCAGGTGATGAAAGGCGGCCCCATAATTGGGCTTGAAAAGATAATCCAGAACCTGGCTCCGTTGCGGTTCGGGATAGTCGATCAACAGGCGTGACGAGGCCCCCGCACTAACCGCGCCGATCCCTTGGAACGTCAGGCCGGGCGAGTGGTCATCCACCACGACGACGGGATCTGGCGCGGGCACGGGCTTCGGATCCAGCTGAGCCAAAGCCTTCCCTGCGGAAAGACCAAAAAGGAGGGAAAAGGCGAGGAGGGGTTTCATGATGGGATTATTTCGTTTGGACTACTTTGCTCAAAAAGGGGCTGCGACTTCGTATCGAGCCTCCCCTTTTTGGTCCAAAAGGAGTGTGAGGTTTGGGGTTAAGTTGGGACAATAGTCGGGGTGATGGTTTGATCAAGCTCTTGGTGTAAGGAGCCCGCAGGGCGACTGGAGCCAAGAGCTTTTAGTCGGGCTTGGGCTGGAGTTCTATGACCGATGCCGCCGTGGGACGTTCCTCGTTGTAGTGGCAGCGATAGTCTTCGATGAGCACCCGGGCCTCGGCCACGCTGAGCATGAGTTCGCGGTTGAGGCACTCGTCGCGCAAGCTGCCGTTAAAGCTCTCGACATGACCGTTCTGCCAAGGACGGCCCGGCTCGATATAGAGTGTCTTCACGCCGCGTTGAGCCAGCCTCTGGTGTAGGATGCGGGCAATGAACTCGCTGCCATTGTCGCTGCGGATGTGCTCGGGCACGCCGCGTTCGGCTACCAGCCGCTCCATGACTGCGACGAGATCGTGGGCGGTTAATTTCCGCGCGACATGCAGCGCCAGGCATTCCCGGCTGTACTCATCGATGAGTGTCGCCATATACCGTATGGCGGGCTGTCAACTAAACTCAGTTTGGTATGTATCCGTTATGCAGTCGCTAACCACTCACTTAATTGGTTACAATTTGAACGTTTCTGCTGCGGTCTATGACCGTCGCCAACCTTGGAGGGCCATTTTCGCACAGAGGGCTGAAGAGGGGGAAGGCAGAGGGGCTGAAGAGATCGGAAAGGGAAGTTCCCTGTCTTGCTCTGACCCTCCTCTGCAGTCATCTCTTCCATCCTCCGCGCGAAATTGCAGTTGGTGCCGACTTGAGAGGATTATTTTCGCAGTTGTAGCGGCGGTCTCCGACCGTCGCTCCCGCGGAGGGCGGTAAAGCTCCGGTGCAAAACTACGCTCCAATAGCATCGATCTCCGACCGTCGCTGCCTTTGGACCCCAACCAACACCTGTTGAAATAAATTCGCTTTAGTTCCTCTTCTTTGGCTTCATCGACATGCATCCTTAAAAATCCGCGACGGTCATCGCCCGCCGCCCTCCCTGCAAAAAATGCCCCGCCGCGTCGTCATCGGAGTCGGAATCGCCTCGCACCCGTTTCATGCCGCGGGCAATACCTGGGCCTTTCTCCAATGGGTCCTCGGATTCCGCCAGGCCGGCTGGGACGTCTGGATGGTCGAAAACATTCCCCCCGCGAAATGCATCGACCCCGAGGGCCGGCCCTGCGAACCCGCGGCCAGCGCCAACCTCGCCCACTGGAACGCCGTCGTGGAAGAGTTCGGGCTGAAGGACCGCGCCACCCTTTTCTTTGACGGCCAGTCGCCGGAACTGCCCGGCCTGCTCCGCTTCGCGCGCGATGCCGAATTCCTCTTCAACATCTCCGGCCACTTCATGCAGCGCGAGGTTTTCGACGCGGTGCGGGAAAAAGTTTACGCCGACCTCGATCCCGCCTTCACCCAAATCTGGGCCGAGGTCTACCAGTCGGACATGCACCTCGACGCCCATGATACGTTTGTCTCGATTGGCCGTCACCTGGGCAAAAAGGAATGCCGCGCGCCCGTCGCCGGACGCACCTGGCTGCCGATGGGCGTACCGGTCGTCCTCGATTACTTCACCAATCCCCAACCCGATCCGCCCGGCGAGGTCTGGACCACCTTCACCCATTGGTACGGCTATCCCCAAGTCGAATACGACGGCGCCTGGTACGGCAACAAATCGGAGGAGTTTGCCCGGCTCGTCGATCTCCCGAAAAAAACGAAGGAGAAACTCGAGATCGCCACCGACCTTCATCCCGAGGACGAGGCGACGCAACAATTCCTCCAGAGCGGCTGGCGGCTGGTCGATGCGCGGCCCCTCAACACGCCGTGGCAGCATTACCGCGACTACCTCGCCCAAAGCCGGGGCGAATTTTGCGTGGCCAAGAACGGCTATGTGCGGTCCCGTTGCGGCTGGTTCAGCGACCGCAGCGTCACCTACCTCGCCCTGGGCCGGCCCGTCATCCTGCAGGAAACCGGCTGGACCGATTTTTATCCGCACGGCGAAGGGCTGCTCGCCTTCCACGACGAGGAAAGCGCCCGCGCCGCGCTCGAGACCGTGGCGAAAGACCCGGCCCGCCACGCCCGCGCCGCCCGCCGGATCGCCGAGAAATATTGCTCCGCGCCCGTCGTCGTCAACCAGCTCCTCGAAACGCTCGGACGCGCCGCGTAATCACCGCGATTTCCGTTGTAAGGATGACGCGGAGGTGCTTATTCTTACCGTTCGCGTTTGCGTTTTGCGCAACGCCCGATCGGGGTCTTAGCTCAGTTGGTAGAGCGCCTCAATGGCATTGAGGAGGTCAGGGGTTCGAATCCCCTAGGCTCCATGCCCTCTGTCGGCAAGATGTCCTAAAAAAATAGGCTTTTAAGGCCGTTTAAGCCACCACCCGGTTACGCGTCGGACCGAACTTCCGCCCGCTTATAGTACCAGGCCAAAGCGAACTGGGAGCCGCCCGCCACGATGGCAATGACCAGGTAGAAGAGCCGCGCCAGGCTCTTGAGTTGGGCGGGGTCGATCAGGTTGTTTTCCTCCACCAGGGTCTGGGACTGGAGCGGCATCTGGAAGCTGGAGAAGGCGTGATAGAGGCAATAGACCAAAATGGCCGCGGCGAAGGCCGCCTGATTCCGAAAGCCGAGACTCGGCGCCCGGGGGTCCCAGTCGCGGAAGTAGCGATGGACCCGGTACTCGAAGAAGGTGACCGTGACGAGCCCGGCGGCGATGATCAGGTTCTCGAGGTCAAAGCCAAAAAAGAGGGTGGACCAGGCCGCAAACAGGACGCCGAAAATCGCCACGATCAGGAGGGTATACTTGCTGATGGCCGCCGCCTTCGCCCGCCCGGCATATTTCCTGTAGGTATTGAGATCGGAGAGCGAGGCCACATATTCCTCGGGAGTCAGCGGCGATCCCGAGGCGCGCAAAAGCTCGGCAAGGGCCTCCCGGGGAATGGAAATAATCGGGTTCATGGGATGGTTCCGGTGGGGGACTGCACGTTACCCAAACTTCGCGCGTTCCGTCAAAAATCATCCGTGCGCGCGAAGCGTCCCAAACTGGATCTAGCGCAAGCTCAAATAAGCCCGGCCTTTTCCAGTTCGTCGAGGCGGCGCTGGTTCTTCTCATCGATCACCTCGGCGACGCCGGGCAATTCCAGCAGGACTTCGAGGCAGAAGGAAATTTCGGCGTCCTGGAACCCGGTCGTCTCCATCGCCCGCTTATCGAGCGAGACATAGACCCACGCGAACTGTTCCCCGTTCAGGACGCGGAACTGCAGGTTGGTCTCCCACATGATTTCGCTCGGTTCCTTGACCTCGAGAGTCCCCTCCATCCCGGGGACCACCTGCTCGACTTTCTCGAAGCGTGTCAGCCACGACGCGACGCATTCGGAGATCTCGGAGCGCCCAAGCGCTTCCTCGAAAACCGCGATAAAACCTTTCCTCTCCATGGGTGCATTTTACTCAACTTGAGCGGGGCTTCAAGTCCCGGCTCGTCTGCACATTTTCTGACAATTCGCCTTGCCGCTCTCCGGGTGGAGTCTATCCTGATCAGATATGGTCCATGGACGCGACCTCTCTTACAACTCCAAGGTTGAGGGCAACGTCGTTCTGACGACGCTGGACGCCTCGATCAATTGGATGCGGAAAAATTCGCTCTGGCCGATGCCGATGGGCCTGGCCTGTTGCGCGATTGAGCTCATGGCCGCCTCCTGCGCGCGGTTTGACATCGCGCGGTTCGGCGCGGAGGTGATGCGGTTCTCCCCGCGGCAGAGCGACCTGCTCATCGTCGCCGGCACGGTCACCTACAAGATGGCGCTCTCGGCCAAGCGGATCTACGACCAGATGCCCGATCCGAAGTGGTGCATTGCGATGGGCGCCTGTGCTTCGACCGGCGGCATGTACCGCAGCTACGCGGTGCTGCAAGGCATCGACCAGATTTTGCCGGTGGATGTCTACATCTCCGGCTGTCCCCCTCGCCCCGAAGCGCTGCTCGAAGGCCTCATGCGTCTCCAGAACAAGATCATGCTCGAGCGCTCCGCCACGGGCCTGAAACAACTGCCGCCGGCCAACACGCGCGTCGCGGCGTAACCGGACTATTTTAACAGGAAAACATGAAAGCGCTCCTTCTGCTCGATCATGTGCTGCTGTGGGTGGCTCGAATTTATGCGGGTTTTACCCTCGGCTATTTGCTTTATATCGCCAGGTACTTCGCCTGGTCCGATTATCGACTAATCGAGATCGCCCGACGACACCATTTGGCGCTGCAATGGCGTGGAGATTTTAGCATCGAAGCCTTCAACTTTTCCTTTTTGTTGATTGTTGCTGCCTTATGGAACCTGAGTCTTTGGTGTCTGCGCAAAGACGCCGGACGCCTCTATCTTGGTCTTAGCTCTGCACTCATGTTTTTAGCCTTCGTCTGGGCGATGACGGATGCGCTGGTTAATCTGGTTAACTATCCCTCCATGCTCAACTGGCAAGAGTGCCTGAACGACGGTTCGGCCATGACCGGATTCTTCGCGATGGCGTGGACAGCTCTCCGGGCACCCAGACAACCCAGAATCAAGTTAATGCCCACAATACCAAGCCGTCAGGCGCGATCGAAAACGCAAAAAGGTTCTCTCCCTAACTTTTTCATGCGCCTTTTCCGCCCCCCTCTTCATTCCGTTAATTCCGCCTGAATTCCGTTAATTCCGTCAAAAAATCAGTTTCCATGCCCGCCTCCAACGCCATCGCTTCGCTGCAAAAGCAATTTCCCGGCAAGGTCGGGCAATTGAAGGAATTTCGCGGGGAGCAGACGATCGAGGTCGACCGCGAGATCATCCGCGCGGTGGCCACCCATCTCAAAAACGAACTGGGCTACAATTTCCTGGTCGACATTTCGAGCGTCGACCATTTCGGCGATGAGCCACGCTACGAAATGGTCTATGAATTTTGCGCGCTCGGCGAGGCGAACAACCAGGCGCACCTGCGCGTGAAATGCAAGGTGAGCGAGGACGATCTCTCCGTCGATTCGATCCTGCCCATTTACCAGGGCGCCGATTGGCACGAGCGCGAGGTTTTCGACATGATGGGGATCAACTTCACGGGCCATCCCGATCTGCGCCGCATCCTGATGTGGCCGGGTTATCCCTTCTATCCGCTGCGCAAGGATTTTCCGCTGGAAGGCCTGCCGAGCGACCTGCCCGGCGAGGAGGGTTTTTCGCGCCGCGCGCCGATGGAGGGCGGTCCCTACGTCGCGACGCCGCACGACAAGCCGCCCGCGATCGGCGAGGCGCCGACGACTCTCCGCGAACCACGCGCCAACCCGGCCGACCATGACGCGGCCCCGAAATTCCCCAACGTCCCCAGTTGATCCGCTCTATGAATGCACCTTCATTACAACCCGACACGCTGACCAAAAAAATCATCGTCGAAGCGACGGCCGTTCATCGCGCGCTCGGTCCCGGCCTCTTGGAATCGATTTACCATCACGCCCTGCTGGTTCGGCTCAAGGCGCTCGGACTCAAGGTGGGAAGCCAGGAACCGTTGCCCGTCTTTTTAAACGGCGAAATGGTCGCCGATTTTCTGGCGGAGATCATCGTGGAGGACGGTTTGATCGTGGAACTGGAGGTCGTTCCGGCGCTTCAGGCCAGACACGAGACCCACCTGATCAACTGTCTGGCGGCGGCGAAGATCGAGACGGGGCTTCTCTTGAATTTCGGAGCCAGGAATTTGGAATACAAAAGAAAAAGCCGGACCTCCACTGCCGCCCAGCGCCGTGAAACCCCGGAGCTGGCGGTCCCCTGATCCGCCTGGAAATCGTATGCCTGAAACCATCCTGGAAACACCCGACAGCCTGGCGCGCGCCGCCCGGCAGTTCGAGCAGGCGCAGGCCGAGGGCGGCCCGCTGGGCGAGAAGCTGACGCTGAACATGGGGCCCTCGCATCCCAGCACGCACGGGGTCCTACGCATTTTGCTGGAGCTCGACGGCGAGATCGTGACCAGCGCCATGCCCGACATCGGCTATCTCCATCGCGGCGACGAAAAGATCGCGGAGAACATGACCTACAACCAGTTCGTCCCCTACACGGACCGGCTCGATTATCTCGCGCCGCTGGCCAACAACGTCGCCTACGCGCTGGCAGTCGAAAAGCTGATGGGCTGGACCGTGCCGCCGCGCGGCCAGGTCATCCGCGTCATCTGCTGCGAACTGGCGCGCATCTCGGCCCACCTCCTCGGCATGGGCGCACTGGCCATGGATTGCGGCGCGATGACGGTCTTCCTTTATATTTTCACCGAGCGCGAGAAAATCTACAACCTGATCGAGCTGCTGACCGGCGCGCGCTTCACCACCAGTTATACGCGCATCGGCGGCCTGACCCGCGACCTGCCGCCCGGTTTCGTCGAGCAGACCCGGGCTTTCGTGGAGCAGTTCAAGGGCAAGATCGACGAGCTCGACACGCTGCTCACCCGCAACAAAATTTTCGTCGATCGCAACAAGGGGATCGGCATCATCTCGAAGGAAGACGCCATCGATTTCGGCCTGACCGGTCCCAACCTGCGCGGCAGCGGCGTCAATTACGACGTGCGCAAGGCGCGGCCCTACCTGACCTATTCCGAGTATGGCTTCGCCGTGCCGCTCGGTTCAGTCGGCGACGCCTATGACCGCTATCTCTGCCGGCTGGAGGAATTGCGCCAGAGCGTGCATATCGTCGAGCAGGCGCTGAACACGCTGCCGGACGGCCCGATCAACGTGGGCGACGGCAAGGGCTTCCTGCCGCGCAAGGACAAGGTGCTGACGAAGATGGAGGAGCTGATTCACCAATTTATTTTGGTGACCGAGGGCATCCAGGCGCCGGTGGGCGAAGTTTATTTCGGCGCGGAAAATCCGAAGGGCGAGCTCGGCTTCTATATCCAGAGCAAGGGCGGGGGCGTACCCTACCGGCTGAAGATTCGCGCGCCCTCGTTCGTGAACCTGAGCATTCTGGGAAAGCTTCTGCCCGGCCACATGATGAGCGACGTGGTCGCGATCCTGGGCAGCCTCGATTTCGTCATGGGCGAATGCGACCGGTAATTTATATGAGAAATATCTATGCGCCCCTTCTTGTCGTTGTCGCAGTCCTTCTGGTCACTGCGTGCTCAAGACTCACCGAGGACAATTTGCAGAATGTCCACAACGGCATGACGACCGACGAAGTGAAGGCGATCCTGGGCGAGCCGACGAGTTCGCAAACCGGCAGCGCGCTCGGCATCGTTTCCGGCACCACCTATATCTATCACACCGGCACCTCCGACGTGAAAATCAACTTCGTCAACGACAAGGTCATTGCCACGGAGGGCGAGTTCAAATGAACCCGATGAAAAAAGTCATGATCTTCTCCGGGCTCATTATGGCGCCGATCGTCACTGCCCTCGTCATCTGGTGCATCTCCTCCGTCCTACTGGCGTTCAAGGCGGCCAAGTTCATGTCCGACTTCCAAAAAATTCACGAAACCAGGCCGCCGCTCACCATCGCCCAGGTCGAACAACTCAAGGGACAGCCCCTCCGAATTGAGCACTCTGAATCAACCGGCGTCGTTGGCGACACCTATCACTATTCGACATACCCAGTCGGCGGAGACTTCCAGGTTATCTTTGTCAACGGAGTTGTTTTCCGCACGGCATACCCCGTCCCAGCCAAATCATGAGCGCCAACACCCTTCACCCCGTCGTTGATCCGGCCACACAAACCATCGCGCCCTCCGCGGTTTATCCCGGCGCGGTCGATTCCCATCATCCCGCTCCCGTCCTGCCCCCGGGCTTTGAGGCGCAGGCCGACGAACTGGTCACCCATTATCCGGTCTCGAAGCGAAGCGCGTCACTGCCACTGCTTCATCTCTGGCAGGAGACCTTCGGGTACATCTCACCCGAGGGGATCGAGTGGATCGCGACGAAGCTTGAGCTGCAGCCGATCAACATTCTCGAACTGGTCACGTTCTACCCGATGTTTCGGCAGCATCCGGCGGGCAAAATCCAGATCAAGGTCTGCCGGACGCTCTCATGCGCGTTGGGCGGCGGCTACGCGCTCTGCGATTATTTCCGGGACAAGTGCAAAACCGGCGAGCCCGACGCGCATGGCCTCGCGATCAGCGAGGACGGCAAATATTCGGTCGAGTTTGTCGAGTGCCTGGCCGCCTGCGGCACCGCGCCGGTGATCATGATCAACGACGACTTCCACGAGGATGTCACCCGCCAGCGCGCCGACGAGCTTCTACTCAAATACGCCTGAATTTTGACGGAATTAACGGAATTTTTTTCCAAATTAACTAAATTTCGAAATGGAACCAGCAATAGAAAACCCACCCGACCTGGCCATAAATATCATCATCCTCTTTCGTTAATTCCGTTCAAAAATTCCGTTAATTCCGTCAAAAATTCTTTGTCCTATGCCCGTTTCTGAAAACAGACTGATCTTCAAGAATATCGACGCGCCGGGGTACACCATCGACATCGATTGTTACCTGCGTCACGGCGGATACCAAGAGCTGAAGAAGGCCCTGACGATGCGCGGGCCCGACATTGTCGCCGAGGTGAAGGCGTCCCAGTTGCGCGGACGCGGCGGCGCGGGATTTCCCTGCGGAGTGAAGTGGGGCTTCATCGATCCGACGAAAAATACCAAGCCGGTTTATCTTATCTGCAACGCCGACGAATCGGAGCCGGGCACGTTCAAGGACCGGCAGATCATCTATAAGGACCCGCACCAGATGCTCGAGGGGATGATCATCGCCTGCTACGCCAACAACGTTCATCTCGCCTATATCTATATCCGCGGCGAATTCACCCTCGGCGCGAAAATCCTCGAGAAGGCCATTGCCGAGGCAAAGGCCAAGAATTTTCTCGGGAAGGGCATCGGCGGGACAGCCTACGACCTCGAGATCTATGTCCATCGCGGCGCGGGCGCCTACATTTGTGGCGAGGAAACGGGTCTCATTGAATCGCTCGAGGGGAAGCGCGCCTATCCTCGGATCAAGCCGCCCTATTTTCCCGCCGTGCTCGGTCTCTACATGTGCCCGACCATCGTCAACAACGTCGAGACGCTCTGCAACATCAAGCATATCGTGGCGATGGGCGGGGCGGCCTACGCGAAACTGGGGAAGCCGAACAACACGGGCACGCGGCTGCTTTGCGTCAGCGGCGACGTCGAGAAACCGGGTTACTACGAATTCGAGGTGGGCGCGCTCACCATCTGCCAACTCCTCAAAGACGTCTGCGGCGGGATCAAGGGCGGGCGAAAACTCAAGGCGCTGATTCCCGGCGGCTCGTCGGCCAAGGTGCTGAAGGCGGGTGACCGGTACAAGATCAAGACGAAGAAAGCCGACGGCACGATGGAGGAAAAGGAGATTGGCCTGGAGGACATCCCGCTCGACTTCGACACGCTGGCCGCGGCGGGCTCGATGGCGGGCAGCGGCGGCATCATCGTCATGGACGAGACGCGCGACATGGTCGAGTGCCTGGCCAACATCGCGACATTCTACGCGCACGAATCGTGCGGCCAGTGCACGCCGTGCCGCGAAGGTTCCCTTTGGATGAAGAAGATCACCGACCGGCTTGCGGCGGGGCGCGGCCATCCCGACGACGTCGGCCTGCTCGTCAACGTCGCCGATAACATCGCCGGCAGGACCATCTGCGCGTTTGGCGAGGCCTGCGCCTGGCCGGTGCAAAGTTTCGTCGGCAAATTCAAAAACGAGTTTGAAAGCCATGCCCTCGGCGCCGGGTCGGCCGTGCCTAAAAAGGCGACCATCTCCTCCGCGGCGGCGCCCCAGCTGGAGGCGGTCTAAAAATGCAGGGGGGCCTTGCTCTACACCAACTTCCCGCTACCATCCATCCTTGTAAGTCTAACCCAAACCAAAGTCAGAAAAATCCTATGAAGTCCTACTTGAAAGTCTTCGTCCTCATCGCCGCGGTAACCGTGTCGGCCGCGTTCGTGTCCGCCTGTTCGGACAGCACGCCTCCGCCGGCCGCCCCGGCCCCGGCTCCGGAAGTGGTCAAACCCAACTCCTAAGCCGAGATAAAACCTTTGCGCCGGGTCTTTCACGGCCCGGCGCAACGGAATTCCAGTCGTTCCGAAGCCACCTTTCCTTCGATTCCTGTGAAAAATCCGTTTGACCACGACATCACGCCCGCAGACGCGCCGCTGCTCAACGTGCAGGTCGACGGCGTCTGGATGCAGTTTCCCAAGGGCCTCAATGCCGTCGAAGTCGCGCGTCGCGCGGCCAAGTTCATCCCCCACTATTGTTACCATCCCAAGCTTTCGATCTCCGGCAATTGCCGCATGTGCCTGGTCGAGATCGGCTCGCCCAAAATGGATGCGGCCAAAAAGATCGTCCTGGCCGCCGACAATCATCCCGAGATCGCGTGGATGAACCGGCCGCAGATCGGCTGCGCCACCCTGATTTCCGAAGGCATGGCCATCCGGACCGAGTCGCCCCTCGTGGACGAATGCCGCAAGGGCGTGATGGAATTTCTGCTGATCAATCACCCGCTCGACTGCCCGATCTGCGACCAGGCCGGCGAATGCAAGCTCCAGGAATATTCGGTCCAGTACGGCAACGAAGGCAGCCGCTTCACCGACGACAAGGTGAAGAAGCCGAAGCGGGTCGACATCGGCGAGCGGATCGTCCTCGACGACGAACGCTGCATCATGTGTTCGCGCTGCATCCGCTTTTCCAAGGAGGCGGTGGATGACGACGTGCTCGGCTTCATCGACCGCGGCAGCCACACCACCCTCGCCGTCCATCCGGGCAAGCGACTCGACAACAATTACTCGCTCAACACGGTCGACATCTGTCCTGTCGGTGCGCTGACCAGCAAGGATTTCCGGTTCCAGATGCGCGTCTGGTTCCTCAAGGAGACCAAGAGCATCTGCACGGGCTGCGCCACGGGCTGCAACACGATCATCGGCAGCCGCGAGGGCCAAGTCTATCGCCAGACGCCGCGCGAAAACGAAGCGGTCAATTCGCAGTGGATGTGCGACCAGGGGCGGCTTGGCTTTCACTATATTCACCGTCCCGAGCGGCTGACGGAACCGGTCTCCAAGATCGGCCACGGCAAGCTGCCCACGCCCTGGGGGGAAATCATCCCGCGCCTGGCCGATCAGCTTCGCGAACTTCAACCAAGTCAGATCGCCATCGTCGCCTCGGGCCGGTTGACGAACGAGGAGGCTTTCCTGCTCGGCGAAATTCGGCGCATGCTGGGCGGCGACGACGTTCTGGCCGACATCGTCCCACGATTCGGCGAGGCGGACGGCATTCTCCGCAGCGCCGACCTCAATCCCAACACGAACGGCCTGGAACTAATGGGCCTTTCCAAAAAGGGCCAGCACCTCGGGCTTATTCGGCAGGGCATCGAGACCGGCCGCATCCAGGCGGTGTTTGCTCTGCACGAAAATCTGATGGGCGACGCCGGATGGCCGCTGGCGACGGTGCAAAATATACGCGTGCTGGCCGTCCAGTCGATCCTGGCCTGCCCCACGTCCGATCTCGCCGATTTCGTTTTGCCCGGCGCCAGCTTCGCCGAAAAACGGGGCTCGATGATCAACGGCGCGGGGCGGCTCCAACGGCTCAACAAGGCGATTGCGCCTCCCGGCCAGGCCATGGACGACTGGCAAATTCTCGTTCAACTAAAGGCGGCCCTCGGCGGCGGCAACGGCATTCACAGCATCGAGGAAGTCTTCAAGGCGATGGCCGAGGCGACGCCAGCGCTGGCGGGATTGAGCCTGAGCAAAATCGGCGATCTCGGCATTGATTTGAAACTCCAGAACGGAGCATCCGCCCGAGCCGCCCAGCCCTCTCCGCACGCAGTCGTATGATCGCTCCCCTCCTCTTCGCCGACATGCCCGCCAGCGTTCCAAGCTGGGTGCCCGACGTTTTTGTCTCGTTAATCAAGATCTTCGTGCTGGTCAACATCATCCTCGGCCTCGTCTCCTACACCGTCATGGCCGAGCGCCGGATCAGCGCGGCAATCCAGGACCGCATTGGCCCGAACCGCGTCGGTGTTCCTCTCGGCGGCGTCAGCATCCTGGGCCTGTTCACCGTGCCGAAATGGACCTGGTGGGGCCTCGGCCAGCCACTCGCCGATGCGCTGAAATTCATGCTCAAGGAGGAATTCACGCCGTCGCATGTGAACAAGCTTTATTTCTGGATGGCGCCCGCCATGGCCATGGTACCCGCGCTCCTCACCATCTGCGTCATTCCCTTTTCCAGCACGACCGCGGTGACTCTGCCCGGTGGCTACATTATGAAATCGCCCGGCGTGATCGCCGACGTGGGCATCGGCGTGCTCCTCGTTTTCGCCATCTCGTCGCTGAGCGTCTACGGCATCGTGCTCGCCGGCTGGTCTTCCAATTCAAAATATCCGTTCCTCGGCGGCATCCGTTCCAGCGCGCAAATGATTTCCTACGAGGTCTCCATGGGCCTCTCGGTCATCCCGCTTTTCCTCGTCATGGGCAACCTGCGCCTCTCCGACGTGGTCGATTACCAGGTCGCGAACGGCTGGACCGTCCTGCCCTTTCTCGCGCCCCACTGGCCGTGGCACATCTGGAAAAGCTTCATCCTCTGGATCCCCATGCTCGTCTCGTTCCTGATTTTTCTCGTCTCCGCTTTTGCCGAAACCAACCGGCTTCCCTTTGACCTGCCGGAAAGTGAAACCGAACTGGTCGGGGGCTACCACACCGAATACTCGGCAATGAAATTCGCCCTCTTTTTCCTCGGCGAATATGCGGCCATGATCGTCGCCTCGTGCCTCATGGTGACCCTCTTTCTTGGCGGCTGGACGCTGCCGTCGAAGACCTACATGTCGTGGCAAACCGAGTGGTGGAGCCTGCTGATTTACCCGATTGTGTTCCTGATCAAGATGTGCGCCTTCATCGTCTTCTTCATCTGGATCCGCTGGACGCTGCCGCGCTTCCGCTACGACCAGCTCATGGGCCTCGGCTGGAAATGCATCCTGCCCATTTCGCTGGGGAATATTGTGCTGACCTGCGTTTTGCTGGCGCTGATTGGATGAAGATTTTTTGACGGAATTAACGGAATTACCAAATTAATAAATTAATAAGAATGGGGCTTTGGAGTATCAATTCTGCTAACTCCAAAATTCCATATTCTGGACAAGAGTTTACTGTGGAGCCCCTCTAGTAAGGCATATACCGATAACGCCCGTCCGATAAAAAAACGCCTCTTCTTCAAAATATCCAACTGGCTTTCCCTCGAAGAAGAATTCCAAGTCCTCTGTATTTTTTCATTTCTTCCTCAAAAATTCCGTTAATTTGGTAATTCCGTTAATTCCGTCAAAAATTAGGCGGCTGCCGCAATCACCAGGCAAAACTCGCCGCGCGGTTCGTGGGCCTTGAAGTGCTCAAGTAATTCGGCCGCCGTACCGCGCCGATACTCCTCGAACTTCTTGGTCAATTCACGGGCCAGACAAAGCCGAGCTTCGGGAATAACAGCCACGGCGTCTTCCAGCAGCCGCACCACGCGATAGGGCGACTCGAAGTAGATGCTCGTGCAGCCACGCGCGGCGGCGGCGAGCAGTTCCTTGCGCCGCTGACCGCTCTTGACCGGCAGAAAGCCGCCGAAATAAAACGGCACCATCGGGAAGCCCGACCCGGCCAGCGCGAGCAACGGCGCGGAGGGCCCCGGCACGACTTCGACCGGCACGCCTGCCTCCACCGCGGCGCGGATCAACCGCTCGCCCGGATCGCTCACGCCAGGCAAGCCGGCGTCAGAAACCAGCGCGATCGATTGGCCCTGCTCGAATTTCTGCAGGAACTCGGCGGTCCGCTTGGCCTCACTGAACTGGTGATAGCTGACGAGTTGTTTGCGGATCTCGAAGCGGGTGAGCAGATGCCCGGTGTGCCGCGTATCCTCTGCCGCGATGAGGTCGACCTCGCGCAACACCCGCAGGGCCCGGGCGGAGATGTCCTCGAGATTTCCGATGGGCGTGGCCAAGACGTAAAGTTTTCCCGACATGCTTCGTTATATATGGAACAGCGGAGAACGGTGGGCAAGACCCGTCGCAACTTCGCGAATTTTATTCGGGCTGTTAATCATTCGGGGCTTAGAAAAACTAGACCTTGTCCTCAATCCCGGCTAAATTGAAAGGATGCCCCCCGATATACGCAGGGATACGGTGAAGCTGGGAAATCTTCTCAGCATTGCCGAACAAATCCAGGCATTTGGACTCGGACGGAAAACCGGGGAAATTTATATTACCAACGTGGCGCCTCCCGCACGCATCAACATGATTGACGGCGAAATCGTCGATGCCCAATTCGGCCTCCGCTCTGGCATGGAAGCGGCCGTGGCGCTGATCAACCTGGCCGATCCGCAGACCGAGTTCCTGGTGGGAGAAAGGGCCCAACGCCAGACCATCAAGCAGTCCTACATGGAAGTGCTCTGCGAAGCCGCGCGCGTCCGGGATGAGGAGTCGAATGATCCCGACAACAGCGTGACCCAGCCGATTCGCCTCGCCCCGACCAACCCCTACCTGCGCATCACGCTCGGCACCGAAATCAAGACGTTTCCCATCCGTCCGGGCCTCGCCTATGTCGGGCGTTCGACCGCCAACGACATCGTGATCAATGACCCGACGATTTCCCAGCGCCATGCGAGCCTCGAGTATTCGCGCAGCGGCGTTTTCCTCACCGATCTGGGTTCCACCAACGGCACCTACGTGGCGGGCCAGCCGATCAAGGAGCGCTGGCTCGGGGTGCAGGACAGCCTCCAGTTCGGCGGCGTGCATTGTCTCTTCATCGGCGGACTCAAGAAGTCGATTCATTAATGACCGGGGTTTTTCGGGCTGTTCAACTCCCCCGTGGGTCCTAAAAACTTGTCTTCCTCCTCGTCGTAAAATCTTCACCATTTGGCACCGTGGACATTCCGAAAGCCCAAAGTACCGAGAGCTCGTTCGTCCGGGGAATGACCGATTTCAAGAATAGGTTTAAGTTTCTTCGCCCGCGGGGATCGGGCGATGTCCTGAAAGTTCACCCGTCGCCGAATCCCCGCGGCCGCAAGGTCCTGATTCTTTCCGCCAGCGCGGGCACCGGCCACGTCCGCGCGGCCGAAGCGCTGGAAAAAGTTTTCCGGGAACAACCCGACGTCGGCGAAGTGCGGAACGTTGATGCGCTTCGCTTCACCAACCGGCTCTTTCGCGATTTTTATTCCAAGCTCTACATCCAGCTCGTCCAGCGCGCGCCGACCATCCTGGGCATCGTCTACAACAGCATGGACGAGCCGTGGAAGACCGACCGGATGCGGCTCATGCTCGACCGCCTCAACACCGGACCGCTCGAGCGCTTCATCGGCAAGTTCAAACCCGACATCACGGTCTGCACCCATTTTCTCCCGGCGGAAATCATCTCCTACCTGATCAGCAAGGGAAAACTCAACGCCCGGCTTTCCATCGTGGTCACGGACCTCGATGTCCACGCCATGTGGCTCTGCCGCACGTTTCATCGCTACTTCGTCGCCCTTGAGGAGAGCAAGATTCACCTCGAAAACCTCGGCCTGCCCGGCGACAACATCACGGTCAGCGGCATCCCGATCGACCCCGCGTTCGGACGCCTCGAAAATCGCAGCGAGCTGCGTCATAACGCCGGGTTCGACATGGAGCGCCCCCTCTTTCTCATCTCGGGCGGCGCGCTGGGGGTCAGCCCGGCCGCGGGCGTGCTCGACGGGCTGGCGCGCTTGCGTCACCCGGCCCAGGCCGTCGTCATTTGCGGCCGAAACACCGAAATGAAGGCGGAGATGGAACAGCGCGCCCGCGATATTGAGGCGACAAATCCGGGTCTCACCTTCCGCGTTCTCGGCTACACTGACGAAATGCATCGCTGGATGCAAATGTCCGACCTCTTCATCGGCAAACCGGGCGGACTGACCACTGCGGAGTGTCTCGCTTCCGGCCTGCCCATGACCATCGTTGCGCCCATTCCCGGGCAGGAAGACCGCAACAGCGACCACCTCCTCGAAAAGGGCATCGCCATCAAGTGCAACGAATTCACCACGCTCGCCTACAAGATCGACGGCCTCCTCGATCAACCCTCCATTCTCAAGACCATGAGTGATAAAGCGCGTTGGTACGGCCGTCCCAACGCCGCGGCGACCATCGTCGACACCCTGCTCAATCAACCGGTGGACGAAGCGGCCAAGATTGTGCCTGGAGCCAGTTGATCCGACTTAAGACGTCTTCCCGACAAAATGATTTTCATACCCATTTGGTGAATGCTACCGTCGAGGCATGGGCACATTTTATGTTGGGGCCAAGATCGAAAACGTTTCGGATCGCGCCAACGGAACATCCATTCCCAAGCTTTTAGTTGATACCGGCAGTGAATATACGTGGGTGGCGAGCGCCACATTGGAAAAATTGGGGATCAAACGAGAGAAGAAGGACTTGGCCTTTATCATGGCTAATGACCAGCTGATTACCCGTAGCGTGGGCTTTGCGATTGTCAGGCTTGATAAATCCTTCACGGTCGATGAGGTGGTTTTTGCCGAGAAAGGGGACATGCATCTCCTTGGCGCAAGAAGCCTCGAGGGGCTCAACCTCGCGGTTGATTCTCGAAAGAAAAAATTAGTGGCCGCAGGCCCCTTGCCGGTGGCCGCAGCGCTTCGATAATGTAATGCAAATGAAAGCTATTGCTTATGCGCTGGCGTTCATTCTTATCTACGCAATCTCAGCTTCATCCCTCTCCGCTCGACCGGTTCGTATTCCCAAGCCGGAAGAGTTGGCCGATAAAGCAATTTTGATTTGTAACGGCCTCGTAGAATCGATAATCGAAGGTAATACGGAGAAAGGTCCCGGAGGATCGTGGGATTCCATTACCCATTTCACCGCAAAAATTAAAATCCTCCATGTCTTTAAAGGTCAAGCTCCTCCCGAAATTGAGATCAAGTATCACCTCGGCCCCAATGTTCCTAATGGTCCGATTCAAGTATCTCTCATAAAAGGTGAACGCTTCCGCTTTTATCTTAAAAATGGGATGAGCGAGTCGTCTTTCGTCGGAGTGCTTGAGGGTAAATATGATGATGGATTTGCTGTAGAACCTCTTGCTCCCAAGGAACCGGATGACGGTGCTCCTCAACGTGTGTTCTCGCCTTGAAAAATTGATAAAGGGGGGGGGAATAAAACTGTCATTCTTAAGTCAGCGAAGGCCCTTCCCGGCTCGAGCTGATTTAGCTCTTCACCCGCTCGATCTTCGAGCGGCGCAAGGCCGCGCCGGCGACGGGCGACTGAAGCATGAAGATCTTCGATTTGCCCTCCTCGACGATGGCGGTGACGAAGACGGTGCGGTGGTCCGCGCCGCCGAAAGCGAGCGAGGTGACGTGCTTGGCCGGAAAAGTCACCTGACCCATCAGGCGCCGGTTTTCGCCGATCTTCAGGATCACGCCCGCGTCGCGCCGCGCCGACCAGATCGTCCCCTCGACATCGAGCGCGAGTCCGGCTGGCGTCCCCTCCTCCGGCATGCATTCATGGAAGACCTGACGATTGCTGACCGCGCCGCGCTTCTCGTCGTATTTGCACCGGCAAATCGTCTTGGTCGTGCCGCAGGTCCAAAAAAGAGCGTCTCCCTTCGCGTTCCAGCCCATGCCGTTTGATTGTCCCGTGCCGCCGAGCACCTTCGACAGCGTCCCGGAATTTTCCAGACGGTAAATCCCGGCGCCGTTGGGCCGGCCATTGCGAACGGTCCCCACCAGCACGCGCCCGGCCTCATCGGCAATGGCCTCATTGAAGCGGTCGCCGTCGATCCGCACATTTTCGATCAGCGGGACGACCTGGGCGTGGCGTTCGAAATCAAGCAGCGCGATATCCTTCTCGCGAAAGAGAAGCCACGTATGATCTTCTTGCGGAATGAGTGCGCCAACCGTAGGCCCTTCATAAATGGCGCTTTGGATGCGCGTCCGCAAATTAAGCCGGTAAAGGACGCCGCCTTCCACGTCGGTCCACCAAAGCGACTCATCGCGGTCGTCGTACCAGAGATTTTGCGCGGCTTTGCCCGCCTCTTCAACCAGCACTTCGGGTGCGGACGGAGGAGCAATGACCCGATCAACCGTCGACACCGATGCATCACTCATAAGGGAGGTGACACCCGCCATGGGGTGCCAGCTAATCTTTACGATAGCCGCGCCGACCGGCTTGTCGTGCAAAAATTTCGAGCGCGTGGCGTAAACCGGGTCTATCTTTTTCAACTTTTATGAGCACATCCGCAAAAACCGTCCTCGTCACCGGCGCCAACAAAGGCATCGGCCTCGAAATCTGCCGCCAGCTGGCCCGCCTCGGGCACCGCGTCCTTCTCAGCGCCCGGTCCGCCGAGCGGGGTGAAAAAGCCGTCAAAGAGCTGACCGGGGAGGGCCTCAAAGTCGAGTTCCTCCTGCTCGACACCGCCGACGAGGCCAGCATCCTCCGCGCGGTGCGTGAAATCAAGGCCCGCATCGAGGCGCTCCACGTTCTGATCAACAACGCAGCAATTCTCGATACCTGGCAGGGCACGATCCTGGAGGCCAAGGCCGCCGATCTGCGCGACACTTTCGAGACCAACGTGATCGGTCCAGTACTGCTCACCCAGGCGCTGATGCCGCTGCTCCTGGCCGGGAAGCCGTCCCGCGTGATCAATGTCAGCAGCCAGCTCGGGTCGGTCCAGAACATGACCGACGGCTGGGCCGGATATGGCATTTCCAAGGCGGCCCTCAACGCCGCCACCCGCAAACTCGCCCAGGCCCTCGTGCCCATGGGTGTCAGCATCAACGCCGCCTCACCCGGCTGGGTTCGCACCGACATGGGGACGGAGAACGCGCCGCTCACGGTTGAGCATGGGGCGAAAAATATCGTCCGCCTCGTCACCGATGTACCGCACTCCCTGACCAATCATTTCCTGGGCGAAAACGGTGAAATTCCCTGGTAATAGCCTGCCTCAGTGAAGATAGAGCCTATCCTCGGCCTCCGTACGGTAATGCCCAGGCACAAGCGCGCGAGCACCAACTAGGCGTTGCTCGCCACGGTAGGTCGCCGTTGGATCCAGAACGAATGAGGGACCGTGTTCTCTACTTTTGCCAGTAACGGACAGCATTTCAGCAATTCATCAGGTTGATGGATCAGAAGATAATTGGGAGCCAACAGAACTTTGAATTGGTCGTTGCAACTAAGAAAGGCTTCCAAAAGATATTGTTCGTTCCAAAACTTGTGTTCCTTTTTCACCCAGCTTTCAAGATAGTCCCGCGGCGTAAAGACATCGTGGACATGGACAATCACCCCGGGAGCCAGACTCGGGAGCAACTGCAAGATTTCGAACAAAACATCTCCTTGAGGTCGAATCATATGCGACGAATCAATGAAGAGAATATCATTTTGCCGTAGTTCGGCAAAAACAGCCATATCGATGTCTTCAACCCGCTGGACCAGGAGCTTCAACTTTTCGTGGCGAAACCAAGGATAAGGCTCCACCGCTGTGACCTCGCACCGATAATCAGCAGATTCGTTCTCATTTTCCTGGACCGCTTGCAACGCCACAACAGTCGAGACACCCGACCCAATTTCTATGATACGAGCGGGTTTAAAATGACGAATGATATTATAGTAGAGTTCCACATCTCCCTGTCGAAAAGCGTGGTTTTCAATGGAAAACTTATGACCGAACAAAGTCACCGGCGCGTCGCTTCCAAAATGCTTTATAATTTCGTCGTTGTAGTCAAATTTTCTCACAAGTGATAGCTGGTCCTCAGCGTCGAACCGAATACCTGGTAGATTCCGGGACGCATCCAGCGGAGCGGTAAGATCGCCCGGATGGAATAGCGGTTCGTAAAAGTGCCGGTGGATGGGAAAGATACCGACTTTGAGAAAAATTTGATGAGCAATAGGAAAATTCGGAACTCCGTACCGCCTCACGATCCACATCTGAATTGCAGCCACCAGCGTCACCAGACAAAATACCGTATCAAATATGCGAAATATCGCATTTTTCAGCTTTGGATTCACTTTTCGGTCAGCCTATCTTTTTAGACTATAGCGTCAACTGGTCTTTCGATTTCAACCCTCATCTGATTGTTACGCGACGCGGTCTAGACAGATGGCACGGGCCAAGCTAGTTTGACCGAACCTATGAGCCAGGAACCCGCCCACTTCGCCACCGAACCGATCGAAACCCTCGTCCCAAACACCATCCGCACCCTGACGGTCGACGCGGTGCAAAAGGCGAACAGCGGCCATTGCGGCCTGCCCATGGGCTGCGCTGATTTCGCCTTCGTCCTCTGGACCAAATATCTCAAGTTCAACCCGGCCAATCCTCATTGGGCCAACCGCGACCGCTTCGTCCTCTCCGCCGGCCACGGGTCGATGTTGATTTATTCACTCCTGCACCTGACCGGATTCGAAAAGATGACGCTCGACCAGCTAAAGAATTTCCGTCAATGGGGCAGCCTCACCCCGGGCCATCCCGAAAGTCACGAAACCGAGGGAGTCGAGGTCACCACCGGCCCGCTCGGCCAGGGCACGGGCAACTCGGTCGGGCTCGCCATCGGCCAGAAATTTTTCGCGGCCACGTTCAACACGCCCGAATTTGCCGTCTGCGACCACCGGGTCTACACCATCGTTTCCGACGGTGACTTGCAGGAGGGCGTCTCGCATGAGGCGGCCGGGCTCGCGGGCCATCTCGGCCTCGACAATCTCGTCTGGTTCTACGACGACAACAGCGTCTCGATCGAGGGCATGACCAGCCTCTCCTACAGCGACGACGTTCCCTCCCGCTTCAAGGGCTACCACTGGCACGTCATCTCCATCAATGGCAACGACCAGTCGCAGATCGACGCCGCGCTCAAGGAAGCCGCCGCCACCAAGGGCCAGCCGACGATCATCATCGGCAAGACCATCATCGGCAAGGGCTCGCCCAAGCTTCAGGGAACGCCCAAGGCCCACTCGGACGCCTTTGGACCGGAAGAAGTCGCCGCCACCAAGCGCAATCTCGACTGGCCGGTTGACTCCCAATTCCTCGTGCCCGAGCGCGTGAAAGCCTTCTTCGCCGAAAAGCGGAAAGTCTGGGCGCAAGAGGAAGCCGACTGGAAAAAACTCTTCGCCGATTACGCCGCGAAAAATCCCGAGAAAGCACAACTCTGGGCCGATTTCCTTGCCAAAAAACTTCCGGCCGACCTCGCCTCGCTCCTGCCCGAATATCCGACGGGAAAAGCCGTCGCCACCCGCAACGCCGGCGGCGAAATCCTCAAGGTCCTTTTCGGCGCGGTGCCGAATCTCATCGGCGGATCGGCCGATCTCGCGCCCTCCACCAAAACGTGGATCAAGGAATTCGGCTCCTTTGAAAAAGGAAACTACGGCGGACGCAACCTCCACTTCGGCATCCGCGAGCACGGCATGGGCGCGATCGTCGCGGGGCTGGCCTATTACGGCGGCCTGATCCCGTTCGGCTCGACTTTCTTTGTCTTCACCGACTACATGCGGCCGCCGATCCGGCTCGCCTCGTTGAGCGGCATCCAGACCATTTACGCCTTTACCCACGACTCGATTTGTGTCGGCGAGGACGGCCCGACCCACGAGCCGGTCGAGCATCTGGCAACGATCCGCGCCATCCCGCGCGTGATCGATTTGCGTCCCGGCGACGCCAACGAAACGGGCTATGCCTGGATCGCGGCGCTCGAGCACAAGACGCAGACCAGCGCGATCATGTTGACCCGCCAGAACATCCCCGTCTTTGACCGGACCAAGACGGCTCCGGCGTCGGGCGTGCTCAAGGGTGGCTACACGCTCTGGGAATCGAAGCCCGGCACCACCCCGGAGATTATTTTGATCGGCACCGGCTCGGAAACATCGCTGGCCTATGAGGCCGCGCAAAAGCTCGGCGCGGAAGGCAAGGCGGCGCGGGCCGTATCGTTGCCGAGTTGGGAACTCTTCGAGGCGCAGAGCCAGGAATACAAAGACAGCGTGCTGCCGCCGGCGGTGACCAAGCGGGTCGCGGTCGAGGCGGGCATCCGGCTCGGCTGGGAACGCTACACCACGACCGGAGGCAAGTTCGTCGGCGTCGAAAAGTTTGGTGCGTCGGCCCCCTACGAGCGAATCCTCAAGGAGTACGGCCTCACCGTCGATCACGTCCTCGCCGCGGCGAAAAGCCTGCTCTAATTCTGACTAAAATTCCCCTTACCGCCCTCCGCGCAGCCTACTCCACGCCGCCGTAGGAATCGAGGTCGGGCGGCTTGTGGGTCCCGGGCTGTTTGCTTTTCCAGTTCGCCCAATCCTCGTAGACGAGCGTCTGCAATTGCTGGTCCTGTGAATTGCGAAAACGGGTTTCAAACTCGGCCAATCCGGCGGGGTCGGGTTGGCTGCGGCTGTCGAGATGGAGGACAAGCGTCGTATTATCGGACTGCAAAGGTATCGGGTCGGAAACCTGACCGGCTTTGAGCGAGACAAGCGCGTAGGCAATCGTCTGGAGACGCTGATCGCCCTGCGACGCCTTCGAGGTCAGCACCTGATAGGGCACAAACGCGGGAAGCGTCTCGACTTTCAACTTCATGCCCGCCGCCGCCGCCTTGAAATCGCCGCCTTTCGCCGCAAGCGCCTGAAGGGCCTTCGACGTAATTTGGGCGGTGATTTGGGCCGTCTGCAGGGCCTTAGCCTGCTGGAGTTGCTTCTGGATGTCGGCTTTCACTTGGTCGAGGGGACGCAGATCGCTCGGTTGAATCTCAGCCAGATGGAGAACGGCGACGCCGTTATCGAGTTCAACCACCTTGCTGATCATGTTGTCTTTCGTGAGCGAAAAAGCGGCGCTATTGAAAGCGGGGCTCGGCGGCACGTTGGCCGGCGGCGTATCGGCCGTAAAGAAATCGGTCGTGGCCGGCGACAGGCCGCGCTTCTTTGCTTCGGTCAGGAAATCGGGCGGCGGAGGCGGCGCCGTTCCGGTATCGGAAGGGTTGGGCTGAAAGGCCAGGGCGAAATCGAGCGCCTTTTGACCCAGCGCGTCCTTGGCGGCGGCTTTTTGCGCGTCGGGAAGTTTGGTCTGCTCGGGCGAAAGGAGAAAAAGTACGTAATCGACCTTCCGTTTTTCCTGGGTGCGGTAAGCCGGATTTTCGGGATGGGCCTTGTATTCGGCCGCGACCTCCTCCGGTGTGACCTGGGCCGTGGCGACGTAGGATTTCGGGTCGAAGGTGACGAAGCTGACCACCGAGGGTCCGTAGAATTTTTCGTATTGCGCCGACACATCGCGCGCCGAACTGCGGACGCTGGAGAAAAGCGCCTTGCTCACCGCCTCGGTGCGAAGATCGTTGCGCAGCACGGTTTCAAATATCGCCTTGGTGTTCGCCACGGAGTCGACCCCGGCATCGGCCGAGACATGCAGCATCATGCCCAACTCTTTCATCCGGCTCTCATAGACGTCGGGGCTGTAAACGCCGTCCTTCTGGAAAACGGGCAGGCTCTTGATGTAATCGACCAATTCCTTGTCGCTGACCGCGATGTGCAGCCGGTCGGCCTCGCGCAAAAGCAGGAGCTGACGCCAGGCTTCCTCGGCGACCTGCGCCCCGGCGCCGGGCTGCCTCAACTTGTCGGATTCGCCATGGATGGCCAGCGAATCGCGCGTATTGCGGACGGCATCGTAGAGATCGGCGACGGAAAGGTCCTCGCCGTCGATGCGGCCATAATCATTGCTGGTGTGACCGCCTGCGGCCGTAAGCAAATTGCCCGCGTTTCCATAGAAAAGAAACCCAAGGCCGATGACTCCCAGCACGACCACCAAAACAGTCTGCGACTGGCTGCGAAGAAACTTCATCATAAGACGGCGACGCTCCTAAAAGGGACGGGAAGAGAAAACATGATCGTGGCATGATGCGAAGTCCAAGGCCCGGCGACAAGTCGCGATTTGGCGCGATTCTTTACAAATGAGAGAGGCATGCCCCGCGCGCACTTCGCGGCTTGCTTTCAGGGCGGCTTCGGTTTTTCTTCATGTGATGCGATCACGCCCTCCCTGCCGCCTTCTTGCTTGGGCGACGCTCGGCCTGGTCATGTCCAGCGTCATGACCTTCGCCGGACCGCTCTCGCCCCTGGCTCCGACGCCCAACTGGTCGACGCTGGAACCGTATCAACGCACCATCACGCGCCACGAATTTACGCGGCTGATCAACCAGGTTTATTCGATCGACGGCGCGTTCTGGAACTACGCCGACATCGATGACCAGCGCGTGATCGTTTTCTCCGATACGGCAAAGGCGCATCCGCTCTTCACGCTTCACTTCGCCGCCAGCGACAACGCCTGCGCGCCGCTGCCCTATGCTTACAAGACGCAGGCGACCTCGCACGATCCGGCCCGGCCGCTCCAGGGCATTCGCATCGCGCTCGATCCCGGCCACATTGGTGGCGACTGGGCGGTGCTCGAGGCGCGCTACTTCAAGCTCGACGGCGATCCGCCGGTCGAGGAAGCCAAGCTCAACCTGATCACCTGCGAACGGCTGGCCGAACGGCTCCAGGCCGACGGCGCGCAGATCATCTGGGCCAAGCACGACTACGAGCCGGTCACGTCGCTGCGTCCCGCCGATCTTCACCGCGAAGCCATCGCCGCGCTGGCGCTTCCCGAGCACGCAAGTTCACCTCATTCGGGCTATACGCCGTCGTTTCTCTTCGGCATCCCGCTGCCTCATTTCCCGGGACACAGCAGCCAGAGCGCGATCCAGGAGCGGATCGACAACGAGGCGGCCCTCCTCTTTTATCGCGTGGCGGAAATCCGCGCGCGCGGCGACGTGGTCAACCGGCAACATCCCGACCTGACCATTTGCGTCCATTACAACGCCGATGACTGGGGCAACCCCGACCATCCGACCCTGACCGCGCAAAGCCGCCTCGTTATTTTTACCAATGGCGCTTACGAGAAATCGGAGCTGGCCTACGATGACTACAAGTACGACATGCTGCGCAAGCTGCTCGACCGGACCGCGGTCCAAGAGGAGCGGGGCTGCGCGCTCGTCGGACAGGCCATGCTCGACACGCTGAAGTACCCGCCGGAAAATTATCCGGGAACCTACTTTGCGCATCACGTCACCAACGTGCCGAGCGTTTACGCCCGAGATCTGCTGGCCAACCGCATCTACCACGGGCCGGTGATCTATTGCGAGGGCCCCTACATGAATGCGCGCGATGCCTATTACCGGATCATCGCCGGCGACTATCTCGGCCTGCGGGTCATCCAGGGCCAAAGCGTTCCGAGCATCTATCGCGACTACGCCTCCGCGGTGGAAAAGGGCTTGCTCCAATATTTTGGGAAGTAGCCAAAAGATAACAAAGAGCGCGAAGAGTTTTTAGAAACGATTTCTATTTTCCCCGTCGTCTTTTGGTTCTTGGTGTTCTTTTGCGGCCAATCCGCTAGCGTGCCCGGATGGAATTGCCGGTGGAACTTTCTCTCGCGCTCCGCTATCTGCGCCCACGCCGCACGTTCGTCTCGGTCATCACCGTGCTTTCTTTTCTCGGCGTGACCCTGGGCGTCGGCGCGCTGATTGTCGTCCTCTCCGTCATGGCCGGATTTCAAGAGCGCCTGACCGAAAAAATCATCGGCTTCAACGCCCACATCACGGTCGCACCGACCGACGGCGCGGTGCTTTACGATTACGACAAGCTCCTCGACCTGATCCGGAAACAACCCGGCGTCCTGGCCGCCAGCCCCATCATCCGCGGCCCCGTCCTGGTGCAGCATGAAGACAGCCGGAAGCAGACGACCATGACTCCCGCCTTCATCAAAAGCGTCCCCGTCGACGGCGACGATCCGGTTTTGCCGATCAAAAAATACCTGATCATGGGCGAGTGGGAACTGCGCGACGACTCGGTCATCGTCGGCAAGGAATGGAGCAAACGCAACGGCGCGTTTCCCGGCGACAAGATCACCATTTTCGGCGCGGCGCAGGTGATGGATTTTCTCCATCGCAACGATAAAAACGCGGTGACGACGCTTCCGGAAGACCTGATCATCCGCGGCGTCTTTGAAACCGGCCAGTTTGATTATGATCTCAATTACCTGCTCGTCTCGACCGAGACTGCGCAAAAAATCTGGGGCATGCCGGACGCCGTGCATGGCATCGCCGTACGGGTCAAGGATCCGGATCAGGCCGGGACCGTGAAGGACCAGTTGAACCAGTCGCTGCCCGACACGCTCCGCGCCCGGACTTGGATGGACGACAACCGCGACCTCTTCAACGCCATCGGCATCGAACGGGTGGTCATGGCCTGCATCCTCTGCCTGATTCTCATGGTCGCGGCGTTCGGCCTTTGCAGCACGCTGATCACGACGACGATCCAGAAATCACGCGAGATTGGCCTGATGAAGGCGCTCGGCGCAAATGACTTTCAAGTGTGCGGCGTCTTCCTTTTCCACGGCACAGTGGTCGGCGTGGTGGGGACCGTCAGCGGAACCGCGCTCGGGCTGTTGATTCTTCGCTATCTCAACGTCATCCGAGATTTCCTTCTCTACGCCTTCCACATCCAGGTCTTTTCGAGTTCGGTCTACGGCCTTCCCGAAATTCCTGCGGTGGTCAATCCCGCGCAGATCGTGATCATCGACATCACCGCCGTCGTCATTTGCGTCCTCGCCGCCTTGATTCCCGCCGTCAGCGCCGCCACGCTCGCGCCCGCTCGCGCTTTGCGTTATGAATAAGGTAACCTTGTCCATGAAAAGAGACCTCCTCCTCCTCGCCCTGCTCGGACTTGGCCTCATCGCGCCTCTTCCGAGCCATGCCCAGACCGCGCCGACGGACGACGTGGGGCCGCTGGCCAAAGTCACCCTGCATGTGGGAAAGGCGTCGCTGACGACCGAGATTGCCGCCAGCTCAGCGCAACAGGAGCGCGGCTTGATGTTCGTCACGAAACTGGGCGATAACGACGGCATGATTTTTCTCCTGCCCAAGGTCACTACCGCGACGTTCTGGATGAAGAACACGCTGATTCCGCTTTCGGTCGCCTTCATCGACAAGAACGGCGTGATCCTCGAGATTCACGACATGAAGCCGATGGACGAAACCATCACCCGCAGCGACAGCGACCACGTCGCCTACGCGCTGGAAACGAATTTGCATTGGTTCGCGCTCAACGGCGTCAAGCCGGGCGACAAGATCGACCCCGCGCCCGCCACGCTCGGTCCGCCTCTTCCCTAATTCCTTACGGCCATGGCTCTCCCCATCGACTACCATTCGCATCCGCAGGCCCACAGCGTCGAGCCCTACACGCCGGACCTCCTGCAACCCTGGGCCGAGAGCGCCCGGCAAAAGGGATTAAAGGAAATCTGTTTCACCGATCACGACCGCTATCACGAGGGCGTTAATTTCGATGAGATCGACAAGCTGCGCGCGGCCAATCCGGACCTGAAGATTCTCGCGGGAATCGAGCTCGACAACGACCCGGCGACGGGCGCGGCGGGACGCGACTGGGTGGAGAAGAATTGGGACCGGCTCGATTTCGTGCTCGGGTCCGCCCACTACCTTCCGCCCGACCACGAAATGTTCGACCAGGTCACCCGCAAGGACGAGTTTGCCCGGCGCGATATCGCCGCCGATTGCGCGACCTATCTCGCGGAACTCGAAGGCATGATCAACCGCGGCGGCATCGATTGCCTGTCCCATCTCGACCTGATTAAAATCCACGGCGTCTGGCACCCGGAAGGAGGATTGCTGCCTTATTTCATGCCCCTGCTCAAACGCATCCGGCGCGAAGACCTCGCCATCGAAATCAGCACCGCGGGCTGGCGCAAACCGGTCGGCGAGCAATATCCGCAGGTCGACCTCATCCGGGCCGCGCAGGAGCTGGGCATTCCTTTTACCCTCGCCAGCGACGCTCATTCCCATGTCCAATTGGCCGAATATTACGACCGACTCGCCCCTTTGCTCGGCGAACTTGGAATCAAGGAAGTCGCCTCGTACGAAAAGCACCGGCGCACGATGATTCCGCTTGAGTGATAGCCGTTCCCTGATAGCCGTTTCCCTTATTAAGTCTTCGTAATGGTGGCGCATTTGCCTCGTACTGGCGCGGTTTTCCGCCCATAACAATCGGCATCTATGGAAGCAGCCCCCGTCTTCGCCTCAAACGCCATCAATTCGGGGCTGCCTCCAGTTCCCGGCACCGAACAGGCCCGCGCCATCGCCTACGGCCACGCCACGCTGGCCGGCACCGCCGAGGCGGTCAAGGAAGCCAGCGCCTGGGTCTACCCGTTGCGCCGGGAAATCGGCCGCGTCATCGTCGGCCAGAAATATCTCATCGACCGGCTCCTCATCGCGCTGATCGCCAACGGCCACGTCCTGCTCGAAGGCGTGCCAGGCCTGGCCAAGACGCTCGCCCTCCGCACCCTGGCCTCGGCGGTGCAGGTTCGTTTTCAGCGCATCCAATTCACCCCCGACATGCTCCCGGCTGACATCGTCGGCACGCAGATTTACAATCCGCGCGACGGCACCTTCAATCCGAAACTCGGCCCGGTCTTCACCAATTTCGTCCTGGCCGATGAGATCAACCGCGCTCCGGCCAAGGTGCAGAGCGCGCTGCTCGAATCGATGCAGGAACGGCAGGTTACCCTCGGCGAGAACACCTACGTTTTGCCCGAGCCTTTCCTCGTCATGGCCACGCAAAATCCGGTCGAGCAGGAAGGCACTTATCCCCTGCCCGAGGCGCAGGTCGACCGGTTCATGCTCAAGGTCGTCGTCACCTATCCCTCGCGGACCGAGGAGCGCGGCATTCTCGATTCAATGGCGACCACCACGCCGAATCTCTCCGTGCAACCGGTCGTGACGCCCGAGCAAATTCTCCAGGCGCGCCAGGTCGTCAACCTGATCCATGTCGACGAGAAGGTCCGCGACTACATCGTCGACGTCGTCATCGCGACCCGCGATCCGAAGGCCTACAAACTCGATTTCCCCGGCTGGATTCAATACGGCGCCTCGCCCCGCGCCACCATCGCCCTGACTCTGGCCGCCCGCGCCCTGGCTTTCCTCAATGGACGCGCCTACGTCACGCCGCAGGACGTCAAGGACGTCGCCCATGACGTGCTGCAACATCGCGTCACCGTCACCTACGAGGCCGAGGCGGAAAATCTCACCTCGCGCGACATCGTGCAGAAGATTTTGGATACGCTGCCCGTGCCGTAAGGAAAGGTAAAAGGAAAAGGGTAAAAGGAATTGCGAACCTCCTTTCCTGGTTTCAACTTTTTCCTTTTTCCCTTTACCCTTTTCCTTTTCCCATGGACCCCGCCGTCACTCGAGAAATCTTGAAGAAAGTGCGCCAGGTCGAACTGCGCACCCGCCGCCTCGTCACCGACGCGCTGGCCGGCGAATACCATTCGGTCTTCAAGGGCCGCGGCATGGACTTCGACGAAGTGCGCGAATATTCCCCCGGCGACGAAGTGCGGCTCATCGACTGGAATGTCACCGCGCGCACCGGCACACCCTTCATCAAAAAGCTCCGCGAAGAACGCGAGCTCACCATCCTCCTGGCCGTTGATGTCAGCGCCTCCGGCAAATTCGGCTCGCAGACCCAGAGCAAGCGCGAACTGGCCGCAGAGGTCGCCAGCGTCCTTGCGTTCTCCGCCATCCGCAACCGCGACAAGGTCGGCCTCCTCCTCTTCACCGACGAGATCGAGCACTACATCCCCGCCACGAAGGGCCGCCAGCACGTGCTGCGCGTCATCCGCGAAATTTTGTTCCATACCCCGCAGCGCCGCGGCACCGACGTCGCCTCCGCGCTCGACTTCGTCAACGACGTGCAGCGCCGCCGCGCCGTCGTCTTCGTCATCTCCGACTTCATCGAGTCGCCCGAGGCCTTCGAGCGCCTGCGCCGCCAGCTTCGCCTGACCAACAAGCGCCACGATCTCGTCCTGCTTCACCTGCGCGACCGCCATGAGGAGGAACTTCCCGTGCTCGGCCTGCTCACTTTGGAAGATACCGAAACCGGCGAAGTGATGGAAATCGACACCGACAGCAAGAGCGTGCGCGACGCGTTCGTCCGGCAGGGGCAGGAGCGCATGGAACAATTTCGCCGCGCCGCCCGCCAGGCCGGAGTCGACACGCTCGAACTGCGCACCGGTGAATCTTACAGCCAGGCCCTCTACACCTTTTTCCAGAATCGCTCCAGCCGGAGGTTGGGGTGACGTGGCGAGGCGCGATGATGGGACTGATGGGACCCGTAGGTCTTATAAATCCCTCGCCTTTCGCCCAGGTCGCTCCCGTTCCACAAAGCGACATCGAAGATATCCGGCCGCCCGTTTTCTTTCTCCATTCGTGGCTCTGGTTGTGGATTGCGCTGGGTGTGGCGGGCGCGCTCGGCCTCCTTATCCTGCTCTGGTTCCAGTTCCGGCCTCAGCGCCTGCTCAGTCCCAAGAGTGCCTATGAACTCGCCCTGGAGAAACTCGAAAAAGCCCGCGCCCTGCTTCGGGAAGAGGACCCGATGCCCTATGCCGTCCTCGTCTCGGAAACGATCCGGTCCTATCTCGGCCAGCGCTTTCAGACGCCCTCCACCCGGCGAACAACCGAGGAATTTTTGCGGCAGATGGAGGCCGACCGGACCACTCCACTGGCGGAACACCGCGACCTGCTGCGCGATTTTCTCCAGTCGTGCGACCTGGTCAAATTCGCCCGCTATCAACCGACGCTGAGCGAACTCGAGCAGGTCCAGGACCGCGCCACCAGCTTCGTCACGGCCACAAAACCGGCCCCCATTCCAACCCAAACCGCGAGCCGGCAGAACGGCAGATAGGTGGCCATGAATCAGATTCAATTCGCGCATCCCTGGGTCCTGCCCCTCCTGGTTCTGCTGCCGCTGATGGCTTTCCTGCGCGGTCAGGGGGGGAAGGCGGCGGCGATCGAGTATTCGGGCCTGGGCCTTTTCGGCTCGCTCACTCGCGCGCGCAAAGTCCAGCCGGTAGGCTGGCTCTCCGCCCTGCGCTACCTGGCGCTACTCTGTTTTCTGGTTGCGCTTGCCCGCCCGCAAAAAGTCGATTCCAGCACGCAGGTGCAGGAGAGCGGCATCGACATGATGCTGGCCATCGATCTCTCGCCCTCGATGGAGGCGCTTGATTATCATAAGGACGGCCAGGACCTGAGCCGCGTTCAGGTCGTCCGCGAAACCGTCGGCAAATTCATTGAGGCGCGGCCCAATGACCGCATCGGCATGGTCGTCTTTTCCGGCGAGGCCTACCTGATGAGCCCGCTCACCCTCGACCACGACTGGCTGCTGCAAAACGTCGACCGCCTCCACACCGGATCGTGGGTGGGCGATGCGACCGCGATCGGTTCGGCCCTGGCGGCCTGCGCGAACCGGCTTCGCGATCAACCGAGCAAATCGAAGATCATCGTCCTGCTCACCGACGGCGCCAACAACGCGGGCAAGATCACGCCGATCGCCGCCGCCGAAGCCGCCCACGCCCTCGGAATCAAGATTTACACCATCGGCGCCGGCTCGGCCGACGTGGCCAAATTTCCGCAACGGGACGCTTTTGGCCGCGTCTATTACACCACCATCCCGGTCGACATCGACAACGATGCCCTCCAAAAAATCGCCGATATCGGCGGCGGCAAGTTCTTCCGCGCGGCCGATTACGACACGCTCAAGCACGTCTACGAGGAGATCAACAAACTCGAGACCAGCCGCGCGACGGTCAAACATTTCCAGCACGTCACCGAGTACTTCACCTGGGCGCTTTATCCGGGCCTTCTTTTCCTCGGTTTCGAAATTTGCCTGGCCCACACCCGCTGGCGGAGGGTCCCCTGATGCTCTCCGATTTTTGGGACAAACTTGATCCCGGCTTTTTCGGCCCGGTCTGGCTCCTGGTCGGTTTTCTGGCCGTGATCGCCATTGTGCTTTTGGAGATCGGCGCCCGCCGACGCCGTGCTCAGGCGGTGCGGTTGTTTGCCGCCTCACATCTGGCCGCGGCGCTCACCGCCAGCGTCTCGGCGGGCAAGCGACTCCTGAAGGCCGTTCTCCTCGTCGCCGCGGTCGGCCTTCTCTTCGTGGCCATGGCGCGGCCTCATCTTTTGTTCGACTGGAGCGAGGAAAATCGCAGCGGCCTCGACATCCTCCTCGCCGTCGATTGTTCCAAAAGCATGTTGACCGAGGATGTGAAACCGAACCGGCTGGAACGGGCCAAACTCGCCATCGCCGATTTCGCCGACCACCTTCCCGACAACCGGCTGGGCCTGATCACCTTTGCCGGGGACGCCTTCCTGCAATGCCCTTTGACGCTCGACCACGATGCTTTTCAAACCGCCGTGCGCGAACTCGACACCGACACCATTCCGCGTCCGGGCACCGACATCGCCGCCGCCATCGATCTGGCCGTCGACGCCCAGCGCAGCCAGCCCAACAACCAGAAATTCCTCATCCTGGTCACCGATGGCGAGGACCTCGAGGGCCGCGTCCTCGATGCCGCGAGGAACGCCGCCCAAGCCGGACTGAAAATCTACACCGTCGGTGTCGGCACGCCCGAAGGCGACCGCATCCCGGAGCGGGACGATTCCGGCTCCGTCGTTTACCATCGCGACGCCAGCGGTGGGGAGGTCGTCTCGAAGCTCGATGAAAACACCCTGCGCAAAATTGCCGACCTCACCGGCGGCGCCTATGCCGCGCTCGGCCAGCGCGGTGAAGGTCTCGACGAAATTTACAGCCGCTATATCGTGCCATTGCCCAAACAAAATCTCGAGGGCCGGCGCGAAAGAATCTGCATCGAACGATTTGAGTGGCCGCTGGGTCTGGCTATTTTGTTTTTGATGTGGGAATTCATGATCAACGAACGCGCCGCGGCGGCTGTTCAGCCCGGGTCGCCGCTTTCCGGTCCGGGCCGCCGTCTTCCGCGCCGCCGCCCAGTCCGAAATGCCGTGGCCACGACCCCGCTCATCGCCTTTGGCCTCTTTATTTCCGATGCGATCGGACCCGCCCGCGCCTCCGACACCGACGCGGCGGAGCGCGCCTACAAATCGGGCCAATACGAGCAGGCCATGGAAAATTACCAGAAGGCCGCGGAGGGTCAGCCGACGCGCAACGATCTCTACTATGACGAAGGCGCCGCCGCCTACAAAGCGGGCGACTACTCGGAGGCCGAGGAAGCGTTCCACAAGGCGCTCGAGACGCCCGATCTGGGGCTCCAGGAAAACACCTACTACAACCTCGGCAACGCCCAATACGAGGACGGCGCGGGCCTGCAAAAAGTCGATACCAAGAAAACGATCAGCCTCTGGGAGCAGGCGCTCCATTCCTATGACTCGGCGCTGAAGCTCAAGACCACCGCCGATGCGAAGCATAATTACGACCTGGTCAAAGAGAAACTGGAGCAGCTGAAGCAGCAGCAACAGCAACAGGATCAGCAGGACAAACAGGATCAATCCAACCCGCAGAACAAAGATCAGTCGGGAGAGAATTCCCAGCCGGACCAGGGCCAGGACAACAACCAGCAGCCGAACCAGTCGGGCCAGAACAATCCCCAAAACCGGGGACAGAATTCGTCCCAGTCTCCCCAGCAAACGGGCAACAAGCCCGACGATCAAAAGCCCGGTTCCGCCGACAAAACCGGCCAACAACCTTCGTCCGCTTCCAAGGACGGCAACCAGGTCCGCGCCTACTCGGGCGTCCGCGGCCAGGATCAACAGGATCCCGCCATCAAATCGCGGCAGGAGGCGGAAAACCTGCTCGACTCACTCAAGGACGACGAGCGCCACCTCACCGCGCGCTCGTTCAACGAAGATAACCAGCCCCCGACCACGGCTTCGGGAAAGGATTGGTAGGATGAAGCTGCCTCCGCCATTTAACGGTCGCGCCCTGGCGGCGGCGGCGCTTTTTTCCTTCTCCACGGCGTCGTGCCTGGCCGCGGCCACGCTCACCCAGCAAATCGACCCGTCTGAAGTCAATGTCGGCGACCAGATCATCATCACCCTTACCGTCCAGAACGGCAGCATGGATAATCTCCAGCTCCCGCCGGTCGATGGCCTGCAAGTCGTTGGCACCCGTTCCGCCACCAACATCACCGTCGCCAACGGAGCCCTCTCGAAAGGGACCTCATTCAACTTCGCCGTCGTCGCCCTGCACGCGGGTGATTTGACCATTCCCGCCTTTGAGCTTCGCACCCAGGAGGGCGACGTCCTTCACACCAAGCCGATGAAACTGCATGTCATGGGCGGCGCTTCTGCTTCCACCAACAGTGCCCCCGAATCGGACGTTCCTTCGCCTTCCTCCGGCGCCTCGCCCACTCCCGCCACCAACGCCGCGGTCAATCCCAACGGCCCGGTGGTCATGCCGCCCACGAACGCCCCCACGGCAACCACAACGCCGACCAATGGAACGGCCGCCAATGCGCCGGGCTCGAACCTCATCGCGCCGAGGGACAAGGATGGCGGTCCGGCCAAGGTTTTCATGACCATCACTCCCGAAACCACCGACGCCTATGTCGGTCAGTCGATCCCCCTGCGGATCGACTGGTTCATCCGCCTCGACGTCAATTATGAGCAAAATTCGCTGCCCACGATCAAGGGAAGCGATTTTCTCATGAACAGTTTTGCCACGCGTGGCCACATCAGCGAGGGCCTGCTGGAAAACGAACAATATGGTCGCGAAACCTGGATCACCGCCATCTCCGCTCCGAAAAGCGGCGACTTTCCCTTGAGCATGGAACGCGATTCCTACTGGGTAAAATCGATTGCGAACAACAGTCCCGATCCCTTCAGCGGCTTCTTCAACCGCCAGCCCGACCTCGCCCACGAACCGATTCCCAGCAACCAGGTCATCATGCACGTCCACGCGTTGCCGACGGAAGGCCAGCCGGTCCACTTCACCGGCGCGATCGGACAGTTCAGCGTCACCGGCGACGCCCAACCGGCCACGGTCACCGTGGGAGAACCGGTCACGCTCTACTTCTCCGTCAGCGGCGAAGGCAATTTCGATTACGTCCGCTGCCCCGCGCTCCCCGAAGATCCGAGCTGGAAAGCCTACACTCCCTCCTCCACTATCAACTACCGGGACGAGTCCCACACCCACGCCGTCAAAACCTTTACGCAGGCCGTCATCCCGCAAAAGAACGGCAACCTCCAGCTCCCTGCCGCCAGCTTCAGCTACTTCGACCCGAGCACAAAAAAATATGTCACCGTGGCCATCGCCCTGCCCGAGATTACCGTCACCGGCTCGCCCACGCCAGTCGCCTCGGCCTCGCCGGTCGGTGGAAACGATTCCTCCGCGTCCCCCCTGCCGCCCAAGGCCAATGAGCTCGCACCCAACCGTCTCGAATTCGGCTCCCTTCAAACGAATCTCACCCCGGTTTATCGCGAGCCCTGGTTCTGGATCGTCCAGGGCAGCTTGATCTCCCTGCCCTTGCTCGGCGCGCTTTTTCTTCTCCTGCGTTCGCGCTCCACTCCGGACACGGATGACGTGGAACGCGCTTTGCGCCGGCGCTCGCTGCAACAGGAAGAGGACGCCATGGCCGAGGCGGTCCGCCGAGGCGACGCGCTTGCCTTCTTCGTGGCCGCGCGTCATGCCGTTCAGCTGCAGCTCGCCGCGCAATGGAATTTGAGGCCCGAAGCGCTGACCCTCGGCGAAATTCGGGCGCGGGACCCACATCTGGCTGAGGCCGTGGAACCGCTCTTCGCCCAGGCCGATGAAGTCATCTACTCGGGACGGGCCAGTTCCAACGTCGACCTCGCCTCATGGGAGCGCCGCGCGCGCGAACTGCTGCAACCTCAACCCGCCTGACCATGAAATTTTTTCTTCCTTCGCTGCGCCTCTTCATTTTTTCCCTTTTCCTTTTTCCTTTTTTCCTCCACGCCGACAGCCAACTCGACGCCGCGAATCGTGCCTACACCGACGGCCGCTACGACGAATCGGCCGCGCTCTTCCAGCAGCTCATTGCCATGCGCGGTTACTCCGCTCCGCTCTGCTTCGATCTCGCCAATGCCGAGGTCCGGGCGGGCCACCTCGGCGCGGCCCTGCTCAACTACGAGCGGGCCCGCTACCTCGCGCCCGCCGACCGCGACATCGACCACAACCTGCAGCTCGCCCGCAAGCAGGCTGGGCTCGAACCCGATTCGTACCGCTGGTGGCAGATCGCGCTGCGCAGCATCGATTGGACGGTCTGGTTGGCGATCATGGTCGCGTGCCTGCTCCTCATTTTTCTGGCCGTGATCGGCACCGCCTACCCGCCCGCGCTTGCGTCCGCCTTGAAAATTTCTCCGCGGCTCCTGAGAAATATTTTTCGCGCGATCCTTTTTGTCGGCATTCCCTTTTGTCTGCTCATGGGCTACGTGGAACTTTCCACCGTCGGCTTCAACTATCGCATCGAAGGCGTCATCGTCGCGCCCAAGTCGGCCATCCTCCGCCTTTCACCCTTCGACAGCGCCGACAGCCTCGGCACCATTCCCGAGGGCGAACTCGTCACCGTGGAGGACCGCCATAACGACTACCTCCGCATCGAGGCGCGCGACCATCACTTCGGCTGGGTCGCCCAAAAAGACATCGAGCCCGTCATCGCCGGGCGCTTCGACGCCGGGCCGTCGAACTGAACAAGAAAGCGCCTTTCACCCCGCACTTGAATCAGCTTTCTTGTCCTCTCCGATGGATAAAACTTCACTTGTTGACGAGGACTTGCGGGCTTAGAATGGCGGTCATGAACTACTTGGATCGGATCACCTTCAACCCCAAACAATGTGGGGGCCGTCCCTGTATCCGGGGTATGCGCATCCGGGTCAAGGACGTGCTTGAACTGCTCGCTCACGGAGCGACCGAGCAGGAAATTCTCCGCGATTATCCATATCTGCAAAACGAAGATATTCGTGCGTCTCTCCAGTACGCGGCGGCGCAGGTTGATCATTCTGTTCTACAAGTGGCCTGATTGTGTTGTTTCTGATCGATGCAAATCTGCCACCGGCGCTTGCGGTTGCTTTGATTGAAGCGGGCCATCAGGCACGTCATGTCGAGGAAGAAGGCTTGCGAACGGCGGAGGACGATAAAATTTGGGATTATGCTCTTCAGCAAAACCTCATCGTCGTTACCAAGGACGAGGATTTTCCTGATCGCTGTCTTCGTATCACCGCGACTCCCATCGTGGTCTGGCTGCGCCTGGGCAATTGCCGCAATGCAGAGCTTCTGGCGTGGTTCCTCCCGCTCTTGCCGCAAGTGATTGCGCGCATTGAATCCGGCGATCGACTGATTGAAGTAAAATAAACCGAAGCCAGCCTTTTTCGATCCGAACTCAAATCCCGAAATTGGTTCCGACCGCCTTGGCCGTGGCGACCATCTGACCGTCCGGCGGGACGTGCTTGATCTGGCCGACCGCTTCCTTGATCGTCACGGAGCCGATCTGGTAATTGAGGTAGCTGACCATGCAGCCAAACTTCTTTTCCTGGATCAACTGCACCGCCCCGACGCCGAAGCGGGTGCCCAGGTTGCGGTCCTGCGTGGTCGGCGCGCCGCCGCGCTGCAGGTGACCCAGCACCACCGTCCGCGTCTCGCGCTTCGTCCGCTCTCCAATTTCATAGGCGACCTGGGCCCCGATGCCGCCGAGCCGGACTTCTCCCTTGGTCGCGCCGTCGACCGTCAGGACTTCCCCGCCCTGGGCCGTGGCGCCTTCCGCGGCGACAATCAGGGTCGACGAGGCGCCGCTCGACATCCGCTTCTCCACATGGGCGGCCAGCCGTTCGTAGGAAAAAGGTATCTCGGGAATCAGGATGACATCCGCACCGCCGGCCAGTCCCCCGTGCAGCGCGATCCAGCCCGCGTGCCGCCCCATGACCTCCAGCACCATGACACGTTTGTGACTCGCCGCCGTCGTGTGGAGACGGTCGAGCGCATCGGCCACGCATTGCACCGCGGAATCGAAACCGAAGGTCGTCGCCGTCGCGGAAAGATCGTTGTCGATCGTCTTCGGCACGCCGACCACCGCCACGCCGTTTTCGAAAAGCTGGTCCGCGGTGGTCAGCGAACCGTCGCCGCCGATACAGATCAGCGCGCGCACGCCCAGGTCCTGCAGCGTCTTTTTCGCCTCGTCGATGATCGGCTGCGGAATCATCGCCTTTTCGCCGAGGCCCGACTTCGCCACGAAGCGTCCCCGATTGGTCGTCCCGATGATCGTGCCGCCGATGGGCATGATCCCCTGGGTATTTTCCAGCGTCAAAATCTTGTAATTGACCGGGGAAAGAAGCCCCTCATATCCGTCGATGAAACCCAGCACTTCCCAGCCGAGGGTGTGGGCCGATGCGACGGCGGCCCGGATGACGGCGTTGAGGCCGGGACAGTCACCACCGCTGGTTAAAACACCTATGCGAAAACGATGCACGGGGGAGAAGTTGTCCGAAAAGTTCGCGCGGGTCACGCCGAAAAGTTCTTTTTCCCCACCGCTTGGAAACAGACGAAAAGCAGAGTCTCAATTCGGGAAAAGCGCCAACCGAAATCGTCGACTTTTATCATTTTTTTGCAAAAAAACGGTGACGCCCGCTCAACTATGGGCATTCTCGCTCGGATGCAGCGTGAATTCTCCGAAACCAATCCCGAGCTGATGGATCTGCCGAATCAGGATGAAGTTGCCCTCCGGAGCGATCTCGAACATCTCGCCCGCCTCAATCGCACTTTTGGCGGACGCAAGGCTGTGGAGACTGTTTTCCACAAGCTGGCCGACAAAACCCGCAAACTTCTGCTCATTGATCTCGCCGCCGGTTACGGGGACCATGGCCGCAACCTCCTCCGCCTGGCCAAGGCCCGCCAGCACGAGGTGACCATCGTGGCCGTCGACCTCCAGTTTCAGACGCTCCAGATCGCGCGGCAGGCGACGCCCGCCTCCAAAAAGATGTTTTTCGTCCAGGCCGACGCCCGTCAACTTCCCTTCCGCAACCACGCCGCCGACCTCGCTTTTTGCAGCCTCGCGCTCCATCACTTCGCCGAGAAGGACGCGCTCACCGTGCTCCAGGAAATGGCCCGGGTGGGGCGGCACGGCACCGCCTGCGTCGATCTCGTCCGCAGCCGGCTGGCCGCCTTCTGCATCTGGTTCCTTACCACCTTCATCATCCGCGACCCCATGGTGCGCCACGATGCGCGCCTTTCGGTCCGCCGCGCCTTCACCGACGTGGAAATGAAGTCGCTCGCTCACCGGGCGGGCTGGCCGAATCTCAAGCAAATCAAGTTTTTCTGGTTTCAGCAGGCGGTGCTGGCTCGCGTCAACGCATGAGAACGTCGAACGTTATCACGATCAAGGCGCCGCTCCACGTCATCTACACGGTCGCTTCCGATCTTGTTCGCTGGCCCGACTTCCTCTCCCACTACCGCTACAACCGCTTTCTCTCCAAGATGCCCTGGGGCGGCATCGTCAAAATGTCGGCCGTCCGCACGGTCCTTCCCACCACCTGGATTTCCGAGTACCGGATCGACACCGAGAAGTGCGAGCTCTACTTCAAGCATCTCAAGTCGGCGCTCAACGCCACGCGTGGCATGATCGTGGTCTGGACCTTCCAGGAAACGCCCGAGGGCGTCCGCGTCGAGATCACCCACGATTTAGAATTGCACTGGCCGCTAATCGGTGGCTTTGTAGGCAAGTACATCGTGGGCCTTTTTTTCATCCATCACATCGCCACCAAGACCCTCGTGGGTCTTAAACGGCACGTCGAAAGTATGCCCGCATCATCATGAGCTCACGCGTCGTCATCACTGGAATTGGGGCGCTGACCTGCGCCGGACACGGCCGCAAGGGCCTTTGGGAAGGCCTCCTCCGCGAAAAATCGGGCGTCGGTTTCATCACCCGTTTCGACACCAAGGCTTACGACGCCAAATGCGCCGGCGAGATCAATGATTTCGATCCCGCCGCCCACTTCCCGCCCCACAAACTCAAGCGCATCGACCGCTACGCGCAGTTCGCGCTCGTCCTCACCCAGCAGGCGCTCGACGATGCCGGCCTCACCCTCTTGCCCGAGAAACCCCGCACCGACGTCGGGGTCAGCTTCGGCACCGCCCTTGGCGGCATCACCACGGCGGAACTCACCCATGAACGCTTTATTCGCGAGGGGAATCGCGCCATCCCCGCCGCGCTTGCGCTCCAGGTCTTCGGCGGCTCGGCCCATAGCAACATCGCCATCGCCTACGGCGTCCGCGGCTACAGCACCACCAATTCGAACAGCTGCGCTTCCGGCACTGTCGCGGTCGGGGAAGCCTTCCGCGTCATTCGCGAAGGCCGCGCCAACGTCATGATCGTCGGCGCCGCGGAGGCTCCGCTTGCCCCCCTCACTTTCGGCGCCTTTGACACCATCAAATCGATGGCCAAGGAAACCAAGGACGCCACCCGCGCCTGCCGTCCCTTCGACGCCACCCGCACCGGCTTCATCATGGCCGAAGGCGGCGGCAGCCTCATTCTCGAATCGCTGGAACACGCCCGCGCCCGCGGCGCCCACATCTACGCCGAGGTGCTCGGCTACACGCTGAACAACGACGCCTACCACATGTCCTCCTCGCTGCCTGAAGGCGAGTCGGCCCTCGAATCGATGCGGGCCACGCTCGACGAGGCCAAAGTGCGTCCCGACCAGATCGATTACATCAACGCCCACGCCAGCAGCACCCCGATGAACGACGGCACCGAAGCCCGCGCCGTCTCGAAATTCTTCGGCAAGAAAACCCCGGCCATCAGCGGAACCAAGGCTTACTACGGCCATCCTCTCGGCGCGTCCGGCGCCATCGAAGCCGCCATCTGCTGCCTCGCGATCGAGCACAGCCACATTCCGCCGACCCTCAACTGCCATGAACCGTGCGAGGAAATAACGCCCGGCTTCGATCTCGTCCGCCTCAAAGGCCGCTCCCAGCCCCTCAAGTATGTCCTGAGCAATTCGTTCGGCTTCGGCGGCATCAACGCCTCGCTCGTCTTCGGCAAGGTCGTGTAACGGCGATCCGCCGAACTATTCTTCCGAGGTCAGAAGTTCCTGCCAGAAGCGGGGCAGAAGCTCGTCGAAGACGCTCTGCGACCACGTATCGTAACGCCAGATCTCCAGGAAGCCCGCCCCGGCAATAAGGACCACCGTCCTCTTTTGGTCGTTGTCGGAAGGATGGATGGAGCCTGGCGACGGGACCAGACCCGCTTTCCACAAGGCTTGGGGAAAGGAGAGGAAAGCGCGGGAACTCTTATAGGCGCAGTTCACCGGTTGGATAAGTTGAGCCAAACGGCCGGAAGGGTCGCTCAGCCACTCGTTCAGATTCAGCGTGTTAATCGGATTGGCATTCAGTCGTTGCAGCAACTGGCCCACGTAAGGATTATGTTCCTTTAATACTAAGAGCTGTCTATGAGGCCCAGGAATGGCAATCAACCGCGAGGGGCGATCATAGAAAAAGTCCTTAAATCGGTTCTTGAGAGCCACCGAGCATTGGCACTGCACCGTCTCGATCAGGGCGTAGTCGAGAGAGCATCCCACCTCTACCTGCTCACCGGCCTCGGGCGTAGTCCCCTTGGGACCGGCGGGGTAGGGTTCTGGAATATCTGAGTGCATTGAAAAGTAATTTATAGTTTAGAGATGTTCAAAAGCAAGTCTTTTCGCATATTTTTACACATAGGGCATATCTGCTGCTAAAGGGAAGTTTGTACCTGACGGCAAATATTGACAAATGTTCGAAGGAAGAATCGTCTTTCAGCGGCAATTTTGCGAAGAATTGGTATAAGCGACGGAATGTTCTAACTCCAGACAATTGGAGGGTTAATGGGACAGATACTTGTATCTACAAGATTCACCCCTTGCCTTCCTTTCCCTCCTGGAAAATTACGGCTCCACATTACGCCTCTTTCCCAGCAAGCTGAACGCCATGTTTCTCGCCGGCGATATCGGAGGCACTAAAACCAACCTGGCGGTCTATGCCTATGAAAATGACCACGACCGGCTCGTGGCCAAAAAGACCGCCTCCTATCCCAGCCAGGGCCACGCCACGCTCGCCGAAATCATCCGCCACTTTCTCGCGGACGGTCTCTCCTCCATCCAGCAAGCTTGTTTTGGCGTCGCCGGTCCGGTCAAGGCCGGCGTGGTGCAGGTGACCAACCTTCCCTGGACCGTCGATGCCGCGGCCCTCCAGGCCGAACTGAATTTTCAGCGGGTCAGCCTGCTCAACGATCTCGAAGCCAATGCCTATGGCATCAATACCCTGCTGCCGCACGAACTTCTCTCCCTCAACCCGAAGGCCGATCTGCGCCAGGTGGGCAATCGCGCCCTCATCGCCGCCGGCACCGGACTCGGCGAGGCGGGCCTGCTCTGGGACGGCGTCGCTCATCGCCCCTTTGCCAGCGAAGGCGGCCACTCGAGCTTCGCGCCCAACGACAGCATTGGCGACGAGCTTCTCATCTCCCTGCGCAAGGAACACGGACATGTGAGCTGGGAGCGCGTCCTCTCCGGCACGGGCATGAAAAATCTCTATCGCTTCTTTCGCCAGCGCTCGGGACTCGCCGAGCCGGAATGGCTCAGCGCGCAACTCCTCAACGGCGATCTCGGCGCGGTGGTCACCCAAGCCGGACTGGCGGTCAGGGATCCGGTCTGCGTCGCGGCGCTCGATTGTTTCACGCGCAATTATGGCGCGGAGACGGGCAACCTCGCGCTGAAGATGCTGGCCCTGGGCGGCGTCTATATCGGCGGCGGCATTGCCCCCAAAATGCTGCCGAAGATGCAGAGCTCGATTTTCCTCAATGCCTTCTACCACAAAGGTCGGATGAGTCCGCTCCTTCAATCCACGCCCGTCTACGTCATCCTCAACGACAAGACCGCCCTTCAGGGCGCCGCGTGGTACGCCGCGCACGCGGTGTAGAGTGCCTTGAGCAAACAAAAAGATTAAAATCCGATCCTGGGCTTGGGCGGATTGGGCGGAGGCTGCAGGAGGGGCAAGAGTTTCTGGTAGACATCCCGTAAGGCCCTGTCGTGAAGCAGTAGATCCTTGTCAATTTCAGCCAGGCGTTTGAAAATGGTTTGGTTGCTCAGGAGGGTTTGCCGCATTTGCACGAAGGCGCGAATAACGTAAACGCTCATGGCCACCGCTCGGTCGCTGTTGAGCAGTGTCGCGGCCATGAGCGCGCCGTGTTCCGTGAAAACGCGGGGCGGTCTCGTACGTCCGCCCCGCCCCATCTTTGATATCACAGATTGTGATATCAAAGACATAAATTCCTGTCGATTAAGGACAAACGAAAAATCCTTAGGAAAACGTTTCAGGTTTCGGGCGATGGTTTGATTAAAAGAACTAGTTTCCACTCCATAAAGCTTGGCCAGGTCGGAATCAAGAATAACGGACTCCTCTCGGATCGAATGAATGGGGATTTTCAAGTGTGGATTCATGCTAGGCATTGAATTCGGCATGATTCCTTAACGCCTGGTTGAGACTAATCCTACTTCTTCACAGCCATCCCCATCAGGAACTCGATATTGTTCTCGGTTTTCTTGATCTTTTCCAGGAGCAGGTTCATCGCCTCGACCGGCGATTCCTCCGAGAGCACCTTCCGCAGCGCGTGGATGCGCGGCAACTCGTCCTTGTGATAAAGCAACTCCTCCTTGCGCGTGCCGGAGCGCGCGATGTTGAACGCCGGAAAAATGCGCTGGTCGGAAAGATTGCGGTCGAGGTTCACCTCCATGTTGCCGGTGCCCTTGAACTCCTCGAAAATCACGTCGTCCATCCGGCTCCCCGTCTCGACCAGCGCCGTGGCGATGATGGTCAGGCTGCCGCCCTCCTGGATGTTCCGGGCCGCGCCGAAAAAGCGCTTCGGTTTTTGCAGAGCATTCGATTCGACGCCGCCGCTCATGATCTTGCCGCTGCTCGGCTGCATCGTGTTGTAGGCGCGGGCGAGCCGCGTGATGCTGTCGAGCAGGATCACGACGTCGACCTTGTTTTCGACCAGCCGTTTGGCGCGCTCCGTCACCATCTCGGCCAGCGCGACGTGGCGTTCGCAGGTTTCGTCGAAGGTCGAGGCGATGACCTCGCCCTTCACCGTGCGCAGCATATCGGTCACTTCCTCGGGCCGTTCGTCGATCAGCATCATCATCAAATAAGCGCCGGGATTATTTTCCATGATCGCGTTAGCGACCTTCTGCAACAAAATGGTTTTGCCAGTGCGCGGCGGCGCGACGATCAGACCGCGCTGGCCGAAACCGAGCGGGCAAATGAGGTCCATCGCGCGCATCGAAACGTCGCCTTTCTTGCCCTCCAGGAAAATGCGGCGATTCGGGAACGTCGGCGTGAGCAGATCGAACGTCGGCCGCACGCGACCCTCCTCGGCCGGTTGGCCCTCGATTTTGTCGACGCGGGCCAGGGCGAAATACCGTTCCTTGTCCTTCGGCGCGCGGATGGGACCGTAAAGCGCGTCGCCTTTGCGCAGGCCGAAGCGGCGGACCTGCGACGGCGAGACATAGGGGTCTTCCGGGCAGGTGATATAATTAAAGCGGGGCGAGCGAAGAAAGCCGTAGCCCTCGGATGATAAGTCGAGCACGCCGCCGCCGTTGGCCGTGCCGTTCCTGGCCGCATTGCGCTTCAGGATTTCGCAAATCAACTCGTGCTTCTTCAGCGTGGCCGCGTTCTCAATCTCGTATTCCTTCTTTGCGTAGATCTTTAGTTCGCGGGTCGGCTTCGCCTGAAGTTTCTCCACTTCCAGATGAGGCCCGGGCGGAAGCGGCGGCGCAGCCTCGACCGGAGTTGCGGACGCACCTGCGTCAGCGCCCCCCGGCTGGTTTGGAATGGTCGGAGAGGCCGTGCCGGGAGTCATCCCCGCGCCGGCGGCGGCTTCGGCCGGCTTTGCGCCGGGAGCGGGCAGATCGGGTTCATCGGCGGGCAGACCTTCCATGCCGCGCGGTTTATGCGGACCCCGGCGAAAAGGCCGGTTATTTTGGGAACGGCGCATCCTCATGAAAACCGAACCTGATCAAGTTGAAGAAGCAAGCTGGCCGGAGTTCCCTCGCCCCAAAAGGCGACCGAGGAGCGGGCCATTTTTTCAGCCACCGGCATCTGGCTGGCCAGGCGCTGGGCGGCCTCCGCTTCCGAAAGACCACGGGCCTGTAGCCGGTTCATCTGCGTGACGCGGGACGCGCCGACGCACCAAACGGCAGAAAACATCGGTTCGAGCTCGCACTCGAAGAGCAGCGGAATCATGACGGCCAAAGAATGTGTGGGATGGGTTCGAGCCCGCTCCTCGCGTTCGCGTTGCCAGACGGATCGGATGGCGGGGTGGGTGATTTCGTTTAATTTTGCCCGCAGCAGCGGGTCGGCAAAAACGAGTCTACCCAAGACCTTTCGGTCAATCGACTGGTCACCTTGTAGGATAGATGCCCCGAAGGCGTCAACCACATTTTTCCACGTCTCCGTGCCCGGCCGCAAAACATCGTGCGCGATCCGGTCCGTGTCAATGACGTGCCAGCCCCGCGCGCGCAGCCCCTCGGCCAGCGTCGATTTCCCGCACGCGATGCCGCCGGTCAGGCCGATAGAGAAAAAAATGCTCATGCTGGCTCAATTCAATAACTCAACCCCAATCGAGGTGGCGGCGCGCCCTAATGCTTTGTCGACGGTCGCCAACTTTAGGTGACGACGGAGGGCCAGTTCCAAATAAGCTGCGTCATAAATCGTCAGCTTGAACTGCCGCGCCAAGCTCAAGGATTCCCCTTGGCATCTCGCTGCCGTTTCCTCATCCGTAATATAGGGCAGGCTAAATGCGAAGCGGATGGTTTCCGAGATCTCCGACCAAGGCGCGCGGTTTCGACGCTCGGCCATCAGCAGTCCGTTCGAAATTTCCAACCAAAAATGACTCGGAACATAGACTGAGGAAGCCGCTCGCAACGATGCCACTGCTTTCAAAGCATAGGCAGACCCTTCGTCCTTAAGGAGAAAACTGATTGCCGTTGAGGCATCGACGACCATCGAAATCACAACTTCCGGCCGGCTTGGATCAAATCCCGCCCCGTTTCTCCTTTCGGAAGGGTGATTCGGCCATGGAAGGCAAGAATTTGGTCGTAGATGTCCGCTTTCGAGCGAGGCGAGTTGATGGGAACCAATCGTGCGACCGGCTTCTCCCGATTGGTAATTACAATTTCTTTCCCCCGCGCCACTTCCCTGAGTAACGCGGGCAGGTGCGTTTTGGCTTGGTAAGCGCCGACGGTCTTGATTTTTTTAGGGGCGATCATGACTTTATCAACTGGTCTACAGACTAGTCTGTTGCCAGGAAAAGTCAAAGGCCATCGAGACCCAACTCTTACAACTGCGCCACGCGGACGGAAAGAATCCCGGGATCGGCTTCGATCTCCTTCACCAGCTCGGCGCTCGGCAGGCTGTCGAGATTCAGCACGCTCAGCGCCTTGCCGCCGCTTTCCCCGCGGCTCAGCGACATGCTCGCGATGTTGATCTGTTGCTTCGCCAGCAGCGTGCCGATCCAGCCGACCATTCCGGGCCGGTCCTGATTTTCGACGATGAGGAGGATCCCCTCGGGACTCGCCTCGAGGTTGTGCCCATTGAGACGCACGATGCGCGGATGGACTCCGTAGATCGTCGCGCCCACTTCGTAACGCAGCTCGCCCTTGGTCGCCTCGACCGTGATCAGGTCGGTGAATTCGCCACCCTCGGCGCTCTTCGTTTCCATGACTTTCAGGCCCAGGTTCTGCGCGGCCTTCGGCGCGTTGACTTCGTTCACCGCGACGTCCGAGCACTGGAAAAGCAGCCCCTTCAGCACGGAACGGGTGATCGGCACCGTTTCCGTTTCACTGACCTTGCCCGTGTAGCTGATGGTCAGCGTCTCGACCCGGTGCGGCGCGATTTGCGCGAGCAGCCGCCCCAATTTTTCGCCCAAATTGAGATAAGGCCGGATCAGCGACAGCGTGCGCAGATCAACATTCGGCACGTTGACCGCGTTATTGATGATCCCGTTCAAAAGAAATTCAGATACGCCCTGCGCGATCTCGATCCCCACGCCTTCCTGCGCCTCCGAGGTCGATGCGCCCAGGTGCGGCGTCAGCACCACGTTCGGCAGCGGGCGAAAGGGAAGATCATCCGCCGGCGGTTCCTTCTCGTAGACATCAAGCGCCGCCCCGCCGACCTGCCCGCTTTGCAACGCGGCCAGCAGCGCGGCTTCCTCGACGAGGCCGCCCCGCGCGCAATTGACAATCCGCACGCCCGGCTTGCATTGCGCCAGCGTCTTCGCGTTGAGAATATTTTTCGTCTCCGAAGTCAACGGCATGTGGACCGTGATGAAGTCGGCCCGGCCGAGCAGCGCGGCGAGATCGTCCGCCAGTTCCACCTGCAGGCTGCGGGCGCGGCTCTGCACCAGATAAGGATCGAAGGCGATGACGTTCATCCCAAAAGCGATCGCCCGGCGCGCGACCTCCCCGCCGATCCGGCCCATGCCGATGATGCCGAGCGTCTTTCCGCAAAGCTCGGTTCCCTCGAACGATTTGCGGTCCCACTTGCCCGCGACCATCGAGGCGTGGGCCTGGGGGATTTTCCGCGCCAGTGAAAGCAAAAGCGAAAAGGTATGTTCCGCCGTCGAGATCGTGTTGCCGCCGGGCGTATTCATCACCACGATGCCCCGCTCCGTCGCCGCCTCGACGTTGACGTTATCGACGCCCACCCCGGCGCGCCCGATCACCTTCAGCCGGGTCGCCGCGGCCAGCGCCTTCGCCGTCACCTTCGTCTGGCTGCGCACAATCAGCGCGTCGAGTTCGCCGATCCGCGCGATCAGCTCGTCCTCCTTGAGACCTCCGCTCGTCTCCACGTGGAAGTGGGGACTTTCGGAAAGAAGAGCGATGCCTTTGGGTGAAACGCCGTCAGCGGCCAGTATGCGGTATGAAGTCACCCGCCGACATTCCTGCAACCCCCTGCAAATGTCAAACCCGCCCGACCATGGACTAAGGATTGCTTCGCTGATTATACTTATTATCCCTAAATCAAATGCCTAAACGAGCTGTGAATAACTTTTTTTACTAAGAAAGGTAAAAAGGCTTGCTCGGCTGCTCAGATAGCTTTAATGTGCGAAATCACCCTGCGTCAACTCCTACCTTAAGAAGATAAAAACAGCTCAAAAGCCCACCAATTCAGTACCTTATGAAAAGCAAGCTTTTGCGAAAACTAGCTAAAAGCCAGAAATACCTGATTCTGGCCGAGATCAAACGCAGCCAGGGGCTTTCCGTCTCGCAATTATGCGAGCGCATTAATCTCTCGTACATGGGAGTGAAACAGCATTGCGTCGCGCTGGAAAAAGACGGCTACCTCGATACGTGGCGCCGGCCGAAAGGAATGGGACGTCCCGAAAAAGCCTACCGCCTCACCACGATCGCGCAGGAGTTTTTCCCCTCGGAGCACACCAACTTCACCGGCGAAATCCTGAAAAGCCTCGAGCAGGTTTACGGGCCCGCCGCTCCCGAAAAAATTCTCTACCAGATTTACCAGAACCAAATGGTCAAGATGCAGGGCAAAGTCGGCGGCCATACCCTCGAGGAACGGGCCCGCTCGTTCGCCACTTTGCGCGACCAGGACGGCTACATGAGCGAGTACTACTTCAACGGCGATATTCAGCGCCACCAGATCATCGAATATAATTCGCCCGTGCTCACCATCGCCGATCAATTCAAGATTTTGACCCAGCTCGAAAATAACCTGATCGAAAACGTGCTCGGCGTCCGCGTCCAGCGCGAGGAAGAGCGGGTCTCCGGCCTCTACAAGTGCCAGTTCACGCTCCTGGAATGAGGTAACCGTCGACTGCCGGGCGACGGCGCAGTGGGGCGTAAGCCCCTATAAAAAGATCGTCATCCTGAGCTGGTCGAAGGACCTCTGACTATTTCGTCTCCTCCCCCAAGCGTGGCGACTGCCGCTACTTGCGCTCCGAGATCGCGAACTACCGGGAAATGCCTTCATCTTCCCTTTACTTTAGGGTCTGATGCGGTAGTCTTGGAGTGGAGAAATATTATGAAAGAAACCAAAGAATACACGCTTTACAACGACACGGTGATGGATCACTTCCTCAATCCCCGCAACATGGGTGATGTGCAGGAAGCCGATGGCATCGGCGAAGTCGGCGCGGCGGCCTGCGGCGACATCATGAAAATTTCCCTCAAGATCCGCGACGGCAAAATCGAAGACGCCCGCTTCAAGACCTTCGGCTGCGGCAGCGCCATCGCCTCCTCCAGCATGGCCACCGAATTGATCAAGGGCCGCACCCTCGAGGAAGCCAAGAACTTTTCCAACCAGGAAGTTGTCGACGCCCTCGGCGGCCTGCCCCCGGTCAAGATTCATTGTTCCGTGCTGGCCGAGGAAGCGCTCAAGGCCGCGATCGAAGACTACGAGGCGAAGCAGGCCAAGTCTGCTCCTCTGGCCGAAACGGCGACCTTCGCCGCCTAACGCGGAGTCCACGTTTCCACCGACCGCCTCGCTTCCCCTGCGGAACCTGCAGCGGAGCGCGGGCGATATGATATAGTTTCTTTCCATGGATAAGCGCTCCGTCTATCTCGATCACCAGACCACCACTCCTGTCTTGGAGGAGGCGCTCCAGGCCATGCTTCCCTACTTCCGGGAAGTCTACGGCTCACCCTCCAGCCTCCACCGCTTCGGGCTCCAGGTCCGCGAAGGCCTGAAGGAAGCGCGCCAGCAGATCGCCCGCATGATCAATGCCGAAAGCGACGAGGACCTCATTTTCACCTCCGGCGGCACCGAGTCGTCCAATCTCGCGATCAAGGGCTTCGCCGACGCGAACATGCGCACCAAGGGCAACCACATCGTCATCTCGGCGATTGAACATCCCTCGGTCATGAACTCAGTCGAGTATCTCACCAAGCACGGCTTTGAAGTCACCCAGGTGCCGGTCGACGCCATCGGCCGGATCAATCCCGAGGATGTCCGCGCCGCCATCACGCCCAAGACCGCGCTCGTCGCCGTCCACCTCGTCAACCACGACATCGGCACCATCCAGCCGGTGAAGGAGATTGGGAAGATCACCGCGGAAAAAGGGATCGCGCTCTACGCCGACGCCCTCGCCGCCGCCGGCTGGATGCCCATCGACGTGCAGGACCTCGGCGTGCAACTGCTCAGCTTCAGCCCGCATCGCTTCTACGGCCCGAAGGGCATCGGCGTGCTTTACCGCAACCGCAAGGCGCGCGTCACCAGCCATATTCACGGCGGCGTGCAGGAAGGCGGACGCCGCGCCGGCACCGAAAACGTCCCCGCGATCATCGGCGCGGGCGTCGCGGCCGAGTTTGCCGTGAAGGAAATGAAACCTCGCGTCGAACATGTCGCCATGCTGCAAAAGCGGCTCTACGACGGCCTCTGGAAACATATCGAGTATCTGAAGCTCAACGGGCCCGTGCCCGGACCGCTCCGCATCTGCAACACGCTCAATCTCAGCACCGAATTCATCGAGGGCGAAGGCCAGCTTCTCCTGCTCGATTACCAGGGCATCGCCGTCGCCAGCGGCTCGAGCTGCGTCAGCAAATCGCTCAAGGTTTCCCACGTCCTCAGCGCCATCAAGCTCGATCACGCGCTGGCCCAGGGCAACATCATCATGAGCCTCGGCAAGGACAACACGGTCGAGGACGTCGATTACGTCATCGAAACGTTCCCGAAGATCGTCGACAAGCTCCGCAACATGTCGCCCATGTGGAAGGAATTCGAGGAAGGCGTCATCGACTCCGTCATCAAGCCGACTGGCCGCGGCAAGTCGTTCACCGAGCACGCCGCCGCCGTCTCCGGCAAGCCCGCGCATTGATTCCGCAACTCCGCCTCCCTTTCGACTTGCGGCCCATCGGTCTTGGGCTAAAGATTTCTGTATGAGCACAGTCGCTGAAATCGAATCAGCCATTGAACAATTGCCGCCGCCGCAATTGTCTCAACTCTCACGCTGGTTCGATGAATATCTGGAAAAGGCCTGGGATGCCCGGATGGAGTCCGACGCCAAGGCCGGGAAATTTACCCATTTCAAAGAGGAAATTACCCAGGCGCGGGCGAGTGGAGAGTTGATCGACTTTCCTTGAAATCAAAATGCCTCAAATCTTTTTGGAAGAGTTACCACGCTTTACCAGAATCTGTTCAGAAAGTGGCGGAAAAGAATTATCTTATCTGGAAGCAAAATCCCTCGTATCCGTCGCTTCGTTTTAAGCCGATTGGAGACGGGTTTTGGTCTTTGCGCGTGGGGATTCATTATCGGGCGGTAGGTTATCCGGAAGGTGAGGAAATAACCTGGGTTTGGATTGGTCACCATTCCGAATACGATCATATCTAATCTTATGTCCGCTCCCCTGACCTCCGAAGCCATCCTTGCGCAACTGCGCGGCGTCAAATATCCCGGTTACTCGCGCGACATCGTTTCCTTCGGCATGGTCAAGGACATCCAGATCGACGGCACGCGCGTCTCGGTGCGCATCGCCGTCACCACCGCCGACGCCAGGGTTCCGAAGCAGATCGAGGAGACCGCCGCCGCCGCCATCGAATCGATCCCCGGCGTCAGCGAAGCCGTGGTCCACCTCCACGTCACCGCGCCCGTGACCAAGGCCCTGCAGGCCGAGGGCGGCGCGCTTCCGCAAACGAAAATCGAAGGCGTCAAACACATCATCGCGGTCGCCAGCGGCAAGGGCGGCGTCGGCAAGTCGACCGTCGCGGCGAATCTCGCCATCGCCTTGCGGGGAGAAAAAAACCAGGCGCGCGTCGGCCTCTGCGACTGCGACATCTACGGTCCCAGCATCGGCCTCATGTTCGGCACCAACGAGCGCCCCACCGCGACCGAGGAGGGCCGTATCCAGCCGATCCGCCGCTACGATCTCAACCTGATGAGCATGGGATTTCTCCTCGACGACAGCGCTCCCGCCATCCTGCGCGGCCCCATGGTCACGCGCTACACACAGCAATTCCTCCGCAGCGTCGACTGGGGCGAACTCGATTATCTCGTCCTCGATCTGCCGCCCGGCACAGGTGACATTCAGTTGACGATTGTGCAAACCGTCGCGCTTTCCGGCGCCGTCATCGTCACCACGCCGCAGGAAGTCGCCCTGATCGACGCGCGCAAGGCCGCCACCATGTTTACCAAGGTCAACGTCCCCATTCTTGGCCTCGTGGAGAACATGAGCTACTTCCTGTGTCCCAATGACGGTAATCGCTACAATATCTTTGGCTCGGGGGGCGGCGAACGCGAAGCGGCCCGGCTCGGCGTCCCTTTGCTCGCCCAAATTCCCCTCGAGATCGGGGTGCGCGAATCGGGCGACAAGGGTGTTCCTTTGGCCTTTTCCGAGCCTGACGGAACAACCGCCCGCATGTTTTATCACGTCTCGCAAATAATTCGCCAACAATGTATTGCATGAGTGATGTCCAATCGCAATATTGGACGATTGACCAAATGATTTAACCATTTGACAAAATAGCGACGCTCTCGTCTACTAGAGGTATGTCGGATTCATCCGTACAGGAACGCGATACCATGTTTCACAAATCGGCTCTCTATCAGGAATTTCTGGCTGAGCGCGCTGAAATTCTTCGCCATAAGTGGATCGAAAGCGAGAAGGTGGGGCACGACATCGGCTTCGAAAAAGCCCTGCTCGATTGGATCGTCAAGCACCGTGCCGGCTGGCGTGCGTTGCGCCAGCATAAGTCTTCCGGCGAGAGCAACGGCCATGGCGGCTTCGCCGGCGCTTAGTTCTCCGTCGTAACGCCCGCGCCACATTGCCCCCCTGCATTGACAGGCCGGGCTCCTGCTTTTAAGCTACCTCTATGACAGAAACCACGCTGCCCGCGGTCTCCCTGACCGAAAGCGCCGCCCGGCATATCGCCGAGATCATCGGCGAGCCCAATCCCGAGAACAAGGGCCTCCGCATTTATGTCGAGACCGGCGGCTGCTCCGGCATGTCCTACGCGATGGAGATCGCCGCCAAAAAGCCGGGCGACGAGGAATTTTCGACCTATGGCATGAAGCTTTTTGTCGAGGATCGCGGCCTGGTTTACCTCGCCGGATCGGTCATCGATTACAAGGATGGCCTGACCGGGGCTGGCTTTCGCATCACCAATCCCAACGCCAAGCAGACCTGCGGCTGCGGGAAATCCTTTGAGGCGTAATCCTCCCCACCGCTCCTCGCTCGGGGAAGCTTTCCGAAAAGGCGTCCGGGCCGGCGCGCAAAACCTGCCCGCCATGGCGGTGCTTCTCGGGGCAATGTCCCTCGTCGTCGCCGTCTATTATGCCTGGCCGGCCGGAGCCGCCGTTCTCTCCCGCTACGCCGCGTGGCAGCACGCCGGGGGCATTTTCCGCGCCGGGCTGGCCGCCGGATTCGCTGGCGGAATCCTTTCCGAGCTGACCCTGGTCTACGCCCGGGACCGGGGCCACTGGAACTTCACCCACCTCGAAAACATGGCCTTCCGTTTCGTGGTCTTTTTCTTCGGCGGACTCATCGTCTGCCAGTTCTACGCATGGCAGGCCGCCTGGTTTGGCAACGGACTTTCCTGGCGCATCATCGTCCCCAAAGTCCTCGTCGATCAATTCGGTTACTCGGTCGTCTGGGCCACCACCTACCAGACCATCATCTTTCGCTGGCAGGCCCTCCGCTATTCCGGCCCGGGTTTGTGGAGCGAACTCGACCGCGCTTTTGTCTTCGATCGCATGCTCCCCGTCCTCGTGACCAACTGGATGTTTTGGATACCCGGCGTCATCCTCATCTACTCCATGCCCCTGATTCTCCAGATGCCCCTCAGTGTTTTTGCCACCGCCATCTGGAGTCTTCTCCTTGCCGGTCTGGCCAAATCGCCGCGCGCCCCCGACGCCGAGCTGGGTCCCGGACTCATCCTGACTTCACCCGATCCCGTCGCCGGTCCGACCAAGTAACCGCGTCTTTCCCGCAAACAAGATTGCCAAAGGAGCGCGGTCTTCGCATAACTCCCGGAATGGATTTCTCCCGCTATTGGTCCGCGCGCCAGAAAAAAGTCGACGCCGCGCTGAATCGTTTCCTCCCCTCCGCCACCACTAAACCCAAGACGATCCACCAGGCGATGCGCTACAGCATTTTCGCCGGCGGAAAACGGCTGCGCCCGGTCATCTGCCTCGCCACCGCGGAAGTCCTCAGCGGCAAAAATGACGACGCCCTTCCCCTTGCCTGCGCCGTCGAGTGCATCCACACCTACTCGCTCATCCACGACGATCTCCCCTCGATGGACAACGATGACTTCCGGCGTGGCAAGCCCACCTCGCACAAGGTCTACGGCGAAGGCATCGCCGTCCTCGCCGGGGACGCGCTCCTCACCATCGCCTTCGAAATCGCCGCCTCCTGCCGGGCGTGGCCGCGCTACTCGCACGCCGACGTCATTCACGAGCTCGCCGTGGCCGCAGGCAGCCAGAAACTCGTCGCCGGCCAGGTCGCCGACCTCGAAGGCGAAGGCAAAAAAATCAGCCCGGCGGAACTCCGCTACATCCACGAAAACAAAACCGCCGCGCTCATCGCAAGCTCCATCCGGCTCGGCGCGATGTCGGCCAATGCAACCCCGAAGCAGCTCGCCGGCATGACCGATTTCGGCGAGAGCCTCGGCCTCGCCTTCCAGGTCATCGACGACATCCTCGACGTTACCCAGACCACCGAAAAACTGGGCAAAAGCGCGGGCAAGGACCTCACCGCGCAAAAGGCGACCTACCCGGCCCTCCTCGGTCTCGCGAAAGCAAAGAAGGAAGCCGACCGCCTCACCGCCCGCGCCCGCGCCGCCTTGAAGCCCTTCGGCCCAGCCGCCGCCCCTCTCGCCGCCATCGCCGACTACCTCCTCCAGCGCGAGAATTGACCCGCAGCGACAGCCTAGGACCGTCGCATTCAGGCCGTCGGCCGGCACGGAGATAAAAGCACTTGCCTTTTTGCCATGCGGTCTTGAGTTATCGATAGAGATGAGTTAGATATTGGTTATGAGCACAGTGGCCGAAATTGAAGCAGCGATCAGCAATCTGCCTCCGCAAGATTTCGCCCAAGTCCGCGACTGGCTGCTGGAACGCGACAATCTTCTTTGGGACAAACAGATGGAAGAAGATGCGGCGACCGGACGAATGGATCACGTTATCGCAGAAATCGAGAGCGACATCGCCGCCGGCAGGGTCAAACCGTTGAATGAAGTCATCAACGGTTCCTAAATTCTGGTCTGCTTATGCAGACTTGCCGATTCCGATCAAGACCGCAGCCAGAAAACAATTTCTGCTCTGGCTCAGCAATCCATCCCATCCATCTCTTCAATTTAAAAAAGTCGGGCCTTTCTGGTCGGTTCGCATAACCGAGGACTTTCGGGCGCTTTGTTACCTTAAGGAGGGCTCTCATTATTGGTTTTGGATCGGGAAACACTCTGAGTATGACCGGATTTTGAAAGGCAAGTGAAAAGCATCGCCGGTTGCCAACGGACCAGCTAACCCACCTTCGCCAGCGCCGCCTCGAGGAGGATCGCTTCGGCCGCGCGCTGGCTGGCGCCAGGCGCGCCGAGCCTGGCCACTACCTCCGCGACGCGCCGCTTCATCACCTCGCGCCGCTGCGGATTGCCGAGCAGTTCGAGCCCTTCCTGCGCCACCGCGCTCGCTTCCAGGTTGTCCTGGATAAATTCGGGCACGATCGCCTCGTCGGCCATGACATTGATAAGGCTGAGAAAGTTGACCTTCACCACGCGCCTCCCCACCGCGTAGGTCAGCGGATGGACGCGATAGATAACGATTTGCGGAATGCCCACCAGCGCGCATTCGAGCGAGGCCGTTCCCGAGGCGACGATGGCCAGCGCGCAGCGCGAGAGATGCGAAATGGCATAACCGATGTTGTATTCGAAGGTAAAATTCGGCGCGGGAAATTTTGCCAGCATGCCGAGCGCATATTTCTGGATCGCTTCGTTCGGGCAGAGCAGGATGAATTTGAGCCCCGGCCGGTTGCGGCCCATGATGCGAGCCGCCTCCCAAAGGACGGGCAAATGTTTTTCCACCTCGGTCCGGCGGCTGCCCGGCAGCAGCGCCACGAAATTCGGGTTCGGCTCGACCGCGTCGATTTTGCGGATGCGGTCGAGGACCGGATGCCCGACCCACTGGACGTTGAGCTTGGGCGCGGCCTGGGCGAACCACGCCTTCTCGAAGGGAAGAATGGAGAGCAGCAGATCGATGTCCCGCTGCATCGCTTTAACCCGTCCCGCGCGCGAGGCCCACACCTGCGGGCTGATGTAGTAGATGATGCGCGTGCCCGGCAGGTCCCGGCGCAACTGCGGAGTGAGCCGAAGATTGAAGCCCGAGCAGTCGATCAGTACGACCGCGTCGGGCCGTTCCCGCCTGGCCAGGTCGAGCACCTGGTTCCGAAATTTGCGAAACTTGAAGTACTGCCTCAGCACCTCGGTCAGCCCGAGCACCGCGTGGGCCGACATGTCGAGCAGCTGTTCCTGTCCCGCCGCCGCCATGCGAGGGCCTCCGACCCCGATGACACGGACCCGTGGCTGCTGTTCCTTGAGCGCCTGGATCAACTCGGCGCCGTGCGCGTCGCCGCTCGGTTCGCCCGCGACCATGAGGATGAGCGGTGACCGTTCAGAAGAGGAAGGCTCGGGCGCGCGCATGAGAAAAGGAAAGAGGCAAAGGGAGCCGCGCGAATCTCAGGTCTGCTGGGCGTTTTGTTTCGCGATCTGCTCCGTGATGAACATGGCGATCCCGAGGGCCACCGCGGCCTGGGCGCCGCCCACCCGGGGCTTCTGGCTCGAGCGCGCGCATTCGGCGAAGGCCGCCAGTTCCAGCTTCAGCGGCTCGTCCTTTTCCACCTTGATCGTCTCCTTGGTGATCTGCGAATTGACCTTCCGATAGATCTCCCCGCTCTGGTCGAAGTAATCGAGCGAGAGATAGGCATCGTCCTGGAAGACCCGGATTTTTCTCACCTTTTCGAAGCTGATCCGGCTGGTGGTGATGTTGGCCACGCAGCCGTTTTCAAACCGGATGCGCGCGTTGGCGATGTCCTCGCCCTTGCTCAGCACGGCGGTTCCGACCGAATCGATCGACTGGATCGGCGAGCGCACGAGGTGCAGCACCACCTCCAGATCATGGATCATCAGATCGAGCACCACGCCGATGTCGGTGCTGCGCCCGGGATAGGTCGAGAGCCGGTGCGCCTCGATGAAACGGGGCCGCGTCAGTTTTTCCTCCAGCGCGTTGAGCGCCGGATTGAACCGCTCGATGTGCCCGACCTGCAGGACGAGCTTTTTGGCCTGGGCGAGATCGACCAGCGACTTGGCCTGCTCCGTGTTGTCGGTGATCGGTTTTTCGATCAGGACATGCTTGCCGAGGCCGAGAAAAAGCGAGCCGATTTCGTGGTGCGTGTTCGTCGGCGTGGCGATGGTGGCGGCGTCGACTTCCTCCGCGAGCGCCTGGGCCGTGGAGAAAGCCTTCACGCCATGACGTTGCGCGACCTTCTCGGCGACCTGGCCGTCGAGATCGTAAAGACCGACGAATTCGACTCCAGGGAGCTGCGAATAAATACGCGCATGCTCGCGCCCGATATGCCCGACACCAACCACTCCGACTTTTAGATTACTCATAATGATTCTTTCAAAAGCGATTCGTCCGCCGCAAAGAGGCTGATTCTCCAGCGCGCGGCCTGTTCCATTACCAGTTTGCGGTCGAGAAGCAAAGTGCGCCGCGCTTCGCAGGCGACCACCTTCACGTCGCAATCGCGCGCCTGCTCCATCGTGCGCGTGCCGATCACCGGCACGTCGAAACGAAAATCCTGCTTTGGTTTGCTCACCTTCACCAGCACCACGTCGCCCTTGCCGAGACGCCCGCCCCGCTCCATCGCCGCATCTGTCCCCTCAAAAGCCTCCACCGCAACCACCGTCCCTTTTTTCACGACCACGCTCTGCCCGATGTCGAGCCGGCTGCATTCCTTCGCGATCCGAAAACCAAGCGCGACGTCGGCCAGGTGCTGGGCCGAGAGCTTCGGCCCCGCGATGTGCCCCGGCTCCGGCAACGAGTCCTCGAGGAACGTCGTCGCGGGCAGGAGTTCCACTCCCGCCGCCTTGAGTTCATCCGCGATGGCCGCGAAAATCGTCGCGGCGTTCCGCTCCTTCAACCTCGCCAGCAGCAGTGCGCCCTTGAGATCGGGCAACAAATCGAAAAGATTTCCGGGAGCGATCTGCCCCGCCATGATCGCCTGCGTGACGCGCTGTTCGCGGAAATAATTGCAGAGGCCGCCCAACTGTCCGACCCGCAGCTTGACGTAATCGTCCCCCAGCTTCTCGACTTCCGGCGCGGTCTCGCCCGAGAATCCGACGATGGCGATCCGCTTCACCCCGCGCGCACGGGCCGCCTCGGCCAGCAGGATCGGGTAGCGCCCGTTGCCCGCGATAATCCCCAGCGCGTCAAGATTAGGCTGAGATTTCATGGGCCTTCGGCTATTTGTGCTATTTGTGCTATTTTTTTGCTATTCCGCCTGCCGCAGCCGGCCCTTGAACTGGCGCCGCGAAAACCAGAGCATGCCGAGCAGATCGACCGTGGCGCGCAAGGCCCGCTTCCCGCCCGCGACTTTGCTGACTCCCGCGTGTCGTGCGCGATGTTCGACCGGCATCTCCCCGATTTTGTAGCCCGCCGAAAGGACGAGCGCCGGAATGAACCGGTGCATTCCGTTCCAGCCGGGCAGACGCCTGGCCGCCTCGCGTCGAATGACCTTCAGCGTGCAACCCGTATCGCTGGTGTGGTCCTGCAGCAACGCCCCGCGCACCTTGTTGGCCACGGTCGATGAAAGTCGGCGAATGAAAGTATCGTGGCGATGGAGGCGCACTCCCGTCACCAGGTCGAGCCGTTCCTCCTCAAGCTTGCGCAACATCTTGGGAGCATCCATCGGATCGTTCTGCAGATCGGCATCCATCAGGATGATGAATTCACCCCGCGCCTCCTGCATCCCGTAAAACATCGCCGCGCTCTGGCCGCTATTCTGGCTGATTTGAAGCCAGCGAATCTGGAATGACGGGCTGCTCGGAAAGCGGGCAAAGCCGTCTGTGCTGCCGTCGTCGACGAGGATGATTTCCGCCGGCTTTTCCATGACCCTTAGCATCGCGTCGATTTCGCGGATGAGCCGGGGCAGATTTTCCGCCTCATTATAAAACGGCACCACCACGGAAAAGATAGGAAGGGAACTCATGTCATTCGAAATCGCCGGAAAAACCGAATCCCGAGCATGACGCTGACGAGGGCGGAGATCAAGACGATCCAGTCGCCCCATCTTTCATAGAGAGTCACGCGGATCGGATAGATGGCGAGCGTCCCGGAAAAAACGCCACCGATATCGATCTCATGACCCGAGGCGTCCAATAACCGATCGGTCACCTTTCCATTCGGGTCGATCACGCAGGAGATGCCCGTATTCGCGCAACGGATCATCGGCCGATCATGCTCGATGCAGCGGAAAATCGCGTGGCTCAAATGCTGCTGTACGCCCCAGGCCGCACACCAGCCACGATACCAGCCGTCGTTGGTAATCGTGATAAAAAAGTTGGGCCCCAATCGCGCCGCCTTGTCGGCCACCTCGGGCAGAGTATCCTCAAAGCAAATCAGCGGAGCAAAACTTACCTGCGGATTTTTCATCGCAAACACTTTCGGACCAGGCCCCGGCGTGAAATCCATGCCGACGCCGGCAAGCTTGCGCAGCCAGGGAAACGTGTCGCCGAAGGGCAGGAATTCACCGAGGATGACCAGCCGCGTCTTGCGATATTCATCATACTGCTCGCCGTGCGGAGTGAAAAAATAGGCGCAGTTATAGAGTTTGTGCCCACCCCCGATATCAAAATCCTGCGAGCCAAGCAGGAAATAGCCGCCGTAGGCCTGGCAGATGTCGCGCACCGCCTCATTCAGCGGACGGTCCTGAAAAACCCCCTCGTCGATCATCGCCTCGGGCCAGATGAGAAGATCCGGTTTTTCTTTTCCGCCGATGGCGTCGAGCGAAAGCTTCTCCGTTTTTTCCAGCGCCGCGTTTTCCGTGTTTTGGAAATTGATATAGGGCTCGCTGCTGTCGTAGGGGATCTGGGGGATGTTGGGCTGGATGCAGGCGAACGTAACGCCGGCCAGGAGCGCTTCGCCGCGGTGACGCTGCAAATGATGCCAGCCGAGAGCAAAACAAATCGCCACCAGCAAAAGCGCCGCCGCAAACGGCACGGAGGGACGGACGATCCGCTTTTCCAGGATCGTTTTCGCCATGCCCAGCACTCCTTCCGCCCAAAGAATATTCGCCGTGACCAGGACAAAAGAAATCAGGTGCACCCCGCCAAACGCGGCCAATTGGCGGAAGACGACGCTCGAGGCCTGGGAAATACCAAGCTCATTCCAATTGAAGCCGGTGAGGAACCAGCTCCTCCACCATTCGAGCGTCACCCACAGCGCCGCCGCCGCGACGGCATGAAAAAGCGCGATGCCCGGCTGCTCTGCAGGCCGCGGCGCGATGAGCCGGGCCAAAAGGAGAAACCAGACGGCCGGATAGAGCGCGAGGTAGAGCACGAGAAAAAACGTGCCGATGGCGGTGACGTTACTGATCCACCAAAACGTTCCGCCGAAATAAATCAGCCCAATCAGGTAACCGTGGCGGATCGGTTGCCGCCGCGCCCGTTCGCTGCGCGTGATCACCCACCAGGCCGGCACCAATGCGATCCAGCCGCAGGTCGCGCACGAGAACGGCGCAAAACTCGCGACGAGCAATATCCCCGACAAGGCGCACCACCACCAGCGGTACGAATCAAACCAGCGATCAAACACACTCCAAACTGCCAAGAGATGCCCGAAACGCCAATCGTTTCTACGGCGGCCCTTGCGCTATTCGAAATACGCGCTTAATTCGTGGGCATGAACGTCTCCGTCCTCCAGCATGCCGCGTTTGAAGGGCCGGGAGAAATCGCCGCCTGGGCCGCAAGGCAGGGCCACACCGTCAACGTTCATCATCTTTACCGCGGCGATTCCCTTCCGATGCTCGACGCTTTCGACCTTCTTGTCGTCATGGGCGGCGAAATGAACATCTATCAATATCGGGATTGGCCCTGGCTTAAGCCGGAGAGCGCGTTCATCCGGTCCGCCCTGGCCGCAGGCAAACGTATCGTGGGAATTTGCCTCGGCGCGCAGTTGATCGCCGATGCCCTTGGCGCGCGTGTCGTCCAAAACGCGGAGCACGAAGTCGGCTGGTTCCCGATCACATGGAACGACGAAGCCCGCGCCGCTTTTCCCGGCCTCCCGGTCACCTCGACCGTCCTCCACTGGCACGGCGACACTTTCGGACTGCCCGCCGGCGCCACGCGTTTTGCGGCGAGCGAGGGCTGTCCCGAGCAGGGCTTTTTTATTCCGGGCAAATGCCTCGCCCTGCAATTTCATATGGAAGTCGATCCCCTCCTCGTGAAGGAATATGTGGCGGGTCAGGGGACTTGGCCGAGTGGCCGCTGGGTGCAGGACCCCAAGGCGATAGCCAACGAAGCGGTGATGCACTGCATCCTCAACAGCCAGGTGCTGTTTAGTCTGCTCGATGAATTTTGTCGGTAACCGTTGACCCTTGCGCGAGCATGGCCGCGCCAAACACGCCTGCGCTGTCGCCAAGGGTCGGTTTTAACAGCGCCGCCTCAAAGCGCGGATTAAAAATCGCCGCGGTAATTTTCTCGCGCGTTTTCTCCGAATAAAGCGCCTCGATATTACCGACGCCGCCGCCCAGAACGATGGCGTGGGGATCGAGCACATCGATGACAAGCCCGATGGCTTTCGCAAAAACATCCGTCAGCCGGTCGATAGTCGCCTGCGCGAGAGGGTCTTCCTGGGCACGTGCGACGATCTCCTTGAGTTTGCACGCGTGCCCCGATTGCTCCGCGTAAAAGCGCTCGAGCCCCGGCCCGGCGATCAGCGCCTCGACCGTGCCGCGCGTGCCGTAAGCCGAAAGCGGCCCGTTCGGATCGAGGACAATTTGTCCCCACTCGCCCGCGATCCCGTGACAGCCGTTGAGCACCTGGCCGTTGACCACGATGCCGCCGCCGACGCCCGTGCCGAGAATGACGCCGAAGACCGTGGGGTATCCGCGCGCCGCGCCGAGCGTCGCCTCCGCCAGCGCAAAGCAATTGGCGTCGTTGGCCAGGACCATCTTCACTCCCAGGTCGGCCTCGAGGTCGACCTGCAGCCGCTGATGGTTCAGGCATTGCGTGTTGGAATTTTTCAGCTGGCCCGTGTGGGGATCGATCGCCCCCGGCGTCCCCATGCCGATCCGCTTTGGCAGCGGCAACCCGCTCTCCGCGCAAATCATTTTGACCAGCCTGCCGATTTGCGCGCGGATGTGCTCGTAACCCTTTTCCGATTCGGTCGGAACCCGCAGGCGGCAAATGGGGCGATCCAATGCAGCCGGATCGAGCACCGCTCCCTCGATCTTAGTGCCGCCGAGATCGATGCCCCAAAGATGCTCCATACGCGGCCCGCGGCTGGACTAAAATCAGGCCGCTTCCTTGTCCTGCTTGCGGCGAATGAGCGGCGACTTCTTCCCCTCGATCACCGCGCGATTGATCGTCACTTCGAGGATGTCCTCGCGCGAGGGTAAATCATACATGAGATCGAGCATCAGCTTTTCGAGGATGGCGCGAAGAGCGCGCGCACCGGTCCCTTTGCGCACCGCTTCCTGCGCCAGGCCCTTGAGCGCGTCCTTGGTGAAGGTCAGCCCGACGTTGTCCATCGCGAAGAGCTTCGTGTACTGCTTGGTCAGCGCGTTCTTCGTCTCGGTCAGCACGCTCACGAGTTCCTCTTCGCTCAGTTCGTCGAGCACGCTGATCATCGGCAGGCGTCCGATGAATTCGGGGATCAGGCCGAAATTGAGCAAATCCTCCGGCTCAACCTGCCGCATGATGGCACTCGGCGGCAACTCGGGCTCCGTGGTCTGGGGCACGTGCGGCCGGCTGAAGCCAAGCGCATTGCTCCCCACGCGACGGCGAATGATCTTGTCGAGGCCGACAAAAGCGCCGCCACAGATGAAAAGAATCCGCTCCGTGTTGACCTGGATATATTCCTGGTGCGGATGCTTGCGACCGCCTTGGGGCGGGACGTTGCAGACCGTGCCCTCGAGAATTTTCAGCAGCCCCTGCTGCACGCCTTCGCCCGAGACATCGCGCGTGATGGAGACGTTATCAGTCTTGCGCCCGATCTTGTCGATCTCATCGATGTAGACAATGCCGATCTCGGCGCGCTTCACGTCATAGTCGGCGTTCTGCAGCAGCCGCAGCACGATCGTCTCCACATCCTCGCCGACGTAGCCGGCCTCGGTGATCGTCGTCGCATCGGCGATGCAGAAAGGGACATCGAGAATGCGCGCCAGCGTCCGGGCCAGCAGCGTCTTGCCGGAGCCGGTTGGTCCGATGAGCAAGATATTGCTCTTTTCAATCTCGACGTCGTTGGCCGAATTGAGCGCGATCTCCGTCTTCTGGCGGTGGGCCTGCGACGCCACGATCCGCTTGTAATGATTATGCACCGCGACGGCCAGGGTCTTCTTGGCGAACTCCTGCCCGATGACATACCGATCCAGCTCGCGTTTAATGTCGACCGGCTTGATCAGCGTCACCTCGGTGTTGGAGCGGCGCGACTCCTCCTTCGTTTCCTTGTCGAGAATGTTTTTGCAGACCGTGATGCAGCTGTCGCAAATGTAGACGCCCGGCCCGGCGATGAGTTTCCTCACCTCGGCGTGACTCTTTCCGCAGAAAGAGCACATGGTAAGATTTGCGGGGCGGGCCATGGCAGTTCCCTATTTCAGCGCCTCCGCAATGATGGGCACGTCGCGGCGCGACTTCACCACTTCATCGACGATGCCGTATTCCTTGGCGGCGTCGGCGCTCATGTAATTGTCGCGTTCCATGTCCTTGTCGATGACCTCCACGGGCTGACCGGTATGAAACGACATGATCTCGTTCAGCCGCTTTTTCAGGCGCAGGATTTCCTTGGCCTGGATGCTGATGTCGCTGGCCTGACCCCGCGCGCCGCCACTCGGCTGATGGATCATGATCCGCGAATTCGGCAGTGAAAAGCGCTTCCCCTTCGTGCCCGCCGCGAGCAGCACCGCGCCCATGCTGGCCGCCATGCCGATGCAATAGGTGGCCACGTCGCAGGTCATGAACTGCATCGTATCGTAAATGGCCATGCCCGCCGTGACATAACCGCCGGGCGAATGGATGTAGAGGCTGATGTCCTTCTTCGAATCCTCCATCTGGAGAAAAAGAAGCTGGGCGATGATGATGTTGGCCACCGTGTCATCGATCGGCGTGCCGAGAAAAATAATCCGGTCCTTGAGCAGACGCGAATAAATATCGTAGGCCCGCTCGCCCCGCCCCGTCTGTTCAATGACCGTGGGGACGAGATAGCCGGAACTCAGGGTGTCGTGCATAGAGGTTAGATTACTCCGACTTTGCTTCTTTCAAAAGGAAATCCAGCACCGCCTGCCGTAATAACTGCTGCCGGATGACCCCGAACGCGTTGTTTTTGCGCACCCGATCGATCATCTTTTCCAGCGTGATCCCTTCCCGCTGCGCCAGGAAAGCGAGATGCTGGGCGATCTGCTCGTTGGTCACCTCGATCTTTTCCTTCTCCGCGATTTGCGCCGAGATGAACTTGAATTTGACCGATTCCCGCGCGGCCTTGGCGGCGTTGGTGAAGATTTCGTCCTTCTTCTCCTCCAAAATGTTGGCCGGAACGCCCCGGGCCTGGTTTTCGGCCACAATGTCGTAAACCGTGGCGTGGGTCTCCTCATCGACCGCAGAAGGAGGCAGGTCGAACTCGACCGCGGAAATCAGCTTCTGGATGATCTCGGTCCGGGCGCCGCTATTGGCCTGGTTTTTCTTGTCCTGCTCCATGTTTTCCCGCACGCGGGTCTTGAGGTCGGCGAGGTCCATCTTGGCGACCTCCTGGGCAAAGGCATCGTCCAGGACGGGCGCGTTCTTCACCTTGATATCCTTGAGTTCCACGTCGTAGGCCACTTTCTTGCCGGCCAGCGCGGCCTCGGGAAAGTCGGCCGGGAATTCAACCTCGACCGTCCGCGTCTCGCCCTTCTTCATGCCGACACATTGCTCAGCGAACTTGGGCAGGAAACCCTCCGCGCGCATCCAGAGCCAGAAACTCGGATTGTGCGCGAGGTTTTTCGCCTCGGGCACCAGGTCGAGCAGCGGCTGGCCGTCGAGTTTGCCGGTGTACGAAATCACCGCGAAGTCGTCCATGGCCAGCGGCCGGTCGGGCGCATCCTCGAAGTTGGCGCGCTGATCGGCCAGGTTTTTCAGCGTCTTTTCGATCTCCTCGTCCTTCACCTCGGTCTCCTGCTTCTTCAGGACGAGCCCCTTATAGTCGGGCAGCTTGAATTCGGGGACCAGTTCCACCACGGTGGAAAAACTCAGGGAAAGCCCGGCCTGATATTTCAAGTCCTCGATCTCGGGCTGGCTGACCACCCGCAATTTTTTCTCGGCGATCGCCTCCTGGTAAGCCTCGGGCACGAGCGTCCGTTGCGCTTCGCTCTCGATGTCCTTGTGATATTTTTTCACGACGACCGTGCGCGGGGCGTGCCCGGGCCGGAAGCCGGGGATGCGCGCTTCCTTTTGGAAATCGTCGGCCACCCGGTCATAAGCCTGCTTCACCCGGTTGGCGGGCACTTCGATCTTCAGGCGTTTCTTGCAGGGGGCGACATCTTCAACGGTGATATTCATGGGACTCTCCAGCCTAAAACCGGTTGGGGGCAATTCAATCCTTATTTGCGACTTGGCATTCGGCCAGCTTGCTTCTTCCCAAATGAAATGTGCATGATATGAACAACGAGGGGCGCGGGCGAAAGCCCATCGCCTTCCGCCCATGACCGCACCTGAGAACCCCACCTCAACCGAGCAACCGGTAACCTTCAGCTTCAGCGTCCGTTCCTTCCATGCGGCCCTCCGCCTCGCGCAAGCCATGGGGTTCCTCACCGTTCTGCTCGGCTTGAGCGTCCTAGCCGGCTGGCTCTTTCATAACGAAAACCTCAAGACCGTTATCCCCGGTTATGTCAGCATGAAGGCGAACACCGCCCTCTGCTTTGTGCTCGCCGGGACCGCCCTTCTCATCGGCTATCTTTCCCGCCCTCGCGCCTGGAAAAAGACCTGCTCCACCGCTCTCGCCCTCGTCGTTATTTTGATCGCGGGCATCACCTTGCTCGAATATGCCTCCAACCGGTCGCTCGGGATCGACCAGTGGCTTTTTGCGGATTCCCCCGTCAGCTATGGAACCTCCCAATCGGGACGGATGGCGCCCAATACCGCCGTCACCTTCATCCTCTTCAGCTCCGCCCTCATCCTCCTCTCGCGGGGACCCCGCGGAGCCATCACCGCGCACATCCTCACCCTGGCGGGCCTCTTCATCGCGCTCCTGGCCTTGATTGGTTATCTTTTCGACGCCCAGATTTTTGTCTCGGTTTTCTCCCTGACCAAGGTCGCCGTTCACACCATTGCCGGGTTTTGGCTCCTCGGCCTCGGTATCCTCTGCGCCCGGCCCAAAAAAGGCATCATGGCCGCCGTGCTGGCCAACAGTTCGGGCGGTCTCATTGCGCGGCGGCTCATCACTCCGGCGATTTTCATCCCCCTCTTCTTCGGCTGGATCGCGTTCCAAGGCCTCGGCCTGAAGTATTACGATGCCGGGTTTACCGCCTCCCTCATCGTCCTCATCAGCATGCTCGTCACCCTCGCCATGACAACCCGAAGCATCATGGAGCTCAACCGGATCGACAGTGAACGCAAGCGCCTGAGCGACGCCCGCCTCAACGCCGACGCCCGCGAAGTGGGCGCCCTCGAGGCCTCGCGCCTTAAATCGGAGTTCGTCGCCAACGTCAGCCACGAAATCCGCACGCCTATGAACGGCGTCCTCGGCATGACCAGCCTTCTCCTCGACTCGCCCCTGACCCCGGAGCAGCGCGAGCACGTCGAGACGATCCGCCAGAGCGGCGACGCCCTGCTCACGCTGGTCAACGAGATCCTCGACTTCTCCAAGATCGAGGCCGGCAAGATCACCCTCGAACAAAAGCCCTTCGCGCTGGCCGCCTGCGTCGACGAAGTCATCAACCTCCTCGCCCTCACCGCGCGCCGCAACAAAATCAACCTCATCTCCTTCATCGAGCCCCACGTCATGCCCGCCTTCCTGGGTGATGCCGCCCGCGTCCGCCAAATCCTCCTCAATCTCATCGGCAACGCCGTCAAATTCACCGACGAGGGCGAAGTCACCCTCCAAGTCAACTCCAAGCCGGTAAAAGACAATCTTTACCGCCTCGAATTCACCATCAGCGACACCGGCATGGGAATCTCCCCCGACGCGCTTCCACTTTTATTTCATCCCTTCCAGCAAGGCGACGCTTCCGCCACGCGGCGGCACGGCGGCACCGGCCTCGGGCTCACGATCAGCAAGCGCCTGGTGGAATTGATGGGCGGCGAAATTACGGTATCCAGCGTCCTTTCCGCCGGCTCCATCTTCCGCTTCAACATCTCCCTTCACTCGTCCCCCCTCGAGGGCCTCGTGCCCGAGGACCGGCTGCCTCCCACCTGCCGCGTCATCATTGTCGCCCAGGGCGGAAACTATCCCGGCCTGCTCCGGGACCAGATCGAAGCGTGGGGCGCCAAGGTGGTCGGCGTGGTCGATCCGGTTACGCTCCTGAAAATGGGTGAAAGCAACGTCACCGCCATCCTCATGGACCGCGACGACGACACCATCGCCCTCGCCGCGCAAATGCAGTTCGACCCCGACTGGAACACTGTTCCCCGCATCCTTTTCGACTTCGGCGAACCCCTGGCCGACGAGCGCGCCGCACTCTTCGCCAAGCGGCTGACCAAGCCGGTCAAGCGCAGCCATCTTCTCGTCACCCTCATCGAACTGACCGGCGGTCAGCCGGCTGCGCCCCGCATCACCGGTCCGCTGGGACTTCCCCCCCTCGCCGACAACATCCCCCTCCGCATCCTCCTCGCCGAAGACAACCACATCAACCAGAAGGTCGGCCTCGCCCTCCTGGCCCGTCTCGGCTACCGCGCCGACGTCGCCGGCAACGGCCTCGAAGCGCTCGAATCGGTCCTGCGCCAGCCCTACGACGTCGTTCTCCTCGACATCCAGATGCCCGAAATGGACGGCATCGAAGCCGCGCAGGCCATGCGCAAAAAGTTAAACGACCGTTGCCCCATTCTCGTCGCCCTAACCGCCAATGCCTTCGCCGGCGCGCGTGAGGAATATCTCTCCCAGGGCTTTGACGATTACCTCAGCAAGCCGATCCTTCCCCCCTCCCTCCGCCAGTTGCTCACTCGGGTCGGTAAAAAAATGTCCTCCGCTTCGCCGCCGTAGGCCGCGGCGGCGGTAGGTTTACGGAATCGCCGCCGGTTGTTCCGTCTCCGGCTGCAACGTCAGCGGATTGGTCCCCGGCGCCGGTACAGGCACATCATACATCTCCGGCAAATTGCGAAGCTGCTGCTCCGCATCGCCCGCGTCCTCGAAGCCGTGGGGACATTTCTCGGAGATCAGGTAGGCCTCCTCCGCCTTCTGCAACATGCCGCGCTCCCAGTAATGATTCCCCAGCCGGTACCAGAATTGCCCGTTGTAAGGCTCCGCCGTCACCGCCTGCTCATAGCTGAAGAACGCCTCGGGATATCTCCGCATGATATCGAACGTCATCCCCAGCCGCCCCTGCACCGTGTCATCCAGCGGATTGGCCCGAATCGCCTTTTCATAGAAATCGAGCGCCTTCTGCCCGTCGGCGAAGCGGTCCTCCATCTCCTTCTGCCGCGTCGCCTGGAAGCGGTAGAGATCACCCAGGAAAATCATCGCCTGCACGTTGCCCGAATCATACTTGAGGGCCGCCTGAGCCCCCTCCATCGACTGGCTGATGGGGACCTCCTCCGCATTGGCATAAGCCTGCTCATAGAGCAGATCGCTCAGGCCCGTCCGCATCAGCCCGGCGCCGTAGACCAGGCTCAGGAGAACGACTCCCCAACCGACCCACCGCCCGAAAGGCGCCAGCGAAAATGTGCTCCAGTGCCGGGCAATCTCCGGCTCCTCCTTCAACCGTCCGAGGCCCAGGCCGGTCAGGGCAAAAAGCAGCAACGCGTTGGCCGGGATATGGAGATTGAAATCGACCAGCGAATGGACCAGCAGCGCCGCCCAGGCCGCAAAGCCCGTCCCCAGCAGCACCCGGTCCTGCCAGCGGCTGTCGAGCGCCAGCGGCCGAAAAAATTTAAGCGTCACCGCAGCCACAAAAAACATCGCGATCGCAAAACCGACCAGCCCGTAATCGTCCAAGCAATTCAGGTAATCGTCGTGGGTCAGCACTGCCTTGTAACGAAACGTGCTGTCCTGGTAACGCGGATGGATGAAAACAAACGTTCCCGGCCCCGTGCCGAAGGCCGGATAATCATGCGCGATCCGGAGCGCGTCCCTGGCCAGCTCCACCCGGACGTAGGTCTCCACCCTCCCTCCCAAAATCATGCCCTGCGTCTCCGTCAAACGGGCCCGGACGACCGGCGAGAGGCTGAAAAGAAACAACGACACGATGACCAGCGCCAGCGCTCCCGTCACCGGCACCCACCAGCGCAGCGTCCCGTTGCGGACACCCAGGATCACCAGCGCGCCCAGGGCCGCCAGCAACCCCAGCCAGCTCCCCCGCGACCCGGAGAACATCACCCCGATCAGCATCATGCCCGCCAGGTAAAACAGAACGATCCGCAACGGCCAGGGAAGCTTTGAAAAACTACCCAGCGCCACCGCCGCGCCAATCGCCATCACCAGCAGGGCCGCATAATGATTCGGGCAGCCGTACGTCCCCAGCCACCGCGGATAATAATGGAGTTGCAGGGTCTCCGTCGGGCCGAAAAGAAACCATTGCGAAGCCACATCGTTCGGGTCGGAATAATGGATCAGGTAGTAACCGAAGGTCGCCTCACCCACGCCCAGCACTACCAGCAGATAAATCAGCAGCATGCCGCAGGTCCGGTTCGCCATGCCGTGACGGCAGGTCAGGAACACCCCGCCATAGCCCACGATATCCATCGCTTCGATCCGCGAAAAATATTCGGACGGTGAGGTCAGCCAACGCGCGACGGCGTAAACGACAAAAAGGAGGACCGCCCCGTCGATTGCATCGATTCGCCGTGACGCGCCCGCCCGCGGCCTGATTGCCAGCCTCAGCCCCTGCACCAAAAGCAAAAGCGCCACGCCGCCCAGCAAGGGCAGCTCGATCCACAACCGCGCCGCGCCCAGGACCACCGGACCGGTCATCAGGATGACCGCCAGCAGGCAGGTCGTGATCAGGACCCCGAGGCCGCCCGGGTAACGTGTCGTCCGGGCCTCGACCAGCCTCGGCGAGGAATGACGGCGGCGGCTACGTAATTTCAGCGACATGGCGGAAGCGGAATCGTGCCTCGACTCTCCCGAGCTTGCGAGCAGAATAACGCAATCCCGATTCTCCGCCTGCGTTCAGGCGCGCATCGGTTTCGCTGTACGCCGCGTTCCGCCCACGGCAAAATAGGCTTCCCATGATCTGCCGCCTCCTCTCGCCCGCCGCCGACTCCGCCGACTCCGCCGGTTCCGCACCCGTTCCTGAAAAATTTGAAGACCTCCTCGCCCGCCTCGAACAAATCGTCTCCGACATGGAAAACACCGATCTCCCCCTCGAAAAACTGCTCTCCGGTTACGAGGAAGGCATGCGCCTGGTCAAAATCTGCGGCGACCGCCTCGCCGACGCCGAGCAAAAAGTCGATATCCTCTCCCGCGCCGTCTCCCCCGCCCTCGCCAAGCCCTCCGCCACGCCCGAGGAAACTTCCGCTCCCTCCACGCCCGCGGACGACATCCGATTGTTTTAGCCCCTCTCAATGGCCGCGCTGGATCGTGTTGGCGGCTCTCCCCTTTTGCGTCTAGCTTGAGGAACCATGGATGTCCTTTCGCTGAAAGAAATGGCCGCGCGCGAGGAGCAGGCGTTCCAGTCCGGCATCACCGCCGCCGCACTGATGGACGCCGCCGGGGAAGCCATGGCCGCACGTATCCTGGCCATCTATCCCCATGCCCGCAACTTCCTCATTCTCGTGGGCAAAGGCAACAACGGAGGCGACGGTTTGGTTGTGGCCCGGCATCTGGCCGAGGCCGGAAGAAGCGTACAAATCGTCCTGACCGCGCCGGAAGATCAGCTTGGCGAATTGCCCCATGCTCAATTTGCCAAGATACGCCACGCCTTTCCTCGGCTCGAAGTAACGCCCTGGCGTGACCGCCTCGATTTCCCCGACAGCGACGGCGTGGTCATCGACGCACTGCTGGGCGTCCAGGCCCGCGGGGCGTTGCGCGGAGTTCTTGCCCAGGTTGTCGCCCAACTGAACGCGGCCCGCGCGGCCAACTTCTTCCGCACCGTCGCGCTCGATCTCCCCACCGGCCTTGCCGCCTTCGAGGAGACCCCCGCACCGAAGGATCCGGACGCCGCCGTCATCGCCGACGTGACCCTCGCCGTCGGCTTCGCCAAGGAGGTCCTCGTTCGCGAAGCGCTCTCGGCCTGGGTCGGACGCCTCGAGGTGGTGCCGTGGAGCAACGAGCGAGCCCGATCGGCGCCGCGCCGGGTGCTTGTCGCGCCGGAGCTGGCCGGTCTGCTTCCCCGTCGGAGCGCCCTTTCCTACAAGGGCGATTTCGGCAAGCTCGCCATCGTCGCGGGAAGTCCCGGTTTCACCGGCGCGCCGATCCTCTGCGCCCAGGCCGCGCTCGCCATGGGCGCCGGATTGATCTCGGTCGCGACGCGGCCCGACGCCAGTTCCGCCGTCGCCGCCCAGGCGCCGCACGAAGCGATGGTCTCCGCCTGGCCGGAGGGCGACGCAACGCCGGAAGTCGTGGTCAAAGCCTCGGCCATCGCGATCGGGCCCGGGCTCGGCGTCGACGACCAAACGGTCAAAATCCTGCGCGCCGTTCTCGCGGTGGGCTGCCCGGTCCTCATCGACGCCGACAGCCTGAACGCGCTCGCGAAAAACCTGGAGCTGCTGCGCGCAGCGAAGGGCCCCGTTCTGCTCACGCCCCACGTCGGCGAAATGGCCCGTCTCATCGACCGTAAGTTTTCCCCGGACGAACGCGAATCGGTCGCGCGCGCGTTCGTGGACCAGCACAACGTCACCCTCGTGCTCAAGGGAACGCGCACCCTCGTCACCGCGCCGGACCAGCCCTTCTTCATCAACACCACGGGCAATCCGGGCCTGAGCACGGGCGGTTCCGGCGACACGCTCTCGGGTGTCCTGGGCGGACTGCTCGCGCAGGGCCTTGCCCCGCTCGACGCGGCGCGCCTGGGCATCTGGCTCCACGGCCACGCCGCCGATCTGGTCCTGGCCGAACGCGGCTGCGAGGAAGGACTGACCCCGACGATGCTCAGCGCCCATCTCGGCGCGGCACTTGTCTCGTTGCGCGCGCAGGCCGTGGCGCCGGCCGGTCTGCTCGAACGCGCCCAAGCCCACGCATGAATCTCGACGCCCTCCTTCGCGCTGAATTGAAGGCGCTGGAAGAAGCCGCGCTGCGCCGCACGTTGCGCGCCACCGATGCCGACGCGCCCGCGGGAATGCTCAACTTCGCGGCCAACGATTACCTCGGCTTGAGCCGGCATCCCGCTCTGATCGAAGCCGCGCGGCAGGCCACCGCGCAGCGCGGCGCCGGTGCGGGCGCATCGCGTCTGGTCACGGGCACCGACTCCGCCGTTCTTGCGCTGGAGGAACAACTCGCCGCCTGGAAGGAAACGGAGGCGGCACTGGTGTTCAGCAGCGGTTATGCCGCGGCGCTCGGGACGATTCCAGCCCTCGTCGGCAAGGGCGACACGGTCATTTTGGACAAGCTCGCCCACGCGAGCCTGATCGATGCGGCGCGGTTGAGCGGCGCAACGCTCCGCACTTTTCCCCATAACAACCTGAGCCGCCTGGAGGCCCTCGTCCAAAAAATCTCGCCCGGCAAAACGCGAATCCTGATTGTCACTGAATCGATCTTTTCGATGGACGGCGATGCCGCGCCCCTGCGCGAATTAGTTGAATTGAAAGACCGTTTCGGCGCATGGCTTCTCGTCGATGAGGCCCACGCCACGGGCCTTTACGGTCCGACGGGCGCGGGACTCCTGGCCGACGCGGGCCTCAGCGCGCGCGTGGAAATTATCATGGGCACCTTGAGCAAGGCGCTCGGCAGCGTCGGCGGCTACATGGCCGGCTCGCGCGTGCTGATCGACTGGCTCATCAATCGCGCCCGCAGTTTCGTTTATTCGACCGCCCTTCCCCCCGGAGTCATCGCCGCCAGTCACGCGGCGGTCGACCTGGCCCGCGGCCCCGAGGGCGCGGCGCTCCGCGACCGGCTGCGCAAAAACATCGCCCACTTCCACATCGGCCTTCCGCCCGCCTGGAAAAATCGCGCCCTCTCGACCAGCGCCATTCAGCCGTTGATCTGCGGCGAAGCGTCCGCCGCCCTGCGTTTGGCCGCGAACCTGCGCGAGCACGGCTTTCTCATCCCCGCCATCCGCTACCCGACCGTTCCGCGCCACGCCGCCCGCCTGCGCGTCACGCTCAGCGCCATTCATGCCGACAAAGAAATCGCCGCGCTCCACCGAGCCTTGGCTGCGGTTGGCCAGCCTTAGTCTCGTTTTTCAAGTGCAACTTGGGAATGAGGAATGCACTTTAAGCAAGCCGTTCCTTGATCGCCCGGCCCATCTCCACGGTGGAAACCGATTTCTCGCCGGGACGGGCGAGGTCCGCCGTGCGCAGGCCCGAGGCGAGCGTCGCTTCGACGGCGCTCTCGATGGCGGCGGCGGCTTCGTTCTCATGGAACGAGTAGCGGAGCATGAGCGCGGCGGAAAGAATCTGCGCGATGGGATTGGCGATGCCCTTGCCCGCGATGTCGGGCGCGGAACCGCCGCTCGGTTCGTAGAGGCCGAAGGAGCCGTCGGCCAGCGACGCGCTCGGCAAAAGTCCGAGCGAGCCGACCGTCGCGGCCGCCTCGTCGCTGATAATGTCGCCGAAAAGATTTTCGCAGAGCATGACGTCGAATTGCTGCGGCTTGCGGACCAGTTGCATCGCGGCGTTGTCGACGTACATGAAGTCGAGCGCGACGTCGCCATACTGCGGCGCGATCGCCTTGACCGTCTTGCGCCAGAGCAGGCTCGTCTCGAGCACATTGGCCTTGTCGATCAGCGTCACCCGTTTGCGCCGCAGCCGCGCAGCCTTGAACGCGACGTGGGTGATCCGCTCGATTTCCTTCGTCTCGTAGACCATGGTGTCGACCGCCCGCTCGCCGCCCTCAATCGCCACGGTCTGCTTGGGCTGGCCGAAATAGAGTCCGCCGGTAAGTTCGCGCACCACGAGCAGATCGAAGCCGTCGGGAATCCACTCCGACTTGATCGGCGAGGCGTGGAGCAGGCCGGGATAACACTTCGCGGGACGCAGGTTGGCGTAGAGGCCGAAATGTTTCCTCAGCGGCAGCAGCGCGGCCCGTTCCGGCTGTTTGTTCGCAGGCAGGCTTTCCCATTTTGGTCCGCCGATGGAGCCGAAGAAAATCGCCTGCGCCGCGCGGCAACCTTCCAGCGTGTGTGGCGGAAGCGCATCATCAAACTGGTCGATGGCGGCGCCACCCACCGCGTATTCCTTCGCGTCGATGCCGAAACCAAAACGCTTCGCCGCGGCGTTCAGCACGTCGAGCCCGACCGCCATCACTTCCGGCCCGATGCCGTCGCCGGCCAGCACGGCAATTTTGTAGGTTTTGCTCATAAAGGAAGGATTGGATTTTGGACAGGATTAGCGCGATTAACAAGATAGCGAAATTGATCTCCGCCTGACAAATGCTCGTCAGGATTTTGGAAGCACTTGGATTTCTCCCGGACTTCCTTGAAACAGATCGAACAAGGCGGTGAAGATATTAATCGTTTGGAGACCATCGGGCGGCGGGCTCAAGGCTTCTGCTACCAAAACATACGAGCCATTTAGTTTTTTCACGGAGTCCATCTGCAAGATTTTGCCCGAAGGACCCTGTAAATAATAGCAGACGAGGATGTCGCCCGCGGTGTCCTGTTGAAAGGCGAAGAGAATGCCGCCAATCGTTTTATCTTTATATTGCTCTTCCGAGCTTTTGATAAAATCAGGCCGGTTTAGTTCGGCAACCGTTTTGGGATCAGTAGCAGGATCGAGCAGTTTTATGACCTCCGCATGATCGCCCTTCTTGCTCAGATAGACCTCGTACTCGACCATCTTAAACGGATCCAAGCTCGCCTCAGCCAGCATGACGGGCTCCGAAATGTTCCAGGTTCGTGAAGAAGAAGTTCCGTCCGCGGTCATATACGAGACCCCTTTTACATCATAGGTAATGGACGAGCTGTTAGGACGCTTCCCCGACCATCCTTTCATTTTTGTAGAAAGCGTAATCTGAATGTCCTTGAAATCATCCGGAGGCGTTGTAGCAGCGGCATACAGAAAGAGAGAGCTACCAAGCCACATCAAAACGAAGTTTTTACAGACGCTATTCGTCATATCTTTTGAGCTAAAAAAATTATTAAATCAGGGAACCTTGACGGAATTAACGGAATTTTTAAGACGAGCCGAGAAATTCAAAATGAAAATTCAAGGGAAGAAATTTCAAAAATCCCACCTTTCAAACACGGCGGTGGTGTCCAGCAGGGAAGCCAATTCCAATTGATCCCTATATGTCGTCAGTTGCGGCACGAAGTTCTTGGGCGCCGTGGAAAGCACCTCATTAACATGTTGAATCGCGTCGGAATAATATTTCTTTTTTTGTTCGGTCTTATATTTCAGAAATTGATCAACCAAGGCGGAAAGGAAAGGCGTGGCCACCGCATCATCCACACCGCTAACCGTAATGGACAGCATTGACGTCGCGGGAATATGGAGGGCCATGACCTCAAGTGAATCGGAAGCTTTTTGGCCCAGTTGAGCCTCAGCACGCGCACGCAGAGCAGGGCTGTTGAGGATGTAAAGATTGGTGCCGTAAAAGTCGCTCATTACTTCGCTGTAGACAGGCAAGTCCTTCAATAAAATAATTTGAGGAGCCACGGCCAGTCGAATCTCGGCGGCGTGTAATATAGACTGTGTGGATAAAACCATCAGCAGTGACGATAATGAGAGGAGCTTGAAGGTATTCATGATGCGCCAGCCTAATGAGATTTGAGAGCTTAGTCCAGATGCTCGATGATTGCCCGGCCACTTCCCCGCCGCCGCCTCACGACGACGGAACGCTTTTTTCCCGGGTCCGGAGATCGACGGTAACCTTGGGGGTCGTACCAATCTTCCCGAGCTTCTGTGTTTGCGACTGCTTGGGCGTCGGCTTCGGCGGAGGCTCCGGCTTGAATTCGGGCTCGGGCACCGGCTCGGGTTCGGTCAGCGGAGGCGAAAAAAGATAGGTCTGGAAAATCCCCTCGCCGATGGCGTTCAGCTTCACCTGCAAATCGTCCATGTACTGGTGCATGCCGACCGTCTTGATGTCTTCGAGCGCGCTGTAGTTCAGTTCCGCGACCAGCCGCCCGGTCAGCTTTTCGGCCTGGTTGGTGAAGTGTTCTCCCGTGCAGCCGGAAATGCGGCGCAACGCGTCGTCGAGCGCCCCGGCGCAAAACCGGATCGAGCGGGGAAAAAATTCGTTGAGAATGAGAAACTCGACCACCTTGTCCGGCTCGACCTGCGCGACGTAAAATTTGCGGTAGGCGTCATGCGAACTGCAGGAGCGCAGGATGGCGCTCCATTGCAACGTGCCGCTGGTGTGCGAATTATTGGCCGGGCGCTTGATGAAGATTTCGTCGTTGGCATCGAGGATACGCGTCGTCATGTCGGCCCGTTCGAGATATTTGCCGACCTGGATGAAGTCCCAGTCCTCGCCGTGGGTCATCGTGCCGTCGGTGATGCCCTGGAAAAGATGCGAAGCGTTTTTGACCGCGGTGAAAAATTCGTAGGGGCCCTGGCGCTGGATTTTCTTCAGCGTCTGGCTTTTCATCCAGAGATAGGTGCGGTTGATCTCCTCCCACATCTCGAGAGAAATCTGTTCGCGCACATGGCGGGCGTTTTCGCGCGCAGTGGTGATGCAATTGACGATCGAGTTCGAATTTTTGGAATTGAGCGTCAGGAAATCGATGACGTTATCGCTGCTCGTCGCCTTGTAATGCTTGAAAAAATCCTCGTGGTCGCCCGTGCTGCGCAGGACCGGTTCCCAGAGCGCCTTCTGCTCCTCCGGCGCGAGCTTGGGCAGATCGAGCATGAGCTGGAGATTGACATCGAGGATGCGCGCGATGTTCTCGCCCCGCTCGGCATAACGGCTCATCCAGTAGAGAGAATCGGCGACGCGTGAGAGCATGGGAAAGGTTAAGGTTAAAAGGAAAAGGGTAAAAGGAAGAAGAGGGGAAAACTAGCTATCTCCATACAACACCCAGGTATCCTTGCTGCCGCCGCCCTGGGACGAGTTGACGACCAGCGAGCCCTTGCGCAGCGCCACGCGGGTCAAGCCGCCCGGCACGATGCTGATTTTTTCCCCGCAAAGAATATAGGGCCGCAGATCGACGTGGCGTCCCTCGAAGTGGCCGTCCATATAGCTCGGATGACGCGAGAGATTCAGTGTCGGCTGCGCGATGAAGTTGCGCGGATTTTCCAAAATCAGCTTCTTGAATTCGTCGCGCTGCTTTTGCGTCGAGGCGGGCCCGACCAGCATCCCATAACCGCCCGACTCGTTCGCCGATTTCACCACAAGTTTTTCCAGATGGCTGATGATGTATTCGCATTCCTTCGGATTCGAGGCGAGATAGGTCGGCACGTTGGCCAGGATCGGTTCTTCCGAGAGGTAGAACTTGATCATGTCGGGTACATACTTATAGACCACCTTGTCATCGGCCACGCCGGTGCCGATCGCGTTGGCCAGGCTTACGTTGCCCGCGCGGTAGGCCTCGACCAGTCCCGGCACACCAAGGATCGAATCCTTGCGAAAGACCTTCGGATCGAGGAAATCGTCGTCGAGACGCCGGTAAATCGTGTCGACCTGCTCCAGCCCCTTGGTCGTGCGCATGTAGACCTTCTTGTCCTGCACGACGAGGTCCTGTCCCTCGACGATCTGGATGCCCATCTGCCGCGCCAAAAATGAATGCTCAAAGTAGGCGCTGTTATAAATCCCCGGCGTGAGCAGCACGACCGTCGGCGCCTTGTTGCTCGGCGGCGCGATATACTGGAGCACGGTCAGCAGGTCCTGCGTATAGTGATCGACCGGGCGCACCCCCACGCTGCCGAAGAGCTGCGGAAACGCCCGCTTCATCGCCACCCGATTTTCCAGCAGGTACGAAACGCCCGACGGGCAGCGGCCGTTGTCCTCCAGCACGAAGTAGGTACCCTCCCGGTCGCGCACCATGTCGCTGCCGCAAATGTGGATGTAGATGTCCTTCGGCACCGGGACGCCGACCATCTCGGGACGGTAATGCTTCGCCGTCAGCACGTCCTCCGTGGGAATGACCTTTTCCTTGAGGATGCGCTGATCGGTATAAAGATCTTTCAGGAACATATTCAGCGCCTTCATCCGCTGGATGAGCCCCGCCTCGATCTTGCTCCACTCCGCGGCGGGAATGATCCGCGGCATCAGGTCGAACGGGAAAATGCGTTCCGTCCCCTGCTCGTCGCTGTAGACCGTGAAGGTGATTCCCTGGCGCAGGAACGCGGCGTCGACCGCCGATCTCCGCTGGTCGAACTCCTCCTGGTCGAGCCTCTGAAAACGTTCGAAGAGCGCCGCATAATGGGGCCGCACCTGGCCTTCGGCGGAAAACATTTCGTCAAAAAAATCGCCAGGTTCGTATTGATCAAGCAGGGCCATGAACGTAAACGGGAGAACGGATCTTCGGGTTAAAGGGATATAGCTAACACGATCTTCTTACCGCAATCAACGTAAGAAGCGAGGTTCATGCCAAAGTTTGGTTCTTAGTTTGACAAAACAAACGGAACATCGGACTTTCACATCATGAGCACAGATTCCCCGGTTACCGTCCTGACGCGCGACATCGAAGCCATCCAGATTCCGAGCGGACTCACTAAAAAGCTCGAGAAAGGCACCCCGGTCATCATCACCCAGGCCCTCGGCGGCACCTATACCATCGTGGTCGAACATTCCGCCGGGCTTTTCCGCGTCCTCGCCTCCGATGCCGACGCCCTGAATAAAGTCGCCCATGTCGAACCGGCCGCCGTCAACGGCACCGGCAAGACGGGAGGTCCCCTCAACGAGGACGAAATCTGGGCTCAGCTCAAAACCTGTTACGATCCCGAAATCCCGGTCAACATCGTCGACCTCGGGCTGATCTACAGCCTCGAAATCAAGCCGCAGGAAGACGGCGGCAATCTGGTCGAAGTCAAAATGACCCTCACCGCGCCCGGCTGCGGCATGGGACCCTCCATTGCCTCTGACGCCCAGCGCAAAATCCTTTCCATCGCCGGCGTCACCGACGCCCAGGTCGACGTCGTCTGGGATCCGCCGTGGAGCGCCGAGCGCATCTCCCAGGAAGGCAAGCAAAAGCTCGGCATGGTGTAGAAAAACTCCAGATTCAATCTCCACCGCTACCCCGACGCCTCCCAGTTGACTATTTCCCTACTCCTTCTAGGCTGGGAGCTTCATGTTCAAGCACGCTTCGAGCATACCCGCTCTCGCCTTCACCGCGGGCATCGTTTTCCTGACCGGCTGCAGTGTCGGCCCCAATTACGTCGAGCCCTCCGTTCCACAGACCGCCGCCTACAAGGAATCGGGGCCCTGGAAAAAAGCGGACCCGCGCGACGATATTTCCAAGGGGAACTGGTACGCCGTTTTCCATGATCCCAAGCTCAATGAGCTCGAAGACCAGGCCCAGGCCGCCAGCCAGACCCTCCGCGCCGCCGTGGCCAAGGTCAGCGAGGCGCGGGCCGTGGCGCGGGAGTCGGAGGCCGAATTTTTCCCGACGATCGATTTCGACGCCACCGGTTCCCGTCAACGCACCTCGCCCAACGATGGCCAGTTGCTCGCGCAATCTCCTGGGGGCCGGTCGAAACCCTACACCTTCACCTCCGCCACCGTGGTCCCCTTCGACCTCAGCTACGAGGTCGATATTTGGGGCAAGGTCCGCCGCGCCTTCGAGGCCTCCGGTGACCAGGCCCAAGCCAGCGTGGCCGATTATGAAAACGTCCTGCTCACCCTCAAGGCCGACGTCGCCACCAATTATTTCGCCGTCCGGACCGCCGATTCGCAGATCGACGTCCAGCGACGCAACATCCAGTACTACCAGGAAAATCTGAACCTCACCAACAGCCGCTTCCAGGGCGGCATCAGCACGCAGCTCGACGTCGAGCAGGCCGAGGCGACCCTCGCCGCGGCGCAGTCGCAACTGGCCAGCCTCCAGCAAAATCGCGCCCAGCTCGAACATGCCCTCGCCGTCCTCGTGGGTGTGCCCCCCGCCGGGTTTTCCCTTCCCTTCCATCCTCTCGACCTCCGGCTCCCGGCCATTCCCGCCGGCCTTCCCTCAGACCTGCTCGAGCGCCGGCCCGATGTCGCCGCGGCGGAGCGGCGGGTCGCGGCCCAGAACGCCGAGATCGGCGTCGCCATCGCCGCTTATTTTCCCGTGCTTCACCTGACGGGACAAACCGGCTTCGACAGCGGCGATCTCGGCCTCCTCTTCAACTGGGAAAGCCGCATCTGGTCCTACGGCCCCAACATCCAGTTCCCGATTTTCGAAGGAGGCCAGATCAGCGCCAACGTCAAACAGCAGCGCGCCGCCTACGAGGAAAACGTCGCCGACTATCGCCAGTCGGTTCTCGTCGCCTTCCAGGACGTGGAGGACAGCCTCAGCGCCCTGCGCTACCTGGCCCAGCAGTCGGAGGCGGAAAATCGCGCCTTCGAATCGTACAAGAAGGCCCTCGACCTCACCAACGCCCGCTACACCACCGGCCTCGTTTCCTACTTTGACGTCATCCAGGCCCAGGGTCTCGCCCTCGGCGCGGAGCAGCTCACCGTCCAGATCGAAGGCAACCGGCTCGCCAACACCGTCCTCCTGATCAAGGCCCTGGGCGGCGGCTGGGCCGACTCGCTCATCACCAAGCCTGAGCATGGAAACCATGTCGACGCGCCCTCGGCTCCCCCGACCGTCCTCGGTCCGGCGGCCGGATCGCCGCTGCCCGTCGCCAATCCGTAAGAGCACGTGCGCAGCGCCCGCCTTCCCTCAATTTTTCTTTGCGCGCATTTTTAGCTAGTAGCAGGACACCCTCCCCGCTTAATTGATTTCCAAGTGATATGAGTCGAGCAGGCAAATTTATTCCCGGTGGCGGCGGGGGAAAAGCAAAGCGAACCGGCCCCATCCGCGCTCCCGATCCCACCGCGACCGGCTCCCTTCCCAACCCCGCCGGAAGCGGCGGTGGCGGCGGCAAGAAGCCCTTCGTCAAGGGAAGCCTGGTCAAGCCCGTGGCCAAGGGCCTGCGCCTTCCGATCGTCATCATGAGCGGGATCGTCTGCTGCCTGCTTGTCTCCGTCGCCTGGTACACCCTGGCCTACCTGCCCGCCGTCCGCCAGGTCGCCTTTATCAAGGAACAAATGGCCGAGCAGGAAGCCCGGGATAAACAAGCCCGCGACGACGCCGAAAAAGCACGCCTGGCGGCGCTCGCGCTGCAGGCGGCGGAGCGCGGCATCCTGACCGTCGACAGCACTCCCTCCGGCGCCACCGTCACCATGGGCGATTTCCGAGGCACCACCCCCGTCAAGTTTGCCAACATCATTCCGGGGCCGTTCACCCTCGTGATCCACGCCGACGGTTATGAAGATTACCGGCAGGATGTGACCGTCACCGCCGACAAGCCGAGCGACCTCGGCATGATCAACCTCGTGCAGCAAACCGGCAATCTCTCCCTCACCAGCCCCCAAAGCAACGTGACCTATAAGCTCACCGGTCCCGGCGATTACAGCCATGAGGGACAGGTGCCCGACAAACTCGAAAAACTGCCGGTCGGCGATTACCTCCTCACCGCTGTGCAGGGGGATTGGACGCTCCCGCCAGTCACCGTCACGATCCACGACCACGACAGCGCCCAGAAAGACATCAAGTTTCCCTACGCCAAAGTCTCCCTCGTCACCATCCCTACCGGCGCCACCGTCCGCCAGGGCCGCACCGTTCTCGGACAGACGCCGCTTTTGCTGCCCCAGGTCCATCCCGGCGACCTCCACCTTTCCGTCGATTTGCCTCCCTACACCCTCCAGCGCGTCGATCTGCACGTGACCGACTTCGGCAATGTGACCAAACAAATCGCCCTCCACCAGGACAAGGACTTCATCGCCGCCTGCGGGATGCCGATGGTCTGGATTCCGAGCGGCGGTTTTTGGGCTGGTAAATACGAAGTCCGGCAAAGCGACTTCGAAACCGTGGCCGGATACAATCCGAGCACCTTCCGCAATCCGAACCTCCCCGTCGACACCGTTTCGTGGGAAAGCGCGATGGCCTTCATCGACAAGCTCAACGCCTTCGAGCGCAACGCCGGCAAAGTCCCCGCCGGTTACCACTACACGCTGCCGAAGGAATCGCAGTGGGATGTCCTCAACGACGACGCCAACATCGACCTTGCGGCCACCTCGCGCGTCACGACGCTGACCTCAACCCAGAACGTCGGTTATTCCGAGCCGAACAAATACGGTCTCTACGATACCATCGGCAATGTCTGGGAATGGTGCCTGGACGATTTCGACGACAAGGGCGACCACAGCCTGCGCGGCGGATGCTGGCTCAGTTCCGCCGAGCATTTTCCCAGCGCCGACACCCGAAATGCCGGCGGCCCCAAGTACGCCGACCAGTTCACCGGCTTCCGCGTCGTCCTCGTCCCGAATCAATAACCTAACGCCCGGGCGTGAACGTGCCGGTCAAAAGCCGGTCGATGAAGCTCGGGTCGACGAGATTCTTCACGTAGCCCCAGATGACCAGGGCGATGACGAAGGAGACCAGCTTAGCTTGCCAGTTGTTCCACCAGGGGTTTTTCATGGTCTTTATTTTGCAGGAGGATCGCGATCAGCTGGGAGCGAAGCTCGTCGGTGGTCAGCGGGCGGCGCAACTCGCCGCCGAACGCCAGCGAGATGATCCCGGTTTCCTCGGAAAGGACGACCACCGCCGCGTCGGTCTCGTCGCTCAGGCCCAGCGCCGCGCGATGCCGCAGGCCGAGATTCCGCTGCAGGCCCTCCGCCTGCGTAAGCGGAAAAATGGCCGCCGCCACGGCGATGCGGTCCCCGACGATGATCACGCCGCCGTCGTGCAGCGGTGTCTTGGGAAAGAAAATCGTCTCGAGCAAATCATCGCTCACCTTGGCGTCGACCACCGTGCCGGTTTCGCGCGCCGGTTCGTAGGTGATCTTCCGCTCGAAGGCGATGAGCGCGCCGTGGCCGACCTGCTGCATCTGTTCCAGCGTCCGGATGACCAGCTCGATCACCTCGGTCTGCTGGCGCGATCCGCCCAGCAGCGGGCGGCTGCCGACCTCGGCAAAAATCCGGCGCAGTTCCGGCTGGAAAATAATCACCAGCGCCGTGATAAGAAAGGCGGGTGAAAAGCTGAGCAGCTCGATGATGACCGTCAGGTGGAGAATCGCGGCCAGCAGCGACATCGTCGCCAGGATGACGCCGAACCCGGCCAGCACCCGCGCGCCGCGCGTCCCGCGAAATAATTTCCACATGTAGTAGATCGCCGCGGTCAGGATCAAAATCTCGATCAGCGAACGCGCGATCTCCAGCACCATGGAGAAATGTGCGATTAGAAAATTCATGCCAGTTCCTGCCGGCTCACGCCGTGTCGGCCCCGCGCCCGAAGGCTCCGGCCAGCCGCGCCGTGCGCAGAGCCTCGGGCACATCGTGCACCCGCCAGATCGCCGCCCCGCGCGCCGCCGCCCAGACGTGGGCCAGTTCGTTTGTTATCTCCAAAGGCCCGGAACCGCCAATTAATTTTAAGAAAGATTTCCGCGACAGCCCCACCAAGACCGGCCGCCGCAGCGCCTGAAAGGAGGAAAGATCGCGCAGCAACGTGAGATTATGCCCCATTGTTTTGCCGAAACCGAACCCGGGATCGCAGACGATAGACTCGAGCGCCAGCCCGTTTTCCTCCGCGCGCGCGAGGTACTTCGCCAGGAAATCGACGATCTCCCCCGTCACATCGGCATAGGCCGGCTCCTTCTGCATCGTGGCCGGTTGATCCAGCGCGTGCATCAAAACGTAACCCGCCCGGTATTGCGCCACCGCCGGCCAAAGAAGGCGGTCCCAGCGCCCGGCGCTCACGTCGTTGATGATCTCAGCGCCCTCATCAAGCGCCGCCACCGCGACCGCCGCTTTCCACGTGTCGATCGACAACGGTATCGTCAGCCGCCCCTGCAAGCGCCGCACCACCGGAAGAATCCGCGCGAGCTCCACCTCCCCGCTGATCAACACCGCGCCCGGACGCGTCGATTCGCCCCCCAGGTCGATGATGTCGGCGCCTTCCGCCTCCATCTCCAGCGCACGATCGAGCGCCTGTTCTGGATCGAGATAGCGTCCGCCGTCGGAGAAGGAATCGGGCGTGACGTTCAAAACGCCGGCGATCAGGGGACGTTCCTGCCATTCCAGGGTCCGCTTCTTCAATTTCCAGGCGTGTGCGGCCATCGTTTGTAAGGTGCCATTACGGAGACGCTTTGGCTAGCGGGAGATCGGCCGCCCGGACAAATGGGCCGCATGCTGGGGTTGGCCTTCGGAGAGATTTTCCGCAATTCTCTGTAAATTCTCTTGCGTTTAGGCCCACTTATCAGGTAAAGGCTAGGGATGCCACGTTTTGTAGCTCTGTTCGCCGCCCTTGCTTCCCTCGCGGCGGCGACCTCGCTTTTCCTGACCGGCTGCGGCTCGATTCAGGAAGGTTCCATTCACACCGCGCCCCTCCCCAGCGCGACGGTCAAGCTCACGCCGAATCCCCCGCACATCTACGTCGCGCCCTTCGACACCACAACCGGCAAATGGCTCGTGGGCCGCGAAGGCAGCGACCTCGTCAACTTCAAGGAAGATTTCCAGACCAACTTCGTCCATCAGCTCGCGACGCGCCTGACCAAGCTCGCGCCCACCGACCAGCGTTGGGTGAACGATCTGCCCGACCACGGCTGGCTCGTCGCGGGTGAATTCGTGACCGTCTTCCAGGGCAGCCGCGCCCTCCGCACCGCCATCGGTTACGGCATGGGTGAAACCACCATGCAGACCAACGTCTACGTCTACGATCTCGATGTCTCCAAGACCCAGTACGTCCTCGCCTTCCGCACCGGCGTCCCCGATCCCACCAAGGACACGGGCGCGGGCAGCGGCTCGGCCCCGGCCGGATTGGGCGCGCTCGGCGAACCCATTTCCACCGGGATGGGTCTCGGTTCGGGCCTCAAGCTCGACACCACCCGGACCTGCCGTGAAATCGCGGCGGTCCTCGCGCAATACAAATAGCCCGGGCCAGCAGCCCGCATACGCGCGTCTCGCCTTGAGCGGCCCGAAGCCCTAGCCTTCAGCGATGTCCTTCCCGGCCTGGTTTCACGCGCTCGATCTGCGCCTGCTTTATCTCATCAACCAGACCTGGAGCCGGCCCTGGCTCGATCCCGTCATGGCCCGCGTCAGCGATTTTGATTCCTTTCGCTACCCGATCCTCGCTGCGGTCATCCTGACCCTCGTCCTCGGCCGCTTTCGGGGACGGCTCTTCCTCGTCCTCATGGCCGCCTGCCTGATCATCGGTGATGGCGTCATCGACTGGAGTTTCAAAATGGGCGTGAACCGGCCCCGGCCCAACGAGACCGAGCCCCATCTTCGCTCCGTCTCGATCCGTGAAGTCACCGAGTCGGTGCCGAGGCACGTCACCAAGGGCCGCTCGTTCACCTCGGGCCATGCCTGCAACAACGTCGCCCTGGCCATGGTCGGCTGCGCGATCTTCGGCCGCTGGGCACTGTGGCTCTGGCCCTGGGCCGCTTTGGTCAGCTATTCGCGGGTCTATGTCGGCGCCCATTATCCGAGCGACATCCTCGGCTCGTGGCTCGTCGCTCTCTTCTACTCCTACTTTATTTTGAAAACTGCCGAGTGGTTGTGGCGAAAGTTTGCGCCCCGCAAGTTCCCCCAGCTCTACGCCGCGCATCCGGTCCTCTTTCCTTCCTGGCCCCGCTTGTTGCGAGAAAGGCAGCCCTGCCATGAATGAGGATCTTCCCCACGGTTATCCCTACACGGTACCGATGCGTCGGCCCATCGCCTGGGTCACCTGGATTCTCGTCGGATCGACCGTCGCGGTTTTCTTGCTGCAACTTCGCGCCCTCCATCTTTACCACGACGACATCATCGGCGACACCCTCGCCTTCAGTCCCCAGGCGATGGCCGATCACCGCTATTGGACCCTGCTCACCTATGCCTGGGCCCACGCCGTCGAAATGTTCGGGGATTCCGGCCTCTTCTGGCTCCACATCGTCTCCAACATGATCCCGCTGGTTTGTCTCGGCCCCGCGCTGGAGGAAATCCTCGGCCATTGGCGTTATCTCGGCCTTTACCTCGGCGGCGCCATCGCCTCCGCCCTCGTCTGGTATGCCTTCAACTCGGAGGCCGGTCCCGACGCGGGCATCATCGGCGCGAGCGGCGCGGTTTTTGCGGTCATCGCCGCCGTCGGCACCGCCGCTCCGCAAGCGCGGGTCACCGTCTTCCTCCTCTACGTCCTGCCGATCCGCATGAGCATGCGGGTCCTCGCGCTGGTCGTCTGCGGGGTCGAAGTCGCCTCGATTCTCTTTCATTGGATGCCCGGCATTGCCCATTCGGCCCACCTCGGCGGCGCGGCTTTCGGTTTTCTCTATGTCTGGGCGATGCGCCTGACCTCGGGACGAAAATTTCAGGCTGAATAAAAAGCCCTCCCCCCCTGCGCGGTTGAAAAGGCCCCGAGTCGATGTAGTTTGAGCCATGAAGTTCTCGCGTCTTCTTCTTTTCCTCGTTCCGCTGCTCTTCACCGCCTGCGGTTTAAGCGACCAGCAAAAAGCCGATTACTCCCGGGTACAGGCGAGCGGAGTTTCCTCCGCCATTTACGACAAGATGGTCCACGGCGACGAACTAAGCCTTTACGACATCAAGTCGCTCAGCCGCGCCGGCGTCAGCGACGGCATCATTCTCCGTTACCTCCGCGATCACGGAAGCGTCTACTACCTCAACTCCGAGGACGTCGCCAGTCTCCGCAAGGCGGGCGTTTCGCAGAGCATCGTCGATTACATGCTCCAGACCCCCCGCATGTATGGCCCCGACTTTTATCCGGCCATCGGCGTCGGGATCGGCTATGGCCCCTATTGGGGCGATCCTTTCTGGGGGGGCCCCGGCCCTTATTACCCTTACCGGCGCTGGCGTTAAGCCGGGCGATTTTCTCTTTCGCTTCCACTTCGCCCACCGCATCCTCCTCCTATGAACTATCATCTCGACCATAAATTATGTCTCGTCACCGGCTCCACGGCCGGCATCGGCTTTGCCATCGCCAGCGCCCTCGCGGGCGAAGGCGCCCGGGTGATCGTCAACGGCCGCACCGACGACCGCGTGGCCGAGGCCATCGATAAAATCCGGGTGAAGCATCCGAAGGCGAAACTCGAGGCGTTCGCCGGCGACCTGAGCCAGGTCGACGAAGTCACCGAAGTCTACGAGCGTTTCCCGGAAGTCGATGTCCTGGTCAACAACCTCGGAACGTATGAGCCGAAATCGTTCGACAAGATCACCGACGCCGACTGGCGCGCCATCATCGAAACCAATTTCTTCAGCGGCCTGCGCCTGAGCCGGGCCTACCTGCCCATCATGCTCAACCATAATTGGGGCCGGATCATCTTCATCTCAAGCGAATCGGCGGTGCAGATTCCAAAGGAAATGATCCATTACGGCGTGACCAAGACGATGCAGATCGCCCTCGCGCGCGGCCTCGCCGAGACCACCAGCGGCACCGGCGTGACCGTGAATTCCGTCCTGCCCGGCCCGACCCGCTCCGAGGGCGTTGAGGGCTTCGTCAAAAACATGGCGAAGGAACAGGGCAAATCGGCCGAGCAGGTCGAGAAGGACTTCTTCACCAACGTCCGGCCGAGTTCGCTCATCCAGCGCTTCGCGACCAACGAGGAAGTGGCGAACATGGTCGCCTACGTGGCCAGCCCGCTCTCCTCCGCCACGAACGGCGCGGCGCTGCGGGTCGACGGCGGCGTCGTGAAGTCGATCCTATAGGTAGCTGGCATTGTAGCCGTCAACCTCCCTGCACGGCACGCGCGAATATCATGCGGCAACCAGCCAAGGCTTCGGCGCGCCAGACAAAGTTTCCAGATTTCCCTAGGACATCCCCAAGGACGCTAATTCTCAAAGACTCTCGAGGGTCTTTTTCATCTTGGCCACCAGCACGGCCATATGCTTGGTGATGCAGGTGTGATGATCTCCGGGCAAAGGTTCGATGGTAACCTGCGCCTTCGATTCCCGAGTGATGCGGCCCAGCCAGCGCCGGGATTGCACCGCCTCTTCCGGAAAATAAAGGGTGGTGGGAACAGTAATTTCCTTCGACGGATAAAGGCGATAGGCAAGGAAGTAGACCGCGTAGTCCATGCTCTTGAGAATTTCGATGTCGCTCGGGTCGCCTCCCTGGCCGGAGTTGATGGGACGGATGGCACCGGTCCTGATCAAGCCGAGACGGCGGCGAAGGCTGATGAGCTGGCTGGCGGGTGACTGCGAGAGCCACCGGGCACAAGAAACGGCGGTGACATCAAAACCGTGAATCTTTTTTTGCAAGTCCCATTCCATGAGGTTGCCCACCTTGTCCAATAGCGGCCACGCCATGCGCAGCCAAGGAACGGGCGTGGGCGGATCGATGAGAAGCATATGAGAAACCTGGTCGCCGTTTTCGACCAGTTGCCGGGCAATTTCCATGGCGACCGTTGCGCCGATGCAGTAGCCGCCGAGGAGATAAGGCCCTTGCGGAGTGTGCTCCTTGATGATCTTGACGTGATGGGCGGCCATCTCCTCCATGGTCAGGAGTTCCGGTTTGCCCGCGCGATAGGGAGGAAGAGCATAAAAGGGCTGGTTCTCCCCGAGTTTTTCGGAGAGGCGGCTGCAATAAAATCCACCACCGGCCCAGTCGCCATGGAGGAAAAAGATGGGCGGACGCGCGCCTTTTGTTTGCACGGCAACCAGCGGCGTGGATGAGTCGCCCTTAGCCTCGATGATGTAGTGGGCAAGGTTGGCAATGGTGGCGCCGGTGAGCAGGAGCGTAAGAGGAAGCGAACAGCCGCAAAGTTTCTCCACGCGGATCATCATGCGAAAGCCCTGCAGAGAAGTGCCGCCGAGCGCAAAAAAATTGTCGTGGATGGAGACATCGGGGACCTTGAGGATATCGACCCAGATTTCGATCAATTGCTGGTAGAGAATGGACTCGAGCGGCAGGTTATCGACCTCGGTCGTCCGCATGATGGCCGATGGCTTCGGAAGAAGTCCCGTGACGACATCGCCGCTGGAGTTTTTTGCCAGCGACGGAATCGTCAGGAATTGCGCCGGCATTGTGAAATCGCTGACCTTTCGGTGGAGCAACGCGCGAAGGTCTTTTTCCGAGGGAGAAGCACCGGGCCGCGGAACAATATAGGCGGTAAGTTGATCCTCGCCGGTTGGCTTCTGGGACACGGAAACGGCAGCCTCCCAGACTTCGGGATGCTGGAGGAGGATCGACTTGATCTGGCGGAGATTGGCGCGAAAGCCGTTGACTTGGGCAAAATCCGAATTTTTGCCGAGGAGGACGATCTGGCCATCTTCGCGGGTCTTGGCGACAAAATCCGTTTGGTACAAGGGAACAGGGGAGGCTGAATCAAGGGGGCCTGAAACCAAGGCATTGGCCGGCACTTTCTCGGTCGAGACACCGGCGAGATAGACCTGGCCCAAAACTCCCGGCGGAACGAGGCGCAAATGGCGGTCGAGCACAACCAGGCGCGCCTCCGGGGGAACTTCGACCGCGACACCGCTTGGATTGGCGGCCTTGCGAAAATGGAGGTCGAGCTGGTTTTTGAGACTGCGGATAATCGGCCCGGGGTCCGCCACCGTCGACGCCGTGGCAGGCGGAGGCGTCCACAATTTGGCGCGCTCTTCATCGGACAAGAGAGAGAGTTCGCTGACCGGCGTGTCGGGATTTTCCAGCACGGCTTCCAGCAGTTTCTCATAGTGCCGGAGGAAGCGGGCGATGGTCGCGACCTCGATGAGCTCCGGGTTGAATTCCATCTGCAACGCAATGCCCTCGGCGCGTTCGACGATGCCCAGGGTCAGCTCGATGACGGTCCCGGGGCAGACCCAGGGCAAGGGGCGAATTTGCAATCCGCCCGTCGCGGCGGGCTGGAGGAAGTCGCGCTGGAACATGACGATCGCCTGAATGGCCGGCTTTTCGCGGGCACCGGATTTGAGTTCGATGCGCTCCAGGATCGATTCGAGCGGAACGTCCTGGTGGGTCATGGCGCCCAGGAGCATCTCGCGCACACGGCTCATGAGTTCGCGAAAGGTTGGTTCATCCGTCACATCCATCCGAAACATCATCGGGTTGGCAAACTGACCGATCAGGTTTTCCAGCTCGGCGCGGGGACGGTTCGCCATGCTCGTTCCGACCATGAACCGGGTCTGGCCCGTATAGCGATGGAGGATGGTGGCGAAGGCTGCGAAGAATACCATGAAAAGCGTAGCATCGAAGTCTTTGCTCTGCTTCTTAACCCGGTCGGTGAGTGAAACCGGGAGGGTGTAGATTTCCATGTAGCCGGGAAATTTATGACCAGGTCCGCCCTGACGGGGATGGTCGGTGGGGAAATCGAGCATCGGCGCGCCGCCGGTGATCTGCTTTTCCCAAAAGGTGACCTGCTCCTCGAAATCGGGAGTCAGCATCCAGTCGCGCTGCCACATGGCGTAGTCGGCGTACTGGATCGGAAGCTCCGGCAACTCGACGGTCCGGCCCTTGAGGAAGCCCTCGTAGTAGAGGCCCATCTCGCGAATGATCACGCCATTGGACCAGCCGTCGCAAATGATGTGGTGGAGGGTGAAGAGGAGGAGATGATCCTCGGCCTCGAACTTGACGAGACAGAGGCGCATGATGGGCGCCCGGGTGAGGTTCAAGGGCGTGCGGGCCTCGACGTTCATTTCGCGGCTAATGAGCTCCGCACGCCTGGATTTGGGCTCGGCCGAGAGGTCCTTTTTATGAAGGACAAACGGAACTTCGGAGGCGATGACCTGCTTCACTTCGCCGTCGAGCCAGTCAAAACTGGTGCGCAACGCTTCATGACGATGGATGACGGCCCGGAGCGCTTTTTCGAGCGCGCCGACCTCAAGCGGTCCGCGAAGTTCCAGGGCGAAGGGAACGTTGAAGGCGGGATTCTCGGGGGCGAGCTGGTCAAGGGTCCACCAGCGCTGTTGGTCCATGGAACTGACCATGACAAAATCCTCGGCGACCTCGGTCGGCGGAGCGGCTTGAGCGGCAGAAGGAATTTCGGACAAATCGGTTTTCATCGACGGAAATCAGCCCGCGCGCGGACGGCGGAAAGCTTCACGGGAAACGCGGGTCAAAGGCGCGGGCGCGCCGGTCGCCGCCGGTTTTTCAGAAGTGCCGGCGGTGTTGAAGGCGGCGGCGAGTTCCGCGATGGTGCGATGCTGGAAGACCTGGGGCAGCGTGACGGAGATGCCGGCTTGCGTGGCGCGGGCCGTAATCTGGAAGATGAGGAGCGAATCGCCGCCGATCTCGAAGATGTTGTCGTTAATGCCGATCTTCTCTCGCTCGAGGACCTGCTGCCAGATCTCGGCGAGCTGCGATTCGACGGCATTGCGCGGCGCGACGTAGGGCTGCTCGGAAGCGACGGCCTGCGCGCTGGGCTTGGGCAGCGCCTTCCGGTTGATTTTGCCATTGGGCATCCGGGGAAAGGCGGGCAAGAGTTCAAAGAACGAGGGGACCATGTAGTCGGGCAGGACTTTTTCGAGCTGACCACGAATCTCGTGGGTGAGGTGATGAATGGCCTCCGGCGTGCCGACGCCGTTCTTCGCGACGATGTAGGCGACGAGCTGCTTGCGACCGGGCGAGCTTTCGTGGGCGGTGACGACGGCTTCCTTCACCAGCGGATGCTCGCTGAGACGCGCCTCGATTTCACCGAGCTCGATGCGGAAGCCGCGAATCTTGACCTGGTGGTCGATGCGGCCCTGCACTTCGATCTGCCCTTGCGGACGAACGCGGGCGAGGTCGCCGGTCTTGTAAAGCCGTGCCTCGGGCCCGGTGGAGAAGGGGTCCTTGATGAATTTCTCGGCCGTGAGTTCCGGGCGATTATGATAGCCGCGCGCCAGACCGAGGCCGCCGATGTGGAGCTCGCCGCTGACACCGGCGGGAACGGGCTGGAGATTCGCATCGAGGATATGGAGCTGCGTATTGGCGACCGGCTGGCCGATGGAGATGGGCGCATGGTCGTCTTGAATGCGGGCTACGGTCGACCAGATGGTCGTCTCGGTCGGTCCATACATGTTCCAGAGTTCGCCGCCTTTGGTGAGAAGCTGGTTCGCGAGTTCACGCGGGAGAGCTTCGCCGCCGCAGAGCATTTTGAGCTGCGGTGAACCGGTCCACTCGGTTTCCAGCAGCATGCGCCACGTCGCGGGCACGGCTTGGAGAATGGTCGCCTTTTCGTCGATAATATATTTAAGCAGGCGGAAGCCGTCAGAGGCTTCTTCGCGGCTGAGCAGGACAATTTTCGCGCCGGTGACGAGAGGCAGCCAGAGCTCGAGCCCGGCGATGTCGAAAGATAGAGTCGTGACGGCGAGGAGAACGTCGTCGGGCTTGATCCCGGGGACCACCTTCATTGAGACGAGGAAATTGACGAGCGAGCGGTGCTCGAGCTCGACGCCCTTGGGCACGCCGGTCGAGCCCGACGTGTAGATCATGTAGGCGAGCGAACTGGGCGCTATCTTGACATTGAGGTTGTCAGCGCTTTCGGAAGCGAGTCCTGGGCCGTCGGTATCGAAGATGAAGACAGGCGTTCCCTCTCCGGCCAGCGATGCAACGAGACTGCCCTGGGTGATCATGAGCGCGGCTTGTGCGTCCTGAAGGATCATGCCCTGGCGATCAGCAGGCATGCCCGGATCGACCGGAAGATAAGCCCCCCCCGCCTTGAGCGTGCCGAGCAACGCGACGAGCAGGTCGAGTGAGCGTTCGAGATAGATGCCGACCATTTTCTCGGGCCCGATTCCCATCTTTTGGAGGCGACGGGCGAGCTGATTGGCCCGGCGGTTGAGCTCGTCGTAAGTCAGGGATTTGCCCTGAAACACGACGGCGGTCGCGCCGGGGGTTTGTCGAACCTGATGCTCGAACCACTCGGGCAGCGAAGCGAAGGGAAGCGGGGTCATTAGAGTTGATCAAACAAAAGGGGAGATTACCGTGAGATAACTAATTCCTGCAACTCTTCCCGAGTGAGCAGGGGGAGCGTCGTTATCGGTTGATCGGGATTGGCCACAATGCCCTTGAGCAGGATTTCGTAACGGCCAAGCCAGCGAAGGACGGTCGCGGGCTCCACCACGGAGGTGTTGTGATCGCAATCGACCACGATCTCGCCATTGATGCGCTCCGCGGCGTTGGTGTAGAGATCGAACATGGCGATGCCCCGCGGACTGCCGGACGGGACGCCTTCCGTCTGCAGCGTCATTTCGAGATCAGGCCAGGTCTTTTTGAATTCGCCGCGCTCGAGGTTGAAGGTGACGTTGAAAAAGAGGGAACGCGCGGAACTGCGGGTCAGGTTCAGTTTGCGCACGAGGTTGCCGAAAAAGTAGTCCTGATGCTCAGAGGCCTCGACGATCAGCGTGTGAATTTGGTCCAGGTACTCGCTAAAGGTGCTTCCCTCGTAGAGAATGCTGCGCAGCGGCAGCATGTTCGTCGTGTTGGCGAAGAGATTGCGTCCTTCCTCCTCGACCCGGATAAGGCTGTCGAAGGGCACGCCGATAACGAGATCGTCCTGGCCGGACAGGCGATGGAGCAGCGCACCGTAGGCGGCGAAAAGGACCATGAAGAGCGAGCTTTTGTGGGCGGCGCCAATCTTCCGTAATTCGGTGTTGAGCGACGAATCGAGGACGATGGACTGGCGCGCGCCGCGGTAGGTTATCTCGGCGGGATGCGGATAATCGAAAGGAAGCTCGAGCGAGGGCACGCCGGTGAGGAACTGCTTCGTCCAAAACGCCTCGGCCTCCGCGGCGGCTGGCGTCCCGGCGTAATTTTCCCGCTGCCGGATGAATTCGGAAAAAGGGACGACGGGAGGAAGGGTGGCGGGTGTGCCGTAAACGTACTGCGAGTAAAGCGCCGTAAGTTCCTCGTTGAAGAGGAGGTAGGATGGGCCGTTGCAAATGATGTGGTGAAACGTGAGCAGGAGAAAATGGCGCTCGGGCTCGAGGCAGAAGAGCGCGGCGCGGAAAAAGGGGCCGTGCAGGTCGGGAAAAAGCTGGTTCTCGAGCTCGGTCATTTTTTGCACGGCGGCGGCGTCTCGTTCCGCCGGGGGAACTTGGGAGAAATCGAAGTAGGAAAGCTGCGGCGCGGCATGGGCGTGAATGGTCTGGGATACGCCGTTCGGATCGATGGTGGTGCGAAGCGCGCCATGGCGCTCGACCACGTCGTTGAGGGCATCGCTCAAGGCCTGCTCGTTGAGCTTGCCGTGAAAGGAGAGCGTGACCGAGAGGTGATAAGCCCGGTTGGCGTCATCGTTGAAGCGGCTGAGCAACCAGAGCCCCTTTTGCGCCTCGGGCACCGGGACGGTGAGGTCTCCCGATTCGGCCGCGGCAGGCTGAGGGCTGGTCGACTGGTGCGAAGGCTCCACGCCCAACTGCTTCATGCGGGCGATGACGGCAGCGCCGTCCGAACCGGAGGCGCGGAGCAGATCGAGCTGGCGGGACATTAACTGGAGCTGCTGGTTGATCGCACGCTGAAGGCTTTCGCCGGGAGCGGGAGATTTTTCCGAAGCAGGCGATGCGGGAGAGGGCGTGGCGCAAATCCTCGGGAGCTTGGAGGAGGAAGAAATCGAGGGAAGCTTCGACGTGGAAGTGACGCCGCCCTGCGAGCCGGGGACGGGCGATGGAACGGATATCTTGTCTTCGGCGACGTGCTCGTCCAGATAAGCGGAAACGGCGTCGATGGAGAGAAGGTCTTCCAGCAATTGGCGGAAGGAAATTTTCACGCCAAACTTTTGCCGCAGCGACTGGCTGGCCTGGGTGAGCAGGAGCGAATCGAAACCGAGATCGAAGAACGTCGTCGAAGTCGCAACGCCGCTGAGATCGCGTCCTGACAGATTCATCAGGACCGATTTCACCTGGCCTTCGATAAGCGGATAGCGCGCCGATTTCGCGGTCATGGCGGCGGCCTCCGGTTCGGGTCGGCGGAGCGGAGAACTTCGATTTGCCGATCCATGATGCGCAATTGCTCATCGACGATGGCTTCGATTTCCGAAAGCGATGGGGCCGCGCCCTTGGGGTAGGCGCCGTTTGTCCCCACGCCGACGGATTCAGAATGGGTCAGGACGGGCAAGTTCGCCTGGCGCTGATTCTCCTCCGAGCGATGGGCCTCAATCCAGTGGCTCTTGCGCTCAAAGGGATAGGTGGGAAGCGAGACGCGGCGGCGCGGCGATCCGCCGTGCAGCGCGAGCCAGTCGACCTCCACGCCCGCGGCCCAAAGTTGGCCGGTGGCGGAAAGGAACTCGACGACTTCAGATTCCTCGGGCTTCTTCGGGCTGGAATAAATCGTGACCTGCGCCGGTTGCCTGGCCGGATTCTGGCGCGCCAGGGTGGTGAGCGTCTGGCCGGGGCCGACTTCCAAGAGCACGAGCGACGGCTGGGCGAGCAAGACGCCGACGGCATCGGCGAAACGGACCCCGTGCCGCAATTGCGCCGACCAGTAGCCGGTAGACATCCATTCCTCATCGGTGCCGAGTCGGCCATAGAGGCTGGAGACAATCGGAATCTGCGGCTGGTGGCGCGGAACCTGGGCGACCTCGGCCTCGAAGGCGGCGAGGATGGGATCCATCATCGGGGAATGAAAGGCATGGGAGGTTTTGAGCTCGCGGGTCGCGATCTTTTTCTCCTCCAGGGAATGGGCGAACGCCGCGACTTTGTCCCCGGGACCGGAGACCACGCAGAGCTTCGGTCCGTTCACGGCGGCGAGGCTCAGGCCGTCGGTGAGGAGCGGCACGACTTCCGCCTCGGGAAGCACGACGGCCAGCATGGCGCCGCTCGGCAGCGATTGCATGAGTCGTCCGCGCACGGCGAGGAGATGAAGCGCATTCTCCAGCGTGAAGACACCTGCGAGGGTGGCGGCAACATATTCGCCGAGGCTGTGGCCCGTCATGATCTGCGGCTTGACGCCGAGTGAAAGCCAGACTTGCGCCAGCGCGTATTCGACGACGAAGAGCGCAGGTTGCGTGAGCGAAGTCTGCATGAGCTTGTCCTCGGCGGCAGCCTTGTCGGCGTTCGCGGCGGGATAAAGGACACTACGAAGATCGAGACCGAGATCGGGCGCGAGGAGTTCGCAGCAACGATCGACGTTTTCGCGAAAAACGGCATTCGACTCGTACAGGCCCCGTCCCATGTCGACCCGCTGCGCGCCCTGGCCGGGAAAAAGAAACGCGACGCTCCCCTTCCCTTTCGGCGCCTCGGCGGAAATAAGGCGGGTTGATTTCGGCTGCGTGAGCAGTTCCACGGTTTCTTTTGCGGTCGCGCTGACCCAGGCCCTTCGATGGCGGAAGACGCGGCGACCGGTCTGGAGAGTAGCGGCGACGTCGGCCATGGAGAGATCGGGATGAAGCTTAAGATGCTCGGCGAGGCGGGACGTCATCGCCTCGAGCGCCGATGAGGTCCTGGCCGAGAGGACGAAAAGTTGAGGCCCAGCGTCAGCGGTGGACGCCGCAGTCACGGGAGCCTGCTCGAGGACGACGTGGGCGTTGGTGCCGCCGACTCCGAAAGAACTGACGCCCGCGCGGCGCGGCGCATCCGATGCGGAAAATTTCTGCAGCTGGGAGCAGACATAAAACGGACTGTTGGCGAAATCGATGCGCGGATTCGGCGCGGTGAAATGGAGTGTGGGCGGAATCTCGCCGTGTTCAAGCGCGAGGACCGCTTTGATCAGCGCGGCCACTCCGGAAGCCGACTCCAGGTGGCCGATGTTACCCTTGACCGCGCTGAGCGCGCAAAATTGCTTATCGGAAGTTCCCGCGCGAAAGGCCTTGGTCAGCGCGGCAACTTCGATCGGATCGCCGAGGGACGTGCCGGTGCCGTGCGTCTCGATGTAGCGGATGGTGCCGACATCGACCCCGGCCAGTGCCTGCGCGGTGGCAATGACCTCGGCCTGGCCATCGATGCTCGGCGCCATGTAGCTGACCTTGTCCGAGCCGTCATTGTTCACGCCGAACCCGCGAATGACGGCGCGAATGTTGTCGCCGTCGCGGATGGCTTCGTCGATGCGCTTCAGCGCGACAAGTCCGACGCCGTCACCGAAAACGGTCCCCCCGGCCGAAGCGTCGAAAGGACGGCAGCGGCCATCCGCGGAAGCGAGGCTTCCCTCCTCGGCGACGTAGCCGCGCTTCTGCGGAAACGTGACGGAGACGCCGCCGGCGAGAGCGATGTCACACTGGTAGGTGAGAAGATTCTGGCAGGCCTGGCAGATTGCGACGAGGGAAGTGGAGCAGGCCGACTGGACGGCGATGCAGGGGCCGTGGAGGTTGAGCTTGTAGGCGATGCGCGTGGCGATGAAATCCTTGTCGTTGCCGAGCATCGAAGGATGGGCGCCGACCTGTTGGAACGAGAGATACTCCGTGAGAAAGCCGGGTTGCGAGGCGAGATTGCAAAGGAGGTAGGTATTCGCGCTGCATCCGGCGAAGACGCCGATGCTCCCGGCATAGCGCCCGGTATCGCAGCCGGCATCCTCGAGCGCTTCCCACGCGGTCTCGAGGATAAGGCGCTGCTGAGGGTCGGTGAACTCGGCCTCTCGCGGGTTGATGCCGAAAAATTCCGCGTCGAAGAGATCGACGTCAGGGATGATGCCGCGCGCGCGAACGTATTGCGGATTACTGCTGATCGAGACGGGGACTTCGAGTTCCTCCCCGGAAAAATGAGTGATCGACTCGACGCCGTTGCGGAGGTTCCGCCAAAAGGCGTCGATGTTCGGCGCGCCCGGAAATTTTCCGGCCATGCCGATGACGGCGATGCCGTTGGGAATTTCATCCGCGCTCATTTTGTGTCTCCCGGGCGGCGCCCTCCGCCCATCGCGGCGCGCTGCAATTCGGCGCGAGATTTCACCCTGCCGGCAAGCTCGCTCCCGTCGTCCGCGGGTTTATCGAGATGCGCGGCCAGGGCCGAAATCGTGGGGAACTGGAACAGATCGGTGACCGGAATTTCGCGTTTCAACTCCTTCTGCAACTGGCGATGGAGCGTGGTGAGCATGAGCGAATCGGCGCCGAGGTCGAAGACGTTGTCGCGGACCCCGACGGCATCCTGGCGCAGCGCTTTTTGCCAGAGGTTGGCCAGGACTTTTTCCATGCCGGTTTGCGGGGCGACATATTCCGAAGCGAGCAGCGGACGTTCCGTGCCCGGCTTGGGCAGGGCTTCGCGGTTGAGCTTGCCGTTGACGGTGAGCGGGAGGATATCAAGAAAAACGAACGCGGCGGGAATCATGTACTGGGGGAGCTTTTGCGCGAGATGCGTCCGCAGTTCCTCGACCCCGATTTTCGAGGCAGCGCCGGTGACCACATAGGCCACGAGTCGCGGCTCGTCGCCGTCGTCGGTTCGGGCGAGCACGGCGCAATCCTTGACGCCAGGGTGCCGGGCGAGCATCGATTCGATTTCGTTGAGCTCAATGCGGAAGCCGCGAATCTTGACCTGTTGATCGATGCGACCGAGATATTCGAGGTCGCCGTTTTCGAGCATGCGGGCCAGATCGCCGGTGCGGTAAAGGCGCGCGCTTTTTTCAGGCTCGAAGGGATTGGGAATGAAGCGCGCGTTGCTGAGGTCGGGACGATTCAGATATCCGCGCGCGACACCGAGTCCGCCGACAAGCATCTCACCAACCGTGCCGGTGCCGGCGCGGTTACCGTCGGCGTCGATGACGTAGACCTGGAGATCGGGAATGGGCACCCCGATATTGCTGCCGGAATTGGCCTCGAGATCGGCCAGCAAAACGGGCCGATAGGTGACATGGACGGTGGTCTCGGTAATGCCGTACATGTTGACGATCTGCGGCTTTTGGTCGCGGTAGCGCTCAAACCACGGGCGAAGGCTTTGAAACTCGAGCGCCTCGCCGCCGAAAATAATGTAGCGGAGCGCAAGCTCGGCGTGCGGCTGGATGCGATCAGCCTGGATGAGCTGCCGAAACGCAGAGGGTGTCTGGTTAAGGACGGTGACGCGCTCCTTGATCAGCAATTCGCGAAACGCCGAGGCGGAGCGGCTGACCATGTAGGGAACGATGACGAGCCGGCCGCCGTAAAGCAGCGCGCCGAAAATTTCCCAGACCGAGAAATCGAACGCGCTGGAATGGAAAAGAGTCCAGACATCCTGCGGCCCGAAATGGTACCAGCGATCGGTGGAATCGAAGAGGCGCATGACGTTGTGCTGAGTCACCAGGCAGCCCTTCGGGGTGCCGGTGGAACCCGACGTGTAGATCACGTAGGCGAGATTTTGCGGCTCCGCGGCCGTGGCGACGTTCTCCGCGCTGTAGGCCGAGATGCGCGATACTTCCTGATCGAGGCAGATGACCGTGCCCTTGAAGCCGGTGAAACGGGAGGCGAGGCTGGAGTGGGTGATGACGACTTTTGCGCCCGAGTCTTCGAGCATGAAACCGAGGCGGTCTTCGGGACAGGCGAGATCGAGCGGCAGGTAAGCGCCGCCCGATTTGAGAATTGCGAATATTCCCGCGACAAGATCGAAGGTGCGGTCCAGGTGAATGCCGACGAGCGACTCGGGGCCGATGCCGAGTTCGCGCAAATAGGCGGCGATCTTGTTGGCGCGAGAGTTGAGATCGCGATAAGTCAGGTTGACACCGTCCAGCGTGACGGCCACGGCGTCTGGACGGAGCGCAACCTGCGTTTCGATCCGGCGCGACAAGACAAAATCGGCAGGGCTTTCTTGGGCGCGATTGGGAGAATCTTTGGAGGCGTCCAAGGTCCCTGAATTGGTCATAGTAAGCCTTCTATCGATAACAACGAATGATTACTTCCTTCGGTCGGAATGGCCAAACCCATAGGCTATCAGGTAGACAAGCGCAAAAATACCACTTTAACAATGTAAACTACTTAGAAAGACGCGATAAGACACGGTGGCCGAGGCGATATTTCTTCCGTTTATTGGGCAGCTTTACCAAGCCAAGCTGCGCAAAGTTGACCCTTCAAGCCCGCGCTGCTAGACAGAGCTATCCGGAGAGGATTCCAAACTTGGGGAAAAACGGGGGGTGCGCACCTTTGGGCCAATTTGCGGACATTATGATTTATAAGCTCATTATCATCAAAGATATAGATCAACTTTTTCAATGAACAACTGGTTCATCTGGGCCCTTCTCTCCGCTTTTTTCGCCGCGCTCACCGCCATCCTCGCCAAGATCGGCGTCGCCGACGTCAATCCCAACCTCGCCACCGCGATTCGCACCACGGTCATCCTCGTCATCACCTGGGGACTCGCCTTTGCCACCAGTGGCCGGGCCGACTGGACCGCCCTCACCCCGCGAACGTCGATTTTCCTCGCTGCTTCGGGCGTGATGACCGGACTTTCGTGGCTCTGCTATTTTCGCGCGCTGAAACTCGGCGACGTCGCCAAGGTCGCGCCGGTCGATAAATTAAGCGTCGCCATCGCCATCCTCCTGGCCGTGATTTTCCTCGGCGAGCGCCTCAAGGCGCAGGAAGTCATCGGCGCGACCCTGATCGTGCTCGGCGTCGTCGTGATGGTGGTCAAACTTTAAGCCGCAACCTACGCCGTCGCGCTCAGCTCGCGCTTCAAAAACAGCCGGATCTGCTCCTGGTCCTGCGCGACCGAGACCAATTCCCAGCCGTCCTTGCCCATCGCGTTGAGAACCTTGCGGACATGATGGCTGATTGATCCCTGGCTCGAGACGTCGGATACTTCGGTTTTCATGTAGACCACATCGTATTCAAATCGTTTCATGCGCCTAATTTGCCTGCTATTCCCCCGGGCGCAATCACAACTATCGGTTAATTACGCCGCGGCGCCCGGCCTAAAGCAAACCGGGAGCACCGTTCCCGATGCTCCCGGCCCGTTCTGCAAGGTTCGCCCGGCGACGCCGTCAACCCTAACTCGAATGATGCCAGCCCTGATGCGCCGCCGCCAGCTTGGCAAAGATCGGCGCCAGCGTCGGATCGACGTTCAGCTCGGCCGCCTGCATTTGCTGGTGGAAGCTCTGCGCCTGCGCCTTCAAGGCCTGCCATTGAGCCTCGGTCGCGGTTCCTTTGCCTTCGCTCCGGAGCGCCTTGAATTGCGACTTCAGGTTCTCCGCATCCGTCTTCAGGCCCGCATTGCTCGCGAAGACCTTTTCCCGGGCCGTCTTCAACTGCGCCCTTTCGTCGGAGGTGAGGATCCCATGGTGGTGATGCCGGCCTCCCGAGCAGGTCGGGGCCGTCGTCGTCGTGGTTGAATCTGTCGTGGTGCCGGTGCTTTGGGCGAAACTCGCCGTGGCGCCTGCGGTGGCCAGCGCGGCGGCCATTAAGGCGACGCGCGGTAGAGATAAGATAGTTTTCATATACCTATACAGACCCCGGCCGGCCAAAGGTCGCCGTTACAATTTCGCAATTGAGGCACCCGAGCAGCAGCTCCGGCCTATCGCTTCCCGCGCGCCTTCGCGACCGCCGCGATGAATTGCGATGCCAGGTCGGTCAGCTTCGCCCAGTCCTGGTTCTTCAGGATCTCCTTGCTGACGAGGCTGCTCCCCGCCGCCACCGCGACGCAGCCGGCCTTGATGAAATCGCCCGCCGTGTTCACGTCGACGCCGCCGGTCGGGACGATCTTGAGATGCGGCAGCGGCCCGCGAATCGCCTGGATATATTTCGGCCCGAGCCCGTCGGCCGGGAAAATCTTGATGAAGTCGGCGCCCAACTCGAACGCGGTCTGCGCCTCGGTCGGCGTGTAGGAACCGGAGAAAATCGGCTTGCCGATCCGTCGGCAGAAAGCGATCACCTCCGGTTTCAGCACCGGCGTGATGACATATTCCGCGCCCGCCGCGATGGCCGCCTCCGCCGTCTTCACGTCGAGCACGCTACCCACGCCGGCGAGCACCTTGTCGCCGAAGACCCGCCGCACGTCGGCGATCACTTGCAGCGCGTTCGGCGTCGTCATCGTGATCTCGATGCCCGACACGCCGCCTTCGATCAGGGCGCGGCTCGCCTGGATCAGTTGCTCCGAATTGTCGGCGCGAATGATCGCCACGACGCCGGGGGTGAGCAGTCCGTCGATGATTTGGTCTTTGGTCATAATAGCTGGTGCCTTAAAAGAGGTTATCGCTGCACCCTTCCCGACCCGTCGCCGGCCAGCAGGCCCTCGACTTCGGAAAGCCGGACGAGATTGAAGTCGCCGCTGATCGAATGCTTCAGGCAGCTCGCGGCCACCGCGAATTCGATCGCCTCCTGCGCCGATTTCTTTTTGCCCAGCGCGTAAATCAACCCCGCCGCAAACGAATCGCCGCCGCCTACGCGATCGACGATCTGCACGTCGTAGCGTCGGCTGAAGTGCTCCTTGCCGCCGGTATAATAAAGCGCCGACCAGCCATTGTGCGACGCCGAAAAGCTCTCCCGCAGCGTGATCGCCACGCCCTTGAACTTGAACCGCTCCGTCAGCCGCGCCGCGACCTCGACATAGCGGCCATGGTCGATCTTTCCCTCGGTCACCTCCGTGCCGCTCGCCTTGATGCCGAACACTTTTTCCGCGTCCTCCTCGTTGGCGATGCAAATATCGACGTGCTCCATCAGGCCCGCCATCACCTTCCCGGCCTTTTCGCTCGACCAGAGTTTCTTCCGAAAATTCAGGTCGCAGCTCACGGTCAGCCCCAGCTTTTTCGCCGCGCGCGCGCCTTCGAGCGAAGCCTGCGCCGCCGCATCCGACAGCGCCGGGGTGATCCCGGTGAAGTGGAACCAATCGGCCCCCTTGAGGATCGTCTCCCAATCGAGCTCGGCCGGATTGATCTCCGATATCGCGCTGTGGGCCCGGTCATACGTCACGGTCGACGCCCGCTGGGACGCGCCGCTTTCCAGGAAATAAATCCCCACCCGTTCGCCGCCGCGCAGAATTTTCCGCGTGTCGACCCCCAGCCCGCGCAGCCGCTGGATGCAAGTTTCCGCCACGTCGTTCTTCGGCAGCCGCGTGACAAAAGCCGCCTCCTCGCCCAGCAACGCCAGTGACACCGCGACGTTCGCCTCGCCTCCGCCAAAAGTCATTTCCAGCACGGACGACTGGTTGAGACGGAGGTAACCCGGCGTCGCCAGGCGCAACATGACTTCCCCAAAAGTGACTGCTTTCATGATAAGGATTCTTTCTAAAAATGAACCGACGTGGAAAGCGGCCACTATGGGGCCTTCTGGGCGCGTCGTCGAATCTGTTTTGAAGCCCCCTCGTCAACCCTTCCGTCTTCGACCGGTATTTACATTGACCGCCGACTTGGGCATGGTGATGGGCTTTCGTGTCGGCGGACGGCGCCGTCGCGTATTGCTTATGACCTATTTCGTTTCGCTCAAAATCACGGCCATCATCGTCGGCCTCCTCATTTCCCTTGGGCACCTGCCGCTGGCCCTCGCGCCCGAACGGTTCGGCGCCCTCATGCGCACCCTCCCGCGCAATTATCCCCTCGGCGTCGTCCTCATGCTCGCCGCCACCCTCTGGTTCACCACTCTCACCGGGATGATGGACCTTGGCGAAATTTCCAACATCCGCGTGCAATTGATGACCGTCTGGGCCGTGGCCGGCGTGCTCGTCGTGATTTTTGTCCCCGGCTTTCTCGCCGCGCGCGGCCTCGGATGTCTCCTGCTGCTCGCGGCCGCCCTTGTCCTCGATGCGACCTTTCTGGTCACGACACCCTGGCGCTATGTCATGACCCTCCTCGCCTACTGGTGGGTGATCGCCGGCATGGTGCTGGTCTACAGTCCCCATCTCTGGCGCGACGCGATCAACTACATGACCCAAACACCGCAACGTCTCCGGCAGGCCTCCTGGCCCGGAGTCGCTTTTGGCCTCATCTTGATCGCGCTTGGGATCTTCGTTTATCCCTGATTTTATCCCCGACCCGCCCGGCCCCACGTCCCTCCACGAACTCATTGCAGCCCGCCCCAATTGTGCGAGGGTTAACCGTCATGAATACGCTCTCGGAAACGCCGCGGCGGGATAGCCTCACCTCCGAGCGGCATCCCCTCCTCCTCTTTTTCGACGGCGAGTGCGCCTTCTGCAACCGCTGGGTCAACCGCGTCAAGCTCGCCGACCACGCCCACCGCATGCGCTACGGCGCCAAGCAGGGCCGCACCTTCCAGCAGCTTGCGGAGACCCATCCGGAACTGGCCAACGTCGATTCCGTCGTCCTCGTCAAAAGACGCGTCGATGGCAATGAAGACTTTCTCGTCCGCAGCGCGGCCATCCGCGAGGTCATCAAGGGCCTGCCCGAGTTCCGCCTTTTCGAACTCATCCTGCGCCTTGTTCCCACGCCTCTTTCCGATCTCGGCTATCGCATTTTCTCCAAACTGCGGACGCCCCTTTTCGGCAAATGGCACCATTGCCGCGTTCCCCTCGAGCAGGACCACGAGTTGTACGTCGACTAGTTGGACGTGGCGTTTAATTAAATGAGCAGAACTTATTCACCTCGCCACACAAATGACACCTAAAAAAGAGAAACAAAAACTTGTCAAAGTCGTTAATTCCTTCATTGTCATACTCATGACGAAGTTGAATCGCAAGGGCCGCTCCAGTCAGATCGTGGCATCACTTGTTTTAGCAGGCGCACTTTTCATGGGCCGGTCGGCCTCCGCACAGGTCTACGCCTACACCAGCCAGTCGGGTTACGACAATGCCACCCAGTCGACAGTGGAATCGATCACTTTCAATGCCCAGACGCCCAACTACAGCACAGTCACTTCCTATCCCTCCGGCCTGAGCGTCGGCGGCGTTGAATTTACCGCCGAGGACGCCAACCTCGCCGTCGTCGGCCCCACTTCCGGCGGCGACTATATGATCGGCGGCGACAGCACCCCTTTCCTCGATGCCAAGTCCAACAGCGGCACGACCGACATCGACGCGCTGCTCCCGGCCGATGTGCCCCCCTCCAGCGTCACCGCCGTGGGGACCCAGATTGAGGCCTCCGTCAGCGCTGCGCAGATCACGGCCCTCATCACCCTCGTCAACGGCACCACCGCCAGCTACGTTTACAACTCGCCGAACACCGGATTGGGCTTCCTTGGCTTCGTTTCGACCGGTGACGCCCCCGGCGATGCCATTGAATCGGTCAGCTTCAGCGATGTAGCCACAGACGGCTGCGGTAGTCAGGAACTGGCGATCGACAACTTCACCTACGGCGTGGTCGATACCACCATTCCTTCCTGCGATCCTGGAATCCCCCTCCTCGTCACTCCCGAACCCGGTTCGCTGGCGCTCCTGGCCGTCGGTGGCATTGCCCTCCTCTTCTTCCGCCGCCGCTTCCTGGCCTCGCGCTAGAGCTGTAGCGGCGGTCTCTGACCGTCGCCCCTTTTTCCCCTCGTTCCCAAGTTGCACTTGGGAACGGGATTGTCTGCGCAACTTTGTTGCTGCTCTCCAACTCAGGAAACGGAAGCAGGATTGGCCATGGAATTGCCTCGGCAAGCGCGTTCCCAAATGGAGTTCGGGAACGAGGACATCGTGATCTCGTCCGCGATCGGTTGCCGTCGACCTCCGGGCTACGGGTCGCTTCAGCGACTATTAAAAAGATAGTCATTCCGAGCCTGTCGAGGGACCTCTGACTATTTCCCCCGTGTTCCCAAACGATGACTCACCGCAGAAGTTCGGGAACCAGGAATCGTTCGCGCCGCTCACGGCATCTCGAGCGCTTCCAAAAACCGCTCCGCCTCGATCGCCGCCGCGCAGCCCGTCCCCGCCGCCGTCACCGCCTGCCGGTAAACGGAATCGGCCACGTCACCCGCCGCAAAAACGCCCGGCACGCTCGTCCGCGTCCCGCCGTGCAGCTTGATGTAGCCCTTCTCATCGGTCTCGATCGCTCCACCAAACACTTTCGTGTTCGGCGTATGGCCGATGGCCACGAAAAGACCCGCGCAGGCCAGCGTGCTCAGCTCACCCGTCACGATATTCTTCAGCTTCACGCCCGTCACCTTCCTCTGCGCCACGTCGAGCACCTCGGTCACCACGCTGTTCCACACCATCTGGATTTTCGGATGATGCAGCGCGCGTTCCTGCATGATTTGACTCGCGCGCAGCGAGTCGCGGCGATGCACCAGATAAACCTGCGAGGCGAAGCGCGTCAGGTAGGTCGCTTCCTCCACCGCCGAATCGCCTCCTCCCACCACCACGAGCGGCTGGTTGCGGAACTGCGGCAGTGCGCCGTCGCACGTCGCGCAGTAGGTCACGCCGAACTTTTCCAGCGCATGTTCCGAGTCGAGGCCGATGCTCCGCGGGCTGGAACCGGTCGCGATGATCACCGTGCGCGTCTCCAGCAGGTCGCCGTCGATGGTCAGCTTGAGCGGCTGCGCCGAAAAATCGACCCGGTCGAGATTGCCGAACTTCACCCGCGCGCCGAAACGCTCGGCCTGCTTTTGCAGCTTCTGCATCAGCTCAAAACCGTCGACCCCCTCGGGAAAGCCGGGAAAATTCTCCACGATGCTCGTCGTCGTCAGCAGCCCGCCCGGCTGGTGTCCGGTGAGCACGAGCGGCGCGAGATTGGCCCGCGCAGTATAGATCGCCGCGGTCAATCCGGCGCAACCGGTGCCGATGATGACTACTTCTTCCATGGGAGTAAAAGCATGCCACGAGATTGCCGCTTGTCGAACTCCGGCCGAAGGCAACCCTCCAAAAGTAGACAGGAGAAACATCAATGATATGAACCTCCATCGGTTTCTTCTGGTGCCTCATGTCTCTCCTGTCCACCTCCGCTGCCTTTTCGATCCTGTTAATCTTGTTAATCCTGTCCAAAAAGGAATAATCGCCGCATGAGTCAATCGCCCCACGACAAGTTCGAGGAATTGTTCCGGATGCAACAGGCGCTGAACGAGCGCATCGGGGTCCGCACCACCGGCATGAGCGAGGAGGACCAGACCAAATGGCTCCTCAACTATACCCGCGCCATGACCCAGGAACTGGCCGAGCTGACCGACAGCGTGCCGTGGAAATGGTGGGCGAAATACCAGAAATTCGACGGCCAGAACGCCCGGGTCGAAGTCGTCGATCTCTTCCACTTCCTCATCTCCATGGCGCAGGTCCTCGGCATGTCGGCCGACGACGTCTTCAACGCCTACCTCAAGAAAAACGAAGTCAACTTCAAGCGCCAGGACTCCGGTTACGCCGTCAAGGACGAGGCCGACTCGAAGCACATTTAGCTGTAGCGGCGGTCTCTGACCGTCGCGACATGAGGGGTGCACAACCGACCGCCAGTAAATAGCAACCGGGCGTTAGCGCCTTTCCCGACTTTGTTGCATCTTGAATCATGCTCACGTCATCTCCCACCGTGCACGACCAACCCCTCCCCGCCTCCGCCTCGTCGGCCAACTGGCGACGTTTGGTTTACTTCCTCGTCGTCCTCGCCGCGCTGCCGGTCATCGCGCTTTTGATCTGGCAGGGAGTCACCTCCAGCGGCAGCCCCGATCCGACCCTGCCCAACACCACGCACCTCGCCGCCATCCTCGACACCAGCGTGCTCGTCTTCCGCGAAGGCCTCGAAAGCATCCTCGTCCTCGCCGCCATCACCGCCGGCCTCAGCCGCAAGCAGGGCGGCCTCGCCAGTCCCATTTTCCTCGGCGCCAGCACCGGCTTTATCGCCACCCTCGCGACCTGGTTCCTCGTCCGCGGCATCGTCGAGGACATCAGCGAAAACGTCTCCTACCTCGCCCTCCAGGCCGCCACCGGACTCCTCGCCGTCGTCGTCCTCCTCATCGTCATGAACTGGTTTTTCCACAAGGTCTATTGGGGCGGCTGGATCAGCGCCCATAATCGCCAGAAAAAGAAAATCCTCGAATCGGCGGAGCACGGCCGCTCGCCCGGACTCGTCTTCTGGGGCCTCGTCCTGCTCGGCCTCACCTCGGTTTACCGCGAAGGCTTCGAAGTCGTCCTCTTCCTCCAAAGCTACTACCTCAAGCTCGGCGGCTGGACCGTCTTTTACGGCTCGCTCCTCGGCCTCGCCCTCACCCTCGTCGTCGCGGTCATCACCTTCTGGATGCACCAGCGCATGCCCTACCGCAAAATGCTCATCATCACCGGCGTCATGCTCGGCGTCGTCCTCCTCGTCATGGTCGGCGAGGAAGCGCAGGAAATGCAGCTCGCCGGCTGGCTGCACACCTCGACCATCGCGGCGCTCGACGGCAAGATTCCCGACTGGGCCGGCGTTTGGTTCTCGCTTTTCCCCACTTGGGAAACGATCGTCGCGCAAATCATCGCCGCCGCCCTCGTCGTCGGCTCCTACTTCCTTTCCGGCAAAATGATGCGCGCCCATCACGCTGCTGAAGAAGAGGCAGCCGCTTAGGCCAGCTAGCGAAGCAATCCCGCGAACGCGCGCCGCTCCGTCCAGAGAAGAAACAGCGCCAGGACGGCGATGAAGAGCGGGATTCCAACCAGCCCGGCTCCATGCGCGACGAAGGTATGGAAGGCCAGAATGTTAAGGATGATGGGACCAAGCACGAGCAGCCCGAAGTTGCGCGTCTTCGGGATCACCACCAGGATGCCGCCGGTCAGTTCGAAGATTTTGACCATCGTCAGGTAACCCGTCGGCACAAAAGCAGCCATGAATGACGCGACCGGCGAGCCCTCCGGCGGCGGCGGCGGCGAGACCAGATGGAACAAGACCATGATGGAAAACGCGATGAAGACCAGACCAAGCAGGGTGGCGGCGATGTGGGCGGCGATTTTCATGACGCCAGCATCGCCGCTTCGACGTGAATGTCAAATCGCGCGCACTTCCTCGTTCCCAGATGAAAGGGGAACGAGGAATTAAGGCCGTCCGAAGGGCTAAGCCTGCGTCTTCGGGGAAGACTTCGCGGATTTCTCCGCTTTCGGCTTTTCAGCCTTTTCGGTCTTCTCCTCTTTCTCAGCCTTTGCGGGCTTGTCGGCCTTGGCCGGCTTCTCCTCTTTCTCAGCCTTTGCGGGCTTGTCGGCCTTGGCCGGCTTCTCCGTTTTTTCAACGGGCGCCGCTTCGGCCTCGACCACATAATCGACCCATTCCAGGAACGCGACCGGCGCCGAGTCCGATTGGCGCGGCCCGAGCTTCACGATCCGCGTGTAGCCGCCCTTGCGGTCCTTGAACCCCGGCGCGATCGTCTTGAAGAGCGTCGCGACCGCGTCCTTCTGGCCGATCTTCGCCACGGCGAGCCGGCGGTGATGCAGCGAGCCGCCCTTGCCGAGCGTCACGAGCTTTTCCGCCAGCGGACGGGCGGCCTTGGCCTTGGCCAAAGTGGTTTTGACGCGCTTGTGGATGATCAGGCTGGCCACGATATTGGCCAGCATGGCATCGCGATGCTGCGAAGTGCGTCCGAGTTTGCGGGTATTTTTCTGATGGCGCATGGCGATTACTCCACCTTGCCGTTTTCACCGGCGGGCAATTCGACGAGTCCCGGCTCCAGCTTCATCCCCAGGCCAAGCCCGAGGTTCTGCAGCTTGTCCTTGATTTCGTTGAGCGATTTCTTGCCGAAGTTCCGGTACTTGAGCATCTCCGCCTCGGTCTTCATGGCCAGCTGGCCGACCGTCGTGATGTTCGCGTTGTTCAGGCAGTTCGCGGCGCGGACCGACAGCTCGATCTCGTTCACGCTCATGTTCAGCAGCTTCTTCAGCTTGCTGTTTTCCTGGCTCACCTGCGGCTGGCTCTCCTCGAACTCGATCGTCTCCTTGTCGAAGTCGACGAACAGGTCGAGATGATGGCGCAGGATCGCGGAGGCCTGGAGCAGCGCCTCGTCCGGCGTCAGCCGGCCATCCGTCCAAATTTCCAAAATCAGCTTGTCATAATCGGTCCGCTGGCCCACGCGCGTGTTCTCCACCGCATACTTCACCTTGCGCACGGGCGAGAAAAGCGAATCGATCGCGATCACGCCGATCGACTGCTCGGCATGCTTGTTGTATTCCGCGCTGACGTAGCCGCGGCCCACCTTCACCTCGAGTTCCGCCTCGAAGCGCTGCTTCTTGTCGAGCGTCGCGATGACCTGCTCGGGGTTCAGCACCTCGACGCCGGCGTCGAGCTTGATGTCGCCCGCCGTCACCGTTCCCTCCTTCGTGATGTTCAGGAACAGCACGCGCGGATCGCGGTTGGGCAGCTTGAAAAGAATCTTCTTCAGGTTCAGCACGATGTCGGTCACGTCTTCCGTGACCCCGGGCAGCGTGCCGAATTCATGCACGGCCCCTTCGAGCTTGATGCTCGCGACGGCGGCGCCTTCCAGCGAGGAAAGGAGCACGCGGCGCAGCGAATTGCCGAGGGTATGGCCGTAACCGGCTTCAAAAGGTTCGGCGACGAATTTGGCGTAGTTGCCCTTGGAAGCGGCATCGTCCTTCGTCAGACGATTGGGCATTTCGAAACGACCGAGGCGGATAGGCATTGTATTTCTCCTGGCTGGGTTACCCGAATTTCCCCGACATGCTATCGCGGAAACCGGACCAACAGCCAAATGGCGGTGTTCACTGTCGCTGCCCCTCCCCGCACCGCCGGTCGAGAAGGAGTCAGGCGATTCCGCAACGGCGGAACCGCAAAAATGTTTAGCGCGAGTAAAGCTCGATGATCAACTGTTCGTTGACGATCGGCGCGATTTCCTCCCGCGTCGGGATCCGTTTCACTTCACCCTTGAAATTGTCCTTGTCGAGCAGCAGCCAGTCGGGCACCGCCGTGATCTGCGTCGCCGCCAGCCCGCGCGTGCCGAGCTGCCGCGAGACCGCGTTGTTGCGCACTTCGACCACGTCGCCCACCTTCGTGTTGTAGCTCGCGATGCTCACCCGGCGGCCGTTCACGTTCACGTGGCCGTGGTTCACCATCTGCCGCGCCGCGCGCCGCGAATTCGCCAGCCCGAGCCGGAACACGATGTTGTCGAGCCGCGTTTCCAAAAGCTGCAGCAGCGTCTCGCCCGTCACGCCGCGCTTGCGCAGCGCGGTTTCAAAATAGCGGCGGAACTGCCGTTCCAGCAGCCCGTACATCAACCGCAGCTTCTGCTTCTCGCCCAGCGCGGTCGCATATTCCGACTGCTTGCGGCGGCCCTTGTCGCCATGCATGCCGGGCGGATAATTGCGGCGTTCGAGCGCCTTGTGGGGGCCGAAAAGGGGTACGCCGTAGCGGCGGCTTTTTTTGGTGCGGGGTCCGGTATAACGAGCCATAGGGATAAGGTAAAAGTTGAAAGTTAAAGGGTAAAGGGATGAGGTCTTTTGCGGAACGGCGTAAACGGATCGGTATCGGTACTTTTTCCTTTTACCTTTTTCCTTGGTTAGACCCTTCTCTGCTTGCGGGGGCGGCAACCGTTGTGCGGGGTGGGCGTGACATCGGTGATCGAAGTCACTTCGAGCCCGATGGCCTGCAGCGCGCGGATCGCCGATTCGCGGCCCGTGCCCGGACCCTTCACGCGGACCGAAACTTCCTTCAGCCCGTGGCCCATCGCCTGGCGGGACGCGTCCTGCGCGACGACCTGCGCCACGTAGGCGGTCGACTTCTTCGAGCCGCGAAAGCCGCACTTGCCGGCCGACGACCAGCCGATCACGTTGCCGTTCATGTCGGTGATCGAAACAATCGTGTTGTTGAACGTCGCCGAAATATGGGCGATCCCGAGGAAAACATTCTTGCTCCCCTTCGCCTTGACGATCTTCGGCTTCTCCATGTCGTTCGGATCGAGCGAAAGACTGGTCGAAATCTGTTCCGCCGGCTTTTTCTCGGCGGTGGCGGCGGCGCCCTTCTTGTCGCCGGTCGGCTTGCCGGCGGGAGCTGAGGCTTTCTTCTCGGCCTTCGGGGCCGGAGCGGCGGCGGCGGCTTCGGGAGCGGCTTCTTTTTTGGCGGCCGGCTTTTTGGCCGGTTCAGCGGAGGGAGCGGCGTCGGGAGTATTCGGAGTTTCGTCGGGCATGAGGATAAGGGGCTGGGCTGAGGATTAGACTTTGCCGGCTTTGGCGTCCTTGTTGCGCTGCACGCCGACCGTCTTGCGGGGGCCTTTGCGCGTGCGGGCGTTCGTGCCCGTCCGTTGACCGCGCACCGGCAGGCCGCGGCGATGACGGATGCCGCGGTAACAATTGATCGCCTGCAGGCGCTTCAGATTCTGCTGCAACTCGCGGCGCAGGTCGCCCTCGATCACATACTTGTTCTCCGTGATCACCTGGATGATCCGGTTCAGCTGCTGATCGGTCAGCGCCTTCGCGCGAATGTCGGGGCTGATCTCCGCCTGCTCGAGGATCAGCTTCGAGCGGGTCGGCCCGATGCCGTAAATGTAAGGGAGGGCGGCTTCAATCCGTTTGTCACCGGGAATATCGATACCGAGAAGGCGAGGCATGTTAAAAGTAGGAAGGTAAAAGTTGGAAGGGTGAAGGTGGGATCAGCCGGATCAACCCTGGCGCTGTTTCAGGCGCGGGTTTTTCTTGTTGATGATGTAAACACGGCCCTTCCGACGGACAACCTGGCAGTCCGAAGTGCGGCGTTTGACGGAAGCGCGAACTCTCATGATTTTATCTCGTAAAAAGGGTGGTTTGCGCCTCCCAACGCAGAGACAAAAATGCCTCCACGCGATAAAGCGCAAGAGTGAGAGATTATCAAAAGGCAAGGGCATGGCAAGTGCCTTATTCAAGTTTTTTCTCAACTCTGGAGGGTCGGACTCTGTCCCGACCCATTTTTCCTGGCACCCGTCGACCCCGGGCGACGGAAGTCGCGTCAGCGACTTACTTAAAGATCGTCATCCCGAGCCTGTCGAGGGACCTCTAACTATTTGCCCCCTCCCCGCTAGCCGCCGCCGGCCGTCCCGGCGGTGCAGTTTCCCCATCATTCCCAAATAGAGTTTGGGAACGAGGGGAATTCCAGTTTGGATTCTCAATTCCACTCCGATTTAAATCCGTCGTAAAGCTCTGTCCCAACAAAAATATTCAAAGCGATCATCCTCACGCCCTTAATCCCCTCTATCGGCAAGATGTGCTAAAAATACAAGCCATCCAAGCCACGTAAGCCAACCGCTCAGTCCGGCAGGATGATCCGGCCCCGGGACAGGTCGTAGGGATGGAACTCGAGCTGGACCCGGTCGCCGGCCGAGAGCCGGATGAAGTTGAGCCGGTGCTCCCCGGAGGCGCGGGCGATGCAGCGGTGGCCGTTGGCCAGCTCGACCCGGTAGGCGCCGTGCTTGAGGACCTCGACCACGGTGCCTTTGGCCTGGATCTGGTGGGCGTTCACGAGAGAAAGGTAAAGGTGAAAAGGTAAAAGGTAAAAGTCCGAAATGCGGTCGGCGTCCCACCTTTACCTTTTCCTTCTACCTTCTTACTTCTGCCCTCTGCGGCAGGCAGGTCAGGATTTCGGGTTCGTCCTCGGTGATGAGGACGGTGTGCTCGAAATGGGCGGAGGGCTTGCCGTCGGCGGTGACGACGGTCCAGCCGTCGGCGAGCTGGCGGACCTGCGCGCGGCCCATGTTGACCATCGGCTCGATGGCGATGGTCATGCCCGGCTTGAGCTTCGCCTTGATCTCGCGGCCATAGTTGGGGACGTGAGGTTCCTCATGGAGCGCGCGCCCGACGCCATGGCCGACGAACTCGCGCACCACGCTGTAGCCGCTGGCGACGACGAAGTTCTCAATGGCCTCGGAGATGTTGTGGACGCGGTGGCCGACCCGCGCCTGCTCGATGCCGACCGCGAGCGCTTCCTGCGTTTTGTCGAGGAGGCGCGTGACCGACGCGGGGACGACCCCGACGGGAATGGTGGTGGCCGTGTCGCCCACCCAGCCGTGGAGGATGATGCCGATGTCGAGCTTGACGATGTCGGCGTACTGGATACGGCGCGCGCCGCCGATGCCGTGGACGATCTCGTCGTTGACCGAGATGCAGATGTGGCCCGGGAAGCCGCGGTAATTGAGGAAGGGGCTGCGCCCGCCCTTGTCATGGATCAGGCGCGCGGCGAGCTTGTCGATCTCACCCGTGGAAACGCCCGGCACGACGGCGAGGGAAACTTCCTCGAGGATTTCGCGGGCCGCGCGGCAACTGACGCGCATGGCCTCGATTTCGTCCGGCGTTTTGATGGGGATGCTCACGGGGGGGATCAAGTTAAAAGGTAATGGGAAAAAGGAAAAGGGCCAATCGAAAGCCCCGGTGTATGACAAAGGAAGCCGGTTCCTTCCGCCTTTTTCCTTTTAACTTTTGCCCTTTTCCCGGCTAGAGCAGCGAGACCACGGCCCCGACGATAAAGACGATGGCGATCGCCACAAAAAGCCAGACATAGTTGCCTGTATCCACGGCCTGCCCCTGTCCCGGCGCGGGCATGGGACCGGAAGAGCGGCCCCGGATGCGGCCCTTCTTGAGGAAGCCGTCATAGTGGCGCTGCAGGAGGTAGGTCTCCATCTGGCGCATGGTGTCGAGCATGACACCGATCATGATGAGCAGGCTGGTGCCGCCGAAAAATTGGCTGGTGAGCACCGGGACGTGCGCCCAGCTTTGCGCCGCCATGGGCAGGATCGCGAGGACCGCGAGAAAGATGGCCCCGGCCAGGGTGAGGCGCGTCATGGTGTATTCGAGGAAGTCAGCCGTGGGCGCGCCGGGACGCACACCCGGAATGAAGCCGCCGTTGCGCTTGACGTCCTCCGCAATCTGGATCGGGTTGAACATGAAGGAGACCCAGAAGTAGGAGAAGAAAAAGATCATGCCGACATAGAGGAGATAATGGAGCGTTCCGCTGGTGAGCGAATCGGCCAGGTCGCGCGCCCACGGAGCCGCGCCGATGGGCAGGATCTTGATCATGAAGGCGGGCACGATGAGAATCGACTGCGCGAAGATGATCGGCATGACGCCCGAATAGTTGACCTTGAGCGGCAGGAACGAGGTCTGGCCGCCGTAGACTTTGTTACCCCGGACCTGCTTGGCGTATTGGATGGTCACCTTTCGTTGGGCCTGGGTAATGGCGATGGTCCCGGCAATGACGGCGAAGAGGAAAAAGAGGAGCGGGATGACCAGGATGGGCGCGGCCGCGGTGTCGCTGCCGCCGGTGCCGGTCAGCATCTGCCAGCCTTGCAGAAGCGCGGCGGGCAGGCGCGAAACGATGTTGATCGTGATGACCATGGAGATGCCGTTGCCAATCCCCTTGTCGGTGATCTGTTCGCCCAGCCACATCAGGAGCAGCGTGCCGGCGAGCAGGCTGATGACGGTGGTGAATTCAAACATCGCTCCCGGATGAGGGACGAGCGCTCCATACTTGCTGGTGATCGCGTCGATGCCCGCGAACAACTGGCTGGTCTTGGGGTTCTCGAATTGCTTCGCGTAAAAGTAGCCCTGGACAAGGCAGATGATGATCGTCGCGTAGCGCGTGTACTGGGTAATTTTCTGGCGTCCGCCTTCTTCGCGGGCGAGCTTGCCCAGGCTGGGCACGACCGCGGTCATCAACTGAAGCATGATGCTCGCGCTGATGTAGGGAATGATGCCGAGCGTAAAGACGGCGCAGTTTTCCAGCGCGCCGCCGCTGAAAAGATTGAACAGGCCGACGACCGTATTGTTCGGGTCCTTCTCAATCACCGAGTGGAAGAACCGGGCCAGAATCTCGGTGTTGATGCCGGGGCACGGAATGGCCGCGCCGATACGGACGACCACGACAACGCAGAGCGTGAAGATGATGCGCTGGCGCAGCTCGGGTATCTTAAAACAATTGGCGAAAGCCGAAAGCATAGTGCGGGCGTGGCGGGGCGGAGCCGTTGAGGATTAGGCTTTGCCTGGAGTCGACGCCTGGCCGGAGGCCGTGGCCTTGCTCTTGGCGGGCCGAGACGTCTTGGCGAGCACCTTTGCGCTGTTGCGGGCCGGGTAAACCTTGCCGGCAACGAGTTCGATGGAGCAGCCGGCCTTCTCAAGCTTTTCCCGGGCCGAGGCGCTGACCGCATGGACCTTCAGGGAAAACTTCTTCGTGATTTCGCCGCTGCCGAGGATCTTCACGCCATCCCACGTCCCATTGACCAGACCCTTTTCGCGCAGGCCTTTTTCATCGATCGCGCCCGCCTCGAAAAGCACTTCGAGATCGGCGAGATTGACCGGCGCATAGGTGATCTTGAAAGCGGCGTTGTTGAAACCGCGCTTGGGGATGCGTCGGATGAGGGGCATCTGGCCGCCTTCGAAGCCGAGACGGATGCTGCCGCCGGAGCGGGCTTTCTGGCCCTTGTGGCCCTTGCCGCTGGTTTTGCCGTGGCCGGAGCTTTCGCCGCAGCCGAGCCGCTTGACGCGATGACGGGCGCCGGGACGAGGCTTGGAATTATGAAGTCGGATGGAGGTAGACATAGATTTCTTAAGGTAAAAGTTAAAGGGAAAGGGGTAAAAGGTCAGAGGCTGCTATTTCATACTTTTTCCTTTTACCTTTCCACTTTTTTACTTGTTTAGGACGCCAGCGCCGGATCGGACTCGTCCGCTTTTTCGACTTTCGCCGTCTTCTCGGACTTCGCGCCTTTGCCCTTGCCTTTGCCGCCCTTGGCGGGTTCGGTGGCGTCGGGCTTTACTTCTTCCGTGGCGGCAGCCGCCGGAGCGGGTGCCTTGATCGTTTTGCCGCGCAGTTGGAAAATGGCTTCCTTGGGCCGAAGCTGCTTGAGCGCATCGAGCGTGGCCTTGACCACGTTGGCCGGGTTGCCCGAGCCGAGCGACTTGGCGAGGAGATCCTTGATGCCGGCGGCTTCCACGACGGCACGCACGCCGCCCCCGGCGATGAGGCCGGTTCCGGGTGAGGCGGGACGCAGGAAAACCCGGCCGCCGCCAAACTGACCCATGACTTCATGGGGGATGGTGTTGCCGCGCAGGGAAACGGGTTCGAGATGCTTGCGGGCGGCATCGGTCGCTTTGCGGATTGCCTCGGTGACTTCATTGGCCTTGCCGAAACCGACGCCAACCTTGCCCTTGCGGTCCCCGACCACGAGGAGCGCGCTGAAGCTGAAGCGGCGACCGCCCTTCACGACCTTGGCGCATCGATTGATGAAGACCACTTTTTCGAGGAGATCGGATTTGTTCTCATCGCGACCGCCGCGGGGTCCGCGGTTACCGCCGGGTCCGCGACCACGACCGCGTCCGCCCTGACCGCCGCCACGAGGACCACCCCGATGGTCGCCACCGCGTTCGGCTCCAGGCGCAACGGGAGCGCCCGGGGCCGCCGGGACCACCGCGGCGACTTCAGGCGCGTCGACGACCGGGTCGATGACCACGGTTTCTTCGGCGAGTTTCTCTTCAATGATCGGATCGGGCTTGGGGGGCATAGGTGTGATAATTAAAATTGGAGCCCGGTCTGGCGGGCGGCATCGGCCAGGGCTTTGACTTTTCCGTGATAGGTGAAACCGCCGCGGTCGAAAACAACCTGGGTGATGTTCTTGGCCTTGGCCCGCTCGGCGACGAGCTTGCCGATTTCCTCCGCGCCCTTGACGTTGGGGCGGAGCTTGGAATCGAGGAGCGACTTTTCCGTGGTGAACGCGCTGACCAGGGTCTTGCCCGTGACGTCATCGATCACTTGCGCGCGAATGTGGCTGCCGGAAAAATTCACGGAGAGCCGCGGACGTTCGGTGGTGCCTTTGACCTTGCGGCGCACGCGCACGTGGGTGCGGATGCGGGAAGCTTTGGAAGTTAATTTTGCCATAGGGGGATTCCTTACTTGCTTTGGGCGGTCTTGCCTTCCTTGCGGATGATCTGTTCGCCGGCGTAGCGGACGCCCTTGCCCTTGTAGGGTTCGGGCGGGTAGTAGGCGCGGATGTCGGCGGCCACGGCCCCGACCTTTTGCTTGTCGGCGCCTTCGATGAGAATGTTGGTGTTATCGGTGACCGTGACCTTGATGTCGTCCGGCACGGGATAGTTCACCGGATGGGAAAAGCCGAGGTTGAGGCTGAGGCTCTTGCCCTGCAGCGCGGCCTTGAAACCGACGCCCTGGATTTCGAGCTTTTTCTGGAAACCCTCATGGGCACCCTGGACAAAGTTGGCGAGCAGAGCGCGGGAAAGCCCGTGCAGCGCCTTGTGCTGGCGCGTCTCGCCCTTCTTCTCCACGAGCAGGGTCTTGCCGTCGAGGCGCGCCTCGATGCCGGAAGGGAGCGTGTGCTTGAGTTTGCCGCGCGGCCCTTCGATGTTCACGAGAGGCCCGTTGACGGCGACTTTCACCTTGTCGGGAACTTCAATGGGTTTTTGTCCGATGCGAGACATAAGCTTGATTCAGTTAGTAAACGGTGAGCAGCAATTCGCCGCCGAGGTTTTGTTTTTTGGCCTGATGGCCGGCCATGACGCCGCGCGGCGTGGAGACGACCGAGATGCCCATGCCGCCGAGGACGCGGGGAATTTCCTTCGAACCGACGTACTGGCGCCGGCCCGGCTTGCTGATGCGGGTGATCTGGGTGATGGCGCGGGTCTTGCCCGTGCCGCGCAGCTTGACGCGCAGTTCGGGTTTGCCGGCTTTGGCTTCTTTGTCGGAAACCTTTTCGACTTCGAGGACGTAGCCCTCGTTCTTGAGAATGTGGGCGACATCGCTGCGCATGCGCGACCAGGGAACGCGGATCTCGCTCTTGGAGGCGCGCGCCGCGTTGCGAATGGTGGTGAGGAAATCGGCCAGGGGATCGGTTTGCATAGAGGGAAAATCGGTTACGACTGGATTACCAGCTGGCTTTCGTCACGCCGGGGATCTCGCCGCGCAGGGCCAGTTCGCGGAACGCGATACGGCTGAGGCCGAACTTGCGCATGTAGGCGCGGCGGCGGCCCGAGAGCTTGCAGCGATTGTAGGCGCGGGTCGAGAATTTCGGTTTGCGCTTTTGTTTGACGATCCAGGTGGTCTTGGCCATAGCAGTTTATTGGGGAGTGAGTTTGCGGTCGGAGAAGGGCATGCCGAAGAGGGCGAGAAGTTCCTTGGCTTCGTCGTTCTTGCGGGCGGTGGTGACGATGGTGATGTCCAGGCCGAGGTTGCGCTTGACCTTGTCGAGCTCGACTTCGGGGAAGATGGTCTGGTCCTTGACGCCGAGCGTGTAGTTGCCGCGGCCGTCGAAGGCACGGGGCGAGACGCCGCGGAAATCGCGGATGCGGGGCAGCGCGGTGCGGATGAGCCGCTCGAGAAACTCGTACATGATCGCGCCGCGGAGCGTGACCTTGACGCCGATTTCCTGGCCTTCGCGCAGCTTGAAATTGGCGATGCTCTTGGTCGACTTGGTCTTGATCGGCTTCTGGCCGGTGATCATCTGGACCTCGTTGAACGCATCTTCGAGGGCGACCTTGGTGTCGGCGCTCGAACCGATGCAGCAGTTGACCACGACCTTTTCGATCTTGGGCACTTCCATGACGTTCTTGTAGCCACGACTCTCGATGAGGGCCGGGACGACCTTTTCCTTGTACTCGCGGGCGAGCGTGGTCGGTTCTTTGACGGGGACGGCAACGGCGGGCATGGCTTATTTCTTTCCTTTGGGAGCGGCTTTTTTGGCGGCGGGCTTCGTTTTGGGAGCTTCGCTTTCCGTGGTCTTCGAGTTCTTCCGCGAATCGTAATCAGCGGCGAGCATGACCTTGGAGATGTGAAGCGCGCCTTCGCGTTCGATGATGCCACCCTGCGGTTGCTCCTGGGATTTGCGGGAGGCTTTCTTGATGAAATTGACCCCTTCGATAATGACCCGGCTGCGGTCGCGCAGGACCTGCAGGACCTTGCCGCGCTTACCCTGTTGGGTGCCGGTGAGGACGACGACCTCGTCGTTCTTCTTGACGTGAAAATGGGCCTGCGGATTACGGGGCTTGTTGACGCGGTAAAGAGCCATGGCTAGACAACCTCCGGTGCGAGGGAAATGATTTTCATGAAATTCCGTTCGCGCAGTTCGCGCGCGACGGGACCAAAGATGCGGGTGCCGCGGGGATTGAGGTCCTTGTCGATGATGACCACGGCGTTGTTGTCGAAGCGCAGGTAGGAACCGTCGCCGCGGCGGATGGCCTGGCGGGTGCGGACCACGACGCAGCGGACCACTTCGCTCTTCTTCACGGTGCCGTCGGGGGCGGCTTCCTTGACGTTGGCGGTGATGACATCGCCGATGCCGGCGTGAAGCGATTTCTTGCCGATGACGCCGATCATGGTGGCGCGGCGGGCGCCGGTATTGTCGGCGACATCGACCCAGGAGCGAATTTGTATCATGGCGGTTTAGTGTTTGATGACGGAGACGAGTTCCCAGCGCTTGAGCTTGCTCAGGGGGCGGGTCTCACGGATGAGGACGCGGTCGCCGGCCTTGGCTTCGTTCTTTTCGTCATGGGCATAGAACTTCTTGTGCACGCGGACGATCTTCTTGAATTTGGGATGGGGCACGCGGCGCTCGACGCGGACGACGATGGTCTTCTCCATCTTCGACGCGAGGACTTCGCCGGTCCGTTCCTTGCGGGCCGGTTTCGATTCGACGGCGACGGTGGTGTCGGGCGTGCGGGTGGTTTCTTTGCTCATGACGGTAATTTTAAATTATTTCTTCTTCTCGGCCGCCGAGGCGGTTTTCTTCACCGCGCGACTCTTCACCTTGAGGCCGAGCCGGCGTTCGCTCAAAACGGTTTCCAGCTTCGCCACATCCTTGCGCAGCTCATTCAGGCGGCTCGGTTTTTCGAGCGCACCCGTCGTCTGCTGCAAACGGAGGTTGAAGTACTCCTGGCGGGCGTCCTTCTTTTTGGAGACCAATTCCGAGTCGGTTAAACTACGAACTTCGATGATTTTCATAAAGCTTTAATTCGTCCGGCGCGGGTGATGAAGCGGGTGCGGATGGGAAGTTTCGTGGCGGCGAGGCGGAGCGATTCGCGGGCGACCGTCTCCGACAGGCCGTCGAGCTCGAACAGGATGTTGCCGGGCTTGACCACGGCGACCCAATATTCGGGCGCGCCCTTTCCTTTGCCCATCCGGGTTTCCGGCGGGCGGGCGGTGACCGATTTGTCGGGGAAGATACGGATCCAGAGCTTGCCCTTGCGTTTCATGTTGCGGGTGAGCGCGACGCGGGCGGCCTCGATCTGGACGTTGGTGATCCAGGCACGTTCCAGGGTCTGGAGCGCGAAGGAGCCGAAATCGATTTTGAGGTTGCGCGAGGCAAAGCCCTTGCGGGTGCCACGCTGGGACTTGCGGTATTTGACGCGTTTGGGAAGAAGGGGCATGGCGTTGGTAAGTTAGGGCAAGTTAGTTGGTGACGGGAGCGACTTCGTCCTTGCGGCAGATCCAGCATTTGATGCCGATCTTGCCCGCGACGGTCATGGCTTCCGCAAAGCCATAGTCGATGTTGGCGCGCAGGGTGTGGAGCGGAACTTTGCCTTCGCGATATTCCTCGGTGCGGGCGATTTCCGCGCCGCCGAGACGGCCGGAGCAGCGGACGCGGATGCCTTCCGCGCCGGCCATGTCCATGGTGGTCTGGACGGCTTTCTTCATCGCGCGGCGCGAGGTGATGCGGCGCTCGATCTGCAAAGCGATGTTTTCCGCGACGAGCTGGGCGTCGAGTTCCGGATTCTTGATTTCCTTCACGTCGACGAGGATTTCGCGATCTTTCGTCGTGATGGCGCGAATCTCGTCCTTGAGCTTATCGAGTTCCGCCGCCTTGCGGCCGATGACGACGCCGGGACGGGCGGTGTGGATGTTGACGCGGACGCGATTGGCGGCGCGCTCGATGGTGACCTTCGAGACGGCGGCGCCTTCGAGCTTCTTCTTGATGAATTTGCGGATCATGGCGTCCTCGTAAAGATAGACGGGGAAGTCCTTCTTCGAGGCGTACCACATGGAGCGCCAGGCGCGGTTGAAGCCGACGCGAAAGCCGATTGGATTAACTTTTTGTCCCATAATAGTGTCTGGTTTAGTCCGCTGAGGTCACCTTTTCCGGATGTTCGCCGGCGGCGAGCGATTTGCTCGTCTTGTCGGCCGCTTCAGCCCGCAGCTGGCTCGGGTCCGGCTCCGGCGCCACCAGGGCCGGGGCGGCCGATTCCGTGGTCGCGGCCTTGGTTTTCTTTTCCGAAATGGGCTTGGAGCTCTTCGGCTTGTCCTTCTTCGCGGCTTTCGGCTTCACCGTTTTCTCAATCGGCTCGGCCTCGGTCAGCGTAATCTTGATGTGCGCGGTCCGCTTGTTGATGCGGGCGCCGCCGCCACGGGCGCGGGTGTGCATGCGCTTGAGCGTCGGGCCTTCACCGGCCACGGCCTGCTTGACGACCAGGTTCTCGGCGCGAAGCGTCTTGTTTTCCTTGTTGTTATTGTTCTCCGCGTTGGCGATGGCCGAGGCCAGGACCTTCCCGATCAGGCGGGCCGCCTTCTTGGGGATAAGGCGCACGATCTCCAGGGCCTCCGGCGCCCGGAGTCCCTGAATCTCGCGCGTGACTTCCCGCACCTTGAAGGCGGAAATCTTTGCGTATCTGTGCTCAGCTTTTACGTCCATAACTCAAATTCGTTTATTTTTTTATCTGTCTCTAAATTAAATTGTCCGTCGTTCTTACTTCTTCGTTCTTCGTTCTTTCCTACTGCTGCACCGCCGCCCGGTCGCCCACCTTGAGCACCGCATTCGGCTTCAAGCTCTCCACCTGCGCGGCGCTGACCAAATCCCGCGCCAGCACGATCTTCACCGTTCCGACCTCGACGTTGTCCTGGTAGATCAGGAAGGGCATTCCCTCCTTCACTCCCTGGCTTTTGCCCAGGTTCAGGATCACCGCATTCAAATCGGGATTGGTATCGGCAATCCGCCCGTCGGCCAGCGAACTGGCCAACGGAATCGCCGCCCCGCTGTGTCCGCCCAGGTAGGCCTTGGCGCTGCGCGTGGCGACTTCATATTCGGCGCGCACTTTCGGGTCGTAATTCGGAGCGGTCTGGAGCATCTGATCGGTGGTGGTCAGGAGCTTGTCCAGGAGCACGAGGCCTTCGCGGCGTCTCATCTCACTCTGGAAAGCTTCCTTCACCGCCTGGACCAGCTTGTCCTCCATCTTGCTTTCGTTCACGGTCAGGGCTTCGACCCCCAGGGCCTCGTCGCGCAACTTCAACTCCGTCCACTGTTCGCGGAAGTATTCCGACTCGGTGTTGGCCGAGGCGAGATTTTCGGTCAGGGTCTTGATCCTGGCTTCGAGTTGTTCGCGGGTCAGGCCTGAAAGGTCGGGATTGGCATCCCCGGCTTTCACGTCCTGGCCCGGCGCGTTGGCGCTGGTATCGATCACGGTCACCGTGGTCGGCGCATTCGTGGCGGCGTCCGTTGCCGGTGTCGGCGGCACGGGCGGTTTGGCTGCATTCAAAGAACGATCCGTGTCCGGCTGAGCGGACGCGGTTCCCGGCGCATTTAACGCCGAGACGACCACGAGAAGGGCAAACCCGCCTCGTAGCCGTTGAACCAGGCGGCTTGCGCCGTTCCGGTTCGATAATCTGTAAAAATTCGGTTCCGTTCGCGTCTCCTTGGGTCGTGACCCTTATTTGGCCGCCGCCTTTTCGGTGTGGGCGCCATGTTTCTTGAAGGTGCGCGTCGGGGAAAATTCCCCCAACTTGTGACCGACCATGTTTTCCGTGACGAACACGGAATTGAAAATCTTGCCGTTGTGGACCAGGAAGGTGTGGCCGACGAAATCGGGCGTGATGAGGGAACGGCGCGACCAGGTCTTGATCGGCTTCTTGACGCTGGCGACGGTCATCCTCTCGATCTTCACCATGAGATGATCGTCAACGAAAGGACCTTTTTTGAGGCTGCGGGACATAGTTAGTGTTTCTTGTTCTGGCGGCGTTGCACAATGAATTTGTTCGACGGCTTGTACTTCGGACGGGTCTTAAGTCCCTTCGAAGGCTGGCCCCAGGGCGAAACGGGATGCTGGCGTCCGCCGCCGCCTTTGCTCTTGCCCTGGCCGCCACCCATCGGGTGATCGACCGGGTTCATGACCATGCCGCGCACATGCGGGCGACGGCCCAGCCAGCGGGAGCGACCGGCTTTCCCGAGTGAAACGTTTTCGTGCTCGATGTTGCCGACCTGGCCGATGGTGGCGTAGCACTGGGCGAAAATCTTGCGGATTTCACCCGAAGGCAGGCGCACCTGGGCGTAACCGGCGTCGACCGACATGATCGTCGCGCTGCTGCCGGCGGTGCGGCCGATCTGGGCGCCGCGTCCGGGAATGATTTCGATGTTGTGGATTGCCGCGCCGAGCGGAATCTTGTCGAGCGGGAGCGCGTTGCCGATGATCGGCTCGGCTTCCGGGCCGCTGCAAAGCGTGGTCCCGACCGTCAGGCTGACCGGGGCGATGATGTAGCGCTGCTCGCCGTCGGTGTACTTGAGCAGGGCGATGTGGGCCGTGCGGCTCGGATCGTATTCGATCGACTCGACCACCGCCTTGATGCCGATCTTGTTCCGCTTGAAATCGATGAAACGGTAGCGCTGCTTGTGGCCGCCGCCGATGTGGCGCGAGGTGAGCCGGCCGCGATTGTTGCGGCCGCCCGACTTTTTGAGCCGTTCGGTGAGTTTCCTCACCGGCGCGTTGCCCTTGGTGAGTTCCTCGAATCCGTTCAGCTCCGTGAAGCGGAGCGACGGTGTGAGGGGACGAAAAGTTTTTAGTGCCATGAGAATATTTCGGTTAGACGAGTTCGATCTTTTCGCCCGCCTTGAGGGTGACGATGGCCTTTTTCCAGTCGGGACGCTGGCCCATCTGCGCGCCGCCGTGACGACGCTTGAGCTTGCCCGCGACCTGCATCGTATTGACGCGGACGGCGGTTTTCTGGAAAAGGATTTTTACCGCGTGCTTGATTTCCTGCTTGGTGGCGCTCGGCGCGACCTTGAGGACATACTGGTTGTGCTTTTCGGCCAGGGCGGTGCCCTTTTCGGTCACACGCACCGATTTGACGATAAGAAGTGGGTCGCGCATAAGTCAGTTATTTTTGAAGACGGGTGGAGAGTTTGCCCAGCGCGCCGTCGGTGATGAAGATGCGGTCGTAACGGAGCAACTGCTCGGCGTTGACGAGGTCGCCCGTGGTGGTCTCGAGCCGGGGATGATTCCGCGAAGCGAGGTAAACGTTCTGGTCGGGCGCTTCGAGAACGAGGAGAGCGCTCGCCTTGGCGTCGAGGCCGCCGTCCTTGAGCTGCGCGACGAGGTCTTTGGTCTTCGGCTTCGAAAGGGAGAGCGGCTCGATCAGGTAAACTTCGCCGGCGTTGACGCGAGAGCTGATCGCCTTGCGGAGCGCGAGCTGCTTCACCGTCTTGTTTGTCTTCTTGGAATAATCGCGGGGGTGGGGTCCGAAGACCACGCCGCCGCCGCTCCAGACGGGCGAGGAAGCGTAACCGGCGCGGGCGTTACCGGTCCCTTTTTGGCGCCACGGCTTCTTGCCGGAGCCGGCCACGGTCGCCTTGGTCTTGGTCGAGTGGGTGCCGGCGCGGCGGTTGGCGCGGTAGGCCACGACGGTTTCATGCAGCGCCTGCGTGCCGATGCCGTTCTCGATGAGATCGACTTTCAGCTTGCTGGCGGCGTCCTTGGTGGAAAGAGGGGAAAAGCTCATACGTGTAGGTCGTTATTTGCCGGCCTTGGAGGCCTTCATCGGGTTGACCGCCTTGCCCGCCGTGGCCGCGCCCTTGGCCTTGGGCTGGCCCTTGATCGCGGTGCGGACGACAACAAAACTGCCACGCGCGCCGGGGACGGCCCCGCTGACGAGCAGGACGTGGTCGGCTTCGCGGACCTGGACGACGCGGAGGTTCTGCACCGTGACGCGCTCATCGCCCATGTGTCCGGCCATACCGTGATTCTTGTAAATGCGTCCGGGAGTCGAGCGGCAACCGATGGAACCGTTGCGGCGATGGGTCTTGGAGCCGTGGGCGGCGCCCTGACCGTCGAAATTGTGCTTTTTCATCGGGCCCTGGAAACCTTTGCCCTTGGAGACGCCGATGACATCGACCAGTTGACCAGCCTTGAAGCCGGTGACGGTGATCAAGTCGCCCACCTTGGTCTCTTCACCGTTCGTCCTGAACTCGCCCACGAAACGTTTCGGCGCCGATCCGGCCTTTTTGAAGTGGCCGAGTTCGGGCTTGGTGACGCGATGCTCCTTCTGGTCGAAGACACCCAGCTGAGCGGCGGCGTAGCCGTCATTGTCGAGGGTCTTGACCTGGAGAACCGCGTTCGGTTCGGCGAGAATGACGGTGACGGGCGTGATGGTCCCGGCCTCGTCGTAAACGCGGGTCATTCCTACCTTTTGTCCTAAAATTCCAATGCTCATGAGTAAGGTTTGGCGTTAAAAATTAGACTTTGATCTTGATGTCGACCCCGGCCGGGAGATTGAGCTTTTTGAGCTCATCGACGGTCTTGGCCGTGGGCTGGATGATGTCGAGCAGCCGCTTGTGGGTGCGCATCTCGAACTGGTCCATGCTCTTTTTGTCGACGTGAGGGGAACGGTTGACCGTGTAGCGCTCGATCTTGGTCGGGAGTGGGATCGGGCCGGCAACGACGGAACCGGTGCGGGACGCGGTCTCGGCGATCTCGGTCGCGGCGCGGTCGAGCAGGCGGTGGTCAAATGCCTTGAGGCGGATGCGGATGCGGGTTTCGGCCATAATGGGGAAGGGTAAAGGTTAAAAGGTAAAGGGTTAAAGGAGGGAGTAGTTTCAGAAATCGGCACTTTTGTCTTTTTCCTTTTACCCTTTCCCTTTCTTCTGTTCGGTGATCTGCGCGACGATCTGGGCGGGGACCTGCTCGAAGTGCGACGGCTCCATGGTATAGGCCGCGCGGCCCTTCGACATGGACCGGATGTTGTTGACGTAGCCGAACATTTCCGAGAGCGGCACTTCGGAGTGGACGTTCGTCGTCTTGCTCTTGCTTTCGGTGCTCATGATCTTGCCGCGGCGGCGGCTCAAGTCGCCGATGATGTCGCCCTGGAACTCGTCGGGGGTGGAGACTTCGACCTTCATGATCGGCTCGAGGAGGATCGGGCCGGCCTTTTTCATCGCGTCCTGGACGGCGAAAATGGCGGCGAGCTTGAACGCCAGTTCGTTGGAGTCGACTTCGTGGTAGGAACCGTCGGTGATGTTGATCGCGACGTCGATGACGGGCGAGCCGTTGACCACGCCGTTAAGCAGCGCTTCCTCGATGCCTTTTTTACAGGCGGGAATGTATTCCTTGGGGATGTTGCCGCCGACGACCTTGTTCTCGATGACGATGCCCTTGCCCCGTTCCTGCGGCATCATGTCGACGACGACGTGGCCGTATTGACCGCGACCGCCCGATTGCTTGACCAGCTTGCCTTCGCCCTCGCTCGCCTTGGTGATCGATTCGCGATAGGCGATTTGCGGCGCGCCGGCGTTGGTCTCGACGTTGAACTCGCGGCGCATGCGGTCCATGATGATGTCGAGGTGGAGTTCGCCCATGCCGGCGATGATGGTCTGGCCGGTTTCCTCGTTGGTCTTGACCGTGAGGGTCGGATCTTCCTCGACCAGGCGGCCGAGCGATTCGCCCATCTTTTCGCGGTCGGCCTTGGTCTTCGGCTCGATTGCCATGGAGATGACCGGCTCGGGGAAGGAGGGCGGTTCGAGCTGGATGTCGAAGTCCTCGTCGCAAAGCGTATCGCCCGTCTTGACGTCCTTGATGCCGACGATGGCGGCGATGTCGCCCGCGTAGACCGTCTCGAGTTCCTCGCGCTTGTCGGCCTGAATCTGGACGACGCGGCTGATGCGGTCGCGCTTATTGCTGCGGGGATTGTAAACCGTGGTGCCCTTGGTCAGGGAACCGGAGTAGACGCGGAAGAAGACGAGCTTGCCGACGAAGGGATCGGTCCAAAGCTTGAAGGCGAGAGCGCAGAACTTCGCGCTGTCGTCGGCGGGAGTCGGGACTTTTTCCTCGCGGTTATGGGGATTGATGCCCACGGCCGGGGGAATGTCGAGCGGACCGGGAAGATAATCGATGACGGCGTCGATGAGGAACTGGATGCCCTTGTTCTTGAGGGCGGAACCGCCAACTACGGGCACGAGCTGGTTGGTGACGGTCAAACGGCGGATGGCCGCCTTGAGCTGCGTCGCGGTCGGCTTCTTTTCCTCCAGGAAAAGGTTGCCGATTTCCTCGTCCTTGTCGGCGACGGCTTCGATCAGTTCCTGCAGCGACTTTTCGGCGAGCGCCTTCAATTCGGCCGGGATCTCGATCAGTTCATAGGTCGAGCCGATCTTGTCGTTGTCGGCGTAGCGGACCGCCTTCTGGTTGATGATATCGATCTGCCCATGAAGCTGGTCTTCCGCGCCCCAGGGGAGAATAACGGGCCAGGCATTCGCGCCGAGCTTGTCGCGCATTTCATTGATCGCGTTCTGGAAGTTCGCGCCGACGCGGTCCATCTTGTTGACGAAGGCGATGCGGGGCACGTTGTACTTGTTGGCCTGACGCCAGACGGTTTCGGACTGGGGCTGAACCCCGGCGACGCCGCAGAACACGGCGATGGCGCCGTCGAGCACGCGGAGCGAGCGCTCCACCTCGGCGGTGAAGTCGACGTGACCGGGAGTGTCGATAATGTTGACGCGGAACTTCTGCCCTTCGTAAAGCTTGACGATCCCCTCTTCCTTGCGCGCGGGCCAGAAACAGGTCGTGGCCGCCGAGGTGATGGTGATGCCGCGCTCGCGTTCCTGTTCCATCCAGTCGGTGACCGTGGTGCCTTCATGGACTTCGCCGATCTTATGGATCGAGCCGGTATAGAAGAGGACCCGCTCGGTCAGCGTCGTCTTGCCCGCGTCGATGTGGGCGGCAATGCCGATGTTGCGCGTGCGCTCCATCGGATAGGGGCGCTTGGGAGAATTGGGATTCTTGGCCGTCTGAGGGGCGGAAGCGGTTGCGGTGGCCATAGGGGTTAAGGGTAAAAGTTAAAGGGAAAGGTTTAAAAGGAGAACGTTAGAACCTGAAATGGGCAAACGCGCGGTTGGCCTGCGCCATCTTATGCACGTCATCGCGTTTCTTGACCGAATTGCCCTGGCCGTTGGAGGCTTCTTTGATCTCGGAAGCGAGCGCTTTTTGCAGCGGCACGCCCTTGCGCTTGGAGGCATTGGCGACCATCCAGCGCATGGCCAGCGCGAGCTGACGCTCCGGCGGGACTTCCATCGGAACCTGGTAGGTGGCGCCACCGACGCGGCGCGATTTCACCTCGAGGCGCGGCTTCACGTTCTCCAGCGCCTTGGTCAGCACGTCGAGCGGATCGCCGTCCTTGTTGTTCTCGTTGACCGAATCGATCGCGCCGTAAACGATGCGCTGAGCGAGAGACTTCTTGCCCCGCTGCATGATCGCGGAAATGAGACGCCCGACCACGGGTGACTCGTAGCGGCTGTCAGGAAGAATGAGGCGCTTTTCGGCGCGGCGACGTCTGGCCATGGATAATTAAGAGTGAGTGAGTTAAGGTGAAAGGTTATTTCTTGGCTGGTGCAGCGGCCGCGCCGGCTCCGCCCTTCTTGGGCTTTTTGACGCCGTACTTGGAACGGGAAACGTTGCGGGTAAGCTTGTTCGTATTGCTCGGCCCCGCCGCGCCGAGGGCGTCGAGCGTGCCCCGGACGATGTGATAACGAACACCGGGCAAATCCTTCACGCGGCCGCCACGGACCAGGACGATGGAATGTTCCTGCAAATTGTGGCCTTCGCCGGGAATATAGGCGATGACTTCCTGGCCATTGGTCAGGCGGACCTTCGCCACCTTGCGCAAGGCGGAATTCGGCTTCTTCGGCGTGCGGGTCATCACCTGCACGCAGACGCCACGGCGCTGCGGCGCGCCTTTGAGCGCGGGCGACTTCGTCTTGACGACGACTTTGCGGCGTCCTTTGCGGACCAATTGGTTGATCGTGGGCATTCCGTGTTTCTGGTAAATGTTGGTTCTAAATCCGACTGAAATCCGTTTCGGGTGTTGCGGAGACGTTCTGCCACCCGGGCTTCAGAAACAAAAACACGCCAAAAATGGCGTGCTAAGCTTCGAAGCTCGCATGGAGGACGACCTTTTCCTGTGGCTTTGACACCCGGAAGGCCGTCACACGCTTCCTCATCACTCGTACCCGGCTGAGTGCATTTAGCTGCTCAACAAGGCCCCCCCGTTTTGCGGGGGAGTGGAATCATGCCATAGGCACTAGGGCGTGCAAGAGATTTTTTGCGAAGATTTACTGAATTTTGACGGAATTACCAAATTGGGACGGAATTAACGGAATTGATAATCTGACTTTCGAGTCTAAGATCTGTCATCGAGATGAGAATTTACGGTTATCCCTGTCTCATCGCTTTCCTTGTCTTCTGCCCGGTTGCCCGTGGCGACGCACCCTCGGCGCCCGATGCTTTTCTTGACCGACCTCTCCCCGATGGCTTTTTGCCTCATATTTCGGATCGGGTGATTTTTGCGAAAGAAGCAAATATCTCAGGCGAGACGCTACGCTTCGCGCACAATTTCCTTCAATACACTTCCTACCAGGAGCGTCTCGATGCCTTGAAAAGATTGTCGCCGCGGCGGCTGTTCCTGCCCGAGGGTTTTGCCGATTTCATCGCGAAGGGGGACGAGTGTTCAAACCGGAAGAGGGGAGACCTCCTCTTTCCTGGAGAAAGCACGGGCGTCGCGGGAATCGGGACGACCTACCGGGCGTTCATGACCCAGTCATTCCTCATGATGGCGCTCGATTGCAAATACGATCCGAGCACTGATGCCCTCGCAACCGATTTTACGTGGCATCACGACGACACGCGCTCGAATTATGACTTGCTGCAGAGCCTGAAAACCACCCGCCCCACCGCCGAAGACTCCACTCATCGGAATTCCAGCGATCCTTGGCGAACCGCATTTGATGCTCTTCTCAGCAAACCGGGCAATTTTTCGAGTGTCTGGAAACTGCGCTTTCTGGATGATGTCCAGGATGAGACGTTCTTTTTTGGCGCCCAATCTGGAACCATCCTTTGGTCGGGAGAACTGCCGGATGAAAAAATGCAAAAGCATTTCCTCATCATCAACTATCACTCCATGATGATGCCCACAGGAAGGTTTTGCTGCTATGTCTTCAATGCCGAGGGTCGGTTCGAGTATGGTGCCCTGTTGAACGGAGCTTATCGCTGCAGTGGTGCGCCACACGTTGATTTGCAACCCAGGGGCGATGGGCTGACGATCTATTATAATGAGCATACCAGGCCAGCTTGCGGCTATTTGTACTTGGAAAGAGAAGGAGTCATGCTCCACGATTCGGATGTACGGAACGGGTCTTGCCTCGGCATTCCCCTCTATCGCACCGAAACGATCCTAAATTGAAGTTTGCGCTTTTGTGCGGAAGGCAATTTTACCGACCACACCGTCTCAAAATCGGCTTGGCCCAATCGTTGACGGGCTGGCGATAGACTTTCTTAAGGATACCGTTATTAGTGCGCGAGAGAAGAGCGGGGTCGGCACGATAACGCGACGGTAATTCAACACGCATGAGGTCACGGTTACCCCCTACGCCAATCCCAACGAAATCGGCCGCCTTGCTCCCCCCACGCGATGCGGAGGCAGCTCAGCCTGCACCTTCACCACAAAAGCCGGGAGAGAAGTTGCCACGAAACAATCAAGCTTCGTCCAGGATGGCCCGCAAGGTCTTGAGCAAGGTCCCCGCCGTGTAGGGTTTCGCCAGGAAGTGTTTTACGCCTCCGGACACTTTGGCCACACCGCCATTCGCATTAAGCCCGCTCGCCGCGACGATTTTGATCGCCGGATTCATTCGCGTCAGGGCGTGAATCGTGGCGGGACCATCCATGACCGGCATCATCATATCGGTCAGGACGGCGGCGATCTCATTTTCGTGCCTGGCGTAAACCGCGACGGCATCGGCTCCATCGGTCGCCGTCAAAACCTGGTAACCAAAGGCCTGCAAGGTCTGACCGGTGATAGTGAGGATGGAGGCTTCGTCATCGATCACCAAAATCGTCTCACCGTTGCCTCGCGGCAAGCTGGCGGCTTCCGATTGCTCCTTCCGGGCTTCGGAGGAGGTTTCCATCGCTGGCAGATAGACCTTGAAGGTCGTGCCTTTGCCGGGCTCGCTGTAAACGTTGATGACTCCATCGTGACTCTTCACGATGGCCATGACCGTCGACAGGCCCAGGCCGGTGCCTTTGTTCAGGTCCTTGGTGGTGAAGAAGGGCTCGAAAATTTTCTCGATCAGCCCGGGCGGCATCCCGGTTCCCGAATCGGTGACGCTGAAATTCACGTAGCGCCCCGCCTTCGCCTGGAGATTCATCGCGGCATATTGCTCATCAAGAACGCAATTCTCGACGCCGACGGCCAGGCGACCGCCGTTTGGCATCGCGTCGCGGGCGTTCACGCAAAGGTTCAGGAGGATCTGGTGCACCTGGGTCGGATCGCCTAAAATCGTCCACGTCTCGTTGGAAACGGAGAAGTGCAACCGGATGTCTTTCGGAAAGGTATCCTTGATGATGTTTTCCAGGTCCTTCAAAAGACGCTTGGGGTCGACTTCGACCCGTTCCCCTTCCAGGCCGCGCGCAAAGGTGAGGACCTGCCGCACAATATCCGCCCCCCGTTTTGCGCTGACCTCAATGGTCTCCAAAATCTTCTGGGCCTGAGGGTCGGTCGCCGTGAGCTTAAGGATGTCAATGGACATCATGATCGGCGCGAGGATGTTGTTCAAATCATGCGCGACGCCGCCGGCCAGGGTGCCAATGCTTTCCATGCGCTGGGCCCGCATGAATTGGGCCTCGATCTTCTTCTTCTCGGTGATGTCGGTGTTGATCGCGAGCACCGATTTGGGCCGCCCTTCATTGTCCCGAATGAGCGTCCAGCGCGCTTCGACGGTGATTTCGTGGCGGTCCTTGGTCAGATGCTGGAGTTCCCCGTGCCATTCGCCTTGGCTGATGGCCAGCCCGTTAGCTTCCTCAAACTTTTTGGAATTTGTGTAGAGAAGTCCGCCAATATTTTGGCCCACGACTTCCCCGCTCGTCCAGCCATACATGCGCTCGGCGCCCTGGTTCCAAAAGAGAATTTTTCCTTCGAGATCGCGAACCAGGATGGCATCACGCGCCTTATCCAGAAGCGCCGCTTGTTCCGCGATTCGTTCATCCGCCCTTTTCCGGTCGGTGATATCACGAAAGGCCCAGATTCTTCCATAACGTTTCCCGTCCTTGCCCAGGACAGGCGCCGAATAACGGTCAAAAAACCTCCCGTCAACGAGTTCAAGTTCATCCCGGCTGACTTCGTCCGGATGGGCGTAGAGATAGGCGACTTTCTCGGCAAATTGATGGGAATTTTTCACCTGGGCGGTAACCCACTCGAATCGCCGCCGATCGTCAATCTCGTCGTTTATTTCCCCGGGAAGATTCCATAAATCGATCATCCGCTGGTTTTGGAGTATTTTTTGTCCCTCACTGTTGACGACCAGGATTCCGTCGAGAGCCGAGTTGACCTGGGCTTCGAAGAAAGCGGTTTTCCAGAGAAGCTGCTCCTCGCTATTTTTCTCCTCGGTAATATCGCGCTCGATGGCGACAAAATGGGTGCAGGTGCCCGCAGCGTTGAAAATAGGGACGATGTCCATATCGAGCCAATATTCGCCGCCATCTTTCCCACGATTGATGATTTGCCTCCGAATCGGCTGGTGCTGAGCCAGAGCTTGTCGAATCTCCGTCAAAATCCGCTGGTCGGTATTTTTACACTGGAGAAAACGGGGACTCTTCCCGAGCGTCTCGGCACGGGTATAGCCCGTCAGGCGCTCGAAAGCTTCATTTACGAAGACAATCCTCGGTCCCGGTTCGTCGATTGGTTCGGCCTCGGTGATCAGGACAATGTCGTTGAGATGGGAGACGCAGGTATTGAGCAGGGTCAACGCCTGCTCCGTCCGTCGGTGTGCGACGCGCTCGCGAGCCTCCATTAGCGCGCGGTTGACGACTGTCCCCAGCCGGGTGATGCGGTCTTTGAGCAGGTAGTCCGTGGCACCCTGTTTGATCGCCGTCACGGCCGTTTCCTCCCCAATGGTGCCGGAGACGATGATAAAAGGGATTTTGTATCCTCGTTCGTTCAACAATTCCAGGGCACGAAGCCCGCTAAACTCGGGCATCTCGAAATCGGAGAGAATGAGGTCGAGATCGGGATGCAAGTTGGCGAGATAATCCTCTTCTGTCTCGACGCGTTGCCATTGAGGATCGAACTGGGCGCGGCGCAATTCCCGCACCAGCAGTTCGGCATCCGCCGGGTTGTCTTCAACGATCAGGACTTGAATTTGTTGCGACATTTATCCTTCAATTTTGGGCGGCTGATTGAGGAGCAGCCAATACATCCCCAAATCCTGCACGGCCTTGACGAATCCCTCGAAGTTGACCGGCTTGACGATGTAGCTGTTGACCCCGAGCTTGTAGCTTTCCACCACGTCTCTCTGCTCCTTGGAAGAGGTGAGCACGACCACAGGAATGGCTTGGGTGCGTGGATCGGCCTTGATGCGCTGCAAGACTTCCAGCCCGTCGATCTTGGGAAGTTTTAAGTCAAGTAGAATGACCTTGGGGGAATTCTCAATTCTACGGCCGGCATAGGGGCCTTCACAGAAGAGAAACTCCAGCGCCTCCTCACCATCATGGGCGACCTGAATCTGATTGGTGAGGTTCGCCTTGCGCAACGCCCGTAACGCCAGTTGAAGGTCCTGGTCGGTATCTTCAACAATCAAAATTTCGACGGCACTTGTCTCGCTCATGATTTGCTTTCTCCGTGAAGGGTGAAATGAAAAGTCGCACCCTGATCCAGCGCCGCCTCGGCCCAGACGCGCCCGCCGTGCCGGTGAACCACCCGTTGCACGATGGCAAGGCCCACACCTGTGCCCTCAAACTGGTCCGCGCGGTGCAGGCGCTGAAACACTCCGAACAGCTTGTGGACGTACTTCATGTTAAAACCGGCCCCGTTGTCGCGCACGAAATAGACATTCTCCTGCCCCGCCTGGCAGCCGATTTCAATCACCGCAGGGTTGCGGTGCAGGGTGTATTTGACGGCGTTCGAGAGGAGATTGGTCCAGACCTGCTTCAACAACGCCGGATCGCCCTCGCAGGATGGCAGCTCACCGATCTGAATTTCAATTTGCCGGCCCTGTCGCTCGGAATTCAGATCGTCAAGAACCGCGCGCACCAGTTTCTCGGTGTTCACCGTCTGTTTATTTAAGGGCGCGCGGCTCAAGCGTGAGAATTCCAGCAAATCATCAATGAGCGTGCCCATCCGTTGCGCGCCATCCCGGATAGTTTGGAGGTAACGCTTGCCTTCCGCCGGCAATTGCGGGCCGTAATCCTCCAAGACCGCCTGGGAAAAGCCGTCCATGGCGCGCAGCGGCGAACGCAGATCGTGTGACACCGAATAGGAAAAAGCTTCGAGTTCCTTGTTGGCCGCTTCGAGTTGAGCCGTGCGCTCGATCACCCGGTCCTCCAACTCCAGGTTGAGTTGACGGATTTTTTCCGTCGCCGCCTTGCGCTCGGTGATATCGCGCGCCACTTTCGAAGCCCCCACAATTTCCCCCGTTTTATCCCTGATCGGCGACACCGTTACGGCGATGTCAATGAGGTGTCCATCCTTGGCCACTCGCAGGGTGTCGAAATGTTCCACGCTCTCGCCATTCCTGACCCGATTGATGATTTGCAGCTCCTCCGACTGGCGATCGGAGGGGATGAGTCGCGTGATCGGGCTGCCAATCATCTCATTCGCGGCATATCCGAAAACCCTTTCCGCACCGGCATTCCAACTCGTGACGATGCTGTTCAGGTCTTTCCCGATGATGGCGTCGTTCGAGGAATTCACAATCGCCGCCAATTGCGCCGCGACTTCCTCGGCCCGCGCGCGTTCGACAACGCCTGCGTTTAAAGAGAACAAGGCCAGCGACAAGATCGTCAAGCTGAGGGAGACGGCCACCGGCAGGAGCAGAAAAGTGGAGGTGGAAACTGCCTCGGATCGCTTTTCCCGCGTCACCAGGAGGGAATCCTCCTCGTCGCGCATCGCTCCGAGCACACGCTCAATGCTCGCGGAGAGGGTAATCCCGGCGCCGGTGGCAAGCATGCGCTGGGCGGCGGGAAAACCCTGCCGCCGGCGGACCGCGATGATTTGTTCAGCGAACTCGGTGCGTTGCTCGACCAGCGCTTCGAGTTGATCAAGACGCGGTTTCTGATGCGGATTATCGGCGGTCAGTCTCCGAAGATCCTCCATGTCGCTGCTTACGTCCTTCTTAAGCTGTTCCCGGGGCGCCAGCAATTGCTCATCGCCGAGAATGAGATAGCCGCGCTGGCAGCTCTCCAGAAGCGCCTTGTCGGCCCGGATATCCTGAATCTCCGCAAGCACCTCGTGGGTATGGCTGACCCAGCCGGCCGCATCCTGCAGTTCATTGGTATAATTCCAGGAAACCCCCGCTGCCGTCACCATGATCGCGACGGAAATAATGAATCCACCGGTGGTGCTCCTACCTAAAGCCCATCCCATTCTCCCCTCGCTCTGGACGAGCGCCAACAGTCCGCTTCCCAGCAAAACAAACCCCGCCGCCGTGTGCACCGCCATCCCGAAATAATTCCATAAGCGAAAATGGAACAGGGCATTCGAGATTTGACCAAGAGCCGCCACTCCGCAGATGACGACTAACGTTGCGCCCAACCCTGACAGGACGGAAAATTTCAACCACCCCACAAATTGCTGCGACGCGACCCATAACGCGCTCCCGGCCAGAATAAAACAAAACGCCGTGGACGGTGACATTCGCCCGGATCGCGAAGTGCTCACCGACTCGATAGCGTCGCGGAAAAGAAGTTCATCAATCCTGAAATTCCAATCAAAAAAGTATTCGCTCAAGGTCAACACTCCCAATAGGGCGACCACTATCGCAAGCACAGCCGCGCAAAAGCGGATGGTCGTAGACAATTTCTCGCGCGATAAAAGTGCCAGCGTCAGGCCGCACAACGCCATACCTGCCGCCGTATTGGCCTTCATGGTGACCAAACCGGGAAAAACACTTTTCAAAAGGGCGATATCAAAAGCCCAGCCTACCAAAACGGCGATTCCGGCAATGAACACGAAACCGCCGGCGATTTTGGCAAATGTTTTTGGGCGGTGGATGGCCATTTGCATTTTTCGGAATACGCTGTTTCACCAAGGGTGCTAACCTCGTCGCCGCCGCACAGACCATATCCTTTGTAATCGGCATCCCCGCGCTTCAATTAACTTAAGTTATCATGCTTTCCCCATTTCGCGAAGATTCATTAACAATTACCTATATTGTAATGTCATTGAATCACAAATTATTCGTTTAAGAGAGGGTTGCTTTTTCGTACAAAATTACAAAAAGCTACTCTCTAAAATGAAGTAGCTAAGCCATATAAACTTAGGAAAGAGATGGCGGACCGTCATCCTTCCGCAAGCTCGGGATGATAGGCACCGCGGGTGGAAAAGATCACGCCGCCCACGGGATGAGGCCCGGCAGCCGGGTCGGCGCCACCCGGGGCGCTGGAAAGGCATAATGGCGCAGGATAACCGTGAAGTGGATCTTGGGCTTCGCGGACGGATCGTTTTCCACGCCGCCCCCGTAGGGAAAGCGGAAGTGATAAAAGACCTGCACCGAATAGATCCCCGGCGGCACGGCCAGGACATGGGGCCGAGAGTTCTTCGGCAGGCGTTCCTCGCGCAGCACATCGTGCGTGCGATGATGGGCGCAATCGAAGAGCCGGTCGTGACTGGTGAAGCAGAGCCGGCCGCTGGTCCGCACCCACCCCGAAGCGGTCGTGCGGCAATCGGAAAGGGCGATATGGTCCGCCGTGCGGTCGTTCTCCGTCAACAGAAAACGGATATTCAGCGTCTTGCCCGATGCGCCCCACGCCACAGCCGTGAGGGCCTTCATTTGGCCGTAGAGATGCGCCATCATATCGAGATGATCGACGTCCTTCGCGACAAAGGAGGGATACGACTCGATATCGACCAAGGCGAGATATTCGTGGCCGGAATGGGATAACACCAACCCCTCGCCCATGAGCAAGGTATGGGTGGAATAAGACCGCACCTTCCATTATAAACCATGCGCGGCCCCTCGACAACGCCACCACCCCATTTTTAAGATTGGCGCAAGACGATGATTGAGAGCAAGTTCTCTGATGGTTCCAGACCACCGTTACGATTACGTGGTGCTCGGGTCGGGCATTGCCGGGCTGACTTTTGCCCTGAACGTGGCCGAGAAAGGCTCCGTCGCGGTGATCACCAAGAAGAACCGGGCCGAGTCGAACACCAATTACGCGCAGGGCGGCATCGCCTGCGTGACCTCGACGGAGGACACCTTTGATCTCCATGTGCGCGACACGCTGGAAGCGGGCGCGGGCCTCTGCCAGGAGGAAGTCGTGCGCGGGATCGTCGAGGAGGGCCCGGCCCGCATCAAGGAGTTGATCGAGCTCGGCATGTCGTTCACCGAGCGCCAGAACGGCGGAGAAAACGACAGCCACGAACTCGATCTCGGCAAGGAGGGCGGCCACTCGAAGCGCCGCATCCTCCACGCCAAGGATGTGACCGGACGCGAAATCGAGACCGCGCTGCTGACCGCGCTCGCCCTCCATCCCAACGTGGAGATGTTCGAGAACCATGCGGCGATCGACCTGATCACGCGGCGCAAACTCGGCTTTGCCACGGACAACCGCTGCGTCGGCGTCTATGTGCTCGACAACCAAAGCGGACGCGTCGAGACCGTCGCCGCGCACCATGTGCTTCTCGCCACCGGCGGCTGCGGCAAGGTCTATCTCTACACCACCAACCCCGACATCGCGACCGGCGACGGCGTGGCCATGGCCTACCGCGCGGGCGTGCCGGTCGCCAACATGGAGTTCATTCAGTTCCACCCGACCTGCCTCTTTCATCCCAAGGCGAAATCGTTCCTGATCAGCGAGGCGGTGCGCGGCGAAGGCGGCATCCTGCGCAACGGCGCGGGCAAGGCCTTCATGCAGGGCGTCCACCCGCTCGAATCGCTCGCGCCGCGGGACATCGTCGCGCGGGCCATCGATGCGGAGATCAAAAGGACCGGCGCGGAATGCGTCTACCTCGACATCACGCATCGTAGCCGCGAGTTCCTGCAAAACCGCTTTCCGGCCATCTATGCCAAGTGCCTCGAATTCGGCATCGACATGGCGGTCGAGCCGATCCCGGTCGTGCCCGGCGCCCATTATCAATGTGGCGGAGTCACGACCACACCGGAGGGCCGCACCGAACTGCCGGGACTTTGGGCCGTGGGCGAAGTCGGCTGCACCGGCCTTCATGGCGCGAACCGGCTGGCGAGCAATTCGCTGCTCGAGGCGCTCGTCGTGGCGCACCGCGCGGCTGACGCGCTGCGGCGGGAGAAAATGCCACCTCCGCAGAAGGATCTGCCGCCGTGGGAAAGCGGTCCCGCGCAGGACCCCGACGAGCTGGTCGTGATCTACCACAACTGGCGGGAGATCCGGCAATTGATGTGGGACTACGTCGGCATCGTCCGCACGACCAAGCGGCTGCGGCGCGCGGCGAGCCGTCTCCACAGCCTGAGCGAGGAAGTGCGCGACTATTACTGGAATTACAAGATGACCTGCGACCTGATCGAGCTGCGCAACCTCGTGCTCGTCGCGTCGCTCATCGTCGACAGCGCGCTTAGCCGCCACGAGAGCCGCGGCCTTCACTTCACGCTCGATTATCCGAAGCTCGATACCAGCGCGCCGCCAGCCGATACCGTGCTCCGGCCCGGGTGAGTTTGACACCAGAACGATATCGTCGCATGATATCGTCATGAGAACGATCGTCGATCTTCCCCAGGAGCAAATCGAGGCTTTGGACACGTATGCGAAAGCCAAGGGCATTTCGCGCGCGGCCGTGGTGCGGGAAGCCGTGGCGACTTATCTGCCCGCCAAGAAAAAGAAGATTGATTGGCGCAAGCATCCAGCTTTCGGAAGCGAGAAGATGCCCAAAGGTTTTGACTCGGTGGAATACGTTCGGAAGTTACGCGCGGAATGGGATCACCGCGGGTGAAAGCGCTTTTCGACACCAACATCCTCGTTGAGTGTATCTACGGCGTTGAGGCGGCCGTCGAGGAGATGAAACGCTACGACAAAGTGGTGGTGTCGCGAATCGTCTGGATTGAATTTCTGACCGGCGCGAAAACAGCTGATATCGAGGTTCGAAGAAAATCGTTGCTGGATGACTGCGATCTGCTCGAAATCGATGAAGCCGTGAGCCAGGAAACCATTCTTATCCGTCAACGCACTCGCCTCAAACTTCCCGACGCGATCATCCTCGCGACCGCGCGCGTCCACGGCCTGCTGCTGGTCACGCGCAATCATCGCGACTTCCCGCGCCGCGAGCCGGACATACGGATTCCCTATTGAGTTTAAATCAATCCCTCCATGCGCAGGCAGGCGTACTCGACCGCGAGATTCGGCTCGCAGTTTTGCGCGAGACCGGCCTGAAGTTCCTCCAACGCCTTCACCGCGAGAAGGCGTTCCTTTTCGGACGTGGCCGCGACCGCTTCGCTGCGCCGCCAGTACCAGCGCTGCAGTTGCGCGATCGATTCCTGCCGCCCAAGCTGGAATTCGGCCTCGACCAGCGCCTTGGCGACATCCTCTTCCACATCATCAGGGCTTTCCTTGAGATGCGCTTCCGCCGTTTCGCGGATTCCGGCCCAGTGCTCGCGCAAGACCTGGGCGCGGGCGTAGGCGCGCAGGGCGGGATTGAGCTGCCGCGCGTACCAAGCGGAAATCCACTCCGGTTCGTGCACCGCACCCGCGTCGATGTCCTCGAAACCGAGATCGAGCCGCAGGCAGCGCGAGATGATCGTGGGCAGGAGCATCGCGGGCCGGCCCGAGGTGAGCAGGATGAGCGTGTGCGCGGGCGGCTCTTCGAGCGTCTTGAGAAAGGCGTTGGCCGCGCTGGCGCTGCCGAGGCACATCCGCTCCGCGTCGAAGATGACGGCGACCTTGAGCGGCGCCATGAAGGGCCGCAGGTAAAGCTCACGCTCTAGTTCGCGGATTTGCTCGACCGTGATGTGCCGCGACTTCGATTCGGGCCGGACCGAGTGGAAATCGGGATGCTCTTGCGGCGCGGCGGCGAGGACCTGTCCGGCCAGTCCCAGCGCGAGATTCTCCAGTGACTCAGCGCGGTCGCCCGTCAGCAGATAGGAATGCCCCATCCGCCCCTGCTCAATGCTGGCGGCAAACCGTTGGCGAAGTTCTTCAGCGCGGAAAGGCATGTTGATTTTAGACGGAATTAACGGAATTGGGGGACGAAATTAACGGAATGTTTGGAATATACTCACGCGTTTTTGTTTTAAACTGAAGGCTTTTGGCGCCGAAGTTGAGCAGTAATCCCACATCCAGCCGAGTGGCGCTAAGGTAGTTGACGAGTTGCACGGAATGAGCGGTCACCAAACTTTCGACCGATTTCAGTTCCACCACGATGATTTCCCGAATCACCAGATCAGCGATAAAATCACCCATGATGTGCCCTCGATAATAAACAGGAATTCGCTTCTCGCGCTCGAAGGCGATGCCGGCTTCCGCCAATTCAAAGGCAAGTGCGTTGGCGTAAATCGCCTCTAAAAATCCCATTCCCAATTCACGATGAACTTTCATCGCGAGACCGATGATTGTCTTGATAAGGAGATCAGAATTTTGTTCCGCCAGGCCCATAAAAAATTTGGTCAATCTGGAATAATTCCGTTAATTCCGTCAAAAAATCGGAAGCTTTACAGATCGAATGCCCGTGCCACTTCCTTCCACACGGCCTCGGCGGTTTGGTCGATGGTGCCGGCGGCGGAGACGATTTTGACGCGGGCGGGATGGGCGCGGGCGACTTCGAAGTAACCCTGGCGGACGCGCTCGAAGAAATCGACCGGCTCGGCTTCCATCCGATCGAAGGAGCCGCTGCCCGGCGGGTGCGAACGCTTGATCTGGCGAGCGCGCGCGGCTTCGGGTTCGAGATCGAGCACCAGCGTCAGGCCGGGCAGATGGGGTCCAACCGCAAAGGCATTGACGCGCTCGACGATTTCGGTCGGCAATTTGCGCCCCGCGCCCTGGTAAACCGTGGTCGAATCGAGGAAACGATCGCTCAGCACCCATTCGCCCCGATCGAGCGCGGGCGTGATGACCTTGCGCACAAGCTCCGCGCGGCTGGCGAGAAAAAGGAGCAGCTCCGTGTAGGGCGACATTCCCCTGCCCTCGGGCGCGTGCTTGAGCAGGTGGCGGATCGATTCGCCGAGCGGTGTGCCGCCCGGCTCGCGCGTGACGACGACTTTCTGCCCGAGCTTGGTCAGGCGTTGCGCAAGGCGCTCGATTTGGGTCGATTTGCCGACGGCTTCCCCGCCTTCGAGGGAGATGAATTTAAGGAGCGGAGAAGACATTTTTTGACGGCAGGCTGAATTTTGACGGAATCAACGGAATTTCAACCAAATTAACGGAATTTTTTGAGGAGGGAAGGCAGGAGAAGCATGAGGGTCGTGAATCATTTCTGCATAGATGATTATTGGCCATCGTTTTGCAGTGAAAAAAAATTAAGCGAATCAGGCGAATGGAGCGTATGGGATTCGGTTCGTGACAGAATTTGATGGAACACGGAAGGGGCGCACCTGTGTGTTACCCCTGCCGGGGTAGGTTTCCTTGAAATGCGGTTCCGGTGGTGTCGTCCCGCTCCTGCGGAGGGGAGTCGCGGGCTCAACCACCGGCTACGATTGTGGCAAGCCTCCGGGTTACTCGCAAACTCCAAGGCGATGATCCAAATCGAAAATGCGCTAGCTGTCATGCCGCCACTATCGCACAAAAGCGCGAAGGACGTTAGCGCTGCGTAGCCTCAATGGCTTGGTTGGGCTAAAAAGATAAGCCACGCAGATGATGGAACGCAGAGCTTAGAGCGGGCTGAAGCTTCAGTTACTGCCTTCCAGTTCTACGTTCTTAGTTCTTCGCTCTTACCTCTACGCTTCCCCCGTCGGCTCCAACTCTTCCGACGTGTCTTCGAGGAGATAATCGAAGTCGGTCTTCGACAAGCTGCCGGTGAAGCCTTCCTCGCCGAGAACGTCCTGCGCGAGTTGCGCCTTGCTCTGTTGCAGGCGCCAGATTTTTTCCTCCACCGTGCCCTGCGTGACGAGCCGGTAGGCGATGACCGTGCGGTCCTGGCCGATGCGGTGCGTGCGGTCGATGGCTTGCGCTTCCACGGCCGGATTCCACCACGGATCGTATAGCACGACGTAGCTCGCCGAGGTCAGGTTGAGTCCTGTCCCCGCCGCCTTGAGTGAGAGGAGAAACA